>CP070707.1:0-33882 GCA_020350205.1 bacterium
GCTTATCCCTCTTTCTGCAGTTCCACATCAAGTTTTATATTCACCTCATCGCTGACAACTAAACCGCCGGTATCAAGAGTTTTATTCCAGCTTACACCATAATCCTGCCGATCAATTGTCAATCCTGCTTCCACACCCAGTCTGGTATTGCCCCAGGGATCCTGGACAGGGCCCAGAAGCTTAAATGGCAACTCTACCTGCTTTGATACACCCCGAATGGTGAGAGTTCCCTTCGCAATATACTGGTCATTTTTCTTAATAACCTCTTTGCTCACAAATGTAATTTCAGGATGTTTTTCGGCATTAAAGAAATCAGCACTCCGCAGGTGATTATCACGCTTCTCATTATCCGTATCAATACTGGCCGTTTTGATGGTTGCCTCTATACTCGAATTTTCGAGATCATTTTCATCGAACATAAAATCGATGGTATATTCTCCGAATTTTCCTGGAACTGTGGCTATCACCATATGTTTTACCGTGAAACCAATATTGGTATGCGCTTTGTCAGGCACATATTTATCGGAAGCCCTGATACCGGTAATAATAAAAACTACAGCCATTGCAACATAAATTAATTGAGTGAAACGCATGATATATCCTCCTTTACGAAATTAGTTAAAAGAATAATGAAGCCATAAAAAATAATCATGTAATGACATTATTTATTAATACATTATTTGTATATACATATATTATTCTATAAAGTTCCATTTGAATTCTAAAAAATTAAAGTTGTAAAATTATATGTATGGGAAATGGACTAAGGCAGGTGAATTTTTACTCCTGTAGCCACCACCGATCGTTAAAGTTTATATGGAAATCTGCGAAATGGTCATCTGCATAAAATTTGAATAGACTCCTTTATTTTTTTTCCTGTTCGCATTTGGTGATACCATCCCGTACTGCGTGCCAGGCCAGTGTGGCGCATTTTACTCTCACCGGAAATTTCATGACTCCTTTAAGAGCGATCAAATCCCCGTGTTCATCCAAGTTATCAGCTTCCTTTTCCCCGCGCATAGCCCCCAATACATCCTCAATAATCGCTCTGACTTCCTGAACCTTTTTGCCCTTAATTTCTTCTGTCATTATAGATGCGGATGCCATACTGATTGCGCAACCACTGCCGGTAAATTTTACATCCTGGATGATATCATTTTCATCGATCAACAGCATGAGTTTAATGTGATCTCCACAAACCGGATTATCGAGTTCCACATTGGTGCAGGATGCTTCCCCTTCCCCAAAATTATGGGGATTTTTATAATGGTCTAAAATAATATCCTGATAAAGTTCATCCAGTTCCATACCCAAAATACTCCAGAGCCTGTTTTAGATTATCAATGAGAAAATCTATCTCACTGAAGGTATTATAAAAATAAAAACTGGCGCGGGTCGTCGCAGGAATCTCCAACTTACGCATTAGGGGTTGCGCGCAATGATGTCCTGCTCTTACCGCAATGCCTTTACTATCGAGAAACTGGGCCATGTCATGAGGGTGAATCTTACCCAGGTAAAATGAAATGACCCCCCCGCGGAAGGGAGCCATTCCGAAAATTCTCATACCGCTGATTTCCCGCATCTTTGATAAAGCATAGGTCGTTAATTTTTGTTCGTATAGTGTTATCCTTTCCATCCCAAGCCGGTCAAGATAATCGATTGCCGCAGCCAAACCGATTGCACCTGCAATATCAGGCGTACCGGCCTCAAATTTATGGGGTACTTCATTCCAGGTCGCTTTATCCAACCATACCGAACCAATCATCTCTCCCCCACCCTGGAAAGGCTCCATTTCTTCCAGGAGCTTTTCTTTACCATAGAGAACGCCAATGCCCGTCGGGCCACACATTTTATGGCCAGAAAAAGCCAAAAAATCACAGTCAAGCTCCTGAACGTCTGTAGGAAGATGAGGGACACTTTGCGCTCCGTCAAGCATAACCGGTATATGATGATCATGGGCTTTTTGAATCAGCCCCCGTACAGGATTAATTGTCCCAAAAACATTGGACATATGCGTCACTGAAATCAAACGGGTTCTTTCATTGATCATTTCTTCGAGATGACCTATTTGCAGTGTTCCATTTGATCTTGAAAAAGGTATGAAACGTAAGACGGCACCTGTTTCTTTTGCCAGAAGTTGCCAGGGAATCAAATTACTGTGATGTTCCATTTCGCTCAAAAGAATTTCATCGCCACGACCAATCAATTTTCTGCCCCAGGAATGTGCTACCAGATTAATGGCTTCAGTGGTTCCCCGTGTAAAAACGATTTCCCGGTGAGATCTGGCATTGATAAAGCGCGAGATTCTTTTTCGACTATCCTCATAGGCAGCAGTAGCCCTTTCACCCAGCTTGTGAATAGCCCGATGCACATTGGCATTTTGATGCCGGTAATAATATTGCATTGCATCCAGGACTTGCTGAGGCTTCTGAGTAGTTGCCGCATTATCCAGATAAACCAGTGGAAGGACTGAGTTTTTAGGTCCAGAAAATTTTTCCTTCAAAATGGGAAAATCGTTTCTGACTTCTTCCACCTCAAAAAGTTCAAGCGTTTCCAGTTGTTTGCCATCCACATTAATATGTGACATCACTTCCTCAACATTCAATCTTCAGTTTTCAGGTAAATATTGCCATCTTCAATCTTAACGGGATAAGATTTCACCGGCAAAACTGCCGGCAGGGAAAGATTTTTTCCGGTACGAATGTCAAACATCGCTCCGTGCAATGGACATTCTATTTTTCCATCCTCAATTTCTCCCTCTGCCAGAGAGGCTTCTTCATGGGAGCAAATATTATCAATAGCATAAAACCCATCTTCCAGATTAAATACTGCCACAGGTTTACCCTTAAAATCAAAGACACAGACATTTTCGGTTAGGTCACTTTCCAGGCCAACTTTAATCCACTCAGACATTGGAAATTCTCCTTGCTTTTTATTTAGAAAGATTCTATTGGCGCTGTTCCGGTTCGGATCTGACCAACATGTCGTTCTCAATATCCTGAAGACTGACATTGTTAAAGAAGACAGTTAGTTTTCGCTGAATAAATTCCATCGGATTTTTTATGGTGCACTGGAAATGCTGGTGGCATTCAAATGAATTTTGCACCTTAAAACAATTAACAATTTTTAAGGGACCGTCAACCGCAGCAATCACATCACTTAATTTTATACGATTGACTGGCTGCCGCAACCGGTATCCCCCCTTTACGCCCTGCACAGACTCAATAATTTCAAACCTGGCGAGGTTTTGCAAAACCTTGCCCATCAGCTCAGGTGGAATATTATATGCCTGAGATAATTCCTTAGCAGAGGTTAATTCATTCAGATTCTTACGGGCCATATATAACAGGCCCATTAAAGCATATTCAATTTTCTTACTGATCCGAATCATTTAAATCCGACTATTTTAGTCCCATTTAATTGTAATATAGAGAGGGATTCTTTACCGGTCAATTATTATTATAAAATCAGGATTTAAGGGTAGGATTAAGGGGTTAAAGAATCAATGGGAAATATGATACTCCCGCGAAAGTTTTTGGGTTCTAGAGATTGAACAAGACACCCACTTTGGGTCAATACAATTCATGTAATTCTTTTTCCCTTATTATGGATTGATTATGGACGTGTAACTATTTTGGAATAATTGAATCATACTCTTGAGTCAAAGAAAATCCCCACTAAGAATTGTTTTTTTAATCTTGACTTTTTTGTATAAACACTTTAATTTTTATATTGTCAAATTTATGAAGGAAAATATTATGCCCTCAGATCAGAAAAAGACCGATGAACAGCAGCTGCTTGAGAAAATGGCCAAACGGGAGTATAAATATGGGTTTACTACTGATATTGAGACGGATCAGGCACCGAAGGGCTTAAATGAGGATACTGTTCGTTTTATATCTGCCAAAAAGAATGAACCTGAATTTATGCTCAAATGGCGCTTGAAAGCGTTCCAGCGCTGGTCGAAAATGAAAGAGCCCAAGTGGGCCTACATTCACTATCCACCGATTGATTATCAGGATGCCATTTATTATGCTGCTCCGCGAAAACAGAAGGGATTGCAAAGCATGGATGAAGTTGATCCGAAATTATTGGAGACCTTTGAGAAGTTAGGGATACCTCTTGCAGAACAAAAGCAACTGGCAGGGGTGGCGGTGGATGCGGTTATGGATAGTGTGTCCGTGGCCACTACTTTCCAAAAGGAATTGGAGGATCTGGGAATCATATTCTGTCCAATTTCAGAAGCAATTCAAAAACATCCAGATCTGATCAAAAAATATCTCGGAACAGTTGTGCCCCCGGGTGACAATTATTTTGCGTCCTTGAATTCCGCCGTGTTCAGTGATGGTTCTTTCGCCTATATCCCCAAAGGTGTTCGCTGTCCCATGGAATTATCAACTTATTTTAGAATCAATGCAGCCAAAACCGGTCAATTTGAACGTACTCTTATTATTGCAGATGAAGGAGCCTATGTCAGCTACCTCGAAGGTTGCACTGCTCCCATGCGTGACGAAAATCAGTTGCATGCAGCAGTGGTTGAATTAATTGCCCACAAAGATGCGGAAATAAAATATTCGACCGTTCAAAACTGGTATCCTGGAGACCAGGAGGGAAAAGGCGGGATTTATAATTTTGTTACCAAACGGGGATTATGCGATGGGGAAAATTCCAAGATTTCCTGGACTCAGGTGGAAACGGGCTCGGCTATAACCTGGAAATATCCCAGTGTGGTTCTGAAAGGCGATAATTCTGAAGGAGAATTCTACTCAGTGGCCTTCACGAACAACTTGCAGCAGGCGGATACCGGTACAAAGATGATCCATGTGGGCAAGAATACACGCAGCCGAATTGTCTCCAAGGGAATCTCGGCCGGAAAAAGCAATAATTCATATCGGGGATTAGTAAAAGTGTATGAAACAGCCGAAAATGCCCGTAATTTTTCTCAATGTGATTCTTTGCTGATTGGGGATAAATGCGGCGCCCACACCTTTCCTTACCTAGAAATAAAAAATAAAACTGCCAAAGTCGAGCATGAAGCGACGACTTCCAAAATCGGCGAGGATCAGATTTTTTATCTGAATCAGAGAGGGATCGATACAGAGGATGCCGTCGCATTAGTGGTCAATGGATATTGTAAGGAAGTTTTTCGTGAACTTCCGATGGAATTTGCTGTGGAAGCACAAAAATTACTTGAAATCAGTCTCGAGGGAAGCGTCGGTTAAAACTCAGTAAAAACGAATGATAAAACATAAAAAAATTATATTAAAGAGAGAGAACATGATTGAAATAAAAAATTTAAAAGTTTCGGTGGAGGGAAATGAAATTTTAAAGGGAATTAATCTGTCAGTGAAAGCCGGTGAAATTCATGCAATTATGGGACCCAACGGCTCTGGTAAAAGTACCCTGGCCAATGTATTGGCTGGTCGGGAAGATTATGATATAACTGAAGGTTCCATCACTTTTATGGGCAATGATCTTATCGAAATGGCGCCGGAAGACCGGGCACGTGAAGGACTCTTTCTGGCGTTTCAGTATCCCGTCGAAATCCCCGGGGTAAGGATGGCTAATTTCCTAAAGCACGCTGTGAATGAAGTCAGAAAATATCATGGTCAGAAGACCTACGATGCTCGGGAATTTTTGCAAAAGATGAGGGAAAAACTCAAATTGGTTGAAATGGATGAGAAATTTTTAAGTCGATCAGTAAATGATGGTTTTTCCGGGGGTGAAAAGAAACGGAATGAGATTTTCCAAATGGCCATGCTGGAACCACATCTTTCTATTTTGGATGAAACTGATTCCGGATTGGATATCGATGCCCTTAAAATTGTGGCTAATGGTGTCAATAAATTGCGAACCAAAGAAAATGCTTTTATAGTAGTCACACATTATCAAAGACTTTTAAACTACATCGTACCGGATGTGGTACATGTGTTGTATCAGGGTAAAATCGTAGAATCCGGAGATAAGGAATTAGCCATGCATTTAGAAGAACACGGGTACGACTGGGTAAAAGAGGAATCAGCTACGGTTTAAAAATTAAACATTTAACAGTTTAATGACGTATTAACTAGGACAAAATATATATATGAACGCACAAGATTCGAATCTGAAAGACAGTTATATCAAGCTGTTTAATCGCCATGAAACCGAGCTGAATGGCAGTCGGGAAAAGCCCGTCCATGCCTTAAGAAAGGATGCGTTATCTAATTTTAAAAGAATGGAATTTCCCAGCACCCGTACGGAGGATTGGAAATACACAGATTTGACACCTGTTCTGAAGCGAAATTTTCCTTTCCAAAGTAAGCAGCCCAAAATACGAAGCTCAGATATTTATACATACGACATTCCGGGTCTGGCAGAAAATACCCTGGTTTTCATTAATGGGATTTTCTATGAATCGCTCTCTTCTATTCAAAAATCTTCGAACGGGATTATCATCTCACCACTCCAGCTGTTGCTGCAAAATGGAAACCGGTTTGTGTACGATCATCTTGCCAAATATGCAGAATATCATAAGGAAATTTTTACTGCTCTGAACACTGCCTTCATTCAGGATGGTGCATTTATTTATATCCCTTCAGAAACCCGTCTGAAAAAACCGATACAGATCCTGAATATTTCAGATCCGAAGGGCATGCCCTTTCAGTCTTTCCATCGCAATTTGATCGTAAGCGAGAGGGGCAGTCAGGTTACTGTGATTGAAAGACAACACCATCTTTCGCAGGGAGAATATCTGCATAATTCCGTCACCGAAATTGTGGTTGGGGATGAGGCACACACCACCTTAATTACTTTGCAGGAGGAGACTCGGGATTCATTTTTAATCAAACGAACTCAGGCAAAATTGAACCGGAACAGTCGATTTAATCATCTCGCTGTGGATCTTGGAGGAAATATTGTACGCAATAACCTGGGCATTTCTCTGAACGGTGAGAATTCTGAAACTCACTTATTCGGTTTCTATCTCGCCTCTGGAAACCAGCATGTCGATAATCATACCAATATCGATCATTTACAACCTCACTGCGATAGCAATGAACTATACAAAGGTATATTAAATGATCGCGGCCGGGGGGTATTCAGTGGAACCATATATGTCGCCCGGGATGCTCAGAAAACCAATGCTTTTCAATCCAACCGCAGCTTGCTGCTGAGCGATGAAGCTGAAGTGGATTCTAAACCCCAATTAAAAATCTTTGCAGATGATGTAAAGTGTACCCACGGCGCTACGATTGGCCAGATCGATGATGAGGCCGTATTTTATCTCCAGCAGCGTGGCATTTCCAAAGCAGATGCCTTTACTTTATTGCGCTCGGCTTTTGCAGGAGAAATTATAGAAAATATTGAAATCTCAGAACTCCGGGAATATATCCATTTAAAAATCAAAGATAGACTGATTGAAGAATTCTGAAAATTAAGTACTGGATATTTATCGTCCCTGGAACCTTTATCGGAATCAAAAATTCAGGAATTTTGTGAATTCATGCTAGATTTATAATTTTCATCTCATGTTTGGAAACAACTAAAATAAGAATTTTAAAATGAGCGAAATCGAAAAATTAGAAGAAAAAATTGTTGAAATTATCAAAACCTGTTACGATCCGGAAATTCCGGTAGATATTTACGAGCTCGGACTGATCTACGATATTTTAATCGATGAGAATAAATTTGCCCATATTAAAATGACCCTGACTTCTCCCGCCTGTCCGGTTGCCGGAACGCTTCCCGGAGAAGTTGAAGAAAAGGTAAATTCAGTTGAGGGAATAAGCGGTACCAAGGTGAGCATTGTCTGGGATCCGCCCTGGACGCCCGATATGATGACGGAAGAGGCACGATTGGAGTTAGGACTTCTGTAAATTATTATTACTCTTTATTGAAACAATTTTTATTGAGGTATAATGATGGAAAAATATGATTTTAACTATAAACCCAATTATGACCCCGCAGCAGTTCAGTATATGCGTGAGGAACTGGTTAATGTGGGATTCAAAGAATTAAAGACGTTGGAGGAGGTAGATCAGGCCCTGCTGCAGCATCCGGATGAATCGGTTTTACTGGTGATCAATTCGGTATGTGGTTGCGCAGCCGGATCAGCCCGACCGGGTGTTGCCCTGGCGCTCCAGCACCATCAAATTCCCGACCAGCTGGTATCAATTTTCGCAGGAATGGATAAGAAACCGCTTGAGTATGTCCGGCAGAGATTTCTTTCAGACTATGTACCCTCATCGCCCTGTTTTGTACTTTTCAGGAATGGAACTATCGAGTTCATTATGGAGCGTAAAGACATTGTAAACAAATCTCCCGAAGAAATTGCGGATATTTTAACACCTTTGTTCGATCAAAAATGTACCCGTCAGGGGCCATCAATCAGTCCAGAAGCTTATTCAAAACTGGATAATGTTGTGATGTGCAGTTCCAATCTTCCACGTTTCCAGGAAGACTAATTTTATTTTCAGGATATAAAAATTATGAAGATCACGGCCCAGGAAGAATATGGGATCAGGCTGCTTTTGCGAATAGCGAACTGTAATTCCCCTGAAGGTCTTACCATACCCCGCTTAAGTGAAGCAGAGGGATTATCCCAACATTATGTCGCCAAATTATGTCGCTTACTGAGAATGAACGGTTTCATCAAAAGTAACCGCGGAAAAGAGGGTGGCTACACTCTGGCACAGCATCCACAGGAGGTAAGTATTAACGAGGTGCTTACAATTCTCGGCGGAAAATTATACTCTCAGGAATTTTGTGAGAAGCACTCCGGTCTGCTTCCTGATTGTAGTCGCTCCTGTACCTGCTCCGTCCGCTCGGTCTGGCAACTGGTCCAGGATGCAGTTGACCAGGTACTAAATCAGTACAGTTTGTTGGATCTCATGAATCTGGAGAATGGAAACAAAAGAAATGAATTACCTACTCCCGAAAGGAAAAAGACCATCCAAATATTCGATTCACAATTCTCTAAATAACCGGCAACATCATTTCAGGGTGATTTAGATTCGGATATCAGGATAAAGTTAACCGATTGAGAATTGAATTATCAAAATAAAGCATTGAAATAATCAATAAACATTTGATTGCAAAATTTATCTGAATATTTAACTACACCTCCACATTAAACAACTTTCGAGCAAGCCATCCGACAAAAAATGAGATAGCTGCCACTCCCAGACTGATTAACACCATTTCCCAAAAGAATTTTTTAAATGACATGTTCTTAACCACTGCCACAAATTGAGAGAACATGAGGATAATCAGCAACGCAAGGATTAATGTTACTCCCAGAGCAAGATAATAATTACTAAAGATAAAATAAGGACATACCAGCAGAATTACAGCGAAAATATAGGCAATACCGGTATAGAAAGATGCACGAAGAGGATCCTTGTGATCCGGTTCAGATTTTTGTGACAGATATTCTGATGCCGCCATTGAGAGGGAAGCAGCAATGCCCGTAATCAATCCAGCCAGACCAATCAGGCGTGTATTTTGCAGGGCCAGCGTTAATCCAGCCAGAGCCCCGGTCAATTCCACCAGCGCATCATTCAAACCCAGTACCATCGATCCAATGTAATGAATTCGTTCTTCGTCAATCATATCAACCAGCATATTCTCATGTTCTTTCTCTTCCCTGATAACCTCTTTGACCTCAGGAATTTTTGATACAATGACTTTATATGCATGTTCAGCCTGTTCCTCTCCTCTCTCCATCATTTTAATAGCGAATGTTAAACCCAGTATTCTTGAGACAACCAGATATAAGAATTTTAACCACCGGGCCGGTCGCACTTCCTGTCCGGTATAATGTTTCCAGGTATCATAATGCCGCTTTTCATCGCTGGCAATCTTTTCCAATATTTTCCCATTTTTACCTCCTATTCGCTTTGCAATTGAAGAATAAACCTGGTACTCAGTGATCTCATTTCTCTGAAAAATTTTTAAAATATCACGGGTCTGACGGTCAAGAACTGCATTTTTCATCAATTACTCCATCTGTTTAAGATAGGGGCTACCGGAGGCTATTTATTGGAATGTCCCAGTTTTATGAACTTCAAAAGCTCGCTATTCATATATCATTTATTGCCTGTTCTGATGGATATTCTACTTTGCTTTAAGATGCTTTAACTCATCCCAGGCATCGTAGGCTCTGCGCAGATGCGGGATCACAATAGATCCCCCGACAATCAAGCTGATTGAGAGGGCTTCCTCCAGCTCTTCATCACTTACCTTTTCATCAAAACAGCGAATAATATGATACTTAATACAGTCATCACAGCGCAGAACAAGTGATGCTACCAATCCCAGCATTTCCTTAAATTTTACAGGAATCGCCCCGCCATCCCGGTAAACCTGAGAATCCAGGCTGAAAAACCTCTTTGTTTCCAGTCCGGCATATTTCATAACGATTTCGTTGAGTCGATCACGTTCTTTTTTAAACTGTTCTATATTTTGGTTGTTTTTCATTCAATCACCTCTTCTATTTTGCATGGTTTTAGCTATAAATCTAAAAACAAGAGATTTGATTTTCTAACACTTTTGATGATTTTTGTCGGTTTCGAAACCGGACCATTCCGGAAGGATTTTATTGAATTGACATTTTTTGTGAATTTCATTACATTTTATTTTGTTAAACGATTATCCAATTACAGCTTAATAAAATGAAGGAGATATGTTTTGGCTAACGCACTTTTCAATCTGCCGCTTCCCCCGAATGAACCGGTACGAAACTATGCACCTGGTTCAGCTGAACGCAAGAGCCTAAAAGCAAAACTTACTGAATTAAAGAACCAGCATATTGAGATACCTCTCATTATCGGTGGCAAAGAAATAAAAACCGGCAAACTGGGTAGTTGTATTCTGCCTCATCAACACCAGAAAAAAGTCGGTCAATACCACCAGGCAGCTGAAAAAGAGGTTCAACTGGCCGTGCAGGCATCCCAGAAAGCCCGGAAACAGTGGGCAGAGATGCACTGGTATGATCGGGTAGCTATATTCATGAAAGCAGCAGAATTATTGGCCGGTCCCTGGCGTGATACTCTGAATGCAGCCACCATGCTTGGGCAGAGTAAAAATGCTTTTCAGGCAGAAATAGATGCTGCGGCTGAATTAGTAGATTTTTTCCGTTTTAATTGCTTTTATGCCATGCAAATATTTGAACAGCAACCCTCCTATTCTCCGGCGGGTATCTGGAATCGCATGGAGTATCGTCCTCTGGAAGGATTTGTATTTGCAGTAACTCCGTTTAATTTTACCTCCATTGCCGGAAATTTACCTTCTGCACCGGCGATTATGGGGAATGTTTCTTTATGGAAGCCTGCCTCCAGTGCCGTTTACTCCGCCTATTATATTATGAAAATCTTTCAAGAGGCCGGTTTACCCGATGGCGTGATTAATTTCATTCCGGGATCAGGAAGCAAAGTTGGAAATCCGGTTCTAGCCTCACCGGAACTGGCGGGCATACATTTTACAGGAAGTACCTCCACATTTCAGGGAATGTGGAAAACTGTGGGCAATAATATTCATAATTATAAATGGTATCCGCGGATTGTGGGAGAAACTGGTGGGAAAGACTTTATTGTTGCTCACCGGAGTGCCGATCTGGAAGCACTGGGGGTGGCTCTGATCCGGGGTGCCTTCGAATATCAGGGGCAGAAATGTTCCGCCGCCTCCCGCGCTTATATTCCCAAATCCCTTTGGACTGATCTTAAGGGATATCTGATAAAAGAATTAAAAACTATTAAAATGGGAGACGTGGAAGATTTCAGTAATTTTATGAATGCGGTTATCGACCGGGCAGCATTCGACACTATTACCGAATATATCGATTACATTAAGAAATCAGATCAGGCCGAGATCATCTTTGGTGGAAATTACGATGATAGCAGTGGATTTTTCATTGAGCCAACCGTAGCTGTCACAAAGGATCCGAAATTCCGAACCATGCAAGAGGAAATATTCGGTCCGGTATTAACCTTGTATATCTATGATGATAATAAATATCAAGAAACCTTACACCTGTGTGATGAAACCTCACCCTATGCCTTAACCGGTGCGATTTTTGCGAAGGACCGTTATGCCATTGAACTGGCAGATAGAATTCTGGTTAATGCAGCCGGGAATTATTACATCAATGACAAACCTACCGGTGCGGTGGTGGGTCAGCAACCCTTTGGTGGTGGCAGAGCCAGTGGTACTAATGATAAGGCAGGAAGTCTTCTGAATATGATGCGCTGGGTAACTCCCCGTACCATAAAAGAAAATTATGTCCCCCCCACCAATTACCGTTATCCATTCATGCAAGAAAAATAGGTACAATAATAAACTCCCCTGATACGATCAGGGGAGTTTTACTAAAATAAATCTCCCTTCGTCACGGAATTGAGCAGCATTATACGCATTAAAATCATTCCAGAACTGATTTCCTGACTAGAACAACTAGTCAATGATGATCTCTAGCTGTTCCGAAAAATAGCTTTCCTTTCCCTGATATACTGCCGTTATTTTGAAATAATAAAAACCCGGAACTTTCGGTTTTTTGAATGCCACAAAGTTATCTTCCAGTGGTTTGCTGTTCATTTTTGTCCAATTTGGATCATCACCGTGCCTAGCATATAAATTATAAGTTGCACCCTCAAAGCCCCGCCAAGAAATAAGCAGCTGTCCAGAAACCACTCGATACTGAACCTGTTGAGGGGGAGGTATCTCATTAAGTTCAAAAATTACACGCGCCTGTGAAGAACCATTGGAGGAAGCCTCTCGCTTCTGACTGGTTTGAAAAGTATAACTGAATCCAAATAGGTGAACCCCACCCAACTCACCATAATTCGAATACCCGTATGCTAATTGTTGGGAACCGACTTCAAGAGCAAAACCACAAGAAATTCCCAGAACACCAGAATAATCGCCTATCATCAAATTGTTGCGGGTGCCATTATTATATCCGACTCTGATTTTTAATGCAGGAATTGGAATACTCTCCAACCCGATGCTAAATTTTTTATATAATTGAGTATTATCACTTGTGTATAATGGTAACTGAGTCCAACCGAAATAGATAGAATGCCTGTCTTTCATAAAATGCTTGGCCATTCCCACACTAAATACGAATGGTAGATCCTCTTTGGTTTGATCAAAGGCATCGATGCTTTTGCCCAAATTCTTAATATTAAGTCCTATATCCAAGCCATACAAATAAGGAACAGAAATTAAAATTCCAAGATCTGCTGCCACTGCCGATGCCGAATAATGAAAAATATTCGAGTAAATATATTTTAAAGTCGCACCATAACTAACCCAATCGAGTAAATACCCGGAGAAAGATGATTGTAGAGACATTTCCCTTGAATCGAATTTTTCGCCTGTCTTTAATGCAAATTCATCGACTCTCTCAAATTTTCCATAATCCATATATAAAAGACCCACAGAAATATTGAAATAATCATTCAATGGGTAATGAATGCCCAAAAATGCATTATTAAAATCAAGTAGATGATTGTTATAATTTATCATTATCCGTGTATTTTTTAAATATGCTAATCCTGCAGGGTTTCCGAATATGGCATCCAGGTCACCCTTTATCGTGGGATGAGATCCACCCAACGCACTTAATCTTGGTGAATAAAATGAATTAAGGAATTGATAACTACTGAGATCCGAATCAGCTGTATAAAGGTATTTAAAAACGAATAAAGGGATGATAATGATTAAAAATTTTTTAATATTCACGCAACACTCCTGAATTCCCACTGTACTAAAAGCAGAACAAATCGTCCATATAGAATCTTATCTCACTAGGGTAAATTTACCCGTATAATTTGAATTCGGGCTTTTGAACAAAAACAAATAAACTCCGGAGGAAAGAGGCTCACCCCATTTATTTTTCAGATCCCAGGAATATATTTGATATTGATTTGTAATTGTATGGTGAAAAATCTGGATTCCAATACTGTTAAACACAAAGATATCACCGGGTTCCGGGATATTGACAAAAGACAGCCTGTCATTTTCACTAAGAATGACAGGATTTGGAAAAACCATGAAATCATCATTTTCCCCGGATAGCTTGGTTCCGAGGGAATATTTAACCCAAGCTGTATCATTTATGGTATTCGTTAAAATTATGCGTACCGAAGGATCAGACCAAAGAGTAAACATACCATTCTGGTAAAATTGTACAGTATTTAAGACATCCGATGCTGATATATGACTACAAAATCCGTTATATTGAGTACTCACTGCATTGATAGAATACTCTTGACCACTCTCAAGATAAATTTGTAATACGCGACTTGCCAGAGGTAACACTTTTTTCTGCTCAGCAAATGAATTTTGAAAATTATAAATATCAACCGCCTGCAAATTTAGATTTGGATACAGATCACCCTCAGGAAAAAAATTGACCGTATCTGCTTGCATTCCAGTAAAATTCATCCAGATACCATATTGGTGAATTTGATAAGCTAAAGAGGAATTATAGTCAGTAAAAAAATCGTTTAGGGCATCAAGCCCCGGTTTTTCACGGACTTTTGCCCAAACCTCTGTCGCTGCCGTTCTCCCAAATCTTTTTTCTACCATATGCCAAAACAATGAATTTCCATAGGGGTATAAATCCTCTATATTCGTGAAGGAAGTATTAGAGAATCGTTTAAATAATGGAGGTAAATAATAAAGATAGTTATTTATTTCTTCATAAATAACATCCTCAATCCAGGTAGAAGTCATTTCCATTAAAAATAAATCGGCCGGTTCACCTGCAATCCACCATATTCTATTCGAAAGTTGAATGGCGTGAAGAAATTCGTGGGCAGCAGTCATTTTCAAGCCGCTTAAGCCTCTTGTCAGATAATTACTATTTTGAAAATCATTATCCAGAATTATGTAACTGGTATATCGATAGTAATCGGAGGGACCGGGAATTTCATCCTTGGCGAACGTGGATCCGTATTCAGTCTGAAGATTTTGAAAAAAGACATGGTAGATATCAACCGGGTTCCCGTCCAAACCAAGCGGTGCTTGATAACCAAGAACCTGAATTTCATAACTTCTGACATAATCAAATATTGCGGCAGCACTATCAATAAAGTCAGGAATACCATTGCCAGAGAAATCAGTCTCAGGGACCGCATCAACGCCAGTACGGTCGAAATGAAGCATGAAATTACCCTGAGGACTAATCATTGAATCTTCAAGAAAGGGTTCATTGAAATAAGGTTTTTTCAATTTCAATCTTACATCGAATGGAAGTTCCTGCCAATGTTGTTGAAGTGCTAAGCCATAGACAAAGCCACACGGCAATTCAGATATTACAGAATCTTTAAAAATAAAGGAGTGAAGATAATTGAGATAATGCTCCTCCATTTCATCTGCAAATAACAACCCAAAATTCATAAGACAGGCATGCAGCCAGAAAAAAAGAAAGAAAATGAATTTACGTTTCTTCATATCCATGAAAATTTTAAAATTCTTCCAACATTTCATACTAAATAGAAATATACTTGGTCAGATAAAAATTATTGTGATACCGAGTAAATTAATTAAAAAAAATATTTACCCATCATTCTCACAGACGTCTTATCACATAAATTTATAGTTATTATATGTATTTAACTTAAAGAATAGGTTATAGCAGAATATTTCTTCTGAAGACCTGTGGATAAATAGTCCTTTCAAATAAATACGCCCTGTATTTACAATTTTTAATAAAATGAAATATACTTTTAGCAAAGAGCCTGAGATTAAAAATGCAGAATCTTATTGTGATATATATAGAGATGAAAACAAATATTATTATACTCTATTTTATTGATTTTTATTTCCATCAGAATAACCAGTGTGAAGCGCCGATTCAACAGCCTTCATAAGAGCTTTACTGGTAGTTGTAGCACCACTTACGGCATCGAGATTTATTTTTTGCTCACGCACAATTTTGTAGGTAATACCTTCTGCCAGTCTGGCATAAAAACTCGATCGGTTGTTTAAAATTTTAATTTTTTTAATCTGGTGATCCTCAATTTGAATCCCTACTTCATACGGAAAATAAAAATCGGCACTCCCTACATAATAGCCGTCTTTAACCACTTTTAAATCAACGTCCTTTATGGTGATCTTCCTATAATGCTCGAGTTGCAGATATTGAACCGTCATACTAACAATCAACAGAATTCCAACCACAACTCCGAGAGATACTATCAACTTACGTTTTCTTACTTTCGTGGATTTGCGGTGTCCCCATGGTTTAAAAACAGAAATAATCACTATCAAAATAAGCAAAAAAAGTTGTATAGAACTGTAAAGAAAACTCCCCTCTACAAATCCATTATATTCGGGATGGTTTTGAATTTCCTCCCGAAAAATATCGGATACTGCGGCCATGCCATTGATAGAGGGACTTTCCAGGAATATGATAATGCCAGCAAGCAGAATAATTGCCACCCATTTTACGATAATCCAATGAAACCGAAAAAAGCCCCAAGGAGTAAACATTGAAAAAATCAGGCCAGTGAGCGCTACAGCAATAGTGATATTCATGACAACGGTATCAAACAGGTAAAATATTGTTTTATCCAGAATGTGGTAATCGCCAATACCAGCAATTGTTGGTTTAAAGATTAATACAGCCAAAATCCCCAGACAAACACCAAACCAAATGCCTACCAGTAAAATGTGAATACTGAGTAATATTTTCTTGCCGGAAAGATTCAACATATACGTCACCATTAAATGAATATTTCAAACATTTTGCAGAATTTCGGATTCAACTGGGTTGTACTGTAGTGCAGCTCAATACTTTAAAAGGCTTCTTAATAGAATTAAATCTTCTGCATAAGCACTTTCCCCTCCCGGAATTTCCATGATCATGGGAATCATCCGCAAATCCGGATCGTTCAGCAAAGCGGAAAATCCCGCTAAACCAATTTCACCTTTTCCGATACGTTCGTGCCGGTCACGTTTACTTCCAAATTCACGTTTACTGTCATTCAGGTGAAACACCTTTAGCTTTTCAAGACCTATGACCTCATCAAACTGTTTTTTCACTTTCTCCCAGGCATCGACGGTACGGATATCGTAACCGGCCGTAAAAATGTGACAGGTATCCACACAAACGGCAATATTTTCCTGCAGCCCGGATTCCTCTATGATAATCCTGAGTTGCTCAAATGTATAGCCCAGGTTTGTCCCTTGACCTGCGGTTGTTTCCAGTAAAATAGTGGTCTTGCCGGCTCCCGATTCTTCAAAGGCCGATGCGAGACTTTTGGCAATTTTGCTGAGACCTTCACTCTCTCCTGTACCCAGGTGAGAACCGGGATGCATAATTAAATAAGGAACATGTAGCTGTTCACTTCTTTTCAATTCATCAACAAAGGCCTCGTATGACTTTCGGTAAATTCCCTGCTTTTGACTGGCTAAATTAATTAAGTAAGCATCGTGAATTGCAATCGGAACGACCGATGTTTCCTTGATGGCTTTTTGGAATTCAACTATTTCTTCACTGGATAGAGCTTTTGCCTGCCATTGCATTTGATTTTTACTGAATAGTTGTACCACATCACAACCGATTTTTTTACCAGCATGGAGGGCATTAAACACACCGCCTGCGGTGGTAGTGTGAGCACCTAGTGGCGGTAAGTGGCGAAACGGGATATCAATATGGGAGCTTGATTTAGATTCACTTATCGTCATAAAATGAAATTTAAAGGTCCTCTAGCAATTAGGTATATAGATTAATTTTCTATAAAACAGGAATTTAATTTCTGGCTAATTTATCTTTTTTTCTAACAGCGAAATGAGCACGGAGCTTCTGAAAATAACTATATTTTATTTCAGATTCAAACTGTAGGTAATATCTTAGACATAGCATGATTCAAAATAATATCATGTTTCCATCTGGTCGGGAATAATCTGGTAATAATTCCGTAATAGGTCGTTCACCACAATATCTAACCAATCATTTATAATAAAGTGACTGCCACCTACTTTTCCAAGGTATTGAAGTTTCACCTTCTGTTTGATGAAAAACTGCTCTAGAGATTTCCGAAAGTCCGGAGAAATGGAAATCAGAATACAGGACTGACTTTCACTGAACAATTGCCACTCCGGACGAGTATTAGCATCCGGCAATTTAATTGTTGCACCAATTGGATTAATTTTGTTCATAATACAACACTCTGCCAGAGCTACTGCCAGTCCCCCGTCAGAAATGTCATGGGCTGATGATACCCAACCTTTGCGAATTGCCTCCAGAAGTGTATTTTGAATTAACTTTTCGTATTCTAGATCAAGTTGGGGACAGTCACCAGCAATTTTACCGTAAAATTCTTTGAGAAACTCGCTTCCCCCAATTTCATTTTGATTCTTACCTATAAGATAGATCAAATCTCCGCTTTTTTTAAAGAAAGCGGTTGTTATATGACTTATATCTTCAATCAATCCCAGCATGCCAATAACCGGCGTTGGATAGACAGCACTTTCGGGACTTTCATTGTAGAAGCTCACATTTCCACCGGTAACCGGAGTTTCAAAAACTCGGCAGGCATCCCCCATTCCCGCGACTGCCTCTCGGAAGAGGTAAAACATTTCCGGTTTATAGGGATTACCAAAATTGAGGCAATTGGTAATGGCTAGGGGAATGGCCCCGGTGCAGACCACATTGCGCGCCGCCTCTGCTACGGCAATCTGGCCACCCCGCCTTGGGTTAAGATAAACAAAACGCCCATTCCCATCAGTTTTGACGGAAATCGCCTTGTTCGTTTTCTTAATCCTTATTACTGCCGCATCTCCTCCGGGAAAAATACTGGTATTTGTTCTCACCATATGATCATATTGTTCATACACCCATTCTTTAGAAGCGATGTTTGGAGAGGAAAATATTTTCCAGAAAGCGTCCTGCAAATCCTCCACCGCTTCTAGTTTGTCAAAATCAAAATTTTGCAGGATATCTAGATATGCCGGTCTCGCGAACTCGCGCTGATAGACAGGTGCTCCCCCACCCAGGACGCAATCGAACGGAGGAATTTCCGCAACTTTCTCATTTTGGAAAAACACCTTTAGGGTTGGTTCATCGGTTACATGTCCAACCTGTTCACAGATTAATTCCCATTTTTCACATATTTCCCTGATCCTTTTTTCATTTCCGATTTTTCCAACCACCAGCATTCTTTCCTGAGACTCCGACAACATAATTTCATATGGGGTCATCCCCTCTTCCCTAACCGGCACTTTATCCAGATCAATTACCATACCACTATTACCTTTGGCACTCATCTCAGTAGTGCTGCAGGTTATCCCAGCCGCACCCATATCCTGAATTCCGACGATTATTTTTTCCCGAATCATTTCCAAAGTAGCTTCCAAAAGGAGTTTTTCGGTGAACGGATCTCCCACCTGGACATTGGGTCGACGATGTTCAGACTCCTCACTCAATTCTTCCGACGCAAAAGTTGCGCCATGTATCCCATCCCGTCCGGTTCGGGATCCGATCACAAAAACCGGGCAATCTTGGCCTTGTGCAATAGCAGAGGCAGTTTGATCATGCTTCACAATACCCACTGTCATCGCATTGACTAACGGATTCGCACTGTAACAATCTTCAAAGTATATTTCACCAGCTACGGTAGGTATTCCCAGACAATTCCCATAATCAGCAATCCCCCGCACCACACCATCAAACAGATAACGGTTTCGGGATTTATCCAATTGCCCGAAACGCAGAGAATTTAAGGCTGCTATTGGTCTCGCACCCATGGTGAAGATATCCCGCATGATTCCTCCCACCCCCGTTGCTGCACCCTGGTAAGGCTCTACTGCGGAAGGGTGGTTGTGACTCTCAATTTTAAAACATACTGCTAAACCATCCCCTATATCAACCAGGCCGGCATTTTCTTCGCCTGCCCCTACCAATAACCTGCCACCGCTGCGGGGTAATTTTTTTAGTTCCGCGATAGAATTTTTATAGGAACAGTGTTCACTCCACATAACTGAAAATATTCCTAATTCAGTAAAGGTGGGATTACGGCCGAGTAAATTCTGGATGCGCTGGTACTCTTCCTCATTAAGTCCATGTTGGATGGCTAGTTCAAGGCTTACTTCTGGTTCCTTCATAGATTCTCCGGGTATGATCGTTTAAAGCAAATTTTAGTGAAAAATCTGGAGACACGCAAGGAATCAGTAGAATTCATTCTGCAAAAAATTCAACAAAAACGGAAACAAAAGAAAATAAAAAAGGTTTGTATCCATAACCTGCTTTATTTAATATGAATCCGATTTTTTACAGGAAAGCTCATGAGTGAAAAAATAACCGCAAAAGATGAAGGCGAAATGCTGGTAAAACTTGCAGATGCCTATAAAAATATTAATGAAGAAATAAAAAAAGTGATTATTGGTCAGCAGGAAATCATCGATCAATTACTCATATCTCTCTTTTCCCGCGGACATTGCCTGATTGTTGGGGTACCAGGTCTGGCAAAAACACTGCTTATCAGTACCGTTGCGCAGGTTTTGGATTTGAACTTTAGTCGTATCCAGTTTACTCCGGATCTCATGCCTTCGGATATCACCGGTACAGAAATTATAGAAGAAGATATGGGAAGTGGACGAAAATCATTTCGTTTTATAAAGGGTCCGGTTTTCGCAAATATAATTTTGGCGGACGAAATCAACCGGACACCGCCAAAGACTCAGGCAGCTCTTCTGGAAGCAATGCAGGAACATAAAGTGACCGCCGGAGGTGAAACCCACACCCTGCAAGAACCATTTTTTGTACTGGCAACTCAAAATCCAATCGAACAGGAAGGTACCTACCCACTCCCGGAGGCACAGCTGGACAGGTTTATGTTTAACCTATGGATCGGATATCCGACTTTCGAGGAAGAAGTTCAAATCGTGAAATCAACTACCAGCACTTATACACCACAATTAAAAAAAGTCATGGATGCAAACGAAATTCTGGCCTTCCAGAATGCTGTCCGGGAAATGCCGGTTGCAGATAATGTTATCGATTTTGCAGTACGTCTGGTTGGACTTACCCGTCCGGATCATCCGGATGCCCCGGAGTATATCCAAAATTGGATTGACTGGGGAGCTGGACCGAGGGCTTCGCAGTTTCTCATTCTGGGCGCAAAAACCAGAGCAGCTCTGCAAGGGAGATATACACCTCAGATTCAAGATGTCCAGAGTTGTGCCATACCTGTTTTACGCCACCGTATTGTAACAAATTTTAATGCGGAGGCAGACGGTGCAGGTCCTTTGAATATTATTGAAAAATTACTGCAGGAAGAAATTCTCTCATGATAGTGTTAAGATTTGGTGAAATCCAATTTCATATCAGAGTGTAATTTGCCGGTAAAAAAAATACATCACCTCACAACTTGCAACCCCGGAAGCGTTATTCGGTAAGCTAAGATTTGAATTTTCAGCTTTAAGTAAATTAGGAATATACCCCAGGACCCCCTCCATTAACTGGTCATCCAAATATTGAGATATCCGCTGAAAAAAGTCGCCCAGAAATTTTTTATCTCTCATCAGTTTCCGCCATCCTTCAAAATATTCGGCAATCAGTATTGGTGAAATTATATGTGAGAGTCGGTGTTGATTGCGGGTGGGATATTTGATTCCCTCTTTGACCAGGAATTGTTTAATGAGCACCCTGTAGAATAGTTGCGCTTCTCTGTCTTCAATAATGGGAAAAGGAAGGGTAATTGTAAAAATCATCGCAGGGTGAAAAACGAAATTATAATGGGTGTTTGCTTTGGTAGGACTCGCCAGGAAAGACCGCATGTATTGACTATGAAAATAATGTTTAATTTTCTTGGTCCACCTTTCATATTTTCTCAGACGCACTCCTCTCAATTCTGCTAAATGAATCGCCATTTTCAGAATATTATACCAGAAAACATTAAGCAGAAAATTTTGCCACACCGGAAAGAATATTTCATAATCTGCACGGCGTTTCAATTCTGATTTTCGATACTGTCTTTCCAGTAATTTATGCCGCTTGAGTCTGTAAAAGGGAAGTTGATTCTTACGAATGAGGGTTATAATTTCTAAAATAATATCCAGTGTGTCATCGATCTTATCTTTACGATCATATTGGATGTGGTATTGATAAAGGAAAAAAATGACGAAAAAAAGAGTGGACGCTTCAACCTGAATTTCAGAGTTTAATCCCATAAATAACTTAAGCGGGGATAAATCACTCAGGATGGAGACAAGTTCTTTATAGTGCCTTTGAGCCTCCCCCCGTGGTATACCACTTTGTAGCAAACGGAGCAGCATCAGACAATGTAAGGATAAATAAAATTTGTTCTCCAGCAGATCGGTTACAAAAAATTGTCTGTTCTTGTTGTCTATTCGGATAAAGTTATCAATCCTATCTTGAAGTAAAGCAATTTTATCCGATCTTTTCTGGCGATCAACTTGAGGTTGTTGTCTTTTTTCTTTTTCTTTGATAAATATTTGTTCTAAATTTTGCCGTTTTAGTGGGCCAACGGCGAAAGATAGAAATTCGGTAACTCCATTTTTAAGCGGGATTTCGAGAAATCCGGGGCTAAATAAATCCTCCCCTTCCTGAAATTTGGTTTTTTCAAATCGATATTTAAAATTGTGATACCAGGTTGGAGAATTAGAGAAATCGCCTGAAGGATATTGCATAAAAAGCTCTGGAGAGTCATGCTCCGGGAGAAACCGTAATAATCCGTTATCCAAAAAAGCTTCAGTATTTTCAAATATTTCCGGATCTACTATTCCATTGACAGGACGGTATGCCAACAACGGTCTGATCATCAATCTGACACCCGTAATATTTTCTGAATGTCGAAGCTGATAGGAAATGATCAGATGATGTGAATTTTGACAAAAAAACAGGGATTTTTGCAGGGAAACCGTGCCAAATTTATAATAAAAACTGGGAAAGGGATCTAATTCAAATCTTTCTAAAAAATTCAAACCATCTATACTTAAATGATTTTTGTATTCAACATTATATAACGGGAATTGGTTCTGGCCTAAATAGAGCTCTTCCTGCAGATGTGATAAAATTAAAAGAGGTTGAGCCCCTATTTCTTTCTGATATACAAATAAGCCATGTTTTCGGCGGGTATTCATACCAATGACAGTACCGGACGCATAAGAACCTAACTGATTGGAATCAATCCACTCCCGGGAAAGGGATGCAGGAAGATTTTCAAGTTCTTGTCTGATGAATTTTATTTCCATTTAAGTACCCGGCATGAGCTTTATTTATCTAACCGACAACAATAACCCAATATGAATATTAATTTGCCGTAGAAGTCAATGAGTAAGCGTTAGCAATGTCACAAATCAGGAGAATATTTTGTTAAACAACCACCCGTATGGTAGGAGTTATCAGAAAAAATTTTTTGCATAAGAAAATAGTTACCATTGTAAAATTTGATGAAGAAAAAATGATACGGCAAAAGAAATAATTTCTTCAGGAGCATCAAAAAGACCTGTATGAACAGCGGGGGCTTTCCCTTCTAAGGCAGTTCCAAAACGAACCAGGGCACTTGGGACTTTCATGGAATACCATCCGAAATCTTCTCCACCCATAGAGCGTTCATGCTTGACAATTTCAAATTCTTTACACTTGAGCTTTTCAAGATTTTGTAGAAATCGTCCAACAATAGAGGCATCATTCAGTACCGGAGGCGAACCGACCAGGATATGTGAGGCAACATGTACACCATATTTCTTTTCAGTATGTTGAGTTATATCCTGCATTATTTCAGTATAGAGATCTTTTTTGTCCGGCTCGGTAATCCGAAGCGTACCGCCCACCTCAGCCTGTTCGGGTATAGCATTATAGGCATCCCCCCGACTCTGAATTTTGGTGAATGCCATCACGGCCGGAAATTTATGATGAATTCCTAACTCTGCAAAATAATCCTCAATTTTTTGTACCATATAAGAGGCTGCAGAGATCGGATTGTGAGCTAATCCGGGACGGGCTGAATGTCCCGCCTTGCCCTTAATTTCCCAGTCCAGTTTGATACTTTGCGCATTAACCCAGCCAGACATCAGACCGATTGTTCCAAGTGGCAAAGCCGGTTCCACATGCCAGGTCCATATAGTCTGTATATCTTTTAATACGCCCTTCTCAATCATACGAGGTGCCCCGCTGGGGATGGGTTCTTCTGCAGGCTGAAAAATAAATCGCAAATTATATTTTAAATCACGCCGATAACTTTGTATTATCGCTGCCAACCCGCATACAACCGCAGTATGAAAATCGTGACCACAAGCATGACTGATACCCTCACATCTTGAACGATAATCTACTGATTTCTCATCCGGAATCGGGAGTCCATCAATATCTGCTCGAATTCCAATAAAAGGTGAATCAGGATGATTAATTATCTCTGCAACCAAGCCGGTTTTAAGCGGCCTGAATATTCGGTCAATTTTATATTTATTTAAAAATTCAATTATCTTTTCGGTTGTTCGGTATTCGAGCCAACCCAATTCCGGTTCCTGATGTAGATTCCGCCGTAATTGAATCAAATCCGGCATTACTTCTTCTACTTTCTTTTCCAATGTTTTACAATCAAAATTGTTCATAGATTGCCTTCCCAGCTTAAAGATGGCATGGATTTTACAGATACTTTAAGTTTTAGTCAACAATTTTTCTGTAATCAATACTATCCGGTTTTGGTGCCCAGTTCACTGACAATTCAAAAAGTTCTGCTTTAATAAATTTATATTTTACATTTCATTTTAGCAGTATAGCTTTCAATTTTGAGTTTCGCAACAATTCAATATTCCAGATCATTTTATAAAACCTTTTTCTTTTTCCTTCAATTATCATTTTGGTCTTAATTTTATGTATATTTCAGAAACCTTTGTTGCCGGGCTTCGTCAATTAATGAAATTGCAGGAGAATACCAATGAAAAAAACTAATTTTTTCGCTTTCTGGAGTGTGGCCATTATTATTCTATATTTTAGCGCATGCGATTCGAGCAGTATCAATAAGTCGATTCGAATCAAAGATGGTGAAAAGGTCAATAGAGCTATCTCTTCCGTAAACGGAAATATTCGCATCGGGAATAACTGTCAGATTTCAGGTGACTGTCGAACCGTTAACGGTGTAATTGAGGTGGGTCAGAATTCCATCGTGGAAGACCTTCAGACTGTTAATGGACGGGTTGAGGTTGCTTCCAACGCTACCGTGCAGGATGATATTTCAGTCGTCAACGGAAGAGTTTACATCGGTAAAGGTGCCTCAGTGCGGGGAAATATCTCCACCATTAATGGAAAAATTATGCTAGAAGGGGCCCAGATTGGACGGGATCTGGAAACTTACAACGGAAATATCCGTCTTTCGGATGCGAGTACCATTTTGGGAAGTATCAGAATTAAAGAAACATCCGGTAAAAAGCAACATGATTTGATCATTGAAATTTTGGAGAAATCTGTTGTCAACGGGGATATCATAGTTGATGATAAAAATCGTAAGGTCATGATCTATAAGTCAGAAGACAGTGAAATTCTGGGCAGAGTTTTAAATGCAGACGTCATAGAAAAGTAGTTATTACCATTTGAGCTGCTTTAAAATTCATTAATGATACGAAAATGAATTTTCCCTTCACTGAAAGAAAGGCCTTTTGCCAGTCCATAATCCACCTGTAAAATACCCAATGGCCCGGGAAAACTGATCCCGGCACCGTAACCTACCAAAAATTCTTCCTTAAATTCAGGATGTTTACGGGAGTAATACGAAAAATCTCCAAAAACAAATAAGCGTGAGCGTGGCCCGATTAAGAACCGATACTCAGAATTTAACCAGCCCACTTTCTCCCCAAAAAACTGATTTTCCCGGTACCCTCGTACCGTAGTTGCACCCCCGAACCAGAACATATCAGGGGGACGCACTACCGTACCCTGATATCCAATGAGAATTCCATGAAAATGGAGGGAAAGCACCTGGTTTCGGAAAATTTGAAGGAACGTTGCTACCTCTCCCCTTACCTTGGTAACATCAGTTTCTCTGATCAGCGTATCCTCTTGGACCAGATAAGCAGGTCCCACATTTTTCTGTGTACCATAATCAAAAAACAGCGAAAATATCTGACCACCCTTGGGATTAAAGGGTTCATCCCGGGTATCCCAGCGTAACCCTAATTCGGAGTGTAAAGCCCTGGTTTGTGGTAATCGAAGCTGCAGACTGGCCAGAGAATCAGGGAAAACTTCACGACTGTAGAATCTGGCGAAGCCTGACAAATTTTCACTGAGAGGAATTTCAGCATTCAGCGAATATTCCCACTCGATATAGGTGGTATCTCTGACCAGTCTGTGAAGTGTCCCACCAATATGGAACGGAAGGCCCAGTAAAAAAGGCTCACGATATCTAACCCGAAAATCTTCAGAATAGCGATCCGGTTTTTGCCAGTATACGTCCAGTCGTCGTCCGGTTCCAAACAGATTTTTTAATCCTATGTTAAATAAGCCAGTAAAATAGCCATTTTGAGACGGATCATTGACAGGTGGCGGAATATAACCGACTACCCCATCCAGCGTCGTTGAGGGAGATTTTTCAAATATTAATTGCAGATAATACAAGCTGTCCAGACCATAAACCAGTCCGATTTTCTCTGCACTTTTTATAAAGTCCTGTTTTCTGAGTAATCGTGTATAGCGCTCGATTCGATTCTCATCATAAAATTCATTTTGCCTGAAACGAAATACCCGTTCCAGAAAACGAACACTTATATCCGAATTTGCTGGCACTCTCAAGCCGGCTAATTTTACTCTGGAGCCCTCTTCAATCTGCAAGATAAGCCGTATTCCCATTTGATCAGTTTCAAGGGAATCCAGCATAAAACCTTCAGTCTTTATTTTACAGAGAGGATAACCCGAATTCTCAAAGATTTCGATAACCGACCGCAACAAAACACGTTGTAATTCATCTGTATAAGGCCGGTTGTAGAAGGTTCGAACTTTTTCATCAATTGCAGGATAATAGTCTTCCTGGAGTGAATCGGACAGCAGCCAATCAACACCAAGCAGTTTAAATTGTGGTCCGATAGTAATGAATAATTGATAGATTCCAAATCCTTTCTGTTTCCCATCTTTCATCGCAGATGAATCCAGGGTCGCCAGAAAATATGCCTGTATTTTCAGTTGTTGCAGGATTTCCTGGTTGATGGCCTCAGTATTTAAGGCATCGATTTTTTTGTTTCGGAACTTCTGTTGCGGTATTTTTATTTTCGGTTTTTCTTTTCCAGTAAATATGACCTCGATTTTTTCAAGTGCCAGAACATCCCTTCCCGATTGTTCAGAAAACACATCGGGGAGCAGGACAAGAATAATGACTAAAACCTGCCATATTCTAAGTTTTTGCAATATCAAATCGAACCTCTCTCTAAAAAAATGCTCTGACTTCTGCCTGTCCTAAATAAATTGTTCTGATAGCACCCGCATCCCGACGACCGGAAACATTAAATGTGGTCGTTATGTTACCGGTAATAAAATATTCGAATCTTATATTCCATAGATACGATATACCTTCTCGCTTTCCCTTTCCCATCTCAAATGGTATTGGTCGTTCGAATGGATTTTCGACCTCCTTCACAGTCAACACGCTCATGGTTGCCTGGGCTCTGGCTTTTCCGGCAATCGCATAATTGAGCTGGGGTCGAAATTCAAAATAGCGGACTTTCAGCAAATTCAGTGGGGCATTGTCCGTTTGAAATCCAAGTTCGAATCGGGTCTGAATCTGCCAGGCGTATACCGGACGATAGTTTAGTGTGTACAAACCTATATTTCCCAATACTTTACGACCCCGAGAGGGGATACTGGCGACGCTCCTGACTGTTGAATTATTCTGGTACTCAAGTTCCTGGGATAATTTTCTGTCAAGTATGCTTTGTCTCCAGGCCACCGAACGGTCCCAATTTGTTCTGGTTTCATTAAAACCGGCATCAACAAATTCATTAGAAAGATCGTCCCGATATCGACTGCGGAGAGTAATCCCGAAATTTGGATTTCTTTCGAACAGATAGATATCCTGATCAAAGGCGTAGGTACCTCGTAAAGTCGAAACCGGATTATGAAACTTTTGAAAATTCAACAGGTATAGCTGCCAGAAGTCAGACTCTCTGCTGAGTTCATCAACTTTAAGGCGCGAGAAGAACGAGATACTCTTCAATACCCCACTTATCCCGGAGGATTTTTTCGTATCATTTTTTGGTCGGAATCTGAATTGCCAGCTGGCACTTAAATTTGTTACTGATTCAAACTTCCCGGTCGGTAAAATAACCAGTAAGTAATCCCCCTGCGGATCGGGTACATACTCCTGAAGTTGATCATCAAAGCGGTAATTTCCACGATTTTCACCCACAAAGACGAATACTTTCTCACGTAAGGCCTGTAACTCACTGGCCACACGATATTGCCAGCGTGTATCAATAGAGCGGGAGTCATTTATATATTGCACCTCCATTCTGGCCAAATGACTCTTTTTATTTGTCCAGGAAGTATCCTGAAACTCCGGATCAGGTTGATATTTGGGAATACTGTCTGCAGGAAGTTGTTGAAAAAAAGGCTCAAAATCTTTACTTCGATAGATGAATGACACCCTGCCTTGCCAGTTTTTCAGATCAATAATATCCCCCTGTAAGGTATGGGTAAAAGACCGGGACAATTTCAAGCGGTTATTAAATTCTTCAGGATCATATAGATAGTCATCCCGGACCCGGCTGAAAAAATACCACTTTAATCTAAATATTTGCTGCAATTTAATCCCTGCCTCCCCCTGCCTGAAGAAAAATCCACTTCGTGTGGTATCCGCCTGGTCAACCTGGCGATCTTCTTCCTTATAATCCAAGTAAGGAAATAAACGACCTAATTGTTTTCCTAAAAGAGCCCCTGAACGACGCCACCCCGTTTCCGTCAGGTAACTTTTGCTTTTTATCCGTTCATAATAGGTATCCGCCTTTAAAATCGCAGAATCGACCAGGGCAAACTCTCCGCGTGCCCTCCGGGAGTTGATCTCAGTACCCCTCTCGATAAAACCCGCATCAACCTTAAATTGCACAGATCGTGTTGGATAATAAAAAAGATTCGATTCCAAAGTATTTTCATCCTCACCGAGCTGGGTTGAACCCAGATTCCACCTGTAATTAAAATCAGGTTGAAATTGCCGGTCCAGTGGGGAAAATTCCTTTTGCCGGTGTTTCCATTTGATCTGCCAGTTAAGCAGTCCAATTCCCCGACCGAAAGTTTGAAGATTATCGTTCAGAAAATTTGCACCCAGGGTATATGCATTTCCCAGGTTATTATCATCATCAATGGGAGAAAAAATATTTTGATCGAAATGAGTGAGCGCACCTTCTCCAGTGATGGTAAAATTCCGCCCTAGTTGATAGGTAAGTGCCACATCTGCCATTTTTTTGTCACCTGCCAACGGTATGAGACGTATCGGCAAATACTCTCCGCGTCCCGGGCCGACAAAGCGATAAATCCCCAGGCGTTCTCTGAGATAACTACCGTTGGATTGGCCTACACTGCTGAACCGTACATTAAATTCCCCATTTCCCGAACCCTGATAGATAAAATATTCAGCTGGATCTCCATTGATTAGAGTATCCCGTTTAGCATATACCCCATTCCCGGGTCCGACGGAATCAGCTCCACTAATGCTGGCTTTTAAGGGATCATTTCCGGCCTGGGCTAACGCATCTTTTTCCTCCTGAGTAAGTGGCGAGCTATCTTCCAGTAAATTATTGGTATCATCCCATTCTCTGAAAAGTCTAACATCATAACTAAATCCCCGACCCAGGTTTTTCTTAAATGAAGAAAGACCAATAAAACTTTTACCATAACGCTGGTAAGTATTGGAGTATTCAAAATCTATCTCAATCCGGTCATCTCCCGTAATCAAACGGTTATTGGTAAAAATAAGCTGTCCCAGGCTGTAATCGATGATATAATGATTGTTTTCTCCACGAATTTGAGGTTCTCCGTTTATAAACACCCGCTCAGTTCCCGCCAACACAATAATCTCCCGCTCCCCATTTTTGCCAACTAATTGATAGGGTCCCTGATTTCCTTCCTGCCCCAACAACTGATTCGTGTGAAAAGTCCCGCGTGAAGTCGCATAGGTAATTTGCTGATTGTATGGATCAAACTCGGCATATGCGGTTATTCCCTGCAATTTGCGGTTCAAATTTCCAAAAAAAGAATTTGAATAACTCAGATTAAAATCTCCCAGAGTACCACCCAAGTGGGGACTTTTAACTTTGACAAAAACTTTATCAACCTCCCGGAGGGTTTGGGTGTTTCCTTCAGGCAGGATTGGCGTGCTTTCATCCGTCAATGCGGCAACCACCTGTACTTCTGGTGTAATATACCCTGATAGTTGTAAATTTAAACCAGAATTCAAAGTCAGGTCGCGGTTAGTCCCAATTTCAATGCCTCGCACAATACTACCGCTTTTGTCAAGATTACTGCTATATTCATCAATATCATCAAATATTCGTTTTTGAACCACTCCCAGGGTTTGTTGACCCCCCTCCTGTCCACTATCAGAGGGTGAGGTAACCACCAGCTCTCTATGATAATATTCCTGAACAAACGGGAAGGGATATTTTTGATAGATGATAGTGATACTGTCATTTTCTGTTAAACTTTGATTAAAAACAACTTTTCCCGGCGTGGAATACATTTGATAATGGACACCGGAAAAAAGTCTGAATTTATTTTTAAAAATTTTTTCTGATCGTGGAATTATAAATTGATCAGGCAAAGAAATCTCTTTTACCACAGTATCGATTCGGGTAACAAATGTATCCGGCTGGACGTCAAGAAACAAGCGTTCCGGTTGAAACTCTTGGGTAATGGCAGAAAAATAGGACAGGGGCAAGAGAATAAGGATCAACTGCCAACACAATTTTCGAAAATGAAGAATTTTCATTTTCACTCTTTACTCTTAAAATTTATGGTCGCAGTTTTTTCCTATATTCTCCGCCTTATTTTGGTACAAAGTATAAAATTTCAATGAAGAGTGAACACGTCCTCATAATGAGGGCTATCCCACCAATATCTAAGAATACTCCAAAATCTTGTGACTTTATCTCTGTTCCCAGAGGGAAAGGAATGTTCTTGCTTATCCTCCGCAATTTAATTCTCATATCATCGATCAAATCTAAATTAAAAATAGATAAAGACAAAAAAAACTGAATTTTAAGTTACTTTTTCTTACTGCAGAAATCAGGTCCGTTTATAAAGCAACCACAAAAAAAACGGTCCCCCAAGAATCGCCGTAATGATGCCCACCGGAATATCAACCGGGCTTAAGACAGTCCTCGCGAGTGCATCACAGATGGTGAGAAATGCCCCGCCACTTAATATGGATGCCGGTATAAGAAAGCGGTGATCATAACCGATAATCAACCTTAAAAAATGAGGAACAATTAATCCGACAAATCCAATCGGTCCACTGATAGCCACAACCCAACCGGTTATGGCTGAACCCAAGAGAAAAACGGTCCGTTGTACTGCAGGTACTGAAACACCCTTACTCAGTGCCGTATCCTCAGATATACTCAATAAATTTAATTTTTTTCCATAAAAAAAGAGCCAGATATAACATATCAATAATACCGGTATAGATTGCCATATCACCACCATATTGACCACGTCCAACCCTCCCATCATCCAGCGAACCATCTGGCGGGTTTCTGTAAAATCTGCCAGAAAATGAACAAACAAGATGACCGCACCGAAAAAGTAACTGATGGTTACACCAGCCAGGATCATACTCGTTACCGAAATTCGACCCTGCCTCCGGGAGAGCGTATAGACTAATCCAATGGTTAAAACACTGCTCAAAAACGCCGCACTTTGCAAGCTTGAGAAACCAAAGAATGAGATATCCAAACCTAATTTTATCATTATCACAGCCCCCAGGGCTCCCCCAGCTGAGACACCCAGAGTGTAAGGTGTTGCAAGCGGATTACGCAGCAGACCTTGAAAAATTACACCTGCCAGAGCTAAAGACGCTCCGGATATAGCAGAAAGCAAAACACGTGGAAACCGGATTCTGAAAAATATAATGCCATCAGGATTATCATGACCCTTAAGATACTGTAAAACCTCATGGTAATCGAGCGATTGCGATCCGATAAAAGGGGCGCTGAACAAGATAAGCAGGAAAATAAGCAATATAATGATCAGGAATACAATTTGTCTCAGATGATTTTCCATCCTTAGACACTCCCACCCGAGATTGACGGCAGTATCACTGGCAGAGAGTTTTCAGGATGATGAATGACCTGGACGGGTATCCCATAGATTTTTTGTATCATGTCTGCCCGGAGCACCTCTTTTACCGGACCATCTGCCTCTATCTTTCCCTCTTTCAGAATGATAATACGATCACAAAATTGGCTGGCCAGATTTATATCATGTGTTACCGAAAGAATCGTCATCTGCTGCTTGAATTGTAATGTTTTCAGAATTTGATAAAAATGATACTGATGTTTTAAATCAAGAGCTGTTGTCGGTTCATCCAGTAATAAAATATCCGGTTCCTGTGCCAGCGCAGAAGCAAGAACGACCCGTTGTTTTTCTCCTCCGCTTAGGGTGGTAAAATCCCGATCCTTTAAATAGACACAATCTGTAGCCTCCATACTTCCGAGAGCCTTCTCCCTGTCAATTTTAGATTCAAAAGACCAACCTTTCTGATGGGGAAACCGTCCCATTAAAACAATATCAGAAACTGAAAATTGATAAGCCGGGGAAAAATCCTGTTGTACATAGCCCAGAATCCGGGCAAGCTGTTTTCGTGTAAATTCGTTTATTGATTTGTTTTTCAAAAATATACGACCTGAATCTGGTCGGATTATTCTGTCAATCAGTTTGAGAAGTGTTGACTTACCAGCCCCATTTGGACCAATAATACCAACAAATTCTCCTCCGCCCACTGATAATTGTATATTGTGTAAAACCGGATTATGTGGATAAGAAAAAAAGACATCTGTGAATTTTATCATGGTTACTTTGCTCTGTATGTCTTGAAAATTTCAGAAAATTTGATTGCCACCTGCGTAATACGGGGACCGGGAATTACAAAATATCGTTCCGTAAAAATGAATATTTTGTTGTTTTGCACCGCTGCCATCTGATTTAACAAACCCCAGTCTTTCTTCTGATTTATGATTTCTTCTGTCATTGGTGACCAGGCGGGATGAAATTCCAGGATAGCCTCAACCCGCCTTTTCAGAAGATCTTCCTCGTTTACAGGAAAATATCGCATGTCTACTTCCTGAAAGGCATTAATTCCACCACAAACATTCCATATTTCACTTAAATAGGTGTCTCCCCCTGCTAAATAAATGTTGGCCAGGCTACCCCGTTGTCGTCCTACGACCAGTATCGCAGAGATGCTATCATTCCTGTGAACACCCTCATTGGTTACAAGTTTCAAGGTATCCTTTATTTGATCACATAGTCTTTGCGCCTGAGTCAATTGTTTGAGGTTTGAACCAACTCTCAAAATCCCATCCAGTATTTCAGCAACCGTTTCATTCGGTATGTCGACTACCTTGAAGCCGAGACTTTCCAGTTTTCTGCGGTTTTCCGGATTGGGAAACTGAAAAATCAAATCAGGTTCCAGCTGAACGATTTTTTCAAAATCAATATTTAAGTAACCTCCTACCGATTCAACTCCAGCTGCAGCTGCAGGGTAGCTGCAAAAATCTGTTCGACCAACCAAAGCAGATCCTGCCCCAATTTTATAAATTGTTTCGGTGATGTGAGGCGATAATGAGATTACCCTCGGTAATTTTTCACCGGTTTCGCGGGTGAATCCAATCACGGAAAAAGCTAAATAGGAGACAAAAAAGAAGAGTTTTATGTATCGATAAGTATTTAACACA
>CP070707.1:33982-65108 GCA_020350205.1 bacterium
GGTGATATTGAGTTTATCAGCCAAAAGGGGAATATCAATTTTTATGCCGCTAAGGACATCCTTATGAACGGAAAAACTGTCGGAATCACCAGCCAATCCGGTATTGTTCTGGGAATCCTGAACACTCTGGGTAGAATACAATCGGCATTTACCCTTAAGCCCCGGCAATTAGAATTGCAGAGTCCTGAAATTGACATTGAAGCGAATAAGGCGAATATTAAAATCGAAAACGCAAATGTTTCGGGGGAGCAGTTTGCCGGGAAATTTGAATTTGTCAATGTGACCATGGAGAGATTCGAAACAGCTGCACAGACCGTTATTCAGAAGGCAAAGAATGTATATCATACTGTTTCAGAATTAAGTCAGTTGCAGACCGGCAGAATGAGAACACTGGTTAAATCGTCATTTCATTTAAAAAGTAAGAAGATGTTTTTAAAAGCTGAGGAAGATGTTAAGGTACGAGGCGATAAGATTCATCTCGGCTAATATATGATTCATATTATCTTGGAAAAAAATAGTCCTGAGCCATTCGTTTTAAGCTGATAGTTATCAGCTAACAATCAAAATCCTCGAAATTTTCAAAATAAATATATTCAGAAGAGAGTAAATTTAAAATACTACGGCAGACTAAAATAGAGGTATGAAATGCCCGCAATTTTTCCCGGTTCGACCAATGGCGGAGGGCAATGTATGGCTGCCCCGGATGTATGTCTAACGCCAATGCCCCCACCAGTTGGGCAAGCGCCGATTCCCTATCCAAACACAGCAATGCTTAACCAGGCCCAGAAGACCTCCAAAAAAGTCAAATTTATGAGTAAAGAGGTGGTTACTCTTAAATCAGAAATTCCTAAATCCATGGGTGATGAAGCAGGCACCGGTAAGGGAGTAATGTCGGGAATGAACATGGACAAGGTGGCCTTCAAGTTGGGCAGCTCCACCGTAAAGATTGAAGGTCAGCCTTGTATTTATCTCACCTCAATGAGTGCCCATAATGGGATGAATGCCAATGCGCCGGCAGGTGCTCAGATTGCCCCCAGTCAAACAAAGGTCATCATCGCACCATAATTTGTAAATAAGAATAAATTCTTCAATTCAGCTCGGGCGGTGAATTTCGCGTGAGTCGAGATTTCCTTTTAGTCATACTATAACGTAAAAATATCCCAAAAGAGAGTTTTGAAAATAACCCATTATTGAAATAAATCAGAGGGGTTTGTGATGTCTAACTATAAATATAATGAACCACATTTTGAACTGAATTTTGCAAACATAGAAGAAGATAAACTCAGGATTCTCTCATTCGAAGGGGAAGAGGAAATTTCAGGACTATATGAGTATCGTTTTCACCTGCTCTCTGATGACCCTGAAATTGATGCCATGGACATTTTAAATAATAAAGCAACATTCATTCTGAAGCGGGGAGAAAAAGATCCGGTGGAGATAAACGGGATTATTTCCCAATTCCAGCAGATGGGCAGGACGCCTGATTATGTATCCTACTATGCAGTGCTGGTCCCAAAAATGTGGCGTCTTACGCTCAATCATCAGAGTGTGGTTTTCCAGAATATGAACATTGAGGATATCGTTACGGAAGTATTAAAAAATGCAGGATTCAGCAGTTCTGATTTTGAGTTTAAACTGGAAGAATCATATTCGCCTCTGGAATATGTAGTGCAATATAAGGAGACCGATTTTAATTTTATTAATCGTCGTTTGGAACATTTTGGTCTTTTTTATTTTATAGAACAGAAAGGTGACAATGATGTCATCATATTTTGTGATGCCAATGATAAGTTACCTGAGATCAATTCTGAGGAAGATATTTACTATAATCCCAACAGGGATCAGTTAAGTAACCAGGAAACCATCAGTGAGATCCTTTCCCGGCAAACAGTTGTCACCGGAAAAGTCCAGCTGAAAGACTATAATTATGAATTTCCAGAGAAAAAATTGATGGTGGAGAGTCAATTGGATAACAATGCCCCGGGAACCTTTTATGATTATGGGGATCATTTCAAGGATGAAAAAGAAGGTGAGTTTTTAGCGAAAATCCGCAATCAGGAAATTCTTTGCAATAGTACCCGATTCAAAGGTGTGGGAGATTGCCGGCTATTCAGGGCCGGTTTCAAATTTAAGCTGGGGAAACACTATCGGGAAAACTGGAATTCAGATTTTATCATTACGGCGGTAAACAGTCGTGGTAATCAACGGGGTTTATTTGGATTATTACCCAATGCCCGAAAGATTGAACCAACCTATGAAAATGTATTCGAAGCGATTCCGGTGGATTTAAATTATCGTCCCCTGCGGAGAACACCCATCCCCCGAATACCGGGTATTATGACGGCTAAGGTGGAGTCTGCAAGTGGTGATGAGTATGCGTTTATAGATGACAAGGGTCGTTATCATATCAGGTCCCCGTTCGATTTGAGTGATAGTGGGAAAGGAGAAGGTTCACGCCCGGTAAGACTGCTTCAATCTTATTCCGGATCAGGATATGGGATTCATTTTCCTAATCATGAAAATACTGAAATTATATGGGCCTGTATTGATGGTAATGTTGATCGCCCCCTGGGCCTGGGAACGGTTCCCAATGCGGCCAATGTATCCCCAACGATTAATAATAACAAAGCTCAGAACCTGATACGTACAGCCGCCGGGAATGAATTACTTATGGATGATACCATCGAAAAAGCCAAAATCTCACTAACTACACCAGACAGTCATCAAATCATGATGGACGATGAAGAAGACAATATACAGGTCACAACTACTCAGAAAAACAAGATATTGATGGATGATAAAAACCAGAATATTACCATACAGACCACCAACGGACATACCCTGATCATGGATGACAAAAATACCAAGATTACTTTACAGAGCAAAAATGGTCACTTTATTAGCATAGATGATTCTGATAACGGTGAAAGCATCACGATTGTGGATGAAAGTGGTGAGAATACTTTTATGATCGATATCACCAATCAAAAATTGGTAATCAAGACTGAAAACGGTGATATTGATTTTCATGCACCCAATGGGACTATCGATATGAAGGCTACAACCTTCAATTTGGAGACCTCCGGTGAAACAAACCTGAAAGCCGATTCTAATATTAATGTTGAAACCGCGGCAGATTTCCAGCTTCAAGCCTCTGGCAATATTACTGAAGAAGCGTCGGGAGATCTAACCGTGAAGGGGACAAATGTCACTGCGGAAGCGGCAATGGATATGAACCTAAAGGGGATGAATGTATCTGTTAAAGCAGATATGGATGCCAAAGTGGAAGGTGGGATGAACTTTGAAGGAAAAGGGGGAATGATGGCTAAAGTTGATGGTGGGGCTACCGCCGAAGTCAGCGGGGGTGCATCGACGACTGTTAAGGGTGGTGTGGTGATGATAAACTAGAAACTGGATGTTGGTTCCTGGCATCCGGGATCTGTTTTTTTTCAAATTTAATAAACGAGAACCGAGAAGTGAGAAGCGAGTGACAAGTTATGGGTAAACCCGCAGCACGTATAGGCGATATGACCGCCCATGGGGGTACGATTATCATAGGACATCCCACGGTTTTAATTGGCGGTATGCCGGCAGCCCGCTTGGGTGATATGCATGTCTGTCCTATGATGACACCGGCTGGTCCGGCCCCCATTCCTCATGTGGGGATGCCAATCATACTGGGAAGTGCGGGCGTTTTTATCGGGGGCATGCCGGCAGCCCGGATGGGCGATATGGCTACCTGTACAGGCCCACCCGACAGTATTGTGATGGGTTGCCCCACTGTTTTGATTGGTGAAGTGGGTGGTGGTAGCGGCGGTGGCGGTGGTGGCGGAGGTGGAGCACCGGCATCGGTGGCAGCCCAAACCAGTGCCATCACCGCATTAATGGATAATAATGAATCAACCACCAAGGAAGAACACTGGGTGGAGATCCAGTTTGTGGATAAGGCGGGTAATCCGGTCAGCGGTGTAAATTATAAATTTACTGATCCGGAAAATAAGGAATCTGAGGGAATTCTGCGGTTGGATGGAACCATCCGGCGGGATGCCACTAAGGAAGGTCAAGCCCAGGTGGTTTTGATGGGTATCAGCAATGCCAAATGGTCTAAAGACAAAGCCGAAGTGGGTGAAAAGGTAAAAATGTCCGTCGATGTGGAAGGATTCGAAAATGGGACTAAAGCCACTGTTCAAATCTTCAAGAGGGATATTAGGGAGCCGGATGTTATAGTGGAATCAAAAGTTGTCGAAGTAAAATCAAATAAAATTGAGACTGAGTGGGAATACCAGATCACCGATAGCGAAACTGAGGATGTCGATGCCTTGAGTCATTACAGTCATGCTACTTATTATTTTGTAGCCCAAATCGGAGATTGTTCGAGTCGCTCTAATTTGCTTGGGTTGGACGATTCGATCGATATTAATGCAACAGATGAGAATGGTGATCCCTTGGCGAATGAATCTTATCGCGTTTTTCTATCCACAGGCGAAATAAGAGAAGGTTCGTTAGATAGCAATGGTCATGCAAAATTGGAGGATGTACCTCCAGGTCGCTGGTCGGTGGTTTTTCCAGACATTGATTTAATTTACGAAGAGTATGAGGATGTCTAATTATTAGACAATAATTTCAATTTTAAAGTGTAAGATAAAAAATGAGCAGTCGGAAAAGTAGATATAGTTCGGTTAAGAATCGTCAATTCTCTATGGAGCCCCCCCATCATATTTCGGTGATCTTATATAGTAATTCTGGGGCTGTCGCTCTCAAAAATAAATCCTACCGCATCGAGATCGATGAGGGAAGAAGCCTGACCGGTAGTACTGATGATGACGGATTTTTAGCACATGAAAACGTGCCCTCGGGTGATTTTAAATTGATTTTAGATGATGGAATGTATGAAACCATGATACCAAGTATGCCCGTTGATGTCGAGCGCTATCCGTTGCGTATGCCGGGTTATTATTTACTTACTCAATCCGATTTTGCAGAATTAGATGGCGGTGCTGAGTTAACCCAGGACGAAAATGACCTGTTTTATAGAGTACGCATTGCCCGAACAGGTCAGGTTAGCGATGCTGAAGAATTTTCCGATCTTGAAGATCCTGAGGGCTTTGAGTCTGAGCCTGAAGATTAATATACAATCACAGGGTTTTTATATCATTGCACATTTCTCAAGATAAAAGTCAGATATATTTAATCTTACAGAGATAGACATGATTCGTGCCAGCATTTCACCGGGTGTTTTAAATGATCCAACCAACCCCTTGACAATCCGGATACATACCCCCCGCCGGAGCGACGATGCTGAAATTCGATTAATCGAAATGGATTCCTGGCATTTTGGACGTGATACTATGATAGAGGGATCCGGTTCGGGAAATTCATTAATTGCTACCTTTTCCGGTACTATTGACCGTCGGCGTTTTCAGGTGGAATCCGAGACATTTACCGAAACCAGTAGTGATGCCCCGAGTATCTCTCTCAAATTTCAAGGTGAATCTTCCCCCAGACGGGTAGCCTTGCCGAGCAGTGCCATCTCCCGGGAAGGGGGCGAATTTGAGTTGGGATTGGAGTTCGAAGCGAGGTATCGGCGTGGCAGACGAGAAGTGACACAGCAATATCGAACACGCTGGCCGGTTTTTGTTCGGAATTTTACTGATCCTGCCCTACAGCAACGATTGATTATTACATTTTTAGCCAGAAAACGGGATCAGTATCGGCAATCCGCCTGGGAATACTGGCGACCACGATCCGATGCACTATTGGACGCAAATAGTGTGGAAGCAATACTGGATGCTTTAAGTAATCAGGCTCACTTAAGAGCTCTTCATATGACCGCTTGGGGGGAAATAAATATTGTATCTCATGCAAACATTAATCAATGGTTATTTCCCTTATTCCGCCAAAATAATACTGTGAATTTCATTGATGAAAATCTATTGATAGATCAATCAATGGATGTGCGATTAGATCTTCCGATCGCTGAGGCTTTTGATGACAATTCTCGAGTGGTATTAAGAGGTTGTCGATTGGGGACCAACCAGTTTCTCTTGAATAATATTCGTTTATTGTTCGGAGGAAGTGTTAAAATATTCGCACCAAAACACATACAGTATTATGGTTATGATTACCGACAAGGAAGACGCTGGCACAGAGAATATTTTCTCGAGAGCTATTGGTTTACGGTACCTGGTCGGGCTATTCCCTCTTTTAGAATTTGTTTGCAACGTTTACGAGACAAATATCCCGATAGTGGTATTGATGATCGGGAATGGCGTTTACTCTTGCGGGGAACAGGTGAACGGGAGAGACATAACAAAATAGAACGTCTTGTATATCCCCTGCCGGTGGAAGAACTTCCAGCTTCATTGAGAGAACAAGTGATGCGCAGAGGATCCAGACATTGGTCAAATTCTTTACGTAGACGTTTGAATAGTTGGCTCCGAGACAACTGGCCTGGACCACAGCCAACCTACGATACAGTTTACACTGATTGGCGATGGGTGAATCCAATTCGGCGTGGGAATTACATTGGATGGCGAGGTATTCGCAGAGTTGTCGATGTCCGACGGCCTATGCGTGATGAACACGGAAATATGGTGGTTCCTGATCTTTCAAATTCAGATCATTATGGCAGGGCACCGGAATGGTAAAAATAATCATACTTTTCTTATAAAACGCATATAATTACCTTAATGGAGTCACATAGATACTTTTAAAGGATTAATGATAAATTATGACCTAATTGATAAGACTTTTCACATAATTCCAGATCAGTAATGATGTCAATCTTAATTTTTTTTTGAAATACCTGAGATTTAATAATGACAATTTATCAAGCTCCAACAGACGAAGTAAAAAAAATTGAGCTTCCCTCGGCCATCCAGCAGGTGCTGTGGACGAAGCAGATGGCAGCTGCCGGGGCAAAGGCCGCAATTGAAGTATTTACTAGGTATGTGGGTAGTAATTCCGATCTAGAAATTGAATTATCGGATCATTCCGGGAAGAAGCATGGTACCATTAAAAGCAAGATTTCCGGCAATTATTATTCTTCGCAAATCGAGGTACCCATAAAAGCTGAAAAGATATTATATGCCAATGTAAAATTACCGAAACACGATCTGGAAATGAAATCCAATCCATTGCTGGTACTTCCTCCCATTGAAATTACCAATCTTAAATGGGACAAAAAAGAGGCACGTCGGGGAGATATTGTAAAATTAACGGCTGATATAAAGGAAGTGGCCACTGGCACTGAAGCGGAAATTGAAATCTATGAGCACGATGCCGATGGGGCACACGATCTGATTACCAAATTCCCGGTCACTGTGAAAAACAATAAAATTGAACTGGATTGGGAATACGAATATCATGAAGATACGGATGATATTCCGACTGAAGAGGAAAGTGAGAAGGGATATAATCCACCGGAATATTTTTTCAGGGTGTCTGTTGGCGGAGCATTGGCAGATTCTGATTTACTAGGATTTAAAGACTGGATAGAAATTGATTTAAAGAATCAGCTGGGACAACCCATACCGAATGAAAAATATGAACTAACATTACCTGATGGTAGCAAACGGGAAGGTACCCTGGATGATTTGGGAACAGCTATTGAAAAAGATGTGCCACCCGGAAAATGTACCATCCATTTTCCAGATCTCTAAAAAAGGCCTTACTGTTATCTCCGTATTCTTATAGCTATGCCGGTTACATAAAATTAATCTAAATACCCCTATCATTTTTTAAATTAAATATCAATGGCAGACGATCCGGAAACCAAATACCGCGCTAAACGGCGCCGCAGTAAACGGGTGATTAAAAAGCCGCGAAAAGACGGACGAAATGTAGTTTTTGTCTGTAATGAGGTTCTGAAAGAAATATGGGTTCATATTGATGAACAGAATTTAACAGGCGTCATCACCTTTCATACCAGATCCGCCAAGGAAATCCGCAGGCGACTTGTATATACCTGGTTTGCCCAGGGAATTTATCAAGTAACCTATAAGAAACATAAGAATCCGCCTCCCGAGGTTTATAGTGAAATCATAAGTGCAGAAAACGTTGATCCGGTAATTCTAGACCGGTTGAAAAAACTCGAGAAAGACAAATATTTTAGTGCTTTTCAGTATATCATTGAAGGGAACTACCCCTATGACCAGATGATTGATTGCTTACTGTCCTCGGCTGTTTCGCGGGAGATTACCATTCGGGTAACCTATGTCCTCCCAAGTGACGGGCAAAAGGGGGGTGACATTCCGGAGAAACCCCTTTCCGATGATTACCTCCCACTTCTAAAAAATGAATATCTGGCAAATCTTTATATCATCCTGTTGGAACATTTTGCCGGAATCAATATTGATGAAAAGGTTGCTGCAGGTGGGATTACCAGGAAAGAGTACCAGGATATCATTAAAATCAAGTCAAAAGATCCCTCACTGGAAGCAAAAACAATTGCACGAATACTTACCCAGGCAACTGTCGAATATGTCCGGGCGCGGGGAAAAGAGGCCGATGATTTATCATATTTGCCTTTATTGGTTGAAGCCATCCTGTACCAGCGGAAAAGAAAAAATGCCTTGGCCACATTAAATCAGTTGGAAATTGCTGTTGGTTTATATAGACTTCCCAATGGACAACTCGTAAATGATTTAGGTATAAAAAGAAGAGGCGAATCCGCTCTGCTTTTATATGACAAATTCGGTAATGCCATACAGGCCTTTCTGGGTTACATGGATACCTACTATCGCAATGTGGATCTGGATAAAGTACCGATGATCCAAATTAAGCTAGGGGATAGTGCCGAAGCCCAGTTTTTAAGGGTTCTGGAACAAACCTTTGCCTTTCCGAATCGAGAAATTTATGTGTTTTGTGCCAGCATGGGTGATTTTTATAAGTTCATTGTGGAAGAGGTTGCCCGTTTGTACAATGGCGAGATTCAGAAACGGTTTATGGAAATGTTACCGGTCGCTATCGGCTTTTTTGTGGTTCATGCCGTAGTCGGTGCCATGGCCAAACGGGGAAATCCTTATGCTATCGCTTTAATCGTCGTCGCGAAGGCAGTTGGCTGGATTATGGACATTGATATGGGCATTACCACCCTGTCGAAGATGGCTGAAGCAGGCCGTCATTTCGCCATGATGGAAAAAATTCACCGGCGCTCTCCGCAAGAGAAGGGCAAGGAAAAACTGACAAAATTATCTCTATATCATCTGGAATTAGGTACCCGCTCCCTCATTGATGCCATGGCTGAACTCGCTGCCATGGGAATCTTTATCGCCGGACAGAAACTCGGGCAAAAACTGGCCAGCCCCATTGCCAAGTATGTTACGACCGTTCGTGAAAGGGCAAAGCTTGAAATTCATGTCGAAAATGGGAAGTGCACAAAAGTCAGGTCCGTCGATGGAAAGAAAGTGATTGAAATCGAAGCTCATCCGGCTGAATCGGTCAAGGGAATTGAGCGCACTACCTCAACTGGAAAAAAGCTCAAGTTAGTCGATAGGCCCCCTATAGAGGAAGCCGGACCGAATATAGGAAGTCGCGAAAGAGCCCATCGACCAACTCCTGCCAAACAACCTGTCAAAGTCATGGAATATAAGGGTTATAAAACATACGATTCCAAAGGAAGGCCGGCATCCTCCGAGGCGGTCAGCGGTATGCCGGATGAACATATGCGGATTGCCATGGATGTGGCCAAGGAGCAGGGAGTTATTGCACTATTCAGAACCACTTTTAAACCACGGGCGAGAAAAGTCGGCATTGAGTTGATTAAAAGAGGCCACCCCCCAAAAGGTAAAGAACTGATTGCATTAAACACTAATGGCAAGACCGGCAAGGTTACTGTTCGCAACCGAAGAGAAGCAAGAATAGCCATGGAACAGGGCCATTATGTTCTTGGGAAAGATGGATATGCATATCGTAATGGCCAAAAGCTGAGGGGTACTGATGGCCAACCGGTCAGATTTGATATGCAAGAAGCGCTGCATGGGGTCAAAATAAATCGTCCGGGACAAGTTATCGATAAAAACAGTAAAAAAGCCTTTGTGGGCGATTACGATCTGCAGGATGTGATTTTACCATCCGCTCAGGGTCGTAATATCGCAGCAGTTCCCGAAAAAGCAACGGGCGACGTGGTCGCGCCACAAGTCAGAAGATTTATGCAATCTTTTAATTCCAAATTGAGTGAACTAGGGGACAGGTTTGCCAGATTAGTACATGGAGCGGATGCTCAGTTCATCCAGCGATTGAAATTCAGGAAAGAAGCCTTTAAGGGTGATGCCATCGGTGTTATGCCAGACGGCCGAGTTGTTTATTTTTCTCAGAGAGAACTGGCGGCATTCTATAAGGCCATAGGTCGATCACGCCTTGATTTACCCAGCAAGTCCACCAAACTTGAACCCTATAAAAAGTAATCTGGCGATCCATTTATAATGAAATGACAGATAAAGTCAATTTTTCTATCAAAAGCGGGAAACGGTCGGTTTTAGCCCATATTCTTCCCATATTGCATATCCGACTCGCCATCGATCCGAGTGAAGCCTCCAGCAAAGATGATAAGTTTAAACTCTACTCGGATGACGGTACCTTTGAAAAAATAATGACCGTTAAAGATGATAAGGTAGATGGAGACGCTTTTGTGGATTTGGTATTTGAGAATTTAAAAGTATCCAAAAAGTACACACTGGAGGTTGATCCCGGTGCCGAAGGGGCGCCCTACAAACTTTTTGAAAATATTCCCTATACTGAATTGATTGATTATTATTCCCTACCCGATCCGGAAGACGAATTAGAGGAAGAGGAGGAGCAAGAAGATCCTAAGGGTGAGGGCATGCCGGACTCAGAATGGAACGACGATGGTGGAAGCGGTGAATTTGGTGGTGATGCAGATGATGATTTAATTGAGATCGGAGATTCTGTGGACGAAGAAGATGATGATAATTCTGAGGAGGATGATGGTATTGACAATCCAGAGAGCGTTAACACAGAAGAAGAATCCTCAGAGGAAGAGCAGGAAGATTCTGACAATTGGTAGCCTGTGGGATTATCTTTGTTTTACTTCTAAAAGTTTATATCAACAGGTATGCATTAATCCTCTGATACAGCCAGTATATTAGAAAATGTAAATTCCTATTCAAGATGTATTCTTATTTCTAAAAAACTAACAATCAAGTGTATGAAAATATCTGAGATTATTCATGGACATCCCCGAATATTACCGTAAATATCAGAGTGATCAGTCTCCAAAACCACCTGAAAAACCTGACAAGCCAGCTCAACCACCGAAACCTCCGGCTGGTAATCCACCGGAGAAAATATTTAAGGCCGATGAATTTACCATCGGTATGTATGATGACTGGCAGGATAACACCGTCTACACACTCACCGGTCCGGTAACTGATGGTATCCAACATAACATTATCATTAATATCGAAAAAAATATCGAGGTGGATTCGCTTCAAACCTATGTTGACTGGCAGGTGAGAACGCTTGAAACACAATTAAAGTCCTGCAAAATTTTATTAAAGCAAGAGACTAAACTCAACAATGATTTACCAGCATACCGGGTAGTGTACAGCTGGTATCCTTCAGATCGGTTGAGAATCTATCAGGAGCAAATTTACTTAATGTCCGGAACCACTGCCTATAAACTCACTGCCTCCTTCACCAAAAAGACCCGTAAAACATTGGGCCCCCAGGTTGGACGGATGATGCTGAGTTTCAATCCAGTAGGGGGAAATTCGGGAAACCAATAATTCTATTCAAAATAAAATTCCTTACCTCTTTAGAAATAACATCAAAAACACTTGTTAATTATTGGATATCTAAATGAATTTTCTTCAGATAGAGATAAACAAACCTAGTATTTTCATTTATGATAAATGAGAATTTCACCGGAATTAATCAACAAAGGGGAGTCCCCTCCTTACAGGTTCTCGTTAAACAGGGTGATAGTCCTCAGAAGGAATACAAATTTACTCGTCCCTTTCAGATTGGTCGGGATGAAACCTGTGAGATTAAACTGCAAAATCAGGGAATAAGCCGCTTTCATGCCGAGGTGTTTTTAAAGGATAATACCTGGTGGTTCCGCGATTTGAATAGTACAAACGGCTCTTTTGTCAGCGGAAAAAAAATTGATGAATTTCCGCTGGAAAAAAATAGAGAAGTTGAATTTGGAGTGGGAGAAGCAGTCCTTGTTTTTGAACCGGAGGAATTATTACCTCAGAATGTAACCAAAAGAGATCAACCAGCAGCATCGATGACCCAGTATCTGGAACACTATTTTGGGGAAGATGACCAGCAGAATATGGGGGAACACACCCGCATGATCCGGGATGCTTTTCAGATCGTTCAGAAAAAGCATAAGTCCCGTTACATAATTATTATTTCAATTGTTGGATTATTATTTATATGTGTGGGTATCTATGCATTACAGAAACACCGCCAGGTAGATCGTCAGCAGAACCTGGCGGAGGGGATTTTCTATTCCATGAAGAGTATCGAATTGGAGCTGGCCGATTTGAGAAAAAAAGCGGAATCATCCCAGGATGCGGCAGCACTGCAGGAAGTACAAAAATATAGGGTTCGACAAAAAGAAATGTCGAAAAATTATGATCAATTTTTGCGGGAATTACATGTGTATGAAGAGGGAAGTTTAGACGAAACTGATCAGATAATTCTTCGGATTGCCCGTATGTTTGGAGAATGTGAGTTGGGAATGCCCAGTGATTTTGTGGGAGAGGTACGGAATTATATCCGCAAATGGCAATCAACTGATCGGCTGGAGAGAGCCATTCTGCGGGCTGAAGAAAGTGGTTATGCGAGGATGGTTGCCGAGGTAATGCTAAAATATGACCTGCCACCGCAGTTTTTTTATCTTGCCCTGCAGGAAAGTGATTTCCGGGCTCAGACTGTTGGTCCGCAGACCCGCTTTGGCATAGCTAAAGGGATCTGGCAATTTATTCCACAAACAGCTTTAAAATATGGCCTGCGCACCGGTCCATTGGTAGAATTAGAAAAATATGATCCGCGGGATGATCGCTTTGATTTTGAAAAAGCCACAGAAGCAGCCGCCAAATATATAAGGGATATCTATGAAACAGATGCCCAGGCTTCAGGACTTTTGGTTATCGCTTCCTATAACTGGGGGGAAAGAAAAGTAGCCTCATTGATTCAAAAAATGCCGGAAAACCCCCGGGAACGCAACTTCTGGCAGTTGTTGAAAAAGTATCGCCAGCAAGTCCCACTGGAAACTTATAATTATGTATTTTACATCATTTCTGCTGCGGTCATCGGAGAAAATCCTCAATTTTTTGGATTTACTTTTGAAAATCCGTTTCTCAATCTAAACGAAAATATTTATCAATTAGATATTTAGTCATATATTTACTAACCCGTTGTGCTCGTTAATTGAATATGACTTAATATTACATATTTATTTACTATGAGGTATAATTATGTCACCCTGTCCTGCACTTAGAATTTAGTACAGGATCAGGGTCTCATTTTGATAAAAACGGAGATGCTGAACTGCCTGTCCGGCTGCGCCAGCCAGAAGGGAATTCAGCATAACATGTGTACAAAATACGAACATCATTGATACTTTATCGTTCATTAGCCAACGGGTATTTACTATCCATCGAATAGTAACTAGATAGAACTCTCATCACTCAAATTGGAAAAAATTCTTATGCCAGAAAATACCAAGAGAAGACTCGTTCTGGAATATGGCAGTAAATCGGATCAGGGCATGGTCAGATCAGATAACCAGGATTTTTTCGGCAAATTTCCGGCCGGTAATGATGACTTGTCTTATCCGAAGGGCCAGCTGTTTTTGATTGCGGATGGTATGGGAGGACATGAACGGGGGCGTGAAGCTAGTGAGACGGCAGTAAGAATAATCGGTGAAGTATATTATTCATCGAAACAGGAGGGCATCGCGGAGAGCCTCAGGGAAGCCATGGAAGCGGCTAACGGGGAAATCTTCCAAAGGGCCAACAAGGGTGATGGAATCGTAAAAATGGGGACAACCTGCACTGCCCTGGTTATCTCTGAACATCAAGCATTCATCGCACATATTGGGGACAGCCGGATATATCGACTAAATTCTGAGGGTATTGCCCAACTGACAGAGGATCATACCCAGGTGGCTGAGATGTACCGAAAGGGTATTTTATCAGAGGAAGAAGCGCAGCATCATCCCTCGCAATCAGTGCTGGTGAGAGCATTGGGGGTAAAACAGGACATTGAAATCGATTTGATCAGTAACATTTTATTGCGGGCCGATGACCACTTTATATTATGTACCGATGGTCTGGGGAAAGTTCCCTTGGAAGATATTCGGCAAACCGTTTTATCTAATCCCCCTCAAAAGGCCTGTGACATACTGGTTGAACATGCCAACCGACTGGGAGGGCATGATAATATTACGATCCAGGTCATTGAAATGGGTCAAAAAATTCAAAATACCGCAATAGAACCACCCAAAATTAGAAAAAAATCCAGTGGAAATTGGAGCCGCAGGTTTATTGTATCAATGATCATCATCATTCTTCTAGCTATTCTGTATGTCTATCGTGATCTACTTTTCAAAGGAATTTCCGGCATTTTTTCAATGGATAAAAATGGCACCGAACTTCCTTCCGAGCCTTCCCTGAAAAGTGAGAAACCTGGGGATCCTGAAAATTCACCTGATAAAATTCAACTTGAGGAGGCAATTCATCTGGTTGAACTGGGAAATCTGGATGAGGCATTAAAAATTTATCTGGAAGTCCTTACCAAAGATCCGATGAATCTCGCATCCATTAATGGTATAGACCAGATTGTTGCTGCATATAATGAACGGGCCAGAAAGTATCAAGATAATAAAGATTACCACCGTGCCATGATCTATTACCAAAAAGCACTGGAGCTACATCCCAAGGATCAGGAACTGCGAGATGCTATTGTGCAGTGCGAATCATTACTTAAAAAACCTGCAAACCAATCCGATTCTTCCATCACACCATTGAAAGCAAAAGAGACTAAGATAGATCAGTCCCAAGCGGGTTCAGGTTTGGAAACGATTCAACCACTACATAAAATTGACACATATGATCCGGCGAATAAAAAAGATTGGGAATTTTTAAATCTCACGGCAGATGACTACAAATTTAATGAAAATGGGATAACTTTTTATGAAACCAATATGGCGAAAATGGTCATATTTAAAGAAAAACTCGAGGATCTTGACATTGAAGTGACTGTGAAACTCAGTGACGGGTTTAATGAGGGCAGGATCGGTATTATTCTGGGTTATCAAAAAAGAATTAATGAAACTGAAAAAAGTTTTTTTCAATTTTCCAAAATTTCCAGTAAGGAATTTGTTTTGGAAAAAAAACAACAGAGCCAGAACCAGCAGTTACTATCAATTCCGTATCATTCAGATAATTCTGAATCATCGCTGAATTTTAAGCTGAAAGTAAAATGCCTGGGACCCTGGCTTATGGTGTATCATAATAACAAAATGTTAAAGGCCTGGTTAAATGATGAGTTGATAAGAGGCCAAGTAGGACTTTATGCTGGTCCGAGAATACAGGTTGGGTTCTCTCATATTCAGATCGGACCCGCCGTGATTCAGAACAATGAAATGGTTGATGAAAGTCAATTACAGGAGAATGAGGAATAGATGGAATCGATTATTGGCAAAGTTATTGATGGCTACCGAATTCTGGATGTGCTTGGTCGCGGTGGCATGGGGGTGGTATATAAAGCTCTAGATACGTCTCTTGACAAGGTAATGGCACTGAAAATGATCGATCCAATGCTGGCCAGAGATGAAAATTTTCTCAAAAGATTTAAAACCGAAGCTCGGGCGCTGGCAAAGCTTGAAAATACCAATATCGTGACAGTCCATGCACTCCGTGAAACTGAGTTTGGGGTGTTTATGGTGATGGAGTATGTTGAAGCAAAAACCCTTAGCGATTGGATTCAGCAAAAGGGTCCTTTTTCATGGGAAGATACCGTCACCATCAGTAAACAACTATTGAACGCAATCGGTCACGCCCATCGGGTGGGTGTGATTCATCGAGATATCAAACCCAGTAATATCCTGCTTGATACGGATCTTAGAGTAAAAGTGACGGATTTCGGACTGGCAAAAGTTATCCGGCAGCACGGGCCTTCAAGCACCGTGACTCAGATGAGAGCAGGAACCCTGTATTACATGTCCCCTGAACAGGTGAAAGGATTAAAAAATGTAGATTTCAGAAGTGATATCTATTCATTGGGTATGACGCTGTATGAAATGATGGTAGGCAAAACGCCTTTTGAAAAAACAGATTCTGATTTTTCAATTCAGAAACGAATTGTCGAAGGAGAAATTCCACCACCAACAAAATTCAATTCAAGTATTCCAAAACCTTTAGCAAAAATAATAACCAAGGCAATCGACAAAAATCCTCTGAAGAGATATCAAAGTGCCGAGGAGATGAACCAGGATATTCAGGTTTTTGAGGACTCCAATTCCCAGGTTTCCATAAAAAAGCCGTCGCAATTAAAATTACCATCTCTCAAATCTGTTTTCCTGGTTTTTACCATCCTGTTGGTATTAACGCTCTCCTATATTTTAATTATGGATCCGCTGGAAATCTTCAGTGAAAAGGAGACGATTTCAACCACAAAAAAACCAGAACCGGTCCTCGTGTCTATAATGACTGAACCGGATAATGCCACAATAGTTGTGAACGACAGTACCGTGGGTCAATCACCTATCAATCAATTCAAGATTAATGCAGGATCTATTGCTTTGCAATTGATGAAGGACGGGTTCCAATCCATAGATACTGTTTTAACTGTGAGGGCAGGCCAAAATGTGTCCTATAGTTTCACTCTGAAGCAGAAATCTGAGACGGTTTTAGTAAAAAATCTGGGAATAGTTCAAATTCAGTCGACTCCCAATGAAGCCGGCGTATGGATAAATAATAGATTTATTGGAACTACGCCCCGCGAGAAAGAAGAATTAAGACCAGGACGGTACAATCTGGTTGTTCGGAAAAGAGGATATGCTGAATATCGGGATGCTTTTGTGGTAAGGACGGATCAAACGACTGAAATTAATATCAAACTGGAAATGCTGGGCAAATTGAATATCTATTCTCAGCCTGCTGGGGCGGATGTTCTCCTTGATGGCAATTCGATTGGATCAACCCCTATCAGTGAAAAAGAATTAAAACAGGGTTCCTATCGAATATCGATAAGAAAAGAAGGATATGAAGAGTACTCCACGAGTGTGAGTGTCACCGGGAGTAGCGTAAATAATGTGTCAAAAACACTCACACCCTTAACCGGCAGTCTTAAAATTCTCATTCGTCCCTGGGGCTCGGTTTATGTAGACGGCGTATTGCAGAAAAAGGATACTAATATCCAGTTTGAAACTTCTCTGCCTGTGGGTTTACATAAGTTGAAAGCCCAGCATCCGGCCTTAGGTGAATGGGAGAGACAAATTAAAATTGAAGGGAATAAAACGCTCGAATATGTGATTGATTTTAATCAAACAGCTATGTTGACGGTTACCTCCGAACCTAATGGATGCGAAATATATATTGATGGAGAGGCCAGTGGCAAATATACCCCAAAACAACTAAAATTACGGATTGGAAAACATGTGTTGTCAGTCCAAAAAAGCGGTTATATGCTGCCCGGTGGAGAAATGCAAATTAATATTGAAGAAGATGTGAGAGATCCACTTCATTTCAAACTGATAAAAATACAATGAAAAGGATTTTAAAGGTATTCTGATTATTTCTTTCAATTAATCTTATATAATACGTGATTTTGGGAATATTTTATTGGACTATTTCACTCTTTTAGCTGTATAATTTGATGAATAGTGAAGAAAATCCAGTTTATTTATATAATGTTTTATCGAAACCACTAGTGATTTAATCAATGTAACTTTTTATTTCTATGATTCCTATAGTTTCACACTCTATTACCTAGATTTGATAATATATTGTTAAATAATTATTAGGACATAATTCAAGGAGAGCTTCATGTCAACTCAAGCAAAAGAATTCTTTAGTAAAAGTCTGGCAATATTTTTAATTGCCGGATTATTATTTACTCCTTTGCCGGGAACAATCTCTCTTGTATTCGCCCAGGGAAAATGTTCTCAGGAACTGAATGATGCCGAACAGAAATATAATACCGGTCGTTTTGATGAAGCAATCGAGTCTATTACCAAATGCCTTGGCAAACCTGGCATTACTGAAGATGAGAAAATGCGGGCGTATCGTCTATTAGGACTTGCCTATATTGCTAAAGATTACCTGGAAGATGCTAAAACGGCGGTAAAGAAACTGTTGGATATGGTTCCCAATTATCAGTCAGACCCGGTTCAGGATCCGCCACCGTTCACAAGAATGGTAGAAGAGGTGAAAGAACAGCAGCAAACCCAGAAAGTAAAACCGGAACCCGTAATACCGCCGACTCCTGAAGCTCAAGAGAAAAAGGGCGGCAGCAAAAAGTGGTATTACATAGGAGGCGGTGTACTTGCAGCAGGAGTGATCACGGGTATAATTTTATCAAGTGGCGGTGATGGAAACGGAACAGAGCCACCCCGACCGTTACCCGGCCCCCCTTCGGTACCTTAATATTTAAAATGAATGCACACATAATTTAGGGAGACTGAAATGCGTAAAATATCTTTACAATATATGACCTTAATCCTCCTGGTGTCTATAAGTATCGCTGCTGACAATAATATTTTGCAGGAAGTTTCGCCTTATAGGGGCTCAAAACCGAATGTGAATTCAATTGAGGCGATTTGGGATTTACAGGATAGTCTCAATCTTGTACAGTTAACCGGAGCCGCAGGGAATGCAGGGGCGGAATTCGATGGAACATATTATTATACGACGCGCTGGGCAACAAACCTAATCCATAAAATTGATCTCACAGGAAATCTTGTCGAGGAATTTTCCATTGCCGGTGTTTCAGGTTTGCGAGATCTGGCTTTTGATGGAACCTATATGTATGGGGGTGCGGCAGGTAATACTATTTTCCAGATGAATTTTAGTACCAAAACCCTGATCGGAACCATTACCTCCCCGGTGGCGGTACGGTATATTGCTTATGATGAAGGGGCTGATGCTTTCTGGGTTGGTAACTGGACCGATCCGCCCACTCTGGTGGATCGAAGTGGAAACAACCTGGGTACTATCACGACCGGTTTAGCGGGTCAGTATGGTGCAGCCTACGATAACTGGACCGCGGGTGGTCCCTATTTGTGGATATTTGACCAGGGCACGGGCGCCGGATTACCTCAGATTATTCATCAGTTTAATATTGCCAGTGGTACGGCGACCGGCGTAACTCATGATGTACTGGCTGATTTAGGTCCTAATGCATCAGCTATTGCGGGAGGTTTATGGACGGGGACCGGTATCGTTCCGGGGACGGTATCCATCGGGGGATTATTGCAGGGAACCCCTGACATGTTATTTGTGTATGAATTAGGTCCGGAGGGAACAGGCAATGAACTGCAGATAATATCTCCTAATGGAGGAGAAATCTGGCAGGTTGCATCCGCCCAGCTCATTCAATGGATATCAAATAATGGACCGCCCTTAATTCGAATAGATTACTCCATTGATGGCGGTACAAACTGGACTCTGATTGCTACCGACATACCGGTAACCAGTGGTCAGTATGCCTGGCAGATACCCAATACGCCATCCGAGGATTGTGTGGTGAGAATCAGTGATGCGGTAGATGGGAATCCCTTTGATGTGAGTGATGCCCCCTTCATTATATCTGCAATTCCCCGTATTAATGTACTGAGACCTAATGGAGGCGAAAATTGGCTTGCTGGTTCTGGAGAGACGATTCAATGGACCTCAACAACCCAAACAGATCCGGTGAATGTGAAAATCGAATTTACAACTGATGGGGGCGGTTCCTGGATCGAAATTGTTGCCAGCACCCCCAACGATGGTGATTTTGTATGGACACCTATTCCCAATATACCATCCAATGATTGTCTGGTAAGAATAAGTGATGCTTTAGATGGAAATCCCTCCGATGTTAGTGATGCTCCCTTTTCGATATTAGGCGCGCAGCTGACTCTGCAAAGTCCCAATGGAGGAGAGGATTGGCCAATAAACAGTGTTCAACTCATTCGCTGGTCATCGACTCTTCCCAATGATCCCCCGAATGTAAAACTGGAATATTCAATCGATGCAGGCGGAAACTGGGATGAAATTATTGCCAGCACACCGAATGATGGAGAATATGCCTGGACTGTCCTGGCCCTACCCTCGACCAATTGTGTGGTGCGTGTCAGCGATGCCATCGATGGAGATCCGTTTGATGTCAGTGACGGACTATTCACCATTTCGGTCGTACTTGATTTAACACTTAGCAGACCGAATGGGGGGGAAACATTTTTGGCTGGAGAAGCAGAACTTATCCAGTGGTCGTCGGCCATTCCCACCCTGCCTTCCAATGTTAAACTGGAATATTCCACAAATGGGGGCGGTACCTGGACAGATATTATATCCAGCACGCCAAATGATGGGGAATTTGTCTGGACTGTACCTAGTACACCTGGCACTAATTGTCTGGTACGGGTGAGTGATGCGGTAGATGGTGATCCGGCAGATATAAGCGACGCCCCCTTCACCATTCTTACTTCATCGATAACCGTGACTGACCCTGGAAGTGGACAATCATGGGAGGTCAGTTCGACCCTGCCTGTTGGATGGAACAGCATCGGCAACGTAGGTAATGTAAAAATTGAAATCAGTCGAAATAATGGGATAAGTTGGAATACCATATTTCCCAGTACTCCCAATGACGGTTCGCAGGATTGGATCGTGCAGATGCCCAGATCCACCCAATGTCGGATCCGGGTAAGCGATGTACAGACTCCTGCAGTTTCTGGCGTAAGCGGGACTTTCACGATTAATCCGCAGCATTCCGATGGTATTACCCGCCCGGCAGCGCAACCTTCAGGAAATGCTCAGAATGCCTATCGCTTATTCTCGGTGCCATTGAATCTGGAAAATTCTGATCCTGCAGCCGTATTAGAGGATGATTTAGGAGCATATAATAATACGGCCTGGCGTTTTTGGGATTATGAAAATAGTGATTATATTGAATTCCCCAATACCCGCAATTTTAGTCCGGGGATAAGTTTTTTCCTCATTGTAAAAGATGCGGGTAAAATTGTTGATACAGGAGCGGGTCAACTGGTTGCCGATTCGGTGGTTACCGTGGATCTGGATTCAGGCTGGAATTTCATCGCCAATCCCTATAATTTTCCCATTTCCGTTTCGGGACTTTCTATATCGACGGATTTGCAGACCTATAATTCTAATGGTTGGGTACCACAAACCGCTGATCTGCAGCCGTGGGAGGGGTATATATTATGGGCCGGAGCACCAACAATCCTACGGATCAGACCAGGCATCGAAGGGTCTGCTGTGATGGCAAAAAGTCAGCATGGTACTCAGGTTGACTGGGCATTGCAAATTAAAGCTCAAAGCAACCAGGCCAAAGATTATCACAATTTTGTGGGAGTCATCGAAGGTGCGGCTGAGGATTGGGATGAGTATGATTCCCATGAACCTCCTTATATAGGGGAATATATCAGTGTCTACTTTCCTCACCAGGATTGGAATGTCTATCCTGGAAACTATTCCAGTGATCTGAAATCACCTGGTGCGAGTGGATATACCTGGCGATTTAATGTTGAGAGTAATATACGGGGTGAGTTCAGCCTGTCATTTGAGGGGATGAAACAAATTCCCCAGGAATTTGAGGTCAAATTGATCGATCCAATTCTGAAGTATGAACAGGATTTACGAATGAAACCGGATTACAGCCTGTACAACAGCAGTGAAGAGCAAAATCACTCTATGACCATCCTGGTAGGTACTCCAGAATATGTTCAGCAATCATTGCAGGGACTTGATTTAATTGCACAGGAATTCCGTCTGTTCGACAATTTCCCGAATCCCTTTAATTTGAGTACAACCATCCTGTTCAACCTGCCACAGGTGGAAACCATTTCGCTGAAAATCTATAATGTTTTAGGTGAGGAAGTGGTAAGTCTGCTTAACAATAAATATCATGAAGCTGGTTTACACAAAGTCTACTGGGATGGAAAGGACAGATTTGGAATTGATCTGGCAAGTGGAATTTATCTTTACCAAATTGAGGCCGGAAAATTTACTCAAGTCAAGAAAATGCTCTTGGTTAAATAAATTAAAACACATCAGTTTTACATATTTATAAGAGATCTGTGGCTTTCAATGTGAAGACTTTATTGACATCTTCGGGGTATCGATGTTGAGAATGCATTTTAGGAGATTTTCTTTGATCTAAATTTACAGGATTTACCTTTGTTGAAATGATCTGACTTCAACTCGATAAAACTTTTCATTTGGATAAAAGCTTCAATCCAAAGTCAACATAATATTGAGTTATTTATGCATGATGTATGGGGATTGAGAGTCGCACCTTTTGATGATTGATGGTCCGGGTATGAATTATCATAATTGTCAATGTACTCAATCTGCTCAATTTAAACATGATATTATAATTTTTTTTGATAATATTTTCACACAATCCCCACTTGTCCTCTGTCACATTTATTTTGATATTGAAGATGTAGATTGTATTGCTGTTCAAAATGAAGCGAATGATTTAACCCATATAAATTAAGGAGAATGTAACATGACTCGCTTCAGACTTTTCAGCCTTCTAGTACTTCTATTTATCATTGCACCCACCTTTTCTCAGATTCCACGGCAAATGAACTATCAGGGTTACTTGACCGACAACAATAATAACCCGGTCACAGGAAATTTAATGCTCAGATTTACAATCTACGATGCACTTGTATCAGGAACGAATTTATGGTATGAGGAACATCCGAATGTTGCCCTGATCGATGGGGTATTCCGGGTGGTATTGGGAAATACCAATCCTTTGGACCTGCCGTTTGATAAACCTTACTGGTTGGGTATCCGGGTAGGGAACGATCCGGAGATGCAACCTCGGGTGGCTTTATCCAGCGTTGGGTATAGTCTGAATAGCTTGAGAGCAGAGGGTGTGAAGGATAGCAGCGTTACCACTGAATCTATTCAGAATGGGGCAATCACTTTACCTAAATTAGAACCTGATGTCATGATAAAAGTCTGGGAGGGGACTATTAGTGGTCTTCCCACATATCAAATAACCGGTCTGAATGGAAATTTGCATAAGTTTTATAAAATCTTTTTTAGTGGAAGACTTCATAATACTGATACCTATTTATTGGTTCGGCCTAATGGAGATGATGTGAATGGCAATTACCGGTCTTTGATGAATCATAACGGTGATGCAGGTGGTTGGACCTGGGCCTACACAGGAATGTACATGGGACGTTCAGCCTGGGGAGAATGTGATCTCAGTTTCGAGTTTACCTTAGCCTGTGAAACTGGCAGGTTTAGATTCAGTCACGGGGAAGGGATTATGGCACTATTAACTAACTATCATATTCTCGCATTGGATGCTTGGTGCAAATGGTGGAATAATACGGACAATGTTACTTCTCTCGAAATTACAAGCACCAATTCCTCGGGGCTTACCACGGGAACCTTCAGTGGGACGGTCGTCGTGTATGCCATAGTCCCGAGATAAAATGCGTAGTCACCGGTATATTTTTACAAAATTTATATTGTACATTTCGTTTTTTTGATTTCAGAATGGGAAAACAAAGTCTCAATAAATATTTTCAATTATAATGTGACCAAGTTAATAGGATATCAACCCATATATTTGAAATTTTCTCCAATAAATGTAGATCGTTTGTATAATTTTTATTTAATCGTTTAATCAGGTTGATTCTAGTCATCATCAAACAAAGGAGGTGAAGTATGAATAAGCTGATTTTTAGCTTACTCTTCTTGCTGTGCTTTGTTTTCTACAGTACAGCCTGGTCGCAGGGGAATTACAGACTGGTAACTTATGCAATCGGTTCTGGTGGGATCAATGGATCGGTCTCCGCCAGTTACCGTATGGGTGGCACAGTCGGACAGCCGATGGTGGGATCAATGACCGGAAGTCAGAATACCCTTTATACCGGTTTCTGGTACCCGCCAGTAGTCTGGGTAGGCATTGAAGATTGGCAACAGGATGTAATGCCCACGATATTTGAATTGTATCAGAATTATCCCAATCCCTTCAATCCCTCCACTACGATTTCATATGCTCTTCCTTTCGGTAGTCAGGTTTCTATCGAAATATTTAATGTGGTGGGACAACGCGTTCGGGTATTGATGAATGAGCAGCAAAATCCCGGGTATTATGATATTGTTTGGGATGGACAGAGCGATTCCCGCAATGCGGTTTCAAGTGGAGTATATGTATATCGAATGTATGCAAAAGGCAGTAATGGGGAACAATTTACAGAAACACGCAAAATGTTATTTGTCAGATGATGAAACTGCAAGATTTTGAGCTTTTGATTATATCCGACAAGTCTGTCTTATATTAACCATATGTTGGTTAGCAAAGGAGGATCTAAAAATGAGAAAGATATCGTTACTCATTGTGATATTGTCAATTCTTTTTGGTTTTAATATTTGGGCACAGATCCCGCAATTGATCACCTATCAGGGCTATTTGACGGATAATGCAAATAATCCCGTTACCAGTAACCTTCAACTCACATTTGCCTTGTACACAACTCAGAGTGGTGGATCGGCCTTATGGACGGAGGTACATCCCAGTGTGGCAATAATTGAGGGAGTTTTTCGGGTACAGTTAGGAAGTATCACCTCTCTGAATTTACCCTTTGATGCCCCATACTGGTTGGGGATTAAGGTAGCGTCAGATCCGGAACTTGCCCCAAGGATTGCTTTAAGTAGTGTTGGATATTCTTTTAATGCAGTTGAGGCACAATCGGTAGCCTCAGGAGCAGCGGTCAGCAGCCTAAATGGTCTTACCGATGATATTAACCTGACAGCTGGCTCTAATGTAACCATTACCCCTTCCGGAAACAACTTAACCATCTCGGCCAGTCCCGGTGGAACAGGGGATATTACCGGTGTGACTGCAGGTGCCGGGCTTACCGGTGGTGGAACCAGTGGAGATGTGACTTTAAATGTGGGTGCGGGGAATGGAATTGATGTGACAGCAGATCAGGTGGCTTTAAATACAACCTATACGGATGGACGATACGTAAATGAGGCACAAGCAAATTCGGTGACCAGTGCGATGATTCAGGATGGTAGTATTTCAAATTCAGATGTAAACGCTTCTGCTGCTATTGAGATAGCAAAAATTTCAGGGGATGTGGGAATAGAATATGCAGATCTTGGATCATCTTCAGCCATAACGACAGCTGCTCGAAATCTGGGATCAGTGACTATAACTTGTCCAAGAGCAGGTTATGTGTTAGTAATGCTCACCGGGTATTCTATATTCTTTGGGGATAATACTGTCGCCGAAATTGGAGTCAGTACCAGCTCTACCTCAATTAATCTTAACTATGCAAGAGTAGGTAGACTTGATGGATCTGCAACATTGAGATATACCCTCAATTTTACCACTTTCGATATTGTTGCTGTAAATCCGGGTAATAATACATTCTATGGCGTAGCGCTTAAAGAATCTGCGTTTCAAACAAATACTGTCAACCTAGGAGGACTTAGATTAACGGCAGTCTTTATTCCTAAAAGGTATTAGTCATTTGTTTAAATAAAATAAATTTTTGGCAAGAGAATTTTTAATTGTCCCACATCAATTTGATGTGGGACAAAATTTACCCTTTTAGAATAACCTAATTTGAATGGATCTATAAAATATGTAAATGGCTGTTTTAGAATATTTTATTCTGAAAGGAATTAAAATACTATAAGACTATCTATTAAGGTGGGAAACTTCAAATTAAAATCCCCTGTCATTTTATTGTGGAAAAGGATGGTCTCTCAATTTATATTGAATTAGGGTAATCTTAAAATATAGAAATGTATTTAAAGGGAGTGAATAAATAATTCGACTTCAGCATTTTCAAAGATTGAATCAAATTCCTTTTGTAAAACCTAAGAATTTAGCTTAAGCTCTTGTAAAATTAGAAAATAATAAAATTCCTTTACACACTCGGATTAATGTTCGATGGATTCCCTAATCGGTAAAACTGTCGATTCCTATCAAATCCTGGAAGTCATCGGTCGCGGTGGCATGGGGGTGGTCTATAAGGCCATGGATACCGCGCTCGAAAAAATCGTTGCGCTAAAGATGATGGATCCCAATCTGGCTCAGGATGAGGCCTTCCTGAAACGCTTTCGGGCCGAGGCCAAAGCCCTGGCCAAACTGGAAAATCCTCATATCGTTAATGTTTATGCCTTCCGGGAAACCGAATATGGTTTATTCATCGTCATGGAATATGTGGATGGAATAACCCTGGCCGATAAAATCAGTCAGGGCGGTCCGCTGCCGTGGCGAAAGGCCCTACCCATCTTTCAGCAGATATTAAGCGGTCTGGGACATGCCCATCAGGCCGGGGTACTGCATCGTGATGTCAAGCCCCGCAACATTTTAATTACCGCCGATGACACCGTAAAGATCATGGATTTTGGCCTGGCCAAGATTATGCAGGCCTCGGATGTGACAGTCACCCAGACTCGGGCGGGTACACTCTACTACATGTCACCGGAACGGGTGAAAGGCCTATCCAAGATAGATCACCGCAGTGATCTGTATTCATTAGGGATGACTTTCTATGAAGTTTTAACCGGTACAGTTCCGTTTGATAAGGAAGCGCCCGATTTAAAAATATTAGAAACCATCGTGAAGGGTGAATTCCCACCGCCAACCCAGTATAATTCGGAAATACCCAAAGATCTTTCCGCCATTATTATGAAATCTTTGCAGGAAGAGCCTGCAAACCGCTTTGATACATCTGAAAAATTATCCGAAGCGCTGAAATTTTTTGAATCAAAAAATATTACGCTGGGTAAAACCGCGAAAACAGAAAAAAAAGAGAAAGTATCTGGGCAACCAGCAAAGTCTATTTCATCACATAAAAGAATAACTCGACCGGTTCTTTTACTTAGTTCAATTATAATACTTTTTTTGATATTAATTGTTAGTATTCCTCCCTTGAGGAAATCCATCTTGAGTCTATTTCCCAGTGATACAACTTCATATTCTGAGAATGTAAATATTTCCAAATTAGATTCAACAGACCAGGTTGAGATGAGTGATCATGGATCAGCAGAGAAACCTGTGCCTAAACCAGATAGAAAATTATTTTCTCCTGCTCGGTTAACCCTTCAGGTTATTCCTTCAGGATCGATCTTTATCAATGGAGAGTTGCGACTCTCAAATACCAGCCAAAAAAGTGTTTTTAAACTTGAACCAGGAGAGTATAAAATCGATTTTCGCCATCCGAAGTATGGTAAAAATGAGTATTCGGTTCGGCTTGGAGAGGGACAAGATAGACAGGTGAGTTGTTATTTCGAACGCTATATCAATATTCAATCTTTGGATGAAAACGATCAATATTTATGGAGTACGGTTATTATTAATGGACAAAAAATTGGTGAGGAAACACCGGTCAGTATGTACCCGCTCTCAGTAGGTTCCCATAAAATCACTGTAAGTCGCGAGGGTTATCAAACTGTGGAAGGAGTTTTAAATCTGGAAATAAATCCGACTTTTAAGGAAGAAATTATTCCCCTGGTTTTTCATCTAAAAAAATTGTGAGTCTTTCCACCGTAATTTTGAAAAAATCAAAATTTCATTTTATATAACCTTTAACACCATCTATACGATTCATTCATGATATTCTAGATAAATCATGTTTATTTGACTCGATTAGCCTGGCTGTAAAAAATACCCATTCCTTATTACTTACCACTTTATTTTAAATATTACCGGTTTTGTAGTTTTCACGATTTTTCACTAGAGGAGTGTCTCTCATGAAAAGACCAGAAAAAATTAAAATTACTTCCTCCAACAGGTTTCCATTCCATTTATACCTTGTGGTAACCCTCATGTTTTTTAATTCAGTTTTAGGTTTGGTTTACGCCCAGACTGATGAAATTTCCCGGCAGGTTAAACAGGCTGTTGAAGCATATCGTGCTGCCGACTTCGAGACCGCCATTGGCTTGTTAGCGCCTATGGTGGCCGATACTAATTTGAATAAAGCCGACAAAAAAGAGGTTTATAGAATACTGGGTCTTTCTTATACCGCCAAAGGTTTATATGATAAAGCTAAAGAAGCGATTTCTGAACTGATCAAACTGGAACCTCCCTTGGTTGAACTTGATCCGGACCGGGAACCTCCGAAGATGATGAAAATATATTATGAGGTCCGAAAGAATGTGACCGGATCATACCAGGTAGAGCGGCCAGATCCGGGGATGCAAACTGTAGCCATCCTGGATTTTATGAATCGCTCCATAGATGATAGGGAAAAACTTGATCCACTGGAAAAGGGGTTTGCAGATTTAATGATTCATCAATTGTATGGAGCGACGAATCTAAAGGTGGTGGAAAGAGAGCGAATTCAGTGGATTTTGGATGAGATAAAAATGGAAAACGACCCCAACTTATTTGATCCGGAGTCTGCTGTACGCATCGGAAAACAATTGGGTGTCCACAGTATTCTGCTGGGCAGTTTCATAAAATTTAAAAAGGATCTCTGGCTTGGAGCCCGGCTGGTTAAAGTGGAAACCAGTGAGATACTAATGACGGAAGAGGTGAAAGGAAAAGCCGACGATTTTTTCGATTTAAGCGAACAACTTGCAGTGAAAATTGCCAAAGAAATTAATACGGAGCTGTTACCAACCGAATCTAAAGCAGACCTGGAGACCAGCTCTCTGGATGCCATGATGGCTTACTCGGAAGGTTTGGCATTGCTGGAGAAAGGGGACTATAAAGGGGCGTATCAGAAATTTCAGGAAGCACTCAAATATGATCCTAATTACAAAAAAGCCCAGTATAAAGCTAAAAGTATCGAACCCTTTATAAGCTAATCATTCTGAAAGCATTGGTTTGTTTTATTTTAATCTCTGCGAGGATTAAAACCTTGAGTGACATAATACGGACAATTTTATCGGTTTTTATTTTTTCCCTTTTAAGCAGTTGTACTGCTCTGAAATTCCAGGAAGATCTTTCGGACTATTTTTCAGATGTTGATAATTTGCAAACTCAACTCAGAAAGAAACCTGATAACGCCGGGGTGCTAAGAGATCTTGGCATTATTTACTTTAAAACTTCCAATTATGATACGGCTGGTCAATACCTCAGGGCTGCTTATAACATCGATCCACAAGATCCTAAGACAATTTTTTATAATGGATTAAGTCTGGAATTCGAACGCCAAGAGGATCAGGCATTGAGATTTTATGAAAAATATCCTCAAGTTTCACATCTTTCTCCCTTTAGAAGTTTGCTTGAATCGCGTTATATTTTTGTGAGCCGCCAGATCTTAAGAACAGAGATGCGGAAATTGATACAACAAGAATCCGAGCAGGTTGATCTTCCCCTGAACGAAAATATCCTGGCAGTTTTCCCATTTATTTATTCGGGGCAGAATACCAAATATGTCTCATTGGGAAAGGGATTATCAGAAATGATCATGATTGATCTGGGAAAAATTCCAGAGCTGAAACTGGTGGAAAGAGTAAGATTGCAAACCTTGCTGGATGAATTGGCAATGACCCGGACTGAATACATAGATCCGGCGGAAGCACCGCGGCTGGGTAGACTTCTGGGTGCCGGGCAGATGATCGGGGGCACTTTCAATGTGTTTGAAAATGAGCAAACCCGCTTGGATGCAACTTACTGGGATATATATCGCCAAAAAACACCGGTTTCTACCGGAACCTCTGACGAATTATCCAATTTTTTCCAGATGGAGAAGGATATGGTGTTTCAGATTGTGGCGGGAATGGGTCTTGAACTCACTCAGGAACAGCAGGATGCGATTAATTATATTCCAACCCGGAATCTGGAGGCGTTTTTGCAATATTCCCTGGGACTGGAATATGAGGATCGCGGAAATTTTGAGGAAGCCCGGCGTTTTTTCCTTAATGCCAGCCGGCTTGATGATGGTTTTTCCGTAGCAAAAGAGAAAGCCAGCGGGATAAGCGGCATTAGTAAGACGTCCACTTCGAAAGAACTGGCAGCAATTGCGGTAGAAAAAATTGAAAAAGCTCAAGCTGCCCTTCCCGAAAAAGATACTGCAGGTTTAGTCAATGATCGCCTGTCAAATATGAGTCAAAATGTAAATTCCAATTTTGTGCCTGGTGCCGATAAAACCTACTCTGCAGAAGAGGCGGATAATTCCGGTCTGGGTGCCGAATTGCCTCTCCCGCCGGGACCACCGAACTGATGGAAGTCTGAAGAATTGTATAATTGTATAATTCAAAACTGAACGATGATCCTAAAATCTGAAAAAAAATATTACCAAAGTATTTCCTGTATTTTTTATGATGAATTATAAACTGATTATTAAAATTCTATTCATCCTCGTCTATTCATTCTCCTTAGGGTATGGTGGTAATGGAAATTTTTCAAGGTATACCCTGATCTCTCCCATGATTCAGGCCTGGCGAGTCCAGGCAAATCCCAACTTATCCCAGTTTAGTACCCTGGTTTTTGCACAAACTCCAATTAAACCCGATATTTCTCTCACCTTGCGTGTGGCTCAGGCTCATGTGGGCGGTCAGGTTTCGAAATTGAACGGGATCACGGATTTGCAATCAATAGTGAGTTATTACCTGAGAGAATCACATATCACTTTGAATTTGGGGATTAATCTTCCCAGCGGAACCAAAAACCTGAGCCAGGATCAATTTTCAACCTCATCAATGATAAGTCGTAATGTATTCAGTCTCCAGGTACCTGGTTTCAGTCAGGGTTTAAATTTTTTTGGCGGAGCTTCGCGGGTCTTTATTATATCCAATTCTGTTGTTTTTGGCATAGGTGCATCCTATATGGTCAAAGGGAAATACAAACCATTGGAAAATCTGGAACATTATGATCCCGGCAACGAATTTTTACTGAATGTTGGTGCTGATTTACGACTTACACCGACATCCAGCCTGAGTGGTGATCTTATTCTGAACTGGTATGGTACCGACAAACTGGGCGG
>CP070707.1:65208-93869 GCA_020350205.1 bacterium
TCCAGAACCTCTGGATTCCGTCAATCCCTGACGGAATGACAGTTCAAAAGTTACCCTTGTTCTCGGGGTGATCCGGGAATCAGGGATGACAAAACAGGGTGTCTCCCCGGCAGGGAATACCGGGAAGACAAAAGAATCCGTCATTCCCAATAGCTTCTGTCGGCCTGTCTGTCGGCGCAGCCAGATCGACCACCACATTCGGGAAAGACGGGTTGGTTTTTGCTCCCCATACAGACACCTCCCCTAAAAAGTCCTTGACTTTATGTAATGGGAGTGTAATTTATATTTAGATTACTCATTAAAAAGGAGAATCTTATGCCTCTGAAAAAGAGATTAAAAGATTTTCTGGATGAACATCATGTCAAATACGTCACCATGATTCACTCCAAGGCCTACACTGCCCAGGAAATTGCAGCCACCTGTCATATCCCGGGGAAAATCTTTGCCAAGACGGTTATCCTGAAGGCTGATGGCAAATTCTGCATGACGGTACTTCCGGCCACCCACCGGGTTAATTATGATTTGTTCAAACAAGTCGCCCATGCCAAAAAAGTGGAACTTTCTTCCGAACAAGAATTCGAGAGCCTTTTTCCCAAGAGCGAAATCGGCGCCATGCCCCCCTTCGGAAACCTGTACGAACTGCCCACGTATGTAGATAGCTCACTTTCCCAGGATGAAGACATCTGTTTCAATGCCACCACCCACTCTGAGGTGATAAAAATGCCCTATGCCGATTATGAAAAACTGGTCAAACCGGTAATCGGGACTTTTGCCGAACATATCTGATTCGGCTGATTCTGCATCTCCACCGAATTCTGCGTACCATCAGACAACCCGGAGCAGGAAACTTTTCAGATACTCTCCTTCGGGATGGAAAATATTGACAGGATGATCCAGGGGTTGGGAGAAACGACCAATGATCTGTACCGTTCGTCCACTTTCCCGGGCAGCTACAAAAATATTCTTCTGGAAGTGTTCCCAGCCCAGATGGGAAGAACAGCTGCAGCTGAGTAACAATCCCTGGGGTCTCAGGCGCTGCATGGCCAGCCGGTTTACCTCCTTATAGGCCCGACTTCCCTGTGCCAGATGAGAACGTTTCTTGATGAAGGCCGGGGGATCAAGCACGATAATATCATATAATTCTTTTTCATCTTTTAAATACTCAAATACATCCTGCACCTGAAAGCGATGCGCTGCCGGATTGATACCATTTAAAGAGAAATTCTCCCTGGCCAGCGCTATGGCTTCGGAACTGGCATCAACGGCGGTGGTCTGTGCTCCCATTCGGGCAGCAGCCACACTGAAACCCCCTGAATAGGAAAAGCAGTTGAGAAGTTTTTTCCCGGCAGCAAGTTTTGCAATTCTCGCCCGGTTATCTCGCTGATCCAGGTAAAAACCGGTTTTCTGACCCTTCCAAACATCCACCCGATAGCGTATCCCATTCTCTTCAATAATTATATTGTCCGAAAGAGATCCTTCCCAGATCTCCTGGCGGGATTTCAGCGATTCTTCCCGGCGGGAGGGACTGTCACTTCGTTCGATAATCGCTTGCGGTGAAAATTGTGCCACCAGCCAGGCACGGATCTGGCTGCGCAGCCGCTCCATCCCCAGTGAGAATATCTGTACCACCAGAACCTTACTGTATTTGTCGATTACCAGCCCCGACAGATGATCCGCATCGCCATGGATTACCCGATAGGCATTACTCTGCTGTGAGATAAAGGTCTCCCGGAAGTGAGCTGCAGTGGTTATCCGGTTCCGGAAGAATGATTCATTGATAGGTTCCTCGATGAAACTCAGGATGCGAATGAAAATCTGGGAATGGGGATTGATAAATCCTTTGGCCAGAAAATCTCCTTTAGACGAGAAAACCGGAACGATATCCCCGGGTTGGAAATTTCCCTCGACCTTTTCAACGGCACCACTGAAAATCCAGGGATGATAATTTTTGACCGACTTCTCCCGGTTTTCCTTCAAAATGACCCGGGCACTCTCATTCTCCAGGCTTTTCATCTGAGCCATAGCATCCGGATATGTTTCATGTTATATTTTTTTAAATATATGATCATTTGTTTGGGTATAAATGGCAAACATAAATTACCAATTTTCCATGAATATCTCGAATTTAACGAATTGATTTGGATGATATCATATGAATATTAAATTGTTTTAATCTGAGGTTTTAATACTAATTTAGTCGTGAGCACAAATAATCCTTTTTATTAATTATAACTCTTCCATGAAACTCGTGAACATTTTTGGGATACATAATGATATGAACAATCATAACAGAAAAATATCAAGGTATATCATTCTCGGCTCCCTCATACTCGGAATCATATTACCGTTAACATCGCCTGCCCAGGACTTGCAGCAGCGTATTCTGGATGCCCGAAACAAAGTGATGCCTGCCCTGGTTCATATTGAGCCGGTGAGGACGGTCTTCTCCACCGGGGAGAAACGCCATGCGCTGGTAACCGGAAGTGGATTCATCTTCTCACCGGAAGGTTACATATTAACCAACCACCATGTGGTGGAAAACGCCGAAAAAGTCAGCTGCACCCTGTACAATAAGAAAAAACTATCCGCAGAGATTATTGGAAGTGACCCCTCCACCGATGTGGCGGTAATCAAACTTAATCTGGAAGAAATGGGGGATGAAACACCCCCGTTCGTGGAATTGGGAAATTCCGATAGTCTTGAGGTCGGACAATTCGTCCTAGCTATGGGCAGTCCGCTGGGACTTTCCCGCTCGGTGAGTATGGGGGTGATCAGTTCTATCGATCGTTATTTCGAAGACAGCGGTATGATGATTTCTCCCTACAATTTGTGGATCCAGACCGATGCGGCCATTAATCCCGGCAACAGCGGTGGTCCGCTGATCAATCTGGAGGGTAAAGTTGTCGGAATAAACGCCCGCGGTGTTTTTATGGCCGAGAATCTGGGTTTCGCAATTCCCATCAATCTGGCCCGGGAGGTTGCAGAAAAGCTGCAGCTCGGAAATTCCATCCGGCGCAGCTGGATTGGGCTGGAACTGCAGCCTGTCAAGGAATTGCGGGAGTATCTGGACCAGCCAGAGCTTCAGGGTGTGTTGATTGCAAATCTGGATCCCCTCTCACCCGGGGAAAAGGCTGGAATGAAACCCGGTGACCTGCTGCTCTCTATCAATCAGATTCCGGTGAATGCAAACTATGACGAGGACCTGCCAGCGATTCGAAAAATCATTACCGATCTGCCGGTTTCGCAGGAGGCTACTCTGGAAGTATGGAGAAATGGCAAAACCCGGAAGTTTAGTGTCCAGCCCAAACCGGAGCCTTTTATTTTTCAAACCGAATTTGAATGTGAAGATTGGGGTCTGGTGGTAAAAAGCCTGACCCGAAATATATTTGAGATCCTGGGACTGGCGGATTATGATGGGGTTTATATTTCTGCCGTGAAAAACGGCGAAGCGGCAGAACGGGCCGGTCTGCAGGCCGGGGATATCATCCGGTCTGTAAACCATACTCCCATAGAGAATTTGGAACAGTTTAAAAAGGTATATCAAACCCTGCAGGAAGATCCGCCCCGGTTTGCTTATTTTGAAGTATTGCGGCAGTATTCTCCCTATTTTGCGGCTATTGATTTACACAAAGTACGAGCGGATAAATCAAAATAAATCGATTCATTGTGGCCCCACGATACTCGATAGGGAAGCCAATAGTCATGAAACGGACAGGAAATTAGAATTTTGACGTCACCCGGATTCTTTACCTCCCCCCGAAACACCATTCATCAGTTCTACCAGACCTACAGCAAATACCTGCCGGTGGCGTTTTTTGTCGGCGGTTTCTTGTGGGATAGTCTCACCCTGACCCGGATCGACCGTATGGTAGATAACCTGATCCTGCTGGGTTATCTTCTGTTGCTGGGATTTTCCATCATTCTGGTGAACCGGGCAGAAAACAACCTGATTCGTCATCAGCTGATTTTAAAATATCGGTACTGGTACCCTCTGGCCATCCAGTTTTTCCTGGGAGGATTGTTCAGCAGCTATGTGGTATTCTATTTTCAGAGCGCCGCGGTCGGTAAAAACTGGCTTTTCCTGGGAATTCTCATCATCCTGCTTTTTGCTAATGAATTCCTGGAAAAACGCCTGACAAATGTTACCTTGCAGCTCACCCTGTATTTCTTGGCCACCTTTTCATTTTTTAATTTTTTTGTTCCTGTCGTTATCAAAAAAATGAGTGTATATACATTTATCTTTAGCGGCATTCTCAGTCTGGGTGTGGTTGCCTTTTTTCTTCACCAATTCTTCCGCAAGTTGCCCATTATCGGAAAGCGGGACTTGCTGCGCATATCAACGATTATCCTGTCCCTGTACTTTTTCATTCATCTTGCTTATTTTAAAAACTGGATTCCACCCGTTCCGCTTTCCCTGAAATTCGGCGGCATCTATCATCAGGTGAGCAGATCCGGTGAAAGCTATCAGCTGCGATTCGAGAAACCCTCCTGGTACAAATTCTTGAAAAAATCCGATGATCCGTTTCGCTATTCCGAGGGAGATACTGTTTATTGTTTCGCAGCGGTATTCGCTCCGGTGGAATTGAAGGAAGGGATCTACCATATCTGGCAGAAATCAAATCCCAAAAGCAGTGACTGGCTGACTACCGATCGTCTAGCATACGAGGTTGTGGGTGGGCGGAAAGGGGGCTTTCGCGGCTTTACGTTTAAACGTCATGTTGTTCCGGGAGACTGGCGGGTGGAAGTACAGACCGATGATGGACAAATTCTGGGCAGGATAAACTTCAAGATTGAGAACTCAGACAGCACCGAAAAAAAGTTCAAGACAATTGAATATCAATAAGGTTTAATACGATTGAATTGACTCCCTGGTAGCTGATGAAACGGAGGATCTGAGACACCCCGGATAAAGAAAAATATCATGGCAACGGTTCCTGATCTTTTGTATTATGTAAGGGAATATGAACACTTAAATCGGGAAGTCTCGTTTCAAAAAAGAGCTTCTTGGTTGCGGATCTGAAAAAGATTCATAAAGGTATTAATATAATACTTTAAGTGATTTTACGGTCGATGTTGAGGTTCAGTCATCTCGACTGACTGAACACTCAAATTTCTTTATATTTGAGTGCACGGGAATGGAGAGATCTTATTGCTTCACCCAAATTTCTAAAAAAATATCTTTCGACTCTCCCTCACTCAAAAGGTCGTCAAAAATATATGAGGATCCTTTAATAAATTGGGTGCAGTATCGCTCAAAATGACAAATTAAGCACGATTTTAATGCTATCTTTCACTTTGACCATTCCAAAGGGGAATTTAGTAGAAGACAGAAAAAATCGTTTTTCACAAAGATGCGGCTTCCAGCGTTAAATTGGTCATTCAATGAAGAATAGTTATAGAAAAATTTGATACAAATGAAATCCCTTATATCCATAATCCTGATTGGCATATTATTCTCAGAGATTTTGTACAGTGCTCCCCCAAAGGAAATCTATCTCTCTGCCCGAAACAGCATCTGTCTGGTCAGCTTTTATCAGAATATGGCCAGCGATTCCAAAATTGGATCTTTCGATAAAATTAAAAAGTACCGCATCGGTATCCTGGTCAGGCCAGAGGGTCTGGTGATGGTGAGCAACGACGTGTACCCGGTCTCGCTGGATTTTGTCTCCTCCGGCGGATCACTGCTTTCCGGCATACCCACGGAATTCAAAGTAAAAATGGCTGACGGACAGGAATATCCGGCCCATTTTTTAGGAAAAGATGATCAGGCCAGAGTCGCATTTATCAAAATGCACAGTCCCCGAGATGACATCCACCCCTTTATCGAATTCGTACCCACCCTTAATGTGGAAATAACGGACTCTATTTATACTCTGGAGTTGCTTGCACAAAATTACAACTTTTCACCACTGTTTACCGGTCACCAGATTAATGCCATCGTCGAATCACCGCAGCGAAAATTTTTAGTAAATAATTTTTCCCCTGCTTTAAGCGCCGGTGGATTGGTACTCAACCGTCATGGACAGGCCATTGGGGTGATGTTGACTCAGGCTTTTGATTTTACCTTCATGCAGCCGGGTGATTTTGAAGATTTTCAGAAAAGCTATTTAGAAATCGCTCCTTCAGAATGGTTCATGGATCTCATCAAAGATCCGCCCAATCTGCAGGAGAATCAGTTGAGCCAGAAATCCTGGCTGGGCATCCAGATGCAGGCACTCACCCCCGAATTAAAAGAATATCTGAAGGTTCCCCAGGACGGGGGAATTATCATCAATCAGGTATTCCCGGAGTCACCGGCTGCCAAAGCCAAACTGAAAATCGGCGATATCATTCTGGCCATAGACGATTCCACTTTGCTGATTAAGGAAGATGAACAGACAGCCCAGCTGCGAAATTTAATCTTGTCCTATCCCCCTCAGGAAGAAATTCAATTAAAAATATTCCGTGAAGGTAAAATTCTTCAGAAAAAAGTAAAGCTGACCTCCGCCCCCAAAGCGATTGGATTAGCGGAAAGTTTTCCTGTTCCGGAGTGGGGATTTGAGATCCGGGAATTAACCCGGGATATTGTCTATCGGGACAACCTGCCCCTCAATACTCCCGGTGTGTTTGTATATCAGGTGGATCGGGCCTCGCCAGCAGGCATTGGCGGATTGCAGATAGGTGATATCATTCAGGAGATCGACGGTCGGGAAATAAATGATTTTACAAATGGGAAAGAAATCATATCTGCTCACCTGTCTGGAACCCGGCAAATGCACCTGCTCAAGGTGTTGTCTAACCACCATACCCGTTTTGTATTTGTTGACCTGAGGAAGTGATCACATATTTTAAATGACCGGCTCATACCGGTAAATTCTTACGAACAGCCGAATCCTCTGCTTTTCTGAACACTATTTTTCCGTTGCATAAAAAAAATCCACAAATTAACTTTGCCCCATTATTTAATTATTACTTTAATCATTTTCTGTTCCTGCAACAGGATAAAGTTATTACGCCCCGGTGGAATTGATCCGGGTGGATCTCCATAACGATTTCCTCTGCCCCGAAATCTTGGTTGGTCCTGCATCAAGTCTGGCTTATCTTTTCATTAGAAATATGCTTCTGAAAAAAGTGTAAACAATGCAATGAATTGCGACAACATGTCTAGACAGGTACACCTGACATTCCGGCCTCCGAGCCGCCACGCAAGTAGCCACTTAGGTGGGAATCCCGTTCATTTACTCATAAAATTAAACAAGATGGGATGCTGAACCGGGTTCAGGAATACATTAAATTAAATGTATATTCATGAAAAGCAATTTTTTAGAAGTCTCGATAAAAATCATGACCGATGATGCCTATGGTGTTCACGTATAAATATCCCCGGCCCATGGTAACCGTGGATATAGCCGTTTTCCGTAATGCTCAATCGACATTGGAAATATTGCTGATCCAGAGGAAGCATCCTCCTTTCGCCGGGGAATGGGCTCTTCCGGGTGGATTTATCAAACCGGACGAACAATTACATGTCGCGGCCTGCAGAGAGCTTCAGGAGGAAACCGGCCTAAAACATAATTTCTTATTTCCTTTGGCTACCGCAGATCATCCGCGGCGCGATCCGCGAGGCAGAACCATCAGCTTTGTTTTTGGAGGCATCCAGTCACCTCCATTTCCTGATGTGCGGGGGGCAGACGATGCTGCAAATGCTGGCTGGTATTCCCTGTCAACGCTTCCAAATCTCGCATTCGATCATCAGCAGGTTATACAGCGGAGTATGGAACAGTTAAAATTTGACCTGCAAACCCGCTTGCATCTGTTCACCTTCCTGCCTGTCCGGTTCACATGGTCAGACTGGGAGAATCTTAGTCATGAATTTGGATTTGCTTCAGATCAGGCTGCTTTTTGGATTGACCGAGCTTTACAGAGACGTTTAATTAATAAACTCGATCGGTATAAATTTGAGAGAACTGACTCTCTGCAGGCGTTTTATGACGTATTCAGATTTAACATCAACTAAATCCATGAAAAGTGATCAGGCATGAAATTTACAGCCCCCCTTATTCCGGGTATTTTACTTTCCCGCTATAAAAGATTTCTGGCTGATGTGAAGCTGAAAGATGGTAATATTGTGACAGCTCATTGCCCAAATTCCGGCAGCATGAAAAGCTGTAATACGCCGGGCAGCAGGGTTTACCTCTCCTATCATGACAAACCTTCCCGCCGATTAAAATATACCTGGGAACTGGTCGAAGCAAATCAGACCTGGGTAGGAATTCACACCGGTCACCCCAACAAACTGGTCGCGGAAGCTGTTAAAGAAAACCGGATACCGGAACTTGGGGGATATACCCGCCTCAAACCCGAAGTGAAATTCGGAAAGCACAGTCGGATCGATTTACTACTGGAAGGCCCTGACGGTATATGTTATGTGGAAATCAAAAATGTTACTCTGGTTGAAAATGGACAAGCACGATTTCCGGATGCGGTGACTCTGCGGGGACAGAAACATTTGAAAGATCTCATGAAGGCAGTGAAACTGGGACACCGGGCGGTCATTTTCTTTCTGGTACAGCGGGAAGATGCGATCACTTTTTCCCCGGCAGAGGATATTGATCCTGATTATAGCCAACTTTTGCGGGAGGCTGTACATCATGGCGGCGTGGAAGCCCTGGTTTACCGGACCCATGTTTCCCCGCTGGAAATCGTGATTCAAAATCCTCTGCCCCTGAGATTGTAACTTTCACCTCAGAGGTACACTTATTAAAATTGAGTTTTTCAGGCAAACCACGGATAAAGACAGACTCCGCTCCGATAAATTTTCAGCAAGGAAATGAAAGATGTCGCTGTAAGGTTACAAGCGGTGTCTTCCTATCCGGTCACAGCTTCTTCCAGTGGCTTGAGAGGAGCGGCCAGCGTAAGCCCCCAGATTTTCTCCGCCCCGGCTTCCTTCAAAATCCGGGCACACTCATTCAGGGTTGCCCCGGTAGTCACCACATCATCCACTAAAATGAGATTTTTATTCTTGACCCGTTCCGGATGCTTCAGAGTGAAAGCTCCAGATATATTTTGCAACCGTTCATCCCGATGCAGTTCAGTCTGTGATTGAGTGGGCCGTGAGCGAAACAGGATGTCATCATAAACAGGATTTTCAGAACCCGCGAATACTCCCTCTGAGATAGCCCGGCTCTGATTGAATCCCCGTTCTTTTTCCCGTAACCGGAAAAGCGGAACCGGAATTACCGGATCTTTTTCCAGCCAGGGAACATTCGCGATAATATATGACCGGGCCTGGCTGGCCAGTTGACGGGCCAATTTAGGGGCCTTGCGGTATTTTATTTCATGAATGATACTCTGCACCAGATCATCAAATTGAAAAGCGCAGAAAAGCTCCTCAAGATAGCAGGGAGATAGGCGACTTAACACCTCCTGCCGGGTGTAGCTATCCGGAACCGGAGTCAAACTTTGCAGACACTTCCCACAAATCGCATCAATATTACCACGCTCCTCTATAATCGTCCGGCATCCCAGGCATAGCGGCGGATAAAGCAACTGCAGCAGATCATCAAATTGTCTCTGGAAAAAAGCGATAATCTTCATAAAAAAAACCCCGCTTCAGGCGGGGCGTGTCATGTTATTAAAATTTATAACTGATTGAAATACGTGGTTCAATTCGCTCCACCGGCCGGTATTCCACATTTCCGAATTCATCCACTTCCTTCACCCAGTACCAGTAATATACGGTGGAAACCACCAGGAAAAAGTTAAGACGGTATCCCACATCCACCGCCAGTAATGACTGGTTATCCAGGGTTCGGGCATCCTTGAACGTATCAATACCCCGTTTATCATAAAACGCACTCAGTTCAAACCGGGGAATTAAATCCGGTGCCAGTGCTTCTAAATGCATGATCCCGCTTTGGGGGATCCCGTTTAATCGCTGAAAGTTACCGATCAAACGCACTTTGTTGATGACATGTCCGGCCAGCTGTCCAAAGTAACCTTCGCTCTTCCGGGAATTCTGCAGTGCCATAATAGCGCTCTGTTCAAACCCGAATGGATCGATTTCGCGATCCCTTTCATACAATGGCCCGAAAAAACTGGGAATAAACTGGTCGCCATTCCAGCGCTTTTCAAATTTTGCAGATAACCCAAACAATCCGATAAACTCCGGAAAAATGGCATTAATTCCAACCGCCTGACCGCTGCCAAAGTCATTAAATTTACCATAGTCATAATAGACGCCCGATTTAAACACCGGCAGGTCGATGAAAACCAAATCGACTCCGGCTCCCCAGGCATTTAATTTTTTAAATCTCCCCTGTTCTTCCCAGGATGCAAATTCATTGTCAAATACATAGGTCCCGTAAAATCTCAGATTTTTTAACAGGACCATATCGGGATTAACGAATCTGAAAGGCCGAAGATACAGATTGCCGCCCACCAGTTCCAGCCTGCCCAGATTGTTGACCACCGATTCAAATCCCACCTTTCCCAGATCCACATCGAAAGCCAAACCCCATTTACGCTTATCATAATTAGAGGCATTGGTATAATTCCACATCAGGAACCCGTTCCCCAGTGAGGAGAGAATAAGAGTTCCTGCCCGGACATACAGGGGGTCATATTTATGTCCGTAACGGACATAGCGGACCGCGCGTAAATATCCTGCGCCGCCTTTATATTCATCTTCCCGTAATTTAAAATTGTTTTCATTATCCATCAGAAGTTGCAGGTAGATTCCTACTCCAAACTTACCGAGGGCAAATTCCGGGGCCAGAGTTAGGGTTGTATAAGGCTGATCATCAATCCAGGTGATTCCAATCCCTCCCGTCATGGTATTCTGCGTCGGATAGTTATAGACATCCGGGAAACCCTGAGCCTGAAGGATACTGCTGAAAAGTATCAAACCGATGAGTGAGGATAATAACTTCTTCATGGGTTTACTCCTTCGCTGAGTTTTCAGTAATTTAAAAGTAACAATCTCAATAAATATAAAACAAGTATTTTATCGTACCCATACTACGCTGATTCGCCATCAAATCATCGACAATCCAAAAAAATTATTTAGTTTGGAACGATTTTAACCTACATTTCCACTGAACGAATTATCTGTAAACATCATCAGGGCAAATAACTTTTTATTATGGTGACCGAACGCCGGATTCAGAAAATAAAAAGGATCTTGAATTTTCGCCAGACCGATTTAACCGTGGTGTGTGAAAACATCCATGACCCTCACAATGTCAGTGCGATTTTAAGATCCTGTGATGCAGTAGGTATCGATACCGTTCAACTTATTTATAATGAGGAAATTTTTCCAAAACTGGGGAAAAAATCTTCTGCATCTGCCAAAAAATGGTTAACTATCAAGCGGTTTAAAAGTTATCCCGAACTTCGAAAAAGTCTGAAAAACCAGCAAATGACAATTTATGCAACCTATGTTGATCCAGCTGCACACAGCATTTACGATATCGATTGGACCGAACCTTCCGCGATAATCATGGGAAATGAGCATCGCGGGGTCTCTGCAGAAGCCCGTGAGATTGCCGACCAGTTAATTACCATTCCCATGTTTGGTATGATTGAAAGTTTAAATGTTTCAGTGGCAACCGCCGTAATTTTGTATGAAGCCTGCAGACAGCGCCTGATCAACCGGCAATATCATACATCCAAGGACCAGGCCTGGATAAATCGAAATCTGAATCGTTGGTTGAAATTATAATCTTTTGTTCTGATAGGGTTATTTAGGAGGAATTTCTCCCATGTCACAGACCTTATTAACCGTGATCACACTTCTCATTATGCTGGTGGGATTGGCAGGAACGATTATACCCTTTGTACCGGGAATACCGCTCATTTACGGGGGATTCATCTTATATGGGTTGTTGGACGGATGGACCCGGTTTTCCACCTCTTTCATGATATTCTGGGGGAGCGTAACGGGATTGATGGTTTTACTGGATTACTATGCCGGTGCCATCGGCGCCAGACGATATGGCGCCTCGGCTGCCGGAGTTTGGGGCTCCATCATAGGAGGTATTCTGGGCGTGATCTTCCTGGGTTTTATCGGGATTCTGGTTGGTCCGTTTGTCGGGGCAGTGGTGGGAGAATTGCTCTCCGGAAAGACCCGGCAAAGCGCACTGCGATCCGGCTGGGGAACGTTTATTGGTTTTCTGGCAGGGAGCCTGTTCAAACTGGTGGTGGGATGTGTCATGATCGGAAGTTTTCTGTGGCAGCTGCTGACATAAAAAAACTCTCCCGCGGTATTCCGGGGGAGAGTCTCCGGTACAATATCTAAAAATTTCCTTACTTCTTGTTAGAGAGGAAGTAGGATAAGGCCTCCATTTCAACCGCCATATTTTCATACTTTACCGTGACATCCTGGGGTACTTTTAAACTTCGCGGGGCAAAATTTAACATCGCCTTCACCCCGGCTCCCACTAATTTGTCGGCAACCCCCTGGGCAGAATCCGCCGGAACAGCAATGATCGCAATATCAATCTGCTCCCGTTTTACCAGGTCATTCACTTTACTAAAATCTTTAATCGTTAAACCGTGTACCTGCTGCCCGACTTTACTGGAATCTTTATCCATGATAAGGCGAATAATAAATCCCTGCTTTTTGAATTCGGCGTAATCGGTTAATGCCCGGCCGATATTTCCCGCTCCGACTATCGCCACATTCCAGGTCCGGTAAAGTCCTAAAATATTTTCGATCTGTTTTTTTAATGCCTTGGTATTATATCCAAAGCCACGCTTTCCAAATGTTCCGAAGAAGGAGAGATCTTTCCGTACCTGGGCAGAGGTAATTCCATCCATTTCAGCCAGAGTGTCCGAAGAAACGGTTTCGACTCTTTTATCAATCAATTGCTCCAATGATCTGAAATATTTGGACATCCTTCTAATCGTGGAATCAGATATTTTTTTCATTTTTCCTCCAACAATTCGTTATGAATTTCTCAAAATATAATATTGTGAAAATAGGAAATCCACCTTTTTCTGAGGTTTGACAAAAATTTCACACAGCGGGAGTGCGGTAAATAAATCCAATGAATAATGGGAATTATATCAATAAAGTAAGATTAAACAAGAAAGTATGTTACAGGAGTATCTTGCTGCAGATTAAAAGCACAAAGGGAATCATGCTATCAGATTCCCTTTGTACCAAAGTAACTTTTAGATTTATTTGGTCATTATTCCTGATCGGCAGAGATCACCCGGGCCACATCGCTGACCATATCACCACTGTCCAGACGAATGAGGTGTACTCCCATGGTGTTCCGACCGGTGGCTCGGATATTTCCAACGTGGATCCGCAGCAATACCCCTTTGCTGGAGATCAACATCAGATCATCATCATCAATAACCTCCATAATGGAAATCAAGCGGCCGGTTTTTTCGGATACCTTGAAGGTCTTAATGCCTTTACCGGCACGATGGGTGAGTCGATATTCCTTGATATAAGTTCGCTTTCCAAATCCCTTTTCACTTACAGTCAAAAGGGTACCCTCACGTTTAACAACCACCATGCCGATGACCCGGTCGTTTTTGTTCAGCTTAATTCCATGGACACCAGCCGCGACCCGACCCATCCCTCTCACCTCCGTTTCATTAAACCGGATTGCCATACCCAGTGTCGTAGCCAGAATGATATCACTGGATCCATCGGTTAGCCGGACCTCAATCAGCTCGTCTCCGGGATTGATCTTGATGGCATTGATACCATCCCGGCGGGGATTACCATAGGCAGAGAGTGCGGTCTTCTTGACGATACCCTTGCGGGTAGCCATGATAAGAAAGTTGTCATCCAGGAACTCCTTTACGGTGACAAAGGCTTCAATCTGTTCCTCTTTTCCAACTTGAATCATATTGACAATCGCCCGACCCTTACCGGCCTTACCCACCTGCGGGAGTTCATGAACTTTCAACCAGTAACAGCGACCCAAATTGGTAAAGAACAGAATATAGTCGTGGGTGGAGGCGATGAAGAGATGTTCGATAAAGTCCTCTCCCTTGGCCACAGCCCCGGTACTTCCCCGGGTGTTCCGCTGCTGACGCCGGTAACCGCTCACCGGAAATCTCTTGATAAAGCCATCCCGCGAAATGGTAATAACCATATCTTCTTCTGCGATCATATCTTCCACCGAAAATTCCTCGAAGTCCCTGACAATTTCAGTGCGACGGTTATCACCATAGGTATCGCGAAGCTCCAACAGTTCATCCTTTATTAATTGAAGCTGCAAATTAATATTCGCCAGGATCGCTTTCAATCGTTCAATGTTTTGAATCACTTCTTTATATTCGTCATCAATCTTTTTCCGTTCCAGGCCCGTTAATCGTTGCAATCGCATATCCAGAATTGCTTTGGCCTGAATCTCGGAAAGTTTGAATTGTTTCATCAGGTTATCGCTGGCAGCCTCGGTATCTTTCGATTTGCGGATTACAGCAATAATCTCGTCGATATGATCCAGGGCAATTTTCAATCCTTCCAGGATGTGAGCCCGTTTCTCGGCTTCATCCAGTTCAAAACGGGTTCGGCGGAGAATAACCTCGTGCCGGTGGTCAATGAAATACTGGATCATCTGGCGCAGGGTCAATACCCGCGGAACGCTATCCACCAGGGCGAGATTAATGATCCCGAACGTCACCTGCAATTGAGTATGTTTATACATCTGGTTCAAAACAATTTCCGGTTGTGCTTCCCGTTTCAACTCAATCACGACCCGAATTCCATCCCGATCCGATTCGTCCCGAATATCGGAAATTCCTTCGATTTTGCGATCGCGCACCAGGTCAGCGGTTTTCTCAATCAGACTGGCCTTATTCACCTGGTAAGGCATTTCGCTGATGATAATACTGCTGCGGTTGTTTCGGCCATGCTCAATATTCGCCCGGCCCCGGACAATAATTTTACCCCGGCCAGTCGTATATGCTTCCCGAATCCCTTCCGAACCAAAAATAATTCCGCCAGTGGGAAAATCCGGTCCTGAGATATGGGTCATCAGTTCTTCCACAGAAATATCAGGATTATCAATGGTGGCGATAATCGCGTTCACAGTTTCGCGCAGATTGTGAGGAGGCAGGTTGGTTGCCATACCCACTGCGATACCAGAACCTCCGTTGCAGATCAGGTTTGGAAAAACCGAGGGCATCACCACCGGTTCGTTCAACGTGTCATCAAAATTGGGACGCCAATCAATGGTATCTTTGGCCAGATCCCGCAAAATCTCGCCAGAAATCCTGGCCATCCGGACTTCTGTATACCGCATCGCTGCCGGGGAATCGCCGTCAATAGAACCAAAATTTCCCTGCCCGTCAATCAGTGGATATCTCAGTGAAAAATCCTGAACCATGCGTACGATGGTATCGTATACCGCTGTATCTCCATGGGGATGATATTTACCCAGTACTTCTCCCACCACCCGAGCACTTTTTTTATAGGGTCTGTTAAACGGTACACCCAGTTCATGCATTCCATATAATACTCGCCGATGCACCGGTTTTAAACCATCGCGAACATCCGGGAGAGCACGTGATACAATGACTGACATTGAATAATCCAGATAGGAATCCTTCATTTCCTCTTCAATATTAGTCGGTAGAATTCGTTGTCTTTGAAGCTCCATAGTCGATCCTGTCTTTTATCTTTCGAAAATTAAAACCTTTCTATCCGGGGGGAATTTTACTTTCTTTCCCCATAAGAATGGTCGGGGTAATTATTTAACTTAAATATCCAAATTTCTGACATACCGGGCGTTTTTTTCAATAAACTGCCGCCGGGGTTCCACCTGATCTCCCATCAGGGTGCTGAAAATATGATCAGCTTCCGCAGCATTATCCAGCGTTACCTGCAGAAGCGTCCGTTTTTCCGGATTCATGGTGGTCTCCCAGAGCTGATCCGGATTCATTTCTCCCAACCCTTTATAACGTTGCAGGTTCAGTTTCGTCTCTTTTCCGTTTTTACTGAAACGCTTGGTGATATTTTCTTTCTCCTCCTCGTCATAAGCGTACAACTCTTCTTTACCAGCTTTTATCTTGTATAGAGGTGGCTGAGCAATGTACACATGTCCCAGTTCAATTAATTTTCGCATATGCCGGAAGAAGAAGGTCAGGAGCAGGGTCCGAATATGTGAACCATCCACATCCGCATCCGTCATGATGATGATTTTATGATAACGTAATTTTTCATATTCAAAATCCTCATCTCCCACCCCGGTTCCCATGGCGGTAATAATGGTCCTGATTTCATCATTTGCCAGGATCTTGTGCAGGCGAGATTTTTCAACATTCAAAATTTTTCCCTTCAAGGGTAATATAGCTTGAAAGCGCCGGTCGCGTCCCTGCTTGGCGGACCCGCCGGCGGAGTCACCCTCAACCAGATATATTTCGCATTGCTGAGGATCACTGATACTGCAATCAGCAAGTTTCCCCGGCAGGGTGCTACTCTCCAGGGCAGACTTCCGACGGGTGAGATCCCGTGCCCGTTTGGCGGCTTCCCGGGAATGAGCCGCAGACATATTCTTGTCAACAATACGCCGTGCCACTGAAGGATTCTGTTCCAGATACTCCGCCAGCTGCTCGTTAAATACCGATTCCACCACACCCCGGACTTCACTATTTCCCAGTTTCGTCTTGGTTTGTCCCTCAAATTGGGGTTCACTCACTTTCACGCTGATCACCGCCGTGAGACCTTCCCGTACATCTTCTCCCTGCAACTGAACATTCTTGAGCAAATTATTTTTGTTTCCGTAAGCATTTAGAGTGCGGGTAAGGGCAGCCTTGAAGCCACTCAAATGCGTACCGCCCTCAATGGTATTTACATTGTTACAGTAGGTAAAAATATTATCACTGTAAGAGTCGTTATATTCGAAGGCAATATCTACCTCAATACCCTCACGTTCGCTGTTAATCAGAATCGGTTTGTGCAATGAGGTTCGGCTCTGGTCCAGATATTTTATAAACTCGGCGATGCCGCCTTTAAATTGGAATTCGATACTGTTTCCATCATGATCATCATAAAGAATAATACGCAATCCTTTATTCAGAAAGGCCAGTTCACGCAGGCGATTTGCCAGAATGTCAAAATTGTATTTTATTTTAGAAAAAATCTCTTCATCCGCCATAAAGGTGGTTTTGGTTCCGCTATGTTTGATCTTTCCGGTCTTCTTCACCGGGGTTACCGGAAATCCTTTTTCATATTTCTGGTAATAGCGTTCCCCATCCCGATAAACCTCAACCTCACACCAGCTCGAAAGAGCATTCACTACAGATGCTCCCACCCCATGAAGACCCCCTGAAACCTTATAGGTAGTATGGTCAAATTTTCCACCGGCATGTAAGACGGTCATGATAACTTCCAGGGCGGATTTTTTCATATCCTTATGCCGGTCTACCGGGATACCCCGGCCGTTATCTTCAACCGTTATACTTTCATCTTTGTTGATGGTAACCTTTATTTTGGTACAAAAACCGGCCATTGCTTCGTCAATACTGTTGTCAACAATTTCATACACCAGATGATGCAGGCCATGAGCGGTTGTATCACCGATATACATGGCCGGACGCCGCCGGACGGCTTCCAATCCTTTTAAAACCTGAATATTTTCTGCTGTGTACTTTGAGATGTTTTGATTTTCTGCCATTTGATCCCCGTTCAATAGAATTTGATGTCTTTGACTATTTTCTTTCCAATTTTTTGATTCAACTTCTCTATAATTTCATTTTTGAAAAACTGCAGTTCATTGCGCCAGGCCGGATCGGAAACTTTCACGAACAGAATACCCTGGGTAATTTTATAGGGCTCGGTATGTTGCGCTATTTCTTTTCCAACCGCCTGTTCCCAGTATACAATGGCATAATTTTCCTCAATTTTGTCCCCGATACCCATCGACTTCAAAAATTGCTCTATGAGCTGACTCACCGGTTTTGCATAACTCATACCAGTTCTCTTGCCGATACTTTTCCGTTCACAATTTCATAAAAAGAGGTTTCACCCTGCCAGTTTTCTACCTTTCCAAAGAAATCAGGTGAAGTGGTGGTTATAAAAACCTGTCCGATCCGGGAAAGCGATTCAATCATATTCCCGATGCGACTGCCGTCCAGTTCTCCGAAGATGTCATCAAAAAGCAGCAGCGGCAGACTCTCTCTCACCGTTTGTAAATACTGATATTCCGCCATCCTTAAAGCTATGATAAATGTTTTATGCTCTCCCTGCGAACCCATCCATCGGAGCGGTTTTCCGTTGATTAAAAACAACATGTCATCCCGGTGTGGTCCAACTCGAGTCGTCTGTAATTGCCGGTCTTTCTCCCGGTTCCGGGTCATCGCCTGACGATATCCCTCCGGCCGTGAATCTGGTCCGTTTATGTTTAGTGAAGACTGATAGACAATTTTAACTTTATCTGTTTTACCACTCAACCTGCCATAATACGTTTTTACCATCTCATCAATCTGACGAACCGCTTCTTCTCTTTTTTCAATCAAGACAATCCCGTGCTGGATTAATGCTTCTTCCCAGGCTTCCAGAGCGGGTGGGTCGCTCATTCCCTCTGCCTGCAGTAACAGATTTCTCTGTTTGAGAGAACGGCGGTACTGTAACAGATGATGAAGATAGAGCCGGCTGGACTGGGAAAGCATAATATCCAGGAATTGACGGCGGCGATGCGGACCCCCCTGGCTTATGTCCAGGTCGGAGGGGGCTAACAAAACCAGTGGAACCGTGCCTATATAATCGGAAAATTTAAGTATCTTCTGCTGATTAACCTTGAGTCGTTTACCCTCTGAAAGAGATAGCGCCAGCGATACGACCACTTTTCGTTTTACATCAGTGCTGAATTCTCCTTCAATTCTAAAAAATGGTGCGTTATTCAAAATCAAATTCTGATCATTATTCGTTCTGAAACTCTTGGTTAATCCCAAATAATATAAACTTTCTAAAATATTAGTTTTCCCCTGACCATTTTGGCCGAAAAGGATATTAATACCATGGTTAAAAACAATTTCCTCATCAACATAATTGCGAAAATTTACCAGTTTTAGTTTTTTTAATACCATTTACTCAGATTCCAACCGAACCGGCATCAACAGCATCAGTTGTTCTTCCTCCTTTGGCATATCCACCGGGTTAGCCAGTACAGCATAGTCCGGCCTTACAAAGCGTAACTGTAATTTATCTGTCGAAATATGACGCAGAATGTCCTGTAAATAACGTGAATTAAAAGCGATTCTGAAATCTTCCCGGTTAAATTCACAGGCCAGGCGCTCCTGTGCTTCACCCCCATAATCAACATCTTCCGCATGCAGCTCTACATGCTTCGGGGTAATATTTAATATAACCTGTGACGTCAAAGGATTGGAGAACAGGGACACGCGTTTGACGGACGCATAAAATTCTCCTGCATCGATAGACATTTCAAAAGGTGTTTCTTTGGGAATTACCCGATCATAATCCACAAAAGTTTCTTCAATCAGCCGTGCGTAGAGTTGGGTGTCTTCCAGTTCAAACAGGGCATGTTTCTTCCCAAAATGCAAAGTGCTGCTCCCCTCGCCATCCAGATTACGCAAAACAAAATTGAGAGAACGAGTCGGCACAATCGCCATGAATACTTTTTTCGGCAATTTGGCATCGGTATAACTCATTTTGGCCAGGCGATGACCATCCGTTGCAACCGCTTCAATGCGACCTTCCGAAATGTTAAAATAAACGCCGGTCAGTGCCGCTCTCAATTCATCGGTTGAACAGGCAAATATGGTGTTTTCAATCAATTTTCTGAACATCTCATTTTCCAGAACGATTTCCTGAACTCCCTCACCCAGTTCCGGCCGTTGTGGAAATTCCACCGGATTAACACCTGAAATTTTGTATCGCCCGAATTCCGAGGTTACTTTCATGCGAAATTGTTCGTCGACTTCAAACTGCAGTTCAATGTTTGGTAACTCCCTTACAATATCATGAATCAGTCGTCCCGGGACGGCAATCGAACCCTCGCTCTGAATAGATGCGGGTGCCCAGGACATCAATGTGATCTCCAAATCGGTTCCGACAAGTTTCAAAAGATTGTCCTCAGTAAACAGCAAAATATTCTGGGTCATCATAAATGTGGACCGCTGGGGAATCACATTGACTACCCGTTGTAAGGCATTAAAAATCTCGTCCCTCATGACTGAAAATTTCATCCGTTATCCTCCATCTCTAAATGTAAAATAAACTGTAAAAATTAACGAAAATTAGTGAATTTTCCAAGCAAAAATAATCTCTGAAGCGCTCTCCTTCAGTTCTGCAAAATTAATTAAATTTCATAATTATTTAACTAAAATGCATTCACTTTTTTTCACAATTTTACATTTCTCTTGATAATTAAAACCCCATATATTTAACTTATCAGCAATTTGAGAATGTTTTAATTTAACCAGGAGTTTATTATGAAATTCAAACTGCCTCCTTCCTCCCAAAACTGGATTTCGCTGATCGGAGCAACGATTGCCCTGATCAGTTTATTTATGATCATCTTCCTCTTGGCAGTAACGGTCGTTTTGGAACAACGCGCGGCTTATCTGGGATTAGTAACATATATTCTTTTACCAGCGGTAATGGTGACCGGTTTATTGCTCATTCCGATCGGGATGTGGTTGAATATGCGTAAACGGGTGGCTAAAAAGGGGGCCAAGGCCGGCTGGCCGATCATCAACCTGAATGACATTCATCATCGCAATGCCTTCTTCGTTTTTTCCATCGGGACCACTGTTTTCCTGTTTTTGTCGGCAATTGGTAGCTACGAGGCATTTCATTTTACCGAATCGAACACCTTTTGCGGCACCCTGTGCCATTCCGTTATGCATCCTGAGTACCTTGCGTACCAGAATTCACCCCATGCCCAGGTGGCTTGCGTGGCCTGCCATGTGGGACCCGGTGCAAACTGGTATGTACGTTCTAAAATGTCCGGACTTTACCAGGTATATGCGACCACCACCAATATTTATCCGCGACCGATCCCGACACCCATTAAAAACCTGCGTCCTGCCCGGGAAGTCTGTGAACAATGCCACTGGCCGGAAAAATTTTATGCCCATAAAATTCGTTTGGAAACCCATTTTCTCACCGATGAACAGAATACCCGCTGGGACATCTCACTGGTCATGAAGATCGGTTCCCCTCAATCCGCTCTCGGGCTGGTGGAGGGTATTCACTGGCATATTAACCCTCATGTCAAAGTGGAGTATATCGCCTCCGATGCCGCTCGCGAAAATCTCCCCTGGGTACGTTATACCAATCTGGAAACCGGCGAAGTCAAGGTCTATCAGGACCAGGATAACCTGCTGGATCAGGCCGCCCTGGATACCCTGGAAGTGCGCACCATGGACTGTATGGATTGCCATAACCGCCCCTCTCATCTTTACCGGGCACCGACCAAATTTATCAACACTGCGATGACCGCCGGGTACATTTCACCAGAGCTCCCTGAAATCAAAGCGCTCAGCATCGAACTGTGTGCCCAAGAATATCCGACCAATGATTCAGCCATGACGCATATTCGCGAGGAAATTACCCGCTTTTATTCTGAAAATTATCCGGATATTTACGAACAGAAAAGCGATCTGATTGAAAATGCTATAGTCAGTTTACAGAATGTATTTTCAGCTAATATATTCCCGGAAATGAAAGTACGCTGGGATGCCTATCCGGATCATATCGGACACCTGGAATATAACGGTTGTTTCCGCTGCCATAACGACCTTCACGCTACCGATGCTGGTGAGGTAATCGATAAAGAATGCAACAGCTGCCATTTCATCAATGCCCAGGGAGTTCCGGGAAACGCGGAGGTTGCCCTGGTCGGTGAGGCCCTGGAATTCAAGCACCCGGAAGACATTGGGGAAAGCTGGAAGGAAAGTCTGTGCGTGGATTGTCACTCGGGATTGAATCCCTAAGCGCATGAACAAAATTGCAGCAAAATAACAGCGTTTATTAGACATTTTTATATTTTTTTAAACTTTTTATTGACAAAATCAGATATTTGAATATATTTTCACTCGGTCATGCATATTTACCAGCAACTTTAATAAGTGTTTTTGGGTGATTGGTGCTGTATTCTACAATTTCACGGTGAGAGCCGGTTCAATTTTTTCAGTTTTAACCAGAAACTAAACCATCACAGGACTATGGCCGAAAAATCTGACATTCAGAAGACTCTGACCCAGATCCAAAATTCTCTTAAAAAACTCGAAAAACGGATTACTCATTTAGAATCTGCCCTCTCACAGGGTGCTTCTACGACAGATTCGGAAGTGGAACCTCTGATTCCCCAGAATATTGGGGAGGTGGTAGATAATCTGGAATTCAGAATTGGGCAATATTGGTTTGCCAAAGCGGGAATCGTAGTATTAGCTATTGGGATAGCCTTTTTACTCACTTTACCCTATCATAATTTGCCCACCTTTCTTCCCAGTGCTATCGGTTTTGCTATTGTCGGTATCCTGCTAGTTTCATCATACTTGATGCGGAAGTCGGTTGAATTCCTTTCCCGATACCTGTTGGGGGGTGGTCTTATATTGCTCTACTTTTCAACCCTTCGGTTTCATTATTTTACCGAATTTCCGGTGATCAATAACTATCCGGTATTCATTTTTTTACTCATACTTAATGTTATCCTCAGTTCGCTGGTAGCTATTCGCCGGGTTTCACCCTACCTTTCTGCTCTCGCTCTGACGCTGGGCTTTGTGACGGCAATTGTCAGTCAGCAGGCATATCTTTTATTTGTAATCCTCGTTATTCTGGCCGCCTTGAGTGTGTACCTCAAAATAAGGTATAACTGGAATGGATTATTGCTCTATACGACAATTGGTATTTACTTTACCCACCTGATCTGGTTTATCAACAATCCCATCATGGGGAACTCGCTCCAGCTGTTATCGGAACCTCAAAGCAATATTATTTTTATCCTGATATATCTCATCATTTTAAGTTTGGGAAATCTGTTGCGGGAGAAGGAGAGCCCCGAAGGTAATTTTGTAATTCTAAACACCTTTATGAATTGCCTCTTGGGATATGGCCTCTTTCTGCTCATTACAATCACCCGTATGAGAGAACTGTTATTTTCCGCCCACGTTGGGGCTTCAATCGTATTTCTGGGACTTTCAATACTTTTTTGGATCCGGGAAAGAAGCAAATATTCAACTTTTTTTTATTCCTTGCTGGGTTACACAGCATTGAGCGTAGCTATCCTTTATTATTTCAAAATGCCCGATTCCCTGGTTTGGTTATGTTGGCAGAGTCTACTGGTTATAAGTACCGCTTTATGGTTCCGGTCGAAAATCATTGTTGTCGCAAATTTTATCATTTTTCTCATGATCTTTATTGGCTATCTGGCTTCAGCCCATGACATCGGTTTTGCAAGTTTGAGCTTTGGAGCCGTAGCTTTATTAAGTGCCAGAATTATGAACTGGCAGCGCAGCCGACTGGAACTAAAAACTGAGTTAATGAGGAACTTATACCTTATCAGTGCCTTTTTTACCATTCCCTATGCGTTGTATTACAACGTGCCCAAGAGTTACGTCAGTCTCTCCTGGTTGGCAGTTGCCATTGTCTATTACCTCCTGAGCACTATTCTTCATAATAAAAAATATCGCTGGTTAGCATTATCAACCCTTCTACTGACCGTCACCTATGTTCTGATTATTGGTATTGCTCAACTTGAACCGGTTTACCGGATTGTCTCGTTAATTATTATTGGCACGGTACTACTCGTTACTTCCATTATATACACCCGAATAAAAGCAAAAAGAGATGACGGAGGCAAAAAGGAGTAGCCGATGTCTCATAAATTATGTTAATGAAAAAATTAAACTGAAACAAAATTGGGGAGGTGATGTGAAAATATTTTTAATTAGGGTTTCAGATTCATAAATTATTTATACTTAGAGTGCGGTTATAAAGCCAGATATCATCAGTTAAAATAAATTTTCATTATATACCCGTGGTAGTTATCTTCTTGTTTATTAAATTGGCACAGTTGAATGAATACTATTAATATTTAAATAATTTAGGACATCTTCATGAAAACAAATCGTCGAAAATTTCTTAATTTTCTCATCGGAGGAGGACTCCTGGGATGGATATCCAGCGTAGTTTATCCCATTATTTCTTATTTAATCCCCCCAAAAATTCCAGAGGCGAATGTGAGCTCGGTCAGTGGCGGAATGGCCGCGGATTTTCCCACCAATACCGGGAAGATTATTCAGTTTGGTCGGAAACCGGTCTTATTGATCAAAGATGATAACGGAGAGTTTCACGCTTTTGATGGCACTTGCACCCATCTGGACTGCATCGTGCAATATCGACCGGATACCAAACAAATCTGGTGTGCCTGTCACAATGGAACATTTGATATGAGCGGAAGCAACGTGTCCGGACCTCCCCCCAGGCCTCTGCAGGAATTCACCGTCAATATTATCAATGACGAAATCATAATTATAAATCCGACGGGATAAATATATGAAAAAGATCGGAGAAAAAATTTATACCTGGGTTGATGAACGCTATGATTTGTCGCCCATTCTAAAATTCATGTCAGAAAAAAATGTACCTGTCCACCATCACACCGTCTGGTATTACATGGGGGGGGTTACCCTCTTTCTCTTCATCACTCAGGTGGTGACTGGAATTTTGCTGTTGTTCTATTATCGTCCGGGAGCCGATTCGGCCTATGAGAGTATGCGATTCATTCTCACGGAAGTCAATTTTGGCTGGCTGATTCGCTCCATTCACAGCTGGTCGGCCAATCTGATGGTATTTTTTGTCTTTGTACACATGTTCAGTACATTTTTCACCCGTTCCTACATAAAGCCCCGGGAATTGACCTGGCTTACCGGTTTTGCTCTGTTAGCTTTATCTTTGGGTTTCGGATTCAGCGGTTATTTATTGCCCTGGAATGAGCTGGCTTTTTTTGCTACTAAGGTTGGAACGGACATCGTCGGGGTTATACCCGTAATCGGAAAACCCATTATGGCTGTTTTACGAGGTGGAGAAGACGTGACGGGTGCAACTTTAACCCGTTTTTATGCCTTTCATGTGGCCATGTTGCCCGCAATTTTTACTGTGATATTATTTGTGCATGTACTCTTTGTACAAAAGCAGGGTATGAGTGAACCCGAAGGATTATCAAAGACTAAGAAAACCATGCCATTCTTCCCGGATTTTTTCCTTCGTGATGCCCTGCTTTGGATGATTGTTTTAAACGTACTGCTTTTCCTGGCTGTATTCTATCCCTGGGATCTTGGTTTTAAAGCCGATCCTTTCTCGCCCGCCCCAGCGGGAATTTTACCAGAATGGTACTTCATCTTCATGTTTCAGACTTTGAAAATGATACCCGCTCATGTACTGATTTTTGAAGGCGAAGTTCTGGGTATTTTGTTTTTCATGATAGCCGGTCTGGCCTGGGCGCTGGTTCCTTTCTGGGAGCTTAAATCAAAAAGAAAAGGATTGTCGAATCCGATGAACATTGTCGGAATCATATCAATCATTTATATCATCATCATGACCATTATCGGATATACATCGTAAAGGATTGACGAATATGAAAATATCACTCATCGTTTCAATGATATTGGCAGGTATGCTGCTCTACCCCGGCACGACTATCGTTCAGGCCGAGATCACCGATCAGCTTGTTGCAGAGGATAATTGTGTCAGTTGTCATTTGGAAATGGAGATTCTTCCGGCAGATTTCCAAAAATACGACATCCATCTGCAGCGGGGCCTCTCCTGTGCGGGTTGCCATGGTGGTGATCCCAGCAGCGATGATCCCGAAGAATCCATGGATCCCAAAAAGGGATTTATTGGTAAACCTGCATTGAAAGATATTCCCCAATTCTGTGGAAAATGTCATTCCAACATTGATTTTATGAGAACCTATCGTCCTCGCATTGCAACTGACCAGGTTCAGCAATATTATACCAGTATCCATGGGAAAAAATTAAAAAGCGGGGATACCAAAGTAGCTGAGTGTGTCAGTTGTCACACCGCTCATGCAATTCCCTCCGGTAAGGATGGCCGATCGACGGTTTATCCTTTGAATATTCCCTCAATGTGTGATAAATGTCATGGAGACAGTGAGCACATGAAGGGATACAAAATCCCCACAAATCAGTTTGAGAAATATGCCAGGAGTGTTCATGGTATCAATCTGCTCGAGAATAAAGATATTGGTGCACCAGCTTGCAACGATTGCCACGGAAATCATGGCGCTACCCCTCCAGGGATAGAATCGGTTTCCCATGTCTGTGGTGGATGCCACGTAAACAACCTTGATTACTTTAAAGAAAGCCCGATGTCAGAACCCTATGTAGACCTTGAAATACATGCCTGCGAACAGTGCCATGGCTATCATGAGGTAAGTAAAACAAGCGACGAAATGTTCGGAGTCAGTGAAAAGTCAGTATGTAACGAATGCCACACTGAGGCAGATGCCGGATATATAGCCGCTCAAAAAATTCATACTTCCTTATCAAATTTTGTATCAGCTTACGACAGTGCCGAAGCACAACTCAGGGAAGTCCAAAAGAAAGGTATGGATGACGTAGAAGTTTTATTTTTACTAAAAGAAGCTCACCAGGTTTTAATCCATACAAGGACCTTAACCCACACTTTTACACCCAGTAAAGTGGAGGAGAAATCACAGGAAGGGATTGAAAAAAGCAGGCAGGCACTCGAGATTGCGAGCCTTGAAATCGAGGATTATTATTTCCGCAGGCGCGGATTCGGTATTGCTACTCTTTTTATTACGGTTCTGGTGATCGCACTTTTCTTTAGAATCAGGAGTATGGATAAAGAAGAAAAATAAATTGCCGGAATTATAACTGTCACGTTTAGGGGAGACCTGCCACGCCTCCTTCGGGACACTTATGTCACACCTGTCTTAATTTTGTCACATACTACTGTAATTGTTATTTTATAAGGGTTTCCGCTGCCCTTCAATTTATTCGGGACATTATTGTCCCAGTCTAATTATTCCCCTGGTTACTACCCCACCCTCTAACAACAATAGAAACAGTTATTTAATTCTCATCACTCTGGCTGGCATCATATTTGTAAAAGGAATATTGTTAAGACGGGGTGGAGTTTCATGAATCGAATATTGGTACTTTCTGAGGATAATGACTATTTTTCTGATATCTCAGAGGCCATTCAAAGCTTAGATCATATAGAAATTAATACTTTTAGTCACAGTCTTGAACTTATCAATTTTTTCCTGACCAATTTTGCGCAATTGGTGATTCTGGATCTGGATGTTTTACGAGGCGAGACTTTTGAGATGATTCAAATTTTACGTTCCCTTCATACCAAAACCAAGATTGTGCTTTTTTTATCCTCAGAAAATATGCCTATTTGCTCGGAGGCGTTGACATTTGGTGTTTTATCTTATCAAATCAAACCGGTTTCCCGGGAGAGAACCCTGGAAATCATCCGCTCAACCTTCCAGATTGAAATTCCTAATTTTTAAGTACTCACCTTTCAGGTTTAATCAGAAATAGTTAATATTTCCATTGAACTTTGTAATCCAAGTAAAACATATTTAAGTTGAGCTCTAAATTTTTTTTATCTATTTTGCCGCGTTGAAAACATTCGTGTACTTTATCAAAAGTATGAAGGATGCTTTAGCTGCAGGAGAATTAGTGATATGATTCGTTTCTTTCAGGAGCGATTCAGCTCCCTAAAATTTCGTCTGATGGTTTTAATCTCACTGATGCTTCTCATAGTTGTTGGTCTGCCGGTGGGATTTTTCGTTTACCAGCTGGATAAAAATTATGAAGAATTCTCGATAAATCTGATCGAAATGGCCAGTCAGGTCGTTTATCAATTTGTATATGATGGGATGATGAATAATGATTCACTGGAAATTCAGCAAAACCTGCAATTACTTTCCAAGGACCCCAGCATTGAATTGGTTAGAATTTATCGACCCAACGGCCTCGTTTTATATTCATCTAAAGAGGAAGAAATCCGTAAGGATATCAGGAATTTAGTCAATAATACCTTGTTTTTTTCCAGGGGTTCAGGAGAGGTTGAGACCTTTGTCAAACTCGATAATTTATATTCTCATCATCACCCCATATATGTTTCAGAAGAATGCGCCTCTTGTCACACCAATCCCGGCTCTCTCATTGCCATACTGGAAGTACATGCTGGATTTACCTCCTCCGAACAAATATATGATACCTCAAAAAATTTGGCGATCTTTGGAGGGTTGATCATTATTGTAATTCTCTGGTTACTCTTGAATCTTCTTTACCAGTCACAGGTGGAATCCCGGTTAAAGTTAATTATGCGTGGTTTTGAAAAACTATCAGCGGGAAATTTCAGCTCTAAAATTAACATGCCCGGTAAACATGAACTGGCCATTCTGGCTGGAAAATTCAACGAAATGATAGATAATCTGAAAAATGCCCGCTCACGAGAGGACAATCTCTTGCAGGAAAGATTGCAACGAGCAGACCGGCTGGTCACCTTGGGTGAAGTCGCCGCAGTGATTGCTCATGAAGTGAATAATCCCGCCGGTATCATTCTGACCCGTGCTGAATATCTCAAAGAATCGATTGCAGAACAGGACCCCAATAATTCATGTCTCTCGGATTTGGATATGATCATTAAACAGACCGAAAAAATAGCTGATACTACCCGTAGTATT
>CP070707.1:93969-117666 GCA_020350205.1 bacterium
AACATAATTTCGGCATTTTTTCCTGTCCCCGCACCCAGGTCCATAATAATTTCGTTTTCCCGGATTTTCAGGTCCAGAATTACTTGTCGGATAAAGGATTCATATTTACCAATACTTATAAAATTCAAGAATCTATCATAATTTTTTGCTTCCCAACCCACAATTTCCACTTGAGGTTTTTTCTTCATAGGCAATTACCCACATGTATAGGTTTGAATAAATAATTACTATGAAAGTTAGACGCTAATTGGATAGAGATATGATGTAAAAATAGGGAAACGGATTTATAAGCCGAATTCTGTAACTCCCGCTTTGGAGAGCGACAGCCATTTATCTTATGCGGCCTACCCGGGAGTTTATCCTGTAAAGGATACAAGCTGGGTAACTCGCTCTCGCAAGAGAATTCTCCCTTATTTGGCCTTGCTCCAGGTAGGGTTTATCCAGCACAGGCGTTTCCGCAATCCTCACATCGGATCATCCCCGGAGGGATCTGACTGGTGGGCTCTTACCCCGCCATTTCACCCTTACCCCACACTTAAAAAAATCAAGAATTCACTCAATATTTTTAAAGTACGGGGCGGTATAGTTTCTGTGACACTTTCCGTTATACAGAATTTTCATTCTGTATACCCCGGATTAACTCCGGGTACCTTTCCCTTTGGAGTTCGGACTTTCCTCCCACCGCTACCGGCAGGCGGCTGTCTAATCCGTTTCCGCTCTTGTTACTTAATATTTTTGATAAAGTTTCACGAATTGTCGTCCAACCAGATCAATATTCTTCCACAATACTCACAGGTATATAAACGATTCATCTCCCGTATTTCGACAATTTTTTGGGGGGGGACTGCAGAATAACATCCTCCACAGGAATTCTTCTTGATGGGAACAACAGCTAAACCACTCTTCGCTTTCCTAATACGATCATATTGACTCTGGTACCGACGATCGATTTCAGTTAAAATGTCCTGACGTTCTTTTTTCAATCGCGCTTCTTCCGCTTCGGTATGCTGAACAATTTCCGCCAATTCCTTCCGATAATCCGTCAACTGCTCCTCGAGCTTTTTTATATCACTTTCCAGTTCCTCAATATTTTTTTTTAGTTCCTCCTCATCTTCCAAAGACTGCAAGATTTTATTTTCCAACTCTTTTATTTCCATTTTCTTAGTATCGATTTCCAAGGAAATCGCATCGTATTCTTTATTAGTCTGGACCTTATACAACTGTTCTTCATACTTTTTTAGTTTTTCATTACCTGCCTCAATTTCCATCTGAAACATTCTCCGGTCAGCTTCACCTTTTTGTATATTATCCTCAAGTTCCTTTTTTGTGGACACTTTATGCTCCAAATCAGTCTCGGCCTCATCAATCATAAAGGGAAGATCGCCTTTTTGTAATTGGAGCGCATCAAACTTGCTATCAATTCTCTGCAAATCGATTAGCTGCTTGACAATCTGTTTCAATTTTTCCTCCGTCAAAGATATTGTTAAAAAAAATGCACTCAACGTTAATTTGAGTGCATTTTAATTTTTCTTAAAACCAGGTCGACAATCCATTTTAACCGGCGTCGCCATTACAAGCAAGACCGTCAATTTAACCTCCTATTTGTTGTGGGCCCACCAGGACTCGAACCTGGGACCAGTCGATTATGAGTCGACTGCTCTAACCAACTGAGCTATGGGCCCTGCAGACTTTAAATTTAGAGGCGACAGCAAACTAAATCAAGTTGTTTTTAAGTTGGGTGATCCTGTTTATCAAGGCCCTGGCCATGATGTGAGAACGAACAGAAAATTTATTTTGTGAAGAGAATCCCATCATAACTAATTTTATATTTTCAAAAACAGCAAAACAATCCAGAATTACTGATATATTTTGTTTTTTTTGAAATTAAGAAAAAAATTTTTTATTTGATTTATTTGGGAAGTTTATTAGTTTTTGTTCAAATTCAAGCAATGGAGGAATAAAATGGCTTATTTGATCAATGAAGAATGTATCGCCTGTGATGCTTGTCGCCCCGAATGCCCCAACGATGCGATTTCTGAAGGTGATCCCTTGTACACAATTAATCCTGATCTCTGCACTGAGTGTGTCGGTTTTTTTGATGAACCGCAGTGTGTGGCTGTATGCCCGACCGATGCCTGTGTTCTCGATCCGAATCATCAGGAGACAAAAGACCAACTAATGGAAAAAAAGAAAAAGATACATGGGGAATAGTTACAAATAAAGGCGCCTTTTCAGGCGCCTTTTTCAGTTATACCAGATTTTTGATTATCCCAATTAGAGAGCATTAATTTTCAACTGAGAAAGCCCACTACTGTTTTATCCCAAAAATTCGATTAATTAAATCTCTAAGTATATGTCCGGCAATAGCCGGATTTTCTTTGAGTCGCCGGGTGGAATAACCAAACCACTCTGTTCCAAATGGAACATAAACTCGTAAACGATGACCGCCGCCTACCAGAATTCTTCTGAGTTCATGATCTACACCCAACAACATCTGAAATTCATATTGCTCAGGTTTAAGTTGTAACTGATCTATAAGTTTCAGGGCATGCCATACCAGCTTTTCATCATGGGTTGCAATTCCGACATAACAACCATTGCGAAGTAACTTTTCCAAACCATATTTAAAATTATCATTTATTATACTCTTATCCTTATATGCGATTTCACGTTTTTCATTATAGATACCCTTGCAATACCTCAAATTTGACTGATGCTTTATTACGTGATTGATGTCGTCAATGGTTCTACGAAGATATGACTGTAGAACCGTACCTACATTGGAAAAATCCTTTTTTAAACGGAGATATATGTCAATGGTATCATCAGTAGTTGAGGCATCCTCCATATCGATTCGGACAAAATTATTTACCTTTGCAGCTCCAGAAACCAATTCCTTTATATTCTGGAAACAAAATTCTTTATCAATTTTCAATCCCATATGGGTTGGCTTTACCGAAATATTGGCATCCAAATTTTCGTTATGGATCGCTTCAAGAACATTTATATATAATTCAACTGCCTTCCGTGACTGCTCTTTTTCTTTTACTTCTTCGCCAAGCACATCAATAGTGGCCATCATCTTTTGCTCATTCAATTCCCGCACGAGTGTAACGGCATCATCCAGAGTATCTCCTGCAATATAATGACGTGAGAAAAATCCCACGATAGGTTTTGGTACGAAGGGTAATGTGAGAGCAATAAGTTTATTAAACCAATTCATTAATCCTCCTCAATCAATTCAGTCCATCAAGAAAAATATACTTTTTTTCACAAATTTAGTCAACTGAATTAATAATTGAAAATTCTTTAAAAATTTGGGTCATGGCGCATCTGTTAAAATTTAATGTATGTTGGAATTGTTTAAATTCAGGCGGCAGAAATTAGTCAATGAATTTTTATATGAAACTCATTTTATCACTATCTTCCAAAGCTTATATTCAACTGGATTGTGAAATATAATCTAAATTGATTGTTACAAGGAGAACCCATGAACAGTGAAAACCGGCTGAAAGAATTACAGGAGATGCGAGAGAAAGCAAGACTCGGTGGGGGGCAAAAAAGAATTGATAAAATGCATAACCAAGGAAGGTTGACAGCCAGAGAGCGCCTGCAAGTATTGTTAGACGAGGGAAGTTTCGAGGAATTCGATATGTTTAAAGAACACCAATGTACCGATTTTGGCATGGAGAATAATAAAATCCCGGGTGATGGAGTTGTTACCGGATATGGTAAAATTGACGGCAGATTAGTTTACGTTTTTGCTCAGGATTTTACAGTTTTTGGGGGTTCATTATCAAAAACCTTTGCAGAAAAAATCTGTAAAATCATGGAGATGGCAGCCAAAAATGGCGCCCCTCTCATCGGGCTCAATGATTCAGGTGGAGCAAGAATACAGGAAGGAATTGAAAGTCTGGCAGGCTATGCAGATATATTTCTCCTCAATGTATTATACTCTGGTGTTGTCCCGCAATTATCCGGTATTTTTGGACCCTGTGCCGGGGGTGCTGTCTATTCTCCAGCACTCACCGATTTCACAGTCATGGTGAAAGACACAAGTTACATGTTCCTTACCGGTACTAAAGTAGTTAAAGCTGTAACAAAGGAAAATGTCTCCAATGAGGAATTGGGTGGGGCAATGGTTCACAACAAAAAAAGTGGGGTGGCTCATTTTATGGCAGAAAATGATGAACAGGCTCTGCTTCTCTTGCGGAAAATATTTAGTTACCTACCACAAAATAATACCGAAATGGCACCTGTCGAAGAGAATGATGATCCGGTTGATCGGGAAGATCAGGAACTCAATCTTATCGTTCCAGATGATCCCAACCGTCCCTATGATATGAAGGAAATCATTCTTAGAGTTTTGGACAATCGCGAATTTCTAGAGGTACATCAATACTGGGCACCAAATATTATAGTCGGATTTGGCCGCATGAATGGCCACTCAGTGGGACTGGTTGCCAATCAACCGAATTTTTTAGCTGGAGGTCTTGACATAAACGCTTCCATAAAAGGGGCGCGCTTCATCAGATTTTGTGATGCTTTTAATATTCCCATCATCACTTTTGAAGATGTTCCGGGATTCTGGCCGGGAACAGCCCAGGAACATGCCGGAATTATCCGGAACGGTGCGAAGTTACTCTATGCATACGCCGAGGCAACAGTCCCCAAGATCACAATCATTACCCGCAAAGCCTACGGGGGTGCATACTGTGTCATGAGCTCAAAACATGTACGCGGAGATATCAACTATGCATGGCCGACAGCAGAGATTGCCGTCATGGGACCCAGTGGTGCTGTGGAAATTATTTTTGCCAAGCAGATCTCCGATGCAGACAATCCTAAAAAAGTTGCTCGGGAACTGGAGGAAGAATATAAAGAAAAGTTCGCCAATCCCTACGTGGCAGCAAAACGGGGGTATGTAGACGATGTGATTGAACCTCAGGACACCCGGCCTCGAATTATAAGGGCGTTAAATATGCTGAGTAACAAGAGGGATTCGCTGCCTCCAAAAAAACATGGAAATATTCCCCTCTAGGTTACCATGCGGGCAATATTTTTAAGACGCAAATGAGAAATTTGAAGTCAGAAATTGTATTAATGTATCTGGGACAAGAAATCAATGTGTTCTATAAATTCACTCAATCACTTACTGTTCAATTCAGACCGAATATGCTGTTCCAGCATCATTTGAGTCATGGTTGATCATTATGCTAGATATTAAAACTTACCTTGAGTTGCAAACCAGTTTGCTGGATCGGCCATAAAACTATTCATATTTCTTAAAGCCTGATAATGGCCCTCTTCTTCCTGAGCCAGTGTCTCCAGGAATTTTTTTACTTTTTTATCAGTTGCTTTCTTGGCGGCCTCTGTGTAATAAAAACGCGCATGGTTTTCCAAATTTATAGCGGTCTCAATTACCTCTTCATCGTCAACCCCATGGCTTCCCAGTTCCTGAACCGATTGCGCCAATTCAGTTTTTAATCGCGTAAAAATATTTTGAAAAGTCACCGATTCTTTTTTAGCCTGAACCTCCACACTTGCCCAGTCTCTTTTACCTTCAAGTGCTTCATACACTTCTTTAATTCGTTTCATATGAGTGATTTCATCCTGTGCAAGTCGCTCTAACATGCGTTTTCCGAGAGAGTTTTTAATCGTTTGAGCCCCGGCGGTGTACGTCCGATATCCTTCATCCTCCATTTCCAGAGCAATTTTCAATACATCTCCCACCTTTTCCGGAATTGTAACATCATCAATCATCAATTAAATCCTCCTTATGGATTGATTAACAAAAATTTTTCTTTGTAAAATTAATATAGACATCTAATTTTGAGAAGCAATAAAAAATATTCACTAGCAACAACTATCATAAATTTCCTATTATGCAAAATATTCCCCCACCTATAGAAATAGTGCAAGTTTCAAAACGATATCGTGGGCAATCAACTTTCGCTTTGGAAAATATTTCCATTCAGATTACAGAAAATGAGAAAGTCGGGTTGATCGGAGCCAACGGTTCCGGGAAAACCACTCTCTTTCGCCTGTTACTCAATTTAATCCGATGTACGAGCGGATATATTAGAATTAGAGGTGATAGCGATTTAGAGAATTCCAAAAAATATATCGGATATGTTTCGGAGTATCAGGAAGGATTAGAAAATTTTACCCCTGAGGAAATTCTGGAATTTTCAGGCAAAATGTCAGGAATGTGTAAAACCAAGTTATCCGAGAGAAAATCAGAATTATATAAATGGACAGGTTTGGAAACCCATCATTCTGATCTCATCTCATCTTTCAGTAAGGGGATGCGTCAAAGGTTATTTCTTGCCAGTGCCCTGATTCATGAGCCCCGGATTTTACTTCTTGATGAACCCATGTCCGGTTTAGATCCAAAAAGCCAGAAAGATTTTCGCTCGCTTCTTTCCGGATTAGATAATTATACCATTATATATGCATCTCATCTGCTTTCCGAGCTAGAGGACATTTGCAGCAGGATTATATTCTTTCATCAAGGAAAATTGGTTAAGGATATAAAATTGGACGATTTCCAGGGAGAAATTTTCACCTTAGATACTGATCCCGGCGTTCAGGAATTAATTCTAAAATTTCCACATATAGAATTGAGGAATAAAGTCAACTTTAAAAACAAAATGCGGTTGGAAATCGCCGCAAAACCCCATCATTTTCAGGCATTCCTGGCATATTGCCAGACCAATAAAATACTCATTGAGCGATTGAAATCAAAAAGTATATTGGAGGATCTATACAGTCGTTATGTGGATTCTTAGACTGGTAAAACTACCATGAACTTTTCGGTCTTCTCTGACCGAACAACACCGCACAAGGTGCATTTTTCGTGGTATAAGATTTTAGCTGAGTGCACCATATAGCAAGGTAGGTCTGGCATGAGCGGGATCCATCGATATCCGCATCTTCCGGAAACCTGGCATATTCACATCGCAGGTCACAAAATTTAATACGGGCAGTCGTTACCCCGGCATTAGATTTATTTTTCTCACCCATTAAACTCACACTTGCTTTTAAATCTGATTTATGCTTAATATAGTGGCCAAATTTTTTATTCAAAAGAAGTTTATCAATCTAAAATATCGAGCATTGACAAATTAATTAAAAAAAATGATGTGCGGAACTCGTAAAGCTTATTATCTTTAAATATTCAACATATTGATATTATCAAAAAATTTATGAAAGCAATTTTATTTGATTTTGATGGTGTCCTGGTACAAAGCATGGAGGACCACTTTCAGGGCTGGCGGAAAGCCCTAGAAAAGTTTGGGATCGAAATGAATCCTGAAGAACTCTATGTCATGGAAGGTCAAGGAGTCAAAGCAGTCGCGCATGAACTGACACGGAAGTATAATCTTCCCATCGAAAGCTCTTCCGAATTGATAAAAGATAAACAGGATTATTATAATAAGATAAAAAAAATCAGATTTTATCCAAATCTGTTAGAGGTTTTAAACTGGGCCACTGAGAAAAATCTAAGGATGGGAGTGGTAACCGGGGGGACCCGCGATCGTGTAAATGAAACAATTCAAAATTTTGGACTCGACAGTTTTTTCGGAGCAATTGTAACCAGTGATGATGTCAGTGAAACCAAGCCGAGTCCACAGCCCTATCTACTGGCAGCATCCCTTTTAGATACTGATCCCAAGGAATGTATCGTCATCGAAAATGCTCCGCTCGGCATTCAAAGCGGAAAATCCGCAGGTATGAGAGTCATTGGTTTAACCACCACCCTCAACTCACATCACCTGAAAGAAGCCGATGTGGTTGTGGGAGATTTCAGAGAGCTTTTAGCTGCACTAAAAAGGCTGTATTAAATGAAAAATGAAAGGCTATAATTATATGGAAGATACAAGGAATGGTGCAGGTGGACGACTATTGCTACTAGACGAATGGACTAAAGAAGAATCCGAAGAACTTGTTCTGATTTATTTAGAGGATTATTACCGCACAATGGATGATTCTTTTCTTAAGGAAGCTTTACAGATTACCAAGGATGAGAGGTTAGATATACAAAAGATAATGCACCGTGCCAAATCTCGGATGTCTTAACAGAGGGGCGATTTTCGCCCCTTTTTTATTAGTGAACTATACAGCTCAGTAAAAATTATTCGATATTATATTCGCCCTTTAGATCTTAATGCTCGATCGTAAGACAATTCTCAAAAATTTTACCATCGGATTCCTTCCATTACTTGTCTTTATCATCGCAGATGAGTTTTTTGGACTGACTGTAGGACTCATTACGGCTATCACATTTGGAATTCTCGAAACGGGTATAACCTATTTAAAAAGCAAAGTTATCGACCGATTTATATTATTCGATACCGGCTTAATTCTCAGTTTGGGGATGGTTTCTTTAGTTCTACAAAACGATATATTCTTCAAAGTAAAACCAGGGTTGATTGGGTTAATACTTGTTGCACTTCTCGGAATGACCGCATTTTCTGATAATCCGATCATGCTCAAGCTCTCCAATCGGTACCTAAAAGGGATCGAATTATCTTCGCAGCAAATAAAAATGATGCAAAAAATGATGCGGAGCATGTTTTATGTTTTCTCCCTTCATACTCTATTAGTCTTCTATGCCGCCTTTTTTCTCAGCAATGAAGCCTGGGCATTTATCAGTGGGGGCTTGTTTTATATTATTATTGGATTGATGATGGGATTTGAATTTCTGCGTTCATTGCGGCAACGCCGCAAACTGCAGAAGTCATATGCCGAAGAGGAGTGGTTTGATATTACCACGCCCCAGGGAAAAATAATCGGAAAAGCGCCGCGAAGTGCCGTTCATGGCAATCCGGACTTATTGCATCCGGTCATTCATGTTCATATAATTAACGCATCCGGTAAAATATACCTTCAAAAGCGGAATACCAACAAGGAGATTCAACCTGATAGATGGGACACCGCAATTGGCGGACATGTCCTGAGTGGCGAGACCATAGATCACGCCCTTAGACGCGAAGCTGAGGAAGAATTAGGCTTATCCATGGGAGAATTTCAGCCCCTGTTCAGGTATGTTATGAAAAATAACCTCGAGAGTGAATTGGTCCATGGATTTTTATTAGAGGATGAGGGTCCATTTTACCCCAATCCCGGCGAAATCAGCGAGGCAAAATTCTGGACCACCACAGAGATAGAAAATAATATAGGTAAAGATATTTTTACTCCTAATTTCGAAAAAGAGTACGATTTGCTTAAAAAGCTTGTATTTCAAGCGAAATGAATATTTCTCCTGATGAAAGACAAACAGGCATGAGTCCAGTGCCGGGTTCGCAAATCTTTGATCTTACCATGAATTTACATTCAGGATTCCCGGTCTGGCCGGGAGATGCACCCGGGATAATTGAGAAAATTTCTTCTGTAAAGAAAGGACAAAGCTTTACAAGCAGTAATATTCGGTCCTCTCTGCATTGGGGCACTCATATTGATGCACCCTACCATCTCTTTGAGAAAAAGTGGACAGTGGACCAGATTCCCCTGGATGTTCTCATGGGCGAAGTGCAGGTTTTAGAAATCCCGCGGGTCAAAAGGATAACCGCCGCTCAGCTGGAAAAACAGGCCATAAGACCAAACAGCCGGATATTATTTAAAACACGTAACTCAAACTTCTGGAATGACTCTCATTCCTTTCGCAGAGATTTTACCGCCCTTACTCCGGACGCTGCTCAAATTCTGGTTTCGCTCAACATAAAAATGGTAGGAATCGACTATTTTTCCCTGGATCTATATGATGCTCCGGAACTTCCGGTCCATCGGATCCTCTACCAGAAAAATATTGTCGGATTAGAATTGCTCGATTTGCGAAAAGTGGTAGCTGGAAGCTACCAGCTCATATGCCTGCCTCTAAAGATTCGTGGTGGAGATGGTGCTCCAGCGCGGGTCTTGCTGATAGAATAACGGGCAGGAGATTTTCAGTTCGTTTTAAGTTTTATAAAGTTGGGTTTCAGACGGACGGTGCGATCCTTAAACTGAACTTCGACATTCCCTGAATCTGAAATGCGAATCACCTTTCCATCTCCCAGGGTAGGATGAATAACAGGATTTCCCACAAAACTTCTCATTTTGTACTCTTTTTCCGGGAGAACATTCAATAATAAAGCGATAGGATAATCAATTCTGACTTTTTTCGGGATCGTTTCGCTCTCATTATCTTTTAACAGGCCCGATGTTCCAAATCGCAATACTTTTCTGATAGACTCCCGAAAATCCCGAAATGGAATCGACCACACATTTTTATTCGGTCTGCGCAACCTGATTTTATAATTTGTCCTCCCTGCAAATTCAAGTACTTCATCAGCCAGACCTTCAAGTTGGACAGATTTTTGCTCCATTAACTTAGAAATCAGCAGATTTTCCAGTTCATTAATGTAATGATCTTCTAATTCAAGCAGTGCTTGATTAAAATCAGCTGTGGTAAATTTGGTTTCTTCAATCATATCAAATTTTCCCTTCATACACAGAATGAAGGAATTACCGGCGATTAAGCGGTGTAATAAATTAATATAGTATCATAATGAGTAAAAATCAACAGGCATCCGCTTTAGAATTAAATAAAAATCGGTTTTTATATTTATAGAATGTCGGTTAAAATCGAATGATAATTTTTAAATTTTATAAAATTTCTTGCGACAAATAATTTGTTTCACAATATTTTGCACACCTTTGTCCAAAGAGGAGAATTAAATGGAGACTAATTACTCATTAACCAATCCGCTATGCCAGATTCTCGAGAAAGATCCACCTGAATTTATGCGAGAGGATTTTATTCGGGTCATACTGCAAAAACAGCTCGAAAGGATTACCCTGCACTATATAGGGCTCGATGGCAAATTGAAAGAACTGAAAATTCCCATTAGTAACCGCCTACAAGCAGAAAGAATTTTGGCGGATGGTGAACGGGTGGACGGTTCATCCCTCTTCAAAGGTATGGTTGATACAACCTTGTCAGACCTATATGTTATTCCCATGTATAAAACAGCCTTTCTCAATCCGTTTGACTCCGGTAGCCTGGACTTTATTTGTCGGTATATGGATGCTGACGGTAATAGAGCTCCTTTTGCACCTGATAATATTCTCCATCGTGCCAATGAGCTTTTTAAAAAAAATACATCCCTAGATTTATATGCCATGGGGGAACTGGAATTTTTTCTTCTGAGCGACCCTCAAATAAACATTTTTCCAGCACAAAAACAACGTGGCTATCATTCCTCGGCCCCTTTTATTAAAAGCGGGGAGATTTTGAATGAAATGGTGAAGTACATTACCCAATTAACCGGGTCAGTAAAATATGCCCACAGTGAAGTAGGATTTGTCCAGAGTGTAAGAAGTGACCTCGATGAATTAAAAGGTAAGAGAGCGGAACAACTTGAGATTGAATTTCTTCCCACGCCCATTGAAGATGCAGCGGATTTTCTGGTACTGGGGCGATGGATCATCCGCAACGTGGCCTATCGTCATGGATGTGTCGCCACCTTTACACCAAAACTGGAAGAAGGAATTGCAGGTAATGGCTTGCATATACACCTGGAACTCGTTAAAAATGGTAAAAATATTATGATCGATAAACAGGGATTTCTTTCCAGGGATGCAAAACTGCTCATTGGAGGATTATGCCATTATGCAGACTCACTGACTTCATTTGGAAATACGACTTCTTCTGCCTATCTCAGACTCGTACCCAATCAGGAAGCCCCCACCCGGATCTGCTGGAGCGATTTAAACAGAAGCGCCATGATCCGCGTTCCCCTAGGGTGGTCAAAAATCTCCAATCTGGCCCGGAAATTGAACAAACAGGAAAAAACAAATTTCAAAGATCCTGAAGGCCGGCAAACTATTGAACTCCGCAGTCCGGATGGCAGTGCATTTGTTCATTTACTGCTGGCCGGGATGAGCTTAGCTGCCGAATGGGGTCTTACTCACCCGGAAGCTTTTGATTTAGCAAAAAAACTCTATACCAAAGGAAATATTTTTAAGGATGAAAAATTACTCAGGAAATTGCCGGCCCTTCCAGGAAGTTGTGTAAGCTCAGCAGATAATCTCCTGGAAAAAAGACAACTTTATGAAAGATCGAAAATCTTTCCCTCCAGCATTATTGATTACCTGGCAGAACTCCTAAGAAAAGAAAATGATGCTGCTATGAATGCCTATCTGATAGATCTCCCTGCGGACGACCGACTTCTTGAAACCCGTAAAATAATGCATAAAGATATACATCGCCACTGAGTTACACAGTCTGTGAATAAAACAATCCATGAAAAAATTAAATAATTAAGGGAACCTGATTCACAAAATTTACATTTCTAATTAGGAAAAAAACTGTCCAAACTGGCAGAACAAAAATGGGTATTCCAATTATTAAAAATATTGTATTGAATTTTTCAAACATTTATATTTCCTAACTATTTTATAAATTCAACTTTCGGGTTTTAATGTGTATAAATTTTTCTTGTTGATCATCTCACTCCTCATATTTTTTTCATGCAGTGAAGATCCCCATCAATTAATCCTTAATGTCTATGATAAGGAAATACCGGGTGTGGTCAAAGATACGACCCTTCTGGTTGTTTCTGACACTACCCGTTTTCATACTTCCAGAGTTAATACGCAATTTTCACTCAGATTAGGATTTGGAAGTGTTGATACCTTAGAATGCAGACCTATTATACGTTTTACGGATTACAGTACTATCCCCGATTCAGCGCAGATAGATAGTGCCTGGATTTACCTGGATGGTAATAACAGTATAAGTAATGGCAATGTTTCTCCAATCACTGCACGATTACACCCCATTCTAGGTTCCTGGAAAACCAATTTAGATGAAGTATGGAACGACTACACTCAAAATATTGATCGAAACACCTTGCTGGCAGAATTGCAAATCAGTCCAGATGACACCAACAACTATACATTCACCTTAAACGATGCGGGTTTGGAATTGGCAAGAACATGGGCCGATACCGCAACTTCCCCCGATGAGAATTTCGGGCTAATCATCGACTTTGATCAGGCTAATTTCATACAATATTTCTCCGCTATTAATTCCGGCGGCGATCCTGTCCTTTTTCTTCAATACAGCCTTCCCTCAGATACCGCCGTATATCGGGATACACTTCTGGCAAATTATGATGCTTTCCTCTATAAAGGTGGCTTTCCACGCGAATCCGATCGAAATTATAGTTCCAGTTTAATCGAATATCATACCACGCTGGATTTCGATTTCAGCAGTTTCTTAGCTGCCTACAACAACGAAGTGACCATTCTCTCGGCCAATTTGCAGCTCCCGGTAGATCTCAACCACAGCCTCATTGACCCGCTTTATGATATCAGTAATATCGTTGTCCTGAAATTGGACACTTTAAATTTAGATTCCCTGGTAGCTGACTCCTCTACCGGACTATTTGCCAGGCTTAATAACTGGAGTGATGACAGCTCCTATATTGAAATCGGTACGAATGACAATCGCACAACCCTTTCTACTATGATTAGACAGAAATTATCGACCGGGAAAAAAACCGCCTCTTATATTATTAGTGTAATTGATGACGCTTCAAACAAATCATCAAGAGTGAGTCATGAAAAGGAACAGTTTTGTTATCTAAGCTTCTTTACTTATAAAGATCCCGATCTATTGAAACGGGCACGCTTACAAATAGAATACTGGGTTCCCGCTAAGCCGCGTATTTAACCAGGAATGCTGAATGACAAGGGTTATTTTAACACTTTTTTTAACAATTCTCATTGCCCTCCCCTCCGTTGCGCAATCGGTATTCTCCGGATTTGAGAATGGAATCGGATTGCGGCAATATGTGACCACTACCCGCGGTTTAGGTCTGGGCGGGACCGGCCTCGTATTGCGGGATTCTACGGAACTCAATTCTTACAATCTGGCAGCCTGGCGCTATATTGACAACACGAAGATAAACATATCGATGCGCTATACCTATGTATCGACAGATCTCTCAATTCAAAAATTTTCTTCATCTACTGCGAATTTTGCAGGACTAAAACTGGCCATCCCCATAAAGAAGAAACGTTGGGTATTCGGATTATCAATTACCCCCTATTCCTCCAGTAATTTTAGTTACATTTTAAAATTCAAGGATACAAGTCGCCCGTATGAGGAAAATGTATATTATGAAGGCAATCTTTCCCGGGCCCAGATTGGATTGATCTGGTCTCCCCATGAACGCCTTGCCCTCTCATTAGGTTTAAATTACTTTTTTGGTGCAATAAAAGATCGTTATTATCTCATTTTTAATGATCCGGCCATCACAGACAACTTTTATGTGATAAATTATCAATTTCGGGGGCCGGGTATTGGAGCAGGAATTCATTTTAATTTAATGAAAAATCTTCTTGTGGGTGGTTTTTTGGATTTGAAACCAAGTATCAGCTACACGTTGGTTCGCAGATCTCAGGTTTCACTAAAGGAGGAGAAAACAATAACTAAAACTGATTTCCCGCTGTTTGGCGGTATCGGCAGCAGTTATCAATTCCATCCACGATGGTCCATAAATGCAGATTTTGCTATTCAAAATTGGGAAAAGGGACTTAATAACCAAAAAAATGTTGAAAATATAGACAAATATTATCAAGTGGGCATGGGTATTGAACATAGCCATATTAGAGGTAAAACTAAATTATTTTTAAATAAATTTGATACCAGGTTAGGATTTTCTTATAGTAATATGGGTTATTTAGTAAATGGCAATTCGATCAAAGAGTATGCTGCACATCTAGGTTTTGGGATACCTTTTTTCCAGGATCATGCCCGGCTAGACCTGGCTTTTATTGGAGGTATTCGCGGAGATAAAAATAAAACACTCGCGGAGGAAAAATTTTTCAAAACATTTATCTCGATCTCTGCAGGTGAACTTTGGTTTCAAAAAGTACGTTAAATATAGGAAAATGGAGTAATTCCTCAAATCAAGAAAACAGGAGGAAATGAAAAGTGAAAGCGAATATCGGTGTTATCTCCAGGTTATTGTTTGTGTCTATTATTGCATCATCCTTGCTGTTCTTTGCATCTCCAGGATTGGCACAACTGGAAGATTTAGAGCCGTTGGGTGAAGAAGAAGTTTCCTGTCAACCAGAGAACCTAAACACGATATACGATCAATTTAAATCTGATAGCCTGGGCCAGCAACAGGTAGGTATCTGGTACAGTCTTGCCCGGGAAGAATTTAAGTATAATAATTATAAAAGAGCTATTCCCTATTACTGGAAAGTACTGGTGAATGACACCACCGATAAATTCAAAATTGTCTATACCAAACTAACCCAATGTTATTATAATCTCAATCAGCCAGACAGTGTACTGGTTGTATGCTATCGGGGACTGGAAAGATATCCGGACCAGGTTCTGTTGCATTACTATGCCGGATTGGTGCACGATCTGAAAGGAAATACTGAATGTGCAATCCCGCACTATGAGGCGATGGTAAATGCCAATCCGGAAGAAAAATCATACTGGTCAAAGTTAGCTTATTTGTATTACAAAATTGATGACCCAAAGGCGATTGAAGCCCAATCCAAGGTGGTAGAGCTGGATCCTACGGATGTAGAAGCCTCCCGTCTCCTGGCAGAAATTATGGAGCATTTTGGTGAAGATCCTTTAGAGGCCCGGAAAAAGGCCTACGAGAACGATCCCACAAATATAGATAATGCCATGAGTTATGGAAAATCAGCATTTGAACGTGGGTTATATGGTGATGCTGTTCAACCCTTTGAAAGTGTTTTGAAACAAGATCCCAAGCACACGGTTGCCATGGAATATCTAGGTCGTTCTTATGAAGGTATGAACCAGCTTTCCAAGGGGCTTAACCATTATCGTGAAATATTACAGATTGATCCCCGTAATGTCAATGTTCTCTGTCTGGCTGCATCGGTTTACGGCAGGTTACACGAGTTTAATACCGCCCGTAAGTATGTCAATAATGCCCAGCGAGTTGACCAGGGTAACGGTTTACCTCATATGATCATGGCCGAAATTTATGAAAATGCCGTAACCTATTGTATGGATAAAAGAACCGGTAATGACCTGAAATATGATGATAAATTGGTATATAGTTATGCCGTGGATGAATTAAGGAAGGCCACCAAGGATTCCAATGTTTCGGGTGAAGCCAAACGCAGGATTAATCAGTTTGAAGCTGCCCTATTACTTCCCTCAACGGAAGATAAATTTATGCACAAAAATCGCACCACCACCAATGATGAATGTTATAGCTGGATAAATCAGTAGGGGAATCGCGATATATTTTTCAATTTGTGTGTTTTAAAAAATAAAATTGCCGCAACAGCTTCCCCTGTCTGCGGCAATTTTATTTGAATCGGAATAGTTTATATTGAAAATAAATTTAAAAATGATGGAGATGATATATGTTGGAATTTGTAAAAAAAGCGGACCCTGAAATTTTTAAGGCGATTAAAGGGGAAATCGACCGCGAAAATTATACCTTTGAACTTATTGCCTCAGAGAATTTTGTCAGCAAAGCAGTCTTACAGACTGCCGGTTGTGTGATGACCAACAAGTATGCTGAAGGTTACCCCGGAAAACGCTATTATGGCGGTTGTGAGTGGGTGGATGAAGCAGAAAATCTGGCACGCGACCGGGCGAAACAACTTTTTGGCGCTGAATATGCAAATGTACAGCCCCACTCCGGTACTCAGGCCAATATGGCCATCTATTTTACCTTTTGCCAGCCTGGAGACACCATCCTCGGAATGGATCTGGCACATGGCGGGCACCTCTCCCATGGAAGTCCGGTGAACTTTTCAGGAAAAATGTACAAGGTAGTTTCATATGGTGTCAAGAAAGATACCGGTTACATCGATATGGATGACGTCTCCCGGAAAGCCCGGGAACACAAACCACGTCTGATTATTGTGGGCGCGAGTGCCTACAGTCGCTTTTATCCTTTCGAAGAATTTCGCCAAATCGCTGATGAGGTTGGTGCCATTTTACTGGCAGATATTGCACATCCGGCCGGTCTGGTTGCCACTGGAATACATCCCAGCCCAATACGATACTGTGATGTGGTTACTACCACAACTCATAAAACCCTGCGCGGACCCCGCGGAGGCATGATTCTGATCGGCAAGGATAAGGAAAACGATATGGGTCTGGTTGCACCAAAATCAGGGCGCACCAAAATGATTTCTGAAGTCATTGATAGTAATGTCATGCCCGGGATCCAGGGTGGTCCGCTTATGCATGTAATCGCAGCCAAAGCTGTCGCCTTTAAAGAAGCATTACAGCCCGAGTTTAAAACATACACCCAGCAAATTGTGAAAAATGCTCAGATACTGGCCGATCAACTCATAAAATTTGGATATCAAGTGGTTTCGGGCGGAACCGAAAATCATGTGATGCTGGTGGACCTGACCAAAACCGGTATTACCGGCAAGGATGCCGAAAATGCCCTGCATGAGTCCGGCATTACGGTCAACAAAAACATGGTCCCCTTTGATGAGCGCAGCCCCTTCGTTACCAGCGGCATCCGGTTAGGCACACCCGCACTCACCACCCGGGGATTTAAAGAGGGCGAAATGGAAAAGGTAGCCCAGCTGATTGACCGGATTCTAAAAAACCTCGAAAATGTAGAGGTATACCAGTATGTTAAACAGGAGGTGAAAGAGCTCTGCCAGTCTTTTCCCCTGTATGATTTCGGCAAAGAATAAAATTAAAAAGGGCGGTTTTAGGGCCGCCTTTTTTGTTGCATCATACTTAATAGGAGTCTAAATCAGATAATCATGCAGGAATTTTTTGACAGGATAACAGGATTAAAGAGTATCCTTGAATTACAGATTATTAAATAATATGAATTTGTGATTATCTATAGGAAATCCAGTCTCTACCCGCCAGCTGTTTTCCACTCATACTAAATAGTTTTCTTGTTACTATGGTATATTTTTCCATGATGCTCTAAATTTTTTACCAGCTTTAAATCAAAAAACCTAAACCATCGTATTTTTATCCTGTAAACCCTGTCTAAATTTCTTTGATAGTCCCCTTGAAAAATTCCATTAAGATTATTTCATCAAAACCATTTTACGGGATTGCACCCTGTCCCCGGCTTCCAATCGATAGATATAAATCCCACTTGCCAGTCCGTTACCATTAAATTTCACCCGATAATATCCGGCCGCCTGACTCTGATTGACGAGTTCTGCTATTTTTCTGCCGTTTAAATCAAACAGTGTTAATTTGACTGCACTTTCCACCGGTAACTGATAAGCGATAGTGGTAACCGGATTGAAAGGATTAGGAAAGTTCTGCTCCAGTATAAAACTTTCCGGTTTAACGGTTTGAAGGTCAGTAATGGACATAATTTCATCAAACTTATTTGTCAAAATGTATTGAACCAGATTTTTCGCCTCCTGAAAATTCTGATAATACAGCGGGAAACTTAATACCACTGTTTTAAAATCATTTCCCAGATATTCAACGGCAACCGGTTTAGCTTTCAGCGCACCCATGCTGGTTGAAACGTCATAATCCGTGTCATAGGCATAAATATTACTGGCAGCGGCGGCAGCATGAATGCTCTCCACTTTCAATAAGTGATAGGCCAAGGTGGCGCTGGTTTTATCCGGATCAACAAAAACGGAATCATATCCAGCTGTTAGGGGTAAGGCACCTTTGAAGCGGGCAGGTGCCGTGAATTCTGTCTGAGAAATTTTCAGATAATCATAAATAAATTCACCACTGCTAAAATTGGCCGGATAACTGCTTACGCTTGCAAAGGCCGTCGAGGGGTGATAGGAAGAAACCAGTAGATTTCCCCCGAAATCCAAATATTCTTTCAAACTCTGTTTTATCTGCTCGGTTACGGCAAACTCCGTGAAATCATCCCCGTACCAAATCACGGTAGAGAATGCGCCCAGATCTGCCAGTTTTATTCCTGCTTCAGCTTCAAGGTCGTAGGCAGTCACCTGAAATCCTTCCGACAGACCGGCATAAAAACTATCCACTTCTGTATCGGTGGGGTTGAACAGAGAGCCGTCGCCATCCGCTGTCTCATCCACCAGCAGGATACCGCCATCCAGGGAAACCGCCCGGGAGCGAATCTCCTCACTGGCTTCACTTTCATTCTGCATACTGTCTACCGCTTTGACGGTATAAAAATAGTATTGACCACTCTGCGGTGTTTGGTCTGAGTAGACTGTGTCGATGAGGATGCTCCCATTCAATTTTACCGCTGTGCCTCCGGAGGTGAGAGAGCGGTAAACATCATAGCCCCATAGATCCCGTTCCTGATTAGCTCGCCAGACCAGCATGATTTCTCCCATTTGGGGCACATCCCTGAAGGATACCGGTCGCTGAGGCACCGAAAAGGGAATACCAGTCTTCTCTACAATAAAGCCTTCATTGCCAAAAGTGTCTACTGCGGATACCCCCACAAAATAGGTGATTCCCTCCTGCAATCCAGTGAGGTCATACAACGTTTGAGAACTGGTATACATGGTATCATAAACACCGGAGCTCTGACCCACATGAATATTATAATGACCCATATCCGGTTCACTGTTAGGCAGCCAATTCAGAAGCAGACTCTGTCCATCGCCATTGTCTGAAATTTCCAGACCCTCTACCATAGCCGGCGTGGCGGATGTAATAATTAATAAGGCGGCAGAGGCTTTAATCACTTCCGTACAAAAATCCATATTATAATTCGAAATGACATCATTGGGTGAATGGTAATACGGACTGAAATTATATTCTTCAAAATAAAAAGCGGGGAATCCATGACTCCAGAAGGAATAACTATCAGAGAATGATGCATTGACTGTGCCATTGGCCCCGAGCAGGGTAGTATGGCTTTGCAAAATTTGATAGGCAATGGCAAGATAATGCTCATAACCCGTATAATAATTGAAACTCACCCGCCAATTTCCAGGAGAACCGGTGGAATAGCTGATCATATCATGATTTATCATCAGGCCAATATCCATTCCAGCCGCCTGTGCTTTTTGCGCATAATCGTGACTGCCATGCAGGCCATATTCCTCGGCTGCAAAGGTGATAAACTTGATGGTTGCTTCGGGCTGATAACCGCTGGACATGATGGCCCGGGCAATTTCTAAAGTCGCAGAGGTCCCACTGGCATTATCGTCCGCTCCCGGAGCATAGACCATGGGACTGCCGGACGAGTAAGAATCATGATGACCTCCCACGATGTAGACTTTATCCGGATGGATAAGGCCGGGAAGAGTAGCAATCACATTTTTCTGCCAGGTCCCGGAATACTGGAAGGAATCTATCTGGACATCAGCAATACCCAGACGTAAAAACTGATTTTTAATCCACTCTGCCACCGAATCCCGATTGGTTGCAAGCAGGAAACGGGTTCCAAAGTCCTGTAAACTCTGAATAAACCAGCGAACACTATCCACATTGATTTCCTGTAATACATCATTTAGATCTTCGAAATCTGGAACGTTTTCCGAAGAAGACAGGTATACTTTCTCATTTTTTAAGTAGTGTGGATGGGCAGAAAGCCGGGCTATTTCAAATCCGGCTGCAACGATATCTCCCACCGGCAAAGAATCTGTTTTCAGAATAATGACCTCGGAATCCTGATATATAATTTTTCCCCAGTTCTCCTTTAGATTAATATAATTCTCATTCCAGCTGGTAATGATAAAATACTCTTCAGAAAAGAGCTGCGAATCAATAATTCGAAACGTAACTTTCATTTCAGTTAGATTTGTAATCTGTGTTGACGACAAACCCACAATTAAGCTGTTTTGATACTGATAATAAATAGGAATCTCAATGGATTCAAACCAATCGAGATCAGTACCCTGATTTAATTCCAGAACCGCCATATAGGAAAGATTTTCCTGAGCCCCAATTGTAGTTATCCCAAAAACAAAAAAAACCATAAATATCATCATGAAATATCGCATGAATTCTCCTGGATGTTTATAAATTCTGAGTATTATAGTTTTCCAACCCCTTTATTCCAATTCAAAATAAAAAAAGTGCCCTGAGAGAGGACACTTTTTAAAGAGCAAAATTTGAAAGTCAATTTTTAACGCAAGAGAAACATTTTTTTTGAAAGAGTCGTTTGACCCGCGTTAAATTGGTAGACATAAATTCCACTGGCTAATAGATTCCCCGAATCATCAGTTCCGTCCCAGCGCAAGGTGTGATTTCCCTGTGATAATTTTTTTACACATAGGGATCTGACGTTTTCTCCCAGGAGGTTAAAAATGGATATTTCGACAAGGACATCCCGTGGGAGATACAATCGAATCATGGTTTCGCTGTTAAATGGATTGGGATAATTTTGTTCCAGCAGAAAAGTTTCCCCGACCGGTCCGGAGCGAGGTATTTCCGTGTTCACCACCAGTTCAAGATAACGCGCAAACATAATCGGATCAAGCCGTCCGTCCATCCATTGACCGTAATCAATCCGCCCCTCATAAGCAAAACTTCCCTTTTTCAAAAAGTGATGGGCATAATAGCTGATATTTAAAGGATCGGTTGCTACCGTTAAGTTAAATAACTCCATAAAACCCATATTTACTGCTTCACCGCAGAGCAGACAGTTCCAATGACCAAAAGTGGGGCGATGAATGACATAAGGTCCATTAGGAACAACCTGCGTGGGCAGGCCTTCCAGAATCGTATTCATCTGCAGAGCCAGATCCATACCGTCACAAATATTATCTCCGTCACTATCCATCACGTTGGGATCAAATCCGAAATGAAGTTCTTCAACATCCGTTAATCCATCATCATCGCTATCATTTTCAATATGCAGGGAATGGGTTTTCATAGTACGATAAAGTTGTACTGCATCTGCCCGTTGATTTGGCCAGGCAGTTCCATCGTAGGCAAAGGCCCCATGAGCGAGAGTATGAAGCCCGTTAAAATGTATTTGGAAGGTTCGGCCATTCTCTGGATTAATAAATTCAATATGACCCATATTGAGTTCTGCCCCGCAGACGGTGCAGTTTTCAATACCAAAAAGCGGATGATACACGAAATGAGTATGAATCTGATCGCTGTGGTCTTTCAGTCTAGGCAAAAGCCGGGTTAGTTGCTCTGCCACCTCCGCTCCATCGGGAATACTGTCACCATTGGTATCTCTGTTCCCGGGATCAAAATTGAGACTGTCTTCTTCCGTATCTGTCAAACCATCGTGATCCGTATCCCCGGCAACAGTAAGTATATGGGAGGGTTGGTAGGGATATAATATTTTTTTAAGCAATCCTACATCCACCCGACCACTGTGAATGGTTCCATCATAGGAAAAACAATGGCAGTCTAAAAAATGCAATCCCATAAACGGGATATCTTGCTGCAGCTGGCGCATGGGATTAATGATCCGGACGAATCCCATATTGATCTGAGTACCACATATTTGGCATATTTCCAGGCCATTGGCATAATAATCTTCCCGATAAGGTCTATCAGTCTGGGGAGTGGTAGCAAGAGTATCTATTAAATACTTGAAATATCCCGTCCAATAGATGTTATCCGTTACTCCGGGAAACGTATAGGAATAAAAGAAATTGGTACCCAGATAAATTTCCTCCGCATCCGCCAGATAGTCCTGGTCTAAATCTCGCGGTACCGGAATATAATGGCTGCTGTCCGGTATGACTTGTGACAGCAGAGGGGTTGAGGATAAACACAATGCCAAGGCAGCAGCCCAGGATAATTTTTGCGGCGAAATTTGGGTCAAGCCATTTAAATGGGCCCGGTCACTATCGTACTTTTTCCATGTAGTATCATATATCTTTTGATAATACGGCAGGAGTTCAGGTGTGGCCCGGCATCCGGGACAGGCCCAGTGAAACAGTTTTTTTTGATTTTCCGGGGAAATATTATTTTTTGAATAGGGCTTCCGAATAAACTGATTGACACAGCATCTCGGATATCCGAACAGAAATCCTTCCTTTAACTGGGTGTCGGGTAATTTATTAAGCAAACTGCCCTCAAAATGTTTACGATAATAATCCAGACAATGTTGAGATGTGCTAAATACAGTCTCACCTATCTTGTCACCACCTGCAGTCCTTCTCTCAATTGTATCTATCTTTAATCCATGTTTTTTTAACCATTTGCGGTGTTTTGTAGGTAGAGGTTTTTCCCAGCGACTGAGAGGTTTGATTTTTTGTTGGGTAAGTTCGGTAAGGTAAAAAAATTCAAATTCCATTTTGGGGATTTTCATAGAAGCCATGATTCAATCCTCCAAAATATTACAATTTATGTACGATCTTAAAACGTGAAAAGTTCAGTTTAGCGGATAAGCAGAATTTTTTTCGTTTCAGTAAATCCGCCTGATTCAAACCGATAAACATAAACTCCACTCGAAACGTCCTTCCCTTTATCATCCTGTCCTATCCAGTACAGACTATGACGCCCTGCCTCACGCTGACCATTCCATAGAGTACATACCTTCTGCCCCACTAGATCGAAAATTTCTATCTTTACCGGTGATGTTTTGGGAATAAAAAAATCGAGAGTTGTACCTGAGTTAAAGGGATTGGGATAATTTGGGTACAAACGAAACTCGCTTAAATTCGTTTCATCCATATCACGAGGCAGGTCCAAAAGAGTCGGATTAATCCGGTAAATACCCTTATCGGGAGTTGCCAGGTAGATATAACCATCACTGGCAATTTCCATATCATAAACAGGAT
>CP070707.1:117766-136937 GCA_020350205.1 bacterium
TAAATCCTGTTCTGTTTTCTTACGGTTTGGTCTCAGGATTTGGTTATGAACTTCACCATCATGAGACAGGATACCATCCCTCACCTGAAAGGTTAGGTTTAATCCTTTGCCATGTTTGGCAATCCTGTCAACAATATGAAGACTTTGAATATGATGATGATACTCCCCGATGCCATGAGCCTGGCAAAGTTTGGAAAGAAATTTTTCACCATCATGTCCAAACGGCGAATGACCTAAATCATGTGAGAGAGCAATTGCTTCAATAAGATCCTGATTGAGCCCCAAGAACTTGCCGATTGTCCGTGATACCTGCGCTACGCTAAGGGTATGTATGCTTCTGGAGGAGAGCATTTCATCAAGTTGTGATGCAAAGTAAATAACCTGGGTTTTTCCGGAATATCGGCGGAAAGCACCACTGTATAAAATCCGATCACGATCTAACGCAAAAGGACTTCGGGGATCTGATGGTTCCGGATTGTTTCTTCTGGCCTGTTCACTGCGGGTTGCGAACCGGGAGAGATTAGCCTCAGTTTTTTCAATAAATGCTTTCTGATGCTTTCGGAAAAAATCTTCAATCCGAGTTTTTGGTTTTTTAGCTGAACTCAAATCTATCCTGCATCATATGATTGTCGATACAGATCTAAACAATTGGATCGATAAACAAAGATTACTCTGAATTTTGGCATATGGAAAATACCCATAACCTCATCATTCAGATACCAGCCTACGCTATACTTATCTCTCCAAAAGAATTCCACGGTGCCCATCTTTTTCAACTGTTTCAACAAGATCATTTGCATTAAGCTTGTTTTTTTTAGTTAAAAAAGAGAGTACCATGGGTAAATTAACCCCTGATAAAACATAATAATTCGGCTTGTTTCGGGCGAAAAGACGGGCAATCGCCCAACAATTACCACCCCTCAAATCTGCCATGAATAGAACTTCGGATGGATCCCCAACCTCTGAAATTATGTCTCGCAGCTGGATTATGGCCTCTTCGGTGGTAATCTTCTCATTAGAAAATGCAACCAAATCATCATGATGCCCTAAAATTGCCTGAACGGTTTGAATCAAACTTTCTGCCAAAGATTTGTGGGCAATAATAATTCCAAGCATTTTACTCGAAATCCTTATCCAGGAAATCACGCATTTTCAATTCCTGGAGATGTTTACGTTCCTGTTGCCGCATTTTAGCAATAAGTTTTTTATTAAATTCCCTCGGTGTATAATGTCCATATATTTTAAGGAGTTGATTGAGCGCAATGGTTTCTGCAATGACCGTAATATTCTTTCCGGGATTGATCGGAAGTACCACAATTGGAATTTTAACATCCAGGATAGTTGTATAATTTTCTCGCAATCCCGTTCGATCGTAGTCTAATTTCGGATCAAAATCGACCAGCTGAACTTCAACTTCAACTCTTTTATGAACCCGCACAGCTCTAATACCAAAAGTGCTTCGGGTATCGATGAGACCTAACCCTCTTATTTCTAAATGATGTTCCGCAACCTCTCGCCCCTCTCCCATCAGGATTTCTTCCGCTTTCTTGGTAATAATTACCAGATCATCCGCTACCAACCGATGTCCACGCTCCACCAGATCGAGTGCTATTTCGCTCTTTCCAATGCCACTTCGGCCGGTAAAAAGAATGCCTATCCCATACACATCAACCAGTGAGCCATGTATGGTGGTTCTGGGGGCAAATTCACTATTCAAATAATCTCCCAGATAATGAAACAAATCCATTGTCGGAGATTTAGACCGAAATACACAAATTTTACGCCGGTCGGCAATTGGAAGGAGCTCTCGCGGCGCCCGGTTATTATCAGTAATGATAATGCACGGTATTTCATAACTCAGAACCTTCTCTAAACTGTTTTTTCTTTTGGCGGGAGATAGGCTGGACAAATATTGAATTTCGGTATTTCCCAACACTTGAATTCTATCATAGGTAAAAAGGTCCAGAAAACCAGTCAGAGCCAAACCAGGTCGGTGTAGTTCGGGATTTACAATAGTTCTGCCCAGTCCATTTTTTGAGTTCAACAGATTAAGTTTTAAACGTTTTTTAATATCATTATAGACAATTCCGACTGTTAGTGATCTATTGAGCATCATATTCCTCACAATATTTCATACAAAATTTAACAGATTTGTATTAAGATGCAATCACAATTTGCAGTTGGAAAATCTCTCCAGCGAAGTTATCCTGCTCCTCCCTTCCTGGGGGACAAAAAAAAGCCCCTGCAAGACAATGCAGGGGCTTAAAATTCAGTTTATATTATGAATTTCATACGGACAGAATCTTATTTTTCGAAGGTTTTTTTAACTTTTCCTTATATCTTTTAAGTTGTCTCTCTGCCCTGTCCATTGCGACATCAAAAGATTTTCTGATTTCATCTGAGGTTTCCTTAATGACGATTTGTTTACTAAAGACGTTAATCCGAAGTTCCGTATACCGGTTTAGTTTTTCCCAACCAAGCACCACATCGATATCCAGAATATTCTCATAATATCGATCCAGTTTTCGAACTTTTTCTTCGACATACGCTTTCAAATCGTCCTGAAGTTTGAAATGCCGGGCAGTGATAGTTAAATTCATACAAACCTCCTTATGGGTTTTATTTATTTATAGACGTCCCTTTCGGAACGTGGATGAGCTTTATGATAAACACTTTTTAACCGATCCATACTCACATGGGTATATATTTGAGTCGTAGAAAGGCTTGAGTGCCCTAAGAGTTCCTTTACTGCAAGCAAATCCGCGCCACGGTCTAACAGATGGGTGGCATAGGAGTGTCTCAATACATGCGGACTCAGGTGATCCTGTTCAGATATTTTCTGCAAATATTTTTTGACCATCTGTTGTACAGCCAGCGGATAAAGGGATTTTCCTTTCGGGGTAATAAAAACCCGATCTGATTCACCCTTTTCTTCGGTAATTTCTCTGCGTTTTTCCAGATAAGTAGTTAATGCCTTCTTCGCAAATTGACCCAAGGGAAGAATTCTCTCTTTCTGGCGTTTTCCCTCTACTAATATGTAATGGTTGGAGAGGTGAATTTGTTTCATTTTCAGTTGCAGCAATTCTCCCAGGCGTATGCCGCAGCCATATAATAGTTCTAAAATAGCCCGATCCCGTAAACCAAGAAAGCTGCTTTTATCTGGTAAATCCATAAGTTTCCGTACTTCTTCCTCATCCAAAACGGTTGGTAACGGTTTATCCAATTTAGGTGAATGAATTTCCAAGACCGCATTATGTTTAATAACATGAATACGCTGCAGATATTTAAAAAAAGATTTAATCGCAGATAATTTTCGGGAGATACTTCTTTTATTAAGGCCATAAAGGTACAGTTCTTCAATAAAACGCCTGATATCTTTTTTATCGACAGAATTTGCCACTACTTTATCTCTGGAATTCTGGTCTTCTAAATAATGAACGAACTGGCTCAAATCTGTTTGATATGATTGAATAGTATGGGCGGAATAGCGACGTTCAGTTTTCAGATAATGTAAAAAATTTTCTAAATCCTTCCACATTAGGCTGATTCACTCTCCCGGACTTTATGTTTACAAGAAGGGCATTGTAAAAATATTCCTTGAGATTGGGTGTTTTTTTCTATCAGTAAGGGATACTCACATTGTGGGCAAATCTGATTTATCGGTCGATCCCATAAGGCAAATTTACAGGAGGGATAATTACTGCAAGAATAAAAATTTTTGCCCTTTTTGGATCTTCTTTGCACCAGTTTCCCGTCACAATCAGGTTCCGGGCAGAAAACACCGGTGCTGATGGGCTTGGTATTCTTACAAGAGGGGTAGTCTGAACAAGCTAAAAATTCCCCAAATCTCCCACGTTTTATCTGCATGGGGGAGCCACACACATCACAAATCTCATCCGTTTCAACTTGTATCGGATCTTCAATGGGTCTGGTATTTTTGCAGCCCGGGTAGCCGGTACATGCATAAAAACGACCATTCCTCCCCCAGCGAATCACCATGGGACGGCCGCATTTTTCACATTTTTCTTCAGTTTCTTCCAACAAATCACTTTTAATTTGACTTTTCTTCTTTTTTACGCTCTCGAGAGATTCCAGAAAAGGTGCATAAAAACTTTCTAATGTTGATGAATAGGTCGCTTTACTGCGTTCTATTTTATCCAGATTTTCTTCCATTTGAGCTGTAAATTTTACATTGAATATATCCGGAAAATATTTTACCAACAGCTTAACCACTGTTGAACCCAGATCAGTTGGTTGGATGGCACGGTTTATTCTTTCCGCATACTTCCGCAGGAACAGTGTAGAGATTATTTGTGCATATGTACTGGGCCGTCCGATGCTCAATTTATCAAGTGTTTTTACCAGGGTACTCTCTGTAAAACGCGGCGGAGGCTGGGTAAATTTCTGTTCAATATGAAGTTTCTTTAAGTTCAGTGATTCGTTTTTCTGAATCTCTTTGGGTAAAGTTTCCAATTCAATTTGCGGTTTATTCAGATCCTCCGGATCCGGAATATCTTCCTCGTATGCAATGAGATAACCGCGAAAAGTCACGACTTCTCCATCTGCTCTAAATAAATACCGATCGGCTTCTACATAAATCACAGTTTTTTCAACCAGGGCTGGCTTCATCTGGCTAGCAATAAAACGTCTCCAGATTAATTCATATATTTTATATTGGTCTGCTGAGAGGTATTTTCTGATTTTTTTCGGCTCAAAATCCATCTGAATGTAGGTTGGACGAATTGCTTCATGGGCATCCTGAACACCTTTTGCGGGAGCGCGATGAGAAATCCTCGCCGGTAAATATTGGGGTCCATATGAATTTGTGACATAATTTCGACAATTTTCAACAGCTTCCTGACTTACCCGAACAGAATCTGTTCGCATATAAGTAATCAGCCCCACATTCCCCTTAACTCCCAAATCTATCCCTTCATATAGCTGCTGGGCGATGCTCATCACTCGTGAAGTCGTCATGCGAAATCGCCGGGAAGCTTCCTGCTGCAGGGTGCTGGTAATAAATGGGGGAGCAGCTGATTTTTTCACTTCTTTTTTATCAATATCTGAAACTCGGTAAGAGGCTTTTTCAAGCTTTTTTTTATGAGCTTCTGCTTCTAGCTGATTTGAAATCCTGAATTTTGCCGGATCCAGTGTTTTCCCATCGATTTTAAAAAGATGAGCTTTAAAACCGAATTTTTTTACGGTTTCAAGCAGTACATCTACATTCCAGTATTCCACTGACTCAAATTTACTAATCGCTTCTTCCCGTTCAACCAACAACCGCAGCGCAACTGATTGTACTCTCCCGGCACTCAGTCCCCGGTAAATTGTTTCCCATAAAAAAGGACTCACCTGATAACCGACAATTCGGTCCATTACCCGGCGCGCCTGCTGAGCATTAACTCTTGCCTCATCAATCTTCCTGGGATGCTCGATCGCAGCCAGTACCGCATTTCGTGTAATTTCATTGAATTCAATTCTGGATATATTCTGATTGGCCGGTTCAATTGCTTTGGCAATATGATAGGCAATGGCCTCACCTTCACGGTCCGGATCTGTTGCAAGCAATACTGAACCTGCTGTTGTGGCTTCCTTTTTTAACTGACTTATGATTTTAGACTTACCTTTTATGGTTACATATTCAGGTTGAAAATTTTCCTCAATATCTACTCCAAATTTCGTTTTGGGTAAATCAATGATGTGCCCTACAGAGGCCGCGACCTTATAATTTTTACCTAAAATTTTATTGATGGTTTTCGCCTTTGCTGGAGATTCAACAATTACCAATTTTTTACTATTTTCTGTCATATGTCATCCTGATTAATCGGGAACTGTTAATTTTCCGATCTCATTTTTTCATTTTATCTGAGTTATACTCTCGAATTAAATCTTGTTCTCGTGGCCATTTGAACCTCCCTAATTATGAGAAAGATCCATAAGACACAGAATGTGCATTAAATTTGCAAGACGAAATCCAGAAAATTATATGATTTTGGGGATACTTATGAATTTGTGAATGAACATATATAATCACCCTACACATCAAATATAAATAATATTGAAACAAAGTCAATACTTTTTTTCTTCCCGGGAAAGGAAGAAAAAATTGAAACTACTTGACTTTTTAGATCTGGTTTGATTAAATCTAGTCTAAGAATCAAAGGAATAAACAATTCAGCATAAATATTGGAGATCGTGATGCAAAGGAGAGATTTCTTGAAGGCTTCATTGATACTGGGCACCGGCTCTTTGGTCACCGGGAATCCTTTGTCGGTTTTCTCAGCACAACCGCAGGCTGTGTGGGTTAACGGTGGTGAACCTTTGACTCTGCTTCATGCAGCCATGGGTGCATTTGGGGGTATTCAAAATTTCATTTCCAAAGGCGACCAGGTGGTTATTAAGCCAAACATAGGATGGGACCGGAAACCCGAACAGGCCGCAAATACAAATCCGCAATTGGTGGCTGAAGTTGTAAAATTATGCTACGAAGCCGGTGCAGCCAAGGTTCGAATATTCGACCGTACCTGCAATAATCCCCAGAGATGTTATGCAAACAGTCAAATTGAATCGCTCGCGAAAAATTACGGAGCCGAGGTTGAACAGATTCGGGATTTTAAATTTAGAGATTACTCTCTTCCTGAAGGAGAACTTTTGAAAGAGTGGCCTATCTATAAAGATTATCTAGAGGCAGATAAAGTCATCAATATACCCATTGCCAAACACCACTCCATGTCACGTGTTTCTTTGGGATTAAAAAATCTTATGGGCGTAATGGGAGGCAATCGGGGATCAATTCACAATAATTTTACAGAGAAGATAAATGATATCTGCGCACACATTCTGCCTACACTGACCATTATTGATGCCTACCGGATATTGTTACGTAATGGACCAAGTGGTGGAAACATAAATGACGTCAGTGTCGAGAAAAGCCTGATTATGAGTCCATGCACCGTCAGCGCAGATTATCTGGCACTCAATTTATTTAATCTTAAGATCTCCGAAGTTCCTCATGTTCAGGAGGCCATTCAAAGAGGACTGAATCAATTCGATGTGGAAAAGCTGGATGTTAAAAAAATCGATGTGAGCTAAGTATGGCCCGTGTCCGCCGAATTGTTCAGCTCATTTTATTATTCTTTTTCTTCTATCTCTTTCTAAGAGCACGATATCCCTATGAAACAAGTATTTCAAGTGATTTATATTTAAGATTTTCACCCTTAGCCCCCCTCTTCTATTTTATTGACTCTTTGGAGCTGCCACTATTTTTTTGGCCAGCTCTTTTCATTTTATTCGCTACCATATTTGCAGGCAGATTTTTCTGCGGATGGATTTGTCCTTTGGGTACCTCCTTAGATATTTTTGACCGTTTGTTCAAAGTACCTTCCAATAAAATATCAGAGAAATGGGCTAAATTGCGTTGGATTAAATTCGCAATTTTTTTCTCAGCCATATTTCTGGCAATTTTTTCAGTCCATATCTGGGGCTACTTTGATCCACTGGCCATTTTTACAAGGTTTACGACTATACTTTTTTATCCTCTGGCAACCTTTTTTCTGGAAGGTTTATTGATTTTGGGTTCTAAAATTTCCTTCCTGGAATCAACGTCATATACGATTTACGAAAATTTTAAAAACTATATCATGCCGGAGAGCCAATCATATTTTTTGGGAGTATTGGGAATACTGGCACTGTTACTGTTAATATTTGGACTGGAAAAACTATCCAAGAGATTCTGGTGCCGATACCTTTGTCCTGCCGGCGCCTGGCTAGGTTTGATTTCACAAATCAGATTTTATGAGAGAATTGTCGGCGATTCCTGTCCCCTCTGTAATAAGTGCCAGATTGAGTGCAAGATGAATGCAATTCCCAGGGGGAATGTTAAAGCGACCCATAAGGTAGAATGTATTGAATGTTTTAACTGTGGTGAGAAATGCCCTCCGGGTGCAAAATCAATCACCTATCGTTTTCGCTGGAAACCTTATCATAGTAAACCGGATTACAATAGGAGACAATTTCTGGGAACCTCTCTGGCCGGCATCACCACATTAGGATTGCTCAGTATCGGTTATCGTCACAAGACATCTTCCTATAGACTTATTCGTCCTCCTGGTTCCCTACCCGAACAGGAATTTTTAGACAGGTGTATTCGATGTTTAGCCTGTGTTCGTATTTGTGCCTCAAACGGGAGGTGTTTACATCCCGCGGGATTAGAAAGAAACATTTTAGAGTTATGGACCCCGGTGGCAGTAATGCGTGAAGGTTATTGTGAATATAATTGTAATCTATGTGGCCAGGTTTGTCCAACGGATGCTATTTTACCGCTTTCCCTGGAAGTCAAACAAAAAACTCCCATGGGACTTGCCTATTTTGATAAAGATCTCTGCATACCCTTTGAAAGACATGAAGATTGTATTGTCTGTGAGGAACATTGTCCTACCCCTGAAAAAGCTATAAAATTTGATATCAGGGAAGCAATTTTACCAGATGGAAATCGCAGATTTGTCAAATATCCCTATGTTGTCAGAGAATTGTGTATCGGATGTGGTATCTGTGAAGAAAAATGCCCCCTTCCCAATCTTCCTGGGGTATTCGTCACCCGCGAAAATGAGAAGCGCCTGGAGTCTTTGGCATGAGTGCAGTGAAAATTAATAAACACATACCCGTGGCATCCCGAGTTCAGGAAAGTTTCTCGGCCTCATCGATGAGCATAATGGGTATATCGTCTTCCACTCGATAGAGAAGTTTACATTTCTGACAGGTAAGCTGGCCGTTTTTATGATTGGCTTTGTCACTTTTATATTCCAGCTCACCTTTACATTTTGGACAGGCTAAGATATCCAGCAATTCTTTGTCGAGCATGTTTTCCCTTTTACTTTACTTTGATTTTCGTTTGGATCTTTTTTTGGGCTCCGGATCAACCCAGTAACCCATTTGAGAGAATTTTTCGACCCTTTTCTGCAGTAATTCCTTCACATCGAGTTGTTTCAGGACATGAATTTCCTCCAGCAGATGCTTTTTCAAAATTGAGGCAGATTGTTCGTGATCCCAATGTGCACCGCCCTGTGGTTCCTTGATGATTTTATCAATGATATTCAATTCCAGTAAATCAGAAGCTGTAAGTTTCATGACCTCTGCTGCCTGGGGCGCCTTCGCATTATCCCGCCATAATATTGCAGCACAACCTTCAGGTGAAATAACCGAATACCAGCAATTTTCCATCATCAGAATGACATCGCCCACCCCGATTCCCAATGCACCGCCCGAGGCTCCTTCTCCGATGATGGCAATAATGATAGGCACAGGTAAATGGCTCATTTCCAGGAGGTTTTTGGCAATGGCTTCGGCCTGCCCCCTCTCTTCGGCACCAATTCCCGGATAAGCCCCCGGGGTATCCAAAAATGAGATAATAGGTAAATCAAATTTCGCGGCCAGATTCATCACTCTGCGGGCTTTGCGATATCCTTCGGGATGAGCCATACCAAAATTTCTAAATAAATTTTCCTTTACATCACGACCCTTCTGATGTCCGACGATAGCAACTCGTTCCCCATTTATCATACCTATGCCCGCTATAATCGCAGGGTCGTCAGCAAAATAACGATCCCCGTGTAACTCTAAGAAATCTGTCACAATGTACTTTATATAATCAAGAGTATAAGGACGATCCGGGTGCCGGGCTAGTTGTACTCTCTGCCAAGGTGTTAATTTTGAATAAATTTCTTTCTGAAGTGATTGAGCCTTTCGGGAAAGTCTTTTTATGTCTTCCGAAAGATCGAGGCCGGTATCTCTTGCATAATCTTCCATCTCGGTAATTTTCTTTTCCAACTCAATGATAGGTTTTTCAAACTCCAGAATCATTTTAAAATTTTTTCTCATGATCTACCCTCACTTAGTATCGACCGAATAAGCTAGAAATTTTTAATTTCCAGACCATAAATATGGCTTCAACAATGATCTTTTTTGACATTTTTGAAGAACCCTCGGTTCGATCATAAAAAATAATGGGGATTTCTCTGATCTTAAAACCACGTTTCCAGGCCTTAAAGTTCATCTCAATCTGAAAGGAATATCCACTGGAGCTTACATCTTCCAAAGGAATTTTCTCCAACACTTCTCTCCTAAAACATTTAAATCCACTAGTACAATCGTGGAGGGGAAGACCGGTAATAATGCGAGTATATTTACTGGCCATGACGCTAATGAATAAACGCATTAATGGCCAGTTAATTACATTGACCCCGGTCAAGTAACGGGATCCGATGACCAGATCAGCATCCTGAATTTTTTTCAGAAATTCAGGAATCACCTTGGGATCATGTGAAAGATCGGCATCCATCTCGAAAATATAATCATATTTATGCTCAATGGCATACTCAAATCCCGCAATATATGCAGTTCCCAAGCCCAACTTTCCCTGTCGCTCTTTCAGCAATATTCCCGGATGCTTTTGGGAATATTTTTTCACCACCTCAGCTGTACCATCCGGAGAATTATCATCAATAATCAGCACATCCAGATCTTTTACACTTAGCTTCAAAATCTCATCCAGCACTTTTGGAACATTATTTCGTTCGTTGTAAGTAGGAATAATAACCAGTGATTTTGTATTTTTATCGGTCATTTCTATTCATCTTCCATTTTAAAAAAGAAAAAGTATTGTTCACCGTTCGTGGTTCATACTGAAGCATCTCAATTGCTTTATCGATCTTCAACCCCCCATACATGGGCCGCGGTGATGCTTGTTTAAGTTGGGCAGTCTCTATCGGCTGAAGCAGATTGGCATCCAGATCAAAAAATTTAGCGATTGAAACCGCAAAATCAAAGCGATTCAGGTATTCTTTTCCTGCCAGATGTAAAGTCCCCAAAAGACTCGCTTGAATCACCAGTTCAGTCCCCAGAGCAAGATCTTCGGCCAGGGTGGGATTATTATACTGGTCAGTAACAACTTTTAACGGCAATTTTTTCTGCAGATTTTCCAAAACCCATAAATAAAAATTCTTCTTTACCTGAACTGCGTTTCCATATATCACGCAAGTTCTCGCAATCGTAAAAGGACAAGCAATTTGTCTTAAAACATTTTCGGATGCAAGTTTGGATTTTCCATAGTACCCCAATGGATGCGGCCGATCATTCTCAGAATAAGGTCCTTTTTTGCCATCAAAAACATAATCAGTGGAATAATGAATCAAATGTATATCATATCTGCGGCAAAGGTTTGCCAGATTTTCTACGCCTTTAACATTGATTTGCCAGCAGATTTCTCTTTGATTTTCGCATGCATCTACCTGGGTAAATGAAGCAGCATTAATAATTACATCCGGAGCAAACTTATTTATCAGATCTTTAGATTGGTTAAAATTGGAAATATCCAGGATCTGATATTTCACGTTTTGATTTGGATGCATGCTCCGGTCTTCGACGCCGGTGGCAATCATTGTATACTTCTTCTGAAAAATATCAACCAATGATTGTCCAAGCAGTCCATTAGCGCCTGTAATGAGAATTTTTTTCATTAAATCACACTAAGAATGAAGTTCTGCCATCCTGGCTAGCAACAGCTCAAATTCGTTGGTCCCTTTCAGCATGCAATTTGCAGCTGCTGCTTTGTTTGCAAAATTAACTGCAGCATATAAATCCTGTTTTTTCAAATATTCATAAACGAAAGCCGCGCCAAAAACATCCCCACACCCGGTCACATCCTCAATCCGGTTTACCGTATAGGCTGAGAAATTTTTATTTCGCACCATGGAATTCTTCTCAAAAACAATTTTAACACCTTTATTTGCCAGGGTAATGATAAGGATCTGTTCAGGTCTCATATACTCCCGAAAAAAATCACTCTCATGCAGATTCTTATCATTGACAATATTAAATTCACGTTCATTCATTTGGATAAAACGCGCCCCCCTGAGCCACTTTTCAATATTATCAGGGCGCTGGGGAAATCTTTTCCCCAATTTATTAATCCCCATTACCAGAAAGTGCACATCCAGGTAAAGTTTATTAAAATACTTTTTACTCAATTTTTGGAAGGCATTCAGAGACAGATCCCAACCGGTAATCATATTCACCATATAGAAATCGGCATTTTTGATTTTTTTAATTTGTTTCCATTCCAGCGAAGGAAAATTGAATAGAGCTTTTTCCGTTCTCTCCTCAGGGGATACATACTCCAAAATCACTTCATGATGTTTCTGAGCCAAGGTCTGAAGGCCCTGTTTTTCAACACTGGGAAAACCTTCCAATAGGGCAGACAGTTTTGGATGGATCTCTTCACCCACGAAGGAAATCGGAATGAGGGTTACTCCCTGTGGGGCTAAAGTAGATAGAGCCGATATCGTGTAATATATTCCCCCAAAACTCTGGATGGAAGAACCTTGAAATGGAAGAATAAGATCCTTGTTTATTGTACCGATGATCGCAATTTTCACGAGGGAATCCGACAATTATTTGTTTTAAATTTTCCGAAACGATTTGCGATATTGTCATCAAATCGGGCAGCAATCTGGGCGCAAAAAATAGCCGCATTTCGCATACCTGCTTTACCTATTGCCATGGACGCAACCGGTACTCCGGCCGGCATTTGAACGATAGAATATAAAGCATCTATACCATTAAGAGCGCCCGCTGCAAGTGGAACCCCAATAACCGGTAATTTGGTATATGCGGCCACCACACCCGGTAAATGGGCTGCCATTCCCGCACAGGCAATGATTGCTGTAAAACCCTTGGATTCTGCTTCGCTGGCAAATTTCTGGACCTGCTCAGGGGTGCGATGGGCTGACATTACATGAATTTCATGTGAAATTTCAAAATAGTCCAGATAGGGAATCGCTTCCTCGACTACCGGTCTATCAGAATCACTGCCCATAAGTATTGCTATTTTAACCATGAATAATATCTCCTAAAAATGAACAAGGTTGATTCAATGTCTAATAATCTTCTTCACTTCGCGGTTTTTCCAGGACTTCGAAAGTATGTGCAATCACATTTAATTGATCCAAGTACGGCACTTTGCGCTTCCCGATTGCCTGTACGTAATAATCAATCATATAAATTCTCTGAGTGGTCGAGTCAACAAATGAAATATTTCTGAATGGTCCTCCCAGAGTTAGGCTATCGTTTTTCCAGGTCCCTTCCAAACGAATAGCATTCCAATCCTTAAATTGAACCACAAAAGCTTTGGTCTCATCTTCCACAATGACATCACCCGAAAAGGTTAGTCTTCCCAGTCTATTGCGTTCATCAATCACCCAACGTGAGTTCAACGGGAATGTTCCATCATACTGAATCCAATGAATTAATAGGGACCGATCCGGATCCAGACGCCTGATCCAAACAAAATTTTCTTGCAGGTTTTCATTTGCTATAAAGTAATCATGCTGTATCCGAATACTGAATGGGAAATGCTTTTCAAGGTAAGTCTGTAATTCTTTTTGCTCCATGTGTTCAAACATCTGTTTCTTTAATCGCCGAAAGTAAAGTTTTCGGAAATCTTGATACGCCAATTCACCCAGATCAATTATTTTTTGAATCATTGCATCTCCGGATTCAGCAACAAAAAATATCACATTCTGATTTAAACTGTAAACATCACCTTTGGGAATATAGAAATAATTACCACTCTCAATTCCCTCAATAATCTCCGGATTTAACAACTCTCTGACATTTTGAGACACTGGATCCTGAGAGTCAAGGCGACCGATGATGAAAATATTTTTGTAATTTTTATAATGTTCAAACTGTGTAAACGGTTTCCATACCAATATATATTCAGGCTCCATAAGGGGGGTACGGACAAATTGTCCGAAAATAGTATTGAAAGGCTCTTCATATTTGAGCCAATCAGAAGAATCGGCAAACACATAAATGACATCATCTTCACCGTATGCCTTACCTTTGGTTCCACACTTCCAGGTAAAAAGGGAAATTCCCAGAAGAAAAATGAGTAATAAAAAAGGTAACTTTTTCATGTGACTTTTTCCTCCTTTAAATGCGGGCCTTCGATACCTTTCTGACGATACAGCATGAGAAATATCCCCCCGACCAGACTGATCAGGATGGGGACAAATGTTACGGTTAACGAGAGGGACAGGATTTGTGAGGTCTCCAGTCCCTGCCGGCTCAGTAAAATAAGATACCCGGTATCTCTAACCCCAATTCCATTGATGGATGGTACTAAACCTATAACAAAAGTGATGGGAACCACTAGAATGAGATAACCCAGAGTAACGCCCGTGAGTCCCAGTGCCCGGGCTAGGGCAAAATTCATTAAGATAAGTAAAAATTGTGACAAGATTGAATAAAGATAGGTTTTTAAAAGTATACTTTTTTTATTTCTATAAAAGTGCAGGGTATCGAGCACTTTTATTATTTTATCCCCAATTTCATAGAATGTGATGAGGGAAATCAAGCCATTGAATCGCTTATATAGCCTGCGACTCATAATACTGGCCAGAAATATTGCAATGATCCCTATAATGATCATGGTGACATAGATAATCCGATTGCTATGGAAATATTGGATAAGCCAAAAGAGTGATACAAAGGCTAAGGTAAGCGTTGCTAGCAAACCAATGATCCGCTCCAAAAATACGGTACCAATACTGGCAGAACGATTTTTTGAAGACTTGGAAAGATAAAATACCCGCGCCAGATCTCCCCCAATACTGGTAGGCAAAAAATTGTTGAAAAACAGACCTATCAGGTAAAACACATACAGTTGAGAGGTTCTGGTCTGAATACCATGGGATAAATTCAAAACTCGCCAGCGCATCGCCATAATTAAGAGTGAGAGCAAACATACAACGACAGCGAGAAAGAAACCCCAAATATTCAGGCTTTTTAAAATAACCATTATTTTTGAAACATCAGCAATGTATAAAAGATAAAAAATGAGTCCAAAACTAACGGATATCCGCAGAAGATTGAGAAGTATTTTTTTCATCTACATTATATAATTAAGCTAGTTTAGCCTTTAAATGTATCAAATTTTTTTTAAAGATAAAATACCATATAATAAATGAAGGAGGGCAAAACCCTCCTCAATTTATAAATTAAACTAGACGAATTCCATGCCTGAACTGATATTTTGATTAGAGCTTCATCAATACTCCACTAGTTGTTCTGATCCTTCGCCTGCATTTTTTTATATTCATCTAAACGACGCTTAGCTCCTACATCAGCGGGATTTTGTTCAACCCACTCTTCCAGAATTTCTATGGACTTGTCATATTTCTTCTGATTACCATATATATCCACCAGGTAAGCTTTAGCCTGAATATTCTGAGGATTACTGTTTAATACCTCCTGAAATGCATTTTCAGCTGCTTCCATTTCTTTCAGATTGGTCAAAATCCTTCCGATTTCAAAAAGCTCGACTTCACTGTAATTGCCAATTTTCAGGGTATCCTTAGTGAGTATTCCAGAGTAAATTTGATAGGCTTCTATCCAATTTTTTAACAGTGTATTGGTATATGGGATAACCGATGATGGCATGACTTCATTCATTTTCTGGATCAGTGCCTTAACCTTTTCCCGATTTTCAAAAGTGGCATAGTGATTGGCAAGCTGAATAAAAGCTGAGCGATAATTTTGCAGCAGGGCGATGATATTGCCGTTATAATAAACATCGGGATTGTTCAGATTACGATAATTATATTTATTCATCAGATTATTATAGAGGGTATCAGGATCAATTTGCCAATTCGGGATGGTGGTAATCTTGAAAGCCAATCCATCCATCCTCAGATATTTCTGGAGTTCATCCAGCATGTTATCCTTGGAAACAGTGACTGCAAAATAGAGTGGTTTCCTGAATTTATTGGTATACAGGGTATTCAGTATCATCCAATCCTGAACCCGCAAATACCTTCCAAAAAATTTCGGACCCAGATTGAATTTCATTTTGGGACCGATTTGAGGTTCCCGCAATTGCATTGAGCTTTTAAACATTTCTGTTTCCCAATTGAGGTATCCATCGGGAATATCAATTTCGATAGTCTTTTTCTGCGGCCAGGGGACTGGCGCAATTCGGGAAATTTCTTCATCAGAGAGCGATATGGGAACTTTCGGCTCATGATGCTTCAACTGTTCAACATACCAATTGGTATTCAGCAGACTTAAATTAGCCACGCGTATATCCGTCCTAACATATTCAACCTCCTGCAAATACCATAATGGAAAAGTATCATTGTCTCCATTTGTGTAAAGCACCCCGTCCCTCTCACAGCTCATCAACATATTATAGGAATAGTCCCAGGCAACATAATTTCCGCTGCGGTCATGCTCCGGATAATTTTGGATAAGCATTTGCATAGGAGAGACGACGAATAAAAATACGGATACCGAAAGTGGCACAAAATTTCCCATGGATGCTTTTCGGGCCTGCTTGGTCAGAGCCTCGATAACAGCGGCGGCTCCGATACCGATCCAGATGGAAAACGCAAAAAATGAGCCAACATAACTGTAATCCCTTTCCCGGGGTTGTGGATCCGGTTGATTGAGATAAAGAATAATCGCGAGACCCGTCATAAAAAACAAAACGAAAACCGCCAGTGCATACTTCCAGTCTCGAACAAAATGGTACCAGGCTCCAACTAGTCCCAGCATTAAAGGGATAGCCAAAAATTTAAAATTAAATTGATCGGTGGCAGCATCTTTGCCGACAAAATTCCATAAAAAGTACCGAACGTACATTTTGTTCACCTGGTAATTCCAGAAAAAATCCCAGACGCTTCGATAATTGCGTCCATTGGGTGAATCGGCCAAAATCTTTTTACGATCCAGTGTGTGCTCGCCATATTGCTCCCGATTCATGTAACTGATAAATTTTTCAATGGTCTCAGGATTATTTTCATCAATATTGGGATTTAAATTCGAACGAATGTAAATCAGCGCATAGGTGGAATACCCCAGAATCACTAATAAAATAGACATCAATATGAGAGCGGGTAACTGTTGCTTTTTGTCAATCATATAGGCAAGAATGATGAGCAAGACTATTATAGAGACCAATAGACCCAGAAATCCCCCAATTTTAGCGAAAGCTGGAATACCCTGCACTAGACCCGGATAAATCATCCCGGTTAACAAACCACCCACCAGAACCAGGAAGAAGAAAGTAGTCCCATTCATGGGATATTTTTTATAGTAGATAATCATAAACACCATCGGCAATGCAAGAACATTCAGAAGGTGAACACCGATAGCCAAACCTACCAAATACATGATGAAGAGGAGATACTTTTCATTGCCGATACTCTCGGATCGCTCGGTCCAGAACATCACCAGCCAAACCACCAGCGACGTAAAGAGCATGGACGGTGCATATACTTCCGCTTCCACTGCATTAAACCAGAAGCTGGTACTAAACGCAAAGGTAAGTGCTCCTAAAAGTCCACCCAGATATGGCACATATTTGAGAAAGCCCTCCTCTTCTGCCGACTTCATATATTGTTTTATCAGAATAACCGTGGAAAGATAAAGGAACATCACAGTGAACGCACTGGATAAAGTGGAGATAAAATTCACTCGCTTGGCGATATCACCAAAAATGGGTAACAAAGAGAAAATTCTGCCTACCAGCAGATATAAGGGAGCGCCTGGCGGATGCGGCACAGAAAGACGGAAGGAACAAGCGATAAATTCACCACAGTCCCAGAATGAGACCGTAGGTGATATGGTTAAATAATAAATAATAAAACTGAATGATAATACTGATAAGGCAAAAATTTTATTTAATTTTCCATTTTCCATACTTTCTTAAACTCCTCAGTGGTTATCATATGAGATTTTTTATGTTCTTAAGTGTAGCAAACTTGTGTCTGCCGCGAATAAAATATTCCCAAACAATGCTGCCCGGATAAATCAACTTGAAAACTTCCTGGTCCTGGACAGTCCTTATTTTCTGAATGTCAGATCTTTTCTGAAGAATTAACCGGACATGTAAGATGATCCACCCATATCCCTTGAGAATAGCCAGTGCATTCTTGAACTTACCCTGAAAGATTTCTCTCAAGAAGGCTAATCCATCTAGACAAATTCTTATTAAAATAATTCTCGTTAAATTAAGCATCGCCAGGTTTTTTGCCAATAGAAAAATGTTGTTTCTAAAGTTCCAATAAATTTTTCGGGGATTTTCAGTGGAAAGCGTCCCTCCCCCTTTATGCCAGATCTTTGCCGAGGGGATACAATAAATTTTAAAATTACGTAGATGCATTCGCCAACAGAGATCAATTTCTTCCATGTGCATTTTGAAATCTTCATCCAGAGGGCCCAATTCTTCGAGTACAGATTTTCTCATAAAAAAGCAGGCACCCGTACTCCAGAATATTTCAAGATTTTCATCATATTGTCCTTCATCCTTTTCAAGACTGAAAAAGATTCTCCCCCGCATAAAAGGATAGCCGTATTTGTCGATAAATCCGCCCCCCGCGCCCGCATACTCAAAATGATCCGGTTTATTCATATCCAAAACCTTGGGTTGGCAAGCGGCCATTACGGGATTATTCTCGAACTCTTGAATAATTTTTTCCAAAAAATCCGAGGCAACGATTATATCGTTATTCAATAAACATAGTATTTCACCTTTGGCAGCAGCGATTCCTACATTATTACCCCGGGCAAACATATAATTATCAGGATTTTCGATAATTTTTACCTGGGGATAATGCTTTCGGATAAAATCCACACTATCATCTGAGGAGGCATTATCAACCAGGATCAACTCAACCGGTTGATATGTCTGGACCTTCAGGGATTCATATAAGTCTTTGAGAAACGCTTTACCATTATAATTTACGGTAATGATTGATACCAGAAGTGGAGAAGGATTTTTCAAAACCATGAATAGATAACCAGTTAGAAAAGTTAAATTCAGCACTATTTAAATTAATGGCACTTCACAACGGGACAGCAAATTTCAGGATAATTTGAAATTAAATCAAGCTCAAAAAATGATAATAATTTCTTAATTTCAAGAAATTTTTGAATTTGGATTTGTCTCTAATTTTACTCATCGGGGAAAAAGTATCTGTTTGAAGATGAATTAACAACTAAGACTAAGGCTCCACGATGTAATTTGAAATAGACTAATCCTCTTTCTGCATTGAACAAGGTGTTCAAAGTATTTCTCAATATCAGTCACAATAACCAGCTCTTTGTAATTACT
>CP070707.1:137037-155118 GCA_020350205.1 bacterium
TTGAATTCGAAACTTAACCAGCGTGCAGGAATTATTGAACATGGTTTGTTCGTGGAAATGGTAACCGACATCATTGTTGCCGGAGCAAAGGGGATTATACATTTGAAGTAATATGATTTATTATGACAAATAGTTTACTCTTTGTTGAACTCGCTCTTATATGCTGTTAAAGTGATACTACCTGCACCAGCCTCTAAATAATTTGTAGATAGAACTTTTTCTCAACTCATGAATTTAACCAGAAAAACGAAGCGCCTTATTAAAATCAGGAATCATGAGTATTCAAGAGATAACGGATCATCAATTGGAATCTAAAAAGGATTACGATTATTTTTCGACCCGCGTATTGAAGGTAATCCATCATACCCGGGATATTTTTGAACTGCATCTGGAGCGTAAAAATCTGGAATTTTCACCGGGTGAATTCATCTCCATCTACACACCAACCCTGGAAGATTTCCGGGAATATAGTATTGCCTCTGGAATTCATGATGATCATCTCAGTTTTTTAATCAAACATCTTCAGAAAGGGCTTTTAACAGATTTCCTTGCATCACGTCAGAAAGGAGATGTAATCACCATTGGAAAACCACAGGGTATATTCAGGCCCGGTCTTTCCCATCAACAGGGTGAATTCATCTTTATTGCCACAGGTACCGGAATTGCACCTTTTCTTTCATATATCAAAAGCTATCCGGCAAAGCCGCCATCCAAATTTTTGTACGGGGTTCGTTATCGCAAGGAAGCAATCAATTTTGAGGTATTCCAATCCCTCTGTCCCAGCTATCTTACGGTATCCCGCGAAGATTTCCCTCCGTTTCATAAGGGCCGGGTAACTGATTTACTCTCCCTGCTACCGTTACACCAAAATGTCCATTATTATCTGTGTGGCCTCGATTCTATGATCGCGGATGTCACTCAAATGCTGAAAAGTCACCATGTTTCGGTAGGACAAATTCATCATGAGATATTTTTTTATAGTAAACCTTAATATGACATTACACAAATAGATTATAGAGTATTTATATTTTATCTAGAACGAAAATAATTCTGATATAAATTACTTCACTTTGTTAATTAAACCAGTTGTACTTCAGCAAGGGATTAAAATGAATTTAAAATACTCATTATTCTGCCTTTTATCATTTTTAAGCGGGACCCTTCCGGCACAATATTCTTTCAATCACCAACCCTTTGACTCGCTACTGCAAACATATGTAAATGAACAGGGCTTGGTGGAGTATAAGGCTATTAAAGAGCAACATGACCTTCTAGGTAAGTATTTGGACCTTCTGGAAAAAGTGGATCCGCTGAAATTTGAAAACTGGTCAAAAGCGGAAAAGTTGGCCTTTTGGATTAATGCTTACAATGCGATCACTATTGAAGGTATTATCAGACATTATCCGATTGATTATGGCAATCTGGTTTCACGGGTAAGATTTCCAAAAAACAGTATTCGGCAGATTGGTGGTTTTTGGGACCATGTTTTTATCAAGGTCATGGGAAGAGATATTACCCTGAATCAGATTGAACATGAGATTCTCCGGGAAAAATTTAAAGAGCCCCGCATTCATGCGGTATTAGTTTGTGCTGCCATCGGCTGCCCATTGCTCGAAAACCGTGCTTTTTTTCCAGAAAACTGGAATCTCGTCTTGATCAGGCAAATAAAAATTTTATAAATAATCCCGACAAAATCAGGTTAGATCGGGACAAGAATATCCTCTATTTATCAAGCATATTTGATTGGTATCAGGACGATTACCCGGTTTCCCCGGGTGGAGAAAAAAAGTTAGTCAATTATTCTCCCACATCACGCGGTGTGGTAGAATTTATCTTGAAATATATCAATCAGGATCAGCAAAATTACATTTTAGAAAATTCACCGCAGATCAAATGCCTGGATTACGATTGGACCCTTAATGAACAGTTCTGATCTTCTAATCATTTTTATTAAGGCCCCCCAGAAAGGCATGGTAAAAACACGCCTGGCGGCAAAAATCGGGGAAGATCTAGCCCTCAAGCTGTATCGGGCGATGGTTGAGGACCTTCTGGAAAATGTGGGTGTTTCTGATCATTATGACATTCAAATCATGGTCATGCCTGAGAATTCAGAGGAAGAAGTAAGAAACTGGCTCAAATGGCCCGGAGTAATAACCTCTCAAATTGTTGGTGATTTGGGAATAAAATTGCTGCATGCTTTTGAGCAAGGGTTTAGTGAGGGATTTAAGCAGATCATCATTATCGGTAGCGATCTTCCCGGATTGTCCAGCTCTCACATCAAGCAGGGCTTTAAGCTTCTTCGACATTATCAGCTGGTCATCGGGCCAGCGGTAGATGGTGGATACTACCTGATCGGTCTGAATTCACCTCAGCCCCAGTTACTCACCAAAATAAACTGGAGTACGCCCGAAGTTCTCCCGGAAACACTTAACCGCGTACACCAGGCAAATCTGCCATATTACCTTTTAGAGGAAATGCGGGATATTGATGAATATGAAGATGTTCTCGCTTTATGGAAATCCATCAAATTGGAGAGAAAAAATTTTCTACATAACTCAAGAAGTGTTTTACACGAAATTTTAAAATAAATATACCCCGAAAACATGTATTACCGTACAAATCATATAGCGTATTTTTAAATCAACAAATATTTTACTGTTTCTTAAATAATTTTTTCTAATATTGGTAAAGTTCTAATTCATTAATCTGAATACAAAAAAATTTTCTAACAAAAATATGGGTTCGAGGAGATGAGCATATGAGAATTTTAAGAATTTCCATACTCAGTTTCATGATTTGTCAGTCTCTTTTTGCTTTTGAAACAATTACCTTCCCCTCCCGGGACAGTCTGCTTATTACCGCAGATCTATATTGGGCACATGACAAAAAAGCTCCTTTTATTCTATTATTTCATCAGGCCGGATTTAGTCGGGGTGAATATCGGGATATCGCGCCAATTTTAAACGAACTAGGTTTCAATGTAATGGCTATTGATCAACGCTCCGGAAGTGAGGTGAATTCTGTTAAGAATGAAACTGCCCGCAGGGCTCTCGAAAAAAATTTAAGAGATACTTATCTGGATGCTCTTCCGGATCTTCTGGCCAGTATCGATTATGCAGAATCGAACCTGGCTGAGGGGCTGCTGATCATCTGGGGAAGTTCTTATTCAGCCTCCCTGGCCTTAAAGATTGCCGGAGATATGCCCGGACAGCTGGACGGAGTACTGGCCTTTTCACCCGGAGAATATTTCGAAAGATTGGGCGAAAGTAGCCATTTAATTCAGGAAAGTGCCATTAACATAAAAATCCCTGTCTTTATCACTTCTGCACAAACCGAGAAAGAGCGCTGGTGGTCCATTTATGAAAATATTCCGTTCGGACGTAAAGTATATTTCCTTCCTTCCAAGCAGGGAATCCATGGTTCCAGGGCACTATGGACCAGCACAGAAGGACATGAAGAATATTGGTCAGCTGTAAAAATATTTCTTATGCAATTTTTAGAGAAATAAATTTTGCACGCACAGCCGAATGTGAATCCACACATGACTCTTCAAGATGAATTTTTAGACATGCAAGATTGATTTACAACCTTCAATATTGAGAGACAAATCAATTCAAGGATCACAGACAGTATAAGAACAAATACATGTTACTATTTTAACTAAGAATAATTTGACTTTCTTCCTTAATTATATCATATTTCAAACTGGTTGGTAATATAGTAGTCTGTATTATAAGGATTTTTAAACAGTCATATCACCCGGACCCAAATATATCCCATAGTGACCCCATGGCCATTCGAATAAAAATAATTAAGCCTTCCGGCCCCATTGTGATGACTGCTTCAGGTAATATTGGTAGTAAAGAAATTGTAAAAGCTCTGCAAAGGACATTAACCGATCCCGATTTCAAAAAAGGTATGGATATATTGTGGGACTTCCAAGCTGTGAACGAGAGTCTCGTTGACACCCAGGAAATTTTAGACATTGTGACTTTCATAAAAAACCATCAGGATACTCGTGGAAGTAATTACCGGGTTGCACTGGTAGTTTCCAGAGATCTTGACTACGGTCTCGCCAGGATGTATGAGGCCTACAGTCAGGGTTTACCTTGCCAGATTCAGATATTCAAAAATCTAAATGCAGCTAAAAACTGGCTGGCAGAAAATAGACAAACAGGAGAACCCGTAAAAGAATAAACCATTTTGTATTATTTCAATATTTCATAAGTTCTTTGTATAAGATCTTTTTCATGTTATTCTGCATATTTGTCTGACAGGTGCAAAGTGAACAGGAATTTATGAACTTGTGACATAATTAAGCTTAATGATGTGGAAGGATTCTGAATTTGATTCAGAATGACAAATTACTGGAAACTATATTAATTTATTAATTAATTCATTTCAAATAAGAAAGATAGTATTCTGGAGGAGAGATTCATGAAATTTAAACTTTTTATTTTAACATCTGTGTTACTGATGATCTTGCTCATGATGGGGTGTTCAAATAACGGTATGTTCATAGGAGTAAACCAGACCAGTGTGGAACTTGGAAAAGCAAATTATAAACTGGTGGCTACCAACTTAGTCGGTCAATCTAAAGTTGGCTATCTGTTTGGTTTAAGCACCTCCTTTGGTGCTTCAACCCAGACATTCGCTATGTTCCGGGTGGACGGAACCGGAATGTTGTATAAAGAGGCCCTGGAAGATCTGTGGACAAATTTTGCAGCCCAGCATGGTAAAATTGAAGGTCGCAAATTAGCACTGGCGAATGTTCGCTATGACTCGGAAATCCTAAATTTGTTTGTGTATACCGGCGTAAAAGTATTCATCCGGGCTGACATAGTGGAATTTTTAGAATGATTAGACTGAATATTACTGAGTAGTCCACGGTCAGTTTGCAAAATTCATGAAACACTCTTTCGAAGTCTATTTTGAAGACAATTTGGTTTTCTATAGCGATAAAAACTGGATATACCCGTTGTTTGAGTTTGAGGAGTTTATTGCAGAAAACCAGTATTCCGCTGAGACTCTTTTTGTCAAAGATAAAATCATCGGTAAAGCAGCGGCATTGGTATTGGTACACTTGAAAATCAATAAAATCCATGCCAAAACTTTGAGTCGGCTGGGACAGGAGATTCTGGATTTATTTCAAATCACCTATTCATATGATCACTTGATTGACAGGATCTATTGCCAAACTGAAGTCTTGCTCGCAAATATTTCCGATCCTGAAAAATCTTATATAATGTTGAAGGAACGAGCAGTCGGTGTAAAAAAGAATCAATGATCTATAGCCTGTGAAATTCCGCTAATATACCCATACCAATTAATTATTTGCGTTTATATGCCCAGAGCAACAATTCAGATTCCGGATAATTTTCATTTTCAGACCAGCCTGAACGTAAGGATAACAGATATTAATTACGGAGGGCACCTGGGAAATGACACCCTCCTGGCTTATATTCATGAGGCACGAGTAAAATTTCTTAATCACTTTAAATTCAGCGAAAAAGATGTAGACGGAGCCGGCATTATAATGGCAGATGCGGTTATTATTTATAAATCACAGGCATATTACGGAGATGTCCTCACTGTCAAAGTTAGTGTAACCGATCTGAGTAAACGCGCCTGTGATCTGATCTATCAAATCAGCAGAGATAATGATCGGAAAGAAATTGCCCGGGCAAAGACGCGCATTGCCTTTTTCGATTATCAGAAAAATACCACAATTCCCATTCCCTTTAAATTCAGATCTCTCTTCGAAAAAACCTGATCTTTTATCAGGAAATCAACTTAAAACAATCATTTTGTGAATGACCTTATTTCCTGATTAGGTTGATTAAGAGCAAAAAAAATCATTTTTTCAACCATATTTTAAAACATGAAATTTCGCAGGTATTATAATAGCCCTATTAAATCCTAATTGCATTGGATTCATATTGATTTTCATACCATATATTGGTAAAATGACAAACATACAAATAATGGTACCTCTTAGTTTTAATGTCATGAAATGGATCCCTAATTATGTGAGAGAGTCTTCAGGGGATAGTCTTTTAATTAGAAAGGATGTACCATGAATATTCAGAACCGTTTTTTATATATTAAATATATCTTTCTCGGGGTCGTATTATTTATATCCACAAGCAGCTATTTCGCAAATAATTTATATGCAGACACACTGGATACTCTCGGGTATAAACTGCTGTCCATCAAAAAGGGTGATCGGTGTATTGTGTGTGATATTCCTATAAAGGAGGGCAGTGGTCTCGCCCTTTTAATTCAGGGTAGAAAGGTAACCATTGACCTGGATCATGTGCAGGAATTTTAGGCTAATCAGGCGAAATATTTCTCAAAACTTGAACCAACAGGTGCCCTGTTTCAGGAAAGTGCTGTATTACCCCATGCCTTGAAAACCGGTTGGTTTTTAATAGGAGCATGGATTTTTTCCACACTTTTAATGGGAGCAGTCTGCTGCAGTATAGCCATCAAGAAAGGTTTTCCAATTTCGTCATGGTTTTTCAGGGGGCTGTTGTTACATGTTTTAGGATTAATCTGGATTTTAGCCAATAAAAGTCAACTAAAGGACTCTTCAAGTCCGCATTTGGGAAAATATCTCTGACATCACAGCCGAATCAATATCCCTCCTGCCAGGCTTTTAATCATCCTGCAGCAGAAAAATGTAGTCAGTGCGAAACAGCATTAACGCCACACACAGAATCAGAAGTTCGGCGGGCGGACAAATAAGGCATAGAACAAATTTAGTGTAAAGATCTCTCTGATACTAAACTAAAGGTAATCCATGCTAACACGTATCCAAACGTGGTTTGAAAATATCTTTGATACGGCTAATGGTCCGAGCAGGCGACCCATATTAAACAATAATCTGGAATCACACATCAAAGGTCTTTTTGTGGTAGGGGATCTGGCTGGTGCACCGGTCATTAAGCTTGCCATGGAACAGGGATATCAAGTAGCCAAACATATTTCGTCTCTCAAAAAAAATAAGGAATCGCAGCAGGGTATTTACGACATCATTGTTATCGGTGCGGGCGCAGCGGTTTTAAATGCCGCACTTTCAGCCCTAGATCAGGGTCTTTCCTGCATCGTCTTAGAAAAAGAAAAAATTGCCAATACCATCGAAAATTTTCCGGAAGGGACATGGGTATATGCAGAGCCTGACAGTGTTTCCGCGAAAGGGAAATTATGGCTGGACGGTCGAAATGCAAATCAAGGCCCTGAAGCTTAACCTGCGTATGACGGAGGTGCCAGTCAGTTATCGAAAAAGAATCGGTGATTCCAAAGTCACTGGCACACTCAGGGGTGTTCTGGGAGCCGGTTACAAAATATTATCAACAATTTTTATTTATGGTCTTAAATCATACAGAAGTGATAGAAAAATAAAAAAAATATAATTCAACTCATTTTCTATTGGGAAATAAGCCACCCCGAGAAAAATTAAGTATAATTTCAGTTTTATCTTTTTTTGGCCAGTATTCTTGGATTTTTGTCATGATATCCAACTATTTTCCTCCCTTGTTATTCACTCAACAGTTAAAATAAAAATCTACAGTGGCTGCACAAATCATCATCGTTTTAAAGGAAAACCGGTATTAGTGCCATTAAGTGAGACCTCAAAATATTCATTCTTACCATGTGACAGGTATTTTTCAGACTAGATAATTTTAAATATTTATCGGCTCCGACAAAAAAAAGGCATCCGAATCGTCATGATTCAGATGCCTCAATTCTCCATGCTTATTTTTTGGGGGCAATTTTTATCACATCCCCCTGATATTATTGGGAAGGAACATCGGAGGAGAATCTTTTTTTAGCAATAAAATAATAGACCAAAAAGCCTACCCCTGCCAGGAAAAACATACCGCCGATGGTCATCTCTTCCTTAATATCATAAGGGAATAACTGTCCGACAAACAAAGCCAGTCCAATTCCGATCAGTACCAGTCCCCATTTTATGGAATGCAGACTTTTCAGCTCCAAATTTTCATGGAATAATTGCTTAACCGTTTCATCCACCTGCCCTTTCTCAACCAGACGATGGCGGAGTCGATTATCGGAAATCACTTTAATTATATACGCGATCACCAAAAACATCGAGACGGGAATTAGAAATTCCAGATCCATAATTTTCTCCTTTCAGCTTGGTTTTATCAGATATGACCGGATAATTTCCAAAATGTTGCAAATTATCTCATTTTATTTTAGATGATCCCTCAGGTAAATAAGATAAGCACCCATCTATTATTGAATTATTAATTTAAAAAATAATTGTGAGGCATAATTTGTTATTTTTAACTTGTCGGTATGCTATGCATTTTTGCCTGGCAATTTTTTCAGCATAAATTTTTTTTGCAACATTTTATTATTTTTTCTGTCAATATTCCTATGGGAACCCATGTGGATAATGAAGAGATAAAAAAGACTATTCAGGAAGTTCTTGATGGCAACGTCAATGCTTTTTCAGGGATAGTAGATCAATATAAAAAACTGGTTGCCCATATTGTTTTCAGGATGATTTATGATCCGAGTGACCGGGAAGATCTCTGTCAGGATGTTTTCATAAAGGTATATCAAAATCTATCTAATTTCCGTTTTGAATCTAAGGTATCCACCTGGATCAGTAAAATAGCTTATAACAGTTGTATTAATTATCTCAATAAAAGGAAAACAAAATATGTGGGTGATGGGACTCGAGATCTTGAGAGCATCCCTTCTACAACCACCGGTCCAGGTCATTTCACTGAGGATGAGGATCGTATGATCCGAATACATGCCGAGATACGAAATTTACCTCCGCCCTATCGGGCCATTATAACATTGTATCATCTGGAGGAAATGAGTTATCACGATATTGCAGAAGTAATGAATCTTCCCGAAGGTACGGTAAAGAGTTATTTATACAGGGCCCGCCAGCAGTTAAAAGAAAAACTGATTAATAAATATAAATTTCAGGATATATCATGAGACATCTCAACTCAACCGATATTCAAAGATATTTGGAACAGCAAATAAATAGTGATGAAAAAATCTCCTTTAATGATCATCTGGGATCCTGCAATCAATGTCGACAGGAAGTTGAGAACTATCAGAATATCTTCAATGCTCTGGGAGTGGAAGAAAAAATAGACCTGCCAGAGCATTTCACCGAAAAGATCGTTGCACAGCTCACCCCCTATTCGTCTGTCAAGAAAAAATCCAGATGGGGTGAATTTATATTTGCTTTTGGCGGCATTTTCCTGGCTGTTCTGATAACTTTTTACTACACCGGTACAGAGACTATTCTGCTGCTTATGAAGGACTTTGGAAAGATGGGTCAAAAAGTGGATTTGCCGATATTCAATCTGAACTTTTCTTATCTCGATAAGTTGCAGAATCCTTATCTGGTTACGATTGTAGGTATTCTGGCTGTCATTCTGGTATTAGAGCGGATAATTTTCAATAGAAAAATGGTGCATTTCATCTAATTCGGACGTCCAATTAACGCAGTGAACTTTCTCTGCTACAACCATAATTCTATCCAACCAGATTAATTGATTCCGGATTAAAAGATTTTACAAATTCTCTATCCAGAACTCCAACATTCTGGTATACCTATGGATTTTAGCAGGAGTATCATCGATACCATGCTTGCGCATGGGATATATCATCATGTCAAACTGGATATTATTCCGGATCAATTCATCTGCAAACGCCCAGCTATTCTGAATGTGCACATTATCGTCGTAGGTGCCATGAATTAACAATAAGCGACCGTGTAAATCTGCTGCCCGTTTCACCAGGGAGGTATGTTCATATCCCTGTGGATTATCCTGAGGGGTTTTCATGGCAAATTCGGTATAACGCGTATCATAATAGAGCCAGTCCGTTACCGGCGCAACCGCGATACCCGCTTTAAATTCTTCTGATCTTGTCATAGCCAGCAGGGTATACATCCCTCCCCCGCTGTGCCCCCAGATGCCCAGCCGGTCCTTATCAACAAAAGTTTGATTTTTCAACCACGAAATCGCATCCAGCAAATCGAACAATTCAACATCTCCCCAGAGTTGCTTCAAGGTAGTTCGTTGTAATTGCTTGCTGATACCGGAAGCACTGCGATTATCGACGCTAAAAATCAGGTATCCCCGGTCCAGCAGGATGTTATCAAAAAACAGACTGGATTTCCATTCGTCAACCACTTTGGGTGATGCCGGCCCACCATAAATATTAACAATCACTGGATATTTTTTTGCCGGATCAAAATTTTCTGGTTTTAGCAAGAAGGCTGGCATCTCAAAATTATCGCGAGCCATGATGGTAAAAAACTGACGGGTCTGGAGCCCACTTTCCTCAACATTTTGTACTTTTTTATCAAAAGTGAGGAGCAGGGTTCCGTCATTTCTATGTAATTGTAAAACCGGCAGACGTGAAGCGCTGGAATACTCATCAAAATAGAATTTCCGATCTGGACTGAAGCCAATTTTATGAGTCCCCTCTTCCCGGGAAATTCTATCCATTCCACTGCCATCCCATTGTATCCGGTAGAGATGTCGCTCGATTGACGATTTTTCAAGCGCAGTAAAGTAGATCCAGCCGTTCATTTCATCAACACCCATCACAGCTTTAGATACCCAGGAGACTCCTTCGGAAGAAAATAGAGACCATTGACCGGAGGTAATGGGTTGAATCAGGTTACCGGCCATATCGAAACGATAAAGATGATTATAACCACTTCTCTCGGAGGTCCAGAGAAATTCAGGCTTGCTTCTCAAAAAAATAAGGTCATCATGAACTTCGATCCAGGCGGGATCTGTCTCCTGCATCAGAAATTTAGTTTCTCCGGTTTCCCGTTCGACCAGGTAGAGATTTAGTTTAGTCTGGGAACGATCCAGCGTCTGGACAGCAAACTGTTTATCATCCGGTAACCAGTTTACCCGAATGATATATTCATATTCATTTGGATCGATCCTGACCCAGGTAATTTCAGGATTACCCAGAGTGACAATCCCCAACCTGACCTTAGGGTTTGGCTGCCCAGTTTTGGGATATCTTTGAGTTAAAACCCTTGGGAACTGCGGTTTAAAGTCCATGAAATACATGGTTCCCAATTCGCTTTCATCGGTTTGCATAAAGACCAGAGATCGGGAATCCTGACTCCACCAATAGGCCTGATCCTTATGTCCAAATATTTCTTCCCAGTAAACCCAGGACAGACGTCCGTTAAGAATATCAGCCGATCCATCTGAGGTGAGACGCTCTTCCTGTCCAGAGTCGATATGATAAACAAACAGGTCATTATGACAGACATAACTTAACTTCTTATCATCGGATGAGAAATGCACGCAGGTATCTATTTCGGTGGACCGGGTTACCCGGGTAAAGCGGGCCGATTCAATATCCAGCAGGAATATATCATTCTGGAAGGTGAATACCGCCTGGGTTCCGGAAGAATTAAATTCGATTGGCCAGGGGAGCCGCTCCGGTACTTCCTGCGACGGAATATATTCCGCCAGATTTTTCAATGCGCTGTTCATATCGAGGATCGGTTCTCTTTCCAGAGTGGATAGATTGAGGCGTTCATAGGTATTGCTCTTGGCAGTTATTCTATGATCATAAATAATAGCAGCACCGTTCTCGGTCCAGAAGTAGTCAGGAACATCTTGTAGTTGCTTGCAATACCGGCTGAATATCCATTCAATAGAAATATTCGCAGGTATCTGGGCTATTGAACAATGATGAGCACCGATAATTAGAATGTGAAGAAGTGAAGCGTAGTAAAATTTTGTTTTAAGGGACATAGCCATCTCCAATCTGTGCGGTAAAATAGGAAATGGTGATAAAAGGATCAATAGGATGAATAATTTTCCAGGAGAGAGTCAATATCTATGTCAAAAAGACCCGCTTGTAAAACGGAGTCATTTTGATCAGGTGTAAAATTTAATTTTCTATTTCATTTTGAAGAGCGTCAGCAAATTCCTGATAGCTTTGTTTTCCCAACAAAAATAATTTCTGTTCACCGGTCGCATTATATATGAAACTGGCCGGGAGCGCCCCACTCCATTCCCGGCTCAGAAAATTGATGAAATCCTCCTGATTCTCGAAATTCTGTACATATACCGGAAAATTAACCTGCTGAGATTTCAGAAAGGGAATTATTTTAGTTTCTATTTCATCAGGATAGTCCGCACTGATAGCCACAATATCAACCTGCCGGTCTTTATAATTTTCCGCCAATTGTACTAGATCGGGAAATTCCTCCCGGCAGGGAATACACCAGGTTGCCCATACATTAATCAGCAAAATCCGGTCTCTGCGCTGATTGATCAACTTCTGTAAATCATCCTGGCCTAATAGTTCCACCTTGTAAACATAATCAGCGTCTGGTTCCTTGTTTTCACTGCCAGATGTTTCATTCTCGGTTTCACCACACCGGGCCAGGAAAAGGAATAATACAGATACCACCCATAGATATTTTTTTGTCAGGAACATTATTTTACTCTTTTAATGGTGCAGCCAAATGCCTTGGTTTCAGAATTACTTACTTTTTTACTGTCCAGAATTTCATCCAGCGCCTTCCGTAAATCCTGCGATTTTACATTATCTTCGCGCTGGGAGTCATCGATTCGTCCATGGTAGAGAAGCTGAAAATCAGAATTCAGGACAAATATTTCCGGGGTGACCTGAGCCTCGAATTTATCAGCAATAACATTTTTATCATCTTTTAATACCGGAAATTTAAACTCATTCTCCCGGGAATGTTTGGCAATCTCCTCAATGCTCTCCTGTTTGTTGGAATTAACAGCCAGGAATGCAACACCTTTGCCTTGATAATCTTTATAAATCTCTACCATCCGGGTATTATAAGCATTTGAAACTGGACACTGGGTGGCGATAAACATCAGGACAATCGCTTGGGAATCCTTATAATCAGAAAGAGAGTGGGATTTTCCCGTATAATCAGGCAGGGTAAAATCTTCAACCTTGAAATTTTCTCCTGAAAAGGCGAAGGTGAAAACAGCGAGTAACAGCACGAGAGCCGTCAATTTATTTATTTTATGATAAATCATAACTCTACCCCTTTCATATTATTCATATACAGTGATTTGTTGTTATATCCGTTGGGCAAGATTTCGTTCCCACTTTTTGTCAATTGAATAAATATATAACAAAAATAGGGATTTAACTCAAAATCCCTATTGATGATAATGAAGATCTAATAGAAACCTAGAATAAATATATTTTCCGCAAAGGTGTAGAAAGCGTGAAGAAAATATATAAAACTAAAATATGAATCTGTATTTCCTGACACCATTAATTCATTCTTGGCGTCCTCGCACCCTCTGGTTTTAAAATAACCTTGCTCACTTCATAATTTCGGCAAAGCGCTCAACCTGACCACGTACTTTCTCTTGATCCCCGACAATCACGATAGTCATTTCATCATCCTTGAGATATTTTTGTGCCATCTCCTGTACATCCTCGGGAGTGACTTCATAAATGTTTTTAACATAATTGTTCAGGTAATTATTTAGTCCATGCAAATTCATAAAAACGAGTTGTCCCACAATACCGGTTCGCGATGAATTTCTCAACACAAATACCCCGGCCATATAGTTTTGCACACCTTCGAGTTCATCTTGGGTCGGTGCTTCATTTTGCAATCGGTCAATTTCATAAAAGATTTCTTTGATGGCAGCACCCGTCACATCTGTGGACACATCGGCTGTCTGAACCCAATATGCGTCCCGAAAATGGTTAGTGATACTGCTTCTTGGAGAATAAGTATACCCCTTATCCTCTCTGATATTTGAGGTTATCCGTGATGAAAAATAGCCCCCTAACAGGGTATTGGTGACCAACATCGGAAAATAATCTTCCTGGGTAGGATCAATTACAGGTAATCCCAAATAAATAGTAGATTGGGGTGCATCCGGTCTTTTAACCAGATATATCTTCCGTTTCGATTGGGGTTGCGGAATATTTACATAGGTTTCTTCACCGGTTTTCCAGGAGGCGAAAGAAGTTCTGATGCTCTTTTCAACCTTTTCGGCATTGAATTTTCCCACTACATAGATATGAGCACGCAATGCTCCGAAGTTAATTTCATAGAAATTCTTAACCTGCGGTAGCGTGTATCCTGAAATCATGGATTCACTCGGAAAAATTCTTCCATAAGGGTGGTCACCATAAAGAACACCCAAAAATTTTTCCTGAGCCAGACTTTGTGGTCGAGATTTCTGAATATTCAGGTTGCGCAAATAATCCTTTTTCAGTCTCTCAAATTCCTTCTCAGGAAATCCGGGGCTTAACAATATTTCAGCCAGCAAACTGATCAAATCCGGTGTAAATTCGCTTAAGACTTCGCCGCCTATCCAACTTTGGTCCAAACCCACCGCGGTATTGACCGTGCCGCCCATTCCGGCCGCTTTCCGAGCTATTTCACCTGCATTCAGACTGCTTGTACCCTCTTTTAACAAATCCATGGTGATATCAGCCAACCAGACATTCTCTTTACTCTCATTGATATTGCCAGCACTAATCATGATACGGACCACAGCTTTAGGTAGTTCTCCATAGTTTACCAGGCTTGCCTGAAAACCGTTATCCAAAGAAAAATTTTTGACAGCTGGTAAAACAAAATCCTTGGGCTGGCTTCCCTCGGGTGGAGTTTCCCGTTGAGAAAATAAAGGCATGATCAACAGGATAATTAAGAAGAATATGGATAAAGATGTTAGGATTTTCATTCTTGATTCTCCTCTGTGTTAAGAATTTGCTTTGGGTTCAATGATTAATATGGTTCGATTGGTCGATCGTAAATATTCCTGAGCTGTTTTCTGAATCAGTTCCGGAGTAACTTTACGAAATTGTGTTTCAAGCTGATTAATCCGCGCAGGATTATCATCGAACAAAGCAAAACTTGCCAGCAAGTCTGCCAGACCGAAACCAAAATATTCGTCAATACTATCATAAAGACTTGAACGCATTTTAATCTTGGCTAATTCCAGGGTGGCTGCATCAACAGGTTGAGTCATGAAATCATTAATAACTTGATTTACCAGGGTCATAATGGAATCCGAAGAAATTTCTTTGTCATGAAAAAGGTAACCTGTCCAGAGCATAGGACCTTTATAGTTAAACAAATTGCCGAGCATGTTAATACCCCCGTCAACCGAACTAGTGATACTCTTGTCCTGAACCAACAGCTGATTTAATCGACTGTCTGCCCCCTGCAGAAGAATCTGATCCAATAAACCCATTGCATAATATTCGGGGGTATTTCGTTCCGGAATGTGATACGCAAATGCCAGGGCAGGCCGATTTGCTAGCGGATCTTCCTTGACCACTTTTTTCTCTTCTTCTTGGCGGGGTTCACTAAGATCCGGTTTTGAAGGTAATTCCATTGCCGGAATATCACTGAAGTATTTCTGAATCATTTGACGGGCCTCAACCGGTTGAAAGTCTCCGGTTACAACCAGAGCAGCGTTAACCGGTGCATAATACAATTTAAAAAATTCTATGACATCTTCCAGAGTGGCCGCCTTGAGATCTTCCAGATCTCCGTAAAAATTGTGGGCATTATACCAATTTTCATTGGCATACTGGGGCATATCCAACCAGGGAAATCCGCCATAAGGCTGGTTGAGTACATTCACTTTTACCTCATTCATAACTACACCTTGCTGATTGGTCAAATTTTCCTGGGTGATGTTCAAACCTTTCATTCGATCTGCTTCTGCCCACAATGCCGTCTCAAGTTTATGTGCAGGCATGATCTCGAAATAGTTTGTAAAATCGAAACGCGTAGAACCATTTAAAGTACCCCCATTACTTTGCACTAATTTAATGTGTTCCATCTTTCCCAAATTAGTTGAACCCTGAAACATCATGTGTTCAAATAGGTGAGCGAAACCGGTGCGGTCTTTCGGTTCTATTCTGAATCCGATATTATAGTACACCGCGACTGTCACAATTGGGGCAGCGTGAGATGGAGACAGGACGACACGCAGTCCGTTATTCAGTTTATAATATTCCACCGGCACCTTAAATGATGTGCTCTCTCCGGCACAGGACATCAACAAAATTATCAATCCTGTTAAAAATAAAATCGCTACTTTCTTGAGCATCGCAAGTCCTCCTGTAAAATATTTACCCGCTGAGAAACAATTTTTAAAATAATCATGTAACCATTAAATGTAACGAGAAAATTACATACAGAAAAACAGGAAAAATAGTTGTCTGCAGTTCTCAATCGGATTTATTTAATTGTCACTATCAGACTGAACATTTTTATACCTTTTTATCACATTTCAGGTTGAGGAATTGTTCTTGAGCATCAACTTTAAATTCATTATCTTTCATCTTTTATCGGGTAACCTATGTTTTTACTGGCTAGATACACCATAAAAGAGCATATTGGGCCGTTTTTTTTCTCACTGGCCGTTATTATGTTCGTTTTTGTGACCAAATTTATTGTACAATATATTGGCAGGATTTTTGGCAAGGGGTTATCCCTTCTCACCATCTTAGAATTCGTCTATTTAAACCTGGCCTGGATGTTTGCACTGGCGGTTCCAATGGCAGTATTAGTCGCAGCCCTGATGGCCTTTGGCCGCTTTTCTTCAGACAATGAAATTACCATTCTTAAAACTTCCGGAATCAGTCTTTACAAAGTTATCCGCCCGGTCTTTGTTGTAACTATTCTTCTGACCATTTTTATGTACTGGTTCAATGACTACTTGCTGCCGGAATATAATCATCGTGCCCGACTTTTGTTCTCAAGTATCAGTCGAAAAAAACCAACTTTGCAGCTGGAACAGGGTATTTATATGACCATGGGCAAGTATAGCATTTTGGTGGAGGAAATTGAACGCTCCTTCGGAAGAGAGGTCGTCGACAAAAGTGATATCATGGGCCCGGAGTATACCGAAGACGCAGCAGATCGCTTGAAAAATATAACCATATTTGATCGTAGTAGTGCAGAACTGCAACGCACCGTAATTGCTAAAAGAGGTCGACTGGTTTTCGATAAAGAAAGGGAAAGACTGGTATTTACACTATTTGATGGTGAAATTCATGAAATAAATACTCGAAACTATTCTGAATACCGACGGTTACAATTTGTTATCAACAATTTTTACATTCCGGCCCCGGAATTGGTGTTTCGCAGGGACGAAGATGACTACCGCAGTGACCGGGAAATGAGCGTTAAAATGATGCAGGAGGAAGTGGAAAAACAGCGAACATCAATTCAAAGCTCTGAGGAAAATATTCGAAACCACATGAAAAAATATTTAGCCAATCCAGACTCCCTGGAAAGTCTGTTGGCGCTGTCCCCTTTAATGCTGGATTCAACCTTGATAGATTCCAGTCAAATTCAACTTCAAAGATCCATGGCCATTCGGAAAACCCAGGCATTAATCCAGCGCGTGGACAGTGAAAAGAAGAATATATCTTTCTATGAGAAGCAGATCTTTAAATTTCAAGTGGAAATTCACAAGAAATTTTCGATTCCGTTTGCCAGTATCGTATTTATACTCATTGGTACACCCTTAGGGATTAAAGCAAAAAAGGGCAGCCTGGGGGTCGGGGTAACTTTTAGCATCGGATTCTTTTTGCTGTACTGGGTGTTCCTGATCGGGGGTGAAGAACTGGCTGACCGACAACTTCTCTCTCCCTTCCTGGCAATGTGGCTGCCCAATATTATTGTGGGATCATTTGGGATTTATCTAACTTACCGGGTTGTAAAAGAAACAACCTTTATTCGCTGGGAAAGACTACCGAAATCTTTGCAACTATTTTTCAAAGGGGATGAGCAACAGACGTGATCAAAATAGTCGACCGTTACATCATCAAGAAATTTATTACTATCCTGTTTTTCAATATCCTCGCTTTCATCGTGATCTTTGTCGTCATCGATCTCATCGAAAATCTTGATAAATTCCTGTCATTTGATGCTACCCTGAAAGATGTTTTCCTGTATTATGTGTTCTACATACCTTTTATCATCATCCTGACTTTACCGGTATCGATGCTCCTGAGCAGTCTTTTTTCTTTGGGATCGATGGCTCAACATAATGAAATCAT
>CP070707.1:155218-170463 GCA_020350205.1 bacterium
AAGCCATTTTAAAGCGGATTCCTCGGCTGCTTCCTCCAGCGTGGTGGCCATACTGTCATTCCAGCGGTTTAAAAATCCAAACAGAGCAATAACACCCAGGATTTCCACGATTTCACCATCATCCCAATGAGCTTGCAGGCGTTTCTGAGTTTTCTCATCCACTCCATTGGGAATTGTTGAGGCTGCCAGGGCAAAATCCAGAGCGGCCCTTTCTGACTCGGAGAAGGCAGGGTGAGTCGGATATTCCCATATGTGTTTCAACTTTTCTTCCTCGGCACCGTAGCGCTCTGCTGCACGGATAGTATGAGCCTGGCAATAGCGACAACCTGCAGCTCGGCTGGCGATATAACCGATCATTCGCTTCAGAGCGCTGGTCAATCTCCCCTTATTTTCCATCACAGCCATGTTTAATTCGATAAAGGCTTTGGCGATTGCAGGGCGCCGCTGCATGGTCAGTACACTGTTGGGACAGAAGCCCAGTGTCTCATTGAAAAATTCTGCCAGTTTTCGGACTTCGGGGTCGGCGTCCGATGGGAGGGGTTTTACCAGGGGCATTGATGTTCTCCTTGTCGGTCTTTTACAATATAAATATTTATCGGATATTAAGCTTAATAGTAAAAGATGAAATCGTCCTGTTCAAGCAAAATTTAGGGAAAAGATACCTAATTTGAGATAAAATGTATAATTTATCTGAATCTGATGAAATACAGGTTAATCGCGATTTTTAAAAGGATATCCCTTGCCTTCCTCACAATATTTTTTCAGACTTCCCAAATAATAGCCCCAGTTATAATTGCAACTGGCATAAAAATCGGTCAGTTCGCGCCAGTTACCATGACAAAATCGCAAAATAGTATCATTTCCACGTTCTTCCAGATCAAAGCTGAAGGTGGTCCCAATCCATTCCGGATCCCCAACACGGCATTCCCAGGAAACCAGGCGATTTTCGACTAATTGATTAATGATCATTTCGTTGTGATAACGATTTCCGAAATTGAATTCGGCTATGGTATTTTCTTCCGGTTTTGCTGTCACATCATCGGTCCACCAGGATGCTAATCCTTTTTGTTCAACCAGGGCGCGATATACTTTTTGAGGAGGGACATGAATTACTAATAGATGGCGTATTTCTTTCATAATTTTATTCCTAAAATCAGTTTCCTTTATTTTTCAAAACCACATTCACATAGAATTTATCTTAAAATATTACAGCACATTTATTAAAAATACTATCTGAAACTTTGAGGAAACCATTTTCCGACTTTATTTTGGTACTGTTGATAATCTTCGCCATATTTCTGCACCATTAATTTTTCCTCATACCCTGCAATGAAATTATAAAAAGTAAATATTCCCGGAAGCAGAAACAGACTCAAAAGAGACATGGTTGATACTGAAAGTCCCAGATAGCTCAACATACTGGCCAGATATAAGGGATGCCGTACATACCGGAAGGCACCACTTGAAATGACTCCTTTAGCTGGATGCTCCAGCTCTACAGCGACATGCCCTGATTTAAACAGATATAGGGAAATCATCACCATTGACAAGAGAAAAATGAGGCGAATATGTATTGGTATATGTTCAGACAGAAAGGTCGAAAAATGAAAAAAGAATGAGTCACTCGTCCAGATCAACAAAAAAACTCCTAACAATATAAGCTGTCCGGTATCACCGAATGGGTGTTCTCCCTTTTTTTCTTTCATAATTTTTCCAACAGATTTGAAATCTGGGGATTTTCGCCAGAAAGGCTTTGTGAGATTTCCCCTCTCCTGTGCTTTACGGATAAAGAAAATCCCTGCGAGTAGGCAGAGGAAAACCGAAATAATAGATAATTCGGGTCCGAAAGCCCCGCCAGTAAAGATATCAGGACCTTGCAATTGTGCTTGTAAGAAACCTTCTGATTCATTACCGGATACCGTGACTCCAAAAATGCCGCCCAATGTAAAATTCCAGGCGAAATGCATTCCAATAACCATCCATAACCGTCGGGTGTAGAGATATGCTGCAGAGAGTAAAATTCCTGCTTCCAGGGTAATCGCGATACTGCTGTACAGTGAGGCATTTGGATTTCCAGCATGAGCGAAACCAAAGATCAGTGATGAAAAAAGGATAGCCAGCCAGCTCCCCAGACTTTTATTCATTATCCTGAAAATAATTCCCCTGAAAGCGATCTCTTCAGAAAATCCGACGAAAAGACATTCCAGTAAGGGAAGAAAAATCACGGTCATACTATTTATCCCCGTAACCTGATAATACCCCGAAAGCCAGAGGATGAGAATGACCCCGGTCATAAGTCCGAAGCCGACCATAATTCCTGATCCCAGCTCTCTCAGTGCTCCGGGTCGGGACAGTTCAAACCAGGCACGTTTTTCTATCCAGCGAACATAAAGGTAATAAGCCAAAACCGCCATGATTGTCATTAGCACAAACATCAGCATAAGCCATTCTGGAGAAGGTTTTTCTGCATCTGAAATCAACCGACCGATCAACACCATCGGGATATTGACTGATAATATTGAGCCTATAACAATAGCCAGGCCGATGAAGATTCTCGTTACGGGAAACTGAAAGAATCTTTTGGTTTTACTTGGTTTTATCTCCGTCATGTTTTCTGCAAGCATGAAATATCTCCAATTTTCGTAATAATATTATCTATGCTTATATAGCGATAAATTCCGAAAGAAGTTGTCACTATTTTCACTTTAAAAGTGTTATAAAAGACCTGCATTTTTCGGTTCGTTGTCTTGATCTCATGTCTGTCTTCAGTAGAATGATTTTTAAGTGAAGCAAGGTATAAATTCAGTGATTTTAACAGATTACGGAAAAGACTAAAAAAAATCCGGCAGGGATTAGGTGGGTAGAAAATTGTGAGCAACAGGAGATCCTAATGACGATAGTCGACCCAAAATTATGTATAGGGTGCAGCAAGCCTAAACTAACTTTACAGCCAGTTAATATTGATAATCTTTCCGAACTGGGCTAAAGATATCCATTGCCCGGGCGGGAGCATCTCCAGCTCTGGCACTGTGAGTGACCTGACTTGGGATTATATAACTGTCACCTGGTTTCAACCAGCGTGTTTCTCCGCCAATAGTCAGCTCTATTTCCCCATGAATTATGACACCCATTTGCTCTTCCTGATGTTGATGTTCCGGAACCACTGCCTGTCGCTTAAAATCGGCGAAGGAAATCAGCATCTCCTTACCCCAGAAAGTCCGAATAGAAACTCCCGGGACCATCTCCTTCGGCTCGCGGCGAGGAAGATCGCAATAAAATGAATTCATCATTTTCTCTCTTCAGCGTATAATTTGAAATGTATATTCTTATAATGATAAGAAAATACCGTGTTTATACATTCGAATGATTGTTCTGCCTCAGTATTAAAATATTCTTCATCCCGGTTTATTTCATAAGTTGTTCTAATGCACTGATTTCATTTGGAAGGCGGTTACTGAGCACTTCATATCCGCTGCTGGTGATCAGAACATCGTCTTCTATGCGGGCACTGATATTCCAGTAATCGGGATTGACTGTTTGATCTCCTTCGTAAAGATAAATATGCGGTTCAAAGGCTAATACCATATTTTCTTGCAGGATTTTTTCAACGGGTCTGATCTGTGGAAAGGGGTCGTGAACATCAAGACCAATACAATGTGCTAAACCTGCAGGAATATATTGACGGTAAGTACCGGAAGATATTATCTGGGATTTCTCACCGTATACAATGCCTTTAGCTAGAAGCTGTTCGACGATATAATCGATTACCATGGCGTATAGATCATAATAATTAACGCCGGGAGCTGCACCCCGGATCGCAGCCCGATGAGCCTCGAGAACGATATTATACACATTGGCCTGCTGTGGTGAGAATTTCCCATTGACGGGGAATGTCCGGGTGATGTCAGCCGCATAATATCCATATTCTGCACCGAAATCTATCATAACCAGTTCTCCCCCAAGCATCTGACGCTGATTTGCCTGATAATGAAGAATATTTATGTTCGGACCGGATGCAACAATAGTCGGAAACGCCGTACTTGGACAACCGTTCAATCCGAGTATGTAGTCAAAGGTTGCTTCCACTTCGTATTCGTATACGCCGTGTCCTATCCTTTTAGCCGCCTCACCGAAGGCCTGTACCGACACATTTATTGCCTCTCGAAGCGCATTTATTTCGATTTCAGATTTTATCGCTCTGAGATCATAGGTCAATCCATCCAAATCATAAATAGCTGGAGTATCGATGATAGCGTTGTAAAATGAGTCACAGACACTTGGATTATCTTCCAGATTTGTGTAAACGCTCTGGTAGCTGCCACTGCTAAGGTAAGACTTTATCTGGGAACCGAACTTTCCAAAGGCATAGGCGGAATCGGCTCCAAAATATTCGATTGCGCCTTCTGGTCCATATACGGGACCCAGCCATTGTGCCATTCTGCTATCACGTTCTTCCACAAACATGATGAATTCGATAGTGTTGGCTTCGGCTTGATTCCGTCTGATCACAGCCACAGCATTGGGTTCATCAAATCCTGTCAAATAATAAAAATTGGATGTGGGTCTGAAATCATAATTGACGTTCCCATTGCGTAAATAGGTATCATTTGTAACAATCAAAACCAGGGCATTCACAGGAAGCTTGTTCATCAGGTTTTCCCGTCTTGATTGAATGGTCGGCAAATCGAAAAAGGTTTCGTAAGGTGCCAGCTTCTCTGGAAGGTTATATTCAAGTGGAGATATAACTTCTTTGTAGCAACTACTCAGCGATAAGATCAAAATCAATATCAGGAGATTTTTGCTGTTGTTCATTATATCCCCCTTATATTTTGAACACAATTCTACGAATTAATAAATATTAAGTTACATAGTCGTTTCCTGAAACACAAATCCAGATCATAGAATTCATGAGTGAAAATTTTTTAGTGGTGCAGGCAGAATGATTTGGATAATCAGAATCTATTGATATTTATAAAGGTATAGGTGTGGAAACCTGTCAAATCGATTTGAGTTTGATTTTTATTTTTTTTAATTAATCGCTGTAAATTATTGAAGCGGGAGTATGTTTCAATTCAATAATAACATGGAATTATATTGTATATCATCCTGAGCAGAGCGAAATATCTTGTTCCCATGCAACTCTTCGAGATTCTTCACTAACGTTCAGGATAACACATTTTTTTACGATATTGTCAATTAATTCCATTGACTTATGCACCACGGATTTTTTAATTATATCTGCATTTATGTCGCCATTGACTTTTTATTTGAGATTTTTCAGGTACGCTTCAAGTATTTTGTTTGCCCGGATGGTATCGACAGATAACCAGATGAGGTGTTTCTGATGAACCAGGACAAAATGGGTCTGTCCCATTCCAAAGCAGCGGTATAATTCTTTCTCCCCTATTTCCAGATACTCTCCAGCAATAAAGACTGAATTTTCCGGTGAAATCTTTTGGGTCATTTTTTTATAGTCTTCTTCTGCCTGAGTTTTATTCAAATAGGTGGTTATGTAGATTGTGATCGGTCCATTTTCTCCTTCATAGCGTGCCATTTGCGTAGAATGTCCGGCAACTTTCTGAAAATGTAGCTGGTTGACGTGAGATTTTGCTTCTTCTCCGCTGAGGTGGGTAGTGAGTTTGCACCCATAAAGCTCTTCAGGGAGTAGATTTGCCTCCTGACTACAATTCAATAGACAGAGAGAAAATGAAATAAAAATCAAAATTGTGAGTGTACATTTTAATTGAATCATAAATCTCCACATCAGGTTATGGGTATTTTATCAACCAGAATAACACGGACATTTTTATTTACATAATGTCAGGCAGAGTATATTTTCTGTCCTGGTTTTCTTTTTTAAGGTAATCCATTAATGGCTGGAAATAGTCCAGCATGGCCTGTGCACTCATGTCCTGGTTGATGGTCTCTTGCAGAAGTTTTCGCCAGTCCCTGGTTCCGCCGGGACTCAAAATTTCTTTTAAAAATTGACCTACTTCTTCGCTGCCGTAATAGTTGGTGGCGTGTGGATCCTGATTGAGAATATTTTTCGAAATATAACTGTGAAACTGGAAAAGTAGTGCATAGGATAAAGCATAGTCATAATATTGTGCGGCATCATCTGAAATATGGGTTTTGGAAGCGGCGTCGCAATATTCTTCCCCGCGCGGGGAGGGAGGTTCGATTCCCTGATAAGTTTTTTTGAAGGCCCACCACTTTTGATTAAACTGATCTGCCGGTAAATTCTCACTGTAAAGGGCATTTTCAAATTCAGTCATGACCCCGGCGGACCAGGGGATGAAGACAATATAGTTTAGAGCTTCTTTTAACAGGCTCTGGATTTCATCAGTTTGTATATCTGCGGGCAACAGATTCAAATGTGCAATAAAAGGTTTCTGCATGGCTGCCAATCCCATGAGACTACCGATGGCTTCATGAAATGCACGATTTGCGCCTTCCCTCAGCAAGAGGGGCACTTCAGGATTGGTGTAGGAAATATAATAATAGACATGACCGAGTTCATGATGGACGGTTTCATACCATTCTGTATTTGGAATAACACTCATCAGGCTACGCACATCTTTATCCAGGTCCATGTGCCAGGCAGAAGCATGATTATTTTTTTTGTAACCCGCGTTCTCCGGAAGGGGATAGAGACTTGATTTTTCCCAGAAACTGGCCGGTAATGCCGGAAATCCCAGACTCAGGTAAAATCGTTCTCCCTGTTGCATAACCCATTCCGCATCTTTCTGTTTGAGAATCGCATCCAGGTCCAGGCCCTCCACGGTGACCATGGAACTCCAATCCTGACCCCAACGGTTGGGCAACCAGTGGGCAGGCAGCAGATCAGGAACTTCCTTGCTCCCATATTTTTTTGCCAGTTCATACCGGGCATAGGTATGGAGTTCCCTATAAAGGGGCCAGACTTCCTGCACCAATTTGCGGTTTAATTCCAACATATCAACGGTATTCATTCCATACTCTGATACCTGATAGCTGAAGTAATCAGCATAGCCCAGGGCCTGCACTGTTTGATTTCTTAATTTTTGCAGATTAACAAGACCTTCTTGAAGGATTTTTCCCACTTCTTTACTGGCTTCCCAGGTTTTAAGTCTTACATTGAGGTCGGTTTCCTCACGCAGGATACGATCGATTTCATTCGTACTCAACGAATTACCTGAAATTTTAAAATCAAAACCATATAATTTCTCTGTCTGCTCGGTTTCCGCTTTTATCCTTGCCCTGACCAGGTCCGGCACTGTTTGAGGATTGTTGGCCGCCATATAAAGCATGGCCTCAAGTTGCTTGACCTGCAAAGGGGTGAGTTGTTCTTTTTTTTGCAGAAATGTTTTTATTTTTTCTATATTTTCAACGCTGCCGGTAAAATTGGCTAGCGCTTCATTAGCCGTTCGGGTTGCAATTGAATTACTGGAGTCTCCCTCAATGATTTGCGTATTGGAAGCCCACTCCGCTATTGCAGACTGGTAATAAAGATTTTGAAATTCCTGAGTATAATGTTCAATGAATATTTGAACGTTTTCTGCCAATTCTTTGGATTGCTGACAACCCATCAGGGAAATGAGTAAACTTGTAATTACAATTAATCTAGCCATTTTAAAATTTCCTCAATTAATGTAAAATTTCTTTATCACCATTTAGTCTGGTCTTGTAATCTAAAAGATATGATTAAATTAAAAAAAATAAAAACAGTTGTTATTTGATTAGAAAAATCGAGAAAAACTAAATCCCACATAAAACTGCGATTTATCCAGTCGCTGGGTAAAATCCAGACGGAAGAGATCCAGAATTCCATTTATCGCAAGACCAATCTCATGATGAAAGGTTTCAGAGAATACCGGCTCAAATGTTAGATTTTGCAAAGTTTCTTGCCTAATCCAGCTTTTTGCGGAGGAACCGTAAAGGATAAAACCAATGTTTCTTCGTGCCAGAGCCCGGAGGCCAAGTATTTCCAGAGGAACTGTACGAAAATTGTGTTCCCAACATACTCCCAGATATTTTTCACCCTCATAAGCTTTACCGATGAGGGAGCGAATCGCTCCGAAAGGTCCAAAGATTTGAAGAGCCCCATCCATCATACCGAATCGCTGCGGTGGCAAATCCCCTTGGCTGGTTCCTGCGGTGAGGTGAATATCCAGGGTATTTGGCAATAGCCTTCTGCGCAAAAAGGTAAAAATGCGTATGTCAATAGTTGCCTCAAGACGAGTAAAATCAAATTGGCTGTCAAGAAAATTTGGGGAGCTGAATTCAGCCAGAAACTGCCAGTGGTTTTGTCCAACAATCCCCATTGGAATATATTCTTCATCGGTATTCACTTTAATTTCCAGCGAGCGCATACGGCCCTCCTGGATAGGCGGGTTATCCCGCTGGGTGATATCGCGACCCAGAATATTAAAATCGGTACTTTTTTTGAGATTGTGATGCGTTTCGGTATTGAGTCCGACACTGATGCGGGTATTGATTTGAGAAAAACCATAGGAGAGATCCAGCTGCCATTTGCGATTCCGGTAGTAATCAAAATAATCCCTGTAACCTAAAAGTGTATGGATACTGGTGAATAAATGGGGATATAAGGGTGAATGATATCGGGTGTCGCTGTTTTCCGAGAATTGAAGCAAGGTTTGCCATTGTTTGGGTTTGCCGATTGAAAGTTTTAACTCACCCCCATAAAACCAATCTTTTCGGCCGGTTTTATAACCGCCGTAAACACCAAAATTAACTAGTCCCAGGGAAATTGATTTCTTAAGTCCCACTGTTAATTCATCCACCCGATCAAATCCGATTACGGGTGATAAACCTGAGGTAAGTTTATTGGAATCCTTTTTCTCCTCACTCTCACCACTTTCGACCTTTACGAAACGGGCCAGGGGACCACTTGGCTGGTAGGCCTTTTCCAGAGTCATGGTGCTGTCCAGTTTACCATAGGCATACTCTTCCTGTTCAGAAAAAGGCACTACTTCCGGATTAGCCGTGAAAATACTATCCGCTTTTAGTGTTATAAGGCTGGAGTCTATCATGGTACTTTCTTCTTCCTGATAGAGAGAGTCAGGCAGAGGAACATTAACATGATAATCTGTCAATCGGCTGATACGTTTAATGATAATACTTGGAAATTGTAAGCCGATAAAACCGATTTTTATAGAACCTGTGACCCTAACATCGACCGGAAGCCAAAAAGCGGTTCCAAAATTATTGAATTGCTGTTTATAGTGAAGGTTGAAATCCTTTATAGGCATAGGGAACATCACCGCTTCACCTGGTTTGAGATCTACCTCAAGTAACGCAAACTCCTCATCCAGAACCGCCACCCGGCCAATAAAAGTGGGTTGCAGTTTGCTTTTTGGATTGACTGATATATCATATACAATTTTATCATCTCGCTGGCGCTGTCCCACCAAGCGAAAATCATAATGCTCCAGGGCATCCGGATGGGTTACGCCGATAAGTTTAAAACCGGCAATTTCGATATCATCGTCGTACAGATTGGTAATGATGCCGACACTGGCGAAATTGTCGTTCTCTGCAATATTTGAGGTTTGCCGGCGAGATTGAATCAGCTCGCGGATCCCTTTTTCCTTATCCCAGTAGGCAAGTGAAATGCTTTCCATAATGGAAGTGATACTGGTATCATTTTCCAGCACCAGCCGGGTGTATGCCTCGGCCTGAAACGTCTTTAGTCCTGCGCGCCATTCCTGCTTACGCCGGATTACCTCACGCATGATACGTACAGCCGGATCCTCATCTGTTACCACAATCGGTTCCAGTTGATAAATAACCGGTGTGAGCATGATAAGTTGATTTTCGCCAGAGTTGACATCGATGAATCGCTTTTCACTGGCATAACCTATATAGGTGACTAATATGGCCGCAGGAAGGTCGTCAAGCTTAAGAATATAGGCACCCTGATCGTTACTGATAGTTCCCTTCAGGGTGCCTTCGATCTGAATATTAGCGGCGGGTAAGGGCTGTCCTGTGTCTTTATCTCGGATATATCCGGAAATTACCTTCTGAGGAAAAGCAGTTTGTGAAAATCCAAGAATAAAACATAAAGCAAGACATATTTCTTTTATTTTCATGAAGAGACAGAATAGAAAATAGGATTTACTTACTTATTTTTTCAGTATAGTGTTTAATAACCTCAATGATGGCGTTCTCACAGACTTTACAGAACGGTTTATCTCCTTTGGTGAACATGATACAATCAATCATAGGACGATAAAGACCCTCTGACGTATATCCAGCTCCCTCGAAGACACCCACTTTCCCGTAATATTTGCTGCTCTCTAAAAATTTGTCTACCTTTTTGGCATGAACCAGCGATAATTCTTCTGATTCTGCCTCTGCTGCCTGGATCTCTTCTGCCGGTGCACGTTCGCGTTTCAGACTGGCGACCTTATCATTAACCTCGGTCCGGATTTTCTGATATTTGATATCCATCGAGTCATACCCGGCCTTTTCCCAGGGTGTGGGTACTTTGATCTTTTTAGATAAAAAGGCTTCCCATTTCACCTCATCCGGATTGAGCAGGGCAGTTATATTTGGTTCAGTAGGTTCAATACCCTGTGGATAGAATTCACTGTAAGCTGTTGAAGACGTGTAATATTCATCCGCTAAACCTGCGAATGAATGTCCGAATTCATGAATAAATACATAGTCTTTCCATTGGTTATCGCTGGTAAAAGTCAGGAAGGAATTATAAATTCCTCCTCCGCCATAACGTTTGTGATTGACCATAATCAGCAATGCGTCGTATGGAACATGTGCGGCAATGTCTCTCACCGATTTATTATCCTCAGTGAGTAGATACCGTTCTGACCCCATGGAGTTGAATGTGCTATTTAGAACGGTGCTTCGGTAGATATTGGCACGTGGTTCATCAGTTCCGCTTTCCTCGGATGACCGTAAAACACCGTATACATTAAATTTGTCTTTTTGACTTTTGTAAGGCTCGTGATTAAAGAGTACATCGGTGTAGTATTTTAAATCCTGCACAAACTTATACTGTTCCGTCATAGTATAGCCTTCACCAACAATAGCTATATCCACTTTGTCATTAGGTTGCCCGCTGATATGGGCTTCGTAAACTTTGACATTATTCAGCCAGTCATCTTGAATTACATACACACTGTCTGGTTTAATCGATTGTGAAAATATAGGATGAAGAACATTTTGACGATCACGCATTTCAATGGTAAACAAAATCAATTTCCTGGGGAAAGGAATGAGTGCAGATTCATGATAAGTCCGTTTAATTCCTTTCATGGCCGGATCTGAGGTTTTATACTCCCCGCAATAGCTGTCAAAACCCTTGGAAAATATGAGTTTGTCGCTTTCCGCATCGTATATTTTGACATAATAACGACCCTGGTTAAACTCATCGACAAGATTCTTTTTATTTCCCGCCCAGATTCCCTGGCGATAGAGCTTGTCTACGGTGAAAATATCCGTTTCCGAGTCTGCAATATGGTAATAATCAATCCGCAGGGTGGCATCTTCAAAATATTTGTCGAATGGAACATTATTTTGCGCAAAAGCGGTCGATAAGGATAGACAAATAATGATGAAGACTGGCAAGAATTTAATCATAATTTCTCCTTTCCGGTAACTGTGATATATTCGAAAATTTACATCCTAAAGTTCTGTTAAAAAAATTTTTTATTTATTTTGATTTCACGGGGTAATATGGAAATATAAAATTTGTTCTTCAATCAATTTCATTGGAATTTCCTTGTTTGGAAAACATTTTTGTAGTAACATTATATGTATAGACATAAAATATGGTAAATGGTATGCAGATTGAGAAAGAAATTAAACAGAAGTCATTTAAAAATGAGTATCACAAGCTCACAGTCAACCTTATGTTCACCGGAAGCTGGCTGAACGTGAAGAATCACGACTTTTTGAAGCCGTATGGTATTACGATTCAGCAGTATAATATTCTGCGAATTCTGCGAGGCCAGCATCCGAATCCGACTACTGTAAGTTTATTAATTGACCGGATGCTGGACAAAATGTCCAATGTATCCCGGCTGGTGGAAAAGCTCCGGATTAAAGGACTGGTCAATCGGCGAGAATGCGAGAAAGACCGCCGGGCAGTTGATGTACTGATTACCGATAATGGACTGGCTTTGCTAAAGGAGATAGAAAAACATGAGCAGGGCTGGGAGGAATCGTTTCACACCCTTACACCACAGGAAGCCCAACAACTTAATAAGTTGTTGGATAAATTGCGGGGATAATTCGGGGATCTCTGTATCCCCAAGACAACTGAATCTGTGGTCAGATGGTGATACTATTTTTACAGATGAAGAATATACATCCCCTGTATTTGAGAGTTTTGTGGAGTAATTTGAATTGTATTTTAACCATGGTATGTCAGTTGAGAGGGCCGGTTCTGTCAATGAAAAATGAGTGAAGTTATAATATTAGAATTCGTTAAGAATGAATATATTCTGCGATAATTAGAATAGTAAAGCCAACATATTACTGGAGGAAAACATGTCACATTCACATATATCAGGAATTCACCATATTACTGCCATTTCGGCAGATCCGCAGCAAAATGTTGATTTTTATGCGGGTGTTCTGGGATTGCGAATGATAAAAAAAACCATTAATTTTGATGCGCCGGATACCTATCATCTTTATTACGGGGATAAAATCGGAACACCCGGTTCGGTATTGACTTTTTTTCCATGGGGCGCTGGATCCTGGAAAGGCAGGGGAGGAACGGGTCAAGTCACAGTGATTTCATTTTCTGTCCCCGAAAATAGCATGGAATACTGGATCGAGCGGTTACAACTGGCAGATCTTTCCATACAGGGGCCCATCAGCCGATTTGATGAACAGGTTCTCAGTTTTCGGGATCCGGATGGTATTCAGCTGGAACTGGTCGGCACTGACGCCAATACCGACCAGGTCTGGAGCGATGGTCCGGTTCCTTCTCATGCAGCGATACGCGGATTTTTCGGAGCTACACTGGCAGTTAGAAATTATCAAAACACTGCAAAATTACTGACTGAGAAATTGGGTTTCAAATTCCGGCAGGAGACAGGTAATCGCTATCGTTTTGTGAATGAACGCAGTAGCCTTGGGTCAGTAGTGGATTTATTGGAACTGCCTGCCGGTCAGGAGGGTCGCATGGGTGCGGGAGCGGTTCATCATATTGCCTGGCGGATACCGGATGATCCAGGCCAGTTGAAAATTCAATCAGAATTGAGTGAGCAGGGATATCAGGTGTCTCCGGTGATGGATCGCAATTACTTTCACTCCATTTATTTTCGTGAGCCGGAGCGAATCTTATTTGAAATTGCCACAGATTCGCCGGGTTTTCTGGTTGATGAGACGATCGATACGCTGGGACAGAATCTGAAGTTACCGGCATGGTATGAATCAAGACGATCTGAGATTGAAGCGTCTCTGCAAAAGATTAAAGCCCCGCAAATCCCCTATGCCATAACTATGGAGTAAGGTTGATGACTCGGGGTATCCATCAGGGACAGCAGCTTCTTTCCAAAGGAAAAGACATAGAAGAGGCGAAGGCAGTCATGATCATGCTTCACGGCAGGGGAGCGAGTGCTTTCGATATTCTCTCTCTGGCTGAGGAACTTGCGAATGATAAATTTGCTTATCTGGCACCACAGGCAGTCCAGAACAGCTGGTATCCACACCGGTTTATTGAATCTCTGGAGAAAAATGAACCATGGTTATCTTCGGCACTGCAGATCATTGAAGATCTGATAAAGGGATTAAAAGAACGGGGCATTCCTGCTAAAAAAATATTTCTACTGGGTTTTTCTCAGGGGGCCTGCCTGGCACTGGAATATGCGGCGAGGAATGCCCAAAAATATGGCGGTATTTTCGGGTTGAGCGGGGGGCTGATCGGGCCACCGGGAACCCTGTGGGATTTTTCCGGTTTCCTGGAGGGCACACCGGTTTTTCTGGGATGCAGCGAGCGGGATTTTCACATTCCGCAGGAACGAGTCATTGAGAGTGCAGAGAAGTTTAAGGAAATAGGCGCAGAGGTTACTTTGAAGCTGTATCCGGACCTGGGGCACACAATAAACCAGGATGAGATCAAGATTGTGCGGGAGATCATGCAGAAGTGTGCCGGGTGAATCAGGTAAATATCTTTCTAATAGGGTATTCAAGGCTCCATTGAATGACAAAATGCTTTATAGCCTCTATCCAAAACATTTACAGATTATTGAAATAATACTTCTAGCGAAGATAAAGCCCATAACATTTGGGGCAAAGACTAAAGATTAAAGATACAAGGTCGAGGATTGAAGATCTAAAGGTAAAGGGTGCTCCTGTGAGTCAGGTAGTTGTCATTCGCGTTTTACCCTTTTTCCTTTGCACACTCCATGGAACCTTGTGCTTTGTTACTTCATCAGAATCATCTTCCTGGTTGCAATCTGAGATCCTGCTTGCAGTTTGTAAAGATATACCCCACTGGCCAGATCCGAAAGGTTCAGAATAAGAGAATGAGGACCTGCAGTTTGCATTCCTGTTGAAATTGTAGTGATTTTTTCTCCCAGCAAAGAATAAAGGCTCATCTCGATTTCCATATCTTCCGAGAGAAAATATTTGATTTTAGTCTGGTTGTTAAACGGATTGGGATAATTCTGATACAATTCAAATTCCTGTGCAATGTTTCCGTTAGAAGGCGGATCCAGTGAGTCAATGAGCTGGGCAGTGCGCAGAATCCAATGATCCGGATCAAGTGACAGGTCGATGATGTTATAACTGAAATTAAATTGATATTGTTGAAATAATGAGTCATTCCAGACAGTTATAATACTGTCAGATCCAATATCAAAGAAAAATTGAAGTTGAACGGGCATTTCAAAGACTTCCCGCCAGCCATTCTGATACTGCATCTGCCGGATGGTAACAGTCACCAGACTGTCTTGCTGTTCATATGCATATTCGTAAACCGGGTAATATTCATCATAAATCCACTGCTCAAAAAAGAAACCGAGGTCCTGGCCACTTGAGGATTCACAAATGCTTTTAAAATCATCTGTTGTCGCATGGTCGTATCGGAGTTGAGGAGAATTTGCATAGTTTGCCAGACAATTAAAAAATAGTGAATCGCCTAAAACACCCCGCAACATGTGAAGTACATAGGCGCCTTTGCTGTAAATAATTGGAATAAAGATCTGAAATGGGTCGGATATGTCCTGCAGATATAGAGTACCTGCCTGCAAGTAACGGTTGGTCAGCAT
>CP070707.1:170563-185152 GCA_020350205.1 bacterium
GTTCCGGGGCAACGGTATTGACGCCCACCGAAACGAACGAGGTAAATGCTCCTGAGGCCCCAAGGCCCCTGCCCATCAACAGGAAAGCAGCCAGCAAAGTAATCCCCAGTCCAATTCCGGCAGCATAAGGATTCCAGTACGGTTTCTCTATTCCCACCTGATCTCCCTGGTCTGCAGATTCCTGAACGGGGCTCACGGTCTTATTTTTAAACAGATTGAATTTCATAGAAGCTGTCTCTCCTGCAGATTATTTAACTTGATGTAATTTAACCGGCTCAATTACGGTCAAATTTTCGTCAGCGCTCCAGGCCTGAAAAGAGGCATCAAAAAACCGGACATCGTATCCCAGATATTTAGCGACAAAATAAACAGGACAGGACCAAATTCCGGTGCCGCAGTAAGGAACCACAATTTGACCGGTTTTTACACCACCGTCCAAAAACATCTTTTCCAATTCTTCAATACTTTTAAAACGGTATGCCGGATCGTCACGCATGATTTCAAAGAAAGGTATATTAATCGCACCTGCGATGTGTCCCTGCCGTGCCGCATGGCCATCTTCTTCGCGGCCCGTATATTGTTCTTCCGGACGGCAGTCAATTAAAACAACTCCTGAATTATCCAGATTTTTTTGAACCCAGGTCACATCCACCAGTAATTTCTCATTCAATCGTACCGTGAGGTTACCCGGTTCAATATTGGGCGAATCTGTTGAAATCGGACGGTTTTCTTCTCGCCACAAGGGCAATCCGCCATCCAGAATGGCAATCCGATCACCCAATCCAATATAATCCAGGGTCACATAGAGGCGGGTCGCCAGGGGAACGAGCATCTCATTATCATAACAGATGATAACCTCTGAATTATCATTCAATCCCACCGCTTGGAATACCGCCTCCAAAGAATCAATTTCCGGAAATTCATGGAGAATACCCTGTGAATCCTGATTCAGTATGATGCCCCTCAAGGAAAAAGGACGGGCTCCCGGAATATGGCCCTTGTCATAATCATCTTTTTTGCCAATATGAAGGAGGACCAAATCGGTGTCACTGAGATGAGCTGACAACCATTCCGTTGAGACCAGCGGTGAAATGGGCTGATATTGTTCCTCGGCCATTAAAAAGCCGGAGCAAAAAATTAAGAATGAAATACTCAATGCAATATTTCGGAGGGTTTTCCTGTAGATAATCATCTGTCCATCTCCTTATTTTGATTTTGATTTGGATTTTTCTGATTAGGTGAAATGTGAGGTACTGTATTCTCATTATCCATCTTTTTTTGTTATAGGATACAAATAATTGTGCAAAAAATATATCATGCTAATTTCAGAAACATGCAGGTCGCTGTTTGTGGACAAAGTATGCGAAATTCAATCGAAGATTTCACCTTTTCATCTACAGTCTCTCTGGAGACGATCGAAAATCCCTGGCCAGCAAAGAAATCTTCTGCGCCTTCAGTTAACAAATAGAGTTCGGATATTTTAAGTTTTCTTGCTTTTTCCATGACGCTGCGGCATAATTTTTTTCCAAAACCTTTTCCCTGGTATTCTTTGATAACCGCCAGGGAACGCAGTAAGGCCTTTTTGCCGTATATTTCCAAACCGACTGTCCCGATCGCCCGGTCTTTTTCAAATAGTAAGAGAAAGTTACGGATGTTTTCTCGCACGCCCTCGACAGGCAATTCAACCGATTGAAGAAGATTCCTGATGATATCATAATCCTCCGGAGTAGCCTCCCGCATAGAAGGTAAGTTTTTACGCTTAGAATGATTCATCTGATACGACTCTCAGCTTGTGTATAATGCCCCGGGTATCACAACATGTTTTCATTTTCTAATCCAATTCAACCGATATAGTCAATTAACTGATACCTTTGATAAAATTTAACCACATGTGGCTTCTTTCTTTCCGGTTAGTGCGGCATATATCATTGCGGTAGCACAACCCACCCCACTATCAACCGTGATGGCCCCTGTAGGACAATTGAGTTGACAGGCCCCACATTCCATGCATCTTTCCGGGTGAACCATGCTTACCACTCCATTTGTTCTCTGAAAAACTGCGTGAGGACAGACGATACTGCACATCCTGCAATGATTGCATAAATTTCTGTCAAAAACCAGGGTATTGATCTGATATGCATTAAACATGTTAGCCTCAAAGTAGATTTATTAAAATGAGTCCGGTTGCAAGTAATATTCCAGAACCAAACATCCAGGCCATCACGGGGATGAACGTATAAATTTCTTTTTTGACCCCGCTCTTTGAAGTATAGGTGGTGGAGCCGGTAAAATTTAAAGTCAGAAATGCTGTGATAGGCGGAAAAACCAGGTTGTAGGAAATCAAGCCGAGGAATCTTTGCCACAGTTCGAGAGTTGAACTTTCAAGAAATACAATCAGGGAGAGCGGGAAAATAAAAATCCAGCCCAAAATGAAACCTTTCGTACTAAAATTGTCGGTTGGTAGAAAAGGAAGTAACAGGGGAAATGCCACGGTACCGGCCAGAACTGCACCAATCACCCCGATGGAGGCAAATAAACCGCCCAGAAAATAAGCGACTACGGAAGCGACCAATGCCGGCAGGAGGATGCCAACAACTTCAACCGGAATCAGGATGAAACGATCTTTCAGAGTAAATTTTATCCGTCGCATATCAGGGGTTGCCTGCCGGTTTTCCAGATAGCTTGGGAGATCTGCAGCTTTTACGGGACCGTACTCAACCAGAAAGCCGGAACGTTTTTTCACTTCATGGGCAGATACCCCGGTCGCGCCCAACTGAGGCAATATGAGTTTACGATGCCGGACAATATTATCCAGAGAAGTTTGTTCAATTTTACGAACCAGTTCATCCGTACTAAATGTCCCTTTCCCGGCAGCACACCAAACATTGATGCCCCGGGTATCCAAAACCAGAATATATCCTGAAATTCCTTTCAGCGCAGCCCTCAAGGCATCGAAACTGAGGGAATAATTTGCAGTAACAAAAACCGGAGAGTCACCGTCAGGTTTTCCGAGCGCATAGACGCCGGGCTCTACCCGATGTTTATTACGCCTTATCCCAAAACGCGCCAAAAAATGATCCCACCGATTTGCAAAATGAATGGTACTATCCGCTTTCCGGATTGACGGGGAAAAGTTATCTTTCACAAAACGAGGCATAAGGTTCCTGGTATTTTGTTCAGAGTATGAGAAGGACATCTTATTCGCTTCCCTTTTGGTTTCATCACCAGAGAAACAAGAAGGTATCTGATCTCAATTATTTTTTTTAATATCTGTTCCGTATCAGATTTTTGGAAAAGTCTCTTTTTTTGGGCCTCACGCAGATTTTTTTCGACAGATATGGTGGCAAGTAATGAGCGAGTAAAATATTTCAGATAATCATTTTTCCGATAATGGGTCATTGTTTTTTCAATATTGATCAGAATTTCTATACTGCTTTTTTGAATTTTTCTTACCAGGGACGAATTCAAATTGTCCAACTTGTCCTCGCTAATTTTAAAAATGACCAGCAACAGATTTCGACTCAAATTCCAGACTCTCGATTTTCTAAAATCTTTTTGCATTATAACGGTCCTTTTATTTGTAAGTTACAAGTAATTCGATAAAATTTTTCTCCCTCATTATTTTTTGCAACAGGATTGCCAAAATCCTACCGCTTTATTTAATTTCTTAAGTAAATCAACCAGCATTTCACGGTGCTCGGGCGGAAAATTTGCAAGGATGATCTTTTCAGATTCAAAAACACTTTGCCAGGATTCCTTAAAAGCTATTCTGCCTTTTGGCGTTAAAGAAATTAACCGTACCCTGCGGTCTTCCGGATCTTCTTCCCGCCGGACAAGTTGTTTTTTAACCAACGGTTCCACCACCCGCGTAATTGTACTGATGGACAGATGCATCTTTTCTGCCAGTTCATTTACCGTCAGGGCATCATGACGGTTCAGGGTTTCCAATACATAACACTGGCTCACGGAGATCCCCGAGCTGGTCAACTGATTACGATCCCGAAACTGATACTTTTTAATTATTTCAATCATCTCGTCATGGAATTTATTTACCTGATCTTCAAACATTTTTTCCGTAGACATTCCCTGCATCCAATTATTTGTATGTTACAAGTAATTTAATAAAAAAATATTTAAAATCAATAAAAATGCAAAATTTGTTAAATCGGATAATTCATTTGGGGACTCATATTACAAACAATTTACCTGCTGCATCGATTATAATCCGTCTACCCGAATAACACTTCTCCTTATACCCGCCCCGGGCATACTTCTTCAGAAGGCAATCCTTGCTTAAGTCCTGTATATGAGCGATTTTAAATTTCGCTGCACGGCAATATAATCCTCAAAAAGTTCCAGTTTTTTCAGTTTCCAGACAATATTATCGGGTAGCTCAGCTTTAGCCAGTCCCTTTAATAGCAGATGGGTTTCATCATCGGTAAATTCTATACTGTCTCTCGACATACCTTTCACTTCTTTATTCAACGGACATACATCCTGACAGGCCATGCAACCGATCAGGCTGTTATGCCACCCTGATTCTATCCAGTCTGGGAAATCATTTGTACTCTCGTTAAAATAGGTTAGACACCGTTCCTGTTTAATTAAAAACCGGTCCTGGCAGATTGCCTGAGTCGGACAGTTATTAACGCATGATTTGCATTTCTTGCAGATATCAGCCACAATAAAATTCTGCCAGTTATCTGACGGGCATGGCATATCCGAAAAATATGCTTTTAATCTGAAAAAACTTCCCCAGCCATGGATATAGGTAATGTTATTTCTGCCATAAACCGCCAGTCCGGCATGAACAGCCAGCGACTTCACCGGTAGTACGGCTTCAATCGCTTTATATTTATATGCAGACAAATAATCCGAGATGATTTTATAAGATTCCCTATCAGTCTTGTAGGAATATATGGGCGGAATAACAACCTGGATTTTCTTTCCATCCACCTGAAACTCAACATTCACCTTCCGTTGCCAACAAGCCACAATGATAATTGACTTTGTTCCAGGAAGCTCTTCCGGGGGGTGAAAATTAAATCCCGCTAATTGATCTTCATAGAAATCCCGGTCAATTTCATTATTTTTCAAATTTTCTAATTCCGACTGTAATTGAAGAAGGTGAGATATCGAAATGATCTCACTTTTAAATCCTGCCATTAATAATCGATTTTGCATGTCCAGCTTTAAGTTGTTCATTTTCAATTCTCCTTACACACTTTAAACCATAAAATCGATTTTCCTGTTAATATTCTTTTCACTCCATCTCCCGTTCTTCTTTCCGGGGGTGTGATTACCTCAACAACGGAATAGGTACATCTTTATTCTATATAAACCCTTCAGTAAAAAGCTCATATTTCTTGGCATTGCATATATCTTTATGGTTTTGTTTCCGATTTAGTGTTTACAGGATCCGGTAACTTTATTTTTGAAGATTCCTTGATGGTTTCCAAGACGATAACCGTTCTGGTCGAAGTGACTTCAGAAATTCCTCCGATTTTCTTCCGCATAAATGCAGCCAGGCTTTTATTGTCTTGCAAACGGACTTTCAACAAATAACAGTCTTCACCGGCCACATGATGAATTTCTAAAACTTCGGGAATTTTTTCCAGAGTTTCAGACACGCCGATACTTCCGGGTGATTCTGAAGTGCGTACAAAAATGAAGGCCAGCAGATCGAGATGAAGTAGTTCGGGGTTCAGGCGTGCCGAATATTCCTGGATAAATCCATTTTCTTCTAATTTTCGAATTCTTTCCAGGACAGCCGAGGGAACCATACCGATCTGTCGGGAGATCTCAGCACGGGTCATGCCGGCGTAGTCCTGTAAAAGAGATAAAATTTTAATATCAACCTGATGCATTCAGACCCTCTTTGAATTATGTTCAAATTAATGACATATTGGCCAACATTAAATCAATAAAACGCATAATATTACGAAGAATTTTCATATGTGTTTCTTAAATTCTGAATAATATATTAATCAATATTCACCGTGAGCAGATAGATAACTATAATATTTGCACGTAAAAAAGATGAATCGGGCCAAAAACATATAAATCGTAGAATAAGAATAAAACAGAAAAAATGGTATTGGGGTCAATTTAATTTAGAGCTTTTTTCTTCTCTACCTCTAATGAACATAAAGACATTTATTAGATATCTACCGTACGAACGATAATAATTATAAGAATTTTATAAGGAAATTAACCTTAATTGAATTGGTTTCCTTTGCAGCATAAATTATTTTTCATTCAGACAGACCCCCCCCCATAATTAAGTTCATACCTGGTCATAAATAGATCCCCTTGTCCATGTAAAATATGTAAACTGCCAACTTCTAAATCCCGCAGCTAATAGGTATAAAAGCTATATGACCAGTTATCACCAGGCCCCGATTAATAATTTAATATCACTCCGTTAAACCAAATCATCTTATAAGACATAATTTTACGTCTTTCGCTATGCCTGGAAAAAATATTTGTTTTAAATGACTTTTTTGTTCATTAAATTCGCCGAAAATAAAATTCAAAATTTTATATATATCAACCATGATAAAAGCTGAAATCCAAATTATTCCCTTCCCAGATATACCATTATTAAACTTCAAAAACAAAGCCAGGCTCTATAATTTCAATGAAAAAATCCCATTACGAATCTTTATCAGGAATTTCTGTCATTTTAGGCGTGAGTTAAAAAATAACGGGCTATTTGTATTTTTTGATTAAATCTCGATCCATAAATCAATTTAATCGACAGAACATGGAAAAGATCAATGGGGTGGATGAGAGAATTGTTTTTATAAATTCTTAGCAAATAACGACATAGATTAAAGATCTGGTTTTATGAAATAAACTGTTCGTTGGCAGGCTGATATTTGCTGATTCTCTCTGATATTATTTATATTTGATTTTTAATTGATGCGGTAATATGTCATCGAATGGTCTCTTTTACAAACTAAAAACTCCTGTTTGAATAAAATTTTCTCCCATAAAAGTATATACATATAATAATAGATTCGAATCCATGAAAAAGAACTCAATATTTGCAATACTTATAATTTCTGGAATTTTCTCCAACTGTACAAAATCCGTTTCTCCCCCCGTGCTTGAACCCAAACTATCAATTCATCTGGAAAAGAAACTATTAAAAATCAAGGATTCAACTTTCATTGAATTAAAGCCGGCTGGGGTGATAGATTCTGTTATGAGGGTCGACTGGTCGGCCAGTATGGGGGTGATTCGTGGAGAAGGAATAAGGGCAACGTATAACGCACCTGATCAGGTGGGTTCGTCCATTATACAAGGAAAAGTTTTCTATCAATCCGGTAAGGTCTTCTATGTTTCTTGCGAACTATTGATCTATAAACAGTTAATTTTCTTAAAAGCCGATGACCTCATCAATGATAATTCAAGCGTTGTATCACTACGCTGGATGACATTTCTTAATTATATAAAGACCAAAAGAATAAAGGCAAGCCTTGGTTTAATTGGAAATTCCCTTGAAAGCGGGAATACTCTTTATTGTGCTTATATCAAAACGGTTATTAATTCCGGCTATTTCGAAATATGGAATCATGGTTATAATCATTTGCTCAATTCAATCGACAACGAGGGTCAAACTGTTTGCGAATTCTATGGTACCTCCTACGAATTTCAAAAAGATCACATTGTGCGAACCCAAAATTTGGCAAAGGAAAAATTAGGAATCACCTTGCATACTTTTGGCGCCCCGGGGAATGCTTATAATGAAAACACATTAAAAGCACTGGAGGAAGTCCCTGATATCAAAATATGGTATTTTGGATTAGAGGATTTTTCCCGCTTGGCTTTAAGACGGCTTGGTGAGATTGAATATATAGTCGGTTTTCCTGATTTTGACCGTTTTATGACAAATTATGATCCGGAAAAATTATACCTGGTCTTACAAATCCATCCCAATAATTGGGACGAGAAAATGTTTGAAGAATTCAATAAAATTATCGAATTCCTCATCCAGAATAATGTTACCTTTATAAACCCATATGAATATTATACTCTCATCAGCGAATAACTAAAGATCCAACTATAATAAACTCCATTAAAATCGGTTGTGGAAAAAAAGGTGAAGTACATATATATTAAAATCAATTTTAAAAAGTCTTAATCAATGCCCCAAACAGACAACTTTTTTAAAGGATTTCAATTTCGTTCCAACTCGGCGGGAAATTTTAATAGCATGTCAGTCCAGCTCAAAAATATTAATAACTGTTCTTGGGTCTGCTAAATTTTTATCTCCAAGATAAGTATCCCAAAATCTATCAAAACTACCACAGTATCAGCTTTGCATCCATGCCCATATAGCCCCTCTCCGGTTCGATCCGGGGAGTAATGACAATATTTTTCTGCTGGTGATGATCCAGCAGCACCTGTGCCGTCCAGGCTCCGTACATCGCTCCGACGAAAACATCCGATGGCCAGTGGGATTCCGAGGTTATCCTCTGGAGACAGACACTGGCAGCCACAGTGTAGGCAAATATCCGGAAGGGTAAGAACCGGATATGGCGGGAAAGAATAACCGCGGCCTGGGTAATATTTCTGGCATGTCCGGAAGGAAATGATTTTCCCTCATTAAATGTAAACGAATAAGGACCTTCCCCCTGGTTGGGCCGTTTCCTGCCCACAATCGCCTTAATACCTTCACTATAAAATCCGGCAATAAAAAACGCTTCCAGAATTTCTCCCGAGATAATCGTTAATGGTCGAAAGTTGAGGATATAACCGACCGCCATGGCGATAATGAAATTTTTGTTCTGTACCGCCATCAGACCCACCGGTTCGAAAAAATCGCCCATTTCAACAAAAAATCTGATACCAAATACATCGCGATTGCGGTTGATCGCATCATAGATTTCCTGATCGAAGGCGAACAAAAGTGCAGCTGTCGCTGCAAAACCCCCTGCCCATACCAGATCTCCCTTATCCCATCGGGCCGGTTCGGTGGTCACATGGATAAAATCATCCCCAAAAATTTTAGCAGCAGTGAATATATCACCAGGAATTCGAGCCAACCGGCCAGGTTTTCCGTTTTCCTCCCGATCGGATTTTCCGGTATCATTCTGGGCCTGATAGAAAAGTGCAGACCCTGAAAGAACCAAGCCATGGTGATACATCTCCACGGGCTTGTTTATTGAGTATTTCTGGTATAACCGGAAGGAGTTTAAAAAAGCATTTTCGCCCTGTGCAAATATCAACGTAGATATAAAAATGCCGACATAAGAAATTTTAAAAAACATAAGATCCAATATGGTTTTCGAAGGATGCGTATTTTACCTAAAAGACTTGATATGGTCCGAATTAACAAATGTCAACAAATTCCACAAACTCGCTTAATATACAGCCCCGGACAGGAATTTGTCAACCGTTTCTCTGATCAATGGCTTTACGAATCCTTACGCGATTTTAGCTCCCATTATCAACTCTAAATTTTCCCCTGCCCTAAGTGAAGATTTTTTAGAGTGTAACCATTTTCAGATCCCGGACGTATGTGGTGGGCAGATCGATCTTTTTCCCGTATGTAATCAAGGAATCTATGTAAAATTGAAGTTTGATTTTTTTAAGAGAAAAATACAAATTGAGGGAAATTCTATTTATTTTTATTGAGGGTGCATCAAAATGAGAATGACTGCTTTCGGTTTGTATCGCTGGCGTTTTTGAGACTCGTTTTAAAATTATCCCCCTGATGTAATCTTCCTCCGGGGGTTTTGCGCTTTTGTTAAAATCAGATTTAAACGCTTAATCTATTTGATCCGTACCTGATCTGTGAGTAATTTCTGGACAAATTTTATCTTTTTCCTGCAATCCTTAACCACTAATTTACAGGACAAAAAAAGCACAGACAAAAGTTTGAATCTACTTTTTCAATCAAGAGTTAATAGTTAAAAGTTCTTGGATGGAAGAAAAATTAATTTAAATAGTTCTCCTCTTCTGTTACGTGGTGAACCGTGAATGAATCATACGATTATATTTATTGAGATGAAGTGAATCCATGAAAAATCTTTCCCGGACTTTTGCCATTGTATTTTTACTCATGAACATCCTGCGTTTCTCCGGAAACATATATTCACAAACAACTACTTCCGAATTCGAACATATTGCAGCGGAACAAGGCGGCTTGCACGGTAGTGTTTTCGTGGTTCTCCAAGATAGTCGTGGATTCATGTGGTTTGGTACAACAGATGGATTGATCAGATACGATGGAAACAAATTCAGGGTTTTCAAACATAATCCAGATGATGAGACCAGCATAAGTAATAATTTTGTTATTACACTCCATGAAGATAAGTCCGGAATGCTGTGGATTGGAACCGAGGGTGGGGGATTAAATAAATATGACAAAGCGACAGACCGGTTCACCCGCTACATCCATAAATCGAATGAACCGAATAGTTTAAGCAACAACACTGTTACCACTATTCTAGAAGACGAGTCTGGTAGTCTCTGGCTTGGAACATATGGCGGAGGATTAAATAAATTTGATCCCAATAGCCAACAATTTCTTCGATTCATTGATCAGCAGGATCTACTCAATAATGTGATCTTTGATATAGTACAGGACAATAACCATAACTTGTGGTTAAATACAGGAAAGGGATTGTCTAAGTTCAATACTAAAACCAAAATATTTAGAGATTATTCTGAAACAGACAAACGTCAGGACTATGAATTTCAAGAGAAGGCGAACTTAGAGAGGGGAAAAAAGGGAAAGATTTCTCAGAAAACCAACAAATTTATCAGCTTTCCTCCCGATAGCATAAACGATAATATCCGCATCCCATCCGTTGTAATAACAGATTTTCAGTTATTCAATAAATCTGTACCTGTGGGATTAGATACCTCTACCGGACGCTCCATCCTACACAAAACAATAACCGAAACAGATGAAATTGAACTCACGTATAAAGATTACATTATTACATTCGAATTTGCAGCATTAGATTTTCAATTTCCTGAAAAAAACAAATTTGCATATATGCTTGAGGGCTTTGACAGGGGATGGACCTATACCGATGCCAGCAGGAGATCTGCCACGTATACCAACCTGGATCCCGGAGAATACACCTTCTGGGTTAAGGGTTCCAATAGCGATGGTATTTGGAATGAGACAGGAACCTCGTTAAAAATTATTGTCACCCCACCCTGGTGGGAAACCTGGCAGATTTACCTGCTCTATTTAATTGTTGTATTGTCTGTATTATATGGTTTAAGACGTTATGAACTAAACCGGGAGATGTGGAAAAACCAGTCTAAACTGGATGAAGTAAAACTGAAAGAAAGAGCTGAAATTGACCAAATGAAATCGCGTTTCTTCGCCAACATCTCCCACGAATTCAGAACCCCCCTGACCTTAATTTTAGGGCCTCTGGAAAAGATAAAAGCAAATATTTCCAGCCGGGAAATTCAAAAACAGATGATCCTGATTCAAAAGAATGCAAGCCGCCTGTTAATTCTTGTAAATCAACTTTTGGATTTATCTAAACTTGATGCGGGAAAATTAACACTTAATGCCTCTCCCGGAAACATCGTATTGTTTGTAAAAGGAATAGTCATGTTCTTCAAATCATTGGCAGACCAGAAAGACATTTCCTTAAAAGTTGTGACCTCGAACAGTGACATCCAGATATACTTTGATAGAGATAAAATGGCAAAAATATTAAACAACCTGTTATCCAACGCTCTCAAGTTTACCTCGGAAGGTGGAAAGATTACAGTTCACATTACGCATGCAGAACGGAATTTCGTGGAGATAAAAATCCGGGATACTGGAATTGGGATTTTAAAGGATGAACTCCCAAGGCTCTTTAACCGTTTCTACCAGGTAGACAGCATAAAGGCAAAAGAACACAAAGGGACAGGGATCGGATTGGCTTTATCCAAAGAACTGGTAGAATTGCATCAGGGAAGTATCAGCGTCAGAAGTCAGAAAGAAGATCCTGATCATGTCGGGACCGGATGGACAGAATTTACAATCAAATTGCCAGGAGGAAAAGATCATCTAAAAGCTGAGGAGATTGATCCAAAACAAGCAGTTAAAGAAGATATGGCATCCGCTGAAGAGGAGGATTTCACCCCCTGGCCAGAGTTTTCAATTCTTGAATCGAATGAACTTTCAGAGATTAACGATGCAGAGCCGGGTGAATTAGGACTAAACGTGGAAGAGGATAAGACTCTCATACTTGTGGTGGAAGACCATACAGATTTAAGACAATACATAAAAGATTCATTGGGAAATAATTTTATTATCAAAGAAGCACCAAATGGCGAGCAGGGCGTCAGAGAAGCCCGGAGGCTGATTCCTGATATTATCATTAGCGACATCATGATGCCCAAAATGGATGGAAATGAATTAACCCGAATACTTAAACAAGATGAAAAAACCAGCCACATCCCCATCATACTTCTCACCGCAAAATTTGAACATGAAAGCAAGCTTGAAAGTCTGGAAATCGGGGCGGACGATTATATTACCAAACCCTTCGATCACAAAGAACTGCAGCTGAAAATGAAAAATCTGATCGATATGAGAAAAAAATTCCAAAAAAAATATGGCAGAGGAGATTACATCCCCAGAAAAGAACCGAGGGGACTCAATAACCTTGAAGAAAAGTTCATGGCCAGGGTTATAGAAATTATAGAAAATCATATTTCAGAGGAAGACTTCAATATTGAACAATTTGCTGAAGAAATGTATATGAGCAGAATGCAGCTGCACAGAAAGTTGAGGGCATTAACCGGAAAATCGGCAAGTTTATATGTCCGGTCCTTTAGGTTGTTAAGATCCAGGAAAATGATAGAAGACGGAATGGGTAATATTTCTGAAATAGCCTACTCTGTCGGGTTTTCAAGTCCCGCCTATTTCACCAGATGTTTCAAAAAAGAATTCGGCGTTCCCCCCAGTGAATTCTCAGGATAGTTTAATCCGCAATTATTCCCGAGAAATAAAACCTTAAAAAACGAATTTAACATTATTTGTTTTTCAAATAATGTTACGCCAGTGCAAGTATTGGTTACATAGTTCATATGCACTGCCCCTCATTATTCTCTTAATTAGTGATGAAAATTTTAAACAAATAATTTTTCGGTCGATTAAGGAATAACTGTCACATGAACGAAATATTTTTAATTTATATAATTTTCCCTGTCATTGTGATATTCTCATCGAATAGCTTTACTCAGAGCTTTTCACCTTGCCACAATAAGATCACAGGATCCTGTAGACCGACCAATTATTTTATAATCAACGGAGCAACTCTCATCCACTCCCTTGATACTGCCACAATGATTGTGTATTTAATTCGAATAATCAACCAACCGGGTATCATAAAACCGGGAAATTTCTTATAAAAAATTTAAGGAGACGTATTTATGTTTAAGACACGATATACGAAGATTATCAGGTCCCGGGGTATGTTGGCACACCGACCGGAGAATCCTGCAAGAAAAAAGCAAAATATTATTGCAAGCCAACTGTTGATGAGTATAATTCTGGTAATTGCACTGACTATTTTCGGTTGCGAGAAACAGACTCTCAGTTCACTCACAGAGCAGAATAGCGGGGATGGATTGCTGCTGTCTGAGGAACAGTCAATGCAGGGTGGCCCCATTGTATACAACGACGTAATCGTTGAGACTATACAGCTTCAGAAGAAACCCAAAAACATTATTTTCAATTCAAGTCAACCCGATTTGTCCACGGCACCGGTAGTTCTTCTAAATGCTTCGATCCAGGGCGACATCATCACATTAACTTTTTCTTACAACGGGGGATGTATGCCTCATGAAATCGACCTGATGTGTAAAATTGTTGAAAAATCAAATCCGGTTCAGATCTCGGCACAGATTATACATTATAAAAGCGACGATCCCTGTGATGAATGGGTGACAGAAACAAGAGCATTTGATCTTTCTCTGTTAAGAGAGCGCTATGCTCAGGTTAATGATCATCCCTGCAGCCCCGTAATTCTCAATATTACTGATGCTTCAGAGTCTAATTCCACCGTCTACTCAATAATTTACGATTATTGTTCAATTAATCCCGTATATCCACCGGTACCACCATTACCCCCGACCATCAATCCTTTGGGAAATATAATTTTAGAGTAAAACATGTCACTTTGAATGGGATGACCATAATGGTCATCCCATTCAATTATGAATTTTGCGAATTTATTTTTTGACAAGCCACCTCGTAAATCCGAACCGCATTCTCCTTTTTGCATTTTGAATTTCGAAACGATTTTTATCATCACCTGCGGCCTTCTGCCAGTATTATCCTGGTAAATGAATAGCCAAAACCGATATCTTTTCAAAAGCATTTTTGGGTTCTGCAATTCTTCTGATTGGAGACATCCAGCCTATCCGGCGATGTTTGCCCGTGCAGATGTAAAACCAATGCTTTTGGGGAAACGAACAGGACGGCGTTGCTGCGTGTTAATTAAAATTGCTAACCTTTATTTGACCAGGGTCGCCCTGGCGCTTGCCGCAAATTCTCCCTGGATGAGGTTTATGATATAAACTCCTGATGCAACGCCTTTTCCATAGACGTCA
>CP070707.1:185252-198874 GCA_020350205.1 bacterium
CCTCACTGGCATAGAGCTTTGCCATAGCCGATTCCAGATTGAAATCCATATTCTGATCTTTCATCCAGGCCGCCCGCATAATTAACAGCCTTGCTGCATCAATTTCTGTGGCCATATCTGCCAGTTTAAACTTTGTTGCCTGGAAGTCGCTGATGGTCCGTCCGAATGCTTCACGTTCCTGGGCATACTTCAGCGCATTCTCATAAGCGCCCCTGGCGATTCCGACTGACATGGCACCGATACTCACCCGGCCACCATCCAGAATTGACATGGACTGATGAAAACCTTCTCCCTCCTTTCCGAGCATATTTTCCCGGGGAACTTTACAATTATCGAAAAATAATTCTGCAGTATCGCTGGCACGCATACCCAGCTTATTCAAGTTTTTTCCGATTTTAAATCCCGGTGTTCCTTTTTCCACCACAAAAGCGGATATTCCATGATTTCCTTTTTCCGGATCGGTCCGGGCAATAATCACGTGATAATTTGAGAAATTGGCATTCGTAATAAAGGTCTTGGAACCATTCAGAACCCAATAGTCTCCCTTTTTAACGGCAGTTGTCTTCAGGGCCTTGGCATCACTGCCGGAATTTGGCTCAGTGAGTGCCCAGGCAGATAAAGAATCCCCTTTCAATAACGGAGGAATATATTTTTGTTTCTGTTCTTCCGTACCATAACTAAATATATGGAGAGTACCCAGTGAGTTATGGGCGGCAACTATCAAACCGATTGAGGGGTCAACCGCCGAAAGTTCCTCAATGATCAGGGCATATTCGATATAACCCATATTCGCTCCACCGTACTCCTCAGGATAAATGATTCCAAGTAGTCCCAGTTCACTTAATTTTTTGATGATTTCGATCGGAAATTCTTTTGCTTCATCGTAGGTCATAACATGGGGTTCGATCTCTTTCCTGGCAAAATCTCTTACCATTTCCCTGATTGAAATTTGTTCTGCCGTGAGTTGAAATTCCATTAGAATCTCCTTCCAGAGGTCTTCGTTTATATTCTCATACTTGTATGAAGGATTTTTGTTCGGTCTCCTTTAATTTAAATGAAATCCTTCTTCATGATGAGCTTCATGTTCAAATAAAAATAAAATATAATCTGGATCAGTGCGGCCAGGATAAACGTGATTCGCCAGATGTCAAAATCAAGGGTTGCGGTTCCCAGGATAATTTCCAGCAGAGGAGGAAGCAGATAGCTTGGTACGATATAAATCTGTGAAATTGATTCCAGGGGATAAAGGGCACCTTTATTGACTATTCCCCCAAAAACGATCAGCAGGAAAAGAAACCAGGCAATCCATGGGCGGAATGAATATGAAAGACTGAGTATCAGGATGGATAATAACATTAGGACCAGAAATAACAAGAGACGAATGGGCAACATTGAGAAGTATTGCATTTCCAGAAAGCGGAGACCGTAGATGATGGAAAACAGGGTTAACCAGAAAAAATCGATAAGTATGATCAGCAAAATTTTTGATATGAAGAACCATTTTCTTCCCAGTTGATTGACCAAGCTAAAATAAAGCGAATTTCCCTTTTCAAGATAAAACAGTGAGGGAACAGTAATCATATTCAACAGCACGGCCAGGACACCGAATACAGTCCATATCATATCATCGGTGCTGTCACTGTACAGAAAACCGGAAAAGAAAATGTTGAAGATAAGAATGAGGATAATTTCCCGCAGGTATCGATGGCTGCGGACATAATTCTTCAGATAAAAATTAAGGTAAGTCCTTAATACCAACAGCCTTGCCTTTTCAATAAAGATTGTTTAAAATTATTAAAAAATCCGCCAATATGCCGACACTGAAAATTCTATATAAAATTTAATTTATAATTAAATTTTGAACGAGGAAAGTATAAAGATTTATAGGTAAGGACAATCTTTTGCCAGAGAGTCTTGCAGGATTTTCATCAGGCGAAGATAGTATGGTGATACTCATCAATTATAATAAATATATGGTTTTGATCAATATAAGGAAGTTGAGAATATATCGATGAAAAAAAACATTAGAATTGCTGCAGGGCAGGGTTTTTGGGGTGATCGAGCGGACGCCCCGATAGTGCAGGTGAGAAATGGACCTGTCGATTATCTGATTATGGATTATCTGGCCGAAGTGACCATGTCGATCATGCAGAAACAGAAGATGCGTGATCCGAATCAGGGCTATGCCCGGGATTTCATTCCTCTGATGAGAGAAATTATCCCGGATATCGTAGATAAAAATATCAGAGTGATCACCAATGCTGGCGGTGTGAACCCGCTGGCTTGCCGTGAAGCTATTTTTGATATTGCCCGGGATCTGGGTTTTAAAGATTTGAAAGTTGGGATTGTATATGGAGATGATATCCGTGATCAGGTTGGTGACCTGATAGAATCCGGAAATTTTCTAAACCATATGGAAACTGGAGAATCGCTGCAAAGTGTCATGGACCGGCTTTATAGTGCGAATGTATACCTGGGTGCTCAGCCAGTGGTGGAGACACTTCGGCAAGGTGCCCAGATTATTATTACCGGGAGGGTGACCGATACTGGTTTAACTCTGGCTCCAATGATTTATGAATTTGGTTGGGAGGAAACGGATTATCATAAACTGGCAGCGGGAATAATTGCCGGGCATATTATCGAATGCGGAGCGCAGGTAAGCGGTGGAAATTTTCTGGCCGGCTGGAAAGAGGTTCCGGATATGGCTCATATTGGATTTCCGATTATTGAAGCGTATCCCAATGCAGAATTTGTAGTGACCAAGCATAAAAATACCGGAGGTCTGATCGATCTCAGGACTGTGAAAGAGCAAATTGTATATGAACTGGGAGATCCGACTACCTATATCACCCCGGATGTTATTGCAGATTTTACCACCATCCAGTTGGAACAGGAAGGAAAAAACCGGGTATGGGTTAAAGGGATTCAGGGTCGCCCGCCTACGGATTCATTCAAAGTATCGATTTCTTATGCGGATGGATGGACCTCTCTTTCAAAATTAACTTTTGCGTGGCCGGAAGCCCTCGAAAAAGCAAGAAAGGCGGATGAAATTCTGCGGCAGCGTATTAAAGATCTGAATCTCGATTTCGAGGAAATTCATACCGAATTTTTGGGTGTGAATGGCTGTCACGGACCTCTGTCTCATCCGATAAATGAACCGAATGAGGTTATTCTGCAAATTGGGGTGCGTGGCTATCATCAGGCTGATTTCCTGCGGTTTGGCCGAGAGATGGTACCGCTGGTTCTGGGAGGACCCCCGACGGTTACAGGTTTCAGCGGAGGACGATCGAGACCCAAAGAAGTAGTGGCCTTCTGGCCGGCTCTCATTCCAAAAAAATTAATTTCTCCACAGTGTGATGTAAAAAGTCTTTAAAACGGATAAAAAATTAGGTCAGGGTGTTATGAAAGTCAAATTAATCGAATTGGCCCACGGACGCTCCGGGGATAAGGGGGATACGGCCAATGTGGGTATTATTGCCTATAAACCGGAGTATTATTCTTTCCTTAAAACGGTTCTCACGCCTGAACGGGTCAAGCGGCACTTTAAAGGAATTTGTGAGGGTGGGGTGGAGCGGTTTGAAATGCCCAACATCTGTGCCTTCAATTTTTTGCTCCATCAATCACTGGGGGGAGGAGGCACCCGTACTCTGCGCCATGATGCACAGGGAAAAACTCTCTCAACCGCTTTTTTACGGATGGAGGTGGAAATTCCAGATCCGTTGGCCAAGCAATGGGGCTTTAAATAAGTGGGAAGGTGGAGGTGAGAAGTGAAAAATTCAGGAATTCCTGTTATTATGTATACTTTGATTTTTAATCCAAAGTCCAATACCCTAAACCCTAAACCCTAAACCCCAAAATCATGTACCCAAAAAAATATCCCTTCTACGGAACTGCCGGACTGCTCCTCATTCTCGGTTCAGAAGTTGGGCTTTATTTTGAATGGTGGTTTTTTGAGATTTTTATGACCCCTCTCTGCTGGACCGGTCTGATTCTTTTCTTGGATGGAATAAATTTCCGCCTGTCGGGTAATTCCCTGATTATGAACCGCCGTAAGGAATTTTTTTGGATGGTCCCCTGGTCAATCGCGTTATGGTATTTTTTTGAATTTTATAATCTGTTTATTCGGAATTGGTATTATGTCGGGTTACCTGAGAACCGCTGGATTCGCTATGTGGGTTATTTCTGGTCATTTGCCACGATCTGGCCGGGAGTCTATGAAATCTTCGAGCTGCTTAAAAATCTGAAAATTTTTCAGCGGGTACCCGTAAAACCACGTAATTTAAGTCCAAAAATTCTGCTGCTTTCGTTCTGTTTTGGAATGGTTTGCATGATGCTGCCTTTTTTTGTCTCTCCGAAAATTGCAACTTATCTGGCAGCGCCGGTATGGATTGGTATGGTTTTTTTCCTGGATCCTCTGAATTATATTTGGAGGCGGCATTCGCTCTGGAAAGACTGGTCTCTGGGAAACCTGTCAGTCCTCATCCAACTTTTTCTGACCGGAATTATCGCCGGAGTTCTCTGGGAGTTCTGGAATTACTGGGCTACCGCTAAATGGATTTATGTTGTTCCTATTCTGGGTGACATTAAAATATTTGAAATGCCGGTTATGGGCTATCTGGGATTTCCCGCATTTGCGGTTGAAGTTTTTGTGATATGGGAAACTGTCAAGATCCTGCTGAAATTAAAATAAACTTAAAAAGCCTTCTCATTCGAGAAGGCTTTTAAGATGTTAGTGTACAAAAGCAAAATCGGAATCTAATTTTGTTGTTCCGGGGGTGTCGGGGGAGGTACATCCTCAACGGTTATGGAGACGGAAATTTGTGAACTTCCCCCCTGTGAATCTCTGGCTGTAAAGGTAATCTGGTGATTGCCCTGTTGATCATCTCTGGGAATCCAGGAAAAATTTCCGGAATTACCGTTGAAATTTGCACCGGCTGGTAAACCACTGGCAGAAAGTGTTAATTTCCCTTTATCCTCTTCATCAGGATCTTCCGCTTCTACCTGGAAGGATAATTCTTCCCCTTCTTTCACCGATTTGGACCCGATGCTTTTCAATTGGGGATCCCGGTTCACGTTTTTCACATTCAGGGACACGGTTGTTTCAGCTATCTCTCCAGCCTGATCTTTAACGGCATAAGTCATCGTATAACTTCCCGCCTGATCATAGCGTGGATTCCATTCAAAGCTACGGCTGCTGCCGCTAAAATTAGCTCCCGCTGGCATGTTTCTCAATTCGTAAGTCAACTTTCCGGAGTCTTCCTGATCCGGATCGGTCGCCTCGGGAAGCGTCTGCTTCACATTTGCCCCTTCTTCGGTTTCGATGGCTGCGACTGCTGGCAGGTTGGGGGCGCGATTCACATTGTTGACAGTGATCGTCAGGGTGGTCTGCCCGGTTAGCCCTTCCAAGTCTTTGACAGTGTAAGTACAGCTATAGCTTCCTGCCTGCTCAAAAGTGGGTGTCCATTGAAACGCGCGACTGCCTGCATCGAAGGTGGCACCATCTGGAAGGTTGTCCAGGGTGTATGTGAGTTGTCCCTGATCTTCTCGGTCAGGATCTGCTGCTTCAGGGAGCGATCTCGTCAAAGCCTGGTTCTCATCGGTTACAAGATTTTCCGGAGCTGCCAGGGTTGGGGGTCTATTTACATTTGAAATTTCTAATGAAACGGTTCCGGTGGCAGTTTCACCAAAACTGTCGGTAATGGTATAATCGATAGCATAACTTCCACTTTGATCGAAAGTTGGGGTCCAGGAAAGCAGGCCGGTTTTCACATCCACTTGCATACCCTCCGGCAGAGCTCCGGTGGATACCTGCAATTTTCCCTCGTCCTCCTGGTCCGGATCACTGAAATTGAGTTGGATGGATAAAGACTGATTTTCCTGGCCGGTTTGTGGCGCTAAGGCTTCCACCACCGGGGGCTGATTTACATTTACAACCCCAACAGTTATTTCAATTTTGGCGGTTTGCCCGGCTGAATCACTAACCTGAGCATTGAGGGTATAAGAACCACTTTGTGTAAAGGTAGGTACCCAATTGAATTCACCGCTGGTTGTATTCAGCGTGGCGCCCTCCGGTAAATTGGAGATCGCGTAATGCAACTGACCGGCATCTTCCTGGTCAGGATCTGAACCCTGCAAAGTGAAAACAACCGGTTGCTGTTCGTTGGCGGAAATCGCGGGTACAGATGTAAGCTGTGGTGGTCTATTTACATGCCGTACTGTGACGGAAATGGTCTGTTCGTTTATTAAACCGGCCGGATCGGTTATCTGGAATACTACATTGCTATATACCCCGGCCTGCTCGTAGGTCGGTGTCCAGGAAAAGGTCTGTGTAGAAGGATTAAAGTTAGATCCGGTTGGTAAATTTTGTGCCGAGTAAGATAACTTTTCCTCATCTTCTATATCGGGGTCGCTGCCTGAAATGGTAAAGGTTAACTCAACATTCTCATCCACATACTGACCGCTGAGTTCTGCCAGAACTGGTGGACGGTTCACATGTGTAATGGTTATAAGAACCTGCTGATTATCGGATAACACCCCATCACTGACCGTGAAGGTAACTTGGTACTCTCCGGATTGCTCATAGTTTGGAGTCCAGCTGAATTTACCGGTAGTCGGATTTAAAACAGCTCCCTCTGGTAAGTTGGTGGAAGAATAAACCAGTTTTCCTGTATCTTCCTGGTCAAGGTCATTGCTGACTAACTGATATTCCAGCAGTGTATTTTCTTCGGCAGTGAGAGCAGGCACTTCAGTAAGTGATGGCGGTCGGTTGACATGATTCACGGTAAAATTGATGGACTTTTGCTCGGTGAGTCCGGATGGGTCTGTCACAGTAAATATGATTTCTGGATAGGTGCCGGATTGTTCATAAGTCGGTACCCATTTTACGGTCAGGGAATCCGGATTAAAGCTTGCGCCTTCAGGCAGATTTTCTGCAGAGTAGACCAATTTTCCGCTGTCTTCGGTATCAGGATCTTGGCCTGCTATCGAGAAGGTAAGGGGTGTATTTTCATCCACGGTCTGGTGTGGTATTTCTGTGAGCACGGGTGGACGGTTTACATGGTTAACAGTCAGATCGAAATAGGTAGTATCGGCTAAATTCCCTGCTTTCATGACCACTCCGATATTGTTATATGAACCTGACTGGTCATGAGTCGGTGTCCAGCTAAACTGACGATTTGCCGGATCGAAACCTGCCCCTTCCGGGAGATTAAACATGGAAAAACTGATTTTATCCTGATCTTCCCGGTCCAATTCCTCACCAGCGACTGTCACAGTCAATGTGGAGGCCTCATTGGTCAACTGGTCAGAAATATCTTTGGCAATGGGTGCGCGATCAACATGAGAGACCGTGAGCGTTACCGCTTCGCGGTCTGCTCCCCCGGCGCCGTCTTCCAGTACAAAATCTACAATATATACGCCGGATTGTTCAAAGCTAGGCTTCCACCGGAAAGTCCGGCTGGTAGAGTCAAATGTGATACCCTGCGGGGCGTTTTCCACGTGATAGTTCAGTTTACCCACATCCTCCTTGTCCGGATCGCTGCCTTCCGGTACGATAATTATGAGTGTTGAATCTTCCGGAATTTCAACATTGGCTATTGCAGGGAGTTCCGGTAGCCGGTTAATGTGATTTACAGTAATGTTGGTGGTATCGGAATCGCTCAGTTTACTACCGGTTTTTTCAATGACCGTAAAGATAATATTGGGATACAAGCCGGATTGTTCATAGGTCGGTAACCAGCTGAAAACTCCGGTTTCCGTATCGAAGGCCGATCCCTCAGGTAAATTTTGAGCTTCAAAATAGATATCATCTCCATCCGGATCATAGGCGTTCAGTTGCAGTACAAAATTTTCATTCTCATTAATAGCCAGATCCGGAACAGGTTCGAGAACTGGTTGATTGTTATGTCTTAATATTTCCGTTTTGGTATCAGTCGCTAAAAAAACATAGACATCTTCTTTAAATGAGGCGTAGGTTTCGCTATCGGTGATATACCGAGCCTCCAGAGCAGGATTCTGGGGATCATTCACTTTAATGATCAGTAATCCGGTTTCACGATTTGACAGATAGGCATAATTGCCGCTTTTGGATACATGATGCGTAAATCCATCGGTTTTGAAACGGCCGAGTTCTTTAGGGAGGCGTGGTGCAGAGATGTCCAAAATAACCAGTCCGCCCGGTCCATCGGCCAGGTAAGCGAGATTATTTTCCAGCTGAAACTGCAGGGCATGAAAACCAGTTTTGTACTGCGTAATTTTGATTAAATTAGATGGGTTGCTTACATCATAGATGAGAAGTCCGCCTTGTTTTGCTGCAACGTAGAGTTTTTTGTCACGCTCCTGTATACTCCAGACCCAGGTCTCTGGTATTTCCAATGTGAGGGTACGGGGATCGTTTAGATCGCTGATATCCATGATACAAAATCCCTCTTTACCAAGGGCCACATACATCAGTGGATATTTCACATCCAGCCAGTACGCATCACCCGGCGTTTTGATTCGCCCCACTTCAAATGGTTTTGCAAGATTAGTGATATCAAAAATGATAACACCTTCAGTTTTGTTTGCTGCATATAACCGATTTTCGTCTAAGGCAATATGGTACACCATATCGCTGGTTCTCAAAAACGAGACTTTTTTCGGGGATTCAATATTGCTTACATCCCAGATTTGAATACCGATCCAGAAATTAACAGAAAACAGATGATTATTGCGATAGGTCACGAATCGCTCACCATCCTTGACTGAGATATCTTCATCCAGGGTTGGTGTGGGCAGGCTGGTAATAAATTCAGCTGCCGCTCGCTGAGAAAATAGAGGCTTGTGCAGGAACAGCGTGATCACTAGCAAGATAAGCATCTGCGTGGTGAATCGATAATTATTCATGAAGGTCCCCTGTTTTAAATACAAGTGCATCGCTAAAATTATAATTTACAATATATCAAAATGCTTAAAAAAAATCAAGAAAGTACAATTGTGATCCATTTGTATGCGTGAAACCTGTTTCAGGTGTTTTCTCACCGCTGGGCTTTTCATCATACAGTATTTCAAATTAGGATTATCGTCATTTTCAGGTTCGTTTTTAGTAAAAAATATCAGAATAGTAGATTCCTGTAATAAAAGTAAAATTTTTCGTGGTCTTATTTCCCAGCCGACTGTAATCCTAAATATTTACTCGTTGATATTTTCCCGGCTTTTTTTAATTGCTGGTAGTTTGGAAAACAGGAGACTTTTTTTTTTAGTTACAATTCTCTATATTACAATGCTAAAAAAACGGACAGTTCATGATCGCTGAAATAATTTCGATCGGGAATGAATTACTCAATGGAAATACTGTGAACAGTAATGCCACTTTTATTGCTAAAAGTCTTCATGAGAATGGTGTATCGGTTAATTTTAGTCAAACGGTGAGAGATGACGCTTTCGCGATAAAGAGTGCGTTACAATTGGCCCTGCAGCGTGCCGAAATTGTCTTGATAACCGGTGGTTTGGGTCCCACTCATGATGATATTACTAAAGTGGCGGTTTCTGAATATTTTGACAGGAAGTTGATATTTAGGGAAGACATCTATCAGAAAATGCGAAAAATGTTTGAAAGACGGGGTATCCCCATGCCTGAAATAAACCGTTCCCAGGCATATGTTCCGGAAAATGCCGAGGTGATGAATAATCCCGTCGGTACGGCACCCGGACTTATCTTCCGCAGAGGGGGCAGATACGCCTTTGTGATGCCCGGGGTTCCCCGTGAGATGACCGCGATGCTTAAAGATTCAGTGATTCCTTTGCTACGAAAAGAATGTCCGGATTGTCGGGTCGCGGTGAATATTTTCAGAACCACCGGAATTGCAGAATCAGCCATTTATGAAAAAATAGAAAAAGAATTAAAAAGTTTTTCGAGTTATGAAATTGCTTTTCTCCCCAGATTTACAGGGGTCGATTTGCGGGTGATCCGAACAGCCAGTGACATGGATGATCAGGAAAAATTCGATCGATTTAGAAGCGTGCTGTCTCGGCATATTGCTGTTTATATTTACAGCGAGGATGAGACAGAATTGGAAGAAGTTCTTGGTCGCTTATTGTCTGAAAGGCAGGAAACGGTTGCCGTAGCAGAGAGTCTCACCGGCGGATTGATTCAGGATAAAATAACTAATATTTCTGGCAGTTCGGCATATTATATGGGGGGAGTGGTGGCTTATAGCAATGAAGCCAAAGAAAGACTGTTGATGGTTAAGGAAAACACTCTGGAAAATCATGGGGCGGTGAGCAAGGAAGTTGCAGCTGAAATGGCCCAAGGTATTCAAAAACAATTTCAGACTGATCTGGGGATATCCACCACCGGAATTGCTGGTCCCACCGGTGCTACAGCAACTAAACCAATCGGTCTGGTGTATATTGGCGTTGCATATCATTCCAAGGTGAAAACCAGAAGATTCCAATTTGGAACAGATCGGGAAATCAACAAACAACGCGCGGCACAGGCGGCTCTGGAATTGGCCCGGCAGGTAATTCTGGAAATAAACAGTTAATACCCCGAAGATCGCTTTTATTTAAAAATATATTGTTCTGTGCAAGGGCGGATTGACTGCCCGAAATTTTATCTGTATGTTGTACAAAATGCGGTCTGTCATTGATTTATTCTGACTAATGCAGGTATTTTAGAAAGCAGAACTGATTTTCATACACATTTTTAGGCAGAGTTACAGAAACCATGCAGCGAATTCGCACATTTATAGCAATATCGCTCACCCCGGAGCTAAAAAGTGCGCTTGGGAAAATGATCGTGGAGTTAAAAACTCAGCAGGGGGGGATACGTTGGGCTAATCCCGATTCAATTCATCTTACTCTAAAATTTCTGGGAGAATTAACTCCCGAGGAGGTAAAAAAATTGTTTAGTGGTATGGATGTTGCGCAGCAGAAATTCCCGGACACTTTTTCATTGAAAAGTGGACAGACAGGTTGTTTTCCATCCTGTAAACGTCCCCGGGTTCTGTGGGTTGGGGTGAAAGGGGAGGAAATGGATAGTCTTCATGTTGTGCACCGAATTATTGATAAATCTCTTCAGGAACAGGGATTTCCGGCAGAAGATCGAAAGTTTTCTCCCCATCTCACTGTGGCCCGAATTAAATTTGGAAATTCCATAGAGGTAATTCTTGAAAAATTTATCGAATACCCTTTCCCTGAAATCACATGGTCTGTCAAGGAAATTCATATCATGCGCAGCGATTTAAAACCGAATGGAGCAGTTTATTCTGTCCAAAAAACTTACAAATTGAAAGAAGTCTGAAAAATTGTTCATTATATTAGGAGGGATGGGATAACAGGGGGGAGGTATGAACCTAAAAATTATAAGTTATATGTGTTATTTTATAAGGGTGAAACGAAGACAATGTATAAAAAAGAATTAAAACATAAATTTCTTGGTAGAAGGGAAAATCATGGCAAATCAGAATGATGAAAAACAAAAAGCACTGGGTCTGGCCATGTCGCAAATTGAGCGGCAATTCGGTAAGGGGTCCATTATGCGACTGGGAGAGCGGGTTAAAATAAACGTGGATGTCATTCCCACCGGGTCAATATCTCTTGATTTTGCACTGGGAATCTGGGGTGTTCCGCGGGGTCGAATTATTGAGATTTACGGGCCTGAATCGTCCGGAAAAACCACCCTGGCCTTACACATCATTGCTGAAGCCCAGAAACTGGGTGGACTGGCTGCTTTTGTGGATGCGGAACATGCAATGGATCCGGGATATGCCAAAAAACTGGGGGTCGATACCATCAATCTGCTGGTCTCTCAACCTGATACCGGCGAACAAGCTCTGGAAATTGTTGAAACACTGGTTCGCAGCGGTGCGATTGATGTGGTGGTCGTGGACTCTGTGGCGGCGCTGGTACCCCGGGCTGAACTGGAAGGAGAGATGGGAGATTCCCACGTGGGTTTGCAGGCTCGACTGATGTCACAGGCCTTGAGAAAACTGACCGCAACCGTAAGTAAGTCCAATACCTCGGTGATTTTTATTAACCAACTGCGCGAGAAGATCGGTATCATGTTTGGAAATCCGGAAACCACTACCGGGGGAAGAGCACTGAAATTTTACACTTCAATACGTTTGGATATCCGGCGTATCGCTTCTATAAAAGACGGAGAAAATACCGTTGGAAACCGTACCCGGGTAAAAGTGGTAAAGAACAAGATGGCACCCCCTTTCCGGGAGGCAGAGTTTGACATTATGTATAATGAAGGTATTTCTCAGGTTGGAGACTTGCTGGATCTAGCGGCAAAAATGAATATCGTCCAAAAGAGCGGAACCTGGTACTCCTTCGGTGAGGAGCGCTTAGGACAGGGTCGTGAAAATGTCAAAAATTTTTTGAAAGAAAATCCGGAATTTTCACAAAAAATTGATAAGATGGTAAAAAAGCAACTGGGAATGATACCTGAAGTTGAAACTGTTACCGAATCTGAAACGGGTTCATCTGAAAAATCCAGCCCTAAAAAATCTGATAAAACTTCCTAAAATTTTGATGGTGTGCAAACGTCAGAAAAGCGGAACGTTTTTAAGAAGATGGTTACCTTGTTTTATGCAGATTGTGAAAGATCATTGGCTTTCTATTGAATACTATATTTTAAATTTTTGATACCAATATTTGATTTTTAATCATTTCTCAAAGAATGCCTACCATTCAAAAGTTGCATATGCGTCGCGGTCGACCGGAACGCTTCATTGTGACTCTGGACGACGAGCAGGAAATTATTCTGACGCCTGAAATTGTGCTCAAATACGGCATTGCTCCTCAGCGTGAATATTCCACTGAAACATTCCTGGACATTTTAGAAGAGGATGCACTCCGTCAGGCCAAAGACCAGGCCATGCGCTACCTTTCCCGCCGTCCCCATAGTCGTTTTGAGTTGATTCGCAAGATGCGGGAGAAGGGATTCCGGATGGTTATCATACAGAAAGCATTGGACGAACTTGAAAAGATCGACCTGGTGAATGACCGGGATTTTGCCCGGGCTTTCATTTTGAACGAGTTGCGATTAAGGCCGGTAAGCCGTTACCTGTTGACTCAAAAATTAAACCAACGCGGCATTCAAAAAGAACTGTATGAATTGCTGCTGGATGAATTGCAAACTGAAGAACAGGAGTTAGAACTGGCCAGGATGCTGGCAGATAAATTTCTTAAATCCCATTCCCGGGAAAAAGGTCAGAAATTAAGAGAAAAACTATTGCGTTTTTTACAGACCAAAGGATTTAATTGGGAGCAAATCCGGCAGATCGTTCCTTCATTGGACAATGATGGATAAAGAGTGATCAATGATTACTGCTAATCGGGATTGAATTTCCTTAATAGGCTTCTGTATTATGCATCGTAACATATTCCCTTTACTGTATTCCTCTCGCTGCCTTCATAGACTCCTTGTCCTGGTGCTCCTTTCAATATTCTCGCTTCTTCTCATCCAACGTCCGTTTTCTTCCCTACAAATCGAACCACCAGATAAATAACCACAAATCCAATCGGAAGAACCCACCAGTCACTGATATTGAAACCTACCGGGATGTAGCCGAAAAAACTGGCGATGAGGCCCACCGTGAGGGCATAGGGAAGTTGGGTGCGGACGTGATCAATAT
>CP070707.1:198974-212588 GCA_020350205.1 bacterium
GAGGTTTAAATGACCGATACCGTTCTCGTCAAACGTCTGGAATCATTGCCCAATCTGGATAAGATCCCCCGCAAGGAACTTGAGTGGCTGGTGGCAAATGGCCATTATGAAACGCACCAAGCCGGTACCGTGATTGCTCCCAAAGGAAAACGGATTGAGAATCTCTATATCGTTCTTTCCGGGCACATCACCTCTCAAAGGGATCGGGGGACGGGGCCGCAACGGGTAATAGAATGGTATTCCGGAAGTGTCACCGGGATGTTGCCATACTCTCGTATGACAGCCCCCCCGGGTGATAACTACCTCGAGATAAAGTCTGAATTACTCACCATTCATGAAAAGCACTTTCCCGAGATGATTCAACAATGCCCGGCATTTACGGCATTAACGGTGCACAGTATGCTGGACCGTGCCCGGGTATTCAAAAGCAGTGAACTCCAGAATGAAAAAATGATATCACTGGGAAAGCTGGCAGCGGGATTAGCGCATGAAATTAACAATCCAGCAGCCGCCACGGTACGGGGCGCAAAGCAACTGCTGGAGAGTCTGGCTGAAGCGGATGCTGCCTCGAGTTCCATGGGAGCCGCCGGCCTTTCCTCTGAACTAACAAATTCCATTGAGCAATTGCGCTCCGCATGCTTGGCCCAGCCAATCGGTAATGTCTTCTCGCCCATCGAGCAGGCGGATCGGGAAGAAGAGATTGAAGACTGGTTAAGGGATCATCACATGGATCCTACCTATGCTGAATCGCTTGCCACGACTGCCATTAATATAGACCTGCTCGATAAGCTGGCGAATATGATCCCTGGTGATAAGCTTCCGGTTGTCCTCCGGTGGATCGCTGCTGGCTGCACCACGCATACCCTGGCGATTGATATCATGAAGGCATCGACTCGCATCAGTGAGCTGGTGGCCGCGATCAAGAGATTCACTTATATGGACAAATCGGCCAAACCGGAGTTAGTCGATGTAGAGACTGGTCTGCAGGACACTATCAGAGTCCTGGGATCGAAGGTGAAGTCGAAGGGAGCCACGCTCACGATTGATGTTGAAGCGGATCTTCCCCCCGTTCTTGCGATCGGGGGCGAGCTTAACCAGATATGGTTAAACCTGATCGACAATGCACTCGATGCTATTTCGGAATCCGGAAACATAAAGATCGATGCCAGAAAGGACCGGGATCAGGTGGTGGTTCGTGTGATCGACGATGGACAGGGCATCTCCCCTGAGGACATGCCGCGGATCTTCGATCCATTCTTTACCACCAAGCCGCCAGGGGCAGGAACGGGCCTCGGTTTGGAGATAACCCGACAGCTCGTGAAGACAAATCGCGGCGACATTTCTGTTCAGTCTCGTCCCGGACAGACCGAATTCATAATTAGCCTTGTAGCGGGAAAGATTGTGCCCAAAGGACCGGATGAGCAGAAAAAAGCTAGAAGCGGGCAATAAATTCTAACCAGCTGATTGGCTTATGAAAACTTACCCGGGGTAAGATGGATGGTCGCTATCAACTCGGCAAAACGACTTTAATTATTTTTTAAATAATGAGCTTGAATTTATAAAGGGTAATTAATATGTCCAAACCCATCATTTTATCAACCGATGACGAAATTGAAGTGGGTAATGCCATTGAGCGTGATTTAAAGAAGAAGTTCGGAAAGAATTTCAGGATTATCAAAACCACCTCCGGCAAGGAAGCCTTGGATACCATTCGCCAGTTAAAGCAGCGCAATGATCAAATTGCACTCTTTTTAACTGATCAGCGGATGCCGGAAATGGAAGGAACCGAGTTCCTGGAAGAAGCGATGAAACTCTATCCTGAAGCACGAAAGGTCTTACTGACTGCATATGCCGATACAGACGCGGCAATTGCCGCCATCAACAAATTAGCGCTGGATTACTATTTAATGAAACCCTGGGATCCTCCGGAAGAAAAACTGTATCCGATTATCTCTGATCTGCTTGAGGACTGGCAGTCGATTAACCGCCCGCCTTTTGAGGGAATTCGGGTCATTGGAAACCAATGGGCTCCGGCCTCATATCAGGTCAAAACATTTCTGGTGCGCAACAACATTCCTTACCTCTGGCTGGATGTTGAGCAAACCGAAGAAGCCCGGGAACTGATTAAAATTCCGGGAAAGCCGGATATGGAACTACCCTGCCTGATTTTTCCGGATGGCACCGTTCTTCAAAAACCGGAGAATCGTGATATTGCAGAGCGGGTCGGACTGAGAACCAGCGCGGATAAGCCGTTCTATGATCTGATTATTGTGGGAGCTGGTCCGGCCGGATTGGCCGCTGCAGTCTATGGAGCATCAGAGGGATTACATACCCTGGTTATCGAACAGCAGGCACCCGGGGGTCAGGCGGGAATGAGTTCGCGCATAGAAAATTATCTGGGTTTCCCCGGTGGACTCTCTGGAAGGGAACTTGCCCGGAGGGCAGTGACCCAGGCTCGCCGCTTTGGGGTTGAAATTTTGACGGCACAAAAAGTAGTTAAGCTTATAGCTGATGGACCGTCCCGTATTGTCAAATTGGCGGATGGTAAAGAACTTGGCTGTCGTGCTTTGCTTATTGCAACGGGTGTTTCTTACCGCCAGGTTCAGGCAAAAGGAATTGAAAAACTAACCGGGGCAGGTGTTTATTATGGTTCCGCAATGAGCGAAGGAGAATCGGTGAGGGGGCGGAATGTGTTTATCGTTGGCGGCGCAAATTCAGCGGGACAGGCGGCGATGTATTTATCCCAATTTGCAAAAAAGGTTATCATACTTATCCGGGGAGAGTCGCTATCCAGTAGCATGTCCAGGTACCTCATCGATCAGATTGGTGCTACGGCTAATATTCAGGTGTGGAAAAACAGAGAAGTAAAGGAAACGATAGGGAGTGATCGACTGGAGAAACTGGTTCTCTGGTGTAAAGACAGGCAGAAAGATGAAACTGTTGAAGCCAGCGCTCTTTTTATTTTTATAGGCGCCCAGCCTCACACCGAGTGGCTTGGAGATATCGTCGCGCGCGATGAACATGGTTTTATCCTCTCGGGCCCGGATATACCAATGAAGAGCAGAACTTACGCCGGCCCGTCAAAAGACCACCTTCCTTTTCTTCTCGAAACGAGTCTTCCGGGAGTTTTTGTGGCGGGAGATGTTCGTCATGGTTCGGTGAAGAGAGTTGCGTCAGCGGTGGGAGAGGGATCGATGGCGGTTATGTATATACACCGGTATTTAGGCTCTGTTTAAAATTGATGCTCCCGCAAGGTTCAGACGTTACTGTATTTTTATAGATACATGATAAAATAGTCGGTTATCCTGGTTTGTCAGGATAACCGATTTTACCGGAAAACATTTTTGTATTTGGTGCTATTTCATGAGAATCATCTTCCTGGTCTCGATATATTCGCCCGCTTGTAGCCTGTACAGATAGGCCCCGCTGGCAAGATTGGAGAAATCCCACTTGTAGGTGTATGAACCGGATGGGAGGGGTCCAGAAATCAGGGTGGCCACCTCTTCCCCGATAATATTATATATTTTGAGCGTAACATCAGCCGATTTTGGAAGATAAAAAGTGAAATTGGTCATCGGGTTGAAGGGATTGGGATAATTTTGATATAAAATAAATTTGTCCGGAATGGATGGTGATTGCTGAAGGTTGATGTCCAAAATCGTACCTGTCATGGCATTTATTATAAATACCAGCGGCTCTGCCGTAAAGGATGTATATGAAAATAACCATATGGGCAACTCCGGATTGGGACCCTGAAACCAGTTGATTAAAGAAGCGTAAACGGTGACTTCCTGGTTTGAATGCCGGTAGGCGGCTCCGCCCTGATTTTCTGCCACTGCAATGGCGATATCACTGTCCAGCCAGCCGACTGTCAGTCCAGTGGTATCCATGGGTGGCCAGGGTGTCGTCCCTGTAAGAACCGGCATCATTCCCTGCATTCCTAATTCATATACCGAGTCTTTAGATGACGAATAATATTGACAAATCCAAATATTTGACTTGCCCGTGGAATCGACACTTCCCCACTCGCTGCGGATCTCCAGCAGTTTACTGTCTGATGACCATTCTGAAGCATATAGAAAGGCAGCTGACTCTGCGCGGCCGGCAGTGACCGGATCACTCAAAACTTCTCCACTCAGAGCATCAATGACAATTGCCAGATAGTCCCCCCCTCCTACATAAGAAACATATTGAATAACCCAGATTACGGGCCAGTGACGCATGCTATTGGTTTTGTTGAAAAATCCGGAAACTGGATTAATCGGTAAATCAGCCAGATGTTTTACTGCTGATTTCGTTTCATTGAAATGAATAGTTGATACAAGAGAGGCGCTATTTTTTATATTCTCTGATCCAAGAAAATGACCCAGAAAACCGCTAAGCTCGGTATCCGGATAATATTGCCGGAAATCCCGGCCCCCGTGATTCTCAGCGATTGCCATGACGCTATCGCTATCCAGCCAGCTATCTGGGATCGCCAGGGTATCTTCGAGAGTTTCCTGAATGTCCGTCTGAATCAAAATACCGCCGATAGAGACCCACATCTGATAGTCAGCCAGAGAGGGTGAATAAAATATGTACGGCCAATTAATCCCGCTTCCATCAGGTTCAGGCTCGCAATACAGTTGAACAAAGCGGGCATCTGAAGACCAGGACTGGGCCGCCAGCTGAACTTGAGGAAAAACTTCCCTGGCGGTATGTTGGATGATGGTCTGAAGGTTCAGGTTAATTCCCGTAACCTGAGATCCGGCAGAAACAACAATACTATCCGGAATATGGTCACCATTGGGATCGTAAAAACCCATTGCACTACCGGGATATATTTCGATCGTCCCCCCCCAAGCGATATAAAAATCTTTAATAGCAACCGGCCAATAAATACCCGCATGAACGTATTCAGATATGTAGGTACCGGAACCGTTTGAAACAATCGCTCCATTTACAATTTCACCTTTCTCGGAATCAAAGCCGAACGGATTGTTATCGATTAACGCTACCAGAGTTCCGGTGGGATCATAACCCGGATAATTGATCGTACCAGCAACCGTAGAGTTTGGTAAACTTCCGCCGGTAGTAAACAGTAGTGGATACGGTGTTTGCAGGGAATCGCCGGTGGTACTTACAGCATCTACAATGACGAAATAATAGGTGGTATTGTTTGCGAGATGAAGGTTATGAGCATAAAAAGTGGTTAAATCTGGACTGAGGGTGACGGAATCCGGTTCGCCAATAAGGGAATCGGGATAGAGATAGATGTTCACATAAAAATCTTCCGGAAACTGGAACCGGGCGGAGGTGTCGATCGCAGAGTTGAATGTAAAGGAAAGAGTCGTGGTGGGGTCCACATTACTACTGCCATGGGAAGGGAAACTGGAAACAACGGCGAACTGAGCCATTGCCGGACAGGTATAGATAGCAAATATCCCTATGAACAGAAGGGACGGGTATAAAGCAATTTTATGACTCATATTGAGAACTCCTTTTTTTCTGTGAAGTCAAAATTAATTAGAAATCGGTTAATTCATGTTTCCAAGAACTTATTGTTTTTCTATAGCACTCTTCTATGATGATCGAGATTTAGGACATTCTGACCTCCTTCCCGAGGATGGAAATCACCTTTTTTATCAGAAGTGTGGAATCTGTCCCCGAGGGACCCAGCGGTGTTATGTTCGGTATATTAATTCAATGAGGGATCATCGAATTTACCCCACAGAAGATAGACCGTAACGCTTTTGGAGCTGTCTCAAATGCAGCTTTCCCAGAAACAGCAGACTTTAAACGGCGCACATTTAAAAATGAGGTAGTTTTCGGAAGCAGGGAATGGTTGAAAATCCCTGAAATATTTGCACCATGCATCTTTTTGGCCTTTTGATGAATAAAAACCGGCCAGGCAAAAGATGCGTAGAGTGAAAATGCGGGAGAATGATAATATTGGAGTGGGGATAACAGGCCCGAAGCAATGATATCTGTAGTCATTATCTCAATTCCTGGTAGCAAGGATTACTACCCAAATGGACCGGCTAAATTTAAATATTCTATAAAATTTTGTCAAGATAATTAAATAGATAAGTGGATAATTTTTTCAAATAATAATCTCAAGAATTAAATCAATTCAAAAGTGATACAATTGTTATACTTTTGTGAGGTTTTATTTTAGTCCGGGAGGTATTTTGGAAATAAAAAGGAGGGCCTCATGAATTTTAAAAATTCCACAGCCATACTCTGGGTGATTGCTTTCTTCATGGCTGCCTTGTTGATTAGTTCTTGTGAGAAGGATTTAAATTCTCCAACGGATGAAATACTTTCATCAAATAAAATATCCCCAAACAATTTGAAAAAGGGCAAGGGTAAAGGCAAGGCATCAGATCCGGAACCGGATCCCGGTGAAGATCCGTTTATCAGAACGTATCAGTTATTTGAGGCGATTGACGGCGATCCGTTGTATAAATTTTCCATTTCCCAGTCAGATCAATTAATATGGCTGGAGACCGATCCGACGATCACATCATGGGGAGCTACCTATTGGGGGTATTGGTCGGATCCTTTTGTCTACTCTAATCATGAGGTAAATTACATCATAGGATTAACTCATACGACCTATCGATTTCAGGAATTGCCTGGTAACAAATTTGACGTAACCAAAACCTTAGTTGTACAACCTTATCCCAGCGGGTCCCCCACGACGACCGACACTCATCCGGGGATCTATATTCTTGTCAACTAATTCAGCTTGATTCAGAATGTATCTATAAATTTAAATAACCTGATTGTGCAAAAACCGATGTAATTTTTGTAAGTCATAAACGCCCCTTTTCCTTTCTTGACAAATCCCGAAAATTTTGTAAATTACACTGTCTTTTGTGCCATTTGCCCTGTATGAGGGAACAGGACATCGTCTTTGCGGTTTACCCGAAATTTCGTTGACTGCCTCTTCCTGATGACCAAATGGATCCTTCCCGAAAAGGTTTTGATGAACTCACTAAACACGGCAAGTCAACAACAGAAAAATCTATTGCTTTTTTCCAATCATTATTCATAGGAGTCCATTTATGAAAGAGCTCATTACATTTAATCTTAACAGGAAACCTGTGGAGCTTAACCTGGACAGGGACCGAATTCTTTTATGGGTTTTACGCACCGACCTCGGGCTCACCGGTACCAAATATGGCTGTGGTGAGAGCTACTGTGGTGCCTGCACGGTTCTGGTTGATGATGAAGCTTTACGATCCTGTCAGATAACCTTAAATGACATACAAAACAGATCGGTGGTTACAATTGAAGGATTGGCAAATAATGGTGAACTCCATCCGTTACAAAAAGCGTTTATGGAAAATGATGCCCTTCAATGTGGGTATTGTACTCCGGGTATGATTATGAATGCCTATGCTTTGCTGAAAAAAAATCCGGATCCAACGGAAAAGCAAATTATGGAAGGTATGGAAGAAAATCTCTGCCGTTGCGGGGCGTACAAGCGTATTGTTGAAGCGATTCAGGCTGCAGCCAGAGTAATGGGAGGATTTGAACATGAAAAAAAATAACGATCTGGACCTCGACTTTACAGACCGCTTAATGGATTTCCAGGTGAGCAGACGTGAATTTATTAAAATTGCCGGTGGCGGAATCTTCATTTTTATGACGATAGGTGATATCCCAATATGGGCCCAACAGCGTCGGGACCGCCCTTCTCTACCAACAGATTTCAATGCCTTTCTGCAAATTAATGAAGATGGCCGGGTGGCCTGTTTTACCGGAAAAATTGAGATGGGTCAGGGAATTGTTACTTCACTGGCGCAGATGCTGGCTGATGAACTGGATGTTGCTCTGGATTCGGTCGATATGGTTATGGGAGACACGGACCTTTGTCCCTGGGATATGGGTACTTTTGGCTCAATGTCCACGCGTTTTTTCGGTCCACCTTTGCGTGCAGCGGGTGCTGAAGGCCGTCAGATATTAGTGGAACTTGCAGCCGAGCATCTGAACAGGCCGGTAGATCAGTTATTGACAGAGAACGGTATGGTGTATGACCGGTCTGACCGAGAAAAGAAGGTCACCTATGCCCAGCTCGCCAGGGGTAAAAAAATCAGCCGTCATGCTTCGGGTAAAGTACCACTTAAAACACCGGATCAATTTAAGATTATGGGGGATCCGATATTACGCCGGGACGCCCTCGAAAAAGTAACCGGCCGGGCCAAGTACGCAGCAGATATTCAACTACCCGGAATGCTTTACGCCAGGATATTGCGTCCGCCGTCCCACGATGCAAAACGGATTGCAGTTGACCTTTCAGAGGTGCAGCAAATAGAGGGAATTCAGGTTATTGAGGATAAGGACTTAATCGCGGTTCTTCATCATTCTCCGGATTTTGCGGAAAAAGCACTCTCCAAAATAAAGGCCAGCTATGATACGCCGAAATCAGACCTGAACGAGGTCACAATTTTCGATCATTTACTGAAAGTGGCACCGGAAGGTGAATTGGTTGCTGAAAATGGTGATATCCAGAAGGGGAAAAAGGAAGCCAGTATGGTTTTCGAGCAAATTTACCTGGATGGATACAAAGCCCATGCCCCCATAGAACCTCATGGTGCGGTTGTCAATGTCGAGGGAGATAAAGTCACGATATGGCCTTCCTCGCAGACTCCGTTCCGCGTGAAGGATGAGGTTGCTGAAGCATTGGGGATTTCGTCCAATAATGTCCGAGTTATTTCACCCTTCCTTGGTGGTGGCTTTGGCGGGAAAACGAGAAATTTGCAGGTGATTGAAGCCGCCCGCCTGTCAAAGCTGACGGGTAAACCGATTCAGGTTGCCTGGACGCGTCAGGAGGAATTTTTCTATGATTCATTCAGGCCTGCGGCCATTGTTAAAATAAATTCTGGTTTAGATAAAAACGGTCAAACCTGTTTTTGGGATTACCATGTATTTTATGCAGGTGAACGGGGCTCGCAGCATTTCTATTCAATCCCGAACTCCAGTACGGTTTATTACGGATCCGGCTGGGGGGGTGGACCCGGCACTCATCCGTTCGCAACCGGAGCCTGGCGTGCACCGGCTAATAATACGAATACCTTTGCCAGGGAATCACAGATTGACATTATGGCCGCTGCAGCCGGAGTGGATCCGGTGGAATTTCGTCGGCAAAATCTGACCGATAAAAAAATGCGGTCTGTTTTGGAAGCAGCAGCCGACAAATTTAACTGGAAACCGGCAACAGCCCCCAGCAAAAGGGGTTATGGTGTCGCCTGCGGAATCGATGCCGGAACGTCTGTCGCCATGATGGTAGAAGTTGATGTAGACAGGGAGACGGGGAAAGTCATGGTAAAGCGCGTCGTGTGTGCTCAGGATATGGGTTTGGCTATTAATCCACAGGGAGCCACCATTCAAATGGAAGGTTGCATCACGATGGGTCTGGGTTATGCTCTGGCAGAGGATCTACGTTTCAGTGGGGGGCAGATTCATGACCACAATTTTGATACCTATGAGATTCCTCGTTTCTCATGGCTACCCAAGATAGAGACTGTAATCATTGACGCTAAAAATGAAACACCACAGGGAGGTGGTGAACCGGCGATTATTACAGTGGGGGGTGCAATTGCGAATGCCATTTATGACGCGATTGGGGTAAGGATGTTCCAGTTACCAATGACTCCTGCTAGAATCAAGGATTCAATGGCAAAAGGTTAAACTTTCACATTGTGTTTTAAAGATTTCGGCAAGCATATCATATCGTGTGGAGTGCGCGACAAGCTGGAGTCCCGTAGCCCCATTGGTCCTGTCCGGCTTCGCCAGCCAGACGGACTGGACAGGCTGCCCAGCGACCTCCGCATTACAAAAGCAGAGGTTATGGCCTTGAATGTCTATATTTAACCAGGTCTAGAAATATATTGTGTGCAAAACAGGCTGTAATTATTTAGAAGTTCATATAAAAAACCGGTTATCTTCTTCTATATAGACAAACGGCATAAATTTTTCAATTTTTCATTTGAAGCTATATCATCAAATCCAGCTTCATCTTCTCGACATCATCGCATGCCCTGATAAGCAAGACGGGCAAGATCTGTAGCCTACCACTGGAATATGTAAAATCAGAAGTAAGTTTCAGGTAATTACAGGTTACCTCATTTTATTTTGCCTGGTCCCGCCACATTTGATTTCTCCGATTAAAAGGACAGGGATAGTCTTCTCTGGAGACCAGTAAAACTTCGAATATACGGAGGATTACCGGGCTGTTCAGGCATGTTACATGAAACCACACCATTCATTTATTAAACAGTTTTAATAAATATAATTCATAATAAGCAAAATTTTTATGAAACATGATGTAAAATAACAACGTATTCGAGAATATAATTCAGGAGAGCAGATGATGGATAATATCGACTACAAAATTTTATCACTTTTACAAAATAATGCCCGTGTAACAAATGCGGAGATTGCTCGTCAGATTGGAATGGTTCCTTCCGGTGTTCTGGAAAGAGTCCGGAAACTGGAGGAGAACGAACTCATTCAGGAATATACAGCCCGTCTTAAACCTGAACCGCTAAACCTGGGACTCCTGGCATTTGTTTTCGTTCGAACTTCTGAATCCCCCGGAAGCACCTGTATTTCAGAAGAACTGGCAAAATTCCCTGAAATTATGGAGGTTCATCACGTTGCCGGCGAAGATTGTTATTTAATAAAGATACGACTCAAAGATAATAAATCCCTGGCTGCTTTTTTGCGAAAAAAGATCGGTTCAATATCGGCGGTTACTTTTACCAGAACAGTTATTGTCTTAGAGACTATAAAGGAAACTTCAAAAGTGAAATTACCCGAGCCAGAAGAGTGAAAAACGTGAATTCGCTGCCAGATCATAAGGCGATACAGGTTAATCCGGTAGAGATTGTTGCGGCATTTACGGTGATTTATCTTGTCTGGGGTTCTACCTATTTAGCCATATGTCTGGCCATAAAGACGCGTCCTCCGTTCCTGGTGGCCATTTTTCTCGGCTGGGTATGGATGGGTGAGCCCGTGACTAAACATTCCATCATCGGTTCAGGCTGTATTCTAATGTCTATACTATTAGTAAACAAACCAAAGCTTGCAATGAAGGCCCTTAAAGACCCGGATAATATTAAGAATAAAAATCTCTAAAAAGTGGAGGTGCAGAACATGATTGCTCGTACCTGGCAGGGAGTTGTACCGGAATCAAAATCTGATCAATATTTTGAGTATCTCAAAAATACGGGTGTTCGTGATATTAAAAAAACAGAGGGAAATCAGGGGGTGTTCGTTTTTCGAAGAAATGAGGACGGAAAAAGCCGTTTCTTTATGCTATCACTATGGGACTCTTTTGAATCAATACAGAAATTTGCCGGAGACAAAATAGAAAAAGCCTATTATTATCCAGAGGATAAAGATTATTTAATTGATCTTGAACCGTTTGTTCATCATTTCGAAGTGTTGACTGCTACCTTAAATTCTGAAATTTACTAAAGTCTGGCTTAAAGAGGTTAAATGAAAAATGAATGAGAATATCAAGGTATTAGGTATTACCGGTAGCCCACGGACAGCCGGCAACACGGCTCTGTTGATTAAGGAAGTTTTGACCGGCGCCAGAGAAAAAGGCGCCCGAGTGACGAAAGTATTTCTTAGCCAACTAAATATCAAACCGTGCCTTGCCTGTAATACCTGCAAAATTAAAGGCTCATGTATATATCATGATGATATGCAAAAGCTGCTTGATCAAATCAGAGAGAGTGATGTATGTGTGTTGGGAACTCCGGTATTTTTCTGGGGTCCGACCGCACAATTTAAAACTTTCATTGACCGGTTTTACGGTGCCAAACAGGTGATGAAGGGAAAACGGATCATAATCGTAATCCCCTTCGAAGATCGAAAGACGGAAACGGCCCGCCATCTGGTGGGAATGCTGAAAGAGACTTTCGCTTGGTTGCAAGCCCAAATTATAGATATCATTCTGGCACCGGGCGTGCTGGATCCGGGAGAGATAGCCCATTATCCGGAGGTTATAATATCTGCTCGAAGAGCTGGTCGTAATGCAGTTGTAATAGAAGAGTTAAGACATGTTTGATTTTTACCCGATAATATTGGGGGCAGTAAAAAATGGATGATTTAAAACATTCCCTGAAAAATCACTTAAGATCAGCAGGTTATAAAATCGAAATAGTGTCCATTCACCGCCTCCGGGATTTGCGCTCAGAAATGGGAACCTTAATAAGTAACAATGATATATCAAAGGAATTTTGTGATGAAAAACTCTCGGATTTTTGTTTTCAAATCCCGGAAGTACTGCCTGCTGCAAAATCCATTATTATAACGGCCATTCCGCAACTGAAAGTGACCGTTGAATTTAGTTTGAATGGCGTGAAGATTCCAGTTGTGATACCGCCTACCTACTCGTCTGAGACAGACGGAGAATTTTTTGAAATCATATCCGCTTTTTTAGCCCAACATGGATACAGCGTATGTAATGCTTTTCTACCGGCAAAAGCTCTGGCGGTTCACGCCGGGCTGGCGTTTTACGGCAGGAATAATATCGCTTATACCAATGACTGGGGGAGTTATTTCAAGTTAAAAGCCTTTTACACTGACATGCCATGCTTCTCAGATAATTGGCAGGAATTTTCGGTAGCGGATAGGTGCAAGAAGTGCAAATCGTGCATCAATCATTGTCCAACGCAAGCCATTTCGCAGGACAGATTTTTAATTAAACATGAGCGCTGTCTAACATACCTTAATGAGAGTATAAATGATTTTCCGGAATGGGTAGACCCAAACTGGCATCACTGTCTCATTGGGTGTATGGTTTGTCAGGATGTCTGTCCCCTTAATCAAGATTTAAAAGACCAATCAAAAGCCGGTTGTGAATTTACCGAAGCGGAGACCCGGCAGATATTAAGGAGTTTGGCGAAAGATAAATTGTCCGGAAACATTGTAACAAAGTTAAAGAGGTTAGACATCTTCGATGAATATATCGCCATTCAACGGAATTTGAAGGCCGTAATTAGTAAATTTGGCAGCATCTCCCCGCATGAAAAACAGCAGCTCGTAAATTGAATTAAAGCTTGAATCCCTCCAAATGAGCCTGGTACTGATTATACCAGTTTGCCTGAAAGTTGCTCATATTTAAAAAAAAGAGAAACAAATATGCAATCTTACGTAATTATGTTAAGGGCCAATATGAGACTGATGGGAATGATCCTGGTTAGAAATTGTATCTCTATAAAAGAATACAGACACATAATTTATTAGAACGGGGGAAAATCATGTATTTGAAAGATGGGTTTAAATTATTTATTGCGATATTCCTTACCTATAACAATTTTGTTCTGGCAGCGACGGAGATAAGCGTTGACCAGAAATTTACTCCTAATTTTCTTCCGGAAGTAACCGTTCATAAGGTAAGTCAACCGATCAACATCGATGGAGAGCTTGATGATTTAGGGTGGAAAACAGCCTCAATTGCCAGAAATTTTTCAGAATTTTATCCGGGTGATCAAACTGAACCCGTTGTCAACACCCGGGTTTTATTGACTTATGATTCAAAGAACATTTATTTTGCATTTATCTGCTTCGATGAGCCCGCTAAAGTGAGAGCCAGTTATATTGACCGTGATC
>CP070707.1:212688-224691 GCA_020350205.1 bacterium
TTTTTCCATATTATCATTGGGTGCTCGGGAGTTTCTGAATTTCGGCTGAGCGAGCCGATAAATTTCAAGATTTTTCCTGACAGTCTTGATCTTTTGGTTCTTTTCTATCAAGGGAAAAGAACACAAGATTTATTTCTCTTATCAGTTTTGTTATTAATAATTGTAGAATAATTATACTGTGTAATAATGAAAAGATATAAATATTTTTTTTACCCTGAATTCCCGCCTGGCTGGGACAGCCCTACTTACCGCAGGCGGGCGGACATACTGCTCCCGCACTAAAATAATAGTGCGGGAGCACTGTGACATAATAATTCATAATTTTAAAAATCATCATTTATTAATTGTCATCCCAAACTTGGTTCGAGATCCCAGTCAAATAATCTTAATTTTCATATTGAAGGAGATTCCGGACCAAGTCCGGAATGACAGATAAAGTTAATTATCTACTATTATTCATAGTCAATATATTTTTAGAAATTTCCAAGAATTTTCCATATTTTAACCTAATCACCTGGTCAATACATACTGTCAATGAATTGCTTAGCAAAATTTAATTTACGAATTAAACGCCGTGATCAACTGCTGAATCCAATAATCAACCAGTTCAAAATAGGTTCCTGTTTCGGGTTGATCTGTCACACTCAACGGCACAATCACGGCAATTCCACCAATTTTCTCGGCGATTTCGCGAACTTTTCGTTCATCAAAATAATTCGCCGAAAGAATCACCCGGGCATCTTGCTGACGCATCGCTTGAATTACTTTTTCCACATGCTTGGGAGAAGGTGGAATACCCGGTTTAGGTTCAATATAACCGATAAATTCGAGCCCGAACAGTTTCTCGAAATAAACCCAGTTCTGATGGTAAGCCACCAATTTCCTGCCACGGTAGGGAAGCATTTCTTTCATCCATCCTCCCAGCAAATTTAGCAATTCTTGATCCTGAAAGGTCTGTGATTTCAAAAAAGAAATCAATCTCCCCTGGTTTGCAAGTTGCACCAACGCCTCTCCCCCCAGAATGTTTACCAGTTCTTCACCAAACAATCGACCATCAATCTCATTCTTGAAGCGGGACAGATTTTCCTTAAAATAATCGGCATTCTCGGGACTGACCTTGGATAATCCAATGGTAATATTCTCCGCAATGATGCGGGCATTCACCGGACTGGTAAAAATATGGGGATTTCCATATATATGCACATCGCCCTGACTGCGATCCGGTGAGGCCGGAACCTGCAACATCTGCACACCATCTGCAACCGCCACATATCCGGATTGACCGCTTCGTATGCGCGGATTACGCGATTTATCAATCAGTGCCGGTGCCCAGATTTCCAGATCAAGACCGGTTTCTACAAACAGATCGGCTTTATTCATCCACACCGCAAAACTTGGTTTCGGTTGAACAAAATGGGCATCCTGATTTCCGGCCACAATCGCATGGGTTTCCACTTTATCCCCACCAATATAATTGGCAAGATCGGCATAGAGAGTCAGGGTGGTTACCACATTGATCTTGTCCTGGGCAGGCAATAGCATCACACTTGCGCAGACAATAAAGTTGATGATGTATATAAATTTCATCTGTTTTCTCCTAAGCAATTTTTAATCGGTTCAATATTTCTCATGTTTATGGGGTCCCAGAGACCAATTCAGCTGTAAGGTAAAACGGTTGTCATTCACTTCCAGATTTTTTCCCTGCTGGTGGGCAAATTCCAGACGGAAATACACAAATTCGCTTTGCCAGAAGGTGACATAAGGGATCAGTTTCCAGATAGAGCGGTTACTGTTATCCAGTTCCAGCGGCTGCGCATAATCACCCCGGATACCAGCAATAAATCGACGTCCAAGCCGGTAATCCAGATAGCTGTAAGCCCCCAGGGCGGTCATTGCATCAGAGTTCATCATCTCCTTTTTGACAAAAAAGAATTCTGATCGCCACACCAATCCCCGGTACAACGCTTGCTGTAAGGGACGCCAGGAAACCGTCAAATCTAAACCCGCCATGTAAGACCAGCGATGTGCCTGATCGAAGGTAAATCCCAGCGAATCATTTGTCCCGGCCAAACCGCTCACGCCCCATTCCAGATAAGTATCGGGATTTAAGTCGTAATAATTCTTGAAATGCAGCAGTGTGGCAGGCAGACTGAATTCATCTCCGCTAAATAAAACTTCATTTTGAGCATTCGTCACTTCCAGGACCAGCTCACTGGCGTCGGCCAATTTGGAGGGCATCAGCCAGCTGGCGGAAATCCCAATTTGATTCAGCCCCTCTTCCCCCATGAACAGGGCAATGGGAAGTGGGTATTCTATTTGATCCAGGGCATGTGCGTGCCAGCGATTAATCACTCCAAATTGTTGCCGGAACTTTCCAGCCTTAATATTGAGACGCGGTAGTGCGTTAATCCAGGTAATGTACGCTTCGGCCAGCCCAATTTCCTCCGGACTGAACTCAAAGATAACCTTTGCCATACTGAATGGATCCAGATTCGACTGCAGAGCCAGTTCTGCAACACGGAACTGAAAACCACTGCGTTCTTGTTGGGTATAATGCGGTACTTTCATCAGGTACTTGCCCAGCATATCACCGGTGAGACTGATTTCGGGATTAAGCGCCTGCAGGGCACGTGATCTTTCACTAAAAGATTTTTGCGGTAATTCCCCTTGCTGGTTTTCAACTGTAACTGTACTTTTCTGGGCAGCCTCCCGTAACAACCTAAGCTGCTCCTGTTGTTCCTTTTCCTGTAGTTTGCTCAACCGAGATTCCAGTGAATCCAGCCTGGCAGCCAGAGAGTCGATTTGGGGTGAGGTATAAACAGGCTGGTACAAAAACAGGGATAAAATGATAATTACCGGAATAATCCAATACATAATACCGTCCTCCAAGTAATATATAAACAAAAGAAAAACCTTGTATTGGGAATATCTTTTACGTAGGGTCTTATATCACAGGAGGCGCACGGTTAGGCGAAAACGAATATTCACAATTTAATAAAACCTGCGGTGCGTCAAAACCAGAAAGAAGTTCCGGTACAGGATCCTGAAATAAAATGTTTATCGGAGTTGCAATGTTGGAACCTGAAAATACATTTTCAACAACAGACACCGGACAATTGCTGTGACTGAAGATATAAGGGGGATGATTATGCAGGAGAGGAAGTATGGAAATGCCAACTAACAGTAATGATGAAATCAAAATGATCAGTAATAATCGAATTATATTATTTCGCAAAAGATCACCCTCTTTTCACCTTTAGAACATCCAGATTTTCGAAAGCACCCAGTGTAATCCAGGTTGAGTTCAAAATTATAGGTTACGGTTTTAAAATCAAATAATTTTTTCAAGGATTTAAATTAATAGAAGAAAAAATTCTCATAATTGGAGAATATCTTCCGTTTTTTTAAATACAATAATATGCCTTACCCCTTTTAATTATCAGACTACCGGATACCGAGCCAATCTCAGATTTCTCATTCAAGGGTAAATAATTTTAACACCCACATTGAAAATTGTCTTTTTCGTTGACAAAGTAAAAGAATAAATGTATATTAAGATAAAATACTCTTAATTCTATTTTAATATGATACTTTCCAAAACATGTAATTATGCGATCAGAGCCCTTCTTTATGTTGCTACCCGAAAAAGCGATAATTTTGTTCCGGTGCGCGAAATTTCTCAAAAATTAGATTTATCATTTCATTTCCTCTCAAAAATTCACCTGATTTTGATTCAGCATCATTTAACCACCTCCAGTCGCGGAGTCAAGGGAGGTGTTTCTTTAGCCAGACCGGCAGAAGATATTACCATTTATGATATTATCGAGGCAGTCGACGGCAATGCTATGTTTCAAAATTGTGTGTTGGGTCTGGAAAATTGCAGTGATGATCATCCCTGTCCTTTGCACCACAGTTGGTCTGAATATAGACTCAATCTGAAAAAGATTTTCCAAGAAGTTACCCTAGCCGATCTTGCAGAAAAAATTAATAATGAACAGGTTCGTTTAAGCAATATAACAGAAATACTTGATTGATAGGTGAATGGTTTAATTCAGGGTGTAATCATTACTCAAGATATTACAACAGGAATGGTCCCGTTTAAATCTATCAGATTTAACTCATAAAAAAATAGGGGAATAATTAGTTAGTAATTAAAGATAAAAGAGTCTTAAATCAAAATAAAGGTGTCCAAATGAAAAATTTTGCCAGAATAGTCACAGTTTTAATAAGTATTGTCCTCATGAGTTGTGGTTCAAACAAGGAAAATACCAGCCAGGAAACATCCAAGCCAGGCCAGCAATCGATATCTGACTCTGAGTTGAGTCCCTGGGAAACAACACACGGAATCGGACCTGTCAAAACGGAAATAACCCTCGGTAAAATCGATAATTCTCTGGCGGTTCAGGGAGGAAAAATTTTTGAAATGAAATGTCTGGCGTGTCATAAAATGGACGAACGTTATGTTGGTCCTCCGATTCGTAAAATTACCCAAACCCGAACCCCGGAATACATCATGAATATGATCCTGAATCCGGATGAAATGGTAAAGAAACATCCAGATGTTAAAAAACTACTTGCAGAGTACATGACTCCAATGACCTTTCAAAATGTTACACACGAAGAAGCGAGAGCCATCCTGGAATATCTTAGATTGATTGCACAAGAGAAGACACAATCAAATTAAACATTCACTTCATGTTGGAGGTAGATATGGATATTAAATTTTTGAAGTATGCACTCATATTAATAGCAGTAGGCGTTTTTCTGCTCCTTTGGGGTTGCCCAGCCAAACAGCAGATGGTTGGAGATGCAGATGCAGCTTCCAAAGTCTATGTGGCACCCGGAGAATATGATGAATTTTATGCCTTTATGTCAGGAGGATTCAGTGGCCAGGTAACTGTCCATGGCCTCCCTTCCGGAAGACTCTTTAAGACCATCCCGGTTTTTTCTCAGTTTCCTGAAAATGCCTACGGTTATTCGGAAGAATCCAAACCAATGCTCATGACTTCTTATGGATTCATTCCCTGGGATGATGCTCATCACCCCGAGTTATCACAGACTAAGGCAGTTCCCGATGGCCGGTGGCTTTTCATTAATGGTAATAATACCCCCCGAGTCGCCCGTATAAATCTGGCCACCTTCGAGACAGAGGAGATAATCGAGATCCCCAACTCTGCCGGAAACCACGGCTCTCCATTTGTGACTGAGAACACTGAATACGTTGTGGCGTCTACCCGATTCAGTGTACCGGTGCCCCAGAAGGATATAACCATATCAAGTTATAAGGGAAATTTTAAAGGTACCCTCACCTTTATTAAAGTAAACCCTGCTGATGGACAAATGAAAATTGCGTTTCAAATCCTGGTTCCGGGATTCGATTATGATCTTGCCCAGGGGGGTCGTGGCGCATCACACGGATGGGCATTTTTTACCTCATATAACAGTGAAGAGGCCAATACCCTGTTAGAAATAAACGCTTCGAAAAATGATAAAGATTTTATTGCCGCCGTAAACTGGAAGATGGCAGAAAAATATCTTCTGGAAGGTAAAGGGAAAGATCTTGAGGCGGTTCATTTTCGCAATCACTGGAGTGATAAATCACATCAGGCAAGCTCCGAGAAGATGACAAAAGTCAAGGTTCTTTATCCGGAAGAATGTCCCGGCCTGATCTATTATTTACCGACTCCTAAATCACCTCACGGTGTTGATGTAGATCCCAGTGGCGAGTATATCGTTGCAGGAGGAAAATTAGCTGCTGTGATTCCGGTGCATTCATTCAGCAAAATGCTTCAGGCTATTGAAAATAAGGAATTTGAAGGTGAGATTGATGGAATACCCATCCTCAATTATGATGCCATCAATGCCGGTGAAGTCCAGAATCCCGGATTAGGGCCTTTACATACCGAATTTGACGGTAAAGGCTACGGCTATACTTCGGCTTTCATCTCCTCAGAAGTTGTCAAATGGAAAATAGGCACCTGGGAGGTGGTCGATCGGATTCAGGTATATTATTCCATTGGCCATCTCATGATTCCGGGTGGAGATAGTGGAAAGCCCTGGGGAAAATATCTGGTGGCGCTGAATAAGATTACCAAAGATCGTTACTTACCCACTGGTCCGGAATTATGTCAGGCAGCTCAGTTAATAGACATCTCCGGTGAAAAAATGAAACTGTTACTTGATTTTCCCACCCTTGGGGAACCCCACTATGCACAGGGTATACCGGCTGAGATTCTTATGAAAAATACCGTCAAAATTTTCCCGCTGGAAGAGAATCAGCATCCCTATGCGGTTAAAAGTGAGAAAGAAACACGAATTGAACGAAAAGGACAAGAAGTGCATATCTATATGAGCACCATTCGCACCCATTTTTCACCTGACAATATCGAGGGAATTAAAGTGGGAGATAAAGTATATTTTCACATTACGAATCTTGAACAGGACTGGGATATTCCGCATGGATTTGCCGTGACCGGAGCCCAAAATTCCGAGTTACTCATCATGCCCGGTCAAACCAAGACCATGCTCTGGGAACCCAGGCGCGTGGGCGTATTTCCTTTCTATTGCACCGATTTTTGTTCTGCTCTCCATCAGGAAATGCAGGGATATGTGCGAGTGTCTCCACAAACTTCTTCCGTTGAATTAAGCTATGGAACCAATTAGGAACATCCGAGAGGGGGCAGTGATAAGCCCCCTCTTCGTTCATATCACTTAATTTAAGGCATCATGATAGTACAATACCTCAGTATCAGGAAAAAGAGACGGAGTGATTTCAGTGAATAAAAAATCACGGATACTTTTCATTGGAGCCTTAATTTTGCTGCTATTCATTTACTTTTTTCCGGTCTGGAAAATTGGCTTAAGCGCTCCCCAGTATCCAGAAGGTATAGGTTTACATATTTGGGTTAATAAAATTACCGGCCAAAGTAAATTTGATCTGGATAATATCAATCGACTTAACCATTACATTGGTATGAAGGAGATTATACCTGATGAAATTCCCGAGCTACAAATAGTCCCCTACCTCATCGCCTTACTTATTTTAATTGGCTTGGTAGGTATCCTGACCAATAAGCGTGTATTCTTTTTTATCTGGTTTTTACTCTTCCTGATGATAGCGGTGGTAGGAATGGCAGATTTCTATAAATGGGAATATGATTATGGACACAACTTAAATCCAGATGCCCCGATCAAAGTACCGGGAATGACTTACCAACCTCCTCTCATTGGAACAAAAAAATTATTAAATATCACCGCCAATTCCTATCCGGCAATTGGCGGATGGTCCGCCATTCTCAGCCTCTCCATCGGGTTCATTATATTTTTTATCGAACTAAAAAGATTCAAGATAAAACCAAAATTTTCCTTAATTAATAGAGGCCTGTTAAACCTCAGATTTATTGTATTTATCCTGATATTTTTACAGGGTTGCTCTGTAGGTCCCTCCCCTATTGAGTATGGCCATGATATGTGCGTGCTTTGCCAGATGATTATTTCCGACCAGCGATTCGGAACAGAGCTGGTTTCGACAAAAGGTAAAGTTTACAAATACGATTCGGTGGAGTGTTTGGTTAACGATTATTTAACGGGCAGCTTAACAAGCCAGCAGATTCATTCAATCTGGGTTACAGATTTTAGCGAAAATTCCAGATTAATTCCGGCCAGTTCTGCAACCTACTTGCAAAGTCAGACATTGAGGAGTCCAATGGGCATGGGGCTGAGTGCCTATTCTGATGGAGAAATTGCAAGACAAATGCAACTACAATCTGGTGGAATTCTCCTTCAATGGGACGAACTTGTCCAAATGATCCGGAATACGGAGAGTGGTCAGAAATTGAGTAATCTGGTCGATAGCCTGGCACAAGAATAAATTTAATTTTTAAACAGATATATGAAAAGATTCAAAAACATTATTGAAATCAATCTTTTTAAGATTACCGGACGATTATTCTGGTCTCCGGATAAAGAAAAAAAATCCATAATATTTATTTATTTGCTGTTCGGAATTATGCTGTCATCAACTTCCCTTACCGCCAAAGATGTTATCGTCGGGAAGTCAGGTGAGGTTCAATCGATTCAAGAAGCCATTCGAATGGCTGAAACCGGGGATCGCATTTTCATCCCTGGCGGTCTTTACCAGGAAAGAAATATTATTATCGACAAAACGGTAACAATTTGGGGAGAGGACAGACCGGTAATTGATGGTGAGAATCAATCATCTGTTTTCATTATAAAGGCAAACGGGGTGATTATTCGGGGACTTGTGATCAAAAATGCCGGAGTGAGTTACATCGAAGACAACGCCGGTTTGTTAATAGAAGACGCCCGGGATTGTGTTATTGAGAATAATGATTTTATCAATAATTTTTTTGCTATCTATCTTTCAAAGTCCTCATATTGCACAATTTCAAATAACAGAATTCAAGGGAATGCCACCCGGGAATCGTCCTCCGGCAATGGGATTCACCTCTGGTACTGCAAAAACATTACAGTCGAAAAAAATTATATCAGCGGTCATCGTGACGGAATATATTTTGAATTTGTCCAAAATGGACTGATTAGAGATAATCAAAGCGAACAAAATTTAAGATATGGACTCCATTTCATGTTCTCCGACAGCTGTAAGTATACCAGCAATACCTTTAAAAAAAATGGTGTTGGCGTCGCGGTCATGTACACGAATCGAGTGGAAATGACACATAATACATTCGAGAATAATTGGGGTTCTGCTTCTTTCGGCCTTTTGCTCAAAGAAATCCGGGACAGCCTCATCAGAGGAAATATTTTTTATAAAAATTCCACTGCTTTGTACTCCGAAGCATCAAATCGCAATAGAATTGAAAAAAATGTTTTCACTCAAAACGGGTGGGCACTCAGGTTGATGGCCAACTCTATGGACAACCAGATTGTCCATAATATTTTTGAAGGAAACTCTTTTGATGTGGCCACGAACAGTCGTCAGAATTTTAATCAGTTTAATGAAAATTACTGGAGTAATTATCAGGGATATGACCTTGACGGGGATGGGCTGGGCGATGTTCCTTATCACCCGGTAAAACTGTTTTCATTCCTGGTTCAAAAAAATCCTCCCGGAATTGTTTTATTGAAAAGCTTCTTCATACAGATGTTGGATATGGCAGAAAATATTCTTCCCGTTATCACTCCGGAAACTCTGGTGGATAAAAATCCCCGGATGGTGAGACATTATGATTGAGATTCGAAATTTATCTAAAAAATTCGATAAGATTCCCGTTTTAAAAGATCTAAATCTAAAACTGGAAGCCGGAAAGGTATCTGCAATTCTGGGACCTAATGCTTCCGGCAAAACAACTTTACTAAAAAGTATACTTGGCTTGGTCAAGCCTGATTCGGGCCAGATTTATATTAACAATCAATCTCTTAACGGTAATTGGGATTATCGGAGAATGATTGGCTATATGCCGCAATTCGCTAAATTTCCGGAAAATCTATCCCCACGGGAAGTTATTCATTTTGTTGAAAAGTTACGCGGGAATCCCGCTGAAACGGATCAGGAACTTTATGATAATTTCCAAATTTTAAATGAACTTAATAAACCATTTAGAACCCTCTCGGGTGGAACAAAACAGAAAGTCAGCGCAATTTTGGCCTTCTTATTTTATCCTGAAATTTTAATCCTGGATGAGCCAACGGCCGGACTTGATCCGGTATCAAGCCAATATTTAAAGAAAAAGATAGAAAAAGAGAAATTAAATGGAAAAACCATCATTCTGACATCTCACATTATGAGTGAGGTAGAAGAAATTGCAGATGACATAATTTTTCTGGTGGAGGGGAATATTTATTTTGAAGGAGCCATTAATAGAATACTCGATGACTTCAGCGAAAAAAGACTCGAAAGTGCCATTGCCAAAATGATGCAGGATACCCGCCCATGAACACCAGCGCTCAGATTGGTAAATATGAATTTTTCAACATCATCCGAAATCGGTGGATTATTTTTTACACCATTTTATTACTTATATTTACTGATCTTTTGTTTCGTTTTGGGGGTGACAATCCAAAAGTATTCATCAGTCTGATGAATGTTGTTTTAATTCTTATACCGCTTCTGAGCATTATGTTCGGTATAATTTCATTTTACAATTCCAGGGAATTTATCGAACTATTGCTAGCACAGCCGATTGATCGAAAAAGACTTTATCTCGGAATTTACGCCGGGATAGTCATCCCTCTCTCACTCAGTTTTGTGATAGGTGTCAGTATTCCATTCATTATTCACGCTGATTGGAATTTCGATAAGTTTTGGTCATTCCTGGTCTTATTAATCACAGGTATCTGTCTGACCTTTATCTTTGTAGCGATCTCCTACCTGGTGGCCGTAAAAAATGAAGAAAAGGTCAAGGGTTTTGGTATCGCGCTGCTCCTGTGGTTCTTTTTTACACTCATATTTGATGGAATACTTCTCCTTATTCTCTTCATGCTTGACGAATATCCTCTGGAAAAATTTTCTATTATTCTTACCCTGTTTAATCCCATTGATTTGGCAAGAGTATTACTCTTATTGAGACTTGATATTGCCGCCTTAATGGGTTACACAGGCGCAGTCTTTCATAAATTTTTCGGAAGTTTTATGGGATTTACAGTATCAGGCAGTACGCTTTTACTGTGGATTTCAATCCCGATTTTTTGGGGATTAAAATCATTTACTCAAAAAGATTTTTAACAGGGAAATTTGACTTTAAAAAACCACTATATAATCATTCATTACTAGATATTATAATAGTTAGAAATCGCAGGCTTTCGTGATTTGCCCTCCCGATTGCTCTATCCCCCCAAAATAAAAAGCCCAACATCCTGTTGAAGCCCTTCTTGCTCCGGCGCAGGGATTTTCCCGAAGGGACCACTTCGTGGGAACCCCGAACTTCCCTATCTTCTCCCATAACTCCCTAAAATGAAAAAGCCCCAACATCCTGTTGGAGCCCTTCTTGCTCCGGCGCAGGGATTTGAACCCCGAACCTAGTGGTTAACAGCCACCCGCTCTACCGTTGAGCTACGCCGGAATAACTTAAAAAAGCGGGCTAAATTTAATAGGATCCTTCAACTACTGCAAGATTTTTTTAATTATTTAAAAAATTTTAAAAAAATGAACAAACTGTGTAACCTTTATTTTTTAGCACCGTACATAAAAATTGCATAACGCCTCCAAAGCACCTTCAAGGCCACTGAAGTAAAGGAAATACCTCAGTGGCTTTGCCTTTTTAAACGATTGACACTGCTATATTTTTTAAGATTAATCTATCTTAATGGTTCGGTTGATAACCTGAATTATCTCAAATTTTCTGTTCATTAATAAATCTAAAAATATTTTTCCAATCTTTACAAAATGCGCACAATCCACTATCTTTATTTATTACATAACCTCTATCGCAAGGAGAAATGTCCTATGTATGAAAAAACAATTTATGTCACCTTTATGTTGTTCTTTTCTCTTGTTTTGATTACAGGCTACTCCCAGGAAACCTTATCCCCCCAGGTTTTGGAAAAAATCGAGAAATCAGTCCCGGTCACGCAGGATATCAGGGCAAGGATGAATGCTGTAGCTGGGAATGATATCAAGAATTTAGCTCTGAATCTTGAAGCGTTTAAGGACCTGGATCACCATTTCGCCTATCGGATTAAGACCGGGGATGTCACCGACCAAAAATCTTCCGGTCGCTGCTGGTTGTTCACCTCTCTCAACGTGTTACGGCCTGCCATTATGAAAAAGCATAACCTGAAAGAATTTGACTTTTCTCAAAATTATCTTTTTTTCTATGATCAACTCGAAAAATCCAATCGGTTTTTAGAAGCGATCCTCAGTCATCTGGATAAAAAAGATGACGATCGGCTTATCGAATGGTTGTTCAAGAATCCCGTAGATGATGGCGGGGTCTGGAATATGATGGTTGATCTCATTAAAAAGTATGGTGCGATTCCCAGGGAGGCGATGCTGGAGTCTTTCAGCAGCGAGAACACCCGCAT
>CP070707.1:224791-236735 GCA_020350205.1 bacterium
GTGCTCTAACCAACTGAGCTACACCCACCGTATACTCCGAAATTAGCGCTTTAATGTAACCAAAATCAATCTAAAAAGCAACTGGCACCATCGGGAAGATATACTTCACCATCTTCAGACTCACTAATCCGTTACCGTGAATCAGGGCGCTAAATATAATACTGCCAAAAACTAAATGCAAACCCAGAAGTCCGAACAAATATATAAAAAAATTGCGAATTTCACATTCTGCCGGATTTAGATTGACACTTCAGCTTAAAAATGTACCACCAGATTTCCGGCAATAATGGTTTTCTTGCAAAGATGCGGCCAAGTACCAACCGTGGTTTCATCTGCCGGCGCCGGGACATTTGGATCGTCCGCATCGAACCATTTCCAGGTGATGCCATCTCCATTTGTACCGGGTGTACCGACATCATGAACTTTGGCTGCCAGAATTTGTCCCACCCGGCATTGCGCTCCTTGACCTCCGTTACCACCAGAGCCCCCGGGACTCCCGGGACCACCAGATCCGCCTGAACCCGGACATCCTGTAGAATGATCACCGCCATCATCACCCGAACAACCACTGTCGTGTCCGCCGTCATGACCGGAACAACCACCGCTGGGCGTCGTGTGCCCTCCGCCGCAACCTCCTCCGCCACTGCATCCCCCACTATGTCCGCCTCCCCCATTTCCTGAACAACCACGGCTATCAGAGATGACTTCTCCGCTAAACCATGCTTTAGACTGATTTTCATTCACGTATACATTCTCGACCAGCACAAACACTTCTCGATGCAGGGTTAAATCACTGTTCAATACCCGGTAGATAAATTCGCCTTTGGCGGGATTACCGTTATATTCAGCAAGGGCATTAAAATCTGCAAAGGCCAATTTGGGGTCAGATTGCTGTCCCCCCATGTTACCCTGGCCACCTTTCCAGATAACTTCAACCGTTCCGGTAGCCATTTGTGGCGAACCCGGTTTTGCAAAACCCTGCCCCCCCCACTCATTCCCATCATTCAAGGGATCAGAAACGTTTTCACAGGTAACCATGCAGATCACACAAAGGAATAAAACAACATGAAAAGGTAAAGAATGTTTCATGATAGACTCCTCCCTGGATAGTTTGTGAATAAATTATTTAGTTGTGGCGCCCTATTTCGGCGATTCTTAAACATTAGGAGACCTATTATCACTTGTGTTACCGATAATCTAAATTAAATATATAAAATTTTGGTATTTTTGTCAATATTATTCATTAACATTGAAATTTATACGTTTAGAATAAATTAATAGCTTCCATATAATATAATTTGATGAACACGAAATCAGCGATTTCAGGTACTCAGGAAAAATAACACATTTAAAAGATTCATGGTTCAAGCCTTAATTTCAAAAAACATTTAATTCGCCTTTCCTGCGCATAATCCGAAAATTCCGGTATGACGGTCCAAAATTAAAGGGAACAGACGAATATTCCATACAAACAGCCTATTTATTGATCCTTAAGTTATACCACAAAAATTAACAGAATGGCGTCATTTCCAATTACGGCAAACAAAGATAGTTGAAAGAAATATTTGACCATCCTGTCAATAACAGGAAAAAAGGAATTATAATGGTCGGGATTCGAGTTATGATACGTCTTGAAATCAGGGAAGGATATGACAGAAATTATTATGAGATCCTGACCGTGATCCTGAAAATGGGTGGAGAATAAATGTTTTTCTTGTTCATTCTCGGATTGCCATGCTGTTGTCAGCTTACTAAAACCGTAAGATTTAGCAATAAAAAAGGCCATGTAAATTCAAAAGTTTCCAAGGCTTACATCTGGAACTCCCCGGAGGATTCGAATCCGTCTAAAGCCGGATTTCGCTTCGCTCAACCTCCGAGCAACAGCTTAGAAGAAAATCGGCGGGGCGGTAACTATAATAATAACAATAACCAAATGCATACAGAGAAGCCAGAGCGTTAATTCTTTTCGGGTCCCTGTTTTTCCACCAATGTCCAACACTGTCCATATCAGTGTTTGCCACCTGAAAAGATCATAAGTATTCCCGATTCCTTTAAGCTACCTCATCAACACCATCTTCCTGGTCTGGACATAGTCACCCGCCTGCAGTCTGTACAGATACACTCCGCTGGCCAGGTTGCCTGCATCCCAATCGTATTTATAATTCCCGGCAGCTAGTTTTTCCGAAACCAGCGTGGCTACTTCCTGTCCCAGCAAGTTGTAGAGTTTTAATCTTACAAATTCTGATCTGTAAATTGAAAATTCGATATTGGTTTTTGGATTAAAAGGATTGGGGTAATTTTGTTTTAAAGAATAATCCATGGGTACTTCATCAGTATGGGAAAATATTTCATCATAGAGATATTCATAAATAAAAAGTTCATTTACCAATTTTTGTATTATTGGTGGTTCAGATTCACCATTGTTCAAAACGATCACACCCAATTTATCAACGTTATTAAAAACATAATCCATGCCTGCTCTGGCACCCTGGCTTGCTCCCCAATGACCGCAAAATCGTTGATTACCCCAATAAGGCAATTCATTTGAGTAGATTCTCCATATAAATCCTTGCCAATAAGGCCACCAATAAACCATATTAGGATCAGCCAGCAAATGTTCTGTCGTCATTAAATCCACCGTGGTACTATCCAGAATTCTTACACCATCAATTTGACCATTTTGAATATATGCTCTTAAAAAACGGGAAAGCTGAACAGCAGATGTTCTGAGTTGTGAAGCAGGATACCCGGGTGTACCATGATGACCGTAGGGATGATAACTTCCCCCGCTATAATAATAAGGCATCGCAATATGAGTTGTATCTAAATTGGCCTGAAACCAGGAAGTTTCATACATTCCCAAAGGAATAAAAATAGAATCCTGACAATATTGTTCGAAACTACTGTTGCTGATTGTTTCGACCAGATATCCAATTAATGCCACTCCTTTATTCGTATATTCCCATTTTGTACCGGGAGTCGATGAATTATAATTTGAAGAATGGTAATATGATCCGCCGGGTACCAAATAGTTAACAAGAAAAGAATCCAAACGTATTGGTGAATCACTCCCCTTAACTCCTAAACCGTATGAATTATCCCTAATACTGGACGTATGCGTCAACAGCATCCGGAATGTTATGGGTGTATTCGGATGATATGGATTGCGGACCTGAAAAAAAGGAAGATAGTTGTTGATATCATCATCCAAATTAAAGGAACCGTTTTCCCACAGTTGCATCATAGCCGTTGCAGCAAAAGTTTTTGATATTGATGCTAAATAAAATAAAGTCGAATCGGTTACCGGTCTGTTATGCCCAATATTCGCATAACCATAAGCGCCCTTCCAGATTAACTGATCATCCTTAACAATACAAGCCTGGACACCAGGAAAGTGATAAGTATTCATGGTTGCCAAAATAAACGAATCCAGTGCAGTTGAATCATAAAAAACATGGGAGTTTGCATTTCTGAATTGGCCATATGACTCAATACCTGTTTTGACAAAAATCTTTTGTTGGTCTTGTTGCTGGATTTGCGGGAAAACAGCCGTGAAAGTTGACACTAATACAACCAAAACAAAGATGACAGAAAAATGCTTCATGATACACCTCAATAATTTGTTAATAGATCAGGATTAAAGTTAGCATCCAGACCGTGGCTCCAACTGGAATTTATTTGATCAGAACCATCTTTTTAATTTGTTGAAATTCACCCGCCTGAATCCTGTACAAATACACCCCGCTTGCCAATAGGCTGGCATCCCAATCATATTTATAACTTCCAGCAGCGATTCGTTCGGAAACCAACGTTGCCACTTCCTCACCCAAAATGTTGTAAACCTTCAGAGTGACGAACTCAGATTTAGGAATGGAAAACTCGATTTTTGTTACCGGATTGAAGGGGTTGGGGTAATTCTGACTCAATCGGTATTGCTTGGGAATATTTGTATCCTCCACCGAGATTCCGGTATAAACTAGACTGTCACTCCAAAACTCCCAACCTTCACTTGAAATATCAATATTGAAATCAATGGTACCCGGATTATTTTGAGTTTCGACAAGGTAGTTTGCAGTGCTTTTAATTTGTCCAGGAGCAAGATTCCCAAAACTCTGATTGTTAAACCTGATATTTGTTACATTGGTGTCTGTTGTCGACACTTTTGCTGTTATATCTATGGCGGTCGCATTCGCTCCATCATTTCTCAAAAATAATTTCAATGTAAAGTTATTCGGGTTATGACTGGGAATCTCAAAATGATCAACCACCAGCGGACCTATTGTTGTAAATCGTGTTAAGTCGTGTAAGATAAAATATTCTCCAGAGTCCAGATCAGTCGTACTTATTCCGATCATAAACTCGTTTTCAAAGGATAAAGGTGAAATGAAATTTCCCCAGATGCCATCTCCGGCCTGAAGGTCACCATGAGTTCCATCATCAAATAAAGGAATTGAATCGGTATAAACACTATCTATACTTCTGATGATAGCATTTGCCGTGAAATTATGGTTATTTGGATTTACAAATTCTGTGTTCAAAGTTAAAGTATCAGTGCCCGGCCGCATAAATGTTGAATTGACTTCAATATTATGAGCATAAATGTTATCATATAACAGTCCATATGCAAAAATCTCTAAAATAATTTCTAATACCTCATCTGCCTCACCATTTGTTAATACAATTATCCCAACATTTTCTTGCGATTTCAAAGTATAGGCCATAGTTGTTCTTGCTCCATGTGAAGAACCCCCATGGGCACACAAAATTCGAGAGCCTGTAGTAGGAATTTCCATTGGTAGAATATGCCATATAAGACCCCGGGTTGGATTAATTGCAGGGTGTTGAACTGTGGTCATCATATTCACGGTTGTACTATCTAAAATTCTAATCCCATCAAATCGACCCATCTGAATAAAGGCTCTTAAAAAACGTGAAAACTGAGTAGCAGAGGTTCTAAGTTGACCTGCTGGATAATGTGGTTCACCGGAATGACCATATGGATAGTGGTTTCCTCCGATATAATAATAAGGCATAGCAATATGAGTTGTGTCTAAATTGGCCTGAAACCATGAAGTTTCATTCATTCCCAAAGGAATGAAAATAGAATCCTGACAATATTGCTCGAAAGAATTGTTGCTGATGGTTTCCACCAGATAGCCTATTAGTGCAGCTCCTACATTACTATAATCATATTGTGTTCCAGGAGCCCCCGAGTTATAGTTGGAAGAATAGTAATATGATCCACCAGGTATTAGATAATTTACAAGAAAAGAATCCAACTCTATTGGAGAATCATAACCCCAAACAAATAATGGATCTAAAACTAACCAATAATTATCATGAATACTCGAAGTATGAGTCAAGAGCATCCGGAAAGTAATGGGAGTATTCGGATGAGTTGGATTGCGTACCTGGAATGGGAGATAGTTATTAACGTCATCATCCAATCCAAACAGACCTTCTTCCCATAATTGCATTAAGGCAGTTGCGGTAACAGGTTTTGAAATTGATGCTAAAAAAAATAATGTTGAATCAGTAACCAGTCTGTTCTTGGCAATATTGGCATACCCAAAAGCGCCCTTCCAGATTAACTGATCATCTTTCACAATAATGGCCTGCAGACCGGGAATATGATACTGATTCATTTTTGCTATAATAAATGAATCCAGCATCGTTGAATCATACGGAACAAAAGTATTGGCATTTCTAAATTGGTTATATAACTCAATATTTGGATCTGTAAAAATTTCTGATTGATTCTGAAACTGGATTTGGGAGAAAACAGCCGTGAAAGTTAATGACAATGCAAATAACACAACGAAAACAAAGATAATGGAAATATGCTTCATGATAGATCTCCTTTGGAGGATAGTCGGTTTATTTACTTCATCAACATTTTCCTGTTACCATACTCATTGAAGTAGCAGCATTTTTTTAGTTTCTGTGTAGCCTCTCGCTCGTAGATTGTACAGATACACCCCGCTTGCCAGACTACCGGCATCCCAATCATATTTATATTTCCCCGCGCTTAGATTTTCCGAAACTAGCGTTACCACTTCCTCGCCCAGAACATTGTACACTTTTAGAGTGACAAACTCCGATTTGGGAATGGAAAACTCGATTTTTGTTACCGGATTGAAGGGATTGGGGTAGTTTTGGGACAACTGAAATGTAATCACGGCATTTCCCCTGACCTGCCTCACACCATTCGGTAAGGGTGATTCCCATGCACCCATATCGGGCATGGTACCGACAGGCGCGGGTCGGAGATTTCCTCCAAAATCCTTTGGCGGTGCTTGATACCAGGTCCCATCTACTTGAACCGAATCGATTCCGGAGCCAATGCAGGGGCTGGAACCGGAAAGTTTATAATCTGTCGTGTCCGCAAAAAGCGGATCGGCATCGATAATACTGACTCCTCCGGACCAGCCATTTTGGATATCAGAATAGTACGCAGAAATGATACCGTCATTGCTGTGATCAGGGTAATTTGGATATGTTATATTATCATTAAATATTTCGCGGCTTCCCGGAATTGACAGATCATCCCACAGTATATTATTTAATAGCAGCGGGTAGGAATCGAAATTGAATATACCGCACCCATCATTTGCCGAATTACTGACAATGGTATTATTGATGATGGCCGGCTGAGGTTTTATGACCGAACCGGGCCGGGGCCAGATGGGGGCTGTTTCGACTGTCCAGATTCCCAGGCCTCCTCCCTTGTCTTCAGAATAATTATGTGAAATGATGTTGTTACGGATCACCGGACTGGGATTATTATCAATGAATGTGGAGCCGGGATCCCAGTAAACCACATAAATTCCACCTCCCATACTTGCCACACAATGAAGTTGATTATATGAAATTATATTATTTTCAATAATCGCATCTACTGCACAGGGTAGATCCATTGAAAGTCCAAGACCACCGGCAATCGCTTTGTATAAACTGGTAACAGTTACCGTATTATGGGATATGAGATTATCGTAAATCCGGATGTAGCCATTTGCAGGCAGCCACTTGCAGTAGATACCACCACCACCGGAACCTGTTCCAAACCTTTGCGACAGGATTGAATTATATTTAAACTCATTATGGGCAATAATAATGTTGATGTTATTAGTCGCAAGAACAAGCAGGCCGGCTCCAGCACACACTTTCGGTGATTGAAGACTGTTGGAGGTTATCTTGTTATGAATGATTTTACCGCCTGATAGCATATAAATGCCACCACCTACATATCCATCACCACCGCTATAATAGGTTCCGCTTCCACCCGTAATGGTAAAACCACACAAAACGGATGTGGTATCCTCTCCTGAAATAAAACTTACCACCGATCCGCTGTCGGGATTCGCATGCTGACTCCCATCGATGACGGTGTTGGTAATATGCGAAGAGTCCCCGTCGATCAGGAAACGACTGGCTACCGTAATGGCTTTTCCCTTGAAGTTGATGTTTTCGTAATAGGTTCCGTCATCCACCAATACTGTATTTCCATTATTGGCGGCATCAATCGCTCCCTGAATGGTTGCCACCTCTTCCGGAACATTTATAATGGTATTCGGTGCAGTTGCATAACCGATTTCATTTCCCGCTGGTCTCTTAAATCCATCATACCACATGTGGTAGGTTGTATCATCAAACAGAACAGTGGGATTTGCCGCCCAATCTTGATCCCATGCTCCTGGCTCACCGACATTTACCACCGGGGTATCCACCGGCACCCAGTGAATTCCATCAGTAGAGGTAGCGTATCCAATACCAAGATTCTGTCCGCCATTATTTCCACCGAGGAACCACATTTCGAAGTTGGATCCATTAACGATCACATGAGGATGAGCAACCGCATCTGCCCAGCTGCCTGTTCCATCAAAAACCGGGTTATCAGCATACTTGGTCCAGGTAATTCCATCTGGCGAGGTCGCATATCCGATCCGGGACCATGGAAGAAACGACGCAGTGCCATCGTACCACATATGATATAAAAAACCATCAAAATAAACAGATCCCGTATTGATGTTTGCACTGTCCCAGCTTCCCGGGGGACCCGGAATCAATACTGGATTGCTGTCGTGCTTGGTCCAGGTAAACCCATTTGGGGAGGTGGCATAACCAATCCTGCGACCCGAATGGTTAGGATCATCGGTACCATTAAACCACATGTGATACAGGGAGTCGTCATACACAAGGTGTGGTTGTCCGACACTCAGACTGTCCCACTCGCCAGGTGTCGGTCCCAACACTGGATCCGGCTGATAGCGGTTCCAGTTAATCCCACCGTCAGTGGAGGTGGCATAGCCGATTCTTGCATCCAAACCGATTCCTGAAGCGACGGTATGGACCCCCGCATACCACATTTTCAATGTATCACCAACCTTCAGTACAAAGGGTTGGAATATTAATAGATCTTCCCAATAGGAAGACGGGTCGTAACTGAATACCGGATTGCCAGGGTACTTTGTCCAGTTGGTTTGAGAACCTGCGAAAGAAAAAAGAAAAAAGACAAGGGCGAGTCCGGTCAAAAGGCTGAACAAAATATTAATAAATTGATGTTTGTGCATGGTAATCCCCTTTCTGAATATCTAGATTAGCTAGAACTATCTTTACAAATCTATATGAATCTGGAAATAATATGGCTCAAAAGACCTGTAGATTCAGAAAGAGGGTGAGCGGAGGATGAACAGTAAAACCAGTATTCGCAGGAATTTTGGTTTGAACTGTCATATGTTGTAAAAGACTATGGAAAAATGTTGAAAATGTCAAGCAAAAAAATGACATGAAGCGAGACTTTAAACTTGTTATCAAAATTGTGTGAATATGGTAACAAAAGAAAGCCCTGCCGGAGGTTTCACGGACAGGGCGAAATATAGTCCTTATAGTTTCTTGAACCTACCTCATCAACACCATCTTCCTGGTCTCAACATAATCTCCCGCTTGCAGTCTGTACAGGTAGACACCACTGGCTAAATTGGAGGCATCCCAATCATAGGAATATGATCCAGCTGATAGTCTGTCTGAGACGAGTGTAAACACTTCTTCTCCGAGAATGTTGAAGACCTTCAAGCTCACTTCACTGGTTTTCGCCAGATCAAACTCAATAGTTGTTGTCGGGTTGAAGGGATTAGGGTAGTTTTGTTGCAGGAAATATCCTTTAGAAATATAAGAATTATCATATTTTTTAATACCAACTAGAAGTGAATCACCTGGTAACGTTGCGTGGCCAATTCGCCATAAATAGGTATTTGTTGGGTGCGTGCTTCCGTTGTACCACGTGTGCAGTGTGCTGTCGATTAATAAAGTAGACCCGGCGCCGACAAAGTGTTGGTCCCATTGTCCGGGGGATGGTGACAAAACCGGATCACTTTCTGCATATGGGGGATTAGTTGTGGTTGAATTATCATATTTTGTCCAGCTAATTCCATCCGGAGAGGTAGCCAATCCAATTCGGCGAGGCTGCGGATTCCCGCTGCTGTGCTCGCCGGTATAGAGCATATAATACATGTTATTAATAATAAAAACTCTTGGAAACCATATATACCTGTCATCCCATTCCCCCAGGGAACCTAGTGTTAATAGGGGATAATTGTATGGCCTTTGCCATGTAAGCCCATCTACTGACTCTGCATAACCGAATCCGGAAGCAGTGAACTGCTGGTTATAGCCAGTGTACCACATTCTGTATACTCCCGCGACTGAATCCCTCAGAACATAGCCAACTTCAGGTCCTCCGGCTTCCCACGGTTCGGTGCCGGGTCCCATAACAGATACTAAATATTTTGTCCAGTCAATGCCATTTGGTGAGGTCGCATATCCAATCTGCAAATCGTAAAAGGAACTGCCGGTGCAATACCACATTTTATAAATTATACTGTCCGCCATTTTTTCCCGCAGGACCATCGGAAACTCAACCGTAAATTCATCCCATGAACCCGGGGTTGGCTCAAGTACCGGAGTCGGATGTATATAATTCCAATTAATTGCGTCGGGGGAGGTCGCAAAACCGATGCGATATGGTCGCAAATGATTAAATCCTGCACCAAACCACATCTCATAGCGGGAAGAATCGGGGTTGTAAAGCACACACGGCGCAAATACATTGCTGTTCCACGTTCCGCTTGCCCCGTTGAGGGGTAGTGGATTAGCGGGATCTTTAGTCCACTCAAGTTGAGAAAAAAGCGGACTTGCTGCGCCAATAATTAGTACAAAAAACACCATAACAAAAAACGACGCACGGTCCTGAAAACCAAGCAGTTGTGACATCTCCTTCCAAAAGAAAAACGATTTTGAATTCGTAAAAAGCTTCATGATGATCTCCTTCTCCGTTACGGAGAGTTAGTGGAAAATGTTGTTAATCTTCAGGATTAAGATATTTGAAAGAAAGAGATATTACCACCAGCCATGGGACAAATACTATCACCGGCGGGACATTCCCTTGATAATTGCAGTGTGTGGCATGAATTTTATACTAAAATGACCATCAACGCTTTTGGAAAAGGTACCTGCGCATCACCACGGATTATGATTCCCGGCTGGCGTATTCGGTTGGGGACATGCCAAACTGGCTTTTAAAGCATTCCGTAAAATAGGAGGGGTTGCTGAAGCCCACCTGATAGGCGATCTGGGTGACCGGATCACTGTTTTTCTGCAATAGTTGAGCAGCACGTTTCAAGCGAATGGTGCGGATAAAATCCCGGGCCGGATAATTCGTGAGGCTGTGCAGTTTTCGATTCAGGTGCCGGCGGCTCATCCCGATTTCCCGTGAAAATTGCTCCGCGCTGAACTCGGTATCATCCATATGCCGCTCGATCAGCGCAATGGCTCTCTGCATAAATTTTTCATCCATGGAATTGACGGTAATCTCCGAGGGCTGGAATTCCACTTTCCGCTCAAAATGTTCCTGCAATCGACGGCGCTGCTCCAGCAGGTTTTTGGAGCGAACGGAGAGCTCCTTGGCATCAAAGGGTTTGGTGACGTAATCGTCAGCGCCGAATTCCAGACCTTCCAGTTTGCTTTCCATATCGGCTCTGGCGGTCAGCAGAATGAATGGGATGTGACTGGTACACTGGTCCGATTTCAGCTGGCGGCAGAATTGGAAACCATCCATCTCCGGCATCATCACATCGCTGATAATCAGATCGGGAGATTTGTCCAATGTCTTCTTCAGGCCAGCCTTGCCATTTTCGGCCGTAATGATGCGATACTCCTTTTCCAGAAAGCTGCTGATGTAGCGGGTGACATCAGGATTGTCCTCGATGATGAGGAGGAGTGGAGCAGATTTGTCGGCGACCGCAGATTTTTTTAGGGGTATAGTCTCAATTGTTTCACCCCCCCTTTCTTCCCCCCTTGGTAAGGGGGGACTGAGGGAGGTTACTTCTTCACCAAAAATGTCTACAATCTCTTCCGGCTTGAAATGCTCCTTTTCAATCGGCAGCCAGACTGTGAAAGTGGTGCCCTTATTCAACTCACTTTCCACACCAATTTCACCATGATGGGCCTCCACCAGCTCTTTGGTCAGCGCCAGTCCAATGCCGCTGCCTTCACTGTCTTTGCTATAGGAGTCGTTCGCCTGATAGAAGCGGTCAAAGATTTTGTCCAGCTGATCTGAGGGAATGCCGGAGCCGGTGTTGGAGATGTGAATTTCAACCCCCCCTGTCTTCCCCCTCTTGCCAGGGGGGGGAATTGAAAGGGGAGTTGGGGAAAAATCTACACATATCTTTCCCCCCTCCGGAGTAAACTTAAAGGCATTGGAAAGCAGATTGGTCACAATCTTCTCCAGCTTGTCCCGGTCAACATACCCGATTATTAATTTTTCATTGATATTAAATTTCAGAGTAATTTTCTTGCGTTCCGCCAGAGACTCAAAAGACTGAATAATACCTTTTAAATATTGGGTGATGTTGGTACTGCTGGCTCTGAGAACCATGCGGCCCGATTC
>CP070707.1:236835-248626 GCA_020350205.1 bacterium
TTTATCAACAGGTAACCGGATGACAAAGGTGGTTCCTTTACCTACCTCACTGGATACGGAAATATCTCCCTGGTGGAATTCCACCAGTTCTTTGGTTAGGGCCAGACCGATGCCGGTTCCCTCGTGATCTTGATCATAGGAATTATTTGCCTGATAGAAGCGATCAAAGATGTGGGGCAGGCGATCGGGAGGTATGCCGCAGCCGCTGTCGGAGATGGATATATCAACCCCCCCTGGCCTCCCCCCCTTATGAAGGGGGGGATTTGAAAGGGGGGTTGAAGAGATTTGTATAGTCACCGTTCCTCCATCCGGCGTAAACTTAAAAGCATTGGACAACAGGTTGTTAATAATCGTTTCCAGTTTTTCAGGATCGATATAACCTGAAATGTTATCCTGCTCAGCTTCGAACTGCAGTTTTATATTGCTCATTTTAGCCCGGGATTCAAACGCTTGAACAAAGCCTCTCAGCAGGATTACAATATTTTCTTGGCGTACCTGCAGGGACATACGTCCGGCTTCCAGCTTGGAGAGGTCCAGCAACTGGTTGATCAGGCGTTGCAGACGCAGGGCGTTTCGTTTCATGATGGAGAGATTTTCCCGGAAATCTATCCGCCGGGTGTTCGCAAGCATCTGGGAAATCGGTCCCAGAATCAGGGTAAGAGGCGTTCGGAATTCATGGGAAATGTTGGCAAAAAATCTAGATTTGAGCTGATCAATTTCCTGTAATTTTTGGGTTTCAAAATTTTTCATTTTTAGTTCGTTACGGATCTGAATTCTCCGCAGCTGCAGTCTCCAGGTGGCAATTAGAGCAGCACAAAAAAACACGATATAAAATGCGTACGCCCAGCGGGTGTGCCACCAGGGCGGGGTGATGATAATCTGCAGTGAGACACCTGTTTCATTCCATACCCCATCGTTGTTGGAACCCTTGACGCGGAAAGTGTATTTTCCCGGATCAAGATTGGTATAGGAGGCGAAACGTCTGGATGCATCGGTATATATCCAATCAGGATTAACTCCCTCCAGCTTATAAGCGTAGTGGTTTTTTGCAGGTGCGGTATAATCCAGCGCCGCGAATTCAAAAGATATAATATTCTGATTGTAATTCAGGCGTAATGTATCTGCAATGACAATCGACTCCATCAGGGGCGATTGCTTTCCGATCCTGACCGTTTGATAATTTATTTTGACGCCGGTCAAAACTATCGGGGGAGGATCAGGATTGTCCTCCAGGCTATCGGGGTGAAAGATGGTAATACTGTTGATACCGCCAGAATATATCTCACCGTTTTTTGCTTTATAAAAGGCGGCAAAACCTGATTTAATTGATTTGCAGTATTTCAAGCCATCGCCTTCATCATATACCCGTAATTTGCCAGTTTCGGGAGTGAATCTTACGATTGCCCGCCCAGTCCTTAACCAGAGATTGCCCGCTTTTCCTTCGGACATGCCCTGATCATCCTCGATAATGCCCCAGATGTACTCGCCGGGAAATTCATCGAGGTGAAGAATCAGCTGAGAGCTGTTCTTTTCCCGGTCAAATAGTTCCAATCCTGAATCCGTGGCGATCCAGAGACGTCCCAGCCTATCTTCTAAAAACGCAGAAATTGTATTTCCATTATCGGATGGTTGATTGACAGGATGTTGTCTGTAACGAATAAATTTTTCTTTGCCGGCACGGTCATAGGTGAGTTGGGAAAATCCATGTGAGGTTCCAATCCAAAAAATACCTGTTTTATCTTGGTAAAGGGTAAAAATAGCATTGCTTGGAATGCTGTTTGAATCTGCTGGATCGTATTTAAAATGATCGAATGTCCCACTGGCCCGGTTAAATCTTTCCAGACCCGCGTTTGCAGTTCCGAACCACATATTTTCTTGTTGATCTTCAAAACAACAGAGGGTGTGGGTGTACGCATGACTTTTCGGATTAGATAAATCGTGCTGAAAGTATTTAAATTGACCTGTTTTGCGTTCCATGCGGGTAAGGGCAGGAGCTGTTGCAAACCATATATATCCATAGCTATCTTCCCTCACGGCGTAGAGCGACCCTTCAGTCAAACTGGCTTTATCTTTAGGATCGTGTCTAATATAGGTAAAAACACCTCTATTTCTGTCGAACAGGCTTATATTGCCTGAAAAGTGAGAGATCCAGATTAAACCTTGCTTATCTTCATAAAAATGAGTGACCTCCCCGGCAGCAAGATTATTATGGTTTTGAGGATCATGAACATAAAATTTGAAAGGTTTTCTCCATTTAGGATTCATCTGGATGCCCTTGTCTGCCGTGCCGACCCAGATATTACCCTGCATATCTTTATACAAACATGTTATAGCGTTACTAATTATCTTATTTTCATCCTTGCCGGTAATTTGATATGGATTAAAACCGCCGCTCCTGCGGTCAAAAATATAGAGGCCGTGATTTGCAGTACCGACCCATAAATTATTGTTTTCATCTTCGCAGAAAGAAGTAGGAACGAATCCGATATGAAAATTCGAAGAATTTTTCATATCGGATCTATAGAACTGGGTGGTATTTTTATGTGAGTCATATCTGGTAATCCCAACATTGGCAACAGTGATCCATATACTTCCCGATTGATCTTTATATATCGCAGGTACCAGCGGCCAATGCTTCCTTACAGGAATGACGTCAGGAATCACAGAAAAATCTCCCGTTCCGGTATCAAACAACAGAAAATCATTCATTGTACCCAGAAGCAACATGCCTTCTTTATCTTCACTTATTGCGCTGATTGTGTTGTTATCCCATGCCTGACTCACTGAATCAAGTTGTCCCGGGAAGAAAAAGCGGGTAAAGGTATTCTTTTCATAATTATAACGGTTTAGGCCATGTGCGGTCCCGATCCAGATGTTGTGCTGGCTATCTTTAAATACCACGGAAGGATAGTTATTACTTATACTGTTGGTATCATTCTCTATCGAAAAATAATGGGTAATCTTTTCGGTGCTGGGATCAAAGGTATTCAATCCGAAACCTGTTCCAATCCAGATTATTCCCGAAGAATCCTCACAAAGTGCGGTAATATAATTATTCGAAATGGAGGTGGAATCATTCGGGCTATGGGTGAAGATTTTAAAGGTGTAACCGTCCCAGCGATTTAAGCCATCGGAGGTTCCAAACCACATAAATCCCTGCTGATCCTGCAGAATGCACTGAACGGTATTATTTGACAGGCCATCTTCAATGGTTAGATGCTCAAACTGCAGATTTTTGAATTGACAGAAGAGCAGCCCATAATAGGCCAAAATCAGGCTGATGATCGTGGTTTTTAGGGTCATAGGGAAATAATCAAACTCACTTTGTCCGGAATAATGGATTAATCCACAGCTGGTCCGGATCTGGAGCTAATTAATTTTACGAGGACCGTCAAAATTTACGGAAAAGGGGTTGAAAAGGCAAATAAATCATAGTCACCCGGGAAAAATGGAAAATTTAAATGCGGCCAAGTGTGGAGAGCAAGGTGCATAGCGCAGAGAGCATAGAGCATGGTGCAAGGAACAAAAGGTACAAGATCCAAGGATAAAGGATTAGACTATGTAATCCATGATGCTTGGTGTTCAATCGGGATGTAAATAGATTATTTTTCTTTGCCATTTTTCCTTTATCCTTGTGCCTTGATCCGTGTACCTTGAGCCTCTTCATTTCATCAAAACCATCTTACGGGTTTCCACAAACCCTCCCGCTTCAAGCTTGTAGAAATACACCCCGCTTGCAAATCCGGAGGCATCCCATTCCACTGAATGAGTTCCCGCCAATTGTCTATCATCCACTAGAGTGATAACCTTCTGACCGGCTAAATTGAAGACTGTTAATTTTACCGGGCTGTTAACGGGCAACTGCCAACTGATGACTGTCTCCGGATTGAAGGGATTGGGGTAATTCTGTCTTAATCCATATTGCAGTGGAATGCCATTATCAGATTTTTGCAGCCCAACCACCAGGCTGACCGTGCTATTCTGCCAGTAAAGGGTCCCGGAGCTGTAAATATTTAACTTGAGCCGGAGGGTATCAATCAGGGAGTTATCATTAACCTGGATAGAATATAAATATGGAGAATTTTTCACCTGGCCAGCCAGTAAGTCTCCGAAAGACTGACGCGCACTACCAATGTTGGTTATCGAACTATCTTCGCTTACCAGTTCGACCTCCACCTGCTCTGCCGCAACAGTTGTTCCGCTATTTCTGATGGATAACATGACATAGGCCCGGTAACCCTGCAACAGCTTGGTTACCTGGTGAACCTGATAGCTCTCCAGAACCAGCGGACCAATGGTTGTTAAACAAACCGGTTGATAAAATTCGTGCCGGGTTAATGCCTGTTGATCAGATAATCTAATAGCGGATTTGCCGAACATATTCTCCGCCTGCAACGGGGAAAGAGTCCCCCCATATAAACCATCATTCGCAGCGCCATCATGGTGCTGCCCATCGTCATACATCAATGTCGAATCGACGTGGGTTTTGTCCACACTTTCAATTTTCGCATATATCTCAATTGCATGGTTCAGCGGATTAGCAACATCAGAGGTAATCAGAATACTATCGGTAGAAGGGTTCAGGTAAGGTTGGGTCGGAGTAAGATTAAAAGAAGCGGGACGAACAAGAATACAGGGATGATTACTTTCATATACCCCGATATCAATCATGCTATCAACGCCGGCGGGACGGGAATTTCCCTCGAAATCAAATGGCGGTGCGGTATATAAGGTATTTTTCAGTAAAATGGCGGATCTTCCCGTTCCCACACAGGAACTTGTTACCGCATGGTGATATAATGAATCGGAAAATACCGGTTCAATATCAAAAACTCCCCGGTTAATGTCAGACCAGTCGCTTCCCTTAACGTCGGAATAAAACAACTCCAGATCTCCCCAGGTATTGGGCTCCATGATGTTTTTCCAATAGGGTTCATCACCCAGAAATATCTCTCCCCATTGTGCCGTATCTGAGGAAGTATTCCAGAGTAGGTTGTTCATGAGAAACGGTATATGATTCATAATAAGAAAACCTGATCCGTCCACCGCCCGGTTTCCTACAATGGTGTTATTGATAAATGACGGCTTGGGCACAAAATGACCGGCAGAAAGCAGCGGGGCGTATGGCAGACCCGGTTTCAGGTACCTGCGCCAAATCACTACACCGCCACCCAAATATTCTGAGTAATTGTTGCAGATGATATTATTGTAGAAATAGGGTCCGGGTTCATTATCCACAACTCCGTTTTGGTTAGGATCACAAATGACAATATAAATACCTCCGCCGAAACTATGTTCACATATGGCTTCATTGTTCATTATTATATTGTTACGGATTATTCCAATTCCCTGGGTTGGTAATGAAAAATCTAAATAAAAACCGCCTCCCATCACTTTCCATTTATCTAAGTTCACGGTCCTGTTGTTTTTTATTATATTTTCTTCGATGAGATAATCCACGGCCCCTGTACTTAATAAAAGTTCTACCGCCAGTCCGGCACCACCGCTATGATAACCTGCGATCTCATTATCCGAGATGATGTTCTCACGAATGTGCAGGGCAAAATTATCACTGCTCTCGGACACAAAAAACAATCCCCCGCCGAAAACATTAGTGTAGGGATTGGGAACGATGGTGGGTGTAATAACATTTTGAGTAATGTGATTATTTCGGATAACCGTGTTGGATTCTACAATAATTATTCCCCCACCTGCTCTGGCGTTGGCTTGTACATGATATTGACCATAACCACCCTTAATGGTAAATCCGCATAATTCCGCCGTCTGTGCACATTCTACAATGGTAACCGTACTGGCGCTGTCGGTAACTATGGGTTGACTTCCATCAATAATGGTATTTGCAATGTGGTTCGTATCTCCGTCTACCAGGAACCAGCTGGCCACGGTAATGCCCTTGCTTTTAAAATTGATATTTTCCAGATAGGTGCCGTCAGCCACCAGCACGGTATCACCGTCAATGGCTGCATGAATGCCGGTCTGGATGGTGGGCTGGTCCAGAGGCACCCGGATAATTCCGGCCGGGACAATTCCTGTCCAGAAAAAAATCAACGAAATAAATATTAAATAACTTTTCATAAAAGGTCCTCCTGTTTGGCATAGGTTCGATAGAATTTTGCCTTTTAAAGAATCTAGGGGAGCGCCATCAATTTGTAAATACCGGGATCAGGGTATTTTTAGTGGATTTAGGGAAATTTTTATCAGTAAGAGTGGGGAAGTTTTAAATCAGATGCTCTTTTAAGGCTTTAGCGATGACATCAATCTGGGAGTGGACATGCAGCTTGGCATAGATATTCTTCAGATGGGTATCCACGGTATGCAGGCTGATGCAGAGCTGGTCTGCCAGATGCTTTTTACTTAATCCGTCCACCAGCAGCTGCAGGATCTCTTTTTCCCGGGCCGTGAGATCATACTCTCCTTTGGGTTGAGTATAGTGGGTGAACATCTTGAGGACCTTGGCGGCAATGCTTGGGGTCATGGCAGCGCCACCGCAGATGACATTGTGGATAGACTCGCTGATTTGCTGCGGGGTGGCAGATTTCAGTAAATAACCCTCTGCCCGCTGGCACAGGGCATTGAAAATTAAATCGTCATCATCAAACACCGTAAGCATAATAATATGAGTGGCGGGGGAAAGAGTTTTGAAGTGGGGAATCCCCTCAATGCCGCTCATACCCGGTAGCTTGATATCCAGCAAAATCACTTCCGGAACAAAATCTTTATTCAGAACATCCAGGGCTTCCTCACAGGATTCACAAGCGTAGGGGCATGATAGATTGTGGCTGGCATTGATGATCGCCTGCAAGGAATCCCGGTAGGTATCATCATCTTCTATAATCATCACATTGATGACTTGGGGATTTTCTTTCACAAGAATCCTTCCAAACACTGAGACTTTATTTTAATATATATTCTATGGATGAATTAATCCATACCCTGATCACGGTATATTTTAGTGAACAAAACAGTCGTTCCTCGACTCGGTTCGGATAAGAATTCAATTTTTCCGCCTATTTCAAATGCCCGTCGTTTCAGGTTCCCTAAACCATTCCCCTGATATTCCCGGGAAATATCAAAACCAACCCCATCATCAGTTATTCGAAACTTTATTGCGTGATTCAGCTGCTGTATTTCAATTTCTACATGTTGTGCCCGGGAATGTTTAACAACATTTTGCAGACATTCCTTGTATATCAAATACAGATTGCGCCGGAAATCCAGATCGGTCTCCAGGATTATCCCTCCCTGTGGGGTGTTGAAACTAAAATTAAGGTTATCCAGCATCAGGTTAGCCGTTTCCCGCATTTTGGCCAGTAGTCTATCCATATCATCGTTTTCTGGATTAATAAACCAGACGATATCGCGCATGGATTCGGCAGTCAGGCGGGCAATGCGGGGAATCTCCTGCAGTTTATTTTTTAATGACGGTTTGGGTCTCAACTTTTCCAGCAATACCTGCCCGAGGAGGGCGATACTGCTGAGATTACCACCGATTTCATCATGGAGGTCACTGGCGATACGACTGCGCATTTGCTCTTTTTCCGCCTCCCGTTGCGCATCGGCTGTTTTACGCTGCAGTTCTGCCACCAAAGCCCGGTGTTCTGCCTCCTCCAGGGAGCGCAGTTCCTGTTCCCGCTGCAGTTGAAGTTTGAGTTTTCGCTGGCGCCGCAGGAGTTCAAAACGTACTGTGCTAAAGAGAAATGTCACCATCAGAAGAGAATAACCGGCATAGGCCCAAGTGGAACGCCACCAGGGTGGTGTGATCATGATTTGGATACCAGCTCCTGTTTCATTCCAGACTCCATGATTATTGGAGCCTATTACTCGGAAAGTGTATTTTCCCGGGTCCAGGTTGGTAAAACTGACGCTTCGCTCATGACCGATATCGATCCAGTCATTGTGGAAACCCTCGAGCTTGTAGGCATACTGATTTTTTTCAGGATTGGTAAAATTAAGAGCAGCAAATTCAATCGAAAATACATTCTGGTGGTAAGGCAGGGTAAGGCATTTTTTAAATTGTATCGCGGTATCCAGTTTTACACTTTCCTGGAATATTTTAAAGTCGGTTAAAACAATCGGTGGAATATGAGGGTTAACCTTTATCGCAGCCGGATTAAAACCCAATGTTCCGGAGATACCAGAGAAGTATAATTTTCCATCCGGACCTTTAGCCGAATTTCTGCCCAGGTTACTGTAATCCGTAAATGGCATCCCATCCCCTTTACCATAGTTATTAATTTTGCCCGTTCTGAGATCATACTTTGAAAGCCCCCCAAAAGTCGCACACCACAGATTGCCACTCTTATCCTCCAGAATTCGCATTACGATATCGGAGGCTAACCCGTCTGTTTGGAAATAGTGGGAAAATTTTTTAGTTTTCAGGTCAAAGCGGTTTAACCCGATCATGGTGGCCAACCACAGGGAATTGGTATCAACCACCTGAGGGTGTAATATATCCTGTACTTGAACATTACTCAGACTATTCCGGTCTTTCGGGTTATATTGGTAGTTTTCCACGGAAACCATTTTGTAATGATCTACCTGCAAGCGATACATTCCGTTGCTCACTGTTCCAATCCACAGAACCCCATCACGATCCTCGCATAGTGTCAGCATGGATAACAACGTTTGGTTCCGGGGTTCCAAATGAAAGTTAAAAAAGTTTCCGGTTTTTTTCTGATAGAGCTGAATAATAGGTTGGGCAGTGGCAATCCAGAAATCCCCGTTGGATCTTTGGAGCAGATGCCGTACCGCATTATCCAGGAGTCCTGTGGTTTCGCCTTCCTGATGTTTCAGATATCTGATCGCTTTTGTTTCTGGATTGAGAATGAAAATACCGCTATTTCTAGTTGCGATCCATAAATTCCCCTCATGGTCTTCTTCAATGCCGGCAATCCAGTCCCGTCCGAATCCTGTTCTGGTGTCTGGAATCTCCGGAAAATGTAAGTATTGCCCGAAACGGGGATCATAACAATCCAGCCCCCGAGTTCCAAACCAGATTCGTCCCAGATGATCCACACAGAGGGCATTAACATCGGAATGGGTGAGTGAGGCCGGGTATTTGTCCGTTCGATGGTAGAAATCAAACTGGTTTTTCTGATAATCAATTTTATACAACTCCAGACCAAACACTCCGATCCAGATATTATAAAGTCTGTCTTGATACAGTGAGATCACCATGTCCTGGGATAAATGGGTATAGTGTTTAAAGCGGGGATCCTCCGATGAGCTCAATTCCTGCACTGGAATCGAATTCAGATAATTGTCCCATGAACCTATCCACAGAGTTCCGGTCTGATCAATCAACAGAGAACTAATGGTATTGGAACAAAGACTGTTCTTGTCCTTTGGATCGTGCTTGAAATGTTTAAATGTTCCGGTTTTTCGCTCAAACAGATTCAGGCCCTCTCCATGACCGGGAGGGAATTCGGGATGACCGGTACCCAACCACAAATTGCCGGTGTCATCTTCGCAGATGCAACTGATCACATTGCTGCTAATACTTCGGGGGTTCTCCGGATCATGTTTGAATGTGATCATTTCTCTGGTTTCGGGATTGAACTGGATGAGCCCGTCCATGGCTGTGGCCAACCAGATCAGTCCATCCTTGTCTTTCAGAAGATCCTGTACCACATTGTTTGAGGAAAGTTTCTGCTCTACCGGTTGGCTGGAAACCTGATAACATCTATATTGGACGCTTCCGGACCGATCCCGGTTAAACCAGATGAGTCCCTGACCGGCACTGCCCAGCCATAGAGAACCATCATCATTGACAATAATTTTGAGAATATAATCACTCATGCCTTCCAGGGTTTTGCTGTTAAAATGGGTAAACACCTCGGTTCTGCGATCGAAATAATTGAGGCCACCTCCCATGGTTGCGATCCATAAGTTACCGATTTTGTCTTCTACAACAGAAAAAACCCAGTCATAGGACAGCGAGGTCGAGTCAAAAGGAATAGTTGAATATTTTTTCAAGGTATAGCCATCATAGCGGAGCAGTCCCTCAAAGCTGCTGATCCACAGGAAACCGAAGGAGTCCTGGTACATGCCGCGGGGGGTAACCACCGGCAGGACATCGAATTCAGTCTCATCGGTTTGGGATAACAGAGGTGAATTAAGTGTCTGAAGGAATAGCTGAGTCAGTAAAAATATTCTGATATATCTGAACATGGGATGGACTTCCCATTGACTTTTCAGACGGAATACTATTCGTCATGCAGCCGGGTGTTTCTGCGCTAAAATAAATAAAATCTATCATGGGTAAATAGTAATTTTTTTAGTCCTGAAAAAATGATGATGATACGGTTAGAGTTAAAAAATGAAGCATATATTTTGTTTTAATCAAGATCGATCCCGGTGAACCTGAAGATCCCTGGAATTCCCCTCACCTCCCTGATGCCGGACATGACCATCGCTGGAGGTGTTGGGGTGACTCTTGGTTAGTTTAATTAATTATCTCATATCAATCGTATATCATAAATCAAAATGAAAGGTCACATCACTTCCCATTCTGTGAATGGTATGGACGGGGATGTTATCGGGCTTTTTGTTGATATGATTTATTTCAGATTTGATTATGTGCACACGTGACGATAGACTGGGAGAGATTTTCCGTCAAATTTTAAATCAAAATGATCCGAGTATTTTGATTCACCAGGCAGGAGGAGGGGCAATTCCTACCCGGATAACGCTCAGTTCAGTTGCTGGTTGGGTTTGTATCTGACGAGGATTGTGGATCGAACGAGCTATTGAAGTTACGATAAGAGCCTTTAAGATTCCGGTTCAGCGGCGGCGGTGTGCCGTCCGCTGGAACCGGTTTTTAATTTGAGGTGATTTCGCTGCCATTTGTAAACCACCATGACGTTTATGCCACAATCAGGCAAGGTCGAAGCGATCCAGGTTCATGACCTTGTCCCACACCGCAACAAAGTTGTTCACAAACTTTTCCTGGGAATCTTCACATCCGTAGACCTCCGCCAGGGCCCGGAGTTGGGAGTTCGAACCGAAGATCAGATCGACGCGGGTGGCTGTCCATTTAACTTTGCCTGTGATCCGATCACGACCTTCGAACACGTCCTGGTCTTTCGATGTAGCTTTCCAGCTGGTGCTCATATCGAGTAGATTCAGGAAAAAGTCATTGGAGAGCGTCTCCGGCCGCTTGGTGAAAACGCCGTGGTGCGACTTCCCGTAATTGGTATTCAGGACGCGCATGCCACCGACCAGAACAGTCATCTCAGGGGCGGTCAGGGTTAGCAATTGCGCCTTGTCCACCAACATCTCTTCAGCCGATAGGGTATATTTGGTTTTTAGGTAGTTGCGGAAACCATCCGCTTCCGGCTCCAGAACGGAGAAGGACTCCACATCGGTTTGCTCCTGCGAGGCATCTGTTCTTCCCGGTGTGAAGGGAACACTCACATTGTGACCGGCATTTTTTGCAGCCTGCTCAACACCGGCGCATCCACCCAGAACAATCAAGTCGGCCAGCGAAACCTTCTTTCCACCTGACTGCGCGTTGTTAAACTCCTGCTGGATTTTCTCAAAGGTTTGAAGCACAGTCTTCAGTTGAGTCGGCTGGTTGACTTCCCAATCCTTTTGCGGCGCAAGACGAATGCGCGCCCCGTTCGCCCCGCCGCGCTTGTCGGAGCCGCGGAACGTGGACGCCGACGCCCAGGCCGTCGATACCAGTTGGGAGACAGACAGACCCGAAGCGAGGATCTTGGCCTTGAGGTCCGCGATGTCCTGCTCGTCAATTAATTCATGATCGACCGCG
>CP070707.1:248726-259765 GCA_020350205.1 bacterium
AAGATCCGGTAATCATCATAGGAAATATGAGTGAATGCCGGACCGCCTTTTACATCTCCAATCGCATACACCTGCTCTTGACTGGTTTCCAGTCTCTCATTAACCTTTATATTACCCCTTCTATCCAGATCAATCCCGGTATTTTCCAATCCCAGATACTTTGTGGCAGGGCGGCGTCCGACCGCAACCAGGAGGTGAGTCCCTTCAACTTTTTCCGATTTTCCATACCGATGAATTTTCAGTATAATTCGTGACGGATTCAGTTGCTCTACCTGCTTGATATCAGCTTCCAGTAAAACTTGAATTCCATCCTCCTGGAGAATGGTGGCGATTTCTTCAGCCACATCCCGGTCTTCCCGGGAAAGTAATTGTGAACCACGCTGAATGATGGTTACCTGGCTGCCAAATCGGCGAAACATTTGTCCAAATTCAAGACCAATATATCCACCTCCCATGATCAGTAAATGTTCGGGCACTTTTTCCAATTCCATGATGGAGGAAGACGTCAGGTGATCAATAGACTGAAGACCTGGGATATCAGGAATAAAAGTTTCTGTGCCGGTATTAATGACAATATATTTGCCGCGGATCAGCTTTTTTTTTCCTGAATTCAGCTTTATCTCAATATCCTGAGAGTTTAAAAAACGTCCTCTACCAAAATAAAGATCCAGATTTTCAGTCGTTTCCAGTCTCCTTCTACCACTATTTCTGAAACTCTCAACGATATTTTGTTTTCGCTGTTTTACTTTTTTCAGTTCAACCGAAATTTCTGAAGCTGACACCCCATAATCCCCTGCACGTCGGGCAAGATACGCCACCCGTGCACTGGCCACCATGGTCTTGGTGGGTGTACACCCAAAGTTGATACAACTCCCCCCCACATAGTGCGACTCAATCACAGCAGTTTTCCAGCCGGCATTCGCCAGTTCTCTGGCCAACGGACTGCCACCCTGACCGGTACCGATAATAATCGCCTTATATTCCTGCTCTATCTGATTCACAAAAACTCCCTATGCTTTCATTTAAATTTTAAGATAGAAAATGTTTGCAATTAAATCAACCAGGCTCAGCTAATTATCTTATTAAAATTTTGGTTGTAACCGGCGAATTTCTAAATGCCTTTCTTTAAATTCTGCAAATAAAGTGAGAGCACTGACGCTGGAAGCCAAAAGAAAGGAAATACTTATTTATTTATACAATTTGATCATTATTTACATTTTTTTCTTCCATCTATTTTATATCAAGGTTGCCATTTCAGGTCTGTTATATCTAATTTGGTATGGTACCGATTTTGAAATTTATCGCATAAGAGATAAATATTTTGTGAAATTAACGAGGAGGATTTCATGATCCAGACACCGATGAGCGGTAAAATTGTGCGCGAAAAGATCACCGAAATGAATCTTCCATCGGTTGGACTCGCCAGCATACGGGAATTGAATCGTATCGTCAATAATATCGAAAAAGCAACCACTCAAAAATTCATCCGCATGGAGATGGGAATTCCAGGATTAGATCCTCCGGCCATTGCCGTTGAATCGGAAGTTGAAGCTTTAAAAATGGGAGTTGGATCAAAATATCCGCCCTTCGATGGTATTCCCGAGTTAAAAAATGAAATTGCCCGGTTCATTAAAAAATTTATGAACATTGAGGTTCAGCCGGAATCCTGCTTTCCCACCGTTGGATCTATGCAGGGATGTTATATGGGATTAATGGTCTCGGCCCGCCGGAAAAAAGGCAAAGACAAAATCCTGTTTATCGATCCGGGTTTCCCGGTGAATAAACGACAGGTCAAGGTCATCGGTCTGCAGAGCGAAAGTTTTGATATTTATGAATATCGCGGTGAGAAGCTCCGTTTAAAGCTGGAAAGTTATCTGGAAAAGGGACAGTTTGCGGCGCTGATGTATTCCAATCCCAATAATCCTGCCTGGATCTGCTTTACGGAGGAAGAATTGAAGATCATCGGGGAGCTGGCAACCAATTATGATACCATCGTTTTGGAAGATCTGGCTTATTTTGGTATGGATTATAGAAAAAATTACGGGGTCCCGGGCGAAGCACCCTTCATCCCCACAGTGGCCCGTTATACCGATAATTATATTCTGCTCATTTCAAGCTCAAAATCTTTCAGCCTTGCCGGACAGCGTATCGGCATGACCGCAATTTCCCAGAAATTATTTACTTCCGAAGGAGATGGTCTGGAAGACTTTTTCGGAAGCCCGGTATTCGGACGTGCTTATATTTTTGGGGCCATGTATGCATTAAGTTCAGGGGTTTCCCACAGTGCCCAGCATGGACTGACCGGATTATTGAAGGCAGTGAATGACGGCGAATTTAAATTTCTGGAGCCAGTCAAGGAATATGCAGACCGGGCCCGGGTAATGAAACGTTTGTTTACAGAAAATGGATTTAAAATTGTATATGATATGGATGACCAGGAGCCGATTGCCGATGGCTTTTATTTTACCCTCTCCTATCCGGGGTTCAACGGAGTACAACTGGTTGAGGAATTACTGTTTTATGGGATCAGCGCCATTTCCTTGGCAATCACCGGCAGTGATCGATTGGAAGGAATCCGGGCCTGCGTTTCCATGACCGATGCTTCCCAGTTTCCGGTTTTGGAACAACGATTGAAACAGTTCCATCAGGATCATAGCTCCGGCTTTCGGGCTATAGATACCTATTGAGACCATAAATTACCTCATGGAACAAATATCCCGGTGGGGTCGAATATCTTCGTTTTGACTGTCATCAGATTTAGGTGGAAATGTTCAATCTTTCATCCCCTTCAAATTTGTTTCTGGCAGTTCGAGATTGCTTCATAGTGAATGACTGTCAATTCGATTTCATAACTGGCAGACAATTAATCACTTTCATAAATTAAACATAATTCCACTTTGGACTAATACAGAAACAGGAGTACCATCTGGTTACAAGCGAGATTTGGGCTATATGAGAACAACACACCTGAGACCTTTAGGGTTTTTCCAATCACTGTTATACTTTTCTGTGCCCACTCTATTTCTTTATGGAGCCACCCAATTCTTTATCCCATGGTTGGAGCAATGGAGTAGCCTTCCCCCGGTTGTTTGCTGGTATATTTCCGGAGGTTCGTTGGTTTTTCTTCCTTTGTTTCTGGGAGCATTGTTACTGTATCGTCTTGAGCAGCATTCCTTCAGAATTTCCATGGTGCTGGATCGATTTCGTCTAAAAAAACCTGGTAAGAAGGTTCTTGGAATCAGTATCGCAGGAACAATTGCAATCTCCCTGTTGACTTATATCTTTATAGAAATTGAAAAATTCGTGGACCCGAATTTTACTGCACAACCCGCCTTTATGTCCTTGCAACCCCTGGGGAAAGGAGATTACTGGATCCTGCTGGCCTGGTTGCCGATGTTTTTTTTCAATATTGTGGGGGAAGCATTATTCTGGAGAGGCTATATCTTCCCGCGACAGGAAGCCCACTTTGGCAATACAACCTGGATGGTACATGGTTTACTGTGGACATTTTTTCATCTTCCATTTGGTTGGAATCTCATGTTTACCCTGCTTCCCATTCTGTTCCTCACATCCTATCTCGTTCAGATTACCCGCAGCACCTGGACTGATATCGTGATTCACACCATCATCAACGGAACCGGATTCCTGCTGATTGCATTTGGAATTGTCGCCTGACCATTTACGTTCAGGTTTTCAGTTTTTTCTGCAGAATGGACTCCAGTTTACTGATTTTGGAGTGCATTCTTGACTCTGTCCCTTCACGATAATCAACTTTCAGAACAGTGGTAATGCGTCTGGATTGAGTCTGCAGTGTCTCAAAACAGGCAGTCACCACTGCCATAACCTCCTTCCACCCCCCTTCCAGGATCGTTCCCATGGGTGTAAGCTGATAGGTCAATCCACTCTCATCAATCACTTTTAATACCTGGGAAACATATTTGCTCACACTTTCACCCTTATCGGTTGGGAACATCGAAAACTCTGCCAATACCATACGAAAATCCTCCAAAATTATTACTGCGCTTTATGATAAATTGCTTCAACTCATAATGACAAAAAGCAAAAATGTGATAGCACCATTCCTTTTTCAAAGTAATAGCAAAAATTTACCAAATGATAATAATTTTTAGTTTTTCTTTTATCGTTTCCTTAATTTTGTTCATTTTAATTCTGGTTTGGGCCAGGAATAAAAATAAAATCAGTCATTTTTTTACATGACCCATCAAGATCGCGTAAATCTGATAAAAGCAGGGGTAGGTTCCCCTGCAGGATTGTGGGCGGATCTGGGATCCGGAGAGGGGGCTTTCACACTGGCACTGGCAGAATTGTTGCACCCTCCAGCAGAGATTTATTCCATCGAAAAAGATCAAAATCGCCTGAATGAACAGAAACAAGAATTTCGGATACAATTTCCTGATCTATTTGTACATTTTATTCGGAAGGACTTTACCAGAGACCTGCGCCTCCCGCCCCTGGATGGAATCATCATGGCTAATTCACTTCACTATATATCAAACAAAAAGAAATTGATACGCAGGGTCCGGTCTTATCTGAAAAACCAGGGATATTTTCTTCTGGTGGAATACCATGTAAAACAGGTCAATCCATGGGTACCCCACCCTATTTCTTTTAAAGAGTGGAATGACCTGGCCAAACTGACTGGATTCCGGGAGACCCGGTTAATCGGAACACATCCCAGCCGATATCAACATGAAATCTATGCAGCATTAAGCCAGACTTAATTTACATACAATTGTCAAAACAGTGAAAAAATTTCATTTAATTATCAATCGTTTCTATTGTAATATCTTGCTGGATCAGTAGGATTCAGAGGACCTGAAAGGAGGAAATATGCACAAACACTTTTCCATTTTATTCATTGTTCTATTCATCTTTGCCCTACATGTTCTGGCAGAGACCAGACCGGTAAAATTTGGTGCATTTCAAATATCCCATAGCATTACCTTACCGGGAACTCCTGACGCTCTTTTTGACCGGGTAACGGGTGATATCAGTGACTGGTGGGATCACTCCATGTCAGACAATCCTCTGAAATTTTACATAGAACCGAAACCGGGAGGGGGATTTTACGAAATCTTCGACGAATCCGGAAATGGTGTGAAACATGCCGAGGTAATATATGCCCATCGCGGGAAATTATTGCGCTTCCAGGGGCCTCTGGGTCTGTCAGGGAATGCCATTCAATTGGTCACTACCTATCAGTTTGAAGCCGTTAATCCGGACTCCGTAAAACTGATTGTCACCGTAAATGCCGCAGGACAGCTTGAGGAGGGATGGGCAGAAACAGTTGACAGCGTATGGTATCATTTTATTTTTGAGCGCCTTAAGCCCTACATCGAAAATCAGACCGGATATTATAAACAATAAAAAAAGAGAGGGCCGGTATACAGCCCTCTCCAGATTTTATGTTAACGATGTTCCGTTATAGTTTAATAGTAAATATTTTAGTTTTTGCTTCCCCGGATAAATTCAGCGGGAATTCATTAAAACAATTAGTCTATGGCTATTCTTGCAGATTATCCGCCAGAAGCATTTCATCGATATTAACCGGTCGATTACAATCGTGCAAAATGGCACACATAGATTTCCGTAACCGGGGAGATTTTTCAAATTTGATAGCTCGCTCTAAAAAATTCATCGCCCATTGATTGTTGGTTTTATGGAGGGCAATCAGGGCTAACTGTCTCATGCCTTCATTTTCATGGTTCCGATAGATCCGCATAATTTCAAAAATGGCCTCATTGACGTCCAGGCTATCTCCAAACCGGATGATGTTTTGCAGAATAGATTGTTTAAGTCCATCATTACCATTCTTCAACCCCTCAACCATGTTCCGGCTCGCCATATCCCACCTGCCGTCCGTTTCCCCCGCAAGCAGGTTAGAAAACACCACAAACATCATTGTGGCAATAATGATTAAAATGATAAACAAACGGTTCATATAAATCTCCTTCTATTTAAAATTTAAAAGAATGTGTCATGAATAATTTTATGTTTTTCAATTTTCGATGAACAATTCATGTGTACGGGTTGTTATGGAAATTGTTGCGGTTCGGATAGAAAATTTTTTGGACATAAGGAAAACCGATTATTCATTTTTGACTGTCGCTTATGAGACTGTAACTTTAATATGTATGGGCAATATTCATGATTAAAAAGTGTCAAATTCCATAATGTCTGATAAGGATTGTATTTCATTTTTGCAGTGGAGTCTCCCGAAACTTCACTTTCACTGGCCGGGCTTCCGCAAAGTGCGTCGTCAGGTATGCAGGCGCATTCAAAAACGGCTGAACGAGCTGGGCCTGTCTGACCACAAAGAATACCAACAATATCTGATGCTTCATCCGGATGAATGGAATATCCTGGACTCATTCTGTTATATCTCACTCTCGCGATTTTTCCGGGACAAAATGGTTTATGAAATTCTAAACCATAAAATTCTGCCATATCTGGCAACAACAAAAGGGGCACAAAGGAATCGGATAGATGCCTGGAGTCTGGGATGTTGCTCAGGAGAAGAACCCTATTCTCTGAAAATCCTGTGGGAGCTGGGAATTAAAGATAAGTCAAAAAGTGAAACCGAATTGCATATTGCAGCAACGGATATTAATCCCCGGCTCATTCAGCGAGCGCAGGCTGGCACATATTCAGCCGGGAGCCTGAAAGAATTGCCTTCAGATTTTCTGAAATATGCATTCGATCCGACAGGCCAATCATTTTATCTCAAGGATCAATTTAAGAAGAATATTCAATTTCTCCAGCAGGATATCAGAAAACAATTTCCGGAAGGCAGTTCCGATTTGATTTTATGCCGAAATCTGGCGTTTACCTATTTCGATCGGGAGTTACAGAATGTTATCCTTGAGAAACTTATTGACCGGCTCCACGGAAGCGGTTTTCTGATTATTGGTGCCCACGAAAAACTTCCGTACACAGAACCTTCTTTGTCAAATTTTGAAAGCCAGTCAATCATTTTTAGAAAAAAAAATAAAACTTAGTGTTATACACATTTACTTGAAAATTTTTATTAACATTATAGCAAGGTATCATATAGTTTGGTACCATATAACGAAATTATTTTTGAAATATCCTGTCAAAAAAATATCCGTTTTGTGATTAATTTTATTGAATTATTCAGGGATGATATAATGTATTATATTTAATTATATCATATCAGAGCCCGTGATAACCAAAATAATCAGGAGGGTCGATTTATGAAAAGGGTTTACCGTACATGTTTATTACTTACTATGATAATAATCCTGTGGTATCTTCCCGGTCAACTAGGGGCAGGTATTATTGCGGTCGATAAAGACGGAAGCAGAACATTAATTTCAGATGGCAAGATGAAAATGGAGTCCCCGGAAGAAGGAACTATCATGGACGGCGGTTCCGGGATGATCACCTACTATAATATGGAAAAAATGGTGTATTCCCGCGGGACAGAAAAGGAATACTGCGAGGCGATGTCAAATCTAATGGAGGAACTGTTGAGTTCAGTCCCTGACGCATACAAGAATATGATGGGTTTAGGAGATGAAAAAAATCCACCGAAAGTGGAAATCATTGGAAAAGGAAGTGGCGGGAAAATAGCCGGATTCGAGACAGAATTATTTGAAGTAATGGCTGACGGAAAGCTTTACGAAACCGTTTGGTTGAGTCAGGATGAAGAATTAAAACGGGAACTCAAACCGGTTTTGAAAATGCTGACAAATTTTTACAAATGCAGTCAGATGATGACCAAATTAGTCCCGGTAGAAAGTACCCCTGAATATGAAAATCTCCTTAATAAAGGGATTATCCTTAAAAGTGTTGAATTCCAAGATGACCTGGAAGATATTGCTGAGCATATTACAGAAATCAGTATTCAGGATATTCCCGATGAGGAATTCACTGTTCCTGCAGACTATATGGAATTATCCTTTTCCGAATACTTCCGTGCCCAGATGCAGGAAGATGAAAGTTCTGATTTTGACGAAGATCAGTATTAAAAATTGAAACCTCGGGTATATCAACTACCCGGTTTCGGTTGATTTATTGATTTCTTTTTACGGGAAACCGACGGTTTTCCAGCACACCCGTTGCCTGCAATAGGTGTCTTTTTTCGTGAAAGGACAGAAGTTTCAGGCAATCCTTCAATCGATATACAATCCAGCATGAAGCGGGAGAAGAAATCACGATATGGTGATTCTCAATCTGATCCAGTTGGTTGATAAAACCGCTGAATTCAGATTGATGGGAGAGATATTCCTGTACCACCAGTTCATTCACTGAACTTTCAGCGGGTTCAAACAGGGCGAATGTTTTACTCTTTTTTCCATTTTCAGGTTGAGTAGCCTTGATGAGCATATTTCCCAATATTTCCGGAATAAACGGCATCCGTTGCCACAAAGTGGGACGATACCGTCCTTCAATAATTGTCCTAAAAACATTATAATAACTTCGATTGGTTGTCATCAGATGATCCAGGCATTGCCCGATACTCCATTGTTCCGGTGAAATTTTCCAGTTGATCTGTTCAACAGATAATTTTCCGAATTTTATCAGTACCTGTCCGGAAACATCCTGAATATTTGCTTTTATTTTTTCTAAATATTTATGATTCATATCTCATTGAATACAATTATTTCTTCTAAACCGAAAAAACATATTAAAATAATTTAGGGTAATGTCAGTTAATTCGAAAATAATAACATTTTATCATTTTGAGCGACGTGCACGCAATATTACTTATTTCCAGAGACAGTCCAATATTTGTTGAGTGCTCGGGAGTCGAAAAATCTTTATTTTATGTAAAAGAGAATAAGAAAAAGGACCTCTGCATTCCCCAGTATTCAAATAATATTTTTGAGAGCTACTTTGGTGAATATAACAAAAAACATTATTTCCGAATGATTTTCAGAATTTCTTCAGCATTTTTATTATAGGGCATAATCCGAAGAGACTCCTCATAATTCCGGATCGCCTTCTCAGTATTCCCCATTTTTAGATATATTTCCCCCAGATTGTCATAAGCCAATGCAGATTCCCTAAAAGTATCACATTCTTTTTTGAAGACGGTAAGAGCAGCTTCATGTCTTCCGGCACCCATAAGCCGCCGACCCAAAACGGTAAACTCATCTTCCAAATAATAGTACTCCCCTCCCGGTACAGAAATCCGCTTCTCATATTCTTTCTCAGCCACGGCGGGCTGATTATGCTGCAGTAGTTCCTCCAGCAGTCTTGCTGCCGAGTTTTTATCTTTCAACCGGCCATATTTTTCCTGAATAGTAGAATTGATGACATGCAGATCCTCTTCTGTCAGCTGATCGGTATGGCTGGTAATAATCCTTTCGATTCCAGATTTATCGCAGAGTATCCGATCAATGACCTGTATCAACCGCTCTGCATTGATCATCTGATTGACCCTAAAACCATAATATGTTCGGGTTGTGAACAGATCTCCGGTTACAGCTATTTTCTCTTCCGGAATGTATACAATAATATCGTGATCAGTATGGGCATTCCCGGCGTAGAATAGTTTCAGTGTTAAGTCACTTAATTTTAATATTAGACTGTCCTGAAAAGTTATCCCCGGGGGTGTTGTTACATATCGGGATTCAAAATCACTCAGTACCATTTGACGGCCGGTGATTTCTGCCCGAAGCCCATCACTCCGCTGGGTATTCTCCTGCAGGGTATCCAGTTCTTGCTTCAATTCTTTGAGGTGATTTCTGATAGACCAGATATTAACAATTGAATTCGCCGGATTCTGGCGCATGTACTCCGGACAATTTGAGTGTCCGATAATAATGGAATCCGGGAATAATTGATTGCCGGAAGCATGGTCCCAGTGTCCATGAGTATTGATAACATAATGTACTTTGCTCCGTCCGAATTCTTTTCGGATCAGTTTTAGCACGTCAGACATTATTCCCGGTGAACGCTGAGTATCGAAAATAAGCAATCCATCGGCACTGGCGACAACGGTCACATTGACATTCAGTGCTTCAAAAACGGCCACTCGTTTACTGAGGCGATTTATTTTTATGGGTACGGATGTGTCCGATTGGCAGGTTAAATTACTGAAAATAAAAATTGACAGAAAAAAGACGGAGGTTCGTTTCATGATTTTCGGGTTAGAATGTCTTGATTTTTTGCTTAGTTGAAACAGAGTTCTCCGTTCGTTTACTTCGAGAAGAAGACGGTTCAGTTCAGATTTTTTTTTCGATGGTAAATATTTTATCCAGCTTAACTTTTTTCAGGATTTCGGCTACTTTATCGTTAACACCAGTCAAATAAAATTGGATATTCCGGTTTGTGCAGGTGGTCAATGCATGAATTAAGGCCCCGATTCCCCAGCTGGTAATATAATCCAATTTGGATAAATTAAATACAATCGTTTTGCTGCCGTTTTTAATTGAATCAAGGACTGTATTTTGTATTTTGGCTGCATCGGACCCGACAATGATATTCTGGTCTAATGTAATAACCGATTTATCCTGCTGCTGCTCGACGTGAATTTCCATAATTTACTCCTTCAGACAATTTATGAGGTGTGTTTTATTATAACAAATGTAATATCATCTCCTGCTTTCTTGTTTTCTCCCCAGGTCTCACCAGCTCTAACCAGCTGATCGATCATATGCTGTGCATCACCGCTCGCGTTCGCTTTTAGAATTTCTTTACATTTTTCAAATCCCAGGATTTCATTTTTTTCATTAATTTTTTCTACAAATCCATCACTCATGGATAAAATAATATCGCCACGGGCCAAATCCAAAGAAGACTGTTCATATGGATAATCAACGAATGCCCCCAGCGGTGGACCACCGGCTTCCAGCTCTTGGATACTATTGGTTTGTTTTTGAAAAATGAGCACCCCAGGCATACCGCCATTGACTATTTCCAGGTGTCCCTCCTTTACTCTCAAAATCATAAGCGAAACCAAAAGGGGTTGAAGTCCCATGGTATACAGGGAACGGTTAAACTGCTGAATCATCTTTTTCAGATCGGGCTCCGCCGCCAGATTCTGAAAC
>CP070707.1:259865-270211 GCA_020350205.1 bacterium
GGCGTGAATACCTCCACTTCCACTATCGCATGTATCCCTCAGAATTGTGGTCTCCCGTAAATGAAGTTTGCTGAAATCTGCATGAATGCCTCCTCCCAAATTGGCAGCACGGTTATTTGCAACAAGACAGTTGTCCAAAAACACCTCGCAGTTATAGACGCCAATACCGCCGCCCCACCAGGCCTTGTTTTGAGTAATTTCCACATTCTCAAGAATTGCGGTAGAATCAAAAGCAATAATGCCTCCTCCGCGATTCTGGGCTCTGTTATACGTGATCTGATCATTTGTAAATCTGGGATTTGATCCACCACCAAATGCGATTCCCCCCCCATCCTGGGCAAAATTATTCGTAAAAATATTATTGCTAAATTGAGGATCGGAATCATGAAATTGGATTGCACCGCCTGTGAAAGCGCGATTATACCTAAAAGTGTTCTCACTTAATTTTACATTCGACCAAGCGAGGTGAATGGCACCTCCCGCCGGAGCTTCGCTCATTAATCCTCCAGCACTATTATGAATAAAGAGGCAATGAGATATATTGATTTTACCGAACTGAATGATGCATAGTGCACCACCGGCATTGGAATGCCAGAAATCAGAAACCGCCTTCCCATACTGAAATCTACAAAAATTAAACTTTGATGAGTCATTGTTGGATGGTGTGTCAATAAAACGAATACTATTCCAGCCACCCAGAGAAGTATCCGGATTGCTGAATCCACTGGTGTCACTGACTGTAAAGAGAATGGTGTCGTTTTCAGCCCCGATCGCCAACAGTCGTCCCTGAACATTCAGGGTATAATGTCCCTGAAATTCAACCGTGACGCCCGGTTCGATGGTGAGCGTAGAGTCGGCGGGAATAAGGATATCTCCCTGGATAAGATACGGAGAACCGGAAATGGGCCAGCTGCCACTCACATCACCGGGAGAGATGATGGTCTGAGCCTGAGACAGGAGATTGAAAGAACTTATCAATAACAATACGCAGTTTCTAAGTTGCATGTCGACCCCCAATATTTTGAATCTATTTCAGAAGAATCATCTTTCGCATTTCAATTATATTGCCTGCCTGTAACCGGCAATAATAAACCCCGCTCGCCAATCCTGATGCATCAAACTGAGTTTGATAGGAACCGGCTGGTCTTTTTTCGTCAACCAGGGTGGTGATCCTTTGTCCAGCCATATTGAAAATAGATAGCTGCACGTAATCGTTCTTTTCGATCTGCCAGCGGATAACCGTTTTTGGATTAAAAGGATTGGGAAAGTTCTGGTAGAGTCGAGCATTCTTTGATAGTGGATATGTATTTTCCGGGAATATTGTGGTTAAAATATCATAAACATGTTCGAGTTTAATCAATGCGTAATCCGCACAATTTTCTTCATAAGCTAAAATGGTTGAATGAGTAGGTATATTTAAACGCCATGCCTGCAGGGCGCTATCAGTTGCGAAAAAAATCGAATCCTCACTGGGAAAAATCGTTTCCCAGACACCGGCACCCAGACCGTTCCTCAGTTTATAGGTGTTAATAAAATTGGGATAAGAGGGTTGGTCGAATAAATTAGCCCGGATGAGATTGGCTTGGTCACATAAAGGTGCGGTGGGTATCCCATTCGAGGCAACAGGTGTCGGGCCAACTGGCCAGTATGGGACAGCCATAGCTCCCGCAGGCTGCCCCAAAATGACCCATAAAGTACTGAGATTTGCAGGCTCGGCCGGGAGAACACCATGGATCACCGCTGTCGATATGGTTGAATTACGGCAGATACTCACATCCGTATAGATATAGCCGTTGGGGAGGGTGGGGAGGATTTGCCCGGGGTAAGGAACTTGAAAAGGGTTGCTATAGTAATCGGAAAAATCCCGCATCTGGTAGCGCAGAAGACTTCGATAATTTAATGAATCCCCCGCGTAAAAGTCTGATATAAGATCACAAGTCCTGTTATATCGCTCAATGCCGCCTGTTCCACCACCATTGAAGGCAAAATTGGTACGCAGAACATAGCCATCCGGTGCCTGAATAGTATCATTGGCATCGAATTTCCAATATTGAGTAGCGGCGGTTTCAAAAATTGCTGCTGCTCCAGTGGAATCAATTACCCCGAAATTGGCCTGAGTTTGCCGACCGCTGAGGTTGGTACTGTCTAGCAAATGTTGAAATGCTGCCACGGTAGGACAATAACCCAGTGCATAAGTCATCAAGGAGCCATTTCCCATCCCGCTGGTCCCGGCGGGCAGATCAGTAGATGCTGAATTAATAATGGCAAATCCTTTTTCATTCACACCCATCCAGGAATAGCTGGTTACTCCTGCTGAAATCACACAAACATAGTCGAGGGGATAGACGGTTTGATAATACACCTCATTATCGATGGTAATTCCATCCCGAGTTTTCCAAAGTAAAGGCCGACCATCCGGGGTAGCTCGTCCGGCAGCGACCCCTATCGTGCACCCCTCGGAGGGATCTTCTTTTTCATTGATATCTGCGCTTCCGGCTTTGATGAATATGACAAAATAAAAAATTACCAATAACCGGATGACCGCTACCCAGGTTCGGATATACATAATTCAGCATTTAAAATGATTTAATTCACTAGATCTCTTGTGAAACCTGAATTCTATCTAAATATAATGCATGCTAATAATGCTCTTAGATCAATAAAACCATACGGAATATATGGTTTTCCAGATATCATTAGAATAGGACACGTCAGAAAATGGGATAATGACTGGTTGAGAAATCCTGATTGAATATAGAAAGGGTGGAGCTTGAATAAGATGCCCCGATATAATACGCACTAATATTTTCATAATCGATTGTTATCGCATCCTCTTTATTTTACAAATAAAAAGCGAATTTGTCAATGAAAAGGATGTCTGGAATAAAATAATATAATAAAAAAAGAAAAGGAATTCAGATCCGGAAAGAATCAAGGGTAACTAAATTATCTAAAGGTTTGATCCTGGGACACTAAAAATTCCAGGCCCCTAAGAAAAGAATACCCATCATCGAAGTGCTTTTTTCGTTGTCTGAAGAAATGATTGATCTGCGGTAAAAGAACTCCGGTTGAAATGAAAATTTGGGGGAGGTTTCATAGCGGTAACCAATACCGAGCCGGTAGGCAAATCCGAAATTGATATTATCATCTTTCTGTAAACCGTACCAATTTCGATATTGAAAACCTGCACCCGGCTGAATAAAGAATTTTTTGTGTTTAAATAGCTTGAATGAGAACAAAAAAGTAATAGCTCTGAACTCCTCGTCCTGTCTGGGATTTTGTAAATGTATGGGATCCAGTTCAACCGTAAAGTTAAATCCGCGACTGCCAATATGGACGTGAAAGGGTACAGAAATCTCAATGTGGTCATAGGGACCCGCGGAAAATTTGGCACGTCCCAAACCCAATCCCAGACCAATTTCACCGCTTCCTCTGATTTCATGTTCCTGAACCTGAGCCTTCAGGGGAGAATACAACCACCCACTCATGATAACAACAAGAATATATGCGGCTGATGTTTTAATTCTGGCCATGAATCATTTGAGACTATTTTATAAGTACCATTTTACGAGTTTCCACATTATCTCCTGCCTGTAATCTGTAAAAGTATACTCCGCCAGTCAAGTGGGACGCATCAAATTTTAACTCGTGTATACCAGCTGGTTGTCTTTCATCGATGAGTTCAGCCACTCTTTGTCCGGCTATATTGTAAAGTGACAGATTGACTGCCAGCCCGACTGGCAACTGCCACCGGATGGTGGTTGTCGGATTAAATGGGTTAGGATAGTTTTGTTCTAATGCGAAGGTGGCGGGTGAGGATGCAACTGGATTTTCGCCCGGTATACTGGTCGGAAAAAATCCAAAAAATGACAGATAATCTTTTAAGAGTTCATTTTTAGTCGAAGTTGAGGGAGGTGTCTGGTCCACCAGACCCCCAAATTCGAAGCTGGTCCCAATGGTTTTATAACCATCCCCCTGATGAATCACGGCTGTTCCTTTATTGTCAGACGGATTAAATAATATCTGGGTACTTAAAGGGGTGGCTGATATTTCATCGATGTATTGGTTCTCCCCGTTGTAGGATAATAAAAATGAGGAATAGGAAGTTCCGGGTTGTCCGCTGACAAACAGCAGGTCATCGGTGCCATTTTCAATCGGCTGTATCTGAAAGTAGCCGTGGACTGCGGTCTGTGGGTCGAAACACCACGTATCTCCCCCTTCCAGGTAAACATTTCCCCCGGAAAGTAAATAATCCCTTAACCGCAACCCTTCATCGTCTGTTAAAACATGATTGTTGGGAAAAATTCCCAGACAGACAAATACGGCATCAAGAGAAGTTTCAAGAGGATATTTGCCGGAATATGAGGCGATGTAGACAAAATCACCGTATCCGATGGTTTGGAGTTCTGCAGCAACAGCCTGACTGCTGATAGGCGTTTTATCCAGTTCCCAGACCAGGATTCCGGTCATATTTCCCCCCAACCACATTTCCGCTGTAGAGGCCATTTCACCTTTTCGCCCCAGAGTATCGGCTACACAGATCTGGTACCGATAATAATCCGGGCGAGGAATTTCATCAATAAAAGTGAGCGTATCTTTAATACTGTAAGCTGATTCATTTGGCAATACCGCGATCAGCTCGGAGTTGCGCCAGATATAGATCGCTCCCAGAGTAGGGACCGGATGACCGCGGATGGTATGAGTCGGATTTTGCCAGATTAATTTAACCCGATTTTGAAGGGAATCCGGTTCGATTCGAATTGAGTCTGGCGTCCGGAGAAGATCGTCGACACTCAATGCACCTAAATCATATCCGTACTGACCTGCAGCGTAACAGGGGGAATTGGGTTGGAGATTAAAATCCAGCTGAGAAGGATTGACAAATATGGGATCAAAATTTATACAACCTGAACCAGGTTGCGGCGTAAATGCCAGGAAAGAACCCCCACCTCAGGTGGGACACCACTCCATATAATCTCCCAGCAGATTCTGGTAGGCATCGATGTAGTGCAGTACCCGCATGGAACGTTCGTCGCAAGCGAATCCATACGAAAAATTGTTGGTCAGAATGGTATTAACCACCTCAATGTATCCATATTCACTCATAAAATGGATGCCGATATCATTCTGATAAAATGTACAGCGGGAAATTCGGGCAGTTACATCGTCCTGCGCATATAATCCATTATATCCGTTTAAGATAATACAGCCGTCGATGTCAATGGAGGATTCACCGTTTACAGAAATGCTACTACCTTGCAGATCAATCAATGCTCCCTGTCCCCTGATTCCTACTGATTCGTCTGATATGATTAGCCCGCCGGTGTATATACTATCACGCTCCAATTCAATCAGCCGGTCATATCCCAGGCCCGGAATGGCCTGATTATACATTTCCTGAAGGGTATGTGCGTGCAGAAACCAGGGTAAAAATACCAGACCAATTATCTGTCTTAAACAAAAAAGTTTCATTTCGAAATGCCCTTGATTTTAAAACCTCAATAATTGAAAGCTGCTTAATTTTATCAGCGTGATCCCCGTGGTAACCAGAACCATGCTAACCATACTATTTTCAATATAAATAAAATTATCATTCAAAAGTGGGATGAGGGAATAATAATTTTACAATCACGGAGCAGCTTATCGTTTATTTAAAATTTCTATTTAAGATTGATTCCAGATCAGCTACGCAATAAGCATGGAAATCCGGAGCGAGCGACCAGGTCTCTTTTTGGGCGTCTGATTGATAATGGACTGCAACGGTAAATATCTTTGAATTGATCCGGTTAGCTTTAAAATAGTTGTTGACATTCTGGGCGAATAAGATATCGGTTTCATGATCGCCAATATAGATGTAAACACCTGAGATCTGAGGATGGACTTTTTTTATTCCAATCAGAAAACCTGCCGGATCAGGTTTCTGATTGCGCAGGCCGACTTCTTCATATCCGACGATAACATTAAAATATGTTTGCAGGTTATTTTCTGCGATAATTTTATAAATCAATTTCCTGGAATTTTGGGAGATGATTCCATGATTTATATGGCTGAATAATTCAAGGGTTTTTGGAATATCAGAAAAAACAGGGGCAGGTGTGTTGTCCGATAGCTGACTTTGGGTCCAGAGACTGCCGGCAAAATCAATTTGATCGTTTTTTAGATCAAAATGATGCTGGTAGAAGTCCCTCCAGTTGGTAGACTTGCGCAGTGCCTGCTGATAAGTTTGAATCGATTTGAGGACCGGAAAACTCTCCGGGGATCGATTTGTAACCTCTTTTACGATCTTTTTGGTAACGTTAAAATTTTTTTGATCGGTGTCTACGAGAGTTCCATCAAAATCCCAAAAAATTCCTTTGATGTTATTTTTCGATTTTATATATTCGGAAGAATTTTTCAATAGAATGATTCCTTTTATAATAAAATGATGTCACCTCTCCAAGAAACTGCTGAGAAATCTACTACCTTAATCTATTTTATTGATAGATATGGAGAAAGATAACTTCTTGAATTTCTTTCTCCGAATATAATTTTTTTTAGTTCTTCTATATAGCAGCAATTTCAATATTTTTATAAATTTTCTGAAAAGAATTATTAAAGACTCCCATTAACTATGTGGACAATGAATAGACTGTGAAGCTCAGGTTTCATAATCCGCGATAGAGACGAAACTGGAGGTCAAATAAAAGGCAGGATGCCGGGAATTTTTCAAATTATATCATAATATGGAGGGGCCGAAGTTATGTCAGTTTTTACAAGATGGCCATATTTTATATGTTTTGTAGTTGCTCTCTGTATGATATTCAGTTTCCAGGTCTATGGACAGGGAGTGACCACCGCCGCTATGAGCGGAATTGTTACAGATAATGAAGGAAATCCCTTATTAGGGGCGGATGTGGTGGCAGTTCATATGCCGAGTGGAACCCGCTATGGGGCCTCGACACGTGATAATGGACAGTATGATATTCTGAATATGCGAATCGGCGGACCCTATAGCGTAACTGTTTCTTATGTTGGCTACCGGGAAGAAAAGATGACCGATGTTTTTCTGAATTTGGGACAAAATACCCGTCTCAATTTCGAAATTATTCAGGAAGCGGTAGCAGGAGAAGAAGTTGTGGTTACTGCAGAAATCGATCCGCTCTTTAATGCAGGGAGAACGGGAGCCTCAACCCAGATTAATCCTGAAGAGGTTGCCCAATTACCCTCTGTGAAGCGAAGTACCCGGGATCTAATTCGACTGGATCCCCGCAGTGACGGGAATTATAGTTTTGGAGGAAAAAACTGGCTGTACAACAATATTTCGGTGGATGGATCTTATTTTAATAATCCTTTCGGTCTGGACGATCCGGCACCGGGTGGTCAGGCTTCTGCAGAGCCCTTACCCTTTGATGCGGTCGAGCAGGTTCAGGTATCCATCGCACCATTTGATGTTCGACAGGGCGGATTTACCGGGGCAGGTGTGAATACAGTGACCAAGAGCGGTACCAACCGGATTCGTGGATCGATCTACAGTTATCTGCGAAATGAAGATTTTCAGGGAAACAAGGTTTCCGGGGAACAGGTAATTGCCGATCCCAGTCTGGCATATAACCAATCCGGATTCACTTTCAGCGGTCCGATTATTCGGAACAAATTATTTTTCTTTGTAAACGGAGAATTGGAGCGTCGTGATGATCCAGGGACCAATTTTGTAGCCAATACCGGCGGTGGTCCACCAGCATTTGGTGAATCCCGGGTTGACGCCGCAGTAATGGACAGCATTTACAATCGGATGAAAATGGTGTATGGTTATGAGGCGGGTGCCTACCAGGATTACATCCGTGATACCGACAATCAGAAATTTATCGTGAAACTAGATTGGAATATTAGTGAAAACCATAATGCAACCTTCAGGTATAATTACCTGGATGCCTACCGGGATCTCCCCCCTCATCCCTTTGTCCTCAGTTACAACAGCACCGGCCGGGGACCGAACGAAACCAGCTTGCCATTCCAGAATTCCGGATACCGGATCCATAACAAATTGAATTCATTTGCTCTGGAGTTGAACAGCCGCAGTGGTAAATTTGCTAATCGTTTTTTTGCCAGCTATAACCGTTTTCGGGATTACCGCGAAGCATTCAGTGAACCCTTCCCAACTATTGAAATTGGCGAGGCTGGGGTGACCTATACTACTATTGGACATGAACCTTTTTCAATCCATAATATACTTGATCAGGATGTTTTGCAAATTACCAACAATTTCAGTTACTACCTGGGTAAGCATGTACTCACAGCCGGGGTCAATTTTGAATATTTTGCTTTTTTCAATTCATTTAATATCTTCCGGCATGGGGTGTTCTTCTTGCCTTATTTTGTAAGGCCAATTGGATCAACCTTCCCAACCCTGGAAGACTTTTTTAGATCCACTAACCCGGCTGATACAGCCAACTTCATCGATTTCCGGCAAATGATTGGGACTGGACCGTTTAAAGGCGAGCTTATCGATGTCGGACAGTTAGCGCTGTATGCCCAGGATGAATTTCTGGTTTCACCTAAATTGAGTCTTACCTATGGACTGCGGGTTGATTTTCCCATGTATTTTACGGATCCGGTGGATAATCCATTCTCCCGTTCACTCACCGCCCTGGATGAAGACGGGAATCCCGAAAAGGTGGATCAGAGTAAACTTCCCGGTACCAAGGCCCTCTTTTCACCCCGGGTCGGTTTTAACTGGGATGTTGTGGGAGACCGCACCACTCAGCTGCGAGGCGGTACCGGAATCTTTACCGGCAGGGTGCCTTTCGTTTGGGTGGGTAATGTCATATCAAATCCGGGCGCGAATCCAAACCTCTATCCTGGGATACCACTGTCGCAGGTTCCAGATGACCATAAAACAGATACCGGAGAAGGCCGGGTAGAACCAGGAGAATCTATTCTACAGCAGAGCTTTGATCTAAATGGCATGAATCCGGACTTTGTTTGGCCGCAGGTGTGGAGCACCAATTTAGCGGTAGATAAGCGGTTGCCATGGAATTTAAGCGGCACGCTTGAACTGATCTATGGAAAGGATATTAATGCCATCTATATGCGTAATGCAGACCTGGTCAGACCGGCGCGTTATCTCCCTGATGGAAGACCATATTATGGCGGGGCTGGAAATAATGAGTTGAATCCGGATGGCGGGGCGGGAATCTATGTCATTGATAATTCCAGTGATGGCTATCATTTCAACATAACGGCCCAGTTACGCAAACAATTTCCAGTTGGTCTGAACACTAGCCTGGCATATACCTATATGATTGCCAAGAGCCAGCTGAAATCGACTGAAATTGCCAGCGTACTCTGGCAGGAAAATCCGGTTCAGGGAGATCCCAACCGTCCAAATCTGAGTTATTCGGAATTTGGTCAGCGACATCGTATCACCGGTGGGGCAACCTATAGTAAAAACTGGACCCCCAATCTGACTACCCATTTCGGTCTTTTTCTGGAAGTTGCCGAAGGTAACCGCTTTGCGGGTGCCGGAGGAAACCGCTATTCATACCTGTATTCCGGTGATGTCAACGGTGATGGGGCAGGCGGGAATGACCTCATCTACATCCCCAATAATCAGAATGAAATCTATTTCGACCCCATCACGGATGGACAGGGTAACGTGGTCAAGACCGCTGCCCAACAATGGACTGAATTTGACGCCTTTATTGATCAGGATAAATATTTGAGTGCTCACCGGGGAGAGATCGCAGAGCGATTCGGTGGTGTGAATCCCTGGTATCAAAGCATGGATCTGAGGATTTTACAGGATATTGCATTTGATATGGGAAGACAAAAACACACCTTTCAGATCAGTCTTGATTTCTTAAACTTCCTGAATCTGTTTAATTCAAATTGGGGGGTAAGAAAAGTAGCCAATCCGGCAGCCACTTCTCCTCTTATTTTGAGCAGATTTGATGACGATCCGAATAACAGCATCCCGGATGGTGCACCGGTATTTAATTTCAGAGGGGTCAAAGAGACTTTTGTGAGTGATCCCAGCATCTTTTCGCGCTGGCAGATTCAGATTGGGTTACGCTATTTTTTCAACTAAATTAATTAATTGAAGTTGAATAATAAGGAGCTCTCTATCGAATTGAAGATAGAGAGCTCTACTTTTGTCTCTCATACCTCATTATTAAGATATTTTTTTACAAAAATGCTGAAAGCCTTTGGCAGGATGGTTATTCAGCGTGATGACATCGATAAGATGGCTTGAGATTATTTTGAATTGGGAGGTCAGGGTCTCTATTTCATCCATTCTGAAATGGCGAAAAATGCCACCGTCCGGCAGACGAAAAGATCCATAAGCCCTATACTCATCATAAAATTTT
>CP070707.1:270311-279878 GCA_020350205.1 bacterium
CTTTTTATTTAACCGGAAGCACCCTGATCGGAACTGACCTGAATGATGATCATCCGGTTTCCTTTATCTATGATGCAGCCTTAGCGATTGCCGATGGCGGCCTGGCAGATCCTACCAGCACCAATTCCGGTCTGGGTGGAACCATCAGTGAAGATTTACTGATCGGAAGCAAAGTACAGTGCGCCTCCTGCCACGATGTCCATAATGCCAGCGGGATCGATAATCTGCTGATTAAATCCAATGCACAGAGTGATTTGTGTCTTACCTGTCATATCAAATAACGGCCATTCAAACCGGTATTGTTAATTCAGGAGGCGGCAACTTCAAATTTTAATCCGGAGAATCAGGTTTTGTTAAAGAAATATCTCAATATAAATATCTGGTTATTTTTAAGTCTGATGACTTTCCAGGGTTTGGTTGCCCGGGGTCCTACATCAGATAAAACCGATGATCTGATTATCTACCCTCCTCCCCCGGACAGCACCCGCATTCAGTTTCTGACTTCATTCAGTACCTCAACGGATATTACCGGCAAACGATCCGGTATCCTGCGATATATACTGGGTGAAGAAGCGAGCCGTCCTATTTTCAAGCCCTATGGCATAGCCAGTTCTCAGGGGAAAATATATATCTGTGACACCCAACTGGGAGGACTGGAAATTATCGATTTACAAAACAAGGAATTCGAGTATTTCCAACCCACCGGCCGGGGCCAGATTTTTAAACCCATCAACTGTGCAGTGGATGATAAGGGATATTTATATATAGCGGATACACAACGAAACCAGGTGATTATCTTCGATAATCAGCTGAATTATTTTAGCAGCATCGGAGATCCAAAGGAATTTAAACCAACCGATGTCACCTATCAAGATGGCAAAATATGGGTCTGTAATCTGAAGGCGAAACAGATCCAGGTTTTTAGTGAAACGTCTCAAAATTTGTTACAGTCGTTTCCGAGTACCACCCCCGCTGATCCCGATTATTTATTCTCGCCGACCAATATTTATGTGACAGACCAGAAGGTATATGTGAGTGACTTTGGGGATTTTAAAATAAAAATATTTAGCCATGATGGCCTATTTGAAAAGGCAATCGGCAGCTATGGGCAGTCCCCGGGACAATTTGTTCGTCCCAAGGGGATCGCTGTAGACCGTAATAAATATTTGTATGTAGCAGATGCGGGCTTTGAGAATGTACAAATGTTTGATGACCAGGGGCAATTATTGCTCTTCTTTGGGGGTAATTATAAGGGTCCGGGTGATATGTGGCTGCCTGCAAAAGTGGCTCTGGATTATGATAATCTGGCTTTTTTTCAAAGATATGTGGACCGTTCATTCGAATTAAAATATTTGATCTATGTAACCAATCAATTTGGGCCGGATAAAATCAATGTCTATGGTTTTGTCGAATATCGCTAAATTTAAAAGGGATTCTAGGAATAATTGATGGATTGGGTAAACAGGCTCTTCATATTTATTCTGGGGATCATGCTGCTGTGTTTCAGCTGTTCTCAAAGCAAGAGACATCAGGTCCTATCGATCTTTTTTGATGGGGTTGAATCACCAGATACCACCGCTGCCGGAAGAATTTCGGGACAAGGGGGTAATGCCAAGAATGATTCTGAAAGTCAGCTGGCACAGTCGACTCCCACCTATTTCTATCATACCATCTATCAGCAAAAGGAATGCAGTGCCTGTCACGATAGTGAGAATGCCAATAAACTTATCGAGGAACTTCCCGACCTCTGCTATCAATGTCATTCGGATTTTTCAGAAGAATATGAATATCTGCATGTACCGGTGGCCATGGGAGAATGCGGAGAATGCCATCACCCGCATCTTGCGAAAAATGAGAAACTTTTAATCGCTGAAATACAAGCACTCTGCTTTTCCTGTCATGACCAGGACGATCTCCGGGAAACCGAGACACACAGTGAGATCGGAGAAACCGGTTGTACGGATTGTCATAACCCTCATGGCGGTGAGGATGAATATCTGTTTAATTAAAACGATGATTATTCAATAACCTATAATGAAAACTTACTATTTACCGGCAATCATCAGAGTTTTAGTACTTTTTCAGTTATTCATTACGCCAGCGGTGACGCAAAACAATGGTAACGCCGGGGGTTTCTGGAATCAGATGTCTTTAAATGGCGCCGTGAGCCTGGAAGGCCTTTACCGCACCCAGGAAACCATTCTCAGATCTAACCTCCGGGAAGATCTCCAGACCTCCCTATTCAGAGGTCAGTTTCTCTTACGATCCCGAAGTTACATCTGGCATCCCAGCCTGATGTTGTTGGATATCGACCTGGAATATCAACCCGGTGCCGGAAGTTATCAATATCTGGTTATTCCGGATCGCTCAGAGACGGTTACGGCTGAGCAGGGCCGTATTCAGGCGACATTTTTTGATCAGCGTCCGGTTAGTCTGGGCATTTTTTCGAATATTAATCATGCGTACTCAAACCGGGAATTATTGACCAATATCGAAACATTAAAAACAGATTTTGGGGGATTGCTTTCTTATAAAAACCGGATGCTGCCCCTCACCTTACGTTACATCCAGGAAGATTGGAAGCAGAAAGAGCTCGAGATCGGGCGGGAGTTTAAAAACTACCGTCAGATGTTCCAGGCAGAAACCAACAAATCCTTCGGGGGCAGGGATTCGCATCAACTGATGTTTTCACACAGCAGACTGCAACGGGAATATGGTAATGCGGATATTATTGATAATACCATTACGGATATCAACCTGCGAGATCGAATTTTTTTCAACAGGAATCAAAGCAGTTCATTGCATTCATTTGTCTGGTATTACCACCAGGTGGGAAGTCAGGATTTTGACCGATTCCAACTATATGAAAATCTGACCCTGCAGTTACCCAGTCAATTCAGGCTGCTGGGACATTATCAATATTCCTGGTACGATCAGCAGTTCTACGAATCACGTCAACATAATGCTGGTGGCCAGATCGAGCACCAGCTATTTTTAAGTCTGCGAAGCCACCTGTTTTACGATTATTCCCAACTCGAGCAATCCCAGTTTGACGAAACCATCCATACCGCAGGGATTGGTTTCAATTACCGGAAAAAAATTCCGGCCGGCCTGCTGATGCTGGATTATGAACTCAGGCAGAGAAAACAGGACCATAACAGTCTCTCCCAGCAGCGCCAGATCGTCAATGAGGAACAGCGTTTGGAGGATGGACAAACCATTCTGTTAGACAATCCATATGTTGATATAAACAGTATTATTGTGCATGATGCCAGCCGGACCATTATTTATCAGCTGAATATAGACTATATCCTGATTACCCGCGGGGATTTCATCGAGATTCAGCGTCTGCCGGGAGGACAGATCAGCAACGGAACAACGGTTTATATTGATTATCTCACCAATCAGCAGGATTCCTATCAATTTGACAGTTACAATAACAACTTTCGCATCCATACCTCATTTTTCAACAACCTGTTAGAACTCTATTTTCGTTATTTCGACCAGGATTACAATAATGTCATCACAACCAACACCCGTATTTTAAATTATATCACTCAGAATGTCTATGGCATTAAAAGTACCGTTGCATTCATTTCGGGGGGAATTGAATTTGACAATTTCAGGGCTACTATCGTTCCCTATGAATCGAAGCGCTATTACATCAATCTTACCCGACAATTTTTCAGAAAATGGAATATTATTCTTTCAGCAAATTACCGGGATTATCTTTTGACGCAGGAAAAAGAGCGCCAGAAATTCACCGATCTGTCAGGGAGATTGATTTATTCTTTCTGGCGTCAATCCCGGCTAACCCTGGAAGGCGGTTATCGCATGCAGGATGGTCGTGGAATTGATCTGGATCTGCGGACTTTCCGGGGGGAATTTTCCACCTTTTACCGGAAAATTGTACTGAGTATCGGCTTAGAGACTTATCGTCGGGATTATATCGGGGAAATAATTAATTTCGCCGGAACCTATATCAGGATAACCCGGCAATTTTAACTATTCACTGCCATTCAATTACCCGCCTGACTCCATTATATATTCTTCATTTCACTCATTCATAAACATATATCCGGCGCCACGGATACTTTTAATGTAAATGGGTCGGGAGGGATCCGACTCGAGATATTTCCTTAACCTGACAATAAAATTATCCACCGTCCGGGTCTCCACTTCTGAGGTTACATTCCATACATTTTCCAATAATTCCTCACGGGAAACCACCTTCCCTTTATGATCAATTAAATACTTTAAAACCATGGCTTCCTGGGGAGTCAGTCGAACTGTATTATCGTGGTGCTGGCAGGTAAGATTTCCGAAATCGATAATATTTTTTCCAAATCGATAAATTTCCGGAGTATTTGTATAGGCCTTATACCATTGTTTTCTTTTCAGCATTCCTCTAATACGCAAGAGAAGTTCGTTTAAATGGAATGGTTTGGTCAAATAGTCATCGCTGCCAATCGTTAATGCTCGTATTTTATCCTCAATTCCCGATCTGGCTGTCAACATCAGGATGGGAATTTGTGGAGATTTATCCCGGATCTTTTTTGCAACCTCAAATCCATCATAATAGGGAAGCATTATGTCCAAAACTATCATATCAAATTCGTTTTCATCAAAATAATCCAACGCCTGTTTACCATCTTTGGCCCAGATCACCTGATAACCTTCCTCGGATAGATTGTATTCCAGACCACGGCCCATGGTTTCCTCATCTTCCACCAGCAATATCTTACTTCCAGTGAACTCATTTTTTTCTTTATGCAGCATCTGACTGTTTCTCCAGCTTTTTTGTCGCTTTCAGGAGATGCTTCAAAAATCGCTTTTTTGACACCTGATAAATCGGTAGTTCGATGGTAAAGGTTGATCCGCGATTTTCACCCTCACTGAAAACAGAAATTTTTCCTCCATGCGATCTGATAATTTCCTGAACGATATGTAATCCTAAACCTGTCCCCCGGATATCCGGAATATCCGGTTTAGTAATGCGAAAGAAGCGATGAAAAATTTTATTTTGGTTATTTTTAGAAATGCCAATTCCCTGATCAATAAACTTCAGATTGAAAAATTTGGAAGTACATGACATTTGAATGGTCAGATGAAAGGTACCGCTGGTAAATTTGACAGCGTTATCCACCAGGTTATCCACCACTACTTTCAAGGCATTGTAGTCAATAACACACGTACAGGGTGCATCACCTTCAATTCTAACACTGTCCGGATCAAGTTTAAACAACTCAATAGTTTCCCCAAGCAGAGTTTTCACGGCATCTCCAATACGATACACATGGTAATGGGCGATCAATTTTTTCTTTTCAATGCCGGATAATTTGAGAATGGAGTTGATTAAACTTTGTAGTCGATTGACATCTTTTACCATAAGGGAAACGAACTCCTGTTGACGAGTCTGGGGAACCTTGCGATCTCTTAATGTTTCCAGGTAAAGCAGGATTGAGGCCAAGGGTGATTTTAATTCATGGGTGACGTTGGCAATAAAATTATCATAGAGTCTGGTCATACTCAGCTGTTTGTTTAAATAAATAAAGATAAAATACATCCCCACCAGCACAGAAATAAGAAGAACAAGCCCTGACACCAGAGCAACGAGGTTGGTACTTTTAGCAGCAATCTGAGGTGCGAAATTTTCACCTACCTGCTTCAGGATAATATAGTTCGATACATACCAGTATATCCAGAGTCCCAGCAGGAACAGCCAGGCCAGCTGAGCCAGGATAAAAATGAACACGGGGTGAAAAATATTTATTCTATGTCTCATCAGTTCAAGCTTGTTTTACAGTAGTTTTACAAAACTTCTCAATCATTTTTCGTACTTTCATAATAAATCATCGAAAGAAATGTAGATGGATACAGATGACACAAGTAAATCAGGTTATTACGGACAAGAAGCGATTGAATAAACTGGATCTTTTAGGATTTAATTAATTATCCATATGTTAATACATGTAAATCTGCCTTATGCGTATCATCCGTGTTCAATCTTATCAACAATATATGAGTAAATTAAATAAAAAGCATTGGAATTCAAAATCCTAGTCATCCAGGGAGAAGCTAATGAAAATTCTGCTGGTATACCCTGAAACGCCTTTAACATTCTGGAGTTTTCATAATGCCCTGAAATTTATTTCTAAAAAATCATCCGAACCGCCCCTCGGAATATTGACGGTGGCGGCTATGTTACCGGATCACTGGGAAAAAAAGTTAATCGATATGAACGTTTCCAATCTGAAGGATGAGCATCTGAACTGGGCTGATTATGTATTTATCAGTGGCATGAATGTGCATTCAGAATCTATCCATGAGGTAATAAAGCGTTGTAATGCGATAGGGACTAAAGTGGTTGCCGGAGGGCCGGTATTTACCTTCGATCATCAGGAGTTTTCGGGGGTGGATCATTTTATACTGAATGAAGCAGAAATTACCCTCCCCCTGTTTCTTAAGGACTTAGAGGAGGGTTGTCCAAAACCGATATATACCTCAGACATTTTTCCTGATATTGAAAATACTCCCGTCCCTCAATGGGATTTGCTGGAACATCGAAAATATGCCTCCCTGAGCATCCAGTATTCCAGGGGTTGTCCATATAACTGTGAATTTTGCACCATCACCCAATTGAACGGGCGGAATCCCCGGACAAAAAGCAAAGAGCAATTTATCTTTGAGCTTGATACATTATATAGTTATGGATGGCGAGGTAGTATATTTATTGTTGATGATAATTTTATCGGGAACAAGGTAAAACTGAAAAGAGAGATATTACCCGCCCTGATCGAGTGGTCAAAAGCGAGAAACTACCCTTTCTTATTTTACACGGAGGTCTCGATCAATCTGGCCGACGACGAAGAGCTGGCTAACCTGATGGTTGCAGCCGGATTTCACATGACCTTTATTGGAATTGAAACAACCAATCCCATGAGTCTGAAAGAGTGTGGAAAGTCCCAGAATTTAAACCGTGATCTGGTTGCCTCGGTTAAAAAATTACAAAATCTTGGTCTGCAGGTTTCCGGCGGATTTATTGTAGGATTCGATAATGATCCACCTCATATCTTTGAGCAGATGATTCAATTTATCCAGAAAAGTGGTATTGTCACTGCGATGGTGGGTTTATTAAATGCCCCTTCGGGAACCCGCCTGTTTAAACGCTTAAAATCAGAGAATCGCCTGCTTAAAATAAGCAACGGAAATAATACCGATGGTACCACGAATATTATCCCCAAAATGGATCCTCAAAAGCTCCTTAAAGGCTACCGGGATATTGTTAAAACCATTTATTCCCAAAAGGAATATTACGAGCGGATGAAAATTTTTTTACGGGAGTATCGACCCCCCATAAATAAATCCATAAGAATAAAATTTCATGATATCCTGGCATTGTTTAGATCCCTGTGGGTTTTAGGGGTAAGGGAGAATGGAAAACGATTTTACTGGAAACTCATATTTTTCACTCTTCTGAAGCATCCCCGAAAATTTGCACTCTCAGTGACAATGGCGATCTACGGTTATCATTTCCGGCGTATTGCCGATACAATATAAATTCCTGATCGGCCTGGTTACCAAAGCTTAATATTGTTTCTGAGATTACAGTGTTAGTATGAAATGGTCTTCTTCCACTGGCCGGGTGTAAAAAATATAAAGAAAGAATAAATTTCTAACCGTCCCAGCAGCATCGTCAGAGACAGGACCCACTTTCCCAGTTCTGGGAGATTATTGAAGTGCCCGGTGGAACCGATTGCCCCTAAACCGGGTCCCACATTTCCCATTGTGGCCACACTTCCGGAAAATGCTTCCAACAGGTCAACCCCCAGCAAAGTTAGCAATAGGGAAGAAATAAAAACAACCAGTAGATAGACGCTTACAAACTGCACGGCTTTCTCTACCAGCTCTTCCTCAATTACTTTTTGGTCAATCCGGATGGGAATAACCCCCTTCGGATGCATCAATTTATTCAGGTGCCTGATAATGGATTTCCCCAGCAACACGATCCGATCTACTTTGATTCCCCCCGAGGTTGACCCGGCACAGGCACATTGTAAGGCAAAAAAAATGAGGAGTAATCGGGAGAGGGAGGGCCAGATGGCCGTATCGGTAGTAGCAAAGCCGGTAGACGTCCCGACTGATATCACATTGAAAGCTGCATAGCGAAGGGATGCAATCCAATTTTGAAAGTTATTGCCATGAATATTAACTGCTGTAAATATTATCCCAATGAGCATACCCAAAAAGTAATATTTAACAATTGAGGAACGTAAAAAATCGCGAATATTGCCGGAAATTACACCAAACAGCAGAGCAAAATGAATCCCGGATAGGAGCATGAAGACGATGATAACCATTTCGATGAGCGGACTATTGTAAAAGGCAATACTGGCGTTACGGGAGGAAAAACCACCAGTCGCAATGGTTGCAAATGAGTGAATAATTGCATCGAACAAATTCATACCACAAATCCACAGAATGATGGCTTCTGATAGAGTTAAACCGACATAGACTCCCGCTAAAATTCGAATCGCTTTTCTGGCCCGGTGATGGAAATTTTCCCTCACCATGGTGGAAATTTCACTGCGGAACAGGACCACATCCGCCAAACCCAAAAAGGGCAAGACGGCCAACACAAATATGATGATACCAATTCCCCCGATCCAATGAGTTGAAGCACGCCAGAAAAGTAAACTTAACGGCAGCTCTTCTATATTAACCAGTATCGTAGAGCCCGTGGTTGTAAAACCCGAGACACTCTCGAACCAGGCGTTAGTGAAAGTAAATGGCCCCCCAAATAAAATGTATGGCAACGAACCGGCAAGACAGGATAAAAACCAGCTCAACACGACGATGGAGAGCCCCTCTTTATTGGAAATCTCCGAGGTAGGCGGAACAAATATTAAAGGGAAAAATCCAAACAGGGCCGTCACCATGGTGCTGTAGAATAATGGCATGAATGCCGGATCTGAATTGAAAAAAGAGATCAGGCAGGAAATCCCCATGAATATGGAATTAAGTAATAAAGCAAAAGCGACATACCTTAAAACAATATAGAATCTCATGGTTTTAGTTCCCCGGCTTCTACCGAAACACATAAATGGGCAATCGCATCTGCCAGCTCAGATATTTCGTCATGTGTCTCAATCCTGACATCAAACGGCGCTCGCTTTTCCTTGAATTTATTGATCCGGTCAGTAATTCTAATAATGGGACTTATGATGAAATAGTTAACCAGGTAGGTGAAGATGAAGGTGAAAACCAGGGCAGATAACATGGCAATTATTCCGGGCATAATCGCACGGTTGGAACGGCTTTTTAAATCCGAGGCCGTTTTATACATGATGTGATCGTTCAGATTTATCAGTTCATTTAGGGATTTTTTCACTTCCAGGAATGATTGATGAACTTGTGTAAAATACCAGTCCAGATTACCTTCTCTCTCTGTATCTACAATTGGTTTTTCCCATAAATTTTTATAAGATTCGTAGTTGGATTGGATAAGTTTGAGCTGTTCCTGTTCACCCTCGATAGTAATATTATCGAATGCCAAATCTAAGTTTG
>CP070707.1:279978-289481 GCA_020350205.1 bacterium
CAGTACCCGGGTGTAAAAATCAATCGCTTTCCGGTAATTTTTGGATCGAACCGCCATATTGGAACTCATTTTGAATTTCATCATCATTCCTTTCCAGTCATTTTTAGATCATGAAAATCCTGCCTCGAGCGAGACCGAAAATCAGGATAACGTATTAACTACAATTCAAACAGATAATTGGGGCGTAAATATGCAACAGAAAAACCATGTCGGATCATGTTACGGTAAGATGCGACTGGCCGTTCAGCCGTTTCCTGGGCCGTTTCTGTAAACATCCAGCGGCACCCTGCCCGGGCAGCATCCTGAAAACGCCGGGAAATCAGGACCGATTGACCTCCCCGTCCCTGAAATTGGGGCGCTGTAGCGGCTAATGCCAACGTGGCAGAGGTATTCCGGATAAACATTGCGCCACAGGCGATGGGTATTTCCTCATCATACGCCAGGTAATGCTTCCAGCCCGGTGTTCCAACCGGTGCGGCAATCATGGGTTTTAGAAAATCGGGCCACTCAAAGGCGGTGATGATGAGATTAGAAAAAATATCTGATTTATTTCTGTCGATTTGTTCGATTCGAAGCGTTGAATCAGATACAGGAAATCCTGCGACAGGTCTGTAAAATTTGACCCAGTTATTATAGTGATAGAATCCCCGGTCCCTCAAAATATGAGAGAGTTCTGCGGGTTTAGCATAGGGACTTACCTGCACAAAAAAACGTCTGACTCCCGCATCCTGATATAGGGAAATTATTTCATCTACTTGTTTTTTGTTTCCCGGTTGAGACATTCCCCATCCAATCACACGGTTGAATGCCAGAATATCAATTTTTGAGGCGTGTGTAATCATGGCACCGTCCAGGTCCCGGTACCCAAGACCGAGATCTTTCTTGATTTTCATGGGGGCTGACTTAAAATATGCTTCCCAGTAGGCAGCTTCCTGATATTCCAGATTTATCCTAAAATGGTTAGAATTTATTTCAGATTTTCCCATATAATCCTAGATGGATTTCAGTTGTATTTATTTCAAATACGCTTGCAGGGTATCACCAATAAATCAGCCCCGAATTAATTTCCGGTGTCATTCGATTTGCGCAATTCGGCATCCACCTGTTTACCGACCCGTATCACAATTTCCGGAACGGCCCTGATATCGGACAGGGTGGTTCTGAAATTAACCACGCAGGCACGCAGCACAAAGATATCATCTATAATCGCGTTGGAAATGAAAGTTTCACCGCCAGCCTGCAGCCGGTTAAGCAACTCCCGGTTCAAGGTGTCCAGATAGGTTTCGGTTTCATTGTTCCCGTTCAAGGTAAGATCTGGTGGGATATAACGAAAAGTGGTGATACTCAAATTGCAGGTAAATGCCTGGAGTTCCTTATGTTTGTTGACTTCTTCGAATAAAGCTTCAGCCAGGGCGATGTCTTCACGGATGAGCTTGGTATATCCCTGACGACCGATCTGGCGGATAGCCAGCCAGACTTTGAGAGCCCGGAATCCCCGGGAATTCTGCATACCGAATTCATAGAAGTTAACGGCACTGTCTGCCTGGGAAGGATCAAAGTTGTAATATTCGGGATGGAAGCTGAAGGCGTCAATCAAATGGCGGGGATTTTTTACCAGGGTACATCCGGCTTCCAGGGGTGCATAGAGCCATTTATGGGGATCGACAGCGACTGAATCCGCCAGCGCAAGTGCCTTCAGATCCGCCGAGGATTCAGGCAACAGAGCCGCGGGCGCCCCGTAGGCCCCGTCCACATGAAACCAGAGGTTGTTCTCTTCGCAAATTGCTGCCAGATCCTGCAGCGGATCTACCGCTCCCGTACCGACTGTACCGGCTGCCCCCACCACCATCAACGGAAAAAAACCCTGTTTGCGGTCAACCCGTATCTTCCGATTTAATTCCTCCACATCCATACGCATTTGGGTATCGGTGGAGATCCAGCGAATGGCCTCCGTCCCCAGGCCAAACAGATCGGCGGCTTTCTGAATCCAGGTATGAGTCTCGCGGGAGACGTAAACCGTTAGGGGAACCTGTGCTTTTTGCAGTCCCTGAGTCCGCACATCCCAGTTTAACTGGGACCGGCGGCCGGCCAGGAATCCCACAAAATTGGCCATGTTTCCACCACTTACCAGTATACCGCCACAGTCTTCCGGATAACCCAGTAACTGGGCGATCCAGCGGATGGTCTGTAATTCGATCTCGCTGGCCACGGGAGAGAGTGCCCAGCCTCCGACATTAGGATTGACGGCGGCGGCCAGCAGATCACCCAGGGCACCGATGGGGGCCGCGGAAGAAGTAATATACCCCAGAAAGCGGGGGTGTCCGTTGAACAGGGAATGTTCGAAAAGTAAATCAGCGCTTTCCTGCAGTAATTGCTCAACCGGCAAACCCTTTTCAGGAACCGGCGAGTTGTTTAATAATGACCGAATTTCTGCCGGATCCTCTCCCCGGGTTACCGGGCGCCGGGGAAGAGAGTCCAGAAAAGTGGCAATCTGGTCAACCAGCTGATATCCGGATTTTCGGAACTGCTCGCCGTTCATTTCCAGGGGAGACCGTCTATTTTCTAAATCATCATTTTGCTTCTTCATCTATCTTTTTCCTTTCTTTTTGACAGAATTATCTATAGAAGCCAGGAAGTAATTTCCATAAAAGTTCTCTACAGCTGCACGCCCTCAAACAGATCGGTTTCGCGTTTCCGTCCCCCATTAACCAGGCTGAAAGCGCGGTAGTACTCCTGGATTCCCCAGATAGCGAGGTGGTCTGTTTCCGACTGATCCTGCAGATCTGGGAATATAGCCAGTTGTGTTTTGTGGCAGGAGACCGCCTGCCAGGTAATTTCCCAGTAATCCCGGCTGTCGATCCGGGTGGTGATGGCCCATTCCGGCCAGGGGATAGCTCTCCTTTCCTTTCCGTCTACCGTGGTTTTCAGATCCCGAAAGGCGGCCTGATAAGCTTTCCATTGGCGTTGCGACCAGGCCATATAATACAATTTTGATACCTGGTGCGGATTGTGTTTGTTCAAAGCATAGGCAGCCTGAAGCGTTGCGGCTGTGGTAAACTGGGAAATGGCAATATGATCCGGGTGGCCGTATCCCCCTTCTGGTCCAAACGTGATTACTACCTGAGGTTTGATTCGGCTGAAATGCTCTGCAATGAGGTTAACCGCTTCCCGGGGATCTGACTGGTCCAGATCCCCATCCAGGTAGTCCAGAAAGTGGACCTCCTTTATACCCAGAATATGTGCCGCTGCCAGTAATTCGTCCTGGCGAATCCGCCCGACCTCCTCTGGCGAGGGTTTTTCATCGCTAATACCGAATCTTCCCCGCTCCCCGCGGGTGGCGGTCACCAGGTAGGTTTCCACCCCCTGCCGGGCATATTTGGCCAGGGTTCCCCCGATTCCCAGAGACTCATCATCAGGATGAGCCAGTACACACATCAACTTATATGAAGAGGACATGGAGTTCTCCTTGAGTCCGTTATGAATTCAGCCACCGAAAGTTGAACTATGATATTTACATGTTACCGATAAAAAAGTTACTTTACCTTAAGAACAACGAAAGTTTCATCGTCATGCTGTGCCTGTTCTCCGGCCCAGGCTTCCCCCTCTTGTATCAGGTGCTCAATGATTTCTGCGGGAGATGTATGTGCGGTCTCCTGTAATACCGCTTTAACCCGCTGATATCCGAGCATCTCTCCCCTTTCATTGAATCTTTCCGGAAAACCGTCACTGAACAGCAGAACCACGTCTCCGGGGGAAAGTGAGTATGTTTTTTTTTCGTAAATTACCCCGGAAAAACCGCCCAGCGGAAGAGCTTTTAGCAGGATTTCATCAATGGTGTTTTTTTGTTTATTATAGATAAACAGGGGAGGCATTCCGGCGGTACTGACCTCAAGTGTATAAGCGTGAATTCGAACAACCTGAAATGCCATGTAGAGTTTTTTAAGTTTGAGTTTTTTCAGGGCTTCATTCATGTTCTGCATCAGACTAACAATATCTGCTTCTTCAGCCAGTTTTAAGAACAGACTTTTGGTCGCAGTCACCAGCATACCGGCCTCCAGACCGTGCCCGGTGGCATCTCCGATTACCAGGGTGAGGTTTTTTGTTTCATCCAAATGGACATCATAGTAATCCCCTCCCACCTCGGTGGCTGTTTTCATATAGGCATCGATTTCCAGGTGTGGCAACTGGGGGAGTTGCGTGGGAAGCATGGATAACTGTAACAGGCGGGCTTTTTCAAGTTCTTCGGATTTATGTTGATATGCCTCCTCCAGGCGGGCAGTAGCCCTTGTAAGTTCTTCCTGCTGGCGTTTCCGTTTGGTGATGTCACGAATTATTCCGGTTACAAAGGTCCCTTCCGCCGTTTTCCAGTGAGAAACAGTGAGTTCTATAGGAAATTCTTCTCCTGATTTTCGGATAGCTTCTATTTCCACCACCTTGCCGGAAATCCGGGTTTCTCCTGTTTTAATGAGGCGGTTCATTCCCTGGCGATGTCCGGTACGATGTCGTTCCGGCATCAGGACGGTTAACGGCTGACCCACGATTTCTTCCGGAGTATAACCAAAGATAGTTTCTGCCATACTGTTCCAGAAAAGAATAACGCCTTTCTGATCTGCCGTTATGATGGCATCACTGGCGGATTCGGCCACGGCCCTGAAACGGGACTCGGATTCGAGAAGTTCGGATTGGGATAGCTGTAATGATTTTAACAGGGTTTCCAATTTAACATTTATCTGCTGAAGTTCCTGGTTCTTATCATGAATAATCTCAGCTTCCCGAATGCGTGCCCGCTGCTGTTCCCGTTTGATCAGCCGATCCCGTTGCACGCGGTCAATGGTAAACAGGGTGATCATAAAAATAAATAAATAGATGACGTATGCCCACCAGCTGCGATACCAGGGAGGCAGAATTTTAAAATTGAAGATGTCCTCCCCGCTCAGACGGCGGGTAACATCCCGGGCCCGGAGGCGGAAAGTATAGTCCCCCTCGGAGAGGTTGGTGTAATCTTTGCGGGTTTCATTAGTCCAGTCCGACCAGTTTTCATCGAATCCTTCCAGAAAGAATTGATACTGATTGTCGGAAGTTTCCTCAAAGGAGGGCAATGCATACTCGAAACGTAGTGCTTTGAGCTGGAAGGGAAGCGCAACCCGGGGTAATGAAGTTGATAAGCTGCCACCGAAGATGGTAGAATCCCCCCCCGTGAGAACTCTGCGAATCAGGGGTCTGGGGAGGTCAGATTGTTTTTCTATCCGGGTGGGATCGAACCGGACAATGCCGGTATTGCACCCAAACCAGCTGATGCCGTTTTGCCCGCTAAAGCTGCTGTAAATGGTACCGAAATACAGGAGAGGTCTGAGTGAATGCATGTCAACCCGTTCATATTGCGTGCCTTCTTTTTGAACCAACCAGTATTCCCCGGTTTTTTTGACGCCATTGTGGATCAGCAAGTAATCAGGATGAAGATAAAAAATCTGAGATATCCAGCGTTCACTTTTAGAAAGTGCCTCACCCAATGTCTGTGAGGGTTTCAGGATTCCGGTTTTTTCATCAATTGATTTGAGCCCCTGGTCGGTCAGAAGGTGCACCTCTCCCTGCAGAATCATCACCTGACCATAAGGCAGAAATACATTCGGTGCGAGTTTTTCAATGCTGAGCAGTTTCCCGGAACCTGGCGGTTTCATGACCACTTTGAATATTCCCTGTTGCATCGTGCCCAACCATAAATTTCCATCCTTCCCTTCAGTGATACTGCGAATTTCCTCTGTTATGGCCTGAATTCGTGATTCAAATTCCCAGCGTTTTTGACGATAGCGGTATACAGCCAGACCATTTGCCAGACCGGCATAAAGGGTGGTGGTATCAATTCCGGAACGGTAAAGGCAAAAGATGGGGTCATTTAATCCGGTTACCGGATAAGCCCGGAAGTTTTTAATCTCATAAAGTCCGGTATTGGTAGCAGCGAGCAAATTATGAGGTGTGGAGAAGAACGAAAATGCTTCCAGGTCAATTCCCTGCACATTCCGGAAGCGGGGAGCAGCATTTATTTGACCCGGTGTTGAGGAAAGGTAAAAGATTCCCTGACTGGTGGCCGCATACAGGGTCCCACGATGCCTGACCAGGGAGGAGACCAGTCCCAGAATACCCTGATTTTCCGTAAAATAGGAAAATGGGGAGGAGATATTCAGCTGGGACAGGCCATAATTCAATGCCGCCCACAGGATGCCACCGGCATCTAGGTACAGATATTTAACATCATTTTCCAGCAGACCGGAAGCGGCGTCAAAGGTGTTCAGCCATTTTCCATCGCGGTCCATCAACGCAATTCCCCCCTTATAGGTTCCGAGAGCGATGCTGCCGTCCGGGAGGATTGCGGCCGCGGAAAGAAAGTTTTGACGGAGAAATTCTTGACATTCATTGGGGAAAGGTTTCATCTGACCCCGGTGCAGTAACAACAATTCCTGCCGGTTGGTGCATAACAGGAGGCTGTCTTTGGTGAGGGGGAGGATAGTCATCAGGCGTAGGGGTATGAAGGAAGTGCTGGCAGGAATGAGTTCCAGAGAATCCCCTTTCAGTTTCAGCAATCCTTTCTGACGGTGCTCCAGGTAAAGCGTGTCGTCGACTACAGCCGAAAGAAAGAATTCGGAATCCGTACTCCAGACTTTTATCCGGTTGTTCTTCCAGCGAAATAATTTATTAAAGGTCTGGTAATAAACGCCCTGGGAAGTTGTATGGGTTCGCCATACCTCGGTAAAATCTCGATCTTCAAATCTTATGGAATCCCGTAAGGAAATGTATCGCATTCGGCCCAGGGGGTCAGGTGCCAGATAACCGAAATCCCCGGAGGCCCCAACGTAGATTCGGCCGTTTTGGTCCCGGGCCAGGGAACGTACCCGGGTTCCTTTGGTGGTTTCGATAAGACGCCAGGAAACGCCATCATATTCCAGAATACCATGGCCATTTCCGAAATAGATCACCCCCCGGGAATCCTGAACAACAGCCCAGTTCTGGGAATGTTCTCCATACTCTTTGGGTGAAAAATTTTTAATCAGTGGCAGGCCGGAGTCATATGGATGGTCTGAGAGTGGATTTTGTTGTGCCGGGAGATTTTGCACCAGGTAAAAGAGTGATAATAAAAGGGGAACGATAAAGGTGCGAAAACAGAATCTGACCATAAAACCCTGCCTGAACTTTCAAAGCATGATGTTAATTGATATAATTTATCAATATAAAGCGGCAATTGGGAAAAATCGAGTTTATTTCTTGTGGAGGTTAAAAAAGTTTTGGTTTTTCTATTAAAATAGACTTCCGAACCCGTCGACTCTGAGGCCTGGATCCCCTGCCGAAGAGAAAAATAAGAAAAGAATTTTTTACAGCTTTAGTGAAGGGCAAAAGCGTCCACTGGCCTTGAAATAAAACGGTGAAAAAGTATGGTTTCAGGGAGATTAAAGAAATCGAAGTAATTAGAAGAAATAGTTCAATGTAACATTCCGCAGGGGGCAGTCGTATTTTGTTACTGTGACGCAAATTATAGAAAGTCTTTAAAGCGTTCCGGAAACCAGCAGGAGGACAAAAATAGATGTCAAAAAAATCGAAAAAAAAGTGGATCATTATTTTTGTGGTGGTAATCGTTCTCGTTTTCATTGCCGCAATCTCCATGTCATCGAACTCCAATGGCAGTAAAAATGGTCGGGCTACCGTAGAAGTCAAAAAGATGAACATTGTGGACAAAGCTCTCGCAATCGGTTCCATCGAGCCGGTGGTGGAGATCGACGTAAAGTCTAAAGTATCTGGAGTAGTTGGCAAGTTGTACGCTAATGTGGGAGATTTTGTAAAGGCGGGCGACCCGCTGGTGGAAGTAAAACCGGATCCCACCCCCATGGAACTGGCCCAGACCAAGCGGGAAGTGGAAATGGCCACCATTGAAATGGAAACGTTGAAGAAGGACATGCAACGGAATAAGCAACTTCAGGCCAAGGGACTGATTTCGGATCAGGAGTATGAAGTTTTGGAACAGCAATACGATGAAGCCAAACTTCGTCATCAGATTGCGCAGGAGCGTTTGGATCTGATTGAAAAAGGAAAGGTTCGAATCGCTGATACCAATATTGAGACGGTGGTGAAATCTCCTCTGACCGGATTCATTCTGGAAAAAAGCGTTAATCTGGGAGATCCGGTGGTGCCGTTGACTTCCTATCAGCCAGGAACCCCACTGATGCGCATGGCGGACATGAAGGACCTGATCTTCAAGGGGACGGTGGATGAAATTGATGTGGGTAAGATAAAGGAAGGATTGAGCTGCGAGCTGCAGATTGGGGCTCTTCCGGCAGCTGAGATCGTCGGTCATGTCACCCTGATTTCACTGAAAGCCAAGAAGGAAGATAACACCACGGTATTTCCGGTGGAAATCAAGATTGATAAAATAGGAGATGCTGTGCTGCGGGCCGGTTTTTCAGCCAATGCCAATATCATTATTGCAAAGAGGGACAGTGTCCTGTCGATCCCGGAACGAGTGGTTACTTTCCGAAACGACTCCGCCTTTGTGCAGGTTCCGGTTAGCGAGGAAGGTTCGCAGGAACGTTTTATCAAAACCGGTCTGAGTGACGCCATAAATATCGAAGTGTTAGAAGGACTCAGTGAAGGTGAGAAAGTTCTGGAAAAGAAGGTGAAGGAAATTACCTAGAAGAATGCGAGCAGAGTAAAGGAAAAAGCCAGGGTTTAGGATTTGGCGGTTAGGATTTAGAAATTAAAGAAGATGAATATTGAACACCGAACAAGGAACAACCAAAAACCAAATGAACAGGAAGCTGATTTTTGAAAACAGAGAGCAGAGGGCTTAACGTGTATAGGAGTAGCATTTGGTTAGGTTTAATGGGCAGGTTGCATGAGAAAAATTTTTGATGACTTGAGAGAAATTTTCCGGTATCTGCGTCAATACAAGGCACGCACCGCCATGACCATGTTCGGGATCATCTGGGGAACACTGACTGTAATCCTGCTACTTTCTTTCGGGGTGGGAGTCAACAAGCAACTCAGCAAAAACATGCATGGGATTGGTGAGGGTATTGCTATTTGCTGGCCGGGCCAGACCAGTCTTCCGTTTGAGGGTTACGGGCGCGACCGCCAGATCCGTCTGACCCCGGATGATATTGAAATGATCCGCAATGAGGTGAAGGAAATTGTCCATATCAGCCCGGAATTTCACAAATGGGGGTCGGCAATACGGGTGGGAGAGACTGTCAATCGGCCCAATGTTACCGGTATTATTCCGGAATACGGACCTATTCGCAACATCTGGCCGGAAGAGGGAGGACGCTGGTTAAATGAGCTGGATTTAGCCCATAAAAGACGCGTCGTATTTCTGGGAAACCGGTTAAGGGATCTGTTGTTTGGTGAAAAAGAAGATGCGATCGGGAAATATGTCTATATCGACGAAATTCCATTTCTGGTTATCGGGGTTATGCGGGAAAAGGTTCAGGCTTCTTCCTACAGCCAGCGGGATCGAGACC
>CP070707.1:289581-298684 GCA_020350205.1 bacterium
TAAGAGGGGAGAAATTATCCAGAATAGGATTTGCAAAAATGAAAACATTAAAATTGTATCTCGCGTTTTCTGCCATTATTCTGCTGTATCAAGCAGGACTTGCCCAATTTGAAATCGGTTTAATCGGGGGTTTTAGCCGATCCGGTTTAAGTGGTGATAAACCCAATAATGCCACTTATACTACCTTAACCGGAATTGGAATCGGAGGTATTCTGGAGATAAAAATAAGTCAATATGTTCATGTTGGGATTCAACCCATGTATTTACAGAGAGGATCGAAAATTGCTTATAAAATTAAAGATGAGCGAGATCCAGTGGACAGCCTGAAATTTAAGATAAACTATCTCACTCTACCCCTGATGGTCAAAGTATATGGGAATAACCAGAAAACTTATTTGATCAGCGGATTCGATGTAGGATTTCCAACTATTGCCTCCATCGAAACGCTGGATGGCTCCGAAAAGGAAAACGTGCTGGACCGGCTGAAATCGGTAGATGTGGTGGTTAATTTTGGATTTGGTGTCCGATTGCCGGTAAATCAATTTATGCTGGCTTTTGAACTGCGCTACATTCAGGGACTTTTGAATCTTAACGAACCAACGGAAGGGGAGGCGTCACCGCTGGATTTTATCATACGGACCAGTGGATTTCAGTTGTTCAGCAGTGTCTCGCTTCCCCTGAGGAAGTCTAAGTAGGTTAATTTTTACCTGAGGAAAAGCGGATTCATCATGCAAACCTCACAAGGATTTACTAAAAAGAGAATAAGTATGATCCAAGGATTAAAGAATAAGATGAAGGGCAATAAATTGCATAAATTTACTTTTTATTTATTACTTTGTATTATCTTATTTACCCAGGACATTTATTCCCAAACTGCGGATAATGAATTAGAAGTACCCTACCTGGATACACATCAATTTATGACCAATAATTTTGTTAAAGATCCCTTTCTGAAAACCTCCGTTCGCAATTCTCTGGGAATGGGTAAAGCGTTGGATGTCGAGATACCGTTGGTTGTTATTGATGGTGAGGAACTGTTGGCTCTTCGGGGGGATATACTGTTTCTGACCCTGGATTTTGAATATCAGCATCGGGTAAAAGACTGGTTGGGGGTCTGGGCAAGGCTTCTGGTTTTAGGCCGTCTGGGTTCAGGTACCGAAGCGCTCATATCCCAGGGAATTACGGCAATCAGTGGATTTGACTTGGGCTGGTTATTTAAGCTTCACCAGACCAGAAAAACCCAGTTATCCGGGTCTTTGGGTCTGACCAATACCAGCTCAACTATTGTAAATATACTGGACTTTGTTAACGGAATTATTGAGGGTGATTTTTCTTCTAACAATAAATTGGTCAGAAATATTCCATCACTTCGGGCAAATTCGGGTCTGCGTTATGCCTGGGCCATGAATGATTTCTTTGGAACCTATCTTTTGGGGGAATTGAATTTCGGACAGTCTGCAGTAGAACGTAATTATGGCAAGCTCTTTTATCGATTTGGGGGGGTACTGGACTTTGATTTAAGTACTCGCACAGTATTACCCTTTGGTGTAGCTCTGGGGTCGGTTTTTTCTTCACTGCCCCGAACGGGTGATCTGACCAAGAAAAATACTCAGTCTTTCTTTTTAAAGATCGGCTACAACACCGAAACTAATTTTATTATTGGAATAGAAACCTCTTTAGATGTAATTCCCCTGGAGTCGACCGGGAAGAGTCTGAAAGCCGGACTTACCACGATCAACATGCAATATTTTTTTCATTAAAGGATAATTTAAATAACAGGAGAATTTTTATGCCGAGGAAATCTAATTTCATCATCTGCATGGGAGTCATTTTATTATTGCCATCCTTGGCATTTCACCTTTGTGCCCAATCTGATTATGAAGGAAAAATAATTAAAGAGATCAGGTTTGAAGGTCTGAAAAGAACCAAAGAATATATTGTTACCCGAGAATTGATATCACGCGTCGGCGAACCCTGCTTGAAAGAAAACTTAGATCAGGAATATCAGCGCATTGAGCTGCTGGATGTGTTCAGTAAGATTGATATTAACACTCAACTTGACCAGGACAGTGTCATCGTCATTTACCGGTTCGTTGAAACTTTTCCTATTTTGCCTTCAATTAGTTTCAAAATTAGCGATGAGAATGGTATCTCCGCTGGTGGAGGTCTCAAATCACCCAATCTTCTTGGGAAAGATATTTTCTTTGCTGGTCGGGTTGTTGCTGGGGGGGAAACGGAAGTGGAGGTTTGGTTGGAAAATCCATGGATTACCGGGAATCATCTGGGTTACAAACTGGAATATTACCATCGCGAACGGGATAATCTCATCGGTGATTTTAATGAATCCGCGGATGAGTTTTATTTAAGAATCGGCAGCTACCTGGGACGAAAAGGCCGGATTGGCGGGAGTCTGGAATTCCTGCGTGTCCGCAGCGACCGCGATAGTGTTACCCTTTCTCCTGATAACAGTGATAAAGTTTCCCGGGTGGGTGTTTACCTGGGTTTTGATAGTCGGGATTCCTTCAGTGATACCCAACGGGGCTGGTGGAACGAAATCGCCTATACAAGGGAAATTCGCTTCTTTGAAAATTCAAGTGATTTTAATCAATTGGATATTGATATTCGGCGTTATCAACCTATTCCCTTTTGGAATAGACATACCCTGGCTTTGTTTTCCCTTCTGACACTGCGCACCGGAGAAATCGGAAAAGAGATCGCACCCTGGCAGCAATTTGGTCTGGGGGGGACCAACACCATCCGCGGTTGGGAATTTGCGTCCCGCAAAGGAATTAATCAATTCATTAATACCGCCGAGTATCGGGTGACAGTGGTTCGTCCCAGTTTGCTGCAGTTACCTTTCGGAATTGATTACCGGGGAGGATTACAGTTAGCAGTTTTTGGGGATGCAGGAATTGTTTGGAGCGACGCTGCAGAGTTTAAAGATCAGAATTTTATTGCCGGTGGCGGTTTTGGTATACGTTTTCTGCTCCCTATCTTTGGTATGGCCCGGGTTGATTTCGGTTGGGGTCAGGGAGGAAAGGGTGTCTTTCTGCATCTGGGGGCCTTTGAAAAACCACTCATAGCACGCAGAAGAGTGAGATAAAGAGAGGATTAAGAAGTAAGGGCTTGGGATCTGGTTGATGATGAATAATGAATATTGAATGATGAAGAGTAATGGAATACGAATTTCCGACGGTTGAAAGCTCTGTTATGCTCTTCATTTGCAGTATCGCATAAAACAGGTGTCGTAGTGTAAAGGATTCAAGAGTTCAGGGATCAAGTGTTTAGACATGACCAATATCAGATGATAAGTTATCACCTTTAAATATGTATCAATTTTCTCACTAAACCCTAAATCCTGTTCTTTTCAGTTTAAAATGATGATAGCTTTTCATTTGATGAAGCCTGGGATTGATGCAAAAAAATTTATATTATACTCATGCAGGCTTTGAATTAAATTTTCACTTAAATAATTTGGAGAAAAGACCATGCGAACAAAAACGAGAATCGCTAAATCCATTTTTCTAACATTCGTGACAATCGGAATTATAGCTCTCATTCTGGCAGGGTGTGAGGTCAGGATTGAGGGTGAGATGGGGGACAACCTGTCTGCCTGGAATGATGGGGCGGCGAAGCAGGCCATTATAGAATTTGTAAAAGAAGTAACAGATAAAAATAACCCGAATTATGTGGATCCGGCAGACCGGGTAGCCACCTTCGACAATGATGGAACCCTGTGGGCTGAGAAACCGATCTATTTCCAACTCTATTTTCTGCTTCAGCAGGTAAAAGATCAGGCGAAAAATCACCCGGAGTGGCCTGAGCAACAACCATTTAAAGCCGTCCTGGAGGATGACCGGGAAACCATGAAAACGTTTCAGGTGTCTGATCTGCTCAATTTGGCACTGGCCAGTCATTCCGGAATGACGCAGGAAGAATTTGAAGCAACTACCAGAGCATTCATCACCACGGCGAAACATCCCGAAAAGGATGTCCTTTTTACCGAACTTGTGTACCAGCCCATGCTAGAATTGCTTGATTATTTGAGGGACAATGACTTTAAAGTATTTATCGTCAGTGGAGGAGGTATCGATTTTATTCGGGCATTTTCGGAGGAGGTTTACAGTATTCCCAAGGAGCATGTTATTGGTACTGCGATTCAGGCTGATTTTATCTCGGAGGAAGGGAAGTCTTATCTAAAACGGTTTCCCATGATTGTTCCCCCTATCGATGATAAGGAAGGAAAACCGGTAAACCTGCATCGTTTTATCGGTCGCCGGCCTATTCTGGCCTTTGGGAATTCCGATGGGGATATTCAGATGCTGCAATATGCGGCTGATGGTGATGGACTTTCCTTATGCTTGTTATTACATCACGATGATGCTGCCCGTGAATGGGCCTATGACCGGAACAGTTCTGTCGGCCATCTGGACAAAGGATTGGCCGAAGCGAAAGCTCGGGGCTGGACGGTAGTCAGTATGAAAAATGATTTTAAAAAAGTTTTCCCCTCTGAGTAGAAATTCCGACTACCGGGAAGAGATACGAACAAACATGACTTCAAAAGATTGTCCGGCGACGGGGGTATAATAGGTACCATAAAGAAGATCCTGTGCTGAGTCATAGGTCAATTCATAGGTTGAGCCGGGATAACCCTCGTCCCATAGTTCCAGGAAAATTCCCAGCATTTCTCCCCGATCCTTGACTTCGGCCTGAGAAACGTTGATGGGATTGGGGTTATAATAAGAAACATCCAACCTACCCTGGGTATCTATTGTCCGGATTTCTATTACATAGCCACCGTCCGTTCTACGCCATTGCCCGAGCAGGTCTTTGGTAGAAGGTGAACTTTGTTTTTTCCCCTCGCGGTTTTTTGACGGAGAATACACTTCATCGATGTCACTCTGGATTTTCCATATCACGATCGTGACAATGAGCACCAGACTTATCAGGGAAAACAATGTCAGGTAAAGAATGCCTCTGTGCTTCTTGGAGTTGGCTGGTGTTTGAGATTCATTTGCAGGTTTCTTCGTGGTCATATCCGATCTTTTCTCACAAATTACATGGTATCATGTATGATTACAACTTATTTAATAGTCAGATATTGGCTATTAATTCTGATGAATATTTTATCTTTCATGTTTTAATTCAGAACTTGTAGATATATTTTTACAGCCATATTTTTTACCATATGTGACACCATACTAAATTGGATTGTGTTGTGAAAAATTCGAATAGCTATCTTCCTCTGATTTACCTTGGAATCTTACTCCTGTTTCATGCTGCTCAGTCGGAGAATCCGGATTCAACGGAAACCGGAAATTCCAAAATTCATGTATATCCCTATCTTTTTTATACCCCCGAAACCCATCTTGCCTTTGGGGCAGCTGCCATTTCATATTTTCGAACTTCGGCAGATACCCTGGTCAAACCCTCAAAACTCACCCTCTCCGGATATTATTCCACCCGCAGGCAATATTATGTTGTTTTAAGGCCAGAATTTTATTTGATGCAAAATACTTATCGTATATATCTGGATGCAAATTTTGGAAATTTTTACGACAAATTCTGGGGGATCGGGAATACCACACCGGATATAGAGACGGTCGATTATACCCGTATGGCCTATGGGTTTCAGCTGAACTCTCAAACGCGGCTATATGGAAATATAAAAGGCGGTGCCATATTTGAGCTGAGTAAATCGGTCATCAAGGATAAAAAAGAAAATCCTTACCTCCTGGCGGGAAATATTCCCGGAACGGAAGGCGGCATGAATTCCGGTTTAGGAGCTGCTTTTTCATATGATAGTCGGGATAATATTTTTTATCCCGGACGGGGTGGTTTCCTGGAGTTGCAGGCTGTCTTTTTTGAAGAAATGTTTGGAGGGGACTTCAATTTTCAGCGTTATTTGGCGAATTACCGACATTTTACAACTCTGGCAACGAACCATATATTAGCCTTCCAGTTCTATGGCAATTTCACTAGCGGCATGATCCCGTTTTATGAACTCCCTGGTCTGGGGGGGCAGAATACCATGCGTGGCTATTTCCTGGGGCGATACCGTGATAAACAGTATTTGATGGCACAGGCTGAATATCGTACGATAGTTTGGTGGCGTCTGGGATTGGTCGGATTCGCTGGTGTCGGCGACGTGACTAACTCTCTTTCCAATCTACGGTTGCCAGACCTCAAATATTCTGTAGGAATAGGCATTCGCTTCGTGCTGGATGTTAGAGAAAAATTGAATGTCCGGATGGATATTGGATTTGGGAAAGAGTCTGCTGGCCTCTATTTTGCCATTGAAGAAGCTTTTTAACCGCACTATATTCTCAATTGACCGAAAATAGTAGTATCTGATGCCGATACGAGGAAAAATAAATAGTCCTAACTTATGAATACTGTGAAGATTAACAATAAATTTTTTTTCCTGATGATGCTATTTCTCCTGACCGGTATCTCCCTGGCCCAGCAATATCATCTGGTATTTGTCAAACAGGGTAATGTATTGATCTTACCGGATACCCTGATTACTGCCAGAAAAGATACGATTATCCGAATCCCCGATGACATCCCTTATCAGATAAGGGATGCGACTCATCTGAAGAGCAATTCTTTCTATGATTCTCTGGGAAGAAAAACCCGGAATAACAAATTAACCAATCTCCTTTATCGTTCACTGGTTGTTTCAAATCCATTTGAAATGGCAGATAGTATTGATTTTCAACAGAGTGAATCTGAGTTTATGGAGTTCAAAGGTAAAATCATCGGAAAAATTCGCTTAAAAAAAGTACGGGTGTTGGCCGGATCAGTTTACGATACCCTGGAAATTGTGGAAACCTCATTTTCAGATTTACTCAACACACTGCACTACAGCACTAGAGATGGGGTTATTAAAAATAATTTACTTTTTCATGAAGGAGAAACGGTTGATCCCTATCTATTGTCGGATAATGAGAGAATTTTGCGGGAACTTCCTTTTATTGAAGATGCAAAATTAAAAGTTGTCATCCGGGAGGAAGACGATGATGTCGTCGATATTATTGTCATTACCAAAGACCTCTTTTCACTTGGAATTTCTCCATCGGTGCTGGACGTGAATCGTGCCCGGGTGGCATTCTTTGACCGTAATTTTCTGGGATATGGTACCGAATTGCGCTATACGCTGCATTATGATCAACGGGAGCAACCCAAATTTGGGCATGAGGGGAAGTATGCCATGACCAACATCAGAGGGACTTTTGTCTCCGGACTTCTTAACTACGAAAATAGTTTTGAAGGGACCTTCACCCGGATCTTATTCGAAAGATTTTTCTTTACCCCTCAAATCCGTTATGCCGGTGCTATGGATCTGGGATATTTCATCACTTCTCGGGAGGAATTCTCCAATGATACTCTGGTGGAAAATTCTTACAGTGCAGATTACGAGGATATCTGGCTGGGAAGATCATTTCAGATTGGTGAAGAATTCAGTAGGAGGAATATCATCCTATCCGGAAGGGTGCGTAATGATAATTTCAGACGCCGCCCGGTGGTAGAGCCCGATAGTAATCTTTTTTATCAGGATAATCTTTTGCTGCTTGCCAGCCTTTCTTTTCGTGAGATCCATTTTTTTAAAAGCAGTATGATTCTGGCATTTGGAAAAACCGAAGACATTCCAATCGGATTCAGATTACAACTTACCGGAGGTTACGAAACGGAGGAATTTGCCTACAAATCCTACACGAGTGTTGAAATTGCCTGGGCAAAGTTATGGGAGAATTTTGGTTATTTAGGAAATTCTATCCGATTTGGAAATTTTTGGAAAGACCGGAAACTGATTGAGGGAATATTCAAAGCACGAATGTTTTATTTTTCACCCCTTACGCCGCTTAAACGGTTTCGTTTCCGTCAGATTGTATATGCTGACTGGACCTATGGATTGAATCGTTTGCAAGGGGAGTATATCAGTTTGAGTGATCAAATCCGGGGTCTGGATGGGAGTCAGTTTCAGGGTGTTAATCGCTTTATCATCAATGCGGAGTCCATTACTTTTGCCCCCTGGAATTTTTATGGATTCCGGTTTGCCTTCTATGGTTTCGGAGATATGGGTTTTCTAAGTGATCGCGCCCTTCTTTTTCACCAGGATAATTTTTATGGGTCATTTGGCGTGGGCTGCCGGATTCGCAATGAAAGTTTGGTATTGAAAACAGTACAAATCCGGATCGGTTATTTTACGCGCACCCCGGATCGATTTGGTGAATGGAAAGTAGATATTGATACGCGCGATCCATCCCTGTTTATACCAATTGAATCCACCCGTCCCTCCATTATCGGTTTTGAATAGAATGCATTCGCTCTAATTAATAAACAGGTTTAGCAAAGATGTACTTCAGGTAGGTAAAATGGGGCAGCAGGGACCGAAAATAGGGGGTTAGAGCCAGGTCGTTATTGATTCTGATAATTACTCACTGACTCTGCCAGGGTGCAATTCCCAATCTGGACCGGGTAAAGACTTTCCTAACCGTTACCGGGATGGAGTCTTAAAATTTCAAAAACAGAAACATATGAAAATCTTCCCCGAAAAACTGATTGATAAAGAAGGCCCCTCTTTTAACAGAAAATATCTGTAAACAGCAAATCATTATAATTTTATGGATTCCCGGTTTTTTAAAAGCATTCAAACCTTCAAAAGGATGTCTTGTTTATTATTGGGTTACTCAAGATCGATTAAACTGCTGGATATTAAGGAAGTTCTTCCATCTTGTACACTCATCCATGGTCGGCATAGTTTGAGTTCCCCTGTTAATGGCATTTTACTCTTTACGGACTATCCATAGATGTACCTGCTTCCGTGAAGCACGTTAAAATACACTGATATCAGGGTATCGAAAGTAAAATTAGACTATTCAAATCGGGATACGGTTTAAAAATTTTTGTTTAATGAGTGCCAGAATTCAGGTGAATTTATTCCTGACCACTATATTTCAATTGCAGATGTTTTACAACTTTTTTGCAGATTTTTTTTAAAAACATCACTGATGTGATCTTTCAATTTTTGGCAATTAATGATAAGTTCTGAAACATTTCATTTGAATTTCCCTCCACACATTATTAATATTAGCATTTT
>CP070707.1:298784-307821 GCA_020350205.1 bacterium
ATTTCATGTCCATTTGATCCTCCCTGATATCTGGGCCCCGGCACTCCCTGCCGGGGAGACAACATGTTGCCATGGATTCAGAATGTTTTATTATTAAAAAACGGATCACTGTGGTAAAACCGTTTTGTCTACTATCGTATATGGTAAACTCACTTGACTTGTCTTTCAGGCAGGGAGTGGTGCCACGAAGTGGTCCCTTAGGGAGAATCCAGGGGTTCTGGAGGAACAGAAATTTCATGTCCATTTGATCCTCCCTGATATCTGGGCCCCGGCACTCCCTGCCGGGGAGACGAGGTATACTTTTGTCCCTGATTCCTGGATCTCATTAATTCCCTGCCGGGAAGAGAATAAAAGGGGTAAATCTAAGTAATAACCGGTTTATCTTTCGATTTTAAGGAAATAAGATCTCCCCGGTCAGTCGAGATGACAAAGACAACATTTTGATGATGTAATATTCTAATAGGGTGGATTAGTAAACTTATAGACTGTTACACTCCAGACCGTAAGAAATCTCCGACTACGGGATCAGGTAATATGTTCCTTCAGAAAAGGATATACTTTATCAAGATTAATCCGGATCTGCTCCATGTTATCGCGTTCCCGGATTGTGACGGTCTGATCCTGCAACGTCTGTCCATCGATGGTGATGCAGTAAGGTGTTCCGGCTTCATCCTGGCGGCGATATCTTCTTCCCACCGATCCGGCTGCATCGTAAAACACCTTGAAATCCTTGCGCAGGTTCTCGAAAAGCCGGGTCGCCACTTCCGGCATACCTTCCTTGTTTACCAGGGCAAATACCGCTGCCTTGACGGGTGCAAGCTGCGGTTTCAGACGTAGTACCACCCGTTCCGGTTCTTCATCATAGGCATCCACCAGCACGGTAAGCATCAGGCGATCCACCCCGGTAGAGGTTTCGATGATATAGGGAATATATTTTTCGTTGGCTTCCTGATCGTAATATCGCAAATCTTTGCTGGCATACTCCTGGTGACGTGAGAGGTCGAAATCGGTGCGATTATGAATTCCCTCGATTTCACTCCATCCGAAGGGAAATTCATATTCTATATCGAAAGCAGCTTTGGCATAATGCGCCAGTTCCTTCTCGGAATGCTCGTGGAACCGTAACTTCTCTTTTTTAATTCCCAGGCGATTATACCAGTCAATCCGCTGTTCCTTCCAGAATCCGAACCATTCTTCATCGCTGCCGGGCTTTACGAAGTACTGCATTTCCATCTGTTCAAATTCCCGGGTGCGGAATATAAAGTTCCCGGGCGTGATTTCATTCCGGAAAGCCTTTCCGATCTGGGCAATTCCAAAGGGAACCTTTTGACGGCTGGCCTCGCGCACATTATGAAAATTGACATAGATACCCTGGGCGGTTTCCGGTCTCATGTAGACCACGTGGGCAGCATCCTCCAGCGGTCCCATGAAGGTTTTGAACATCAGGTTGAACATACGCGGTTCGGTCAGTTCTCCCCCGCAATTGGGGCAACCCTCAGTTGTTTCAATCTGATCTGCGCGCCAACGCATTTTACATTTTTTACAGTCTACCAGCGGATCGGTAAAGCCTTCCACATGTCCGGAAGCCTCCCAGATCCGGGGATGCATCAGGATGCTGGAGTCTAATCCTTCAATATCTTCCCGCTCGTAAACCATGGTTTTCCACCACAATTCGCGGATGTTCTTCTTGAGTTCGGTTCCCAGGGGCCCGTAATCGTAACAGCTGTTCAGGCCACCATAGATTTCACTGCTTTGGAAGACGTAACCCCGGCGTTTGGCCAGGGAACTGAGTTTGTCCATCAGGTTGTTCGAATTCTTCTGTGCCACTTTCTTTCCTTTTGGTTTTATAGAACGCAGATGACACGGATACGACGGATAGTCACGGATGTTTTTATATGGTATATATTTTTCTTTTAAATTCCGGTTTTTTGCCAAAGTTTAAAAGCAACCCAATTTGAAATTCCGTTGACTTTAGATAATTGATTAGCTGAAATTCGTGTTCCTTTGAAATTTTTTCCGCTGATTTTAATTCAACAATAATTTTATCTTCGATTACAAGATCCGCAAAATATTCACCTACTAAATTCTCCTTATAATAAACCTGAATACGCTTCTGTTGTTCATATTTCAATCCTGCCCGTCTTAGTTCGACTATGAGCGCGTTTTCATATACTTTTTCAAGAAATCCAAACCCTAATTCGTTATATACGGTGTAAAATATTTTTAATATTTTATCTGTGATATTTTTGTGAACCAGATTGTTTGATCCGTTTTTTTCCGTATGTATCCGCGTCATCCGTGTTCTATTTGGTTTTAACAGGTGCAAATATAATTAGGGAAGATACATTTTCAAAGATTTTAATTGAAGGGATTGGTCGGTGTGGTAGTTGAGATGGGCCAGGAGGAGGTCCAGCAGGGGGTTCATATTTAAATCCGTTGGTATTTTCGACATGAGCGCCGGCAGGCCTGAGGGGGGTTCCTGCTGGAGACGGAACAGCAGGCGCCACTGCAATTTTGACAGCGCCTGCTGGGGATGAGAATCTGAAGTTGCGCAGCGGGCACAGGTGATGGATCCATTGACAATATCTGCCTTCACCGGGAACGATTCCGGTAACTTTCGGCATTTCCGGCATTCTTCCACCTGCCAGCCAAATCCAAGATACTCACTGAAATGCACGATAAAGCTCAGTAGAAAAAGCAGCGGGTGTGAAATATCCGGCCGGTTAAGCTGTTGCAGCAGACCGCTGGTATACCGGAATATCTCCTGCGAGGCTTCGTTTTCGTGGATGAGGCTGCGCAGGAGCTCCATTATGGAAAACGCCATGGCGGTGGCATCCAGGTTTTCCCGGATATGGGTGAAGGGATTCAGCAGGTCTGCCTGGGAGATGATCTGCAATCCGCGAGATTCTTTCACCGATAAGACCACCTGTACCTGATTGAGATTTTCCAGTACCCCACGCAGACTGCTTTTGGGGCGCAAGACGCCGCGAGCAATGGCTTTCAGAGAACCTTTCTCGGCGGTAAAGAGATGGATGATTTTACTCGATTCGCTCCAGCGCAGGCTGTGCAGAACCAGGGCGTCTGTTTTGAGAATCCGGGTCATGACGGGCAAAATAGGGGTATGAATGAAGGGAAGCAACGGGATTTGGAAAATGGGGGAAAATTAAAAATTGTCATCCCTGCTACCTGGACTCCCTTTCTGCTGCAGGCCGGCGGCAATCCATACCGGGAAGAAAGATGTAAATATTTGTCATTCCGTCAGGAACACCTGGTAAAATAGTTTCTGTTCATACCATCCCTGGAACCTGGATCCCAGCAATCCATGCTGGGAAAACAACCTAACTTGATTTTCCTGATAATGGGATACAAGCAATCCATGCTGGGAAGACAACCTAACTTGATTTTCCTGATAACGGGATACAGGCAATCCCTGCCGGCAAGGAGGCTTTGTTAAAGGATATAATGAAAACCCAGGGTAAGCAGGCTGAAATAGATCATCAGGCCAATCACATCATTGAAGGTGGCAACGAACGGTCCGGTGGCCAGGGCCGGGTCCACATTAAATTTTTTAAAGAGGATGGGAATAATGGCACCAAAAAGAGAGGCGTTGATAATGATAAACAGCAGAGACACTGCCAGCAGAGAGCCAAACAGGTAATCTCGGTCCCACAGAAAGATGATGGTAAAAATCAGGCCGCCCAGGGCAAGTCCGTTTAAAATTGCCACTCCAAACTCCCGTTGCAGACGACGCCGGGTATCTCCAAAACTGATCTCACCGGTGGCCAATCCGCGAACCACGATAATACTGGATTGTTGCCCCACGCTCCCTCCGATGGCCATGACCATGGGGATAAAAAAAGTGGAAGCTATTATCTGCTGGATAGTTCCCTGAAAATATTTCATGATGATTGCGGCCAGAATCTGTCCGATAAAAGAGAGTATCAGCCAGGGAAGCCGGGCGCGGGTAATTTGCATAACACTGTCTTCCAGTACCTCTTCTTCGCCGGTGCCGGCCATGCGGGCCAGATCCTCCTCAATCTCCTCATCAATTACATCCACAATATCATCGACGGTAATTCGTCCCAGCAGCTTCCGGCGCTGGTTCACCACCGGTGCCACCACCAGGTCATATTTCTTGAAAATCCGGGCGACTTCTTCCTGGTCCATTTGCACATCGATGGTAACAATATCGGTGTCCATGATATTCTTCACCCGGGTTTTATTATCGGCCAGTATCAGACTCCTCAGGGTGATACTTCCCAGGAGCATGCCAAAATCATCGGTGACAAAGCAGTAATAAATATTTTCAACTTCTTCGTGTTTGCGGCGGATCTCATCGATGGCTTTTTTCACTGTCGCGCCGGCTGTAACGGATACGAACTCCTTGGCCATGATTCCGCCGGCGCTGTCTTCCGGATAAAGCAGCAGTTCCTGAATCTCTTCGGAACTTTCGTCCTCCACATGCTCCAGAACCATGGCAGCCTGTTCCGGGGGAAGATCGGACAGCAAGTCTGCGGCATCATCAGATTCCATTTCATTGACCATCTCAGCAATCTGACGGGTATCCATTTCTTCCAGAACATCCTCGACCACCGGCTCGCCGAGTTCTACCAGGACTTCACTGGCCTGTTCGGAAGGAAGCAGGCTGAAAATTGCCCGGCGCTCTTCTTCATCCAGCCGGGAAATAATTTCGGCAATGTCCGAAGGATGGAGGTCGGCAAACACCGGCAGGGCAAAATTGAGCTGCCCGGCCTTGATCAGGTAGCGCAAATTGTCCAGAATCTCATCGATATCCATGTCTTGAAGTAAGCGGGACATTTCAGGAACTCATGTGAATTTTTTGTAATTGATTGGATAAATCCGCAAATTCCTCGACAGACAGGCTTTCCGGTCTGCGGGACAGGTCCAAATTTAACTGATCTAATATAAAGCGGGGGTACAGTGCAGACAATGTGTTTCGTAACATTTTACGCCGCTGTCCGAAGGTGAGGCGTACGATTTCGCGGAATAAGGAAGGATTGAGCAGTTTTTCTTCGGCCCGGGAGATGAAGGTGAGACGAAGAACGCCGGAATCTACCTTAGGTGGCGGGGAAAACAAATGAGCCGGTACCGTGAACAGATATTCCACCCGGGCATAAAGTTGACTGAATACCGACAATATGCCATAAACCTTGGATCCGGGCTCCGCGCAGATCCGTTGTGCGACCTCTTTCTGTATCATAAAAACTGCCTGATTCAGGTAAGCCGCCTGATCCAGTATTTTGAAGAAAATGGGGGTAGTGATGTGGTAAGGGAGGTTTCCGATGACAGCTTTATGATGACCGGGAAACTCCTGCAGAATCTTTTTCAGATCGAATTTCATGAAATCCTGCTCGATCACTTCAAAAGCCGGTGGTCGTTCCAGTAACGCCGGAAGAGCAGCGGCCAGTTCCGGATCGATCTCAACCGCAAGCAAGCGGTCGGTTTGTTTGAGGAGAAAGCGTGTAAGTATACCTCCTCCCGGTCCCACCTCTATGATAAGACTGGGATGTTCCAGCTGCAGGGCGGCGGCAATTTTACGGGCAATGTTGGGATCCTTTAAAAAATTCTGACTCCAGCGGCGTTTGAGAAGGCCTGGTTTGGTTGTATTGGTCATGGGAGATTCAGTTTGTTGTGACAAATATACGCTTTAATTACAGGGAGGAACAAGGATAAAGGCGAAAGGAGAGATGAAGAATGAATTTTGAATGTTGAATTAAGAATATTGAATACAGAATGAAGAAGATTAGAAGGTAAATTACAATGAATAACGGGATACTGGATTCCAGAAGTGAATAATGTATACTTTATATCTTTATACCCGTACTCCTGGCGACAAAGATCAAAAGGAGATTGCTATCAGTAATTAGTTTTTAACTTCGTCATTCAATGTTCTTTGTTCGATGTTCATTATTATTAATTCAACCTCAAAATTCAATATTATATATATATCATTCATTTCCCCTAATCCCTAAATCCTTGCCCTTATTCACTTCTCTTGACCTGTTACCCCAGAGTGTCATCCAGGGGACTGCGGACGCCGTGACCGCCGCGTTTCAGGACATGGGTATAGATCATGGTGGTCTGAATATTTTTATGACCCAGAAGGTCCTGAACGGTGCGAATATCATATCCGATTTCCAGTAAATGAGTCGCAAAGCTGTGTCGCAGGGTGTGGGGGCTCCCGGTTTTAGGAATTCCTGCATTCCGGATTGCTTCTTTCAATGCCTGCTGCAGGGTAGAGGGGTAAAGATGATGACGGTAATAGCGGCCGGAGCGGGGATCATGACTGCGGTTACCGGAAGGGAACAGGAACTGCCAGATGAATTCACGGTTGGCGCCAGGATACTTTTTTTCCAATGCGTAGGGAAGAAACACTTCTCCGAACCCTTCCCGGAGGTCCTGCCGGTGCAGTTGCTCAACATACTTCAGCTGCTTCTGCAGGGGGGTGATAAGTTTACCGGGCAGTACCGTCACCCGATCACGGTGGCCTTTTCCGTCTCTGACCACTATCTGTTGATAGCCAAAATCCACATCTTTCACGCGCAGGCGAAGCCCTTCCATCAGGCGTAAGCCGGCACCGTAGAGCAGACTGGCCAGAAGCCATTTCATTCCATCCAGCTGATCCAGCACCTGACGGACTTCCTGACGGGTAAAAACGGTGGGAATTCTTTTTGGTTTTTTAGCCCAGACCAGGTTTTGCATCCAGCCAACCTCGCGCTGCAGCACCTCACGAAAAAAGAACAGCAAGGCGCTGAGCGCCTGGTTCTGTGAAGAGGCAGCCAGATTGGATTCCACCGCCAGACGGGTGAGAAAGGCGCTTACCTGGCGGCTTCCCATTTCCTGAGGAAGAAGATGGGGATAGAAAGCGAGAAATTTCCGGGTCCAGTAGAGATAGGCCTGTTCCGTCCGCAGGCTGTAATTTCTGAGGCGAAGAGCATTCTGGAGCTGTATCAGACAGTCAGTAAATATTGGGTTCATGGGCATTTTTCCTGTTGACTTTTTCATATATAAAAGATATATTAAAATGAAACTAATGAAAAAAATCCCATAATATCATGAAAATGATCTCTGACACGATTTACGCATCAGCCGCAGTACTTGCGTTCCGATAAATGTTTTGGATTCATTCCAACTCCTGTGTCATAAATATAGGAGATTTTTAGGCGCAAAAAAATAGCTTTATTAGAATAGAGATGGTGAGAGAGGGAGGTAAAATCAGAGATCGCTAAGGATGCCAAGAAGCGGCTGCCGGTACGCCAGACGTTGTATCCCGGGAAGAAGGGGACATTGCGCCTGTGGCGGCAATTCGGAGATAAGCTGGTTTGTGTTCGTTACCGGGAAGATATCGAAGCGGGGAAACGTTATAAAACGGTAGAACTGATTGTTGATGAAAGGCCGGGCAGGACGGCAGGACCCGCGGAGATCTGGGTAAAGTTACGAGTCGCTTATCATGAGCGGGAAATACGGGCACTGGTTAAATCGGCAGGTGGATACTGGGACCGCGAAAAGCGGTTGTGGTGGTTACGCATCGAGGAGGTAAAGCGACTGGGTTTAGAGTGTCGTGTAACTGACCGAGCGGAGCAATACCCGGGCAAAAAAAGTTCATAGGCGTGTGAACCGAGAATCTTGTTGGTTTGGGAAGGGAAGCATGACAGGCGGTTCGTTCAAAATTCATATTTCAACTTCAATATTTTAGCCCTTCCAGAAAAATTTTTCAGGTAAAAGCGGGTTTCGGGAGCGAAATTTTTTGTAAAAAAAATCAAAAGATAAATCTGATATGAGAGAATTTAATCTATTTCCGTGTATTTTCATCATACATCACATGCGGCGGTTTGCCTTTTGCATTTTTGCTGTTGCTGTTGGCTGGTTGGGCTGCAGTGAGCCGAACAGCCAGAATGCCAATCGTGTTTATCCCGAAGCGTTTGAACAGAATATTGATGGACAGGTGCTTTCAGAAGCCCTTCAGGAAGCTGAATCGATTGAAGCCCTGCAGGGGATCGGGGTGGCCCGAAATGGTGTTATTGTGGCCGAAGTTTATTATAACGATAGTGACGCGGAGCCTGACCCGGATTTGCATGTCATGTCCGTTACCAAGAGTATTATGGCCACGCTGGTGGGTATTGCTCTGGACCGGGGGTATATTGCGGATATTCATCAGACGGTTTCCGAATTTCTGGGAGCGGAGGTGGATACGGTGAATCCGGAGCTGGGGCAGGTCACGTTGCAGCAATTATTGACCATGAGTGCCGGGCAGGACTGGCAGGAGCTGGGGGAGGTATCGGAATTCAGTTATTTTGCTGGTGCGCCGGACCAGCTGACCTATATCTATCAGAAGCCGGTGGTTCACACCCCGGGAACGATATTTAATTACAGTGACGGGTCGGCACATCTGGTTTCTGCCATTCTGGAGAGGGCCAGCGAAATGAGCACATCCACTTTTGCCAACCGTTTTCTGTTTGGCCCGATGGGTCTGGGGGATCGGATCTGGTATGCGGACAACCGCGGGATTGCTTATGGCGGGGTGGGATTATGCATCGGGATTCATGACATGATCGCCATCGGGTTTCTGTATATCAACGACGGTTTTTACAACGGGGTGCAGATTGTTTCAGCGGACTGGATTGAGGAGGTGATGCGTTTTCGCATTTCCACCAACGGGGTCATTCCTTTCCTGAGTGATTACGGATATTTCTGGTGGATTGGCCGGGCGTATGGTCAAGATTTCATTTGTGCCAATGGTTGGGGAGGGCAGTTTATTTTTATAGTCAAGGATCTGAATTTGGTGGTGGCGGCGCGAACGAGCTGGCGGCGGGTCAACCGGGAAACAGCGGGAGCGAACTGGTGGAATGTTTTGAATATCATTATCAACCGGATTTTGCCGGCGGTGCATTGAGGGGGGGGTATGGTTTACGGGCGGAGGAGGATTCTGGGGTTCAGGCAGGCATCGATATGTATACATTTATTCATACATTTAGTAACCTTTTCAGCAGGCACCTAGATCTAGTAACCGTCTAAT
>CP070707.1:307921-316640 GCA_020350205.1 bacterium
GCTTTACACTCCGTAGAGCTTCTTCACCCACGCGGCGTCGCTGCGTCACCCTTGCGGGCATTGCGCAATATTCCCCACTGCTGCCTCCCGTAGGAGTCTGGGCCGTATCTCAGTCCCAGTGTGGCTGATCGTCCTCTCAGACCAGCTATCCATCGTCGCCTTGGTGAGCCCTTACCTCACCAACTAGCTAATGGAACGCAGGCCCATCCTCACGCGTTACCCAGGTCACCCCAAGCAACTTTAATCCTAATAACAGGCATTATCAGGACCACATCCGGTATTAGCCCCACTTTCGCGAGGTTATCCCAAACATAAGGGCAGGTCGCCTACGCGTTACTCACCCGTCCGCCAGTATAATCACCATCCGAAGATAGCTTTCCCCTTGACTTGCATGTATTAAGCACGCCGCCAGCGTTCGTCCTGAGCCAGGATCAAACTCTCCGTTGTCCTTTTCCTTGAATCTCTAAACGCTCTTACATTCTTAAGCTGCATCTCTTTCCCCTCTCTACCCCATTAGATCTCTCTAATAAAAGTAAAAAGCTCGCTATGTACTAGACCATATTCCGCGTCATTAAAATTAAAGAATAATGAGCCACTTGTCAATATGCAGATCAAATTTTCAAGAAAAAAATTCGAAAAGCGGCGCAAAATATATAGCCATATTTCAAGCCAGTCAAGCTAAATAAATTTTAATTTTCTGAAGGTAATAAAATGACCTGATTTTCACTGGCTGGCACCTTTAAATAGACCTTTTTATATCCACCTGCTAGCCACATCTCAAACTGATTATCATAATATTGACTTAAAAAATTACCACTGTTACCCCCCGGGATAATACTCTCATATGCCCCGGGAAACGACCAGTCCATTAGAAAACGCAGCGAAGGTCCGGCAATCATTTGATACGGCTGTGAATAATTATATGAGGCTACGTTTACAGTGACTAAATTGCCCGGTACCGGATGTGGACCCCGGTTAAATACCCGATCAGTGACCGACACCCGGCCCAGAACATGGGATAGTTTCAGTTGATGAATCTTACCCCAGCGCCAATCTCTAAGTGCTTCCCCACATAATGAGTTCATTGTATCAACCGCCTGTGCAAAACTCATCTGTATAAGGTCCGCACGCATTTCGATATCTTCGGTGTTGATATCATCAAACCATCTTGAGTTTTCATTTTTTAAAATTTTGGCATAGATTCTGACATAAAAATTGGGAAGATTTGTAAACAAGCGGAAATATCCCGGGCTCATTTCATCTTTAAAAATATTTCTTACCAGAAGATGAGACCACATTTCAAAAAAAGAGGCCGAAATGCTTTCGATCTCCATATTGTAATCCCAGTTTTTTAATAATATTTGTAAATCGCTCGCATAATCATTTTTAAAATCACCTTTTGCCAGATCTCTTAACATTAAGGGTAATGTCTCGCGGGCCAGAAGATTAACACCATCAGATTGAATTTTGGCCATATCTTGCAATGAAATTTCAGAGGCAGTGCTCAATAATTCTTCAATTCGTAAAGCCCGATAAGGAGGTTCCCATAATTCCGAGAAATAATAAGCAGAGTTCTCAATAATGCGGTTATTGGCAGTGACAATATATCCTTTTACAGGATTAATCTGCGACGGCATGCGATCTAAAGGGACCCAACCGGTCCAACGATTTTCTTCACTAGCTGCTTTTTGCGGGATGAGAGCATTCTGATAAGATCTGAGCGGTACTTTACCACCCAATTGGTAACCAATATTACCAGACACATCAGCATAGACAAAATTTTGGGCCGGAACAACATAATGACTCAGGGCGGCCTGAAAATCCTTCCAATTCTTCCCCTTCGCCAATCCGATGAAAGTCCTGAGTTCATCCGAGTTTTCCCAACCAGTCCACTTTAATGACAAGGATAATTCAGATTTCAGATCGGGAAATACCGGATTGATCAACGGTCCCCTGGAGGTTGAATATACTTTAAATTGCTTAATTCCTTGGTCCTTAATTTTAATGAGCGAGGTTTGAACTCCCAGCGGATACTCTTTATCACCGCTTCGATAGAAATTTTTCACGGTATCTATATTCTCGACAAAATAATCGCAATCGTCAATCATTCCATTGGTCAAACCCCAGGAAAAGTATTGATTTCTCCCTATGATGATTCCCGGAGAACCGGGAAGGGAAAAACCTGCCACCTCCAATTCCGGAGCACTGAGATGCATCTCAATCCAAATAGAAGGTAATTGTATTTGTAAATGTGGATCGTTAGCTAACATTGCAGATCCACCCTGTGATAATTTAGGGGCAATTACCCAACTGTTACTGCCTGCATAAACAGGATCGATCCCCAAAACGCCTGTAAACGCTTCATTAATTTCATTAAGGTAACCTATTAATTTTCCTGAGCTCGATCCTTTTATAATATGAGGATAATCCATCCATTCGGGCCAGATTTCCTGAAACTTTTCCTGAGGAAGAAGCTCGGCCAGCCCGCCATAGAGAATATCTGCTTTCCAATTAAAGTTGAGGAACCAAGCCATGAGCCGATTTTGTAACATACAATCCTGTGGTGACCACCTTTCTGGCTTAAAATTCATTAGAATAAACTCAAGTGGCAGATCATCTCCAATTCGATCCAAATAGGCATTAATACCATTAGCATAAGCCTTCACCCAACCTCTAGATTCGTCAGAAATATAATTATAATTACGATGAGTGAGGGAGTCCAGACCAAGTACCCGGGATAATTTATCAATTTCAACAGTCTCGGACCCAAATATTTCTGATAACTGTCCCTTGGCGAGTCTTCTCATGAGTTCCATCTGCCACAATCTTTCCTGGGCAGAAACATATCCTGAAGCGAAAATAATATCGGTTTCATTCGTACCCGCAATATGAATAACCCCGCTGCTGTCCCAGGTTATAGCTACCCTATCCAAAATTCCTCTCACCTCAACTTTTTCCGAGTAGTCCGGTTTCAATTGTTGATATTGTATACAAATAAAGAAAAACAGAATTGAAAATACGATGAAAATGCCTCCTATAGTCAAAAACAATATTCTGCGAATCATCTATACCTCAAACATTCTGTTTATGTAAAAAAAATACCAAGAATTAAAAAAGAATTTCGTATAATTAATTAAGGGACAGAAAATTAATAAAAAAAGTGGATTAATACGAATAGTATTCCATCTTTTGTCTCTGTAAAATTAATGCTTATAATGTAAACGATTGCAATTGCGAAACTTACTCTTTTACTTTTTTATTTGGGTTTTTCCAATTCTAGCCCAGACCGGCACTGCGGATTCCTTAAAAATACAATACGCTATTGTGGGCATCTACTTCGACGAAGACCATGATATTATTAAAATCAAGGTGCCTCCCTGGTTGAAAACAAGCGACCTTATGTCTCAGATTAGAATGGCTGTTATATGGCCCGGAGAACCGGCTCCAAAAAAAACAACATATATCTATGTTTTCAAGGAAACCGATCAGGTGGGGGATGTCTCTCAAACCGGTGCAGTTTATACACCCGGGAAAGGATTCAAATGGTGTCTTACATCCTGGCAACCGACCCCAGAACCCAGCGGAATACCAACCGAGAAAGATTTTGAAATTTACTATGTTTTGATTGACCGAATTCTCCAACAGGGCGCAACCTTGGGAGACCAGGAATTGCGTTCAGAAGTAGCCGGCGAATTTTCACTCACCCTGAGCGAATTGGATTCAATATACACTTTCGTAAAATATTGGCTGGTAGAGAAGGAATTAAAATAATAAGCCAATGACTGAATTATGAAAGGTTTTTTGAAGCTTTTTATGTCGTTTTCTTCTTATTGAGCCAGATAATTTCGTGCCCTCGGCACCAATTCCGAATCAGAATAATTGTCAATGAGCTGCTGGAATTCCTGTCTGGCGCGTTCTTTATTACCCATCTTAAAATAAGATTGCCCTATTTTGAACTGAGCCCAGTCATTTTTATTTGATTGCGGGAAAGTAAATACTTTTTCAAAAGCCATTACCGCTTCCTGATATCGACCCAGTGCATAATAACATTCTCCTGTCCAGTATTGGGCATTATCCGCATAGGAGTGATTCATATCGGTTGATAATAGCTGCTCAAACTCAGAAATCGCATTTGTATATTCCCGATTATGAAACATGGAAAGCGCATCATTATATCGATTAACATATGAGTCTGATGAATATGAAGCTGTGCTGCTCTGGGGAGCGGGAGGCGTATAAGAATAACTTGCTGCCGAGGAAGATGGCTTGCTTGCGGTAGACTGTTCTTTCATGCTTAATTGTGACTTCAAATCAGCAATTTCCATATCTTTTTTTCTGACTTGTGTCTGGAGATCATCTACCTCTTCCTGTAATCTCAATACTCGTTTGTCTTCAACACCCGTAGTCTGACCTGCCGGTTTATCCATCTTTTTACCTTCATCCACTTCCAGCAGGGTTATCAGATCATCCTGCTTTTGCTGTTGAGGTTGAGCCTTTTTCTCAGCAGGTTTTGAGGTGGTTTGCGAAGTCTGACTATCATCCCTGGATATACCCAACAATTTCTCTATTTCATCAAATTCATCTTCAGAACTGGTTTCTGCCGTACCTCCTTCATCAACGGTTTTACGGCTGGATCCACAGCCACTCCAGGATAAGAATGAAAGACTCAGAAAGATTAGAAAGAATAGATATGCTATTCTTTTCATTAAAGATCTCCTCTTTAAAATACCCTGCATAATATATAAATTAAATCTAATATAGTCAAGAATTTATTGCCCTATTCCGGGGCCCTTTCAGGGGTTCTTTTCAAGCGATAAATCAATATGATAATCCCTGATAGAAACAGACCCAGACTAACAATCTGATTAAATTGTAATCCATCGATCAAAAACATTTGACTCTCATAATAACGATAAAAATCAACGAAAAATCTTGAAATGCCATAAAGAATAAGAAATAAGCTGATTAACAAGCCATCCGGACGCGGTTTTTGTCCCAGCCACTGTAAAAAAATAAAAATGGATAATCCGTATAAGGATGAATATAATTGAGTGGGATGTATGTGAATATCTCCCATCACCGCACCTGCCGGACTATACAGGGGAAATACAACTCCCCAGGACAAATCACAGGCAGTTCCGAAACAACAACCATTTAAGTAGCAGCCAATTCTGGTCAGAAAAACACCCAATGCAATAGAGGGGGCAATACTATCTGCAACTTTCCAAAAATTCAACTTTTTATAATACATATAGATGACGGAAGAAAAGACTGCCATTAAAAAACCGCCTAGAAGAATTAAACCCCCGAGACCAATCGTTCCATCTTCCTGTACCGGCCAGAAGGCATAAAGCCATCTTCCCCGAAATTCCTCCGGGTGAAATAGCACATAAAAAAGACGCGCACCCACGATAGAAGCCAAAATCACAATAAAACCGACATTAACAATTTCATCTGATTTAATTCCCCTTTTTTGTCCATTTTTGCCGGCTATAAATATACCTAAAATGAAGGAAAGGGCTAGCATAACGCCATAACTATGAACCGCAAATGGTCCTATACGAAATAACTCAGGATGCATAATCACTCCACGCTAATATTCATATCTATTTTTATAAAAATTGAGTAATATGCCAATCATAACCAAATTGGTCACCATGGCAGATCCTCCGTAACTGATGAATGGTAAAGGGAGACCGGTTACCGGAAACAATCCAATGGTCATACCAATATTGATAATCATGTGAAATGCAATCACGGTGACAATTCCAACAGCTACAATACTATTAAATTTATTTTTAACCATTGATGCAATTTGGACACCTCTGATCAATAACACAAAGAATAATGTTAAACCAGTGAGCGCTCCCAAAAATCCCAATTCCTCTCCAACAACCGCATAAATAAAGTCAGTATGTTGTTCAGGTAAAAATCTAAGCTGTGTTTGAGATCCCTGCATAAAACCCTTACCCAATCCACCACCTGATCCAATGGCCACTTTTGATTGAATGATTTGATATCCAGCCCCCCGGGGATCTGATTCCGGATTTAAAAATATTTTAATTCTATTCCTTTGATAAGGTTTCAAATTATTCCATAAAACAGGGGTTAAAAGACCCATAACAATATTGAGTAAAAAATTGGATATCAGAATGAGTTTGCTGCGATGAGACAAAACCAAATAAACCACCAGTATGAGCATCAGGACCAGAAAAGTAAAAAAATGAAAAGAAGCCAGTATGATAAAAATAGGCATCGCAATCAGCAGTAAATTCGACAATTTCAATCCAGCCCAAAAAAACATGGGAAGCGAGATGGCTAAGAACACCATGGAAGTTCCCAAATCAGGTTGTCTGATAATCATTGTAAAGGGTACGACCACAAAGATGGAAGCTATCAAAAAATCCGGGATATGATTGGGATTTGCTTCGTCGCGTGAAAGAAATTTAGCCACGGCCAAAATTGTAGCAAATTTTGCAAATTCCGATGGTTGGAAAGAAACAGGCCCGATTTGTAACCAGCGTTCTGCACCCTGCCCCATTTTACCAACAAAAATCACCAGTAGCAAAAAGAAGAGACTCAGCCCGTAGAAATAATACGCAGAAGCATATATCCAGCGATTGGGAAGAAAATAAAGAATTATAATAAGCCCAAATCCGATCAGTATCCAGATGACCTGTTTAAGAAAATAATTGTTTCCGAAACCCGCATCCAGGGAAGGGTGTGAAGATGAATACAGCGCCATTAATCCTAGGAATATGAGTCCCACAACAGCAAGTAAAAGTATAAAATCAATATTTTTTAAATACTGAAACATAGATGGTCCATTTTAATTTTGAAGAGCGGTTGAATCGCTATGAACGATCCCAAGTGAATCCTGGGCAGCTGCAATTGAATCTTTCTTTGCTGCAGCCAACGCCCAGAGTTTTTTCTCGACTTCATAATCATATTTCCCCTGATAGTGAAAATATCGTTTCAGATATTTTCCCGCGATTGGGGCAGAAACTCCACCGCCAGATCCACCATTTTCAACCAGAACACAGATGGCTATTTCCGGATTTTCAAATGGAGCAAATCCGATATACCAGGCATGATCTTCTCCATGAGGATTCTGGGCTGTTCCCGTTTTTCCGGCTGAAGGAATACCATAAACAGCTGCCCATACCCCCGTCCCCCCATCAACCACTTCGCGCATCCCCTCTAAAACAACATCAAAAACCTGGGAGTGAATTCCCTCAATTTTAACACTTTCAGATTTAAATTTACTCTCTTCCCTATTGAGCGGATTCACTAATTTTAAGCCCAAATGGGGCGTATATAAAATCCCGCGATTTGCCAGTGTTAATGTAAATTGCACCATCTGAAGCGGGGTAACCAGAACCTCTCCCTGTCCAATAGCAAGATTCGCTAACATTCCCTTGGTCCATTTGCCTTTACCATATACTTTTTCATAATAATTGAGACTAGGGACCAGGCCGGGATTTTCATTTGTCAATTCTATTCCGGTCTTTTGTCCGAAATGAAAGAGAGTGCTATATTTACTCCAAGTATCCAAACCGATTAACAATCCCAGCTGATAAAAATACACATTACAGGAATTTTTTATAGCTCCTTCCAGATCAAGCGTGCCATGCCCTTTAGGCTTCCAGCAGCGAATCGTTTTATTTCCAATAACGAAGTATCCGGGACAATTATTTTTGCGTGAAGGCCTAATAATATTTTCATTTAAGGCGGCAATCGCGGCAACCAGCTTATAAGTAGAACCTGGGGGATAACCACTTTGACAGGCTCGATCATAGAGAGGATGATGGGGATCATTAACCAGTTGATCCCAGATATCTGACGAAATTACACCACTCAATTTACTAACATCATAGTCCGGCTTGGATAAGAGAGTAAGAATTTCCCCATTGCGGGTATCAATAGCAATCAGAGCCCCTCTTTTATCTCCCAGTAAAGAATCGGCAAATGATTGTAATCTTAGGTCAATTGTGAGATAAAGGTGATTTCCAGGGCTGGGGCGAAGGGTTTTTTTAGTGTATACCTGCTCGACGACACGACCTGCTGCGTCTACCTTGACAAAACTGAATCCTTTGGATCCTCTCATATTCTCATCAAAAGTTTTCTCAACCGCTTTTTTACCCACAATATCGCCGGGTTCGAGCTGCGGATAAGAGACAAGTTCTCTTTCATCAATTTCTCCCAAAGTACCCAGTAAATGCGCTAAACCGGAACGACGGACATAATGTCTTTTAGGTTCGGATTTCCATTCAACTCCCGGCAAATCAACAATATTTTCCTGAATCCAGGTCAATTTTTCAATATCTACCTGTCGCATGACTTTTACGGGCTGGAATCTCCCTGCACTTCTTAATTCTTTTCGAATATCATCCGGATGTACATCAATCAATTCAGAAATTGTCCCGATGGTTTTTTCAGTGGTTTCTGAGGGTATCAAATACAAAGAGAATGCCGGTCGATTGTCGACAATCATCCTTCCATCCCGGTCATAAATATTCCCTCTCACCGGAAATTGTGTGACAATCTTAACGCTATTTTCAACACTCTTTTCGGAATAGAGGCTGGATTTACTGATCTGTAAATTGTAAAACTGAAATGCTAAAATTAAAAAAAGCAGGATAAAAATCCCGTAAAACAGATATTTTTTAAACTCTTGTTCAGAGGTAAACATCTTTTTTTACCTTTGTTCTTGCAGCAT
>CP070707.1:316740-325428 GCA_020350205.1 bacterium
ACCTGAAGCGTCTGCTTGAGTAAGGCCTGATTAATCTGATTGGTCTCCAGTGCTTTATCAATATAAAACAGATCGAAGAAGGCATATTTAAGGTCCTTTATCAATCCATTCTGCCGTTCGAGGAAATTGAGACGGTATTTTTCACTTTCCATTTCAGCAATTTTTTGTCGTGTTCCCTGCTTTCCGGGAAAGGGAAACTGTTGCATCAGTGAAATCTGTTTGCCGGTCATCGGTTCCTGATTAAAGGAAAAATTATCAACCGGTAGATTCATGACACCGATACCGATCACCGGATCGGGCAAGGTTCCTGCCGGAGAAATCCGAGAGGCACTGGCCTGCCAGCGGTGATAATAGGATTGTAACTCCGGATTATTTGTCAGCATCTCCTGAACCAAATTTGCCAAGATCAGAGTAGAGTCTGGTTGCTGTGCTCTGGAATTGGATACCCAAAGCAAGATCAGTGATGACAGGAATATTATTTTTGTTATCATTCTAATTGATCCTTGTTTCTTTTGTCTAGTCGTTTTCTCTTAAGACCTATACTCCGCAGCTGCAGGACCACCAAGCCAATACTGGCCCACCACAAAAATCCGAAGGGATACAAATAAAGATTCGTTAGATGATGGTTATCTTCAGCAATAGGGTTTAAATCGTTACAATGTGTGACATTCTCATTTCCCTGCGAATTTTCGCAACAGGAGTGGGATTCTGTCCCGAGGTATTTATGAGCCAGGCAGGTATGACTGTTTCCAAAGTTGACTGGAAAAAACGCAATGATTCCTGATACGCCCAAAATAATACTGGCAATTTTTAGCATAACCTGAAAATCCTGATTTTTTCTTCCATAAAATACAATCCCCGTGCCAAATTTTTAGGCTTTGGTATAAATATTTGTTATTATGATAGTTATGTGGAATTTTTACAGGATATTTTTTATGAAGCCATCAATAATTGCAGAATATTCTCCATAATTATTGGGGAATATTCTACAATTTTGTACAAAATAAGGAGAAAGTTTCTGTGTGCTTACAAGGTATCAGAGCCGGTTTGACTGACCCATTGAAACAGAGCTTGTTTGTCCTCTTCAGACAGGCCGGCTTCCGGGTGCAACCACAGATAAGGTTTCAATGGCATTTCTTCTTCTTTCAGCACTTCTCTGATTTCTTCATAAATTTTTATTTTTTCCCGGGAGGTATAGTTGTTCCAGGTTGAGAAATTAAGGTGTTCTCTCCCTTCATCCACATCATGAATCACCAGCCAGGAGGACGGCGCGATGCGGCTGTACCAGGGCCAGCGGGTTTGATGGGAATGACAATCATAACAGGATTTTTGAAGTATTTTGTTCATTTCGGCTGACGTCTGAATTTCTCCGGTAACCGGGGGGTTGGTTCGATCTCCCGGAAACAATTGAATCAGCAGAAGAATACTGATACCGATGATGATTATGACTTTCCAGCGATTTTTCATAGAGGACCTCGTCTTTTATTTTTGATATTGGATTTTCCACTTTTTCATACGATACAGCAAGACATGCCGAGGAATTTTGAGAAGACCGGCAGCCCGGGTTTGGTTACCTCGCGATTTTTGAAGGGCAAGAGTGATCAACTGCCGCTCCGCATTTTCCAGAGAAAAATCATCAAATGGCAACTGCAGCAATTCGTCCCCTGTTTTTCCTGGTTTTTGTGAGATATGAGGAGGGACATTATCTATGCTGATTTCCGAACCGGATCCCAGCACCAATGCCCGCTCGATGGTGTTTTCCAGCTCCCGGATATTACCTGGCCAGTGATATTCCTGAAACGATTGTAAAACCTCCGCTGATACCGGGATGTCTCTCCCATGGCCAAATTGTTGTATGAAATACCTGACCAAATCCGGAATATCGTCTTTTCTGTTCCTCAGGGGCGGTATTGTAAGGGGTACCACGCTTAAACGATAATAGAGGTCTTCCCGGAATTTCCCCTCTTTGGTCAGTTGTTCCAGATTTTTGTTAGTGGCGGCAAGCAATTGCACATCGACCTGGATGATCCTGGAATCCCCCAGTCTTTCGAACTCTTTCTCCTGCAATACCCGTAATAGATTTGCCTGGACCGATTCCTGCAGGTCGCCAATTTCGTCCAGAAACAAAGTTCCGCCATCAGCCAGTTCAAACTTTCCCTTACGGTCTTTAATTGCTCCGGTGAAAGCTCCGCGCACATGCCCGAAGAGTTCGCTCTCGATCAGATTATTCGGAATAGATGGGCAGTTAACAACGATAAAAGGTTTGTCGCGCCGGGGGCTGTTGAAGTGGATCGACCGGGCAAGCAATTCCTTCCCGGTCCCACTCTCTCCCAGAATCAGTACCGTGGCATCGCTTTGGGCCACTTTCCTGGCGTTCTGAATGACTTTCTGCATGGCATCACTTTTCACGACCATTTTTTCGAAGCGGAATTTTCCAGCCAGCTCATCCTTTAATTCTTCATTTTCCAGCTGTAACTTCCTGAGCCGGACGGCTTTTTCAATCACGAAAAGAAGCTGTTCCTGACCGAAGGGTTTGGTAATATAATCGTCAGCACCAAGGCGGCAGGCTTCCAGGGCATTATCCACACTGCCATAGGCTGTGATGAGAATGATCACAACCTGCTGGTTCTCCTGCCGGATATTCTGCAGGACGTCTATACCGGAAATATCCGGCATCTGGATGTCCGTCAACACCACATCAATATCCTTCTGGCTGAATAGTCTCAAACCATCCTTCCCGCGATGGGCGGTGGTAACCCGGAAGCCCTGTTTTTCCAGTTGGTATCCAATTACCTTGCATAAATTGATATCATCATCAATCAGCAGAACATGCATTTTTTGAACCCTTGGTAAAGTTCTATTTTAATTTATTCGATTTCTTGCGGTATAAAAACTGAAAATGTCGTGCCTTCTCCGGGCTGACTTTGTACATCCAGTTGCCATTTATTCTGATTAGAAATCCTCTTAACGATTGCCAATCCCAATCCAGTGCCCTCAGTATTTGTGGTATAAAATGGCCTGAATATATTTTCCATTTCTGTTTTCGGAATTCCCGAGCCCTGATCGCTCACCTGAATTAATACTCCTTCAGTATCCCATTTCGTTTTTTGCATCTCTTTGGTGGGAACAATCTCAGCCTTCACGGTTATCTTATCACCCTGTTTGGAGGCCTGAATACTATTTAAAATCAGATTAATAATAACCTGTTGTAATTGGCCGGGGTGACTATCCATATACAAATGAGAATCGGGTAAAAGGGTGATAATAGAAACATTGACTTTTCTGGCGCGACTTTTCAGAAGCATCTCACTGTTTCGGATAACATTTCTGGCATCAAAACGGATTACTTCTGTTTTAGGTTGTCGGGCATAATTGAGATAGTTTTCTACAACCTGGTTGAGACGATCTGTCTCCTGCATCAGGATATCTATAAATTCCTGAATTTTCCCTGATTTGGGCGCCTCGTCTTGGAGTATATCCACAATCCCGCGGATTGATCCCAGGGGATTGCGAACCTCATGAGCCAGGCTGGCAGTCAGCTCACCGATCACAGCCAGGCGGTCTGACAGTCGCAACTGGTCTTCTATCTCTTCTATTTTAGCGGTTTTCTCCTGTAGCTGCTGGTAAGACTTCTGTAATTTTTCAGCGGCCTCCTGATAGCGCTGTTTTTCCGCTTGCTCCCGCTGGGCTTTCAGGCCGGTTAAGTAACCGATGATATTGAACAGTAAAATTTGCAGAAACCGCATCAGGTTTGCTTCTATTAACCCGCCCCATTGCAGCATGATGTGAGGAAAGTACAAGACACTCACTGCTATGGCGGTTCCAAGTCCTCCCCGAATACCAAATTGGAAGGCTGCAAGTAAAATAGGGATAAAATAACTCTGCATGAAGATCAGGTGATACTGCCATTTCATGGTGGGAGTAGTATAATGGAGAATAGAAATGATGATCACCAGAACACTGATGATTAACCACCAGACATATTGTTTTATTGTATTATTTGACATTAAAGTCGATCTGATTTTGTTTTAATGCCTATGGATTTTATAACTGAATTGTTGAGACGAATCATTTTTATTTTAATGTTATGTTGAATTAATTTAAGTATCTACTCTAAATCGGTAAAGATCCTGAAATAAGTTCAGATTGACAAATATACACAATTGTGTGAATAAATATATTGGTTACCAAGTTTCTATTTAATGATCACATCAGAGTAATTGTATAATATTCTACACATGATTGCAAGAGGATTCGTGAAAATAAAAAATAGATGTCTGCATATATCGGTTTATTGTAATTTTGTACTTGGTGAGAGTGGAATTGGAAGGGATTTTGTGTCAGGAACTTTCAGTTTTGTTTAGACAAAACTATGGGATTATCATGAAAAATCATTCGTTTTTAATCTTTTTCTCCATTGTCCTGTTTATTTATGCTGTTATTAATTTTTACATATTTCGCCGGGGCTGGCTTGCGTTGCAGGATGCCGGCATTTATCGGACCATTTATTTATACCTGTTCATTTTTTTGATGCTTTGTTATCCCCTGGGCCGTCTGGTTGAACAACTTTTCAGAAATTCCTTCACAGATTTTCTGGTTATTATCGGATCCTTCTATCTGGGGATTATGGTCTATGCGCTGTTGGCGGTACTCCTCATCGATTTGCTGCGATTGTCCAATCATTTCTTTTCTTTCCTCCCGTCATTTATCACTGCAAATCCCCAACGGAGTGCTCAGATAAGCGCACTGGTGGTTACCGTTTCAATGATACTCATTGTTATTGGGGGGCATATCAATGCGCTCTTTCCGCGTACCCGGATCATCGAGCTGAATATTCCCAAAAAAGCCAATGGAATCAAGGAACTTAATGCGGTAATGATGTCGGATATTCATCTGGGAACAATCATCCGCAGTCAGTATTTAGATATTGTTGTAAATAAAATTAACGCCTTACAACCGGATATCGTCTTCCTGGCAGGTGATATTGTGGATGAAGATGTTGCGCCGGTGGCCGAGCAGAACATGGCCCGGAATTTTCAAAATATTCAAAGCAAATACGGGGTATATTCCATCACCGGCAATCATGAATATTTCAGCGGGGTTGAGGCTGCTGTTTCCTATATGGAACAGGCGAATGTTAAGGTTTTACAGGACAGCGCTGTAAAAATCGCCGATGCCTTTTATGTTATTGGACGAAAGGATCTGATGGCGGAACGTATGGGTGATGGCCGGATGAGCCTGGAGGAAATTTTACAAGAAATTGATACGAGCTATCCACTCATTTTGATGGATCATCAACCTTATCATTTAGACATTGCAGAACGAAACGGAATCGACCTGCAGATATCCGGACATACCCACCATGGCCAGCTCTTTCCCTTTAATTATATTACCCGGATGGTGTATGAACTAAGCTGGGGATATACCCTGAGAGGGAATACCCATTACTATGTCTCCTGTGGTATCGGAACCTGGGGACCTCCTATCAGGACCAATAGTGCGCCGGAAATCGTGAATTTTAAAATCAGATTTCAACCCGATTCCCATTGACCAGCCAGGTCATGAGATCCTGCTGGATTTTCACAGCAGGATCAATTTGTCCCAGAGTCTTATTTTAACAATCGGATAGTCATGGGATAGCGATATTTTTGTCCCTCATTGGCCCGAATGGTCGCAATAATCACCATAACAATCATGAAAATTCCAAGCGCAATAAGCAGGAAGATACCAATTACCACCACTATCAGTACCGCTGAAATCAGCAGATAAATAAGCAAACTGATCTGGAAGTTCAGGGATTCTTTTCCCTGATCATCCACAAAGGGAAACTCATCCTTCTTCAGCAACCAGACGACCAGCGGTCCGATAATATTCCCTAACGGGATTACAAAACCGGAAAAGGCCAGTAAATGGCATAGCATTCCGAAAGTCCTGGCATCTTTACTCACGGCTTCTTCCTTCGGGCTGGATTCGGGGGATGATACATTGACATTTTCTTCCATAAGTTGCTCCTGATTTTATATGAGATGTCTCTATTCATTTGATGAGGGGGTTTTATTTCTCATTTGAATTAGACTACACGTGTAAACAAATTTGGTAAAAAAATTACATTCGATTTTCTGAATATTCGTCCGAATAGTCTTAAGTAATTAAATATATATATGTTAGAATAAAACAACAAGATATTTTATTCTACAATTCAATAATTTTCTCGGGGTGGCATAAAGAAATTTTGGTATTCTTCAAAAAGTGAGACCGGATAATTTTTCTTCATGAATTGATTTTTTTATTCCCCTTTGTTATTTTCTTTACAAATAAATAATGTACTATTTCTTGCAATTGAAGCGGTCTTAACTTTAATTATGTGAAGTTTTTCTGAAATACAGATATCGGAATTAACCAAATCTTTTGTCAGACAGCGGATTTATCCATGGAGGAAGATCAAGGTATGAGTAATATGGGATCCTATGAAGAAAAAATCGAGCAGTTTTCCTGGGAACAGGCCGAGCAGGAGCTGGGATATCAAAAAGACGCTATGATAAATATTGGGTATTATTGTTCGGACCGCATCTGTGAAACCGGCAGGGCTGCCAAACTGGCTCTGATCTGGGAAGGCTATTCCGGGGAAATTAAGCAATACACTTTTAATGACCTGCGAATCCATACTAATACCATCGCCCGCTTTCTTCAAAATCTGGGGATCCAGGCCGGTGACCGGATTTGCCTGTTCATGGATAAAATTCCGGAATTATATTTTGGTTTTCTGGGAATATTAAAAATGGGCGGAATTGCTCAACCTCTGTTTTCGGCATTTGGGGGAGAATCCTTGTTAACCCGCCTGGAGGATGCGCAAACCATTGCCATTATGACCCAGAAAAAGCATCTTGGAAAGGTCCGTAAAATCCTGCCGGATATTGCCTTTCTGAAGTATGTCATTGTAGTCGATGATGACGGGAGCAAACCGTTGCAAGAAAGTGAAATCTCCTTTAACCTTGAAAAAGAAAATCCGGTAGAAAATTTTGAAACTTTTCCGACCACAGCTGAAACTCCCTCCGTCCTCCATTATACTTCCGGAACCACCGGAAAACCCAAAGGGGCTCAACATGTACACTATTCACTGATTGCCCAGTATATCACCAGCAAATTTGTGCTTGATCTCAATAACGATGATATTTACTGGTGTACCGCCGATCCGGGCTGGGTCACTGGAACCTCCTACGGGATTATCGGACCCTGGGCCAATGGAATAACTCAATGTGTATTGGATGCCGGATTTAAAGCGGAAACCTGGTATAAGTTCATTCAGGATCATAAGGTGACTGTCTGGTACTCGGCCCCCACCGCTATCCGCTCCCTGATGAAAGAGGGTCTTGAACCCATTCAAAAGTATAACCTCACCTCATTACGTCATCTCTGCAGTGTGGGTGAACCCCTGAACGCAGAAGCGGTTATCTGGTCGGAAGCAGCATATGGATTACCCTTTTACGATACCTTCTGGCAGACTGAGACCGGCTCCATGATGATCTGTAATTATCCCGGCATGAAAATTAAACCGGGATCCATGGGTAAGCCGTTCCCGGGAATTACCGCTACGGTGGTCGACCTGAAAAGCCATGAACCGCTGCAAAAGCCTGGGGTGGTGGGGCTGATTGCCATCAAACCGGGATGGCCTTCAATGTTCAGAAACTATTGGAATAATGAGGCTACCTACAAAAGCAAATTTATCAAGGGATGGTATATATGCGGGGACCGGGCCAGTATTGATGAGGATGGCTACTTCTGGTTTGTGGGGAGGGATGACGATGTGATTAACACCGGGGGACACCTGGTAGGTCCCTTCGAGATTGAATCTGCGCTGCTGGAACATGAAGCGGTGGCAGAGTCGGCGGTGGTGGGAAAACCGGATCCGGTCAATATGGAGGTTGTAAAGGCCTTTATCGCCCTAAAACCGGGTTTTGAAGCCTCCGATATGATCAAGCTGCAGATTATGAATTTTATCCGCAAACGCCTTTCCCCTCTGGCTATGCCGCAGGAGATCGAATTCTTGGATGCACTGCCCAAAACCCGCAGCGGAAAAATTATGCGGCGCCTGCTGCGCGCCAAGGAATGGGGTGAAGAGATTGGAGATACGTCAACGCTGGAAAATGATTAGGATAAATATTTATAAATTTGATGTGCAAACACTACCAAAAGTATTTCAAACAATTAAATGGTCAGATTATTGGCATCCCGAATTCCCGTCTGGCCCCCCTGTCTTCCTGTCCGGTTGGCCAGACGCGGCTGCTAGGCAAGCGGACAGGTATTTCGGGATCTTCTTGTGGATGAATCGGGGATCCTGAAATGAATTCAGGATGACATGTGTATGAAAGTTTGTTAATAAATAGTAAGGAAACGACTAATAAAATATAACCCAAAGGAGCAAAATATGGCGGATGTCAGAGATGTAGTGCTGGAATATGTGATTGATGAGTATCTGGAAGATGAAGATCAGGAAATTAGCTATGATACACCTTTAATATCGGGGGGGATTGTGGATTCCTTTTCCATGGTGTCCTTGAAAGTATTCCTGGAAACCAATTATAAAATTCAGATTCCCGATGCCAAGGCAACTCCGGAGGCCTTTGACAGCGTGAATAAAATTGTGGCATTATTAAAAGAGTTTGGTGTAGAATAAAGGAGGTTGGTTAT
>CP070707.1:325528-334211 GCA_020350205.1 bacterium
TGAGCGAATTCAAGGGTAAAGTTGTTTTACTTGATTTTTGGGCTACCTGGTGTTTACCCTGCCGAAAACAAATGCCGCATCTGGTAAGTTGTTATAACAAATACCGGGATATGGGATTCGAAATAATAGGTTTCTCGGAAGACAAATCGGAAAAACAGTTGAGTGAATATCTCAAATCAAATAAGATTAATTGGGAAAATATACTTTGCCCCAATGGGGAAGATGATGAAACGGTAAGCCAGTATAAAGTCATTAATATACCGGCTTCTTTCTTGGTTGACAGACGGGGGATCATTCGCCATGTTAATCTCACCGGAGAAGATTTAGAGAAGGCAATAGAGGAATTACTCTAGGGTCAATACACTTGAAAATTCGAGATGTGTATTTTAGATAAAGTTACGGTGATTAACGAGCAGTCAAAGATATTGGCATTGGGAGATCTCGATTTAGGGGTTAAATAAAAGGGTCGGAGAATAGTTTTTTACCTGTTTTAAACTCCTGGCATAAACCGCAAGCGGCTTGGAGATAGATGTTACCGGTTAAATAAACTTATCAAATTATGACAAAAATAGTTGATTTTTGTTAAACAACGAATTAAATTAAGACGTGAGAGTCTTAATTCCTCTTTAAAGGGGATATGGAACAGATGACATCAATATATGAGGCATGACGGGTCACCATGATTTGTCCAAAATCGCGTCATGTTGATCATCTTTTTTGCACAGACTTCCCATATGTTCTCCTTAAAAATATGATCATGTACTGTTTATTTCAGTGTTTGATTGTCCATTTTTTCTCTGATCACTTCAAATCGACTTTCCAGAATCACTATTTAGGACTCCCTTTCCGGGTGGCAATGAAACTCATGCCTGAATTTTGGGTGTATAAGTGAACCGGGCTTGACCCGTTAAGTGTGGTTCGTATTCGACTCAGATTTTTATTAAAAGGAAATCTTAAGAAAATTAATACTGGTTAATTTGTTCGATTGGTTTATTTGTTACGATGCGTAACAAAATAGAATTTGGTGGTGTTCAGGGTAGCACAACGGATCGATCACTTTTAAATTTAGGAAAATGTTGATATGAATGAAATACATTACCGAGCAGCGAATTCCCAGGACATTCCCGACATGACAGATCTGTTTCTGCTGGCCCTGAATGATCTGTACCAACGCCATCATGTTACAGCTGTTATTCCCCCCCGCGAGGCGTTCCTGTTGGGATATGAACATGTTCGTTCCAGTGGGATTTTCGAGGTGGCGGTACATGATGATAAAATCGTTGCCATTGCGGGGGCAGTGGTCCGGGATCGTATCTGGTATCTTTCCGCTTTCTGGGTACACCCGGCCCTGCAAAGAAAAAGGATCGGTATGCCGTTACTGAAAAGAGTCTGGGAGGCAGGAATCACTGCGGGGGCCCGGATTTTTTTTACCTGGTCGTCGATTGACCTCACTGCCATGGCCGCTTATATGAAACTGGGGATGTTACCGGGGTATCAGAACTTTTTCTTTCAGGGAACTGCGAGCAATATTCCGGAAATACCGTCTGATTATGAAATTTTGCCCCTGGAAAAAGCGGTAGTCATGGAGATTGATCTGAATATTCGGGGAACCAAACGCGAACCGGATCATGATTTCTGGTTCGCTGATCCCAACATTCAGGGAAGACAAATCATAAAAGACAAACAGGTTATTGGATACTATTATGTCAATAGAGGATTTATTGGACCGGCGGCCTGGAACGAGAAAAAATATGCTGAAATAATACTGTCCGCGGCATGCCGAGAGGCTTCAGCCCTTGCCCCTGAAATTCGTTTTCCGATTCCCGGGATCAACCATGCGGCTCTGAAGTTTGCCTTTCGGTCGGGATTGCGCTTGTCGAGTTATGCGCACTTTTTAAGTACGGATTCTTTCGGCCACATGGATCAATTTATTCCCTCGGGACAGTTGCTTTTTTGAATCAAAGAACAAGGTATCGAAGGCTTAATTTGAAAATTGGTCTGCAATGAACAGAGAATCTAATTTTTATAAATCTCTGGACTTGTCCGGAAACACCAAACCTTTGACTACCCCACCGATCAAACTGTCCCAAGGAAGGTAAACTTGTATTAACTGTCTAAGATCAATTCATGCTTTATACTTCATTACCATTAACTGAACAGGAGGTGAACATCAAAAAAACGACAGAAGTGAGTCAAAAAATGGGTATTTAATTTATTTTTAACAGCAACATTCAATCATATAAGGAGATTGGAAATGAAACGCGCGGTTTTGTTTCTGGCAACTATTTTAATCGTTTTGCTGGCAGGACTGTTATTGACCAGTTTTCAGGCATCCAAGAAAGATAAACCACAGTCTTCCGACATTACAGTCCCCCTGCCAGCCTCATTGGATAAATTGTTTCCCCCCCAGGCGGAACAACCAGTTTTCTTATTTAAAATGCTGGGCATGGCCACACCTTTTACGGGAATTATCGTCGATCTTTTTGAGAATGATCTTGAAAATGCAAAAGACAACTTCGAGAAATTTAAAGCGAATTACACGGAACTATCTAAACTGGTACCTGAGTGGGAAAAATATTTTCCCATAGAACCGGTTGATAAACTTGGTAGGACTTTAATATCGGGAGATCCGGCACAGGTGATGCCCGCCTACGAACAGGTGGGAAAAGTCTGTTCAAATTGTCATAATATGAATATGCCCAGAGTTCAATATAAATATCACTGGGGAGATTTTCAGGCCATCACGATTGAAGATCCGTTAACCCGCCAGGTAGTCAGTTTCCAACAGTTTATGCAATTCCTGGATGTTAGCTACACCGGAATTAGTGTAAATATGAACCAGGGTCAAATCGATAATGCCCGCAAGCAATTGCAGGGCTTTCGAGCCCGATTTGAAGCCATGGAAGAGACGTGTATGAACTGCCATGATACCGAAAGGTTATATTATGTTGATGAAACTGTGGAAGCCATGATTGATGAACTGGAGGAGGCACTCAACGCGTCTCCGGTTGATCCCAAAAAGGTTGGCATGATTTCCCAGGGAATTGGGATGGAAAATTGTTTTAAATGCCACCTGGTCCATGTACCAGCGGCGGTAGCACAAATGATTTCTGTCAAATAAAATTAGTCCCAGCGGACTTTAGGCTATTTCAGATGCTTAATGCGCGTTCAGTTAAGTAAAGGAGAATTTGTTTGGTGTGGTTCTCCGGGTATTGTGATTAAAGGGATTTGCGCACTGATTTTAAAAGTAGATAATTGTTTCGTTTCAATTTTTATACTTCGAAACCCGGGATTAATCGTTAAGGCAGCGTCTGTATCAAAAATACAGCAAATTCATTTGTACTACATAGTTTGCTTATGCGGAAATGCTAAACAAGAACTATAACAGCAACAAAGGAGATGGTTATGATAAAAAAACGAGTTAACTGGACAGGGGTGTCTTTGGTCATATTCCTTTTTATCTCTGCATTGCAGGCACAAAACGGCAGTGGTAATGTTTATTGGCATATCGATCCGGATGTTAAAACCTGTTCAATGGTCCTCGATCCTACGTTAACACAAGATCAATGGCACAAGTTCACCGAACAAGCAGGCGCTATTCTTACATTTAAATCGTTAGCTCCTGCAACAACTTTAGGAAAAATGAATTACAAAATTGCCATTGATTATTCCTCTACCCCCGTTAATCAGCATGATCTTGCCTGGATCAATACATTTACTCATCCAGACGAGAACTGTCCTTTGGGCGACAGGATAGAAATTCCAACTATTCGAGCAAGCGTGGGAATAACCCATAATATGGATGTTGGTGCTTATTGGACTACTGCTCCAGGCTCCAATTACGGTGCAGTGGGCGGTGAATATAAATATGCCTTCATACAAGAATCAAGAAAAATGCCCGCCACAGCCGTAAGAGCAAGCTTTTCCATACTCACCGGGGTTCCGGACTTTAATTTTAATATTTACAGCATTGATTTAATGGCCAGTAAGAATATTTATCAGTTAAATCCCTATGTTGGATTTAAGGAGAGCTTGTTTAATGCAACGGAAACAACGCCTAAAGTAGACCTGAATAAAGCACGTCTTTCAATACTACAAGGATTTGTTGGTGTTTCATATTCTATCTGGATGATCAACCTGGCAGCGGAATATAATGTTTCTTCAGTAAACAGCTTTGCTGTTGCAATTGGATTTGATGGTTAGGCGCGGATGTGCTATATTCAGTCGGTAAATTGAAGCGGATCAAATCCCGTGATTTAGAGAAGTCGATGGCGGATGCTTTTAGGGTGTTGTATGATAGACTTATTTCTAAACAACTTACGGCTGTTTACCAGGTTATTTATAGAAAAAGAGTGCGTTTTAAAAATATTGAGTGGCCATCATTCGCCACAGAAATTTAATTTGGCATTATATAACAATATTATTATTGATTAAAGGAGTATGATATGATATCTGTCTGGCTTGTTCTTTCTCTGGTGCATCTTTTTGGATTGGCCTTTGGTGTCGGCGCCGCAACGGTGAAAATTACACTGTTATTGAAAAGTAATTCAAATCCCGAATTCGTACCCACTTATCTCCAGGTCATGAGGCCCATTACCAGGATCATCATTTTAGGCCTGGCACTCCTGACATTGTCTGGAATAGGGTGGATTCTGCTAGGAACATCCTTCACCCCATTGTTCATTGTTAAAATCATCCTGGTGTTTGCTGTTTGGGTTTTGGGTCCTATTATTGACAATGTGATGGAACCGGCATTTAAAAAATTGGCGCCGCAACCTGGTACCGCGCCAACACCGGACTTCCTTCGGGCCCAAAAGAGGCTGTTAGTGTTTGAAATTTTGGCTACCCTACTTTTTTACATCATCATCGTCATGGGGGTATTGCTGTAGAGCAAAAGACGATTTGATTTTATATTATTGATGAATTAATTTTTCTCACCTTTCTAATACTCTCAGAAAAGGTTTGGAGAAAGTGATTCATGGAACAACCACAGACTGAGTTTATAAATGGTTTCTGAACGCAACAAACGTAAGCTTTCAGCAATTTTATGTGCTGATGTGAAAGATTACAGTCGGCATATGAACCGGGATGAAGCCGGTACCATAAAAACACTGAAGGTTTACAGAACGCTTCTGGCCGAATATATTGTTCGGTATGGAGGGCGGGTTGTCGATTCACCCGGAGATAACCTGCTGGCTGAGTTTAATAGTGCCGTTCATGCGGTGGAATGTGCAGTAAAAATCCAGAATGAACTGAAGATTCAAAATCAGAAGCTTCCCCAGAGCCTCCGGATGGAATTAAGGATCGGTATAAATCTTGGAGATGTGATTGAGGATGGTGATCATATCTATGGGGATGGGGTAAATATTACAGCTCGCATCCAAAGCCTGGCAGAAGCCGGGGGGATTTGTATTTCCGGTACCACCTTCGATCAGATCGAGAACAAACTTCCCTTTCAGTTTCAATTCCGGGGGGAACAACGTGTAAAAAACATCAAAAATCCGGTACGGATTTACGCACTGCGAGGGGCTGAAAGTCACAGCGACAGCGGGGAGAAATTCTCCTTAAGAAAGACGCGCGGAATGGTTATAGTCGCTGTAATAATGATACTTTCGCTGATGGCAAGTATTCTCTGGTACCGGGGAAAGCGGGAAGAATCGAATGTCTCCACCATTCAACCATCAATTGCGGTTCTCCCGTTTGTGGACATGAGCAGGGAAAAAAATCAGGAATATTTTGCAGACGGTCTGGCCGAGGAATTGATTCACGATTTAAGCAAGATCCCGGAATTGAGGGTGGTAGGCAGAACTTCCTCATTTCAATTTAAAGAAAAGTCCGAGGATCTGCGTGTCATTGGCGAAAAATTGAAAGTGGCGACTATCCTGGAGGGAAGTGTCCGGAATGAGGAGAGACGTTTGAGAATTACTGCCCAGTTGATTAATGCGGCAGACGGGTATCATCTGTGGTCAGCTGTCTATGAGCGTGAGTTAACGGACATTTTTGAGGTTCAGGGTGAAATTGCCCGTTCGGTTGCCCGGGAGCTGAAAGTCAAATTGCTTGATCAACAACAACCATCTTCCCACACTTCGAATACCGAGGCCTATAATTTCTACTTGCTGGGACAATACTTTTACGGACGGCAAACCCAGGAAAGCCTGGAAGAAGCGGTAGGTTATTACCAACAGGCAATTAAGCTTGATTCTGGATATGCCCCGGCCTGGACAGGCCTGGCAGCATCCAGAGCGCTTCAGGCGGCAATAGGATATATTCCCACAAATGAGGGCTTCCGGGTGGCGAAGGAGGCGATCGATAAGGCTCTAGAACAAGACCCAAACCTAGCCCGTGCCCATGCGGTAAAAGGGTGGATTCAGATGAGCTATGACTGGGACTGGTCCGGTGCCTATGATTCTTACCAGCAGGCATTGTCTCTCGATCCCGGAAGAGGTGCCCTGGAAGCTGCACAGTTATACGCGGCGCTTGGTCGCTTTCAACAATCTGTGCGTCTGGCAAAAGAATCGGTGGAAAAGGATCCATTGTCTGCACAGGCAAATTTTACCCTGGCATTCGTAAATTTTTATGCCGGTCATTTAGAAGATGCTGTAGGGGGGTTTAATAAACTTCTCAAGCTTAATCCGGAATTTCCGAATGTTCATACCCTTCTCGGGCAAATTTTCTTATTGAATTCTCAGCCCGAGCAAGCGTTAGCGGAGATCAGGCAGGAAGCGAAACCTTTCAGGCGATTACCGGGTCTGGCGATGGCGTATCATGCGCTGGGAAAAAAGCAGGAATCAGAAAAAGAATTGATAGTGTATATAGATTCCTACCAGGAAGTGGCCGCCTACCAAATTGCGCAGGTTTATGCTTTCCGGGGAGATATCGAGCAGGCTTTCCAGTGGTTAGATCGGGCTTATGAACAACGGGACACCGGGCTGTTTCTGATGAAATATGATCCCATGTTTAAAAGTCTGAGGGGAGATCCACGCTACCCGGCTTTTCTGAAGAAAATGAAACTATAGGGATGAAATAAAACCATAAAATTGAAAATACCTATTGAAGCGCGGATATTTTATTCGCATTCAACCGGAGGTGACAGGCTTATGAGCAGAGAAGCTCTGGGAAAAATATATCGGGATGGTGAGATTGTTATTCGTCAGGGAGATAGGGGGGACAGCCTCTATGTTATTCAGGAAGGCCAGGTTGAAATCCTGGTGGAGAAAGAAGGCCGGGAAATTGTCCTGCGGGTTCTGGGGCCGAATGAACTGATAGGAGAGATGGCCATTATCGAGAAAGAAGTTCGCTCGGCAACTGCCCGGGCAAAAGGCACAGCCCGGATTTTAACAATAGACAAGAAAAATTTTCTAAAAAGGATCAGCGAGGACCCCACTTTGGCTTTCCGTATAATTGAGACCATGTCCCGCCGCATACGGGATTTGAGCCAGCAGATTGCAAAATTAAAAACCAGCCACAATTTATTATTCATCGTTTGAAAATTTTACAGAATCAGACATCAGCTTGAACTTTAAATGCAAAATGTCCGGGGCAAAAAGATATAAAAAGTTTTAAAAGAGGGGAATCATTAGTCATAATTTTTGAATTCGTGATGGCTTTTCCTGGCGGATATGGAAAAAGGGAACAATCTATTCAATCTTAAAGACAATCCCTCCTCCTTGACAAATTCTGATAATTTCGTAAATTAGTATAGACTTACAAAATTAGGGTGATTGAAAGAACCCGATCAGGTTACAATGTTCATGAGAAACCCGGGGTATTATGTTGGGTGTCATAGACGAAATATGTCAGTAAAGGATAACTATCTAACCACCGTTTTTTATTATATATTGGTTTAACCGAAAAATGCAAGATACCCATATCATGAAGTGATGATTGAAATTTAATATTAATTAGTGTCAAATATTAAATCATCTTACCCTCAATGGTGAGGTATCATGAATTCTCATCAAGCTGTTACACGCAGAAAGTTTTTACAGACATCAACTGCCGCGGTGAGTATTATGTTTTTACCCGGAGTTGGGCGGGTAAAGGCAAAACCATATTCCATTGAAAATCCGGCAGACTATTACGGCCGCCTCTGTTATAATGAAAATCCTTTAGGACCATCACCTGCTGCAGAGAATGCCATGCAGTTGTCAGTTGGAATGGCACATCGTTACCCGGACTGGTTCAGCTCTGCTCTTGAGATGGACATCGCTTCCCACCACGGTCTATCCCCGGATAAAATTTGTGCCGGAACGGGAGCCACAGAAATTATTCGACTTATCGCAGATGCTTTTTTGTCAGTGGGCGACGAATTAATTACCGCTACACCAACCTACGAACAAATGGCATCAGAAGCTGTTACAAACGGAGCCTCGGTGGTTTATGTGCCGTTGGACGCTAATTATGTAATAGACCTTCAGAGTATCTTACAAGCGGTCACGCCAAATACAAAATTGATTTCGCTGGTTAATCCCAATAATCCGGTGGCCACAATTATACACAAAACAGATATGGAGTCTTTCCTCAATGCCCTCCCGGCTGGAATTGTGGTGGTGGTGGATGAAGCTTACCACCATTACGTACAATCCCCAAACTATGAAAGTTGTATTCGTTTCGTCTCAGAGGGCTTTCCAGTTATCGTGGTGCGAACTTTTTCCAAGGTCTTTGGCCTGGCAGGTGCCCGTAT
>CP070707.1:334311-342964 GCA_020350205.1 bacterium
TGCAGATACAAAGAAGCAAAGCAAATTTAAAATGATTGAAAAATAATTTCATTTTTTTAACTGTTTTATTCCTTTTTTAAAAACTGAACACCAATCCCCCTTTTACCATGCCTTGCCTTACTGTTTTATTCTGGGGCAATTCCCCCGCCAGGTAGCCAATCTCCAGTAAATCTTCGATAGCAAATTCTGATACTTTTAAACCCAGTTTATGCCATTTCCAGGTATATTCAAGTTTGGCACTGATATCGATCCCCTTAGGTAATTTTCCCATACTTTTAATGAAAATCCACTCTAGCCCCAGACCAGCAACAAAGGTATTGGGAAAATAATTACCTGAAGTAAAGGGTTTATTGAACCAGTTCGAGCGCGATTCAATAAAGGATCCCTCATTGGCCGTGGTATTTTCCAGGCGATACCAGGTGTAGCCGTATCCAACTCTAAGGTAAGGCTGTACCGCCCGGGTGGAAACGTTAAAACGAATACTTCCTTCATACTGCCACATGTTCAGCTGGGTCCGAATGATAAAATCGGGAATATTGTTAAAAAAAACTGAATATGTCATTTCACTCTGGCTATGAATGAGGGTATTAACTACCGAAAAGCGATCTTTCTGGATGGTCCCATCAACAGCAAAAGCAGTGGGACTTTCAACCTTTTCAGTAGCATTACGGATCTCCGTTTCATCGTTTGCGTATATCAGATAGTGCAGCAGCAACTGAGCAATCACCTCAGTACCCTGTCTTTCATTAATAAGTAAATCACCAAAATCATCAGGTAAATAAATTTTTGAAACACCCGGCATAAGGCTAAAGAACCGGAAGGGGATCGCATCAGAAGGGTAAAAAACCGGATTCTGCTTCTTGGAAAAAGCTCTAAAAGGTGCCGATACCACAGTCCAGGTAATATCAAGCGGCGGGATATGAACAAAAGTGGGTAAAGTCAGGTTGAGAAATCCGAAATTGTTCTGGAATGTATCGGTAAAACTGATGGGTAAAAACAAATAATAACTGTGTGGGTCATAAGGTGATTGACCCCGGGTGGGACCACTCCTGTTCCATCCCCCCTGATACCAGGGTCCTTCAGGTGCCAGATTTCCGGTATCGGCATGCGGGATGAGACCTGCCAGTGGCGATTCTACTGCCGGGTAGCCCCAGTGCATCGGCAGCAACATCCAATACCACCGCTTTCTCATTTCGGGAGTCTGATGAACAAAGTCGATGATCTGTTCCCAATCCGGGATAATTTCCAGGCGACTAGTGCTATTGAAGGTAAGTATCCCTCCCCTTTTATACGTTTCATATTTATCGGGATTGGTGTTCTGAAAATATTTCTGATGATCGAAATGGACCGCAATCTGTTCCGATGCCCCTCCCGGACCTACCTTCTTATAAATGCCGGGTAGCGGATATGTCCCATGCGAATCACGGTTGCGCCCTCCCGGTGAGACCATCAGCAAATCCGGCCCTTTGCTGTCTCCCCCGATATAGGCAATGGGATGGGTATTGATACGGGTCTCCTGTTTATCCTGGTAGGCTAATTGCCGAATTTTTCGCCATAATTTTTTTTCGTCAATCATACGTTCCTGGCGTTTTTTGATATCCTGCTCCCATTGCTCTCTCGGTAAGTAAGTATTGGGTGAAGAATAGTCCAGGGTAAAAACATTATGGTGGAAGTAAGCTTCATATCTCTTGATAACCAGCTGATTCTCACCTTCATCCTTATCCCAGTTTCCATCGAGGATGTTTTCAATTTCCTCCCGGTTCAAAAGTTGATCCACTTTGTTTAAAGGATTAACCACGACATTAAGATGTTCCCAATCCCCGATGTGCTTGTTGGCACCGTCATTAAAAGGATAGAAAAAATAATACTGCATAACCAGTTCGTATCCCAGAAATCCGGCGGTAGACGTTTCAACCCGGTTTATAAAAGGGTGGACAAATATCTTGATATAATCGCGATAATTTTGTTTTAAATCACCGGTATACTGGTTTACATATTCAGTTTTCCAGCTTTCCAAATCCCCCCCGGGAAAATCTATATACATCACTTTGTGAAGTTTGAGGAGGGGTTCGATCGCTGCTTTTCGGTAAGACATTTCAGAGGGGTTGTCCGGATTAAATTGTTTTAATAACGATAGTAACTTCTGGTCGTCGCTTATCTCTAATTCAGGTTTAACCTCACCGGATTTGTTTGAGGTCACTTTTTCCAGGTTTAGAATATCGATGGTGTAGCTTTGCATCAATTCCGGGGTATCACCCGCCAGATTCCATTCATCCACATAAAGCAGGTAGGAAGCACCATGTTCCGTAAATTTTCGAAAATCCATGGGAACACCAAAGGAGTTCTGGACCAGGATGGGACTGAATCGCAGGGCAATTTCCATCAGGTTTTCAGCCCGCCGGTCATCGATTCCATCTCTGGGATTTACATCCTGATAATCGGGCGCATTTTTATCTCCGAAAAGTAATACCTCGGCGCTTCCCTGGGCCTGACGAACCAGCGGCGGGTGCTTGATCGGTAAAAAGCGTGTATAGTCATTCTTCGGAATTCTCTGACCAAAAGCACTCAATGTAGCTAAACAGACAATTAAAAAAATTCTGATTTTCATTTCGATTCCTTGTACTCCTTTTGGGGAAAATTAAAATAATAAAAGAATAATTTTCAAGCAACCTGAAAGAGAACGGTATCTAGAAATGAATTCACCGGGTGATCCATAAAACCAGCTGGTTAACTCCAACCTGCTAACTACACACTTTTCCGGCTGTCTAATCATATAATTCCAATATGATCAACATAATAAAATAATATACATATTCAACCCCTACAAACACCGTGAGAATAATTTCCCGGGATGTTTTAACCAAGTCAACTATGCCGGCGGTGTTTCTTCTGCTGTTCTATAAACAGCCAGAGTCGCTGGGGAATTAACCTATTCTAAACGCACGATTATTCTTCACTGGACAGAAATCAACCGGTCGCTAAATTTCAGACAGACCAATCTTCAGTACGCCTCGGTTATTGTATCCAAATAATAGTCCAGAAAGGATAAATACCAAAGTATTCACTAACCTCTTCATTATGTAATATTGGGATCTCGGCCAGAAATAATAGTTAGTAATCGTCTCTGATTTTCTGTAACTTTGGGACTAAATTTCCATCTGAAAGATACGTAAAGGAGCAATAATGAGCATCTTTACTCATTTTTTCTCTTTTGAAAACCAACATCAAATATATCGTGTCACAGAAAAAAACCGGAAAAAATTTATGCCCCGTCAGCGTACCGTTTTTAACATTGCACTTCTTTTTCTAATTATTTTTCTGACAACCGCGGGAATTGCACAATCAGCCAAAGATGTCAGCCAAAAAGAATCTGGAAGCGAAACAGTTGCCCAACCTGCCGAAAAGAAACCGGAGCTGCTACCCATCGGTGCTTCAGATATCCCCAAAGTATCCGAAATGACTGTCTCACAATTGGATGAAATTCGTAATAAAATAGAGCCCCAGGATGTAGTGGCAAAGGTCGTTACAGCATTCGAAGAAATACAAAGTGAAATCAACCAGCTGGATTCAGAATTAAGTGAAGTGGATCTGCTCGAACTGAAATTTAGCAGATTGGTGGCCATTCAGACCAGTTGGGAGAGCGTTAAAGCCTCCATGTCAATCTGGCAAAATACACTTCAATCCCGTTCCCAGGAATTTGAGTCATTCGGTCAAAACCTTAAGGAAAAACAAAAATTATGGGAAATGACCCGAGAAGCATCGGCGGAGAGGGCGGATCCAAAAGCTATTCAGTTAAGAGTAACCGAAGTGCTGGATTCAATCAGTAATGTTGATAAAATATTGAAAACCAGACAAGAAGCCATACTTACACTGATGGATAAGGTCTCCCAGGCATCAATCCGTATCAATAAGGCGCTATCAAAAATTAGTGATGCCCAGGCGCAAAGCCGCGAAAAAATGTTTGCCATTGACAGTCCACCCCTCTGGAAGGCTTTCAAGTGGAAAGAAGAAAGACCCTCTTTCTCCTTCCAGATGAAACAGACCATTAAATCCCGATTGTCCATATTAGATAAATTTGTGCATGAACAATGGCCTCGCATAATCATTCACTTCGGAATTTTCCTGCTGGTTTCCTTGATTCTTCTGAGTGTCCGGCGGCGTGGGGATTCCTGGTCGGATCCTGACGGATCTTCCTCGAGGTTTAAATTCATCTATCATCATCCTTTCTCCTCTGGCTTGTTGCTTTCCCTGATTTTTACCTCATATATTTATCAAAATCCTCCCGAATATATTCGCCAGTTAAACCGCCTGATTTTCCTGATCCCACTCCTCCGTATTCTGCCCAAGATTATTCATCACGAGATGAGAAAGCCTTTCTACTGGCTGGCCGGACTCTATGTATTTCAGCGCATGGACGAGCTGATTATTGACTTTACCCTGGCCCATCGTTTGATACTTCTTTTCATCACTTTAATAACATTCGCCGGTTTACTCTGGATTCTTCGCCCAGGCAGTCCAATCCTTCAACGAAAAGGTGGACTATGGCAAACCAGTATGTTTAATCTTTCTAGACTCGCCCTGATATTACTAGGTGTTTCACTGCTAGCCAATATATTCGGTAATGTATCCCTGGCAGATTTATTAACAAATGCCACCCTTAATACTGCCTACGTGGCGGTCGGTATTTTTACTGCTGTTCTGGTTCTGGAGAGCATTATCGTTATCTCCATGCAAATCCGCTCCCTGTCAAATCTTCGTATTGTTCAAAAAAACGCCCAACTTATTGAAAAGCGAATCGTCTCGCTCGTGCGTTTAACAGCGCTCATTCTCTGGCTCGCTTTTTCTCTGGAAAACTATGATATCTATGATCCCTTGAAAAAATTTATCCAAAACTTTTTTTCAAAGTCCTGGCAATTGGGTAATTTCAGCTTCGCCATTGGCGATTTACTCATATTTTTCATTACAATCTGGCTCTCCATTCTGATCTCCCGCTTAATCCGATTCATACTGGAGGAGGATGTTCTCCCCCGACTTCCGCTCCCCCGGGGTGTACCGGCCAGTATCTCGATTCTCACCAATTACACCATTCTCGCGATCGGTTTTCTCGTCGCTCTCACGGCCGCAGGAATCGAGTGGAGTAAATTTGCGTTGCTGGCAGGAGCCTTTGGTGTCGGTATCGGTTTTGGCCTGCAGAATGTGGTGAATAATTTTATTTCAGGTCTGATTCTGATATTTGAACGCCCCGTCAAAGTAGGTGATACCGTGGAGGTAGGTATTCTAAAAGGGACTGTAAAGCGGATTGGTATCCGATCCAGCACTGTTCGCACTTTTGACGGCGCAGAGGTCATCGTTCCAAACGGCACCCTGATTCAGAGTGAAGTCACCAACTGGACCTTATCGGACCAACTACGCCGAATTGAGGTGAAAGTGGGGGTGTCCTATGGCTCCGATCCAAATCAGGTTCTTAAAATCTTAAAAAAGGTGGCGGATGATCATGAAGGGGCACTGGAGTATCCGGCTCCAATGGTATTGTTCCTGGGATTTGGAGAAAGTTCACTGGATTTTTCCCTGCGTGTCTGGACCTCAGATTTCGATAACTGGATTCAATTCAGCAGCGAAATAACACTGCAGGTCCATAATGCTTTAAAGGAGGCGGGTATCGAGATTCCGTTCCCCCAACGTGATTTACATTTACGTTCGGTAAGTAAGGATATTCCACATCTGTTGAAACCAGCTGAAAAGAAAACTAACGGGAAGGGGAAAACGGAAACTTCAAAGGCCAAAGAATAAAGATTAAAAAAACGGATTTCATGTTTAAGGGGTCGGGGATTCAATAGCTGATTCACTAGAAAGAAATCGTAGAAGAATGATTATGAAAGACGTGTTCAAGCTTTTCACTTAATCCGATATCCTCTATCCTTAGTCCCGGAACGTTTGTCCTTCTCCATTGAGACTTGACTCCAGGTAGCTAAGAATCGCTGTTGATATTCAAGATTACGATTTTACCTTCTTTATCCCAAATGGCGTAAATGCCTGTCCCATCTCCTGAGTGTTTTTAAATAATTCCCAATTACTTTGCAATCTGGGTTGTAACGGATGAAACAGGTGGTATTGGATGGCCATATAATTAACCGGCTTGATTTGAATTTCATTTAACTCCAATCGGTATTGTATATCAGTGTCCTCTCCAACCGACGGAGCTTCGTAACGTTCGTCAAAACCATTTATGCCTAAAATATCTTTTTTAAACAAGGAAAAATTACAACCCAGTATACCCCGGGGTTTTCGATTAAGCCATTCTCGTAGCCAGTTCGATTTTATATACCACCCCTTTTCCACATCCTTAGATTTTCCAAACAATCCATCCCATATGAGTTGAAATCTCTTTTTCTCAAGGAAACCATTCTTTATAAGATCCGGCGTTAATTTTTCAGATATTGTTCCTGATAAATTGACACGCCTGCCGGTAAGGCATACTCCTTCAACTCCGTGGATTACATGTTCACGGATGAATTCCCGGTGAGGGATACAATCCATATCAATAAAAATAAGATAATCACTGTTTGCTTTTTGGATTGCCTGGTTTAAAATCCGGTTTTTTCGGAATCCCTGATCTTCCTGCCAGACATGGTGAGTTATAAAGGGTGAGAGTGAGATTATTTTTTGGAGTTCAGAAACTGTTTGCGTATTCGATCCATCATCTGCGATAATCACCTCAAAATCTTTGAAGGTTTGCCGTTCCAGACCGGCATGAAGCAATGTGAAGTAATCCGGTCTGTTGTAAAATGCCACAACCAAACTGGCAGATCTCATGAGTCAATCATACCCTTCTTTTGAAATAGGAAAATCCGCCGTGTGGGCGGATTTTCTTTTTATCCAAAATTAATCAAAAACAGCGTCCGTTTTCAACTCAGAGGAATCAACAATCTTTCATCAAAGCATACTTGTAACCACGAAAGAGCCTGACTACTCATCAACGGTAATCATAATAACCTGGGTCACCTGACTGACGACCTTGTCTCCAGGCTCCAAGTTTTCCAGATTTTCGACATCATCCTGGACCGGCAGCATCATCGGAGTACCATCCTCCATTACCAGAGTGATCATTCGATTGACCGGATCGACTTCTTGAACGGTGGTAGTCATATTCTGAGCCTGAATGATAGTTATGGTACGATCTTCCTGACCGGTCTTGGCCCCAATGGTCCTGACCTCTTCATCCGCCGGAACCGGTTCCCCCTCCTTCACAGCGTAGTTCAGATCCTTTTTTGAAATCGTCATAGTCACCCCTTTTCCCACGGTGAGCTTCTCCAGGGGAACATCGGAGTGAATATTTTGGAAGGTGTGAGCCACACCTTCTTCATCTCGCAAGGTCACACTTCTTGCATCAAAATCGACTGCATCCACCACCGCGTGAATAGAATATTCCGAGGTTCGCTCAATGGATGGTTTCTCAGCCATCGGTTGTTCGGCTTTTTCTGCCTGTTCACAACTGATTATAAAAATGAATGCCAACAAAACGAAAAGCGGCAGTAATCCATTTTGCCTTTTCATCATATCTCCTCCATTTTTAAAGTTAATTAGATTCTTATAGTTTAGTATTTTTTGATATATTTTGCAATAAATTTACAACAATGTTTTGTCATTCAAAATAAGTCAATGCATTGCTTCATTTAGACTGACAAAGCCGATTTTAATCAATAATACAACACTTTTACTCTTCCTGTCATTCTGATGGAAGGAGGATAAAATCCGACTGACCAAAGAATCTCGGTTCGAAAAACAGATTCTTCGCAGTGGCAGAGCGACAGGTTTTTACATTAACGCCTTTAAAAATTTCCGATACTGATGTTCCAGGTTGAATTTTTCCCGGGCTTTCATTTGCCCCGCCCTGGCTAGTTTCGCCCGATAATTAGCATCTTCATATAGCCGGCGAATGGCATCAGCAAGTGATCTGGCGTTCCAGGTTTCAAATAACAAGCCTGTTTCGCCATCATCGATAATTTCAGGAACCCCACCGTCATTGCTGCCTATCACAGCCACTCCCGCATGCATGGCTTCGATCAGAACCAGGCCGAAAGTTTCATTTTTGGTGGTGAGCACGACTGCATCAAAACAGCTCATCAATTCAATAGGCTTCGGATAAAAATCCATGAAATGAACCTGATCCTGAAGTTGTCTTTTATCAACCATACTCTGTAATCTTTGGCGGTATGCCGCTTCGAAGGTTGCCCCTACAATCCAGGCATGTATGAAAATGTTCTCCTGTCTCAGAATATCGGTGGCCTCAATCAGTAAATGTTGTCCCTTATATTCGCTGAGGCGACCCAACAGGCCAACGGTAAACTCTCCCTGAACATTGAGGTCGGTGCGCAGTTTTTCCCTGCCCTCAGGTGTCACATAATCCGGTGTTTCCACACCATAATAGATTTGCAGAATTCTCTCCGCCGGAATAGGAAGATTTTCCAGGGCCTGTTTTTCCAGATAGCAGGTAATAGCAATGAAACTGTCCATACGCTGGTATATAAAACGATGATAAGGATCACGCTTCCTGCCGGGCATATTCATCTGGCGGGTATGCACGAAGCGAAATTGCCGCCGCGAGAGATACTTGGTCAGGGCAACCAGGGGGAGATCGAATTTCCAGTGGACA
>CP070707.1:343064-351626 GCA_020350205.1 bacterium
ACGCAAGATACATATCAGATCATGATTCATCTGAAAAGTGCTAAAATATGGGGGTATAGCTGCCAACCAGAGGGAAATCGTCTAGTATTCCGCCTGAAACACCCGCCAGTCCTCCAGGAAGATTCCTTATATAAAGGTCTGACTCTGGCTATAGAAGCGGGTCATGGCGGTGATAATTATGGTGCGGTGGGTCTATCCGGCCTGCTCGAGAAGGATATTAACTTGGATGTTGCCAGAAAACTGGAAAATATCGCCCGAGGTGCCGGTATGGAGGTTTTGCAGGTCAGAGAAAGTGATTCTTATATGAATCTCACCGAAAAACGAAATGCCGTGCAAAATTCCAATGCCCATTTTCTGGTGAGCATACATGCGAATGCCACGGGTGGTGGGGACGGATATCTGGGGGTAAATGGTGTAAGTACATATTATAATAATCCGTTCTGGGCGGAATTTGCCCGTCTGGTTAACAAGAATTTACTCGAGCTTGATTTGAAAGAATTCGGAACGGTGGGTTCTTTTAACTATATCGTCATCAGACTATCCTCCCGGCCTACAATTTTGGTCGAGCAGGCATTCATGAGTCATGCTGAAGATGAAGAAAAGTTGTCCTCTGAAAGCTTCAGGCAGCAGATTGCCCAGAAAATCTTTGAGGGATTAACTGAATATATTCAGTATATGTATTCTGGGGACGAGTGATCTTTTATCTCACTTGATTTCAAAAATTAGCAGATAACGACTAATTTTGAACGATTTCGAATTTCATATCCCATGACCATTGGTCAAAATAGAGATTTCCTCCTTTCCACTCCAGCTCCCCTCTTTGAGAATCAATGGTTTCCGAGCGGAAATGTGTTTTAGGGGGACATAACTTTTGTGAAAAGGCATCGTTGTATATGAGACGATAGCTGTCCATGCCAGTCAGGTAGAACCATTTTAATTGCTCATTTTCTGACTGACGTAGACCGTAATCGACATCCATCGCCATCCATCCGTAGGGTTCAAAATAAACCATACCCCAGTCATGCATATTATGATCTGGTGGTTGGAATTCCCAACCCGATTGCCAGCGGGCCGGTATTCCATTTAAACGCAGTAATGTGATAAATAACAATGCTTTAATACCACAATCTCCATGCATATTCTGGATGGCATACTGGCTAATATTTCTGATTGTAGAGTATTCACGGGCTGAGGCCCAGGGGATATTCAGGTCAATCCATTCAAACAGCCGGCGTGCAATCAGATATGGATTTTTTTCATTTCCAACAATTTTATGCGAAATTTCTTTTAACTCTGGCGTGAAAACAATATGCGGATATTCTTCGACGAGATATGGCACTAACTCCGCCGATGGTATCGCAGGTATGACTGAATCCGGTACAATGGGAACATAACTACCATATGAGGTAAACTCATAATTCACTGAAAATTCAGTTTGATCCGGTCCTGCTGAAGGACGCTCTAAATAAATTGTCCTTTGTACACAGTCTTCGTTACCTGCCACCTGGTAGGAAGGCGGGTCAGAACGTAAAATATTTATCTCTTCCTGTCTTCCAGGGATTTCCCTGGGAAAAGGAATCCAGCAACGAATTAATTCACCCCGGGGAACGATATTTTCATCCACTGAAATCTGATATTGCACCCTGATCTTCACCGGTTTTACGAACTTCTTATTTTGCTGTACAGCGATTTTAATAACATCCTCAATATGTTTATCCAGATTGAACCTATCGGTATCAGTGCGATCCTTATAATATTCAGACCAGATATCTTTGCACTGCGGATCTAGTCTAAATAAGTTTCTGGCTGCATACCTGAAGTAACGCTTGTCACCATCAATTATCATAAATTCGAGGTATTTTTGCTCTTCCCAGCGCTTCAAATCCGAGCTGTCGATATCTGGGATGTATTTGCTAACATATTCTAAAACAGCAGATTCAGGCTGGTTGAAATCTTTTTCTATCCGCCGCATTCGCTCGATTTCCCAGAGCAATTTTTGCCGTTCCTCATCAGATAAGGCTCGATCATTTTGAAGAATATTCTGTATTTGAATTTTTGCCTCCGCAAATTGACCGGAATTAATTTTGGTGAGATATTGCGGTGAATCTTTCTGATTGCAAGTGAATAAAAGAAAAATAATAAGTAAAAATAATGAATACTTTAGTGAATTTAGCCTTGTTCTCATATTCTTTTATCCGATTTTAGGTTAATCAGAGTAGATTATCGACCACATATGTTAATATATGCATATATATATATGTGGATGTTTATTTAAGAATACCTTTTGCCTTTTCGATAAAATATTCATGAATGCGAGGATCGTCTGTCAATTCGGGGTGAAAGGTAGAGACCAGGATATGAGAAGTTTCTGCCATGACAACATTATTCTGGAGATAGCCAATCGGTTCTACCCCCTGCCCCGTTGATTTGATCTTTGGTGCCCGGATAAATACCCCTTCAAACTGAACTTCTTTTCCATAAAGATTAAGCCGGATGTTATCGACAAAGGAATCGACCTGCCGACCATAGGCATTCCGGGTAACTTCAATATCGATGAGTTGGAGACTCTCCAGGGGCGGGTTGTATATTTTATTCGCCAGTACAATTAAGCCGGCGCAGGTTCCCATAATGGCTTTTTTTTGAGCAAATTTTTTTATTTCATTAAAAAGTTGGTTGGCCTTAAAGAGCTTAATAAGGGTGGTAGATTCCCCCCCGGGGATTATCAATGCATGACAGTCGCGTAATTGAACAGGATTTCTAACCGGGATGGTTTCTATATTTAATTTAGTTAATACACGCTGATGTCTTTCAAAATCACCTTGAATTGCCGCAACCCCAATTCTCATACAAACTACCATCCCCGGGTTTGTAGAAGCTGATCCTCAGGTATATCATGTATTTCCAGACCCTTCATGGCTTCTTTTAAATCCTCTGATTCCAGTGCGACGATATCAAAATCCATGTAATGGGTTGTTGCTCGGACAATCGCTTTGGCCCTTCGGGCAGGGTCAGAAGATTTGAATATCCCACTGCCAACGAAAATAGATTCAGCGCCTAATTGCATCATGAGAGATGCATCTGCGGGTGTTGCCACACCGCCCGCAGCAAAATTGGGTACAGGAAGCTTTTTATGAAGTTTTACATGGCTGACCAATTCTGGTGAGGAACCGATATTTTTTGAATAACCGATGATTTCCTCGTCATCCAACACGGTAATTCTTTTCAATTCCTTCTGGATAGCTCGCATATGACGTACGGCCTCAACGATATTGCCACTACCTGCTTCGCCCTTCGTACGTAGCATCGCTGCCCCCTCACTAATCCTCCGCAAGGCTTCCCCAATATCCCGGCATCCGCAGACGAAAGGGATCTTAAAAGGATGTTTATTTATATGATATTCCTCATCGGCGGGCGTCAGGACTTCACTTTCATCGATGAAATCCACTCCAATGGCCTGTAATATCTGGGCTTCCGCAAAATGACCAATTCGACATTTTGCCATCACAGGTATTGAAACTGCTTTTTGAATTTCTTTGATTAATTTCGGATCACTCATCCGAGCAACCCCACCCTGAGTTCTGATATCAGCAGGAATTCTTTCCAGGGCCATCACTGCCACTGCCCCTGCATCTTCAGCGATCTTGGCCTGATCTGCGTTGGTGACGTCCATAATGACACCACCTTTTAGCATTTCAGCTAAACCAACTTTTAATTTATAGTCTTTGCTCTCGAAGTTCATTTTATATCCTCCAATGTGATGCGCTCAAATATATTTTACCATCGATTTTAATGCAAGTTCATTAGTATTTATTATTAGATGATCCACAAAAAAAAAGCCCTGCTCACACAGGGCTAATTCTTTTTGGATGTCAGAATATCAATTTTATTTGGGTTTTACAACATTGCGAATCTCTTTCCCCGCAAACATATCGACAAACTGGGCAGCTATCTGGGTTCCTACATTTTCCTGGGCTTCAGCCGTGGAGGCACCGATGTGAGGGGTACACATCACTCGCGGATGCTGAGCTAATTTTAAGTCAGTTGGTGGCTCAGTCTCATAGACATCAATACCTGCCGCAGCAACAATACCATCGTCCAGGGCTTTAAGTAGGTCAGATTCCTTTACAATTCCACCACGGGCACAATTAATAAAATAAACACCTTTCTTCATTTTGGAAAATTCTTTGCTTGTAAATAAGTTTGAAGTTTCCGGGGTTTTGGGTACATGTACTGAAATATAGTCTGCGCCCTGAAGTAATACGTCCATATCTGCCACCAGTTTGACCCCAAATTGATCGATGATTTCACGACCAACATAGGGATCGTAACAGATAACTTCCATACCCAGACAGCGGGATTTGATGGCTACCTGCCGGCCAATTTTACCATACCCAACCACGCCCAGTACTTTTCCCTGTACCTCGGTACCTACCAGAGCCTTCTTTTCCCATTTTCTATCTTTCATGGTGGCAGAGGCGGTATACAAATGACGACCCAGTGCAAGCATATAGGCAAGGGTCAACTCTACCACCGCATTCGTATTTGCTCCGGGGGTATTCATGACAATTATATTTTTTGCAACTGCAGCTTTCACATCAATATTGTCAACGCCAGAACCTGCTCTCCCAATGACTTTCATTTTTTTTGCAGCATTGATAACTTCCACAGTTACTTTTGTGGCACTTCTAACGATCAAGCCTTCATATTCGCCAATAATATTTAATAACTCCTGTGGAGAAAGACCAAATTTTTCATCAACCGAATGGCCTGCCTCTCGCAACACTTCTCCACAAGCAGGCGATGATTTGTCACTGATTAAAATTTTCATTTATACACCTGTTATTTTTGGATGAATCACCATTTTCGTGCATAATCTGTGAAATAATTCTTTATAAAGCAAGGTCATAAAAAAAATTGAATAATGCTTATGTTTACTAAGGGTTTAAGACTTTAAACTGTCATGAATACTGTTTAATATACCGGCAACACCTGATCTCGATTTGGCCGAAAACAGATGGATCCCCTGCCCTTCTTTCCCTTGTACTACCCTCAAAACGTCATTCACCCTTTGTTTTTGCATCTGAATACCTATTTTATCCGTTTTAGTTAAAATGAGTTCATAATTTAATTGATGATGATGCAAAAATTTTATTAATTGGAGATCGCTTTCCTTAAATCCGACTTTTGAATCAATGAGGATATAAACAATTTTCAGCTGTTCATTTGTCACAAGATACTTTTCGATCAATACTTGCCAGCGTTTTTTTTCTGCCTGGGATACTTTGGCAAAACCGTATCCGGGAAGATCAACAAAATATAATATGTCATTAACTAGAATATAATTTATTGAGCGAGTTTTGCCGGGACTTTTACTGACATGGGCAATACTTTTTCTACTCAGCAAGGTATTAATCAGAGAAGATTTACCGACATTTGACCTGCCGGCAAATGCAAATTCCGGTAAACCGGTTCGAGGCCGATCTGCCATCTTTCCGATACTTTTAATAAATACTGCATTTTTAATTTTCAACATGATGATCTTAATTTTTGCAAAAAAAAAGGGAAGTTTTCACTTCCCCTGTAAGGTCTTCAATATTCAGTTATATTAAATTCCCGATTTTTTCTTCAAAATGTGATTTGGGGTATGCACCAATGACCTGATCGACCATTCTGCCATTCTTAAAAAACATCACTGTTGGTATACTCCTAATACCATATTTTGCAGCAATAGCTTGATTATTATCAACATCTACTTTCGCAATTTTTACCTTGCCAGAATATTCTGATGCAATCTCTTCCAGATAAGGGGCAATAACTTTACAGGGACCGCACCATACTGCCCAAAAATCAACAATAGTGGGAATTTTAGAGTTTATGACCTCAGCTTCAAAATTTTCTTCGGTCACTTCAATTGGTTTTAGCATGTTTAATCTCCATAACAAATTCTGTTAATTAAAATTACATACAGCAGTTAAAAAAAACAATGAAACTTTGAAATTAAGTTCCTTTCCCGGTTCTTTGTGGTCATGATTAAAGGAATATTTGCAATACAAATTAATTTTCGGGAACACTCAAAATTTCAATTTTTACATCAACTATGCCGCTTTGAACGGCACCTATACTTTTAGCAGCTCCTTTGGAGAGATCGATAATACGTCCATCCACAAATGGTCCGCGATCGTTAATTTTTACGATAACTGATTTTTGGTTGGAAATGTTCGTTACCCTACAGGTTGTGCCGAATGGCAGGGTCCGGTGGGCGGCAGTGAATCCATTCATATCAAATATCTCACCACTGGCAGTTTTTCTACCATGAAATTTATCTGCATAGTATGACGCTTTCCCATATATAGTCCGGCTGGCCATAGTTTGAGAGCGATCTTTTCGCAGACTTTCCCGGGTTGTTAATTCATCAGGCGGTGATGTTCGATTTAACCCGGATGTACTACAGGCAATTCCCATTAAAATACAGGATAATATTGTGATTAATATTTCTTTTAAATTTAGGCCGAGTGAATACATGACAAATTTTAATTTCAATCAACTTTAATTAATTGTATATAATAAATTATTTGCTACTTCGCTGCATTCGCCATTCCCGGTATTCTTTCGTTTTAGATACTGAGGGCAGGGTCAGTAAAATATCTGCTTGCGATTCGATTGCCTGTGAATCAGGTGTCGTTTCTGAGACAGTTGATACAGAGTCCGGCCTGAGAGAGGATGAGAGGCTGTCTGTTATTGCTCCCTCTGGGAGTACTGAGGGTTCAATAGGTGGGTTAGTCTTGCGGGTGGCGATGGCAACAAATTCGGGCTGAGTATAATTTTCTTTAAGAATGGTGTATTCTTTTATTGCAGCATCAATTTCGTGTAAATCATTTTCATAAATCCATGCACGAGCGAGTTGAGCTTTGGCTGACCAGATTGATGTGGAGTCCAACTCAGCGATCTGTTTATAGAGAACCAGTGCACTGTCTATGTTCTTTTGATAGTAGAGTGCCTCGGCTTCGAGGAACATTGAATAACCCAGTTCATCTTCACTATCAGTTGATTCATCTTCGGTGAGGATTCCACGCTGCTTTAAAATAACCCTGGTAAATTGTGATTCCGGATATTGTTGAATCAGGATATTTTCCAATGAATCCACTTTTTGTTCATCTTTATAAACAGGTTTTGAATAAATGTATACCAGGGAATAAATGGCTTTTGGTGTTAAAATAGAATCTTCATATTGCCCGATAAATTGTCTGTAGTAATAAATGGAAGAATCCAGTTCCTGCATTTGCAAAAGAAAAAATTCTGCGAGGTGGTAATCATTCTCCTTGAGATCGACCAGTATCTGGGGGAGTTTTCTTTTCTCCAACTCTTTTTCGGTCTGCTTGGGAGCTTTAAAATATATGTAATCGTCGATCCTGGCAAGCGAGTCCTCCAGGATGGTGCGCATGGTATCATTTTCTGTTAAACTCAGGGTATCAGAAACCACTTTTTTAAGAGAATCCAGCTGAACCAAACTGTATTTAAACAAAGTTGAGGTGGAGTCTATAAGTAGTGAGAGAGTATCCACAGGTTGAGTTGTAACCTGGCCGATAAGTGTTAAAATGGAATCCTCATATTGAAGGGTGTAAAGAGAATCCAAAAAATAACTGTCATTTTCCAATTTGTAAATGAGATAACGATCCCGTTTTATCTCATCCCTAATTTTTTTCAATTCTGATAAGAAGTAGTATTTATCTTCTGCAATCTGCAAACTATCATATTTTGCATAAATTTTCCGCACCTCACCATAGTAGTAAACCGCTGAATCAACATTTTCAATTTCGTATTCATAGATTTTTGCTAGAGAAAAACTTGCTTCAGCGGTACCTGCGCTGGACACCCGTTCTCTTATGACTTCCTTATAGAGATCAACTGCATCCTCCATTCTGTTTTCTAAATGATAAATACGGGCTATTTCGGATTTAATAAAAGGTATGAAGGTTTTAAATCTGGTAGCTGTTAACATTTTCCGGAATAACGTCAGCGCATCCCCATTTTTTCCTGTTTCGATATAACTTTTTCCCAGGTGATATTTCGTTTTATACTCAACATCAAGGCTTGGAGAAAACTTTTCAACTTTTTTATATTGCCGAATGGCATCTTTATACTGTTTTTGTTCATAATATGATTCTCCCAGATAAAAATTAATAAATGCGGCATATTGTTTACTTATCTTTTCGTCCAATGCTTGTTCAAAATATTTAATTGCCTCAGCATAATCTTCATTTTCAAAGGCTAAATTACCCAGCTCATAAAATGCCTCAGCACGCAGCTGACTATTGTTTGAAAGATTTATTACTTTATTGAGATACTCTTTACCTTCATCAATTTTGTTATCTTTCAGAAAAAGTTTTCCATACCAGAGGTTGGCTTCGAGAATCAGATCGCTTTCAGAATACTTCAGTAAAAATTGATTGGCATGTGAGCGAGCCTGGGCATAACTTCCCAGATAATATTCACTTTTAACAATATATAAAAGAGCATCATCTGCATATTTGCTCTTATCCGAGTACAATTCAATTAGTTTCC
>CP070707.1:351726-360127 GCA_020350205.1 bacterium
GATCAGTGCCTTGCCCCGAATCATGTATCGGGTCGTATAATGCCATAACTTCTTTCCGGTCCCGATATCTACGGCGTAAAAGGACTTGTCATCACTTCCGAAATAGACGACATTTTCATCAACAACGGGATGGGAGAGTACTTTCCCCCCTGTTGGAAAAGACCACTTCGCCAGGGATGTGTCCTGAGCGTGGATCGCAGTTGACAGGCATAAAAATATGAACAGAAGGACATTTTTACCCATATGAGTCATTCTCCGGTTTTTAACTGGTAATTATGCGTGTTCCGCAAGGAAGAAGTCGCCTCCTGCAGAATTAGATTTTGAAACCTACGGGTTCTGTATGTATTTGTTGCGCGTCGTAAAATAACCATGATCCTGAGTATTTAACTTTAAAACAGGCACTAGAAAACAATCTGTTAATCATTTCCGAGGTTAGCAAAGAAGGGTCCGTTCCAGAATTAATGATAAAAAACAACCGGATTGCATTTTAAAGGGAAATCTCAAATTCTCTTGAAATTAATAGGTGGAAAATATAGATTGTATCGGTCGAACTTGAAACTATGGATACTCAATAATAATCTATTTTTCCAGCTCTGACGCCTGCTGGGGTCAAGCATGGACAGTTTTTCTGGAATTCGCGTGGTGACTGGATGTCGTTGAGGAAGTGGATCCGTAAAATCGTAAGATGTATCCCTTATTCTTCCGAATCATTCACAATTTCTTAAGGAGATTTAATTTATGACAAAAGGTAAAATAGGCTATTTCATTATTGTAAGTGCCATTATCTGGGGGGCAGTGATTATAGGATGCTCATTAAAACTTCAAGGTACTGAATGCTATAATCAAATATCTTTTATTCTGAGTATTGGAGCCGTTTCTCACCTGCTGTTTGTCTGGGGGCCACTGGCCGGTCAGTACAAGCGGATAAAGAATGAGAAGTAACATGTTTTGAAATGGACCATAATTCTGATATTCAGTGAGGGTGTGAAAAGATCGTAAACGTGATCTGATGCTCCAGATACTTTTGGGGATATGGTTTTTAAATGAACATTAAATAGAGTGGTTTAAATCCTAAACATACTATGTAAACATGAAATCGTTTCTTAGTTTCGTCTTCTGGTTAATTCTGCTGGTACTTTGCTGGCCCCTGGCTTTACTGGCCTTAATTTTATGGCCGTTTATCTGGCTGTTATCCTTACCGTTTCGCCTTATTGGAATCACCTTTGAGGCATTATTTGCATTTCTTAAAACGGTCCTGTTTTTGCCCGCCCGGGTGCTTGGCTATAAACCAAAAGCCTGACGCTGCACAAATTCTTCTTCTCGAAAACTTTGAATCCGATTCTTTCCAGCAGATCGGGTGTTTTTATCTGAAGATTACCCCATATCAATTTTAGACTTTAGAATAAATATTCATTTCTAAGACATTTTGAAGTTGGTCAGCATGGGGACCCGTTTTCTCTGTTGACAAATTCAGGCTGAATCGGTAATTTCAGTTAGAACCGACAATTATATTTACTTTCAGATAGATCTCTCTTGGAAATTTCTGGACAGGTCGCTTCGCTTTTTTTTTGAGCAGATGTGAACCGGCAATCACAAAGAACCTTACCAAACAGACAAATGTATACACTTGAGGCTATCCTAAGTCAGAAAGAGACCTGCATGATGCAGCCGTTAATTTTTCTAATGTTCAGCTGGTTTATCTACCACAGAATGTTTGCATGATCCCGGTAGTGGGTGAGCTTCTGAAGGAGCTCGAAATTCGCTATCAGGGAGGGATCGAAGTCACCCATCCGAATCGACAAAAGTTCTCTGAATCTTTGTTTAATCCAACATTCAAAAGCTGGTTATATGGAACCAGTAAAAATAATATGAAAACCTATTACGCTGATTCTCTTTCGGCACACCGTCTAAAGCAATGTTACGACCTGGCACCTCCCCGGGTCCGGCAATATCTGAATGAAGAGATAAATTTTGTCCGTCGTAGAATTCAACCCGGCCAGCGGGTGCTGGAACTCGGTTGCGGATATGGCCGGGTACTCAAAGCACTATCCCCTGAGAATGAGCTGCTGGTCGGAATCGATAATTCATTGAGCAGTTTGCAGTTTGGAAAAAATGAAATTATTACCTCAGAAAGAACGCTTCTCCTCTGCATGGATGCAGGAAAACTCGGGTTTCAAGACCATGCATTTGATGTGGTGTTTTGCATTCAAAATGGCATCTCTGCTTTAGGACTTGAACCTGAAGTATTGATTCAGGAAGCCCTGCGGATAACGAAACCGGCAGGAAAAATAATCTTATCAAGCTATTCTGAAAAATTCTGGGAAGAACGCCTGAACTGGTTCCGGATTCAGGCAGAGCATGAATTGATCGGGGAGATTGACGATAACTCTACAGGAGACGGTATCATTATCTGCAAAGATGGATTTAAAGCGACAACTTTTACCCGGAATCAGTTTGCAAAGCTGCTCTCACGACTCGGGAATGACTGTGACATATATGAAGTTGATGAATCTTCTATCATTTGTGAAATAAGAGCATAACATGGATACCAAATCGTGATAATAAAGAGTCTCGTTTTCCAGACTCCTTCTTCAGTTCCTCAAGCCTGCAAACCTTCCTTACTGCCTCATTTTTAACCGGTATTATCCCCTTCTATACCTACTTCAGACTGTCTTATTAAACTCTCTCTATATAATCATGACCGTATTCAGTCTATCTGATTAACACCATCTTTCTCATTGCGATAAAATTTTCTGCCTGTAATCTATACAGGTATACGCCACTGGCTGCATTCGAAGCATTCCATTTTATGGAATGGGAACCAGCGGGTAAATATGTGGAAAGCAGGGTTGCAACTTCCTCGCCCTGGATATTTAAGATTTTTAATGTAATTCTGCCACCCCTTGGCAAATCGAAAGCCACGGTAGTGGTTGGATTGAAGGGATTGGGGTAATTCTGATATAAACTAAATCCTTCAATTTTTGAGGAATTGTTTTTGTAGGTGATAGAGGAAATTGATTTATCAATCAGGAGCCATTCACTTAATGCAATACCATAGAGGTTCCTTCTGACGATCCCCACTCCAGAAGCGAACCACTCCTCCCATTCTAAATCGGGAGGTCCGGTGAAAGAAAATCGAAAACAGTTGGTCCAGGTACCTGCCGGTGTAACCACAGTGTCATTTTTACCGAGCAATGTAACAGTCCATTGAACACTATTCAATCCTAATGCTATCCAGGAAGTTCCCGTATCAACTCCAAAATCATACCATACACTATTCTGTGAGTCGACATAACGGAGTACCCGCTGCCCAACTTGGGTGAAGAGTACATTCTGATCTTCCCGAAACTGATCAAATTGATAATACAAATCCGGTCCAATTGACTGGGTATCAACAATAGTTTCAGATAATGTATCATAAAAGGTGTGGCTAAAAATCCACTGATTATCTAAATCTAGGGGAAAATGATCCAAAGCGGTCTGAGATTTTATGGGATATAAGAGAAAAATATAATGAAAAATTAACACCCTGAGGAAAACGTTGAATCTCTTTTTCATGATTTTAGCTCCTCTTTTATTGAATTTTAATTTTTGTTTCATTTTAGTTAACATTCAAAAATTGTACCAGTCTTTGCAGAGAATCCAATTAATAGTGGACAGGAATAAGGAGGACTCCGAGGAATTCGCTTATCTACCTATTTTTATTATTCTTGTTCAATATTATTTTTGCAAGGGATCTTTCCCGTTAAAAAATTTCAAAAGTAATATCTTTTAATGTATATTCAAATTTTCGATAAGCATTTCAAATTTTCGATAAGCGATTACAATCATCGAGATATTATTGTGGTGGGAGAATCAGGGTCTTCATTAAAGAAGTTACTCTTTGTTTGATTATCAGAAAATGAATAAACTTTTGCAAGACAGTTCTCGAAAATCTGATGGTTTTATGATAAAAGTGTATACTTTGCAAGAATTTGTGTCACTTTTACGGAGTCATTTTAATTGCACTCATCCTGACTGGTTATACAGTGTAACAGGATATGGGATTTTCTCAGATACAGTTCATCCGAATTATCGCATCAATAACATCTTCTTGACCTCAACATAATCGCCGGCCTGCAACCGGTACAGGTAGACACCACTGGCCATATTCGAAGCATCCCATTCAACTGAATGAGCGCCAGAATACAGAAAAGCCGAAAATGGGGTGGCTATTTTTTGACCCCGTATGTTATAAATTTCCAAAGCAACATCACTGCCAACAGTCAACTGCCAACTGATAGCCGTTTTTGGATTGAAAGGGTTAGGATAATTCTGATACAGTATAAATGCCTGGGATATAATTTCTTCATCGAGGCTAATTCCGTCAATCACATCTGACCGCATCATTACGGAATCCGGTGAAGTGGAACCGTTGTGATGGAAAACCAGTACCCCGGAATTGTTGCCCGGAGAGCTGGCGCTAAACTGAACCATAAACTGCAGAGAGGAATCCGGTGCGATGGTTCCTGAGTCCGGAAAGACACTGTAAAAAGGATTCGAGGACGTCACCGAGTCTATGATCAGATCTGCGTTGCCGATATTATATACGGTGACACTATCCATTAAAGTGTCGCCGATTGCAACGTTCCCAAACCACAGAGAATCCGGAGTCACCAGGAAGTTTGCTAGAGCCGGTGCGGCGAGACGAATGAGAAACACATCGTGCACGCCGGCGCCATAGGAAAGGGTATGACCGGTAACGATGTAGCCGCCGTCGCTGGTTTGCCTCACATCGTAACCAATGTCGGAACTGCCTCCGCCATAAGTTTTACTCCATTCCTCGTTCCCGGCCGAATCGGCTTTGATAACCCAGAGGTCATCACCGCCGGCCCCAAAGGAGAGGGTATAGCCAGTGACAATGTATCCGCCGTCGCTGGTTTGCCGTACGGCATGTCCATAATCCCTGCCGGATCCGCCGAAGGTTTTGTTCCACAGTTCATTGCCGGCAGGATCTGTTTTAATGAGCAGTAGGTCATACAGTCCTGCCCCAAAAGATGAGGTGTATCCGGTGAAGATATAACCGCCCTCACCGGTTTCCTGCACACAGTATCCGCGGTCTGCATCCGTACCCCCGAATACTTGATCCCACTGCAGGTTACCCAGGGAGTCGGTTTTAACCAGCCAGGCGTTCCCCAGAAATCCAGGACCGTAGGAAAGCGTCCAGCCGGTGATAATATATCCGCCATCCGACGTCTGCTGAACCGATCGGGCCCCATCGGAGCTGAAACCGCCCAGGGTTTTCTGCCATTGCTCATTTCCGGCTCCATCGGTTTTTATCAGAAAGACATCGCGACTGCCGGCACCGGATGATGAAGTAACACCGGCAACGATAAATCCGCCGTCGGTGGTCGGGCAGAGTGAATACCCTTCATCGTCCTGGGCACCACCGAAAGTCCTGATCCATTCTGAATTACCGGAACTGTCGGCCTTCATCAGCAGGACGTCATTCAAACCCAGGCCAAACGATTCCGTATAGCCGGTGAAAACATACCCGCCATCATTCGTCGGGTAAACGTCATAAGCTTCTTCGTCGTTATTGCCGCCAAAAGCGTTGTTCCACTCCTCGTTGCCAGCCGTATCGGTTTTGACCAGCCAGACATTGCGTCCGCTCATCAGTCCGTAGGAGCGGGTGTACCCGGTAATGATGTATCCCCCATCCCGGGTTTGCTGGACAGCGTGTCCAATATCGATATTACTCCCGCCAAAAGTTCTGATCCACAGGGTATCGGGAGGCTGTGCAGGTAAGGACTGAAAAGACAGAAACACGCTTAATAAGATGAGGAATGATGAATATTTCATAATATCCCTTTTTTGTTATGAATTTACTCAATCAGAGTATTCAATATCAGGACAATTACTCGAGATTTCTCCGGATGTAGCATTAATATCCCACCGAATTGAGGTTATCAAAATCACTCCTCATGAATCCGGGATTGATCAACTTCCCAGCCCAGGCTTACTAATTTTAAAAAATTATTGGCAATTGTCAAGAGGATGACTTTTCCACACGTGATTAATAGCGATAAGGCAACGAGAAATGCCGCTGAAATTTGAAATATTTTTATCCTGAGCCTGATAGGGTAAAATGAAAAAATTTGAAAATAGCTTCAAGATTTGTTCCTTGGTGTCCTCAGATATAAATATGAATTATTCGTATGGGGATTCGAGTTTAACTTAAATTCCAATTGGATATCTCTTTTTTCCACTAAAATTAAAAAAATTGAGTATTCACAATAATTTTTGAAGTTTTCAGAACAAAAATTGAGTATATTTTGAAGCATCGCTTCGAATTGTTAATTGTTTAAATTCATGATCTAAGTCAGTTACGGGTGATCAGTGATATAATAGTCTTAATTTTTTTAGATTATCCAACCTTATTTTAAATAATAGTTTCGTTTATAAGTAAGAGTGAACCCTCACAGCCTTGTTTGAGAGTTACTTTAAATCAGGTCAAGATTAAAAAAAGTTCTTCGACGTAAATAAGTAACGGTTTATTGAATTGTGTGTGATTAAGTCTTATCTCCAAATGTATAACTCAATTTTGACAAGTCATCGAGTAGTGCCCCAGGCAATTATCATTAGTTTGCTCATAGGCTTCCTCAATACCTACGCAGAGAAATCCGATACACTTTTTATTCCGGCCGATACCCTGTTAAAAGGGAAGTTTTATCTGGCCGATGAGGAATCTAAAATAGGCTGGCGTTACCATCCCGGCGATGATAGTTTGTGGACATTTCCAGGTTTCGATGACAGTCAATGGAATAAGATTTCTCCCTGGATGTCTATGGATAAATTCGATGTGAAAAAATGGACCGGGGTTGGCTGGTTTAGGAAAGTGATTCGGATAGACTCATCTCTGATGAATGGAAGTATGGGGATCTATGTTCATCACGAGGGATCATCCGAGATATATCTAAACGGAAAGAAATTATATACGTTTGGCGAAGCCAATCATGATTCAGATCAGGGCGAAATTTGTGACCCCCGGCTTTTTCCACACCTCATTCAATTTGATTCAACAACGGTCTATACCATTGCAGTCAAGTACTCAAATCATAAAGCTGTTCAAAAAAAATACCTTTATGAAAAATTTTTCGGACATATAGGATTTTCACTAGCCCTCTGTCATTACAGCTGTGAGATTGAAAATGAAATTAATAATGAGATAGAATTGCTTTCTCTGCGGTGGGATCTGACCGGATTTTACCTGGCGTTTTCCATCATTTTTCTGCTGCTGTACTTTTTTTATTCTCCCCGGAAAGAGAACCTTTATTTTGCCCTGTTTTCAATTGGTCTTTCGTTATTCGGTATTGCGAATAACCTGGACACCATGAGTCATGCCCGTTTAGAAGTAGTTGCCTTATATCGATTTTTGTCATTTCTGGGGGTATCGTTTATTTTTATTTTCTTCTTGCTGTTCATCTATGAAATTGTATATCAGAGAATTATCAAAGTATTCTGGCTTTTTCTGATTGCTTTTTGCCTAATAAATCTTTTGGCCTTCTTCGGCAGTGCCTCGGTGTTTTCCTACATTATTCCGCTGGCAATTATCATCAGCCTCTTATCCGCTGAAAGTCTCCGGGTGATTATCATTGGTATCCTCAAAAACGTTCGATTTATCTGGATACTTGCTGCGGGTGCCATTATCTTCCTGTCCCTTAACATTGCCGGATTTATTCTCTTTAGTCTTCTCTCACTCACCATAAATGACACCTTGAGTAACATATTGTTCATCATTAACTATATGGCACTTCCTATTTCCATGTCCATATATCTGGCCAAATCCTACGCCAAAACTAATCTGGATCTGGAGGAACAAATCCGGAACGTGAAGGAGCTATCGATTAAGCAAATTGAACAGGAAAGAAAAAATGCTGAACTGCAGTTACAGGGAGAGCTGCAGAGGGCTGAAAATGAGAGAAAAACCAGGGAGTTGGAGGAAGCCAGACGGCTTCAACTCTCTCTGTTACCCAAAGAGGTGCCCCGATTACCTCAATTGGATATTGCTGCCTATATGAAAACTGCCACTGAGGTGGGAGGGGATTTTTATGATTTTCATGTCGATGACGCCGGAATTCTCACTGTCATTGTGGCTGATGCAACCGGACATGGGATGCAGGCGGGGACGATGGTGACTGCCACTAAAGGCCTGTTTCAGAATCTGGCGGCGGAGCCCGATCTGAAAAAGATGATTCAGCAGTTTAACCGTTCCCTGTATGCCATGGGCCTTCAGCCCCTGTTAGTCTCGCTTATGATTCTGAGATTGAAAGGAACACAATTGGATATAGTCAATGGCGGTATGCCTGGGGTGCTCATTTTTCAAAAACAAACCAATAGTATCCAAGAGCTGGAAGCCGGT
>CP070707.1:360227-368532 GCA_020350205.1 bacterium
TTCCGGCATATTCACCATCGGACCTATAATCCGGTACTGACTGGGTGAATGCGGATCTGTCAGGATCCTCTTCCGTAATTCCTCGTCCCGATACTTACGTCGCCAGAATTGTGCCCAGCCCATGAAGAATCGTTGTTCACCGGTCCATCCGTCAATTACCGGCGCTTCTTTCCCGGCAAGAGACATCTGATACGCATAGTAGGCAATCGTTAATCCACCCAGATCAGCGATGTTTTCACCCAGGGTTAATTCCCCATTGATCCGGAAGGTATCAATCGGAACATATTGTTCGAATTGTTCCGCCAATACCCGGGCTTTTTTTCTAAAGCTTTCCTCATCCTCGGGTTGCCACCAGTTCCGCAGATTACCCTCGCTATCGGATTTCCGTCCCTGATCATCAAATCCATGGGTCATTTCGTGCCCGATCACCGCGCCAATAGCTCCATAATTGACGGCATCATCTGCTTCCAGGTTGAAGAAGGGGGGTTGCAGAATCGCTGCCGGAAAAACGACTTCATTCATACTGGGATTGTAATATGCATTTACAGTCTGGGGAGTCATAAACCATTCATCCCGATCAATGGGCTTTCCCAGTTTTGCGATTTCTCGTTGATATTCAAAAATATTTGAACGTTTGTAGTTCTGAAGCAGCTCGTCTTTACCGACCACCAGACCGGTATATTCTTTCCATTTATCAGGATAGCCAATCTTAGGACGGAAAGCGGCCAATTTTATTAAAGCTTCATCTTTGGTCTCCGGACCCATCCAGTCCAGCTGTTTAATCCTTTCCGCATAAGCCTTGCGTAAATTCTCAACCAGCTCAACCATGCGTTCCTTGGCTTCCGGTTTAAAATATTTTTGGACGTATAATTTTCCCACCGCCTCACCAATAGTACCATCTATAGTATTTACAGCTCTTTTCCAGCGGGGACTTAACGATTCCGTTCCACTCAGGGTTTTGCCATGAAAATCGAAATGAAGATCCACAAATTGTTGGTTTAGTAAGGGTGCATATCCATCCAGAAGCTTGAACGTGCAATAACTTTTCCACTCCTCCAGCGAATGCTTTTTAAATAACCCATTAAACTGTTCCAAATAACTGGGCTGCCGTACAACCATTTCTGTGACCTGCGGGATCCCAGCCTTCTCTGCATAGAGTGCCCAGGGAAAGTCCGGGGTAAGTTTTTCTAGGTTCTCCAGGGTGTATTTATTATAGGTTTTATCCCGATCCCGATTTTCAACCCGGGTCCAGTGTCCTGTGGCGAGAGCGGTTTCCATTTGCATAATCATTTGGGCTTCTTCTGAAGCCAATTCGACTTTTGCCAGGTTGAGAAGGTTCTCGATATATTCAGCGTATTTTATTCGAATATCTTGAAATTTCTGATCTTTACTGAAGTAGTAATCTCGATCGGGTAATCCCAATCCGGATTGATGGAGGTAACTTATATATTGATCTGATTGTTTCAGATCCTGATTGATGTAAAAGTAAAAAGGCGTTTGTACACCAAATTGAACAAAGTCGGCCATAAGTTCGACCAGCTCATTTTTCGAAGAGATTTGACCAATCCGGGTCAAATCGGCCTCCAGCGGTGTCAAGCCTAGTTTTTCAATCAGCAGCGTATCCATATAACTCAGATAAAAATCACCAACCTGCTGGGTTTCCGAACCGACTTCTTTCCGGGCGCTTTCAGCGGCGTCCTCAATAATCAAGCGGATATTCTTTTCTGCTTCTTCGGTTAATTCTGTAAATGCTCCATAATTGGATCTGTCCGAAGGTATCTCGGTTCGTTCCAACCATTTCCCGTTTACATATTGATAGAGATCATCCTGGGGCCGGACTGAAGGATCAAGGTTTGCCTTATCGATTCCCGAAGCAGGGGGTCGTGCACAGGAAAAAACAACCATAAACATTAAGATAAATCTAAAAACTTTCTTCATCAGGGTATTCCTCCTTTAAATCTAATAAATGTTTGCTTTGGCTAAATCTTCAGCTCATATATTTCTCAGGGTCGTTGACATATTTTTTGAACTTTTATTAAAACCATAAAAAATTTGCGAACAATTTGATAAAAAACATTGTTTTCACAAAGCAATTTTTACTTTTTTTGGCACTCACACTCCATTAAATTTGGCCACTCTAGTTGGATTTCCAGTTCAATCCTTTTTAGGGTGAGAGGGATCAATCGCCCGGGTCTTTACTGATAAGGCCCCAGGATCTTCAATTCAAGGAATTACTAATGTTAGATGTTTTAAAATAAAGGAGTCTCCTCATGAGACCAAAAATAGTATTCATCAGTTTGGGGTTGGTATTTTTGACCAGTTTGGTTTATCTTGGCTTAAGTCAGACCCATAAAGAAAAAGACAACAAGCAAAATTTAGTAAAACGCGGGGAGTATCTGGTTACAATTGGTGGATGCAATGACTGCCACACCCCTAAAGTTTTTATGGAAATGGGATTTGAATTTGATACCAAGAGATTACTGAGCGGCCATCCCTCTGGCACCAAGCTACCGCCCTTGGAACCCGAGATGCTAAAACCGGGTAACTGGTTATTGTTTAATGATCATTTAACAGTGGCAGTGGGTCCCTGGGGGATGACCTATGCCGCTAACCTGACGCCCGATGAGCAAACCGGAATCGGACTCTGGAAAGAAGAAAATTTTATTAAGGCCCTGAAAACCGGAAAGCACATGGGCGCCGGCAGGCCCATCATGCCCCCCATGCCCTGGATGAACCTTGCTCACGCCAGTGAAGAAGACCTGGCTGCTATTTTCGCCTATTTACAATCTCTTCCCCCTGTAAACAACAGTGTTCCGGCACCTGTGCCCCCGGATGCACTTTTTCAATAATTTAAAAAATAACAGTTACCTCAGGTGAACTGGACTGAGGCAACTGTTATTTTTCTTTCTCACCATACTATCTGTTGAGAGCTTAATTAAGATTCTATTTCAACCAGCGAAGAGAGACTCACTATACACAGGCTGGCACATTTATAAAAATAGTCCAGATTAAATTGCGCCAACCGATCGTTGGTGGTATGATAGTATGCATTCCAATCACTGCCATACATCTCCTCGACACCAACCGCTCCAAACCCAAAACGCCAAAAAGCCAGATTGTCAGAACCGGACCCCGGATTGAGGACTTGTGGTGAAAGACCCACCTGAAACTGATCGTGGAGTGATACCATGCGATTTGAAATCTGAGCAGACTGGGCAGTGTCGCGAACATTAATATAGAACTGTCCATCATCATTGCTATCCCAGCCAATCATATCAATGTTGATCACACCACGGATGTTTTCATTTAGTTGAGCTGCGCGTGACGCATACGCCAAACTGCCCCGAATACCCTGTTCCTCTTCATCCCAAAAGGCATAAATAATTGTGTAACGAGAGGTATATCGTGACAAAATTCTGGCGGCTTCCAACACCGTGGCACACCCACTGGCATCATCATCCGCACCCGGTGAAATACTGCTGTCCGGCATGGAATCATAATGGGCACAGATGATATAAACCTGCTCCGGGTCAACAAGCCCATATTGCACGGCATAGACATTTCTACCACTTGCACTGAAATCCATCATATGAACCTGTAAATCGTATCTTAGAAGTTTCTGCTCCAGATACTCTGCTGCTCGGGCATTGCCGGAATGGTGAGAGTAACGGCTGGAAATTGTGACCAGAGAAGTATCGATTAATACCGGTTGTTCCCCGCTTAATATGGCCACTTGACGCGTAAGACTGTCCAAATTGACCTGATTCAGAATGATCTGGGGATCAAGAAGATTATCGGATGGCGCTGGTTCGGTAGGAGAATCCTTCTCACAGGTCAACAAAAGGGGAATGAGAAAAATGAAAATCAAAAATCGCACTAAATGATTACACATGGGATAACACCTCACTCTCTTTGGGGGTTGGACAAACCTAAATTCCAGTTGTCAGAACTTTAACTCTGAGATACGCGTTAATGACGGTGTGTGTTACATTCTCCGATCCAAAAATATATATTTTCGGTGTAACCTCAAAACGGGCCTCGGGTTTAGCATCAAAATTAATGTGCTTCATATCGCCCGGACAGGTATTTGATGCCGAATATCCAGAGAATTCCTATAATGCAACCCACGAGATAATGGAAAAAATCCCACGGATTAAAAGTTGTTCCTAAAATTGCCTTTCCAAGCCAGAAACTGCGTAAAACCTGGAGCCAATGTGGATGATAAAGTTGAAGAAATTCTATCAGGCAGGTTGCTATAAATACAGATAACACAATTTTAATGGGATGAATTTTTGGGAATGCCAGATGTAAAAACAGACAGAAGAATATTTCATAAGCAATACCTCCTGCAGAATGATTTATCCAGATTTGTCCTGGTCCGGCATAAACCTTGGTAAATATTCCCAGTAGCGAAACCAAAACAAGCGATATGAGCAAGAGCAACTTGTGCTGTGGGGTTTTTTTTGCTTTATAATCAAACGTCCTTTTCATTCGCTTTACAATTTAAAAATCTTTTTTGCGAATTTGTAATCTGTTTCACTCCAAAATCTTATTTAACGATTAACATTGATATCAGAAAACAAAAAGAGAATTTTTAATGTCCATTAGTGCCGTTTTCATCGCCTTAGTCCTGATCAGTCTGTTTTTCATACTCTTGTTATCTCGTCATCGATTCCCAGGACGGTTGATCCGGGCAAAAATAAACATCTGGACAAACTTGCTTTCCATTAGTTTTGTCATCATGATGTTAAAGTTGAAACGACTTTTTTAATTTTACAGGCGGGCGATTAGTTGATACGATTCTCTAAATTCAGGGATGAAATTACTGGATTGTATCAACTCCCCGTCGCCGATTGAGTCAGGAATAGCAGGGTCCGGTAACATGCCTCCTTCGCTAGTTTACCACTTTTACCCTGCTATTCCTTTTTTATTAAACATAGACTTCCGGTTATTCTCACCGTTGACGAATTTGAAGCTATCCGGCTAGCCGATCTTGAAAAAATGTATCACACAAAAGCTGCCGAAAAAATGACCCTATCCCAGCAACCCCCTGGAAACATCCTTACAGCTGCGCACCGCAAAATTGCCGACAGTATCGACAGCGGTAAAGCCATTAAAATAGAAGGAGGAGTTTAACAAATAGAGGGTATGCGAATTATTGTTTGCAGTGACTGTAAATATCAATGGAAAATACCTTTCGGAGCCGATCAGCCTCAGGTCTGTCCAGAGTGCAAAAGTAAAAATATTCATCGTTCGCCGAAAGATCGCGTTCATGGACGTGCAGGCGGGTATTGAAGCGGACAGCGGGGAAGGGGGGAACAATGAAAATCTGCATTCCGACAGCAACCGACCATGGAAAAGAGTCAATACTCTTCGATCATTTTGGCAGTGCCCCTTATTTTATCGTCTATAACCAAGATTCCGAGGAGTTGGAGATCGTTTCCAACAGGGAGAATCCTGTCCCGGTCACGGTCATCACCATTAATTGAGCCGCTGAAGTCAAAACATTTTCCTCCCAAACCCTACGACCGGACGATGCTCCCGCCGCGTCCGGTCAATCTCCTCAACCCATTCTCAAAAAAAATCAAGCTCCTTCCGGTCTCAGGCCCTGTTCCGTTTCTGCCGGTTCCTTTCGCTTTATTTTGGTGCGAGCCCAGGCCGCAATCTTGTCAATCACCAGATAAACGGCGGGTACCACAATAAGCGTCAACACCGTGGCAACAGTCAAACCTCCCATAACCGCTCGTGCCATTGGTGCCCAGCTTTCGCCGCTTTCACCAACACCCAGTGCCAACGGGAACATGGCCAGAATAGTGGTCATTGCTGTCATCAAAACCGGGCGCATTCGAATTTGTCCGCCCTGAATGATCGCATCCATCAGAGAATAACCCCGCTGTCTTAACTGATTAATGTAGTCGACCAAGACGATGCCATTATTAACGACAATTCCTACCAGCATCACCATACCAATCAATGACATAACACTCAGATCGGTGCCGGTTAACACCAGCGCAAAGGCCACTCCGATGAAGGAAAGAGGAATGGTAAACATGATGATAAAGGGATAAAGAAAGGATTCAAACTGGGAAGCCATCACCATATAGGTTAGCAGGATAGCAACCAAAAATGCCAGACCCAGATACATGAAGGATTCCTGCTGCTCTTCTGCTGTACCCCCGATTTCAACCCGGAAATCGTTGGGTACCGGCACCTGCCGCAGGGCTTTTACGACATCACCGGTCACGCTACTCAAATCCCTTCCGGATATATTGATATTGACACTTACCATACGTTCCTGATCTTCGCGCTTGATTTCCTTCGGAGCCTTGCTGTAAACCACATTCGCCACCGCCCGCAATGGAATCTGGTTGCGGGTGGGGGTCATGATCATGATATTTTCAATATCAGTTTTATTGTTCCGGGCACTTTCCTGCAACTGAACCCGAATATCGTATTCGTCCCCCCCCTCCCGGAAACGAGTGGATACCGTTCCCAGTACACTGCTGCTCACTACCTGACCAATTTGAGCCGTACTGAGCCCCAGATCTGCAATTCGCTGCCGATCCAGTTCGATACGCAGTTCCGGTGCAGATTCTTTAAAACTGGTTTGTACCTCACTGACACCCTCTATATACTTTACTTTTTCCAGAATCGTATGGGCCAGTGCTTCGGCAACTTCAATATCATGACCAAATATTTCAATCATAATATCAGACCCACCACCAAACATCGCCGCATTTCCGCGGTCCTCAAAACGTGCCGTGATATCCGGCAATTGCTTAAATCGTTCGCGGAGATCATCCTGAATTTCGAACATACTCCGTTCCCGTTCTGTTAAGCTCTTCAGGCGAATGGTTACATCACCCTCACTGGATCCGCGGGAAGAAAAAAATGCCATGATCCCTTCACCCTGTCCGAAATTGGTGTAGACAAGTTCCAGTTCCGGAACCTGGTCCATAATAATCTGGTTCAGCTGAAACATACTCTTATCCATGGCATCAAGACTGGTTCCCGGCGTACGATCCACTGCGATGGCGATAAATCCCATATCATTTTCCGGCATGAACTCTCCACCAAGCATGGCGACCATGATAACTGAAATGATAAAAAGAATTATAGTGCCCGAAATAATTATCCAATAATGATGTAAAGCCCACTCTAATACTTTTGCATAGTTTTTCTGAAGGTTGTTTAAAAAGTGTCCTACCGAATCAGCCAGCTTTGCCAGTAAACCGGTCTTTTTTGCTTTCTGCTGAAAAACCAGAAATCGAGAGGTGAGGAGGGGCACCAGTGTGAGAGCAACCAGCAGAGAGACCGTTAGAGAAAACACAATCGTAACGACCATGTCATTAAACAGTTCTCCGGCTAATCCTGGTACAAACAGAACAGGTACGAAAACTGCCAGTGTCGTCAGCGTTGAGGCAGTAATGGCCATCGCCACTTCCCTGGTACCGCTGTCGGCCGCATCACGGGGCTTTTTCCCTTCCTCGCGAAGTCGGAAAATGCTCTCCAGAACCACGATAGAATTATCGACCAGGAGACCGACCGCCAGCGCCAGCCCGGCCATTGAGATAATGTTCAATGTTAAACCGGCCTGATTCATTACCGCAAATGTCACAATCATAGATACCGGGATTGATACAGCCACGATGAGGGCACTGCGAATATTCCGCAGAAAAAACAACAGAACCAGTAGAGTTAAGGCAATCGCTTGAAGCGCGGTATTTCCCAGATTGGACATAGACCGGTTGATAAACATCGAAAAGTCGATTACCGTTTCCATGGTTACTCCCCGGGGAAGCTCAGACTCGATACGGTCTATCTGACCAAGCACATCCCGGCAGACGGTAACGGTATTTGCGTCTGACTGTTTCATAATAACCAGCATCACTGCCGGCTTGTTATTGCTCCAGACCTTTTGCCGCTGTTCCGCAAAACCATCCACAACCTGTGCCACATCCTTTACATGGATCCGGGCATCTCCCTCAATTTTCACAGAGGTATTCTCGATCTGTTCCAGGGTGGTATATTCTCCCGCAGTTCGCAGGGTAAATTCCTGTAATTCATTATCGATCCAACCTGATGGAAGCTGCAGATTATTAGCCTGCAAGGCGGCGATCAACTGATCAATCGTCATTTTATGGGCCCTCATCCGTACCGGATCTGCCAGAACTTTAATTTCCCGCCTCATTCCACCCATGGTAACTGCCGAGGCAACTCCCGGAATTCTCTCCACCCGCGGTTCGATATCCTGTTCGGAGATGCGGCGTAGTTCTGCCTGACCATGTAATTCTGAAGTAACTGC
>CP070707.1:368632-376928 GCA_020350205.1 bacterium
CGATGGATTTCTCAATATCAAATTTAAATCTATCCACAATAATAAGTTCGCCACGGCCCCTGTCGGGCCCGCTTCATATAAGCCTCGTAAATATAACAGTTTACGAGGCTTCCTGTTTTACATCGAATTTAATGACCATCGTGGAGGTGGTCTTAGGGTAGCAATTCGTAAATTTTCCAACCTTACTATTTTCCATTATTTTTTTAATTTAAATATGGAGGAATTTTTTTGAAATTGGAAGAGAACACAAAAAAAAGCCCCGGTCATTTCGAACCGGGGCTAATGAATTAAATTATTTAAGCAGAACAAATTTTTTCATGGCCGAGAACTCACCGGCGGTAATCCGGTAGAAATAAATTCCCGAGGGTAAATTTTCGCCTGAAAACGGTAACGACTGATATCCAGCTGGTAAAATTCCAACCAGTGTGCGGGAAACCTCCTGACCATTGATGTCATAAACAGTCAGGTTTACCGATGTAGCCCGGGGGAGGATGAACGAAATCTTGGTCACCGGATTGAATGGATTGGGATAATTCTGGAACAGCTGGAAGCGATCCAGAGAAAAACCGGACGTATTATCGCCAATACCGGTAGCTCCGTATACATGAAAAGCCAGAATCAGGCGGTCAAACTGTCCGTCAGGATTGGTGACGGTGACGTTGTGATAACCTCCAGGGAGACCGGGGGGAATATCTCCGGTAATGGTGAATGAATTAACCAAGGACTGGTTAAGAAGAGGAAATCCGCCGATGTCTACCACCGAGCCTGACACGAAATCGGATCCGAAAACTGTCACGGGAATTGACATTCCGAATTCCACCGAATCGGGCATTATGCTGGAGATCTGTGGTGGCAAAACATCGGTAATGGTCAGACCGTTTACTACCGTATCAAACTGTCCGTCGGGATTGGTGATGGTTACGTCATAACTGCCGGGTGAAAGCTGCGGGGCTTCAATCTGAGCCAGGTTGGTACTGATGATTGCCGATACTACCGAATCCGCCACAGAAACCACGGCGCCATTATAAAAATTCTCTCCGGCAATATTCACGATTTCAAGCGGGGAGACGGTGGAGGGGCTAATAGATGTGATATTGGGTGCCGGAAAAGGATCGGAAGAAACGCCGACGTCATCGATAAACCAACCCCGGAATCCGTTATATAATTCATCCACGGAATCGAATGTAAAACCCAGACGAACAGTATTACCGATCCAGGGAGTCAGGTCGAAAGCCTGGTCCAGCCATATTCCGGGCTGGCCCAGTCCTCCGGAACTGTACGGTTTCCACGATTCACCGTCCACGTCATTGAGAGGATTCAGTAAGCCCCGGCCAATCGGGTTCCAGGTCATGCCGTTATCAGTGCTGATACTCATGGCCATCAGGTCGTAACCGTCTACATCAACTCCCTCGATTTCCCACCAGGTTTTAAAGCGCAGCTGAGCACGGGGGGCGGTGCTCAGATCGATTGGCGGTGAAATCAGTGTCCCGGTCTGAATTTCGACCGAGGTTCCCCCGTTTTTCAGATACTGGGCGAGAGTATCCCAGCCGGAGCCAATAAATGTCCCGGTGGCAGTTTGCCCGAACCAGAACATATGGCTCGGACTGATAGCAACCGGGAGCTGACCGTTATCCGGCAGGGTGACCAGCGTGGGATTTATCCCGGGATTGAGTACCATATAATTCTGAGCGTTCTGGATCAGGTTAAACTGTCCATCATACATCCAGCCGGGGGCGCCGGTTTCAAAATTATCAAAAAAGGGAAGTTGCTCCGCTCCCTGTAATGCGGGGGGGAGAAGCTGGGATGAGGGAAGAACTGTAGCAGGTGTCCCAGGTTGTCTCTCCCGAGAGCGCTCGGCCAATCCGTTGACAGAAATTAGGACCGTGCCGAGCAGCAGAATAGACATCATCAGAAACTGTAAAACTCTTACCATAAAGCCTCCTTTTTTATTAATGATTTAATTTTCAGGCGAGGGATAACTCACAAAAATTGGGGTATAATTCTGTTGCGCCTTCGTGGCAATAGCTAGCCGTTCCAGGCAAGTTATATTATGATGTTTCCTCTTAGAACCAAATCTAATTGGTACAGAATATAAAATAATCTCGGGCGACCTGCAGTGATCTGCGACACAATTTAATCCCTCAAAGTTTCCGCCATCGATGTGACATGACCGATGGTAAAAATCGCACAGAAGAGTTCGACAGAATAACAGGAAAGATGTTTTTTATACCTCATTAATTAATTGAAGATTCGGCCAATGACTCCCACCGAACATCGGAGATGTGGCAGATCTCTTCAATGATACGGGTGCGACACGCATCATTCTCATCCAGCAATTCCACTCCGATCAGCACATGTTCCTCTTTTACCGAACACCAGGTACCCTTACCGCAAACTGACAGTCCGGGATTGAGGAAGGGAAATTTAAGTTCCGACACTGTCCCGGTTCAATGGTATACCGGCACTGGTAACGGAGTCCTCCGAAACCGATATTTATAGTGGTATCCCTGAGCTCCTCCATTTACCCGGATATTTTGTAATCAATCGAATTTTCCTCCGGGTGTCGGATAAATTTCCGTTTCTCGATCTTTTTACCCTTCCCAAAACTACCTCAATCCCTTCAATCCGGCTATAGCTATTAAATTTGATTTACCCAATACAAGCAAGGTGACGCCGAAGATCTTCAACACCCTCGGAGAGGAAGTGGCTATAGTAGTTTCTAACAGATTATCTGCTGGTTTATACTCATACCAATGGGATGCTTCAAACTAAGCCAGTGGTGTATCGCTGTACGGTCTGCCAGCAGGAATATTATCCAATATCCAGTTGCTTATGGCTGAGGTTGCTCCTGATCAAAATGAAACATGAAAATCAAGTCGGGTCGTCTGAAATGGCAAGGTTGGTAGGTTGGTGCAGGGAATCCTGGCCTGTGATGGCCAGGTAAACGTTCAACGCAGATCCTCAAAAAAACTGATAAGCATCTGATTCAACTCAATTTCATGCTCAGACTCGAATAATTCCATAGAGTGAAAGGATCCCGAGAAGAGTACAAGTTGACGTGGTTCTTGACAATAGTTATAAATTGTGGTTGCGTACTGGGCGAATGGTCGCCCGTTTGCGAAATCGTTTTCGGCGGCGATTACGAGCTTGGGGTATGTCAGGGGGGCCATATATTCTTCAGTAATCAGCAACGTTGGTGGGCTGACACTGATCGGGCACGAGATCAGCACGAGTCCAACCACGTTTTCATGCTGTCCTGTCATGGCAATACCGATTGCACCCAGACCGACCCCAAAGGTACCGATGCGAATATATCCCAAATCACGGAGGTAATTAATTGCTGCCCAAACGTCGATATGGACTCTTCCATAACTCGGAAATCCCCCGGTGAGCCCGTATCCACGCAGGTCAAACGTGAGTACCGTGAAACCACTGTCAGCAAGCTGACTGGCAAGTGGATGAAGCCCCAACTGACTTTGTCCCGGAACCCCGGAGTGAGCCATGACAATCCCGATTTCCGCATCCTCGTTGTAGAATAAAGTTCCGGCCAGCCGATAACCATCGCCATTCATTAGGTCGATCTGCTCGATTGAAAGCGGAGAGGTATTTTTAATGGTCACTCCTATCGACTCTGATACAGTTTCAATTCCACGCTGGTCTGTTGCCCTGCAATACAATGTATGATCGCCATTGGTCGCATCAGCCGTGTTCCATTTCATCTCGAAAGGTTCAGTTTCATCGGTTCCAAAGAGATTGTCGTCAAGATAAAAATCGACTTTTATGATCTCCGACTGATGGGTTATCGAGACTTGGATCAGGATCGTATCGCTAATTGTATCGCCTTCGGAGGGATTTGTTATGAACACTTGTGGTGAGAATGATAAAATATCAGATGATTTATTACAACTTACACTAAAAAATACGGAAGATAAAAAAACAGCAAGTAAGAACCGATTCATTTTTCTTCCTAACAACCGTTATGTTTTAAACCAATTTTTTACCTCTCCAAAAAGCATAGTGAATACAAAAACTACGTCAAAATAAAGCTTTAGTTTCACTGTCATAAACAGCCATCACCTGGGTTCAATTGTACAGGAGCCGGAAATTTATAATACCTGATTTTTTATCTTTTAAGTTTTAGGATCTTGAACCTCATGTACCAATCTTATGACCCTTGATTCTCTGATATATCCCCTTTTTCCGGGTCAAGTCTCCCTTCGCCATTGATCTTTGATATTTGGGTGGTTAAGCTAGATAAATTTCGCATTTTTAAATACATTCCAGAATCCCAGAACGGTTATTCTAAATCAATAAACCAAATTAAACGGGAGACCCTTTTGACTTGCTTCTTCATTTGTTTGCGCCTATATTGATACCGGTTCTCAATTGTAAATCAGCACTTTTGTATTTTTAACGAACCTCCACAAACTGTTGGTCAAAACATAAATAATAACTGAACTCAAAGATACCATTGATAATTCTGGAGGATATTTTAGATTCATTATATTTTTTAATAACTAAATTAAAAAACTTTTTGAATCATTTTAATTAATAGACAACCCGGTTTTATTGGGGGTGAAAATGACGGGTATCAAATCTGGACTATCAGGGTTGAAAAACCATAATTTAAAACGAGTAATATATCATATTTAAAATTTCATTTGATGCGTCGTTCATTTCTACTCTCGGCGGCATTAAAAGAAACAGCCCCTAATTTAATCAAATAATTCATACAATAGGAGGGTAAAATCGTGAAGAAAATTGAAATATTTATCATGATTATAGTTTTCGTAATTCTAATTGGGTCTGACAAGGGTATTGCACAGGACACCATGACCAAAATATACTGGATGGCCAGTACTGACGTACCAATCGGTAAACTGGGAGAATTTCATGTCTTCATGGAAAAAGAACTACTGCCAGCACAGGAAAAATATGGCTACCGTCAAGTAGCAGTCTGGCAGACCATTGTCGGGGATATTGGCGTATGCATATATATTGCAGAGTTCGAAAATATGGAAGCCTACAACAAAGCGCGGGTTGATTTTCTGACCAGTCCTGAATGGAAAACGCTTGGAAAGAAATTTGATGAATATTCAAATAGTATCACCACCTCATTTCTTAGGGGATTACCTTATTCCAATCTCAAATAGTAAAGACAGCGATCATTTCGAAAATGAGAGGTGATGAATTAATTTCCATAAAACTCTGTGAAATTAATTCTCAATTTAGAACAACTGTTATCTTCTTCTCTGCTGATTTTTTAAGGATTTAAGATTTAAATAAAAGTTTTGGTAGATATCTTCCATAAAATTATATAGAGACTATTATATATTAATTCAAACAATCAGAAAAGGAGGAATAATTATGCCGGTATCGATGATCCAATTTTCTTATAAATCGGAGACTGTGGAAAAACTAATTAACAATCCAGAAGATCGTTCATTGGCAGTCAAGGAGCTCCTAGAAAAGCTTGGTGGCAAGTTATTGGCATTTTACTATTCTTATGGCGAGTATGATGGGGTAGTTTTAGCCGAAATGCCTGATAATATTTCTGGTCTGGCAGCTACGATGACATCATTTGCAGCCGGTGGCACAGAGAATATTAAGACAACCATACTTATTACTGTAGAAGAAGCCATGGCCGCTATGAAAAAAGCTTCTGGATTGAAATTAGAGCAACCTAAAGGCTAATTACAATAATGTTTGAATGGCATTCTGTTTGATATTAATGCTTTGGTTTGTCAAAAATTTTAACTGATAAGGGAGTAATCTTACATAATTCAATGTGCATCATAATTATAAATAGATAAGCTAATATATTTTATAAATAAAAAGGAGCAATTAAATGGCATACTATGTTGTTAATCATAAAGTCAATGACTTTAACGCTTGGAAAAAAGTCTATGATGAATTCGAGTCAACTCGCGAGCAGTATGGAGTTAAGGAACACTATGCTCTGCAGTCCGAGGAGGATCCCAATCATGTTCTGGTAGTTGGTGAGGGGGAGTTAGAAGCGATACAAAAGTTTCTAAATTCTGAAGACTTGAGAAGTGGAATGGAAAGTGCCGGAATAGCCAGCCATCCAGAAATATTTGTTGGAAAAAATAAAAAGTAATTTAAATCTTATAAATTTAGAAAAGGTACGGGAAAATTGGTAGATAACAGATATTCCCTTTTCCGCTTATCTTCAGGATGGCTGTGAGAATCTCCCGATAGTTTTTATCGTATGCTTCTCTGATGTCACCCCGTGTTCTAACAGCCTCTCTATTATTTCTTCTGCTTTTTCTTGTGCTGGCCCGGAGGATATTTCTTCTGATGTTCTTTGTGATTGATATACGGTTTATCCATCTCCAGTTCAAGCGTCACATGGTCCCCCAGCTTCACGTTCAGAGAAGATGGTAATTCTGCTCTCATCTCCCAGTTTTCTCCAGAGAGGTAAAAGTATACCTTTCGATCAATGTCGAAGTAAATTGAGCAGGAGGGATAGTAGTAATATTTATATTTTGCCCGATAACCGTGAGCAGGGGCATGAGCAGGTGGTCCATTCTTATCAGGTTGTGAAGATTGCCAGTTTTTGGATTTGTTGGTAACGGTACCCCAACCACTATGTGTTGAGCCGCAGGAAATGATGAATAGAATGACTGTAAAAATAGCTATAATACGAATAACATGATACATGATACCCTCCTTATCTTCTTATCCTGTCATCCTTTTCCATATTATCGGTGACAAACAAAAGCACTTAACTGCAATTTACAGGAAGAAACATCCGGTCAACTGTCACCGAGCCCTCTTGCACATGCAAACGAGTTATCGAAAATATTATTGGTGGAGTATATCTATCAGAATACAGACACCCGATTATGTCGAGACCAGGAAGATGGTGTTGATGAGATAGGAGGAGTTTACCAGGTGAGTATTCTTGAGTTGAACCAGTTGTCCACAGTGATAGCTGGCTCATCTTATTTTCTCCCCGCACAACCTTGACAAATTCATATAATTTCCATATACTATATACGCTCATAGCAGTTGAAACCGGCTGTCAGCACCGATGACTGGTTGTACACTGTGTGGAATCCACCTCTGAGACCTGATCCTGGATTTTTCCGATTTGAAAACCAGGCGATTATTTTTTAGCCACAGGTGTTTAAAAAGAAAGGTGTGTTTAAATAGATTGATTATTGGCTAAAATGAGTAAAAGGGGTTAATCCAGTGAAACAACTGACCGTTCTGTCAATTTTGATTCTCTTTTTAATAAAACAACTCGTTGCTCAACCTATAATTAATATAGATCCTTCCCAATCAGCTAATCTGAATGCAATAATAAATTCAGTAGCACCAGGAAGCTGGATTGTGTTTGCGGATGGCACTTATACTATCCCTGAGTATATTGCGATTAATGTTAATAATATCACCCTCACAAGTAGTTCAGGAAATCCTGCGTCTGTGATCATTAATGGAGATGGTATGAATGGCGATGATTATGGTTTTCTGGTATATGGTAATAACATAACGATTAGTCATATGACAATTCAAAATGTACGCTATAATTGCATTGATTTGAATGAAAACATTGATGGATTTCATATCAATAATTGTGTTCTAAGAAATGCTGGAGAATTCTTTGTTGATGTTTCCTGGACTTCGGCATCAAGCCCCTCAGAAAACGGAATAGTTGAAAACTGCATCTTTGAATACCCAACCGGTAGTGGTGTGAATACCTATTTAGGAGGAATTAAAAGTGAGTTTTGTAAAGACTGGATCATCAGAAATAATGTATTTAGATCCATCAGATCTCCTTCGATCGGGAGTGCTGCTTATGCCGTTCTTTTCTGGAGGGGATCCGAGGCTAATATAGTGGAGAAGAATCATATAATAAACTGTGACCGGGGAATAGGTTTTGGTATATCAACATATGGGAACTCTGGTGGCATAATACGCAACAATTTTATCTGGCATGAAAATATTCTTGAGAACGATCAAGTAGGTATCACTCTTGAAACATCACCCTATACTCAAATCTATAATAACACGATCTATATCGATCAGAATGTCATGAGTTCGATAGAGTACCGGTATAACGCCTCAACGGAAATATTCATCGCCAACAATCTTACCAACAAGCCGATTTTGGCCCGTGATGGGGCAACTGCAACCGATACCAATAATGTCACCGTCTCCTCCTCCTCATGGTTTGTAGATATTACAAGCGGTGATCTGCATCTGTCTTCCGATACACTTTCCGAAATAATTGATATGGGTATAGCGGTTACTGGCTTAACAGAAGATTTTG
>CP070707.1:377028-385124 GCA_020350205.1 bacterium
CTGTTTTACAGTGAACTGGCAAAAGTATCGGGTCAATTTAATCACTGGGATAAAATTCTGTTTTTTTGGGGAGATGAGCGGTGTGTTCCTCCGGACCATCCGGAAAGTAATTATGGAGTCGCTCGCAAAATGCTACTGGAAAAAGTTCCGGTCCCGGAAAACCACATTCATCGAATCTTTGGTGAGAATGATCCGGAAAGGGAGGTCAATCGATATGCCTCAAAGATCAGGGAGGTTCTTCGAGTGCAAGGTGGCCGCTTTCCGGAATTTGATTGGATCTTTTTAGGAATAGGTGAAGACGGACATACTGCCTCTCTGTTTCCGGGTTCGGATCTTCTGAAGGTTTCAGACAAAATTTGTGGAGTGGCCCGGCATCCTAGTAGTGGTCAATTCCGAATTTCGCTAACCCTTCCGGTTCTTAATCATGCCGGAAGAGTCACATTTTTGGTGAGTGGGCAATCGAAAAGTAAAATGGTGTCACGTATTTTTAACCAGGATCCTGCTTCCGAAAACCTTCCGGCAGCGCATGTTCAGCCCCGAAGAGGAATATTAGAATGGCTTCTTGATAAGCCCGCTTCAGTTTTATTAAGATAAAAGTCGAAATTTTCTCGACCCGCTCAGTGATGAAAAACAAATTTTATTTGATTACGAGAAACGGGTTGATATTATTAAATTTCAGTTCGCATAAATTTGCAGAGGAATCAACATGAAACATAAAATTACCTTGATTCCCGGTGACGGGATCGGACCTGAAGTGACTTCTGCGACCCAGCGTTTATTGGAAGCGGCTGGAGCGGATATCGAATGGGATGTTGTGGAAGCAGGCGCCAACGTTCTCAAAATCCATGGAACCACCCTTCCTGATCAGGTTCTGGACTCCATAAAAAGGACCAAAGTGGCCCTTAAAGGGCCCATTACTACCCCGGTGGGGGAAGGATTTACCAGCGTGAATGTTACCTTGCGTAAACAATTAAACCTCTTCGCCAATGTCAGGCCCATCAGTTCTAAGTATGGCATCAGTTCCAAATATCTGGATGTGGATATGGTAATCGTACGGGAAAATACCGAGGATGTATATTCCGGACTGGAGCAGGACATTGCCCCCGGCGTTGCTCAAACATTGAAGATTATCACCACCGTCGCCTCGGATCGTATTGCCAGGTTTGCCTTCGAGTATGCGAAAAGGGAAAACCGGAAAACCGTCCATGCGGTGCACAAAGCCAATATTATGAAAAAAAGTGACGGACTTTTTCTAAAAAGCTGTCGCCAAATTGCCAAGGAATTTCCAGGGATTGAATACAGGGAAGTTATCGTTGATAACTGTGCCATGCAAATGGTAATGCGCCCCGAACAATTTGATGTGCTGGTCCTGACCAACCTTTATGGGGACATTATCAGTGATCTGGGTGCGGGATTGGTTGGTGGCCTGGGGTTGGTTCCCGGAGCAAATTATGGAGAGAATCTGGCGGTGTTCGAGGCAGTACACGGCAGTGCTCCCGATATTGCCGGAAAAAATATCGCCAATCCTCTGGCAGTGATGCTCTCTGCAGAGCAGATGATGCGTTATCTGGGTGAAGATCATGTGGCCAATCATATGAAACATGCCATCATTGTCCTGCTGACTGAGAAACAATACCTGACACCAGATATGGGAGGTAAAGCCACCACGACCGAATTAACCGATGCACTAATACGTGAAATTGTCCACTGACAATTTTCCAATTCTAAAAAATAAATCTCCTTTCTTTACTTAAGTTCCAGTATCCCGTGCCAGCAACATGTTCCTAGTACTCAGTATCCGGTACCGAATCACTCGTGCCGAGAATCCACAAAGAATAACAGTATGCAATATTCAGTTTACGGCCTGTTGTCTCCGGTTTGCGAGAATCCTTTTCGCTGAATCAGTTGATCTCTCACCATTGTTTTGTTACATTGCAGTGCTGCATTGAAAATCTTATTATCATTTGGAGTGTAGGCATGTCAGATTTCTTTCAAAATGGACAAATTGTAACCTTACATCGACTGACTGACCGCTCTGTGGAGGAATTGGAAAAGGAACTGATCGAAAATGCCCGTAAACGTTTATTAGCACTTATTCTTCCCTCACTTTACTCGGAACTGGAGACCCCTGCTCTTCCCAGCATTTTACAGGAACTTAAAGAAGTCCGATATGTCAATGAAATCATCATCACCATGTACCGGATGGACACCAGGCAATTTAAAATTGCTCAGGAGTTTTTCTCGATTTTGCCACAACACTGGCGCATCATCTGGAATGATGGCCCGCGGATGAAAAAACTTTATAAACATTTGGAAAATAGCGGCATCGAGATTTCGGAACAGGGTAAAGGAAGTCAGACCTGGATGGCCTTTGGCTACATCCTGGCTACCGGGGTATCAGATGTGATTGCGTTGCACGACTGTGATATCCGAAATTATACTCGGGAACTTCTGGCCAGACTGGTCTATCCAATGATGCACCCTACCCACCCCTTCGAATTTTGCAAGGGATACTACTCCCGAATATCGGACCGACTTCATGGCCGGGTGACCCGCCTGTTCGTTACCCCACTGATCAGATCCCTGCAAAAAATCATCGGTGAAAGTGATTTCCTGAATTATCTGGATAGTTTTCGTTATATCCTGGCCGGCGAATTTTCTTTGAGTGTGGAATTGGCACAACAGTTAAGAATTGCGGCGGATTGGGGTCTGGAAATGGGTGTACTCTCCGAAGTCCATCGCAATACCGTTTTACACCGTATTGCCCAGGTGGACATCGCCAAGGTATATGAGCATAAACATCAGGAAATTGTGTATGAGGATATGACGGTAGGCCTACTTAAAATGGCCACCGATATTGCCAAATCCTTGTTCCGCACCTTGGCTGCCCAGGGAGTGATTTTAACTCAGGAATTCTTCATTACCCTGCGTTCGACCTATCTCCGAACTGCCCGGGATTTCATCAGTCGCTATGCCATGGATGCCTCATTAAATGGATTGACATATGACCGGCATTCTGAATCCAGGGCAGCGGAAAGTTTTGTGCAGAGCATCGTAAAAGCAGGTCAATTACTGCTGGAAAGCCCCTCTGAAACCAGTTTCATTCCCAGCTGGAATCGGGTTATCGATGCGGAACCCCGTTTCTTTGAGATGCTCATCGAAGCTGTCGAAGAGGATAATCTGATCCATTAATCTGTAGAAATTTCCGAAAAATTGGAATTTATGAACAATTATAATCTTCCTGACTATTAATTTTTGTCATTCTAAGCCGAGCGCAGTCGAAGAATCTCTCTCAATTCTAAAGAATCATCCCCGTCTGGTCATCCGGACAGAAGGCTCTGGATCCATTTAAATCTACTTTATGAATTTATTAAGGAGAATCCTGCAAAAGTGGCAGCTTGTTCGGCGGGCCAGGTCGGAGGTGACGGGAAATGCTTACTATACAGTATTTCTAATAAATTTTCATAGTCGCCGTATTTTTAATAGAATTCTTTATAGTAATTGTAAAAATTTTATTCGAAATTTATCTTTCAGTCACAAAAACTTTCCAGTATTATAAATTTGAGTATGTATGGCTGCAGAAACCTATCACGCATCCTACCTTCGTATTAAAGATGATCAGTTTATGAGGAAGATTAAACAGGGAAGATCTTTACTGAAAAACTGCGAGGTTTGTCCGCGAAATTGCCATGTGAATCGTCTCGATGGGGAACTTGGAGAGTGCCGTTCGGGCTATGAACCCATCGTTTCAAGCTTTTTTTTGCATTTTGGGGAAGAAGCCCCGCTGGTTGGGACGCATGGCTCAGGTACAATTTTTATAGGGGGATGTAATTTACAATGCGTGTTCTGCCAGAATTATGAAACCAGTCACCTGTTGGAGGGGCAGCCTGTCAGCATCGCTCAGTTGGTAAAAATGATGCTGACATTACAGGAGAATAGCTGCCACAATATTAATATTGTGACGCCCAGCCATATAGTTCCTCAACTCGTCGAAGCACTTTATCAGGCTAAACAACAGGGATTGTCGGTCCCGCTGGTGTACAATACTGGGGGATATGATAGTATGAAAAGCCTGCAACTCTTGGATGGACTGGTTGATATCTATATGCCGGACTTCAAATTTTATAGTGATACCCTGGCATCTCGTTACACAGCTGTTCAGGATTACGGCACGGTCGCCAGAGAGGCCATCCGGGAGATGCATCGGCAGGTAGGCGATTTAATCATCGAACAGGGACTGGCAAAAAAAGGTCTTTTGGTACGGCATCTGGTCATGCCTGGAATGGTGAACGATTCTGAAAAAATCTTTCAGTTTCTGGCCACCCATATTTCCCCGAACACCTATGTAAATGTTATGCCCCAGTTTCGGCCTGCCGGAGAGACGGGTTATTACCCCGAAATAGGCAGATCTCTTCATTATACTGAATTTCTGGAAGCCATCAGAAGAGCGCAAGAGATTGGATTGCGGCGGTTGGATAAAATGAGTTAAATAAAATACCTCCCGAAGGCAATAATCCCTCGGGAGGTATCAGATTGTTTATTTTAAAAACATCATCTTGCGGGTTAAGGTCATATTTTCCGCATTCTTAATGGTGAGCTGGTAAAAGTAGACTCCGCTGGCCAGGGAAATACCGGCATTATCTTTCCCGTCCCAAATGAACTCGTGACTCCCGGCCTGTTTAAATCCATTTACCAGTGTTCGCACTTCCTGCCCGGTAACATTGAAAATTTTCAAACCAACCTCACCGGATATTGGCAATTGGAAAGAAATCGTGGTGGTAGGATTGAAAGGATTGGGGAAATTTTGGTGGAGTATGTAATTCTCCGGTAAGACTGACTGCTGAGGTTCAATCGGCGTTCCTGGATTATTCCAGGAATTATCGGCATTATCCGCGTTAGCCTGTAATTCAGTCAGGCTGTTGCCACCCACCACTGCGAAGGCCACTACCTGGGTGGCTCCGGCAGCAATACTGATTGGTCCCGCAGACAGAAGCGTGGAGACATCGACGCCGTTGAGATTTTGGGTCTGCAAACCTCCGCTCAAAAAATTCCATTTTTCCTGATCGGTAAATCCGTCATAAAGCTCTGTGGGATTATTGATAGACCGATACGAAATATTTGCATTACCGGTTAGAAGCCGGGTGGCCGCCAGGCGGTTGGGCGAACTGGCGTTATTTTGAACATAACCCATATTCCGGCCTGCCTCATATCGGGCATAATCATTGGCATCCAGATTGATGTCCCAGTCGAAGAACAATCCGACATACAGATTGGTAACAGCGCTGGCAGTGGGATTTGTAATTTCATAAGCCATGATGATGTAACCATTCTGTCCTGCACTGGTATCGGCGTAGGATTTTTGTTGAATCTCCAATCCCAGCGGGATGGTTGCCAGAGAATCCACCATCAATATAGAGCCTTCCTCGGTGGTAAATGATCCGGGCGAAACAATTGTTAATATTTCTTCTGCGGCCGGTTTGAAATCGTCGTCCTGGGTTTGCCCATCCCCACCGCGGATACAATCAGAAACGGTGGAAACACCGGTACCGATCATTAAACCACCCTCGAACAAGAAGTCTTGACCGTTATATACAAAGCCAGCTCCGGGAGAGGCACCATTGAAACCGACGTAACCGATGTTTCCCTGATCTGTAACAGCTGCCTGCAGTAAACCAGTGTCATGAACCAGAAACTGGGGAGGGTTGACTACGAATTCCACATAATCACGATCGGAATAACTCCCGTTACCCATATTTAGCAGAAATCTGAGGACGTATCCATCCGGTGTACTAACGCCAACCTGAAATTGAAATGAAACGCTAAGTGTATCTCCGCTATTGAATGTGGCGATGTTCCCGGTGCCATTGGTGATGGTGATGTTGTTATCGTTTTCCGTCAGCGTAACTGAGACGTTTGACGTATTGGAAAGATAATTGGTGAAAAATATGTCGGCATCGATGGTTTCACCGGCATTAATAATGCCATCACCACCGCTGTCGGTAAAGGATTGATCGACTACGCGGATGGCGGGATGGTTAAATTCGGTCACAGATTTCAGGGCGTCTATCCGACCTTTTCCCAGCAATCCGTTATAGGAGGGATTTGCCGCATCAATGCTTACTGAAGTTACTCGCAGTTGCTCGCGTAATTCATCAACAGACATTCCCGGATTTTGGGTCTTCACCAGGGCTGCCAAACCAGCTGCCATGGGACTGGCCATGGAAGTGCCTCCCCAGCCTCCCTGATAGGTATTGTTGGGAGTGGTACTGGTAATGTTCACTCCGGGGGCAAATACATCCACGGTTACACCGTAGTTTGAAAAACTAGCTTTAAAGTCACTGTTTCGATTGACCGCTCCTACGGATAAGACCTTATCATAGTTTGACGGATAATGTGGGGTTATATCGTTATTTACCCCGGCATTACCTGCTGCAGCCACAACCAGCGTTCCATTCTGATAGGCAAAGTCGATAACATCCTGTTCAAAATTTGAGGGGGCACCTGCCCCGCCCCAACTGCAATTAACCACATCCGCTCCATTGGCAGCGGCATATACGATACCGTCATAGCCATAAAGAATAGAACGATCTGAGGTGGGATGAGCGGCATTGATTGGCATAAGGGTAGCATTCCAGCTGATACTGGAAATTCCTGTGCCATTATCGGTCACACCGGCCGCTGTTCCTGCCACATGGGTTCCGTGTGCAGCGCTCTGAGGCGTCGCAGGATTGCCGGTGGGATCATTGCTGTTATTGGAAAAATTCCAGCCATGTACATCATCGATGAATCCATTGTTGTCGTCATCTATCCCGTTGCCGGCAATTTCTCCAGGATTTTCCCAGACGTTATCCAGAAGATCCTGGTGATCCCAATCTGTTCCTCCATCAACAACAGCAACAATAACATTGCCCTGACTTCCTTTCACGATCCCCCAGGCGGTGTCCGCCTGCACGTAAGGAAACTCCACCATACTGCTGTAATAAGGATCATCGGGTGTGTCATATAAGGTATAAACATACCTGGGTTCGGCATAGTCGATATTGGGATCGCGCGCAAAATCCTTGGCAACTTCCTCCGGGTGATCACCATTATGATAATAGAAATAATAAATGCCCTCCAGACCGGTACTCTTCAAAGGCATTGTGTTTTCCAGAAAAGGAAAAGCAGCATCCAGGCGATAACCCTCATAGCGGGCTATTTTTGCCTCAATTGCCGGAAGGGAAGACAGTGAACTATTCATAGTTCGAGCGACGGACTCCTTAAATTTGAGGATGATCATCCCCGGGAGAATCCATCGTTCACTCGAAATTGAATTTTGATTGGTTGTTTCATTCTGTAAATGCTGAACCGGTTTTATTTTATGGTCGGGTTTGTTGGCTGCAAAAACAGATCCTCTGATAAACAAGCTACCTATAATTCCCAGCATCACTGTGATTGTGAGAATTGAACCGGATAATTTATTGGATTTCACGACAATTATCTCCTTCATTTTAATGAAATGATTGTTGAAATTTTGGATTTAAACTCGGCTACAGTAAATAAGATGCACGAAAATACAAAATGGTCCAAATTTTTTTCAGACGATGCTAATTATTCACGTTTGAATAAAAATACGGTTCCGTTGTTTACCGTAGAAAAAGTATGGCAACGCCTGCCACCGCAATCCCTGCGCCTAATATCGCCCGCAAGCTGGGTTTTTCCTTTTCGATGGCGATAACCATCGGTATCATGATGACCGGCATGGTGGACATTAACGTGGCAGCAATTCCGGTCTGAGTATATTTTACGGCGACCAGGGAAAAGGTGACTCCCAGATACGGGCCAAATAAGATACCGATCAGCATCCATTTGAGTGCCCCTGGATCCTTGCGTAAAACCTTTAAAGGACTCAGAACATGTCCGGTTAGGAGCGATAGTGGCCACAGTATGATGGTGGCACCCAGCATCCGGATCAAAGTGGCATACAAAGGATGAATGTCAGAGATTAAACCTTTTTTGGCCAGAATCAAACCCACTGCCTGTCCCAGGGCGGCCAGAATTCCCCAGAGAATTCCCTTGAAAGAGATACGGCGTTTCACACCGGCAGCATCGGGTGT
>CP070707.1:385224-393173 GCA_020350205.1 bacterium
CGCCATTTGACCGCTGAAGCACTACTGTCCAGCAGTTCCATATGATATTTTTCCTGGATTTTGGTTCGGACATAATCCAGGTTGATCTGTCCTATGTCCTGGTATTTTTGCACTAATTCATGTTTAATTTCCAGTTCTAAACCCTTTTTTACAGAGTTATTTGTTGATCCCACCAAGGGCCACATGGCGATGGTGCTGATCAGCATCAAACCATATAACAGAGCTGCCACCGGACCGCGGCGGGATTGAAAAATTTTATCCGAAATCACGCCGGCGAACATGCCTCCAAATACTCCGGCAAGCATCAGTAATAAGCCCCAGTTTGATTTAACAAAGAAATCCGAGACATAGCCCATGTCATTGGTAAAAATCAGATACCAGTGCATGATACCGTTACGCATCACCCCGGAACAAAACTCAATAAGGGCAATGGTAATAATAATCTTATTGGTTAAAATTTTGAGAAGAATTTCCTTCAGGTTAAACACTTTGTTCATCTCACCGGCGGATGCATCACCAGTCTCAAAATCCTCATACCCTGCTCCTGACGGATTATCTCTTAATAGAAATATTTCAACAACCAGAAATAAACCCAACAACATGGCCGGGATCCAGAAAACCCACCAGATCTGGTCAATTCCACTGCTGCCATCAATCGCCAGGGCAGATCTTAATAATTTCTGGAAGAGGTTCAGATCAAGAGGGGTGGCCTGGGTGGCCTGCACGATCAGCTGGCCCCAGTCGAATGCGAAATATAGGCCCAGCGAGATCAGGATCCCGAAAATTCCTCCGAATACTCCCCGTTCCCGGATGTGAAACCAGTTCGAGTTCACTTTTACAATGGCTACTGCACCATAACTCTGGAAATACATATTGGCTGAGTATATAACCGAAAACCATAAGACCAGATTGAACTGGGTTTCGGTGGAGAGCAGGACATAGGTTAGGATTCCCAGCAGGGCATTCATCAGAGCCGCGCCGCCGGCACCCAACAAAATGGCTTTTTTTCCTCCGATTTTATCGGTTAAAGGTCCGTTAATCAGAAAGCTGAAAGCATAGGTGATAGTTCCGGCGGCAAAGATAGTCCCGAAATCAGCCTTAGTCATCAGGTCGCCCAGGGCATTTTTGGAAACCGTCAGGTTATACCGACCCATATACAGGAAGGCGTAGGTTAATCCCATGGGAAACCAGTTTATAAATCTTCTGATCCGAAAGGCACGGCTGTGAACAGGTTTTTCCGAGGTCATATAAAGGTCTCCAGGTTTTCTGAATAGAATCGTGATACAAAAAATCTGAAAAAAGAGTTCTTTTATCAAGGAAAAAAATAAATCCTGCCTGTTGATCCCAAATTGTACCACATGTAATTTTAGTATATTGAGCAGTCTAAAAAAGATCAGGTGTTTCTCTTCCACTATGGTGTAAAACGATTGGGATATCTGATCTGTCATATTTAGAAATATTTTGCCTTCCTTAGCTGAAGCAATGTGAATAAGTCCAAACTAAACGGATAACCAGGATGAACGTCAACTTTTACATTCTATGATTGGGAAACCAAAATTCTATAAATCTGGTTTACATTTCAAATGTACCGTCTGCGGAAATTGCTGCCGTTTGAAAGGGGGGAAGGTCTCAGTGAATCAAACGGAGATAAAGAATATCAGTCAATACCTCGGGATGTCGCCTGTAGTTTTTAAGGAAAAATATTGTCTGGCTGGATCTGAAAAAGAATATCTGATTGATGGAACCGATGGGGCGTGTATCTTTCTGCAGGAAAATCACTGTCAAATATATCTGGTTCGTCCGCTACAATGTCGTACTTTCCCCTTCTGGCCGGAAAATCTCAAATCCAGTTTCCGCTGGAAACAGTTAAAATCCTACTGTCCCGGGATTGATGAGGGACCGCTGCACCCGGGAGAGTGGATAGAAGATCTGATGCAAGCTCAAAAACAGGAAGATCAATAATCTGTTAATTACGGTTCTATGCTTGATATTTTTGGTTATCCCCTGTAAATTATTTCATCGAATTCTATGGATAAACAATTGATAAACAACTTTTGCGGGTCATAAGTATGTTTGAAAAATTTTTTCATTTGAGCGAAAATAAGACCTCTTTTCGTATCGAAGTTGTTGGCGGTACCACTACTTTTTTAACCATGGCTTATATTATTTTTGTGCAGCCGGCGGTACTGGGTGCCTGTGGCATGAATGGTGGGGCGGTATTCGTTGCCACCTGTATATCCAGTGCCCTGGCCACCATCCTCATGGGATTCCTGACCAATTACCCTATTGCCCAGGCACCTGCTATGGGCCACAATTTTTTCTTCGCCTTTGCCGCAGTTCCCCTTATCACTCTCAGTGTGGGAGAAAACGCGGGTGTTGAATCCTGGCAGGTTGCACTGGGAGCGGTGTTTATTTCCGGATCAATTTTTTTGATCCTTTCTTTCACACCATTTATGCGGGAGGTAATCAGAGCTGTCCCCGAACCTTTGAAGCATGCCATTGCAGTGGGCATTGGAATTCTGATTGCCTTTCTGGGCTTACAATGGGGCGGGGTGGTAGTGGATGCTCCCGGTTCTCTGGTGAAATTGGGAAATATGCGCAGTGCCCCGGTGTTACTCACTTTATGGGGTACACTACTGATCGCTATCCTCTCCGCCCGGGGGATCCGCGGGTCCATTCTGATTGGAATCTTCGTGAATGCCTTGCTGGGATTATTTCTGGGCATTGTTCAATTTAAGGGGGTAATTTCCCTGCCCCCTTCTGTAGGTCCGACGATGCTAAAACTTAATATTGCGGCTGCGTTCAACGTTGGTTTTGTGACCATTGTGTTTACATTTTTTATTCTCGACCTGTTCGATACCATTGGAACACTGATCGGAGTCAGCGAGAAGGCTGGTTTCATCAAAGAAGATGGAACACTACCGCGCTCCAAACAGGCCCTGCAGGCCGATGCGGTGGGAACGCTCACCGGTGCTCTCCTCGGAACCTCAACAGTGACCAGTTATATCGAAAGCGCTGCGGGAATTTCACAGGGTGCCCGCACCGGACTTGCTAACCTGGTGACAGGAATTCTATTTATTGTAGCGCTTTTCTTCTCACCCCTGGTTTCCATGATCGGCAGTCCATTTCCCTATGAAATGTCACTTTCTGATGGACGCCTGTTGCAGTTGGAATTATATCCGGTAATCGCCCCGGCCCTGATCATTGTTGGATGTCTCATGATGGGGAGTGTGTCAAGAATTAAATGGGGTGATTTCAGTGAAGCTTTCCCGGCCTTCCTGACTATTGTGGTAATGCCTTTCAGCGGATTTAGTATTACAGAAGGGATTGCATTTGGATTTATTTCATATACGATTATTAAGTATCTGGCAGGGAAAGGACGGGAGGTTCACTGGCTCATTGTGATATTTACTGTATTATTCATTATTCGGTATATTTTTGTGTGATAGATAGGGGATTAGGAAGTGTTTGTCTTCCCAGCAGGGAGTGCTGCCACGAAGTGGTCCCTTGGGGAGGAACCAGGAACTAGGGATGGATCCCCGACTGAAGCACTCGGGGATGACAGATAAAGAAGCAACTGTGGCGAACCGGCAGACAGTCGCGGTTGGTGGTGTAGGTGCTTGTTAACTAGAAACGAAACATGATTAAAAAAATTATTCTATCCGTTTTTCTCTCTCTTCCTTTCATAGTGCAGGCAGAGCAACCGTCCCTGTTTCTGAATACCCAGTTCCATTATGATTTTCGCCGTGATCATCCAACCATCACCACTGAGTTTCTGGCTTTCGATAGCTGGGGATTCAGTTTTTTCTTTGCCGATTTCAATTTTGACCGGTTTCGAAAAAGCGGCGGATTAAGTGATATTTATTTCGAGTTTATGCGCTATTTCAAGATCAAGGAATGGAAGGGAAAAGACCTCAACCTGACCATCCAATATAATGATGGAACAGAACCGGTAAAACGCGTGTGGCTGGCCGGTTTGAATCTTGGAAATCTCACATTCGGACCATTCCTGTTCTCCACTGAATTTTTATTAAAAACAGAATACAAATACGGATTGACCTGGCAATATACCCTAGTCTGGTATGCAGATTTATGGAACCAAAAGCTGATTTTCAACGGTTACCTGGATTACTGGAGTAACGATAATACGCATCCGGACTGGCCCGCATTTGATCCCGAGTTTGCGGCAACCCGCTACTCTTTCCAGGCTGAACCACAGGTCGGATGGATGCTAACCCCCCGCTGGAAACTGGGGAGTGAGCTGGAAATCAGCCGGGGTTTTTTGGGAAGTGTGACTGGAAAATTAGCTACCGAGACAACCTACAAGCATGATAAATGGTATTTTTTACCCACCCTGTTTATTCAATATAATTTTTGACTTAGAATGAACGAATCAAAAGGTAGTAACGATTGATTTTGAATAATATCATCGAGAAAAATCAATATTCAAATCTTTTCAGTTGATTTTTTGCTTTTTTTATGTTTATAATTTCGGTCCAGGCATCAATTTTCTCATTTTTTGTCCGATCTATATACATACCTGTTGATCGGTACGTCACAGTTACACGGCTTTTTTTGCTTTAAGGTTTACCAGACAGATTTAAAGATCAGGAAAGGGATGAATTATGACAGTTTCAGAACTCAAAGGCATGTTGGCGAACTACCGCGATGATATGGAATTGTATATTGTGGCTGAGGAAAAGGTAGGTGGGAGACGGTTGCTGTTTGGCATTCATGATTCCTCAGATTTTGAACAGAAGGTATTCCTGAGTGGACGATTATCAAAATCAAGCATTCCCAGAGAGATTAACAGTCGTTTAGCCCTTTTGTAATGTTTGCCTTCATTGTTTCCTCATTATGTCTTCGCGATAAGAATAAATACCGATTATTTATCAGTTTTTTTAATGATTTGTAAATGCCAGCTTCGCAAAAACGCCACAATATCATTCCGTTGCGATCCAGTCAATGCCGGATATTTTTCACTTCCCCTTCCCCAGGATGGCATGGTGGTTCCTTCTCTGCCTAAAGAAATGGTGGCCAGCAAAAAACCATTTGAAGCGGCGCTTAGAAATTCCTGATTATGTAAGGCTGGTGCCTGTTTCCCCTCACCATTATAACCATGGCATTCTGAACAATGCTTTTCATACAATTTTGCCCCGGGAGCTGCTCTTCCCACACTCTGACCGGAATGAATCTGCTCCGGAATGCTGTCCGCACGGGATTTCATGAATGCGATCAGATCTCTCATATCCTCGTTTTTTATTCTTTCCAATTTTCCCAGGTCCTGAGCCCAACCAAACATGGCGGTATGTGTCCTGCCCCGGGATATTGTCTGATATAAAAACTGATCTGAAGCAACCTTCAGAAAGTCCCGGTTCAGGATAGCGGGACCAATCCCCCCACTTCCTTGCCTCCCATGACAGCGAATACAAAGGTGGTCGAATAAATCCTGTCCCCTGTTCACATTACCCGAAATTGTTCCAGGATTATATTTCACCGTCGGGTTATTTTGCCAGGACCGGATCAGTTTCAGCAGACTTGCAAATTGATCAGCTGAAAATCGTGACCAGGCCGGCATGGCTGTATTAGAACGACCATGAATCAGGGTCTGGAAAATAAATTCATCATCCGCTAAGGTCAGGAAATCCTGGTTATTCAAAGTAACTGCAATGCCTCCCTGGCCATTCTCACCATGACAAAATGCACAATTCTGTAAATATAAAATTCTTCCGGTTGGGAGGTCACCCGTTAGATTTTTTACTGTTTTAAAGTTGGGTCCTTTTTTCCGCCATTCCCGAACGAATTCAACCACTTTTTGAATTTCTTCTTCATATAAACCGGTTATTTCCGGATTCCAGGCAGACATTTGACGACCGGATCTTCCTTTCAGAATCGAAAATTCAATAAAATCCCGGGAAGCGACAGCCTGAAAATCCTGATTGTCAAGGGTAGGAACACCTGTCTTGTTTTCCTGATAGTTTTTGCCTTCACCTTGCTTCCCATGACAGGCAGCACAGAACATACCAAAAATTTCTGATGATTTAGAAATCCGGCGGCGTTGCTTGAATTCACGTAAATGGTGAAAACTGTAAAATTCCAGTGGATAATCGGGCCGGAATAATCCCAATGTGAAGGTGATCAGCGCTTCCAAATTTTTTTCCGGTAAATCAAAAGCCAGCATGGCAGAGCCCGGAGAGATTTGATCCGGATGCAGAAAGTGTTCTTTTAGCCAATTGGGTATCGTGAGAGGTCCGCTGATGTACCTGAAGCGATAAGATCCCCGGATTTTATTTCCCTGCTCGGTCAGGTCCGGTCCGATTATCCCTCCCACTTGTCGCAATTTGTGACAACCCAGACATCCTTCATTTTTAAAAATACTTAATCCTCTATACAACTTTTCCGCTCCTGGCAGAACCGGATTTTCATCAAATATTGCCAGGTGACATTTACCACAGGCGGACTGAATGTAATCTCTGGAATGGATGGATTTAACCTCAGAGGATTGGCAGACATCCTGAATCTCCAGTACCCGGCCATTCCCCCGATGACAGGTGGTGCAGCCATACTTTTCCGGAGGATGAAAAGATAGGATATCCCCTGGGTGAGAACCGAGAGGTTGGGGTGCATTTTGCAGTGCCGGATTCTCAATTCCCAGGTGGCAGGAAGGACAGCGATCGACCAGATTTAGAGGATCGACTACAATCTGATGTATTTCCGTACGGTAATCACGGGACATTTCAGGCGATTGTAAGGTATATTCCCCGGCGATTTTCTGATATTTTTCCTGATATGTTTCCCAATCCCTGGAGAAGTATTCCTCAATACCCATCATAATCAGCATGATGAGGGCAAGCAGACTTCCCAGAAGGGCAAGTATTCGAAATAGTTTGATGTAACGTTCTTCCATTCAGACTCCTAATGGGGCGGCCACTGAGATGGTAACCAGAAAAATTCCCAGTCCGGACCGCGAAACCACATTCCCAGAACCGTTAAAATGATAAATCCGATCAGTGAGCAGGTGAATAAGGCCAGGGCGGACATCCGAGTCGAACCGGTATGTTGAAGTATTATGAATGCCCAGATCATATAGGCAGAGGTCAGAAGTGTGGCTGGATTGAAAATAATGACCAGCAATAGTGGTGGATTACTCATCCAATCCCTGATCCATCCCAGGTGAATGGTCAGTGTAATAATCCCCAGGGTAATGATAAGTGCATAGTACAGGGAATAGAGAGTAATACGCTTCCCGGTCGGACCCGCAAACCAGATCCCGAAATCTCCTTCCTCCCTGTCAAGAAAGGGGATTGACATCAGAGCGATAAATAATAAAGAAGGTATACCGATTCCCCCGGCAAAAGCAGAATAGGAAACCAGTTCTTGCAAACCCAGAAAATACCAGGGGGATTTGGCCGGGTTTTCAGGTACGGCCGGATTGGCCATTTCCTTTAAGGGGGCATCATAAAAATAAGCAATCACTAATAAGATGGAAAAAGTTAGTATAAAAACCGCCATTTCGGCCCATAATGCTGTTGGCCAGCTCAGAATCAGGTGACGCTGTGGTTGTGCTCTATTATCTTCCTCAGCAATGTGCGAAGAGGCGCCTGACTCTCCGGGCAGATCGAGGATGGTATCGGCAATGTCCGGCCGGCTTAATCCTCCATCTTTGCGAATTCGCCAGAAATGGACCCCGATTAAGATTATCGAAAGCAGAGGTAGGAAGATGATGTGGAGCAGGTAAAAACGTGTTAAAGCCGGCTGATCGACCTGATTTCCCCCAATCAACAAATTCTTGATAAGCCTCCCGGGATCTATCACATTTGTTAATCCAAACGCATCGGTGAATTCCGTGGCAGATCCGGCAATATTGGATCCGATCGTGACTGCCCAGAAGGCCAGCTGATCCCAGGGGAGGAGGTATCCGCTGAAACTCAGGAGGAGTGTACACAGCA
>CP070707.1:393273-401192 GCA_020350205.1 bacterium
ATTGCATGATTGAACCCGCTTGTTCGCTGCTGAAACCTAAATTTACCAGATTCACTGAATCAGGTATGCCCATTCCATTTTCTGAATATTCACTAAGGAACGACAATAAAACATGGCTGATTTCAACACTATTTTCTTCGGTGAGCAGAGGAACATAAAGGTTATCGAATAATATCGGCTGAAAACTGGTATCAAAAACTACCGGAACAGGTGTATTTAATCCTATTTCAGGCACCGAACGATATATAAGATTATCGAGCAAATTAACATATGGGATATCTGAAACATTGGGAATATTTGCGACAATCAGAACCACACTGCTATCATTGATGCTACTCAAGTCATCCAGAATGGACGTATAATCTGAGCGGAATTCTGGTAAAGGGGTAATGAGAGAAGAATTACCACCATCCAATGCAGCGCCCAGGACATCATTATTGCCAGCCCAGAGTAGAATGAGAGTGGGATTAAGCGATTTGGCCTGATCCAGAGCGGTGGAATTCCCAAAATAAGGATTCCGGAGAACCAGATCATAAATTCCTCCTCCAGTAGCAGTCAGTATATCATTTACATCCGCTCCCGGTAATCCCAGGTTATCATAAGCTCGCGGAAGTACTGCATTGGTTAAAAGTGCCGTAATCCCGGTCAGTCCACCTGATACCGGATCTCCCGATACGATCTGACCATTTTCAAATTTTAGCGGACCATAAGCCATACCACTCGCCGAATCGATCTGCGCCAACCCCGGAGCAGCAATGAGCGGTTGCTGAAATTCATTGGATCTTCCAATTTGAGCTGCGATCAGATAGGGGTAACTATGCAGTTGGAAATCATCCAGTAAACCACCGGACTGCACGCCAGCAGTAAGGCTATTGCCGATGGCAATTACTTTGCTGAGTTTGGTTTTTTCACCATTGTCAACGGGTTGGGTTGGGTCTTCCGACGAGCAACTCAGCTGTAATATCAATCCAACCATTAACGCTATCAAGAATATGAATTTCATGTTTTCTTTCATAATTTCAGATTTTTTTTAAAAGTTGATTTGAGAGATACTTTTTCTAAAGCACTTATTTATACTGCTGTGTTAATAAAAATAGCAAATACTTACTCCAAATACAATCCTTTGGCAGGTAAAAGGTGAATGGGATACATAAATAAATATAATTTCTCTTACTTATACAGCAGAGGACCCATTTTTTACATTCCATTTGAATAAGACAAAAGATTTTGCAGAGGAAATCAAATGCAAACTCGAAAAGGAATTCACAAATTTTTTAAAAAAAATCCCGTTCACCGAAGAAGTGAACGGGATAAAATATATCCAACACAGTTTGATTTAGAAACTCAAGCCCAGTGTTAAGCCAAACAGATTGGCCGTGCTATTATAGGTCCCGGGAAATTCATTGGTCGGACTGGTAACGGTTCGTTCAGATGCCTTAATGTATTGATAAGCGGCATCCACCCGGACGTTTTCGCTGAACATATATCCCAGACCTATGATTCCTTCCAGACGGTCGGAATCCGGTAATAGGGGTTCCAGTGATTTATCAGGTACCGGAGACATATCATAGACAAAACCGAGGCGCAGAGCCAGTTTTTCCAGAGAATATTCACCGCCCAGCCTTACCAGATAGGCATTTTTATAATCTTTTTCATCAACCGACCCGGTTTGTAAAGGCGCACCGGTTAAGGGAAAATTTGGACCATCAGGAATATCCAACTCCAATTCTTTATAGGCATTCCAGAAGACGTATTCGAAGTCTGCCTCTACAGTGAACTTCTCATTCACGTTATAAGCGATACCAGCCTTTAAATCCGCCGGCATGGGCAGCTCGGTTTTACCTGTACCGCCCGGAAAGAACGTTGCAAGCGCCTGCATATCGGTGAATACCGCATCTCCCTCAAATTTGATTGTAGAGAGGCTGCGATAGGATAAACCCAGTGAGACTTTTTCTGACGCCTTATATAATACACCGGCATTAAAGCTGAAGCCTGTCCCATCACCCTTTAACGATACCCAGCCATCATTCGCCGCAGGGGTGGGAGGTAGTAAAGTTGAGAAAGTTGGAACCCGTTGGGTAAGTTCAACCTCACCCATAATGTAACTGAAACCTACTCCCACAGACACCTTTTCATTAATTTTATAAGCAACAGTCGGATTAATATAAAGTGCCTGTAAATCTGTCTGGACTGCCAAATATCGACCAACCCAATCATCGGCCCATTTGGTACCCAGTCCAAATGGTGCAAAGAAACCAACACCAAACGCTACCCCATTTTCCAGAGCATAGGTCACATATGCATGGGGAGGATAGAATGTTTGACTCTCCATATCGGTCGTGGTGGTGGAGGGAGTGGGTCCCGTGAAATCACTTTTGGGCATAATTATTGTTGCACCGGCCATAATGTTCAAGCCTGTCTGGAATCCGAGTCCAGCGGCATTGAAAAAAATGGCAGAGGGATCAGAAGCTTGTGCTACAAATGCACCGCCCATACCCATCGCCCGAGTACCATGTTCTCCAATCTGATAACCGGCAGCTACGGTAAATCCGACCATAAACAAAAGAATTAAAAATACTGTCATGCCTCTTCTCATACATACCTCCTTAGATTGGTGAATGAAAATAATTCAGATAACTTTAAATAAATTAGATGTTTAAGTATTATTCAATTAAGATTTTCAGGAGTATAAGAAAAAAGTGTGAAAAAATCAACACAATTTATTCTATTGGTATTTATTTTAAAAATAGAACAATCTTGCGGAAAAGATTATAAAAAACTAAATTTTTCCCAAACAGTCTGGAGAAGATCATGGTGAAAATTTTAACCTTTAGCTTGTTATGGATTCTACCTCTTTCAGCCCAGAATGATTTTATTTCTGCCAAAAAGTGTGCCCGATGTCATCAGGAAATATATGATGAGTGGGCCACTTCCATGCATGCCCAGGCAACCTCGCTAAAAGATCCGCTATTTAATGGGATGTACCAATGGGCGATTCAGGAGACGGGAGGTGAACTGGAATCCAAATGCATCGTCTGTCACTCACCCATGTCTACCGTATTTCAAAAAATTTCCATGGAGGAAGTATACAATCAGGAAGGTGTCACCTGTCAATTCTGCCACGGGACCGCCCATATTCGAGGATTTCAATCCGCCAAAAATATGGAAGTCAACCTCGATACAATCTACAGTTACCATCCTGAATCTGATAACTCCCCACATCCGGTTGCAAACCGGGAATTTTTCAATAACAGTGAAATCTGTCTACCCTGTCATGCAGTAATGAAAAATCCAAAAGATGTGGAGGTCTGTGCCACCGGTTCTGAATGGCAGATTTTTAATCAAAAAACCGGAAAAATTTGTCAGGACTGTCACATGCCGAAGTTGAACGGTTCATTTTCACATCGCTTCACCGGAACCCATCAATCCAGTCTGCTGACCAATTCTGTGGAAATGGATTTAGCCTTCGATGAAAATACCCGGGAGGTGAAAATTACTCTGACCAACGCCGGTGCCGGTCATGCCATCCCCACCGGGACACCATTACGTATGGTAATGCTCAAACTGGTCGCTTATGATTCAGTGGGTAACCTGCTCTGGCAAAACTGGGAAATAAATCCCATTCAGGAAGATAAACAGGCCTTATTCATGAAAATCATGGGAGATGCTGAGGGCAACGCACCTGTTCCTCCCTGGCGGGCAACTCAGACTATGTTTGAGAGAAGACTCATGCCCGGTGATCCCTATAGTATTTCTTATCAGTTGACTTCAGAAGCGATTTACGACGTAGAGGCCAGCCTGTGGTACCGTTTTGCACCGACTTTCATCCTGGCCAAACTCAAGATTGAAGAGCCGCATTTTATCCGGCCACGATTGATGGTTCAAAAGGGCATGAAAATTGTTCATTAAAGTATGTCGGGGATCCGAAGGAGGGTGCATTAAATACACCCTATTTTTTAGGACTCACCTATTAAAATTTGACCTTAAACTTTAAATCCTTTATATTATAAGGAAATTAAGAGTTTAGCGGAAATATTGCTCTATACCCGGTCCTAAATTCACATTTGGAACTTCACCTGATTTTTTTTAGACACTCTTCTTCACATTCTATTTCAATACGGACTTTATACCTCAGACGATATCAAAAATTTTCAGACACTAAAAACTTACTGGTAATCTTGCAAGACTTAATAGGTCAGACTATTTCCCATTACAAAGTCCTCCAGAAATTGGGAAGCGGAGGGATGGGAGTAGTCTATAAAGCAGAAGACACCAAATTAAATCGCACCGTGGCACTCAAATTTTTACCCCCGGAACTCAGCCAGCTGGAGGAAGCCAAGAGACGATTCATCCATGAGGCTCAGGCAGCGTCGGTCTTAGAACATCAGAATATATGTACCATTCATGAAATCGATGAGACTGCAGATCACCAGCTGTTTATCTGTATGGCCTATTATGATGGTGAAACCTTAAGGGAGAGAATTCAAAGAGAACCTCTGAGTCTAAACGAAGTAAATGCCATGGCACTGCAAATAGCCCAGGGATTGTTGCAGGCTCATGCAGCGGGAATCATTCACCGGGATCTAAAACCGGCAAATATTATCTTAACTAAATCCGGAGAAGTCAGGATTCTCGATTTTGGACTGGCGAAATTTATCGGGGAGACCACCCTATCAAAACCCAACACTCTGCCCGGGACTATTCCCTATATGTCCCCTGAACAAATCAGGGGAGAAAAAGTAGATTTCAGGACTGATATCTGGTCGTTTGGTGTTATCCTTTATGAAATGATAAGCGGAATCCAGCCATTCAGCGGAGAGTACGAGCAGGCAATCCTGTATTGTATTTTAAATGAAAAACCCAAATCCTTCTCAAGTTTGAATAAACGGGTACCGGAAAAATTGGAACAGCTGGTGAGGCAATGTCTTGAAAAAGAGCCAGAAAGACGTTTTCAAAATATCGAAGATTTACTATCAGAGTTAAAAGCACCCCCGTCGGAATTGAAAACCGAGATTTATGCAAAATCCCGATTACAATGGACCAAAAAACAAATCCAAATACTCATGCTGGTGGTGGCGTTTGCGGTTCTTTTTCTTTTGATTAGTTTTCCTACAACCAGATCTCAGCTCAAACAACTCCTGGGATTTGACAACCTGCCTCCTGATAAACACCTTGCTTTCCTTCCCATTAGTCTGCCGGTTGAAGAAGAGTCTTTAAGACCTTATTTCGATGGTTTAACAGAAATTATCGCCAGTAATCTGACTCAAATCAATCCGGCAAATGGAAAACTTTGGATTGTCCCCTTCAGAGAAGTATGCGAAGAAAATATTTCCAGTGTGGTCGATGCCAGAAAAGAGTTTGGCGTCAATCTGGCTATCACAGGGCATTACTTATCTACCAAAAACAGGATACAACTGGTGTTTAACCTGGTGGACACAGAAAAACTTAGACAGATCCGTTCCACGATTGTTGAAGGTCAGGTTTCGGAGAATTTTTTACTGCAAGATAAAATAATCAACGAATTGGAAGCAATGCTCGAGATAAATCCAGAAGCAAAAATACCTGAAAATGAATTTAAAACGCCGGTTATCAATCCTGAAGCCTATGATTACTATATACGGGGTATCGGATATCTACAAAAATCAGATCTCCCTGAAAATCTTAATTCGGGTATCGAATTGTTGCAGAAATCAGTAGAACTCGACCCCCAGTTTGCCCTGGCTCAGGCCAAATTAGGAGAAGCGTACTGGCAAAAATTTCTGAATTCCAATGATCCTCAATGGATCACATATGCCGAATCTCATTGCCAAAAAGCCTTACAATTGAATCCAGAAAATCCGGTTGTCCTGGTTTGTAACGGACATCTGCAGTCCGGAACCGGTCATCCGGAACAGGCAAAAAACTCCTTTCAGAGTGCATTAATCCAGGATTCCCTGTTCGCCGATGCCTATCGTGGTCTGGCCAGAGTCTATGAAACGATGGGCCAATTCCCTGAGGCAGAAAATGCCTACCTTAAATCAACCCAGATCCAGCCTGCATACTGGAGAAATTATAATTCTCTGGGCGTATTTTATTATCGGCAAGGACAATATCAAAAAGCTGTCACTCAGTTTCAGAAAGTTATTGATCTTACACCGGAAAGTAGCAAAGGGTATTATAATCTGGGTGGGATCTATTTTTTTCTGGGGGATTGGCAAAAGGCTGAAGCGATGTTTCAAAACTCTGTTGAGATTGATCCATCAGAGGTGGGTTATTCGAATCTGGGGACTTTAAATTTTTATTTAAAAAATTATGAAAAGTCTACCTTAATGTATGAAAGAGCATTGGCCCTTTCGGATAAAGATTACCAGGTTTGGGCAGGATTAGCTGCAGCCTATCACCAGCAAAAAAATCAGCAAGAAAAAAGCAAAAATTGTTATCAAAAAGCCATTTCTTTGGCTCAGGAACAACTCAAAATAAATCCAGGCGATCTTGAAATCATGGCAGACCTGGCCGGTTACCATGCTTCAATTGGCAACAACAATGAAGCTGTCGAATTGGTGCAGGTTTTGATAGGCCAAAAACCGGAAAATGTAGAAACCTACTTCCGGATCGGTGAAGTTTTCGAGATGCTGGGACAACGGGAAGAAGCGCTGCGATGGATCGAGAAGGCCCTCAAAGAAGGATTTTCGAGAAAAATGATCGAAGCATCTCCCGGCTTGAAAAATCTCCGGGAGGATAAAGAATATAGCCAAATAATTAAATAAAGGAGCTTTGATAGATTACACAGTTATGAAAGGACTAATTATGGAAAACATTAAAGTGGTTCAAATCAGCACCAGAACAAAACCTGAGGAATTTAACATCTCTGTGAGTCCTGAGGATACTATAATCTTGAGGAGTGATGGTGAAACCCAGGCAGTAGTTGTGATTCCAAATATTAAAGCATATGCAGACCGTGAAGGAAAAGATAATTACAGGGAACACTACTTTCCCGATAATCCTGAATTAAAAATTGTTATCAGTAAATATCCAATATTCGGTGAATTTCCATATCACATTTATTTTGTGAAAGAAAAAAAATTTGTGGACATTCCCAATAATTCTGCACCCAAAATTATCATTAAAGAATAATTTTTGACTCATTTCATCGTGATTAAATAGGAACAGCAAAAATTAAATTTTTGGAGAACACGCTATTTACTGCTGTGCAGGTCCGGAACTAAATCAGTTAAAATTAATTCACAAGTATCAGATTTGTGAGACAAAAATTGAACAACCTGGTGGAATTTTCTTTCCTCCCTGACAGTTCAACTGCTTATACTCCTTGAATCGTCAGTTCAAACCTTCTCGAAGCCCATTGACCAGCCTCCATTCACAAGAACGGGATATTCCAGTGTACCGGTTTGTATTGTAGCGCCAGATTCCATAAGGCACAATCCCGGTTTTCAATGATTTGTATTGACTTTTTTTGATAATTTCGTAAATTGCATCAACGCAGTTGGGAAGTAATTCTCCGTAGGAGTGGGAGTTAATCTAAATTAATTTAAGTTGGAGGGAGGTTTATCATGCCAAATACTTATACCCAGATTTATGTGCAGGTCATTTTTGCAGTCCAGGGAAGAAAAAATCTCATTGATCCTGGCAATAAAGATGAGCTGGAAAAATACGTGACGGGTATAATCACCCGTAAGAAACAGAAACTGTATGCTATCAGCTGCATGCCAGATCATGTGCACTTCTTTATCAGTATGGAGCCAACTACCGGAATATCTGTTTTGGTAAGGGATGTAAAAAATAATTCCACCCGATTTATTAATCAAAGGGCCTGGACGGAAGAAAAATTTGGTTGGCAAAAAGGATTCGGGGCATTTTCATATGGTCAATCACAGATTGACCTGGTTGTAAAATATATAAATAATCAAGAAATACATCATTCG
>CP070707.1:401292-408397 GCA_020350205.1 bacterium
ATGGATTCCCTGCCTGCGCCGAGGCTCGGCAGGCAGGCCGACAAAAGCATTCGGGAATGACAAGTTGATGGGTTTTTGTCGCTCCTGCTGTGAGTACTGGATAGGGTAGTAGTTGTCGTCTCAGCAGGGAATGCTGTGACCCAGTTCCCAGGGATGGAAGAGTATGGATCCCCGACAAAAACACTCGGGGATGACAAGTTAAGTGGTCAATTTCGCTCCAACACTTGGGAATTATAAGTTGATGGGTTTCATTCGTCCTGTCAGGGAAAGACGGTGTTTCTTCACCCCGAAAAATAAAACCCAAACCAGATAGTGGTTGGGCTAACCCTGACCGCAGGCAGCGGTAGACGGATAAAATTAAACTCGTCTTTCCAGAATTTTACAATTTTATTCTCCCCGGTGGGGATTTTATTGAGATCAATATCCAGACCAATCAGAAATTCACGCTGTCCCCCGAACACATCCCGGGCAATTCCCTCTACCCCATATCCCAGTGAAATGCCCCAGGGTGCCAGCCATCCCGGATAGGACCTGCGCCAGTCCCTCGGAACCAGATCGTAGATATTGAAAGTCATCCAGAAATTGATACCCTCATAATCGTCCAAAATGCTGTCGCTGTAAGGCGGGTACAAACCGTTTTTGTAGGCATACGAAGGGGCATAACTGACCTTGAACCGGATACCCTGCAATTGCTCCGGATAAAATTGCTGTAAAGCAGAGTAACCACATCCCAATACATTAAAGAGCAGATCATAATAACTGAATCCCCAGGCCTCATAAAATCCGTCGGTAATTTCGATCTGCAGCATCCACAGGAAACCGGTGAGGGAACCAAACCAGATGGAACTGGGGGCAGACAGGCCTGCCCAGCGATAGATCTTGGAGGTCAGGTGACTCATGTAATACGCTTCTACGAAATGACCTACTTTATCGATCTGCTTGTATTCGCGAATGTCCCGGCTGCCCTCATGAAAATGAAACGAGGTGGTCTTGGTGTCATATTGGAGTTGCGATATTTTGGCATATCCTGCGGCATCGAAAATCAGAAAACCACCTACGATTACTCCCAGACGCCAGGGTTTTAATTGAGTGGTATTTCGCCAGGTTGTCCCATCGTCCAGGTAAGGTTTATACCGATCATTATCGAAGGAAAGTGTTGTACCGGAACTGTCCGGGGCTTCTGATTCTCCTCTAATAGCTGGGATGCCGGGTAAGAGAAAGCTGAGGATTAAAATCCATGAGATTATCGGCGCTACTCTAGGAAACTGATCCGGTCGGAATTTCCTGTGATTCATGGATCCCCTGGAATTTGAAAATGTCCGTCATCGAAAATTGTAAATGTCCCGATAAACTGAAATAACCTGAACAGAATGAGATGCTATTATCCCGGAATATCCGTTCAGCCAGGGTAGCTGATCAGACTTTCTCTGACTGTTGGATACATTATTTCGATTTATATCTATGAAAACTTCTCAGTAATATCTTCCCCGGTTTTCTGTACCAGAATTCGGTATTCAAAATGTTTCAGTGAGGCGTCCACCACCGTACCGATTTTTATCCAGTATTTCCACATCAGACGGAAGCGGCGACTGAAACGTTTGTTATTCAGGTATTCGATCAGGTTTGGATGTGCCCTGATGTTGATCCGGCGATCTCCGTCACTTGCCACATAGCGGCGAATAATCCGTTCGATGCCGGCCAGAACCGTTCCCTGGGTGGGCACAAGCCCGGCCCCTTCACACATGGGGCAGGGTTCATTGATATTATAAATCAGACTGGGACGGATACGCTGACGGGTCATCTCCACCAGTCCAAACTTACTCATCTCGGCAATTCGGCTGACGGCCCGGTCGTGCGCCAGTTCTTTTTTCAATTCATTCAGCAGTTTAACTTTATTCTGTTCGACCTCCAGGTCGATAAAATCGATTACAATCAAACCCCCGATGTCCCGCAGCCTCAATTGCCGGGTAATTTCCCGGGCTGCTTCCATATTGATTTTAAGGGAGTTTCTTTCATGATCCCTTTTCCCGAAGTACCGACCACTGTTAACATCAATGGACGTAAGTGCCTCGGTCTGTTCAATAATGAGGTAACCGCCGTTCTTCATCCAAAATTTACGCTGCAGACTCTTTTGAAGTTCCTCTTCAATATTAAAGGCATCGAAGACAGGTTTACGCGATTTGAAATATTCCAGCCGGTTTAACAGGTCGGATCCGACATCCTTCAGATAACGATGAATCTCGCGATACATTTTGCGGGAATCCACCACCACTCGTTGCACGTCGGAAGTGAAAAGATCACGAATTACACTTGACGCCATTCCCAGATCTTTGAAAATCAGCTTGGGAGGTTGCGATTTCTTCATTTCGGCCTGCACTTTACGCCAGGTCCTGAGTAGTTTTTGTAAATCCTGTTTGAGGACTGTTTCATCTTTGGTCTCAGCGACGGTGCGTATAATTATGCCAAAATTTTTGGGTCGGATTTTGCGTGCTAATGCTCTTAACCGTTTACGTTCCTGGGCACTGGATATTTTACGGGAAACACCCACTCGGTCCTGATTGGGTGCCAGCACCATAAATCTGCCCGGCAGGGTCAATTCGGTAGTAACCCGTGGTCCCTTGGTAATAATTGGTTCTTTAATGATCTGTACATTGATTTCCTGGCCATTGCGCAGCAGGTCAGGTGGATCAACGTCCTTTTTCTTTTGCTTCCCCTCAATCGCTTCCTCATCAATGTCAGCAAAGAGTTGATTAACCTCGTCGCCCATATCCGAAAAATGCAGAAAACCATCCTGTTCGAATCCAATGTTAATAAATGCGGCTTGCATTCCTTTTACGACTCGCCGAATTCTTCCCTTGTAGATATCTCCCACCATCCGTTCATTGTCCGGACGCTCCACAAAAATTTCTACCAGTTTGCCGTTTTCCAACAGGGCAATACGGGTATCTTCATTCGTTGAATTAATAATAATTTCTTTTTTCATTCCTTTTTTCTCCTGTCATGCAATATCCCCCTTCATCCAATCACCTGCAAAGGATCCGTGATCTGATCCCCATCTACGATAAATTGTTCGGTGCGTTGTGTATAAAGCGCCCGTTGATCAATCTGATGCGGATCCAGCAGGGCATGCAATACTTCTGTTATTTTAGCCGATCTCCCCTCGATTGAATCCAGAACGATCGACATTTTCTGGTTTTTCTGACCGATATGATGGATAAACGGTCTTAAATCCAACTCCTTTAATTCATCTTTAACCTGGCGGGTGATCATAAGCCGGGATTGATTCAGAAATTCTGTAACCCATTCCTCTGGCACAACCAGATTTTCCAGATAGGTTTCATACACTTGTCGGTTTATTGCGGCAGAGAGTGATGGTATCTTGGAAAATACTGTTTTCCAGGTCAGTATCTGAATTCCGGCGGGCAATGCGTCATTCAAGCGGGTCTGAATATCCCCTTCAGATCCCATCTCCGCTTCCAGATCTACATATTCGGCTACGCTTCCAACCCCCAGACTCAGCGGTGGACCGAAGGCCATTTTGGGGCGCGGATGAAATCCCTGTGAATAGACCAGCGATATTTTAGCACGACGGGCGGCACGGTCAAATAACCGAACCACATCCAGATGAGAAAGAAAACGGGTTAAGCCGGTCTTGGTAAATCGTAACCTGAGTTTCTTCTTCACGGGTGGTGTGGTATCTGCCCGCCTGCGGGTGCTTCGCCCAAAAGACTGCACAGGTACAGTTCTTGGGTCCTGGGATATTTTTTTACCTGTTTGGTTAGAACTGTCCTGGTAACAATCAACCAGTTTCTCAAAATCTTTGCGTTGTAATCCACAGCCCAGACATACTGCATCCCTGCAATCTGCACTGCTTCGTCCTTCATAAGCCCGCAACTTTTCTTTTTGCAGAAATTGTTTGGATATCCCCATATCCAGATGATCCCAGGGAAGGGCTAACGATACGGACAACGGTCTGAGATATTTTTTCCAGTCAATCCCCCGACTCTTAAAGGCATTTTCCCATCTGTTCCAATCGAAACCCTCTTTCCATCCATCAAAACGCGCCCCGTTTCTCCAGGATTCCTCCAATACTCCTGCAAGTTCCCTTCCCCCGCGATTAAAAATGGTCTCCAGGCTACTGGTATATCCGTCCCGCCAGCTCACGGATACCCGGCCTGTGGGGAGTTTTCCTAGCAGAAAACGTGATTTCCGTTCCAGCTCTTCAGGAAATTCCTGTTTTTCCCATTGAAAGGGGGTATGAGGTTTGGGTGAAAAAGGCGAAATTGAAACATTAAAATTTACATCCTTGTAAACTGAAGCAACACTCAGACACTTTTTCATTAAATCCACAATGGCCTGTAAGTCTTCTTCCTTCTCGGTGGGTAACCCGATCATAAAATAAAATTTAACCAGGTTCCAGCCATGGTCCAATACCAGCTTTAATGCATCCAGCAAGTCTTTTTCCTGAATGTTTTTGTTAATGACATTCCGGAGACGCTGGCTTCCTGCCTCAGGAGCAAATGTAAATCCGGCTTTTTTGAAGGTTTTAACAAAATCGACCATGTCTGATGTTAAACCATCCAGGCGCAGTGAGGGGAATGTAAAACTCAGTCGTTCTTCGGCCAGGAGCATTTTTTCCTTCAGCATTAGCCAGTGCAGATCCGTATAATCCGACGTATTTAAGGAAAGAAGTGAAAGCTCTGAAAAACCACTGTTCTGGATTGCCTCACGGGATTGATGAATAATGTCTTCAACTGGTCTCTCCCGTACCGGGCGATAGATCATACCGGCATTACAGAAGCGGCATCCTTCGGTGCATCCCCGCATAATTTCTAGTGAGAGACGGTCATGGGTCGTCTCTATCAACGGTACCAGCGGTTTTATTGAGTAATTTTTTCCCTCCAGAGCCGGTAAAATTCGTTTCTGGATTCGTGGGGGTATATCCGCCTGCCGGGGGACAAGCTTCTGGAAATCCCCGTATTGATTCACTTCAACTTCATAAAATTCCGGAATATACAGACCAGCTACGACTTTTAGTTCCTGTAAAATTTCCTCCCGGTTTTTTCCCGCTTTTTTACCGGCCTGGATGATACGACAGATATCAAGCACGGCCTCTTCCCCGTCACCCAGCAGAAACGCATCGAAAAATTCTGCCAGCGGTTCGGGATTGTAAGTCGATGGTCCACCGCCAACAACCAACGGCCATTTACCATGCCGGTCTTTACTTCGGAGCGGAATTCCAGCCAGACTCAACATATTTAAGATATTGCTATAGGTGAGCTCATACTGCAGTGTGAAGCCGATCCAGTCAAAATCTGCCAGGGATGTTCGGGATTCCAGGCTGAAAAGCGGGATGTTTTTTTCACGCAGAACTTCTTCCCCGTCAAACCAGGGTGCATATACCCGTTCGGCCCAGATCTCTGGCTGGCTGTTCAGGACATGGTACAGGATGTCGAATCCCACATAAGACATGCCCAGTTCATAAACATCCGGAAAGGCCAGAGCGACTCGTACATCGACCTGAGAGGCATCCTTAATTGTGACATTGTATTCATTCCCGATATATCGACCGGGTTTATTGACAAAAGGTAGAAATTCTTTCTCTACCTTGAGGTTTAAATCCATTATGTATTTATCTAATTTGTAATCTTTTAAACTGCTCAAATTAACTTATGTGGGATGTTTTTCCTACACAACCTGATTTTCGCAATTTTTAATTAAAATAGCTTTAATCATCCCCAAATTTTTCCGGGTTAACCACCGGAAGCGATTTTTTTAAGATCATCCTCAATCTGAGTGATTCGGGAAACACTATCTGGTATAACAAGTACCGCGTTTTCTCCTGCTAGAGTGGCGAGGATATAGGGGTTTTTCAGTTGGTCAATGAAGAGCGCCACCCCCTGCGCCCTGCCCGTAATCGTTTTAACCACCACCATGGATTCGTTATGGAGTATACTCAGGATCTCCATACCCACCAGTTTACGGAAAGAATGTCCGCCTTCTTCTTCAGCAATCACGTACCGATATCCCTCCTGGGTAGGTACACGAATGATACCCATTTTATGTAAATCCCGGGACAGGGTGGCCTGGGTGGTTTTAAATCCCCGCTGGTGCAGTCTTTTCAGGAGCTTTTCTTGATTTTCGATGCGTTCTTCCTGAATGATCTGCTTGATAATGAATTGTCGCTGATTTTTCTTAACCATCAATGACTCCTGATTTTAAAGAAGAGGGGAGCAGAACAATTTTATCCGGCTCCCAAATTCTTACACGATATTATTTCTCCTTCTCTATTTTTTTTCCCGCAATGCGGCCTGGGCAGCAGCCAGTCTGGCAATGGGAATTCTGAAGGGGGAGCAACTGACGTAATTCATCTTTATGTTATGACAGAATTCTACTGACGAAGGCTCGCCCCCATGTTCCCCGCAAATTCCCACTTTAAGGTCTTTCCGGGCTTTGCGGCCTTGCTCAACGCCCCATTCCATCAAAACACCCACGCCGTCACGATCCACGGCTTCGAATGGATCGCGGGGGAGAATGTCGTGTTCCACATAGAACGGTAAAAATTTACCCGAGTCATCCCGCGAAAGACCAAAGGTGGTCTGGGTCAGGTCGTTGGTTCCGAAGCTGAAAAATTCTGCCACCTGAGCAATCTCCCCGGCAGTAATGGCAGCCCGGGGAAGTTCGATCATGGTGCCAACCAGATAGTCAACTTTCACTTTGTACTTTTCAAATACCTCTTTTGCCACGCTTCTTACAACCTGTTCCTGCATGCGGAGTTCATTGACATGTCCCACCAGCGGGATCATAATTTCCGGCTTAACGTTGATACCCTCTTTTTTCACTTCACAGGCAGCTTCCAGAATGGCACGCGCCTGCATTTCAGTGATCTCCGGATAGACAATTCCCAACCGGCAGCCCCGGTGACCCAACATGGGATTAAACTCATGTAATGAAGCAATCTTGGCCCTGATTTTATCAGTGGATACTCCCATAATATCGGCCACTTCCTTCTGTTCTTTTTCCTCGTGGGGCAGAAATTCATGCAAGGGGGGATCCAGGGTGCGGATGGTTACCGGCCGGTCTTTCATGACTTTAAAAATATCGA
>CP070707.1:408497-415567 GCA_020350205.1 bacterium
CCCAGAAAAAATTTAGAGACCTTTTAAAACAGAAATTAATCTACTTGGCAGAGGAACTTTTTGACAAGGGTGAACCCCTGCTATGGAAAAAAGAAAAGGAAAATCCTCACGTTAGTAAAACACTATCTGAGTCGCTACAAGAATTAGAAGCAAATGCTGTTTTATTTATTCCCTGCCGGATACAACATTTTTATTATGCGGCTCTGATTCTTACGTACTATGATTCCGAGGAAATCCCCGACCACGAAATGATGAAGACCATTCAATTTGTCTTCGATCTGCTGGTACAATCGATTGAGAAGGAGCTGCTCCTTGAGCATAAACGGAACTATGAATCGTATATCCAGCATCTGGAACGAATGAAGCTGGTAGGTGAACTGGCAAGCGGTTCTGCCCATCATTTGAATAATATTTTAAGTGTTATTACAGGACGCGCTCAGATTTTGGCTAAAAAAATGAAAGATTCGCCGTTGGCCAAGGATATTGCCATGATTGAGCAGGCAGCCGAAGACGGTGCCCTGGCAGTCAGACGGCTTCAGAGTGTAAAAACCAAAAGTTATTCGGTTAAAAAATTTGAAGTTTTGAGTGTGAATGACCTCATTCTGGAAGTGGTAGAAATTGCCCGGCCACGCTTCGAACGGGAAGCCCAGTCCCATGGTTTGACCTATGATGTTAAATTGAGCCTGGGACCGATCTCCTATATTAAAGGTGATGCGGCTGCACTGCGAGAAGTGTTTCTGAACATGATCAATAACGCCCTCGATGCTATGCCCAAAGGCGGTAAAATGACGATTCAGACTACCCTCGAAAAAGGTAAGGTTTTCATATTCTTTAGTGATACGGGTGGCGGTATTCCGGAAGAAGTCAAAGAGAAAATTTTTCAGCCTTTTTTCTCGACCAAAGGCGAGAAAGGAAATGGTTTAGGCCTGAGTATTGCAGCGGAAATTGTTTCCAAACATCAGGGCAAGATTTATGTCGATTCCATCCCTAACAAAGGCTCTATCTTTATGGTGGAAATACCCGCCGCAACGGAGAAACCGGAGAATAATAATCACCAGAAAATAAATTTGGGTGAGCTTAACTGCAGAGTGTTATTGGTTGATGACGAAACTGTGGTTGGCGAGACGCTTGCTGAAATGCTGGGTGAAGAGGGCTGTGAGGTTACTATGATGAACAATGCGCTTGATGCGTTAAAAAGTTTTAATCAAAAAGGGTGTGATATTGTTCTGACCGATCTCAGCATGCCGGGCGTTAATGGATTGGAACTTGCCAGAAGGATTAAAGCATTGCGTGAAGATATTCCGGTTGTTATGATTACTGGCTGGCAACAATCCCAGCAGGAGCGTGAAAAACATAACGGTTATATAGACGGATTTATTGAAAAGCCTTTCAACCTTAAGCAAATAAGGGACGAATTTAAACGAGTCCTGAAACCAAACGGTAAAAATCTTCTCTGAATAAACCTGCTGGACGAAATTTACGGAGCAGTTAATCCTTTTAATTTTTGAAGATGAGTTTTTGTGAAATTTAGGATGGTACCTGGATTAAAACATAGGGACTTCCTGGTCTTTGTATTGTAGCTGGTATAACCGATAGTATAATCCGCGCTTTTTAAGCAATTCCTGATGATTCCCGGTTTCATATATTTTACCATGATGCATCACTACAATCTCGTCCATGTATTGAATGGTAGACAAACGGTGTGCGATGACGATGGAAGTGCGTCCGATCATTACTGTTTTCAGTGCCTGTTGGATGAGATATTCAGATTCACTGTCTATGTTGGAGGTCGCTTCATCCAGAATGAGGATGCTGGGATTGTATACAATCGCCCTTGCCAGGGCAAGGAGCTGTTTTTGACCCTGTGACAGATTGCTTCCCCGCTCCCGGACCTTTGCAAAATACTGACCGGACATTTTTTCAATAAACAACTGGGCGTTTACCATTTCTGCCGCTTCGATCACTTTTTCCTGACTTATATTTGGATTACCCAGGCGAATATTTTCCAGAATCGTACCGGAAAACAGAAACACGTCCTGTTGCACCATTGCCATATGACTTCTAAGACTATGCAAGTCCCACTGGCGAATGTCAATCCCATCGATTAAGATTTCACCTTCCCGGATGTCGTAAAATCGACCTAAAAGTCGGGTTAGGCTGGTTTTACCGGATCCTGTATGCCCCACCAGAGCAATTTTTTTACCCACCGGTATTTCGAGATTGATATCTTTCAGGACATATTCTGAATCATACGCAAAGTTTACATTTCTTATTTCGATGGCATGTTTAATCTGATCCGACTGATAACTATCTTTATGCGAGATAATGAGGGGTGGTGTATCTAACAATTTAAAGATTCTTTCTGAAGCGGCCAGGGCAGATTGCAGTATATTGTATTTTTCTGATAGATCACTGATCGGCCTGAAGAACATCTGGGCATACTGTATGAAAGCAACAATTATTCCAAAGGTAACAAGTTCGTTTTGGATGTAAAAACCACCCTGAAAAATAATGATTGCCAGGGCCACGGCACTGATCAGCTCAACCGCCGGATAAAACAGCGCATAGTAAAAGATAGTCCGGATATAGGCTGCGGTGTGATGCCAATTAATATCCTGGAAGATTTCGTAATTTTTTTTCTCCCGGTTATATAATTGTACAATACTCATTCCTGATATATGTTCCTGCAAATAGGAATTGATTTTGGCCAGGTAAAAACGAATCTGACTGTACGATTCTCTTACTTTTTTCCGGAAAACGAAAGAAACAATAATAAGGATAGGCACAACCGATAAGGTCCAGAGTGCCAGTGTAGTATGAATACTGAGCATCATTACTACAATACCGGTTATGAGAAGCAAATCCCCGAATACCATAACCAGGCCCTGTGTAAAAACCTGATTTAACGATTCCACATCAGACGTCACGCGGGTCATGAGACGTCCTATTGGATTTTTATCAAAGAATTGGAGTTGAAGTTTTTGGAGATGGGAAAATATTTCCTGTCGGAGATCCAGCATTACTTTTTGCCCGATATATTGCATTAGTAATATCTGGCCATACTTAAAAATAAAATTACCAAATAAAACCAGCAGATAGAGACCAATGATGTGATACAATCCGGGCATATCCCCCGGAATGATATGATCATCAATAGCAATTTTTGTCAGATACGGACCGAGAATCTCCAGGGCCATCCCGGCAATAAGCAGAACGACTGAAATGATGATCAGTCTCCAGTAGCGTTTACCATACTGAAGAAGACGCCAGAGTAATTGCCGGTCGTATATCTTGCCTTCAATTTTATCTTCTTCAAAGCGATGATTTTGACTCATAATTGCCTGGACATTTTCCGATTAGAATAAATCTTTGAATTTGGACCGCTGGGGTTTGTTTCCAATAAGTACAGGATAGTCTTCTTTTAACCATCTTTCTAATTTAACATGATGGATGAATTTCCTTTCATCATTTTTAAAATTCCGACTATGAATAATTCTTCTGCCATTGTGGCTCTGAATAGGATGAATCATGTGTAACATTTCATGATATACTATCCCTTCCACCACAAATTGCGGAACATCGGGGTGGTCTAAAATCCTGCTGATCAGCATCTTTTGCTGGTTTGCATGAAACGATCCTAAACGGTATTTGTTGTTCTGGCGACTCCAACCGATATGGGGTACCTCTAAAGTATTTTGAAAATAGAGATTGTTTAATTTATTGAATATCTGCAGCAGTTGGTAGTGCTCACCCCGGGAATTTAGTTTAACCGGCTTTTGCGGGACAGATTTTTCATGTAATCGATTGAAGCGATTTTCATAGTCTGTCAGTTTGACTTTCCAGCTGTTTTGGACCGGTTTTTTGCTCAATCGGCAGAATAGTATTTTGGTCAATACGCTGAAATATTCATCCGGTAAAACCAGACTCGACAGTGAAATCTGATACCGGATCATCTTCGCTCGAATTCCGATGGAATGGGAAAGCCTTGAAGATGCTGAAATTCTAATAATGAGGGGGTAGTTGCTAAATTTGGGAAAATTTTCAACTTCCTGTCGTACCAGCCGAAAGATAGCGACATAACGACTGGTTCGAGATTGATACAGATCGTGATACAGATCGTGTATTCCCTGAAGTGTGATAAATGCAGCCTGGCTTTTTAAGGATAATTGATGGTGGCTTATGTGCTGTTTTTGAAGTGACTCTCTGGCCTGATTCAGATAAACAGATAAATCCTGGATTAAATCTTGCCGGGACTTTTCTTTCTTACTTTGAAGAAATCTCTTTATTACTTGCTTTTCGAAATTCAGAATTCCTGAAAAATGATATGTCATCTCTGATATCTTATTTAGAAAGCCCTCCGAAAAGGGCTATTTCATCACCGGCTATAGATCCATTTCTGAAAATTATTAGAATTCATAACTACTGTTGACAGATAAAATTTGACCGTTAAATCCTTTTTCCTTGACTTTATTGACAAATTCCTCCGGACGGACATCGATTACATCAAAGGTCTTATAGTGCATGGGAATAACCATTCCAGGGTTCAGAAATTCAGTTGCCTTCACCGCATCGTCAACCCCCATGGTAAAATTATCTCCGATGGGGAGCACAGCGACATCGATCTTATTCATTTCACCAATGAGTTTCATATCGTAAAAGAGCCCGGTGTCCCCTGGATGATAAAATATCTTCCCATCCATAGTAACCAGAAATCCACAGGGATTCCCAGTGTAGGTTCCATCAGGGGTAGATGAACCATGATGGGCAATGGTCAATTTTACCCTGCCGAAGGGGAAGTTATGGGCGCCACCGATATGCATCGGGTGAATAGTGACACCCTGGCTGGCGCAATAATTGGCAAGTTCAAAGGGGGCAATTACAGGTGCCTGGTTTGTTCTGGAAATTTCAATGGCATCTCCCAGATGATCACCATGCCCATGGGTGAGCAAAACAAAATTTACTTTGAGGTCTTGCGGTTTCATCTTTGCCACCGGGTTTCCGGACAGAAACGGATCGATGACAATTCTTCCCTTACTTCCCTCCATATAAAATGCGGAGTGTCCCAGAAAGGTAATTTTTGGCATAATTTTTCTCCTTCTCTGTGATGGAATTGAATCACTCACCTGCTACGAATATATATGATCTGACTATATCTGAATAGATATCTCAGTAAACCAAATATTAATATAATTCATAAAATTATGAATCACAACAGGGCAATCCGGTCCAGAGTCAGGAGGGATTTAAAAAAATTGGGCGTGTAGAACTTCAGCCCTGAAAAATTCATCAAATTGAGGAGTTCCAAAATTCCATCCGACCCTTAGTTTAATCGGGATAGTATAATTTTCGAACTGTTTTTCCTCATCGATAAATGCACCAAACGGAAGAAGGACCAGAGAGTCTTTTCCAACCGTCTGATATCGCATCATACTGATTGCCCTAAGATTCCCTGATTTTCCCAGCAATAAGGTGAGGGTTGAGGTGTCTCCATTCAGGTCAACCTTGGCCTTAATAGTATTAGAATCGATGGCACTCCAGTAAATTCCCGGGCTCGGAAGAAGCGCAGAAGGGATCCACAGAGATTCAATCAGTAATCTCCCCTGAGCAGATTTGGCAACCGCCTCCGAAGATACATTCACAACCGGGATGAAGTTAAACAGAGAAAAATAGAGCCGTGCTTTATCCTGATAATAATAATCTGCTCCGGATAGTATCAGCAGAGGATTTACTCTCGCCTGTGCCTTCCATACGAATCCCTCCCGTCCGCGAATTATCTGCTGTGCCTCAAAAGGAATCCAGTCTGAAGAAGGGCTGAGTTTAATTTCGCCCTTCATTTCAACCTTCACACCACCGGCTCTATGTGCACCCGCAGTCAGAACATGTATAAAGTATCTTTGCACCGCGGAAGGCAGGTCCGTGACGGAATTTTCACGATAAATATCATGGTCTTTTTGGGAGACAGATAATTCAGACCACACGGAGTCAATCTGGTTCACATAATTTCTGTTTCTCATCCACAGCATAAGCAGGAACAGGAGAACAATGAAGAGGATGACTGTCAGGTAATATTTCATCACCAGATGGCTCGGATAAGAATTCTTGGGAAAATATTTGTAGATGAAAAATTAAACATTTGAAATTTGAACTAAACGATTTTTTTCGGCGGAAAATTGATAAAATAAAAAAAGGAATCCTGCTGGATTCCTTTAATAAAATCATTTGGAATTATGTGTTTAATTTTCAAGATTTGGATAGACACTGACGCGAGATCGATTTCGGTCTTTTCTTTCAAATTTCACATAACCATCCACTACTGAAAAAAGGGTATCATCTTTTCCCTTCTTTACATTGAATCCGGGATGATATTTTGTTCCCCGTTGACGAATAAGGATACTACCAGCAGTAACAAATTCACTGCCGTACTTTTTCACGCCCAGTCTTTTACTCTGGCTTTCGCGACCGTTCCTGGAACTACCGACACCTTTTTTATGAGCCATGATAAACCTCCACTATATCACTTTAACTAATTTTTTCAATTTGTATTCTGGTAAATTGTTGCCGATGTCCATTTTTAACCTGGTAACCCTTGCGGCGTTTTTTCTTCCACACAACAACCTTCTTTTCCCGGCCATGATCAACAATTTTGCCAGTAACTTTTGCCCCCTTCACAAGAGGCTGTCCGACTTTGGTATTTTCCTCATCACCCAATAGAAGAATTTTATCGAACGTTATCGCTTTTCCGATTTCCTCTTGTATGTGAGGCACTTTAATAATTTGGCTTTCTTCTACCCGGAACTGCTGTCCCCGAATATCAACAATCGCATACATCTCTGGTACTCTCCACTTCAAAATATATAATTAATTAGCTGCAAAATTTAATAGGATAGGTCACTGATTACAAGCAGAAAATTTTTTGTAATATTAAATTATCTGTGAGGTGCCTGAGAATAAATTCTCTGGCATTATCAACCAGTTTAATTTCTCCTAATAATTTCCGGTATCCATCTCATCTTCATCTTCTTCGGAGATGGTAAGCATACTGCTTAACAAATCTTTAAATTGAATTCCCT
>CP070707.1:415667-422524 GCA_020350205.1 bacterium
TAAATCACTCAAGTTCAGACCGGTTACGGATCGACCCCATGATCCATAGAATCATATGATGGTCCGTTCCCTATGACCAAGCTTTTATACAAAGTTTTTCTCCTCCTTCTGTATCCTTCGCTTTTCTCTTCACTGTCAATTTCTCAGCCGCCGGATTTGCTATTCCAATACCTTACCAGCGAGGACGGTTTATCCAATAACTGTGTCCAGTGTATTGTGCAGGATAAACAGGGGTTCATGTGGTTTGGCACCTCCGATGGTCTGAACCGCTGGGACGGCTACAACTTTAAAATTTTTACCCATAATGCCTTTGATTCCAATTCCATATCTGGAAATTATATCTATTCGCTTTATAACGATTCAACCGGGCGAATCTGGATAGGTACCAATCAGGGATTAAACAATTATGATCCAATTACCGAAACAATTATCCGTTATCAACATGATCAGGAGGATACCAACAGCATAAGTAACAACCTCGTGAACGCCATCTTTTCGGACCGAGCCGGAAACCTATGGATGGGAACCGAAAACGGGCTTAACCGCTACAATCCGGAACGCAATAATTTCGACCGTTTCTTTTTCCCGGGCCAACTGGATTCGGTCAGTTTCTGGTGGAATAATAATATCATCCGGGCGATTCACGAAACGGAAGACGGAAAGCTGCTATTGGGAACCGTCAACGATTTTCTGATATTTGATCCGAAGAATCATCAGACAACTATTGTTCCGTATGTGCTGCCCGAAAGAAAGCGCTGGCCTACCGTCGCATCGATATGCAAAGACAAATCCGGCCATTTCTGGATCGGTATTCTCAATGAGGGCGTTATTGAATATGATCCCCATACCGGTATTCCCCGACTTCACCAGACTGACCCGAATGATCCCTACAGCTATCACAGCCGCTGGTCCACGTCAATTGTGGAGGATCGGCATGGACAGATCTGGATCGGGACCTCCGACAAGGGATTCTGCATCTTTGATCGAACAACCGGTCGCTTTACATCACACCGACCCACCGGAATGAATAACCGGAGTCTGAGTGGATGCGCGGTAAACTGCTTTTATCAGGATCGTCAGGGGAATATGTGGATTGGAACAGGGGACAACGGAATCAATGTGGTGCGTAAATGGAAGAAACCGTTCATGCACTATACTCATGACCCGCAAAATCCCCATAGCCTTGCGCCGGGAGAGGTAACCAATTTTTATGAGGACCGGCAAGGAACGATATGGATAACCCATATCTTTGGAGTCAGTCTGTTTAACCGGAAAATTGGAAATTTTACCCACATTACATCCGATCCGCAAAATCCTGCCGGTTTGAGTCCCGGGACTCTCTTTGGCCTCTATGAAGATAAATTTGGTGATCTGTGGTTTGCCATCACCCCCGATATCAACCAGTTAAATCCCAGAACCGGGAAATTTACTCATTACCAATACAGTCTCTCCAATCCCAAAAGCCACAGTTATACCTTTACCACTTGCTGCCGGGAGGATGGCTACGGCAACATGTGGTTCGGGACCGCGAACGCTGGTTTGGAAAGGCTAAATCGTGCTGACCGGACTTTCGACCGGTTCTGTTATGATCCCACTGATACCAGCAGTATCAGTGACAATGGTATCAATACGTTATACCTCGATAAAGGAGGAAGATTTTGGATTGGGACCGACAATGGACTCTGTCAGCTGATTTATGATCAGGATGGTCGTGAAAAATTTATCCGCTATCAGCCCAATCCAGCAAAACCAAACAGTATTTCCGGGAAAATTATAGCATCGATATACGAAGACCGCATTGGAAGATTCTGGATCGGAACCAATGGAGGACTAAATCTATTTGACCGGGAAAAAAATAGTTTCACTGCAATTACCAAAGAAGACGGTTTACCGATTAATTCTGTTCTGGGTATAATAGAGGATGACCAGGGTCTGGCTACTGGAAAAGCCGGGAATCTCTGGCTGCGGACTAAGCGCGGGATTGTAAAGTTTAATCCAGAAACCCACCAGATGCGCATTTATAATGAGGACGATGGTTTAACGTACTGCAATTCTATTGAAGCCGGATATGCTGCATTTTATAAAACCATAAACGGGGAAATCTACTCAGGAAGTACCCGGGGCTTTACTGTTTTTTATCCCGATAGCCTCAAGGATAATCCGGACACTCCGGTGGTGGTACTCACTGATTTAGAAATAAATTATAACTCAGTAGGGATCGGTTCCAATTCACCGCTTCAGAAATCGCTGGTAGCAACCGACACCATCAAACTCGACCATTTTCAGAATACCCTCACTATCGAATTTGCCGCACTGGATTATACGGCACCATATAAAAATCAATACGCTTATAAATTAGAGGGGATCAATCAGGACTGGATTTACACCGATGCCTGGCGGCGTTTTGCCACCTACACTAATCTCGATCCCGGGAAATATGTCTTCCGTGTCAAAGGGTCCAATAATGATGGCGTCTGGAACGAAAATGGAGTCTCGTTGAGTATCATAATCTCCCCACCACTCTGGAAAACCGTCTGGGCGTACACCTTATATTTGTTGTTTTTCGGCTTATTGGTTGTTGTAACCTGGCGGTTTCAGGTAAAGCGAATCCGGGTAAAAAATGAATTGAAAATGCAACGGTTTGAATCCCAGAAGCTGCAAGAACTTGACCGTATGAAATCCCGATTTTTTGCTAACATTTCCCATGAATTCCGCACTCCACTGACTCTGATTCTGGGTCCGATTTCTTTAATGCTTTCCAAATTTGAGCAGCCCGATCTGCATGAAAATCTGACCATTATGAGACGGAGTGCTCTTCGCCTACAGCGTTTAATCAATCAGTTGCTGGATCTTTCCAAACTGGAAGCAGGTCGGATGAAACTGCAAACACGGGAAGAGAACATTATTAGTCTGATAAAAAGCCTTGTGCTGGCCTTCGAGTCCCTGGCCAAACTGAAACATATTCAGTTAGTTTTCCGGACTGAACAAGAAGCCATCGTGGGATATATTGATCGCCAAAAGCTGGAAACCGTTGTAAACAATCTGTTATCCAACGCCTTCAAGTTTACCCCGCAGGGCGGAAAGATTTCAGTGATAGTACACAATCCTCCTGTATCGCCCCCTCCGTCTGGAAACCGGACAGGTATGCTTAAGGGAGGAAGCAAAGTGGGGTCAGTGGAATATATAGAAATTTCCATCTCTGATACCGGTTGCGGCATCCCGGCCGATCGACTGCCGTACATCTTCGATCGCTTTTATCAGGTGGATGATTCGTATATCCGGGAGCAGGAGGGAAGCGGCATCGGTCTGGCTCTCGTCCGTGAGCTGGTGGAATTTCATAAAGGCGAAATATCTGTTTCCAGTGAGATAGGGAAAGGAACCACCTTTGTCATCCGGTTACCTGTTGATAAAGAAGTTTATGGTGAAAGTGCGCTGATTTCCGAAACCGCCACACCGGGTCCCCCATCCATCACGGACAAAGAATGGGAGAGCCGGGAACCGGTTGAGATTGAGGCCTCTCCAGTCGGGGACGTCAAGAAAACCGGCCGGAAATCGCGTCCCGTCATCCTCATCGTTGAAGATAATCCCGATATGCGCAGTTACCTGCGGGGTGTGCTGGAGAGCGATTATCATCTGCTGGAGGCCAGAGATGGGAAAGAAGGATTCCGCCGGTCGGTGCAGAAAATTCCCGACCTGATTATCAGCGATGTGATGATGCCCGGGATGGATGGATTCGAACTGTGCCAAAAACTGAAAACTGATCCCCATACCAGCCACATTCCGGTGGTTCTGCTCACAGCCCGGGCGGCATCGGAGGACCGCATCTGCGGACTGGAAACCGGGGCCGACGATTATATCATCAAGCCGTTTAATGCCCGGGAAATGCAGGTGCGGGTTAAAAACCTGCTAGAGCAACGTCGGAAATTACGGGAACGATTCCTCAAAGAAGGCATTCTACAGACACCAGATTTTGCGGTCACTTCTGCCGATCAAAAATTTCTGCACAGGGTTCAGGAAGTTGTTGAGAATCATATTTTAGATGATCGCTTCAGTGTGGTAACATTCGCCAGGGAGGTCGGGATGAGCCGTGCCCTGCTTCACCGTAAGCTGCGGGCATTGATCGACCACTCCCCCAGCGAATTCATCCGCACTACCCGTCTTCATCATGCTGCCCGAATCCTGGCCGGACAGGGCGGCACGATCAGCGAAGTGGCCTACGGGGTCGGATTCAATAATCTATCCTATTTTGCCCGGTGCTTTCACCGGCAGTTTGGTGTCTCCCCTTCCCAATATGCCTCTCAACGTCCCACTTTATAGACATCTGTGTTAATCTTTGCGACATGCGTGTTAGCCCGACCGGTCTCCATTTATGTAAACTATACTGTAAACCTAAAGTGGAGGACCTCCCATGTCCAGACATTTACAAGCCCTTTACTTTTTTCTTATTTCTTTTTTCGCTTTGCTTTGTATTTACTCCCCGGCCGGCATCATCAGGGTGCCCCAGGACCAGGCTGGCATCCAGGCGGGCATCAACGCGGCAACAAACGGCGATACGGTTTTGGTAGCGGACAGCACCTACTACGAGAATATCAATTTTATGGGAAAGACCATCACTGTCGCCAGTCTGTTCCTAATGGATGGGGATACTAATCACATTAACAACACCATAATCAACGGGAATCAGCCGAGTCATACGGATAGTGGGTCAGTAGTCAGTTTTGTTTCCGGGGAGGATACCACTTCGATGATTTGCGGATTCACCATTACCGGTGGTACGGGAACTGTTTCCGCAGATAGCCGTGTAGGCGGCGGGATATTCTGTTATTCATCCGGTGCGCGCATCGTGCATAATAAAATTGTCAGCAATTTGATAACAGCACAAAATGCCCGTGGAGGCGGAATCGGCGCTTTTCCTTTTGGTAATAACAACTACTCAATTATTGAAGATAATATTATTTCAATGAACACATGCACTGGTATTCAGAGAGGGCAAGGTGGCGGTATTTATATGCCACAGGGAAAAATTTATCATAATATCATTCGCGAAAATTTATGTCAGGCGGGTCAAAACGGATATGCTCTTGGGGGAGGAATACATGGGGCCTGTGACCTGAATGTGCAAAGACATCTTTACATTACCAATAATTTGATTGCAAATAACCAGTGTACAAACTCTGACTTTTCTAGCCGTGGAGGGGGAATCGATATCTGGCGTGTGGTTGTTTATGCAATTAATAATACCATCACACATAACCAGGTTAGTGGGTTATATACCTATGGCGGTGGCATAGATTTATTTTTCGCAGTTTCGCCAAGCATAATCCGGGATAATTTCATTTCCTTCAACTCTTCCACAGGTTCCACAGATTCTCAAGGTGGGGGAATGTATTATTATCAAACAACCGGCATAACAATTATGGATAATTATATTGAAGGGAATGGGAGTTTTTTGGGTGGCGGAATTTCAAGTGAGTCAGGAATCGGAAATTATATTTATCGTAATGACTTTTTCAACAATGAATCCCGGTCCGGAGGGGGTATTTATTTTTATGATTCAGAAGATACCCTTTATGCAAACAGAATTCATGGCAACCGGGCTTCACAATATCATGGTGGCGGTATCTATATTTACGATTGTTCCCCAAGGATTTTAAATAATATAATTACGGGCAATAAATCCGGTTTAAACGGCGGCGGTATTTATATTTCCGGAAACAGCAATGCCGCTCAGCTTGTCAATAATACCATTGTGGCAGATACGGCTGGATTGAACGGCGGCGGGATCTGTTCCAATATGGGTTCCCCGTTGGTGATGAATACGATACTATGGGGAAACTCTGCACCCAATGGAGGGCAAATCTACACCGGCGTTACCAATACCGAGGTGATTTATTGCGACGTACAGGGCGGCTGGCCGGGTATAGGTAATATTTTTAAAGAACCGATGTTAAGAGGGGAATTTTTTTCTCTGTCAGACTCCAGCAGTTGTATTGGCGCAGGAACCCTGTCTTATCAGTTTGGTCCAACAACTGTTCAATGCCCATCGACCTGTTTTCTGGGTCATGGGCGCCCTTCTCCCTCCGGTACCAATCCGGATATGGGGGCCTGTGAATCACCGCTTTTTGCCCCGTTAGTCGGTTTGGACAGCCAGATGCCAGAGAATCTGCCCCTGTCATATAATTTGAAGCAGAATTACCCCAATCCCTTCAATCCGACCACAGTTATCAGTTGGCAGTTGGCAGTTGGCAGTCCGGTGAAACTCACTGTATTTGATCTGTCCGGGCAGAGAGTAGCTATTCTGGTGGACGAGCATTTACTCGCTGGCAACCACTCCGTGCTATTTGACGTTGCAGAATTGGCCAGCGGGGTGTATTTCTATCAACTGGAAGCAAGTAATTTCAAACAGACCCGCAAAATGCTATTGGTGCGATGAAAATATTATCTCTTCACCATATAAAGCAATCTCCCCTGAATTTTCTAAGCCTCCGGGGATTAGTTTTAAAGCAGATCGAGTCCTCATAGGAGATGATGATGCAAAATTTTTATCAATTACAACACTTGAAAAGAATTGCAGCAGTATTCTTTTTTCTGAGTATAGCATTTCTAATTTTTACTTCCTTTATGCCCGGAAAGGCATATCAAAAATCTAACCAAACAACTCTATTTGTGCCACTACGTATGGAGAAACCGGATGACTCATACGTTCCGGTTCCCCGGGAAACACGGGCAATCTCACCGGCTTACCGGTATTCCAGCGCTGATTTCATGTCCACCCAGGTGAATGTGCTAGATACCAATTTTAATATCATTGGCGATGCCGCAAACGAGCCCTCCATTGCGGTTGATCCGACCGATCC
>CP070707.1:422624-429349 GCA_020350205.1 bacterium
AAAATCTGGAGAGGTTTCCATATCCCGAATGAATTTAGAGACTATTGATTTATCATCTTTGGGTGTATTTGTGCTCTAAAATCATTCCTGGCTATCAGCTATAACCATATCTGAAATATCGTAAAACAAAACTGTCACCATTTTGGGAAATAACGGCACACAATGGCACACAAAGGCATATTTGACAAGTTTCTGATTTTTTGTAAGTTAAGGGTTATGAATAGGTTAAAAAAATTATGAGACGCTCCTTCAATTCCTGCCATCTCCACTTATAGTTATTATTTTCAGCCTGTTCTCAACGACTAATTTTTACTTTGATTTCATCATTTGCAACTTGGAGTCTCTCTCTTTATATTATAACCAGCATTTTATCTCTTTCGATCATTACGTTGATTTTCTTGACTTGAGAAAGTAAAAGGATGATCGGCAAACCAATCTCACATTACCGAATTATTTCCACCCAAATGGTCTCTGTCGGGAGGGAACGTGGTGAACCCCACCTCCTAAGAATTTCCATCATGAATAACAAATTGACTCAGGTGACATATGATTGGTAACAAAATTCTGCATTATGAAATCCTGGAGAAAGTCGGACAGGGGGGAATGGGTGTGGTATACAAAGCCCTGGATACCTCCCTTAACCGAAAAGTTGCCTTAAAATTCCTTCCCACCCATCTCACCAAAGATAAAGCGAGCCGGAAACGTTTTATGGTGGAGGCACAAGCTGCATCGGCCCTGGATCATTCCAACATCTGTACGATCCATGAAATCAATGAAACCCCTGACGGACAACTCTACATCTGCATGGCCTATTATGAAGGTGAATCCCTTCGGCAGAAGATTAAAAAGGGACCCATACCCTTTGATGAAGCGCTGAATATCTTCTTTCAGATTGCCCAGGGTATAAAAGCCGCCCACGAAGAAAACATCATTCACCGCGATATCAAACCGGGAAATATCATTATTACTGATAAGGGAGAATTAAAAATTGTTGATTTCGGATTGGCAAAACTGGCTGGTGTGGATCTTACCAAATCGACAAGCAGCAAAGGTACCGCGGCCTATATGTGCCCTGAGCAGATTCGACAACAAAAAGTAGACCATCGTTGTGACATTTGGGCATTGGGGATAGTCTTGTATGAATTACTTACCGGTAAACTCCCTTTTAAGGGTGATTATCCTGAACCCATGATGTATGCCATCGTGAATGAAGAACCAAAACCCCTATCAGACTATCTGAAAAATGTCCCTGAATTATTACAGGCAATAGTTGACAAATTACTTAAAAAGAATCCTCAAGAGCGTTATCAAAATATATCAGATTTGTTACTCGATTTGGAACCATTTGTAAAGGAGAGTGAACCTAAATTAAAAAAACCAAGACCAACCATCTTTAAATTGCTTCTTAGAAAAAGAGCCTACTTGTATGGTAGCCTTGCTGTCATCCTGGTCTTCCTGCTCCTGATTATTGGTCAATTGTATATATTTCAAGAACGAAGCGTCGGAAAATCAATTGCCGTGATGCCACTGGAAAGTATTACCCAGGACGCAGAGCAGGAGTGGTTTACCGACGGCATGACTGATGCCTTGATTACCGAGTTGGCACAAATCAGTGGATTACGGGTCATTTCCCGATCTTCATCCATGCAATATAAAGAGTTTAATGTGGCTCCCCCAAAAGTTGCCTTTGAATTGGGTGTACAATACCTGGTGGATGGTTCGGTTGTAAAAATAGGTGATGTTGTCAAGATATCGGCAAGATTGATTGATGCGCTTCAGGATGAATATATCTGGGCGAAAGATTATGAGCGTGGCTTCAGCAACGTTTTAGGACTTCAGGGCGAAATTGCCGCGGCAATTGCCGGTCAAATTGAGGTACGTTTGACACCACAGGAAGAAAAGCGATTGGTTGAGAGACGCCCGGTTAATCCCGAAACGTATGAAATGTACATGAAAGGAATGTACCATTTAAACAAAAGAACACCGGAAAGTCTGGAAAAAGGAATAACCTATCTACACCAAACCGTTGAAAGAGATCCGACTGAGCCTCTGGCACATGCCGGTTTGTCTCTGGGCTATAGCATTATGGCACATACCCCTAAACCGATACCTGGCTCTTCAAAACTCTGTAAAGAAGAAGCCTTGAAAGCGCTGGAATTGGACGATAATTTGGCCGAAGCACATCTGGCTTTGGCCATGGTGAAAATTTATGGTGACTGGGACAAGAGGGGTGCAGGAGAATCTTATCGAAAGGCACTGGAACTTAATCCAAACCTGTCTCTGGCGCTGATGCATTATGGATATTATGAATTGCTTATGGGGAATTATGAAGATGCACCTAGATATTTGCAGCGCGCTATTGAGCTGGATCCGCTTTCCAATATATATACGGCAGAACTGGGATGGATGAACTATTTTTTGCATGAATATGACCAAACCATAGAACTTGCGCTTAAATCATTAGAATTGGTGCCGAATTTCCCGTTCGCATTGTTTGTCCTGGGAGAAGGCTATGCTGGAAAAGGAATGTACGATCGGGCAGTCGAAGTTCAAAAAAAATCGGCTGATTTGAGTCCCTTTCATGAATTTGGTTTGGCCCACACTTACGCCCTGGCCGGATATCCGGCTGAAGCCCTCAAAATAGCCGAAAAGTTGGAAAAGCGCTCTGAAATATGGGATACCTGGTGTTTAGCCGTAATCTATGCCGGTCTAGGAGATGCCGATAAAGTTTTCTACTGGCTGGAAAAGGCCTATGAGGAACAGCATCCCTATATTCAATGGATGAAAACCCATACAACCCTGGATGCCTTTAAAAATGATCCACGCTATCAAGACCTGGTAAAGCGTATGAATTTACCCTAATGATGATTCTTTTGTAAAAATTTGCCGAAGGTATTCCAGATTGTCACAGCAAAGTATGCAAAACGAAGAACTTATAGAATTTGCGAAAATTCTTGGGCAGCAAACTGATTTCCAGGAAGTATTACGATTGGTTGCTCATAAAGCCACCCAGTTTCTGAAGGCCGATCTGGCCTTAATCCTCATGCTAAATCCTGATACCCGGGAGACCGTAAAGACCATTATGAAAGATGGCAAACATATTGAACAGAGAGAATACCAGGATATCCATATCCATATTGGTGGCTGGATTGTTAACCACAGCAAACCATTTTTAAGTCGGAATATTCAGAAAGATGACCGTTTTGTAAAGGGATTGTTTGACAAGGTTCCCCTAAAATCAGTTTCAGGTGTGCCCTTGATCATCGAAGGCATTATCATTGGTGCACTGATATTATTATACAGGAATCCACAGGACTGTGCAGACCAGGACCTGCTGAAATATCTGGAAAATATTGCCTCCATATCAGCCCCCTTCTTAAGAAATGTTCAGAAAATAAGATCATTCTTTGATTCTACCCTCCCGGAAGCTTCCCTGGTGTTGAAATATGAAAATGCCGGTTTATATGGAAAAAGTTCCAAATTTATTGAGCTGCTCCATGCCATTGAAGCGGCGACCAAGTGTGATGTTCGGGTGATACTGGATGGAAAAACCGGCACCGGAAAAGAACTGATTGCAAGAGCCATTCATAGATTCAGTTCCAGAACCAATTTTCCTTTTATTGCCGTAGACTGCGGGGCCATCCCCCATACACTTTTAGAGAGCGAATTATTCGGACATAAGCGGGGTGCCTTCACCGGAGCGCATACTGACCGTCAAGGATTACTTCTGGATGCGAACAGGGGCACGTTATTTATGGATGAGATCAATAATTTACCATACGATATGCAGTCAAAGCTGTTACGTGTTCTGGAAGAGGGCGAAGTCCGACCATTAGGCGGAGACACGGTAGTGGAGACAGATGTAAGGATCATTACTGCCTCCAGTGTTCCATTAAAGAGTTTGGTGGAAGATCATCTTTTCCGGGAAGACCTTTTTTTCCGTTTACATGTTTTTCCCATTTATGTTCCGGATTTAAGCGAAAGACAGGCAGATATTGCACTTCTGGCAAACCACTTTCTTCACCATTATACCAGACAGCAAAATAAAAATGCCCAGAATTTTCATGAAGAGGTCATAGATTTTGTAAAACAGCGTATCTGGAGAGGGAACATCAGGGAATTAGAGAATTTTGTGGAAAGATTAGTCACCCTCACAGCAAACGACGTTTCAGTAATTGATGGGGAATCATTTCCAGAAGATCTGAAAGAAGAATTATTAGTTTTTCGTGAAAAAAGTAAATCCCGCTATCAAATGGAATCCCTCAAAACCAGCGTGGAGGAGTATGAAACGCAACTTCTAACACAAACTCTCATGGAGTGTCAATGGAACCAATCCGAAGCCGCCCGCAGATTGAAGACTTCCGAGAAAAATATCCGCTATAAAATGAAAAAATTGAAGATCCAAAAACCGGCAGCAGATTAAGCTGGACAATTTTTTCTATTCCACGCGAAGGTGATCAACCTCCCCTAAATCTCCTCTTTAGTAAGGAGGGGACCAAAGGGAGGTCGGATTTCATGCCATCAAACTTTTTCGACCATCTTTCCGAATACAAATTAAGAAAAAACAATAAACCGAAACTTAACTTCGACCATCTTTCCGAAATCCCCTCATTATTTCCTATAATCTTATTTTTAAAATAATTGATATCCTTATGTTTTAAAATGACTTAGCAGGATTTCCAAGATTCCTGGCACACCGTTTGACTAGTCCACAATTTGAGAATCAAAATATTGGAGGTCGATCATGAAATATTTTATTACAACTTCTCTATGGATCATTCTATCAGGAATTATCTCAATATCATACGGACAATGGCCGATGCAAATCATCGATTCAGGCATTAACAATCCGGCTATTGTAGAGGTTGGTGACATCGATGGAGACGGAGATCTGGATGCCGCAGCAACATCATTTAGCGGGAGTGCTGTCCTTTGGTATGAAAACGCTTCACCAAACTGGTATGAATATTCTGTTGGTACCTTGTCGGGCGCCGTTGGAGTGAATATTGCCGATATTGATGGTGATAGCTTGATGGATGTGGTAGCAGCTGGAAATAGTGCAAATCAAGTCGTATGGTATAAGAATGGGGGGGGAACACCAATCACCTGGACTGAATATCATATTGCGGATCTGATGAGTGCTGAGACAGCCGAAACCGTTGATATCGATGACGACGGTGATCTCGATGTGATCGTCACTGGAGTTACATCAAATCGCGTTGTTTTTTATAAAAATATGGGGGGAACACCAGTCAGTTGGGAAACAGTCACTATTGATGCAAATCTCGGGGGAGCTATGTGTACGGATTTTGGTGATATCGATCGCGATAATGATCTGGATGTGATAGCAACAGGCAGAAATGCTAATGATGTGGTTTGGTATGAAAATCCCAGCTGGACAAAATATACCATCGATCCGAACCTGGTAGGTGCCTGGGGCGTCCGTGTGGGTGATTTTGACGACGATGATACGCTGGATGTTGCAGCTGCGGGAATAGATGCAGATCAGGTGGTCTGGTATAAAAACAGTCATGCGGGTCAAACCTGGACTAAATATCCTATTGATACCAATCTGAATGGTGCCATGTGTCTTTTTCTGGGTGATATTAACCTTGATAGTAAATTGGATGTGGTCGCAACTGGGCGTTATGATAATAAGGTCTTCTGTTATACAAATGATCTTCCCACCTGGTCAGTGGAGACCATAGATGATAACTTGGCCTGGGCAAATTATGTTTCTCTGGCTGATTTTGATGATGATACCGATCTGGATGTATTTGTCACCGGATGGAATGCCAATCAGGTTGTTCTGTATGTGAATCCCGTTGTTGGTATTAAGGCTTTCTCAGATGTCGCCCCAGCCAGTTTAGAGCTGTCCCAAAACTACCCCAATCCCTTTAATCCAACAACTGCTATTGAATTCTCTATCCCAAAATCTGAGTTAGTTACCCTGAAAATTTATAACACCCTTGGAGAGGAAGTTTCAACCCTGGTTTCTGACAGGTTATCAGTTGGCTCATACCAGTACGAATGGAATGCCTCTGGTCTTGCCTCCGGTGTTTACTTATATCGCCTGCAAGCAGGGGAGTATGGCGAGACGAGGAAGATGATTTTGATGAAATAGAACGGGTAAAATTATAAAGACAAAGGAGTAATAGGAAAATAATTACCACTTTGGTGCCAAAGATGTATCAGTCCGGGACATGAATACCATAATTATTCAGGAAAGGAGGATTAAATAACAGAAAAATAGTTTTATACCCTCTCTGAATTGTATTTGGGAAATGATTTATTTTAAGTTCAATCATGATATAAGATTTTGGAGGATGACATGTATCGTATAATCTATATTTCTTTGGTCATTGCAGCAATGATGATGGTCTTTGGCTGCTCAGAAGATCCTTCAGCTCCTGAGATCATCCAAAGCGATCAGGTCACAGCCCAGTTAGCTAAAAAACCATCACCCAACCTTATCGGCACAACGTATACTCCTTTTAACTTTCCCCCATTGCCGGACCCTGCTGGGAGCAATTTTCCCGTTTTCTGGAAAGGCACCATAAAATTTGGGGAGGATACCTACGGTATATATTTCCTCAGCCATGACGAACCAAGAGCTTATTCACAAGCAAGTCCTTTCCATGAAGATTTCGTGATCCATGAAGAAGGTAATGAAGGGAATGTATACGTGAAAGGATGGAATGCAGGTGTTGTGACTTATGCAAACA
>CP070707.1:429449-436015 GCA_020350205.1 bacterium
TGATCACTATTTTCGATCCACCATTTCAATTGCTGGCTCTCCTGCTTGCCCAGGATAATTATTTGCAGCGTTATGTGAACTGTATATGTATTCTGGGGTGTCAGTGAATTCTGTTCAACAAAGGCCAACGTATGATTTGTACTGACCCAGTTTTTTACCCTCTCGAGGTTGTCAAAGTCCAGAAGTTTCTCATTAAAACCCAGGATCCAGAAGTGTTCTTCCCAAACATCGTAGGATACTTTTGAATTGAATACCCTTCGGGAGATTGTATGCTGTCCGTCATCTAAAAGCGATACCTGAATTTTAAAGTCCAATGGAATTCCGGCCAGCAGGGTTTTGAGGATATCATCCTGCAAAATATTATCCAGGGTCACATCCACTTTTAGGAAATCATCTGATAGGTATGGAATAATTTGTGCAATTCGATAGTCCTGCGCATTGATTTGCGGTGGTACTATCGACAGGCAAACGATCCCAATCCAACCGATTATAATTTTTATATAACACCGTTCCAAAAGAATATTATCAAACTCCAATCTATTTCATTGAAAAAGTCCCTGTTTAATATTATATATCATTTGTTCTGAGCATTTAATTTTTGAATTTTTAATTTCCGCTTGGCAACACTGCATATTTTAATCCTAAAATGTGTGGCCCAGAGAGAGATGTACCCTTAAATCATAATCCGGAATGGGATAAGCAAAATCCAGTCGAACCAGACCGATAAACGGCAAGGCAAATCGGAAGCCGTAACCAACACTGGTTTTAAACTGCCCTGCTTCATATTTATCCGGATCACTCCAGGCCTGGCCGATGTCATAAAAAAGGACTCCTGAAAGGAAATGTCTGGGGAAATTTCCCATGGTAAACGGAAAGCGCAGTTCCGCCGATCCCTGAATCAATCGAGAGGCATAACCCAGTGGATTCAGACTCCGGTCTGCATAACCTCGCAGGGAATTTGGACCACCCAGATAAAATTTATCATAGAACGGGGCAAAATTTGAGATCCAGCCCCCTTTTCCCCGCAGTGCGATGGTCCATTTCCGGTAAATTTCCTTATACCCCCTGAAATCCAAAATCCATTTATAATACTGCGATGCTATATCCAGTTGACTCGTGACCTGGTCGAAGGAGAAGCTACCCCAGAATCCACGGGTGGGAAAAAAGGCCTGATCACGGGTATCAAGATTAAGACTGGTACTAAATCTTCCCCCGGAATTTTTCCCAGAGTATGGGCTTAACTCAGCTGGCAATTCAAAGCGATCATCATTATTACCTGCCACCCACATATCCTTCTCGGCATTATGAGATTCCAGAATAAAATCGAACCAGAGATATTTTAACAGACCGGAATTTCCATTAATTCGAAGATCCAGACCGGAATTTCCCACTGATTGAAGAAATTTTTCTTCTCCGACATAGTGCACAAATTGCCGGGTACGGGTGAATAAAAGGCATTTCAGGTTTAAATTTGAAGCGAAGATATTATTCCGCTGAAACGAGACATCAAATCCACTCAACCGATCTCCGAAATAGAATTCGATTCCCATATAATTACCCTTACCGAAGAGGTTATCGAACCGTAATCCGATCGGGCTGAGGTACCAGCCATCCAATTCATTATATCCGCCCTTAAATTGAAAATAGGGCCATTTTCGCTCCTTTACTTCCACATAAACAATAATTTGACCGCGGGCGCTTCCGGGTTGAGTATAAAGCTTAACCTCTTTAAAAAAATTTGAATCTTTCAGACGTTTGGTGGCATTATCCAGAACCTGTTTCTCAATTCTGTCACCTTTTTGGAAGGGGATAAAATTTTGGATAACCTCCGGAGAGGTTTTAAGGTTTCCCTGTATTTCGATGTTTTCCACCAATAAAGTCGTACTCTGAGCCAGCGGACTATTCACAGAAACTAATAAAAACCCAAATAAGACCAGGCATGAGAGTGAAGGAACCGTTTGTATCAATTTTTTAATAGAAATGGGCATTTTTCGAATCACATTTTATTAGAAAAAATTACCTAAACCGTTTGTAAAATTCAAATTTCAGGCTAAAATAAAGAAACAGGGGGCGTTTCCACCCCCTGCAATTTTTCAAATCAATACCCATTTACGGTTTTACTATTTCCACTACTATCCCGAACCAGCATTTCGCCATCAGGATTCACCTGAACACTGTATTTTTCTCCTCCTTCAGCAATCTCACCATCACCGCTTCCATCGGGATTGAAACGGATATAGATGGTAGCGAGGGCAGGTTCACCATTCAGATAGGTTTGTTCGCTTTCATAAACCGTCAGCCACAGTTCTCCACTTCCATCACTGTAAAAAATTGCATGAATCAAGCTAAAATAACCCCGGGGTCCGGTATAATTTCCGTCTACTTCCTGATAGCCCGGAAAGTTCGTAACCAGCAGATCAGCACGCGCACCATTACTTTTTGCTGCAATCAGATGTGTTTTTTTCAAACCACTTTCGTAGTATTCATCTATAACCAGCTCACTGGTATCCAGCAATCCTGCTGCAAACAAAATCTTCTCATTCAGCAGCAGGTGACTGGAAGAATCAGCGGGTTCAAGCGTGATATCTGCCAGCTGATCAATTTTATCCACAAAAAAACCAGCGGGGAAATCAACCCGGCGGGTAAGACTTGCATGATTGTCATCTTCAATGCGATCAAATGTACCTGAAACCTGTGTACCGTTTCGCCAGATCTCAGAAAAATCACCTGTAAAATCTGAGTAGAAATTCACAATTTTCTGCAGAAAGGTGCCATCGCGGTAATCCAAGCGTTCACTGATCTGGCCAGACTCATCTGGATTAATTTCCAACTCTTGCAATAACTGATCAAGACGGCTCTGCTCACCATACCATACGTGATTTGACGCAATCGCTCCGATTACCTGATTATTCTGATCCCAATCCGACGCTTGGGCTTCAGCCTCAATTTTATTGACGAAAAATCCATCTTTAAAGCGGGTAATTTTATAGAGAGCCAGAAAGCGGTCATCACTTTCATCTTCCAGGGTAAAATTAAGATCTGCCCGAATCTCAGTGGAATCATATGCCAATCGCAACTGAATGGGGAAGTGATAAATGGCCTCATAATAGCGGGCATAACCGGTGACGGTGGAATAATATAAGGCTTTTCTCACTGAAACACCACTGATGGGATCGGTCCAGTCGATAAACCAGATCAGAGAATCGTCGAGGGTAATTCCCTCAGTTGACGATGAAAGCACTGTTTCCAAGCCGGTTTGGAACTTTTCATACTCGCTCGCAATCTGGTCGGTACTATATATACCGCCAAACTCACTCTGATCAATTTCCACACCACCTTCCAGAATACTATGAACCTCTCCTACTGAACTGACATTATGGATGGTTTGCCAGCTGCTGGTCAAACCTTCTTCAGCAGCGATACTCATCTGCAGCAGATCCTGCGTGGGATCAGTGGTACTCTTCTCACATCCGGTCATCAGAAAATGTGGTAATAGTACCATTAAACCCCAGCCGATAGCCATTCGAAACTTTTTCATGATATATCCTCCTTTTTTTTGCTCCGATACATTTCACCATTTTTATTATCGGAAGAGTATGTAATATTGTAACATTTACGTTCATCTTTTTTTACCTCTATGATATATGATTTCATAAAGCATGCCAGAAACAAAAAATATCATTTAACTTTAATAATTATAATAAATTAAAAACCCGGATATTAATTATCACACGAGAGGATTAAGTGTGCCTGTCACTCACAGCTGTGAATTTTTTGCAACAGATCTGAGTATGGCCGGACCATTTTATTAATTGACAAAGCCTCGAATATTTATTTTATTACTCAAATTCTGGCAGAGGTTTGAGATTATAATCTCACATCAAAATTTAAAGTTAAATTCTTTTGAACATGTTGTGGAAAACAGGCATGAAAAATCTTCTTATCTTTATATTATATACACTTCTGATATTTTCTAGGCTTGGAGCGGGGGAACCTGTCCTGCTGAACAGCTCTGAAATTCAGTTGGCGTTGAAGAAAATGAAAGTAGTGGGGAGCGTGCTGTATATTGCAGCTCATCCCGATGATGAAAACACTGCGCTTCTGTCCTATCTATCAAAAGAGGCCTTATTAAAAACAGGATATCTGTCCATTACCCGGGGGGATGGCGGGCAAAACCTGATCGGGAATGAATCAAATGGTATACTGGGGATTCTGCGTACCCAGGAACTTCTGGCAGCCCGAAGAATTGACGGCGCTACTCAATTTTTTACCCGCGCAATAGATTTCGGTTATTCAAAATCTCCGCAAGAGGCCCTCGAAATTTGGGGCAGAGATGACATCCTGTCTGATATGGTATGGATTATTCGACAATTTAAACCGGATATTATCATAACCCGATTCACCCCCGATATCAGTAGCCATGGACACCACCGGGCGTCTGCCATCCTCGCCATCGAAGCTTTCCGTGCCGCCGCAGATCCTACAAAATTCCCGGAACAGCTCTCCAATGTCGATCTCTGGCAACCCAAGCGAGTTGTCTGGAATGCCTGGCGATCCGCTCTGGAAGATCAAAATTTGGATGTCTCCAAATTACCCATGGTAGATCTGGGAACTTATAATCCGCTTCTCGGCAATTCCTACGGAGAAATATCAGCAAAAAGCCGCAGTATGCATAAAAGTCAAGGATTTGGTGCAGCTCCAAGACGCGGATCCTATCCGGAATATTTTATACATCTTGGGGGTGATGTGGCACAATCTGATCTCTTCGACGGGGTTGAAACAAGTTGGAAAAGAATTCCGGGGGGAGAGGCTGTTGCTAAATTACTGGATAAAGCCCTGAAAGAGTGGATACCAGACAACCCGACTCAGATTCTGCCAGTTCTCTTTGATACGCGGCGCAAAATTAACGAACTTCCCCCAAATGACTGGAAATATATTAAGTTACAGGAAATAGACACTATCATTCGTTCCTGTCTGGGTTTATGGATGGAGGCGACTGCAGCCGACTACTATGTGACAGCGGGAGACAGTGTCCGGGTCGATTTTCAGATTATTAACCGATCCAGTTACACACTCATCCTGAACCAATTAGATATCCCCTTTTGTGATCTTGACACCCTGATTGACAAAAGACTGAGTTATAATATTCCCCTGGAATTTGCAGCATATTTGACTATCCCTGCCACGGCTGAGGTTACCCGCCCTTACTGGTTGAATGGTAATCCTAATCCGGGGGCTTATGATATCAACCAACAAGAATTTATCGGAAAACCCGAGAATGAACCCGCCCTGGAGGCGATCTTCTCTTTTCAGGTAAACCAAGAAAATATCGAATACAAGATACCAGTATTATACAAATGGACAGATCCGGTCCAGGGTGAAAGATATCGCGAGGTGATGATTTCTCCGCCTGTTAAAGTTTCTTTCAAAGAGAAACTATATTTATTCCCAAATCAAAACACAAAGTCAGTCGAATTGGATGTAACCCATATTCATTCCGAATCCGGCCCGGGAATGACTCTAGAAGTTCCCGCGGGATGGCTTATTCAACCGGAGACTATTTCACTGAATGGCAATGCCTCACTTTCTTTCAATATAACACCACCTCGATATTCAAATACGGTTTCGGCTTCCTTGATTCAACCGAATACCTACTCAAAACCACTCTTTCAGGAATCTGTTATCGATTATGCACATATTCCCCTCCAGGCACTCTTTTCACCTGCAGCAGTCACCCTGGTGAGACTGGATATAAAGTATCCTACCCTGAGGGTTGGGTACATTATGGGATCGGGAGATGATATCCCCCCGATTTTAACGCAGCTGGGGATTAGTGTAATCCAGCTCGATGAACAAAACTTCGCTTCCACAAATCTTTCCAGTTTGAACTCAATTATCACTGGTATCCGGGCCTATAACACGCAACCCTGGTTACTCGGCGCACAGCCCGCCCTATTGGAGTATGTCAAATCCGGGGGAACTCTGGTGGTTCAGTATAATGTGAGTCGTGGATTGGTGATGGATAACATAGGTCCTTATCCTTTTCAAATATCAAGAGATCGGATATCGGATGAAAATTCACCGGTCTCCCTTTTGAAACCCACTCATCCTTTATTTAATTTCCCTAACAAGATAGAGCAGACAGACTTCGATGGATGGGTGCAGGAGAGAGGTCTCTACTTTGCCGGAGAATGGGACAGGATGTATGACACACCCCTCGCTGCCACTGATCCCGGTGAACAACCGAAAGCAGGAGGCATACTTTACTGCAACTACGGGCGGGGAATTTTCATCTATTCTGGTTTAGCTTTTTTCCGGCAACTTCCGGCCGGGGTAAGCGGTGCATACAAATTATTTGTAAATATGATAGCTGCGAAAGGGAGTCAATGAACAAAACCAGCAATAAATCTGAAAAACCACCCCTCTTTCCGGAATGGAAATGGTGGTATATCCTCGTTCTGGGAAACCTGGGCTTCCTGCTGCTGCTATTTATCTTGATCACATATTTTTTCAGCTAACCTCGAACTCAAAATCCAAAAATATTGGGGAACATAAACACAGAGGTA
>CP070707.1:436115-442541 GCA_020350205.1 bacterium
TGTTTCCATTTTTCTTATAAATTTCTCCGAGCCCAAAATTTGCCGCTCCCTTAATGTAACTTTTGGTGGTGGATTCTATAGCATCATTATATGAGGAGATGGCATCCTCATTACGATCCAATTTAGCCAGCGAGTTTCCCAGTCTTAAAAAGATATCACCTTTCTCAGTTCGCTTTTTTTCATAAGTTAACGCCATACTAAAAGCGTCCACCGCTTCATTATATTGCCGGACTTCATGATGACATATACCCAGATTTTCCCAGGCTTTGGAATAATCTTCTTTCACCTCCACAGCCGTCTGAAAATACTGAATCGCATTTCGATAGTCCTTTTTCTGAAGATATACATACCCTAAACCAAAATTCGCTTTCTCATCCTTGGGATCAATGCCCAGGGCTGCCTTAAAGGTGTTAATGGCAGCATCATAATTTTGATTACCGGAGTACAATAACCCCAGTGCATTATATGCAGCACTGTAGGTTTCATCCTTCTCAATGGCCTTTTTAAACATCACCTCAGCATTTTTCTCATCTTTATCCCCCTTATACGCCACCCCCATGGCATAATATGCGACAGTAAGATCAGGATCTTTTGCAACCGATTCCTTAAATTTAATGATCGCTTCATTGGTCTGTTTCTTTTTAAGAAAAGCGAGACCTTCATTATAAGCCTTTTGTGCCTCAACTTTGGGATCTTCCTGTGCCAGTGCGAGTGTTACCAAACTTATACTCAACACCAGGCACACTATCAAAATTTTTTTCACAATTAACCCTCCTGTAAATATATCTTTTGATTTAGTAAATTCTACTTTATTTCCTGAAGACGGTTTAACCATTTTAAACCACCGGACTGTTGAATGTTCCCTTTCGCAGTCTCATTTGGCTCGCTCTAAATACCGCCCGGAAGAGGTATCAACCCGGATCACTTCACCTGCCTCAATAAAAGGTGGAATTTGAATAGTTAAACCGGTTTCCAGTTTGGCCGGTTTATACGAACTGGAGACCGTCGCACCTTTCAAATTGGGATCTGTTTCAACCACTTTTAATTCTACTACACCGGGAAGTTCAACACCAACGGGTGAGTTTTCATACATTAACAGTTGAACCACGGTCGAGGGGAGCAGATAATATGCATCATCCCCTAACAAATCTATACTCAGATGAATCTGTTCATAGGTTTCCTGATCCATGAAGATATAGTCGTCTCCATCCTGATACAAATACTGATAATTCCGGGTAAACAATGCGGCTTTTTCGACAGCTTCGTCAGGCCTAAATCGGTTATCAATTTTTACCCCATCACGCAGTCTTTTCATTGTGACCTGAACCAGTGCCTGACCTTTACCGGGAGTAACATGTTCCATTTCCGCTACGCGATATAAGTCTCCCTGATAATCCAGTACATTTCCTTTTCTAATTTGAATCGCTTTTATTTTCATATTCCTATCACAATCGCATCATTAAACCAAAATTTGAGCCCCAAATTTAAATAGAATCTTATTTTAATGCAATTTCTTTTAATTTTCAAACAGGTTTCGTTCAAATCAAGTTTTCTCCAGTGATTTTGCTGTTTATCCGCAATATTCAGCATCCATTTCAGGTAAAATTCGAAATTACTGAAATAAACTTCCGGTCTCCGGTCCTTTCAAAAACAGTAACAGCAACAACGGCATATCTGGTGCATACGGAAATGGAAGCAGAGAGTTCCGCTTAAAAGATAAAACTCTGCAGGGAATTCCGGGGAAATGGTCTCTGTAATAGGACTGTTCCTGAGGATAAATTATCCATGAAATTTTCTGATATTGCTGTATCCAATCTTTAAGATCTCTTAGATTATGGATATCCTCATCGGAACAGCGATAGACTAACTTTGAGGGAAATAACATTTTCAGGTGCCATGAAAACAGATCCCAAAGAAAAGCATTCAAAGAATCAACCTGCCTGTTATAAATATTCTCCAGTTCCGGGAAATAATGTTCAAAAAACGGTAGAGAGCTATACCTTGATTTTAAAGATCTTAAATGGTTTTGCCGCCAGAGTTTCTGATCGACCATTTTAACATTGCTGAGCGGGGGATGTGGATTGATTTTGTGATGTTTTACAGGAACTGTCAGATAAAAATCCGAAAAATTTGCCCGGACTATCGGTGATTGTTTTCGAAATCTCAGAAAATCTGCAATGAAAAAAATATCTGAACAGAACGTTTTATAAAAATAATTAAAATCGGGAAGAAAATTTGGTTGTTGGGCGGCGATCTTAACTTCAATCAAAAGAATATCATCCCGGTTTTAATCATACCTAATTTAAGATCGGGTGGAGAATTTGCCAAAAAAATCCGAAGATTATATGAACAAAAAGAACAACACATCTAACCTACTAAATAATATGTATTTAGTTACCAATTAATTGACTCTTTGGAAAAAAAATAGTAATTTGTCCCTGTTATTTTAGACAACTGTTATATTCAATCATGTGTTAAATTGGTGCTATTATGAAAATTCTATTCAGGAAAACCCGAGAACTTGAAACACAAATTGATGATTACCTGGACATCGTGGAAAGAGGGGCTTTGATATTCCTGCAAGGAGTCCGGTTGTTCTTTGAAAATAGACTGGATGAATTTGAAGTGCGCTATAAGGATTTACGCGCCATGGAGAGCAAAGGAGATTCACTGCGTCGGGATATTGAAAATAAACTTTACACCCATACCCTCATCCCGGAATCCCGGGGAGATGTACTGGGTTTACTGGAGAGCTCGGATGCCGTTCTGAATCGGATGGCAAAAACTCTGTTGAATTTTTCCATCGAAAATCCAAATATGTCAGAGGAGTTGAGACCTCTTTTTATTGATTTGGCCCAATCTTCAACCGCGGCGGCCGAGAATATGGTCAAGGCGGTTAGAACCTATTTCAGAGACCTTCTTGCGGTGAGAGATCTGATCAATAAAGCCCTGTTTTATGAGAAAGAGTCTGATAAAATAGCCGAAAAAGTAAAAAGAATCGTTTTCCAAAAGGACGCCGAACTCAGCTGGAAAGCCCACATGCGGGTCTTTGCCCATCATATTGAATTAATTGCCGATGAAGCGGAGGATGTGTGTGACCGCCTGGCCATTGCGGTGGCAAAACGTTATGAATAATACGACAGAACAACAGCAATTATGATTTGGTTCTTTCTCCTAAGCGGAATCTTTCTGGGCTGGTCACTGGGTGCTAATGATGCGGCCAATATATTCGGGACTGCGGTGAGTACCCGTATGGTTAAATTTAAAATCGCGGCTCTCATCGCAAGTATTTTTGTTATCCTGGGGGCTGTACTCAGTGGGGCAGGAACCACCGAAACTCTTGGTGAATTGGGTGCAATCAATACCATGGGAGGATCCTTCACGGTGGCACTTGCATCAGGATTAACCGTAACCTGGATGACCCGGGCAAAATTGCCGGTATCAACCAGTCAGGCCATAATCGGAGGTATTCTCGGGTGGAACTGGTTCACCGCATCGCCAACAGATTTTGGAGTACTCACCGAAATTATCTCAGCCTGGATCTTCAGTCCCATTATTGCGGCCCTATTCGCTTTTATCCTTTCCAAAATTCTCTCCCTTATGATTAAAGGAATGCACATCCATTTATTAAGGGTTGATCATTTGACAAGAATTGCATTGATCCTCATTGGCGCTTTTGGGGCCTATAGTCTGGGTGCAAACAATATTGCCAATGTTATGGGAGTATTTGTGCCAGCAAATCCCTTTACCGATATTCATCTGGGAGAATTTATGAATTTCAGCGGCACTCAGCAGCTTTTCTTGCTGGGCGGATGTGCCATTTCTGCTGGTATCTATACCTACTCCAGAAAAGTCATGGTGACGGTTGGAAATGATCTGTACAAACTGACACCCCTGACGGCTCTGGTTGTAGTGCTGGCGGTGGCACTGGTACTCTACATATTTGCTTCAGAGAATTTGCAGCAACTCATTGTATCCAGAGGACTCCCCCCTCTTCCTCTGGTACCGGTTTCCAGTTCCCAGGCAGTTATCGGGGCTGTAATCGGTATCGGATTATCCCGCGGCGGTAAGGGTATACGTTACCGCATTATGGGCAGAATTTCCCTGGGCTGGATCATTACCCCGGTTGCTGCGTGCCTTCTTACTTTTATCCTGTTATTTTTTGTAAAAAACGTCTTTGAAATCCAAGTAGTCAAATAAATACTGTTTAAATTTTGCCACCGGTCTATCACTGAGCCTACGCTTAGACTTTGGTCGTGATACCTCCTACGCACCCAACGGTGAAAGTGAAAATCCCCGGGAAGAATGCCAGTATTCTGATGTCTATCAGGCTATCACCCAACCTAACTTGAGTTCCGGTTCATGCCGAGACTGCAGTATCGGTTTGAATTAAAATTATCATTCTCTTTAATCCGTTACTTGTTTGCAGGATTAACGCAATTAAGTTTCAATTCTGCAGAAATTAATTTCTCTCTCCTCTTCACAGGTTAGTCTCACCCTTTTGACGATACCTCGCTCGATTCGGTGGATCTTTCTGACACCCGAACGGTAATAAATTCATAATTTGTTTGTCCAAGTTAAGCAGCTAAAATGATATCATGTTTAAATAATTGACTTAGCGACCTTTGTTAAACGAAGACTCAAACCTTTCGGCAAGGGAGCATAAGTGAAACGGGATCATTCACCAGACCAGAACTCTGTGCTAATCTACCTGTGAAAATTTATTTAGTATTAGTTTTATGAAGCCGGTCAACCATTTTTTCCCTTGCAATTAGGAGTAAAGTTATCATAATTTAAATTTTTGTAAACAGCAGGAATCCAAATGAAACTACTTCAAGTTCAAAAAAAATCCCGCGCTTTGCTCAATATCACTCCTCTTATCGATGTACTGTTCATACTCATCATCTTTTTTGCAGTGTCATCAACTTTTCTCGAACAGCCGGGAATAAAACTGGCTCTCCCGGAGGCTCAGAAAACGGACTTACAAAAAATTGAAAAAGCGGTACTTTTCATCACAGTTAATCAGGAATTGCTTTTTCGTGAAAAAGAAATTTCAATCGAGAATTTAGGTCCAATTTTAAAGGATGCAATGGATCAGAGTATTGATCGTGCCCTGATCGTCAACGCAGATAAAGGCGTCCAGCATGGTTTTGTTGTTAAAGTGATGGATATTGCACGACAAAATGGTGTGCAAAAACTGGTGATTGCCACGGAGCAAAAGTAAGGCGGATATGAACCAACATCTCTTTAATCCTGAATTAGGCCATCCGGAAATTCAAAAAAAAATATTACATTCAATCCAAAGTGAAAGATTACCCCATGCTTTTCTTTTTTACGGTAAGGAAGGCACCGGGAAGGATGCATTTGCCATTGAAATCGCAAAATTACTGAATTGCGAAAAAGGTCCGTTATACATTTGTCATAAATGCCCGGCCTGCATCAAAATTTCCAAACAGGAGCATCCTGATGTAAAATTTGTCTTTCCAATCCCCGGCAGCAGCAATGTAAAGCCCGAAGATATTGCCGAAGCCCTGCAGGAGAAGTCTCAGAATCCTTACAAGCGGATTTCCTTCGAAGGTAAAACCACCTTCATTTCCATCGATATGATTCGGGAGCTCAAATACGAATCAAAGTTCAAACTTTACGAGGGTAAGAAGAAAGTATTTATCGTGAGTGAAGCTGATCGAATGCGTCCTGAAGCGGCGAACGCGTTACTGAAATTGCTGGAAGAACCCCCCGAGAATTTAATGCTTATCCTGGTGAGTTCACAGATTCACCGGATTTTGCCGACCATCCGTTCCCGGAGTCAGCTTATTCACTTTGCACCGCTGGAGGGAGATGCAATCCTAAAAATCGTAAAAAAGTACACACCTCAACCCCCTGAGCATCTGGCCAGCCTCATTCGTCTTGCTCTGGGAAATATAAAACTCGCATTTGATTTCATGGAGGAAGACATACTCGACCGGAGAAATCAGGCAGTAGATTTTCTACGAAAAGTCGTTATCATTGAGAAATCCCATGAATTACTGATCCAAATTGATAAAATTACCGCTTCCCGTGACAGACGAACCATGGTCCTGCTGCTTTTTTTTCTGCTCACCTGGTTTCACGATGCTTATCATTATAAATTATCGCCGGATCAAAAAGCCAATTTTATCAATTCTGACCTGGCATCAAATATAGAAGGATTTGTGAACGGCTACCCGGATGCCGATTATCCCAGAGTCATCAATTATACCCAGACGGCCATTGACGATCTGGAAGATCCCAGGAATTTAAATCCAGCATTGATTTTTACGGACCTCTCTATTAAACTTAATCGTTCAATTAAACCAAGGTAAGGACTATTTCACCATGGCGTCGGAGCTCGTAGAGGTTGCATTTAAAGGAAACAGAACCGGAATTTTCACAAATCCGATTGGAATT
>CP070707.1:442641-449015 GCA_020350205.1 bacterium
AATTCAATACAAAAAGTGGCCAGGCGCCATGATCGCACCAGGTACGCGGTACATTGTTTCTATCGGCCACAAATTCGCCGGGTTTTGTCCCGATGATAGTGGCATTTGAACCATCTACCCGAACCCCTCGGAAATTATTTATTATTTCTTCCCGGGCACTTTCCGGATCCAGCAAAAAGATGGATAACAAGTCTTGCCATAAATCCCGCCAGCCCCTTCCACCTCTGCCATATCCAAAATCAGGCAAAAACGAATTCCCGAATATCTGACGGCATTTCAACTGAAATCCCACCCATTTCATCCAGTTATCGAATGTTTTATCAGCAGTTTGGAAGGATACCTGATTGACAAAATTCTGCCAGAAACGCTTCGTTTTTTGCAGGGAATCATCAACTTTCCGGCAGGTATTATATTTTTTCTGCCAATTTTTACTATGATCTGTATGTTCTGTAATGCCATGGAGAAAGTGATAGGTTTTTTTCTCACCCTGTTCTAATAAGACTGTTGAGAATCGAAGGGCCGCTACCGCTTCCCTTCCTCCAATAGTATTCCCCTGATAGTGAGGTGCATTCAAACTTAGATAAATCGACTCAGGATTATCCAAGGTGCCACCCTCACCTAAAAAATCTCGCAGGGAGCCCCAGATCTGTTGTGGTGGATTTCCATCTTCATCAAAACCAAGCACTACATAATGAGTTAAATTTATACGGTGTCCCCGCTCATCGTGGACGATGGTTGGTTTAACTTGTACCCCATGCGGTATAATCTGGGTCATCTGGAACATGGTCGTTACCTGGCGGTGATCACGGATATTATCCGCATGTCTCCCGAAAATGGGCATAGCCGAAATTGCATCAAATTGAATGGGTCGATCTGCTATGTTCTCTATCTCCACCTTCATTATTTCTATTGTATCAGAATTTGCCGGAACAAAGAGGGTTACTGATGATTTCAAACCGAGCTTGCGATTTATTCTGATTAATTTGAATGAACCAATTGACCCTTCGACCCGGGATTCATCAGCCTTATCAGTCCATTTTGACGCCTTTTGAAAGGCACTGTTACCTGATACTGACCAGGGTTCAGCTCCTTTGACCCGAATCCAGAGATTTCTACCGGATACATTACGGTGTAATTCTTCAGTAACCGTGGCAACTGTGAGATATTGCTGAAATGATAGGCAAATATCTCCCTTGAGATCAGGAGTGACCGAACATTTCATCCCGGCTTCATTCATGAGAGGAAAATAAAGCCGGGAGATATACTCAGCATCCGGAACAAGGAAAGATCCATCACCTTCATCCTTGAAACTCCATAAAGGACCGGTGCCTTCCCGGGCATATTTTCCGCCCAGTTTTTTCGTTGTTTTTACCATTTTATGGTTCTTTATTTTCATTTATATAGCATCAATAATTATTATAAAATACATAATTATATAATTTATAAAATATTTAGAGTTTGTATAGACTGGGGTGGAATGCTCAGTTGAACGGCTTTTCCGGCCAGGTTCAGCTGAAATTCCTGTCCATTTAATCCCTGATTTAATATGAGAACAGCCACACTATTATCCACATTTCTGAAAGCGGTGAACATTAATTCTGTAATTTCTGTTTCTACTCCGATGCGAAAGGCACCCGGTCTGATGTACTTGCTAAAATGACACAGCACATAATACAGGGGCGTATAATATATCTCCTGAGATTCTTCATCAATGATGACCGGAGCAATGCACCAATTGCGGGCATGATTGGGCCCCCCTTGCCGGTTTAACACCAGGTTCCAGTCGATCCAACCAGCCAACCAGCTGTTCAAGCCTCCTATGATGTCGCGCGCATAGCGATAAACCGGTATATATGGGGGATGCAGGGGTTTATCCTCTTCCGGAGCCCAATCATAGCCCCAGTCAGTCGCTTCTTTTCGCCAGTACCAGTCATCGTCCTGCCAGACCGGGATCTCAGAATCGATACATCCCTCGGTATGCAGCAGCTGCTTTCCTGGAAATTGGTCATGCACCCGATTCAGGCTTTCCGGATACCAGTCAATAGTACTGCTGTACCAGTGCACGGCGGTACCCCAGACATATTTTGCAGCCTTTTTATCGGACAATATATCTGCTGCCCATTGTTCCACATGATCCCGGTTTTGATCATAAATTAAAATCCTGCTGGAAATTCCATCCTTTTCAAATTGCGGACCCAGAAAAAGTTTGACAAAATCACGCATCTCAGCAGGCGAGAAGATCATACTTTCCCATTGATCCCCATTTCCCAGGGGCTCGTTTTCGACAGTTATCCCCCAAATGTCAATACCCTCTGCTCGGTATGCCTCAATATATTTTGAGAAATATAATGCCCAGGTTGAATAATACTCAGGTTTTAAAGCCCCGCCATTCCACTGATTATTGTTTTTCATCCAGGGAGGCGCGGTCCAGGGCGATGCAATGATTTTGAAATTCGCTCCCTCAGTGCGCAATGCCTTTTTTATGAGCGGAATCAGGTCATCACGGTCTTCTTCAACTGAAAAGTGCCGGAGGTGTGTATCCCCCGCCACCGTGGCATAAGAATAATTCTTAAGAGAAAAATCACAGCTATTGATATGTGTCCGTGTCAGACTGTACGCTGCACCCTCAGGACTGAAATACGCCTTCAATATTTCATTTTGCTTGGGCGCTGGAAGTGCATGTATCAGGGTTGCCACAGATTCTGTAAAAGATCCCCCAAATCCCACAATTTCCTGGTAGGTTTGATCAGGAATGAGTGTGATATGGGGAACACCGGACATTTTCGCTGTCTGGAGTGAATAAGTTCCTACGGCATGTAATCTGTCTCCCTGTCGCGAAGTCTGGATGAGCTGGACGGTCTCATACCCATAATCCGATTGCCTGGTCGAACAGGATTGCAGGAGTAAAATACAGACCATCGTGATGAAGATTGTCCGCATATTTCCTTTCCAAATTCCAAAATCCCGGCTCATTTTATCTCTTTTCATACACCCGGATATAATCCACAATCAGTTGCTGGGAGGTCAATCGATCATCAATGGGACCTCCCATCCCTCCCCCCATTGCCAGGTTGATGATCAGATTCTGGGGATCATGAAAGGGCCATTCCCATTCGCCGTTCAACTTGTCATACAGAAAATAATTTTTTTCATCTACGAATCCCTGAACGCCTGTTGAATCCCATTCAATAGAATAGACATGAAACTCTGAATTCATATTTTTGACCGGTGTAATGCTGGTAATCTGATTACCCTGCTTAAAATAGTAGGCTCGGGTATGACAGGAGGCATGATTTACACCATCACCGGTTTCATCATTGATCTCCCTCCCCACACATTCCAGAACGTCTATTTCACCGCAGTAGGGCCAGGAAATTTCATCCCGGTAAGCATCCCCCAGCAACCATCCGGCTGACCAGGCCCCATCACCCACAGGAACTTTGGCCCTGAATTCAATCTTACCGTAAATAAAGCTCACTTTTCCCCGAGTGGTCAGCCGTGCAGAAGTCCAGGCTTGACCCATATCATCTTTTCTGGCTTCTATCACCAGATTTCCACTTTCCTGCCGGGCATTTTCGGTTCTCAACTCCGTATAATACTGCGGTTCATTGTTGCCCCAGCCCCAGTTCCCGATATCAAAGGTCCATTTATTAGTATCTGGCAACCCTTCACCATCAAATTCATCTGACCAAACCAGAGACCATTCATCTCCCGTCATATTTTGAAGCAGGGTATCCAGGGTGAATTGGTGATTTTTTAACAGGGTAAATTTGATCCAGTCCACATTGACACTGTCACTTTCCAGGTGCAATTTCATTTTATGAGGGCCGCTATTCAGGGGCGAACCCTCCTTGGAAACAGTACTATAGACACCGCCTTTACGTGTTGCCGGAACCGGAATGGAGGCTGTGATATTATAGGTGCGTCCGTCAGGATTATCATAATAATCTTCAATCCAGCAGGAACCGGAGCGATTTGATTCTGAAGACAATCTAACTTCACAACGATAACGACCGGGAACATCTACCTGAACATCAAAGGCGAGCCATTCTCCCTGATCCAAACCGGAAACCACCTGATTACCCTGGTCTGTTTTCATAATGCTGAAATATCCCAAGGAATCACTGAAAGATTCCGCCTCAATCGTTAGTGTTGGCGGAGCCGCGTCGGTATGTCTTTCACAGGTGGTCACCCAAAAGACTACCGATGCAATAAGTATCATCTGCATTAATTTTTTCATAATTTTCAAAATATCCTCATACTTTTTATTCCACATAAAATGGCACATTTGCTGTGGCAGCGTGATTTTGACCATCCTTTATATATACGAAAATGCGGTAAGCACCGCTACCGGTCGGCGTTCGAAAGACGACCTGGTCCCGATGTTGTGACATGATCAGGCCCGTTATGGTTTCCGGGCGCGACTCATAATCTCCGCCCTCACCCAGATCGGTACTTTCGCGAAGTAATTCAGCAATCACCTGCAGCGAATCACGGTCAAAATCCTGAGTACGAAATCTTAATTCAACCTCCTCGGCAGGTCTGAGACGGATATTGTCGTATCGTGTTTTACCCTCAAGCACTACATCATATATCTGAGGCGATCGATTTTGGGGCCAGTCCCCGGTCCAAAGGTAATGCATGACATCGATGCTCTCCATTTCTTCACCATCCTCCAGGAACAGTCCGTACCAGGTCGGGGTTCGTTCCTGTTTCCGGCCCCATAAAAATATAAATGAACCCAGACATTGCAGAGTATCTTGCATGATGGATTTCTCAAAACGTTCCCGGACCAGCGCTGCCCGCTCGGTACTGGTATGCTCGATGGCAGCTCCCCAATCGGTTTTGGGTACTTCCCAGTGACCGGTTGCTCCCCATTCAGTAACAGCATAGGGTCCCGTCCAGCCCGCTTCTGCAATCCGTTGACGGACATTAATGATATCCGCATACATCTGAACCGAGAGAAAGTCCAGGTTTTGACAGTTTTCTCTGATATAATCCACCTCTTCTTTATGAATGCCAGCCAGCATGGTGGTAGCAGGATGATTTCCGTCTATTTCATGGATCATTTTTGCAATATCATCAACGGCATTCCAGACTTTTTTATTGGAGTAATGGAGATTTAATTCATTTCCAATACCCCAACCCAACAGAGCCGGGTGATCCTTATATTTTTGAACTTCAATTTTTAGTTTATCCAACTGTTTTTGTACAGCATCTAGGTCGTTGTAATCAAATCCGTGCCGCTCTCGCTTCACGTCTAATCCCAATAGAACAGTTATACCCAGGGTGTAAGCTGAATCGAGAGTAGCCTCTGCATTGCGGGAACTCCAGGTTCTCAGAGAGTTACCCCCATGTTCAGCAAGAGTGCTGAGTTTAGTCAGCCCGCCCCCGGCACCCTTTATATAATAAGATTCTCCATTCCTAAAAAGTTGATAAGCACCTGCGACATTTCTCACTTCAACTTTAATGGGCTTTCTTTCAGCTTGCCCTGCTTCCATACGAGCCAGCGGTGACAACAGCGGAAAAAGCAGAATTAAAATGAGTAAATGAAATCCACCTACCCGATTTCCGATCGTCTTAGTCATACTTTTAAAATGTAAGTCGTATAATATCATAAGTTATGGAAATAATCGAAGCATAATTCCTAGAGTCGGATGTTTATGCCGGCTGTTCTACTTTTAAAAGACTTCTATATCACGACTAAGGCGGATATCCTGAGATGATCCACCGATAAAAATCCGGAATAATCCCGGTTCGACCTTCCATGAGGAAGATTGCATATCATAAAAAGAGAAAGCATTTTTATCCAAAGAAAAGCTCACCTTCTTTGATTCACCTGAACTCAGATTAACTTTCTTAAAGGCCTTTAATTCTTTCTTTGGACGTTCAACCGAGGCTTCGACGTCTCCTACATAAATTTGAACAACCTCCTTACCTTCGCGATCACCTCTATTTCTTAGGGTAATTTCAATCTGAATCTGCGGTTCGTTGCGATTCCCATCAGAATTTATTTTCAGGTTCCCATATTCAAAATCGGTATAGGAAAGGCCGTGTCCGAAACAAAACTGACTTTGGATATTCTTGCTGTCAAAATAACGATATCCGACAAATATCTTTTCGTTGTAGGTTACCTCATAATTGCTTCCGGGATATTCTCCCAGGGCATGAGCGGGTGAATCTTCCAGTCTAATCGGAAAAGTGAATGGCAGTTTTCCAGAGGGATTGACCTCTCCAAATAGCACATTCGCCAGAGCATGTCCTCCTTCCATCCCGGCATACCATCCCATCATCACTGCCGGAATTTGATCAATCCAATCAAAGACTTCAACGGGAGAACCGGCGATCAAAACAACCACTGTTTTGGGATTGGC
>CP070707.1:449115-455431 GCA_020350205.1 bacterium
TTGATTTTACTCAAATGCCTTTTTTAGAATGCCTTCCAGTTCAACCAGGTGTTGTTTGTAGAAACCGGTTGCCGGTGTTGCGCTGGCTTCACGGGATATAAAATTGAGTGAAACCGATTTCAAATTTTGGATGAGAAATGGCATCACCCCCGCATTAGCCGGTTCTTCCTGCACCCAAACATACTGCTTTGCATTTTTATATTTTTTCAGAACCGCTGATATTCCTTTTTCAGGCAGCGGATAAATCTGTTCCAGCCGGACAATCGTCACATCTTTCCTTTTGTACTGCCTTCGGGCGTCTGCTAAATCATAATAGACTTTTCCACTACAGAACAGGATTTTTTTTACATCCGCTTCTTTTATCGAATCATCATCCAGCACTGGCAGGAATGAATCTGCAGTAAAATCTGATAGCGGACTCACACATTCAGGATGTCTCAACAGACTTTTGGGTGTAAAAACGATCAGAGGGTTTCTGAAGGGGAATTTCATGTGTCGGCGTATCAGATGAAAAAAATTGGCGGGTGAACTGCAGTTGGCTAAAACCATATTTTTTTTCGCGCAGAGCTGCAGGAACCTTTCAATTCTGGCCGAGGAGTGTTCCGGACCCTGACCTTCATATCCATGAGGAAGGTACATGACCAGGCCATTCATCCTTTTCCATTTTTGTTCCGCGCTGCTGATAAACTGATCGATGATTACCTGTGAACCATTGACAAAATCACCAAATTGTGCTTCCCAGATATTCAGAGTGTGTGGTGTGGTGCAGGAATACCCATACTCAAATCCCAGGGCGGCATATTCAGAAAGGATGGAATTATAAATATCAAAATGCGCATTTTTGTTCTCTACCTGGCGTAACGGAATGTATGGTTCTTCCGTTTCCTCATTCAACAACACCGCATGCCTATGGGAGAAAGTTCCTCTGGCCGTATCCTGTCCAACAATCCTGATAGAAATCCCCTCATCAAGCAAAGTCCCGTACGCAAGATTTTCTGCGATGGCCCAGTCCGCTATCTGATCTTTCAAAAACTTATCCCCCAGTCCCTCATATAATTTACGGATTTTTTGAAAAACTTTAACATTCTCGGGTATGGTGAATATCTTCTCTCCCAGCTTGAGTAGTTGTTTTTTTTCAATTCCGGTCTTGATCACTTCTTCATAATCAAAATTTTCAATCCGCTGACTCTCATCACACCTGTCCTTTACCAACTGTCCTTTGGGCACACTTTTTTTATTCCTGGCTTGATCCAGCCGTTCCTGCAACATCCGGGTAAAATCCCTTTCCATCTCCTTCCCCAGTCCTTTATCTACCTGATCACTCTGCATCAGTTTTCGAATATAAATTTCCCGGGGATCGGGATGTTGTGCAATAATCTTATATAATTTTGGTTGAGTAAAACGTGGTTCATCCCCTTCATTGTGTCCATATTTTCGGTATCCCAGAAGGTCAATAAAAACATCGGTATGAAAAATTTGCCGGTATTCCATTGCGAGGCGAATGGCATACACGACTGCTTCAACATCATCTGCATTTACATGAAATACGGGCGATAGAGTAACTTTGGCCACATCAGTACAGTACGTACTGGAACGACCTTCCAAATAGTTTGTGGTAAATCCTAATTGATTATTAACAACCAGGTGAACGGTCCCGCCGGTATGGTAAGCAGGCAGCTGAGACATCTGAATCAATTCATAGACGACTCCCTGTCCGGCAATAGCAGCATCACCATGAATCATAATGGGCACAACCCGGGTATAATCATCCCGGTAACGCTGCTCCATCTTGGCCCTGGCAATTCCCTGCACTACCGGATTAACAGCTTCCAGATGAGAGGGATTAGGTGCCAGGGTGAGTTGAACTTCCATCCCCCCGCGAGTTCCGACGCGACTGGTATAACCCAGGTGATATTTTACATCACCCGCGAACACCGATTCCGCAAAATCCTCTCCCTGAAATTCATGGAATATTTCTTCATAGGATTTGTTCAAAATATTGGCGAGGACATTTAATCGTCCACGATGGGGCATTCCGATAACAAATTCATCGATACCCATTTCAGCACCCTTCTGGATAATGGCATCCAGTCCGGGAATCAGCGTCTCTCCACCCTGCAATGAAAATCTCTTCTGGCCAATATATTTGGTATGCAGAAAATTCTCAAACACTACTGCCTGATTCAACTTTTGAAGAATATGACGTTTTTCATCAATATCAAACTGAGGCCGGTTACGTGTGGATTCCATCTTTGTTTTCAACCACCACACCTTTGCAGGTTGACGTATGAACATGAACTCCGCACCAATGGATCGACAATAGGTTTCCTGTAAATGTGAAATAATATCCTGCAACGGGGCCGGTCCTAAACCAATCTCAATGCCTGCCTGAAAAGTCGTTTCCAGATCCGCTTCAGTTAGATTAAAGTTCACTAATTCCAGTGAAGGCTGATACTGGCGTCGGGTTCGCACCGGATTGGTCTGGGTAAATAGATGTCCCCGGGTTCGATAAGCCTGTATAAGGTTTAAAACCCGTATTTCTTTCTCTATATGTTCCGGGACCAGCTGTTCTTCACGCTTGCCGTCACTGGAAAGTCCAAATTCAAATCCCTCAAAGAACAGGCGCCATCCAGCTTCTATTGCTTCCGGATTTTTTCGGTATTCCTCATACATCGATTCGATAAATTGCGGATGGGCATTATGGATATATGATAGTGTGTTCATTTTTTCCAGGTCCACATAACGATAATAGTATATTTAGAATCTTATAAATTAAATCATAACTATCGATAAATCAATTAGTAATGCAAGAACCTACCGGATAATTCACAAGGGTGCATATCTTACGATTGTGATGTCCGATCGTTCCAGCTTTCCTCATAAAAAAAACCCTTCTGTAAAAATTAACAGAAGGGTAAAATAGCTTTTCTGGTATATTTAATCATTCTATGAACTGCATGGCATAATATTTGGCCGTTAACTTTTCACCCGTAGCCCTCATAATCATATCATTCCATGGGTATAAAGCCCCCGGTTTAAAGATTTTCTCGATCAGATAATTTCCCACCGTTTTATCATTCAAAAATGATTGTCCATAAATATCTGCCTGCCGAAGAACCTCTGTACCGATGTAATGGTGAATCTGAGAAGCCAAGATGTTTCCCATTAGATAGTTATGATAGTATGCGGGATATAGGGCAACATGAATTTTCGCCGCCCAATCCGGCGCATTTCTGTTGGCTGGCCGTTTTATCATCTGATATTTTTCAGCCAGATCCCACCAAAGTTTATTCAGATCCTGGTTGGGATTGGCGTACATTGCTTTTTCAAATCGGTACATCACCTGCGCCCAGCGGCTGAAAACGAGTGTTTCCAATCGAAGTGACTTTATACAGTCTTCCTGTACCCGATTAATCCTGCTTTCCGGAATCTCCAGTACCTCCTGGATCCAGCCAGGACTGGATGAAAAATTTCCAAACAGCATCGCTATCGCTTCTGTGGTAAATGTATGAGCCGGTCGACGAAGCGTCCAGGGTAGATTCCTATCATTAAATTTATCATAGACAGCATGACCGTATTCATGCAAAAGGGTATTCATCCACTTCTGGTCTGGTCTCACGTTACAAACCACCCGCACATCTCCCTGGCGATCAATATCTGTACAAAAAGCATGTTGATATTTTCCTTCTCTTTCGTACAGGTCACTTTTTGCAATCAGATCATCGATAGGTAAACCGAGGCTGGCAAAATATTTTCTGGTAATTTCGACCAGATTCCTTCCCTGATAAAACTGATCCAGATCCACATTGTATATTCGCGGAGCTTCCTGAAAAAATCTATTTTGATAATGCCAGGGTCTCAGATCCAGCACTCTTTTTGCATAGCGTCTTGATAATGAACGATCAATGTCAGTTTTCAATTGTATGAAGGATTCCCGTGTTAAATAATCAAGCTCTTCAAACAAAGCTTCAATCTCCTGCGGATCCTGCTCATTCACCAGCAATTGCATACTATGAAAATTTTCAAATCCCAGTTCTCTGGCCGCCTCATTTCTCAATTTCACCAAATTCAAAACATCCTCGGCGACTATTTTGCCGACCTGTTTGCTGGCTTTCCAGGCTTTTTCGAGAGTCTGAGAATCTCGACTCCTCACCAGAATTTCTTCGATTTGGTTATCGGTATATTTTTTTCCATCAAATTCAGATCGAAATGTTGAATAGCGCTTTTCAATATCGGTCTGCATGGAAATAATCTTTGCCAGGATATCTTCGTTTAACTGTTTTTCCAGATATGCATTATAGATGATATCCAGTTGCCGTTTGGATTGGGGGTCCCGGATGAGGTTAGATTCTTTTATCATTTTGAGTTTCTGAAAATCTTCCTTATTGGAAAAAATTTTGGAAAGTTTAATTTCAATTTTTTCCAATTCCTGATATAATGAATCCTCCCCGGTTGTGGTAGCCATAAAGTAGGCCAGATTACTTTCTTTCGTCAAAGGAATGACCCGCTCTTCATAGGATGATAAAAACTGTGCAAATTCCTGATTCATTTTTTCTTGCTCCGAAGTACAGTTTAAAAACATCAGAATAAAAAATAAATTGAATAAAAACAATTTACAGAAATAATCAGTGAACCGTTGTTTCATTTGGCTCTCCCTAGTTCAAAAGTTTTTCTCCGATAACTCATTGTTCTAAAATTTAAAGTAATATTTTTCTGAAGAAAGTACTTTTATATTTCAGGAATTGTGAGATATGGCATATATAGCCTCATGGAAATTAAAAAGAATAACATCAGCATTATTATTCCAACTTTTAACGAGGCCAAAAATATCAGGAATACCTGTGCAAATGTGAGACAAATCGGACACACAGGTGAGTTAATTATTGTAGACGGCGGCAGCACAGATCACACTCCACAGCTGGCTTTGCCATTTGGTAAAGTAATTACTTCCCAAAGGGGTCGGGCAGTTCAAATGAATACAGCTGCGAAACTAGCCAAAGGGGAGATACTGTGGTTCCTGCACGCAGATTGTAATCCGCACCCCAGATCCCTGGAAGCGATTCAAACCGCCTTAAGAAATAATTCAGTTGTTGGTGGGGCTTTTATCTATATTCTGGATGAACCGGGCATGATTTACAGGCTTTCAGAATTTTTATCAAATCATAAAAATCGGATTCTCAGTATATTTTATGGCGAAATGGGTATATTTGTAAGAAAAACAGCATTTGAAAGACTGGGCGGATACCTGGAGATTCCCATTATGGAGGATATTGATTTTTGTTTAAGGTTAAAGAAAATTGGTTCTGTGGCTATATTACCGCAACATATTCTGGTATCCGCCAGACGCTGGAAAAAAGAGGGCGTGGCAAAGAACATAATCCGCAACTGGTTGCTTCAAATTGGCTGGCGCCTGGGGATTTCACCCCAATCATTAGTTAAGTTTTACCCTTTGAACCTTGATTAATAAATCTATACTTATGTGAGGATTAAACAGCATGAATGAACAGGATCGACATAAAAAACAGGCTGCAGAAAAAGCAGTGGAATATATCGAGGATGGAATGATTATCGGGCTGGGTACCGGAAGTACCACAACCTTTGCCGTTCGCAAGATTGCTCAGCTGATTAAAGCGCGCTCCCTTCAAAAAATACAGGCCATTCCCAGTTCGAAGAGAACCGAAAGACTGGCAAAAAGACTGCATATCCCATTGACCGATTTCAGTAAGGTGACCCAAATAGACCTGACCATTGATGGTGCAGACGAAGTTGATTCGCGCTTAAATCTTATTAAAGGAGGCGGTGGAGCCCTCCTGCGTGAAAAAATTCTTATCCAGGCAAGTAAACGGGTCATTATTATTGTTGACGAAACTAAAGTATCGAAAAAATTAGGAACCAGCTGGCCGATTCCCATAGAAGTGCTTCCCTTCGCTTGGGAAGTGGAAGCCAGATTTCTAAAAAGTCTAAGAGCGAAACCCACTCTGCGCCGAGATGCCCGAAAAAAACCGTATCTAACGGACCAAAAAAATTACATTCTGGACGCCGAATTCAGTCAGATTAAAGATCCCGAAGTGTTGAATTCGAAACTTAACCAGCGTGCAGGAATTATTGAACATGGTTTGTTCGTGGAAATGGTAACCGATATCATTGTCGCCGGAGCAAAGGGTATTACTCATTTAAAGAAATATGATTTATAATGACAAATAGTTTACTCTTTGTTGAACTCGCTCTTATATGCTATCAAAGTGATACTACCTGCACCAGCCTCTAAATAATTTGTAGATAGAACTTTTTCTCAACTCATGAATTTAACCAGAAA
>CP070707.1:455531-461568 GCA_020350205.1 bacterium
CGAATATCAAGCGGCGTTAAATTCATTAGACCTCTCCTCTATTCCGAGGAATATTAAAATGATTTTAATCTGTATTTCAAAAACACCATTTAATTGTGATATTGACGGGGACCAAATATCGCTGTCCCGATCCGGACCATGGTGGCTCCCTCTTCGATAGCCACTTCATAATCTGAAGACATTCCCATAGAAAGCTCACTCATGGAGATTCTATCAGATCGCATATCCCGGATTTTTTCAGCCAATTCTCTTAAAGTGACAAAACACGGACGAACCAAATTCAATTGATCGGTAAAAAGTCCAATGGTCATTAATCCTTTAATTTCAAGGTGTTTCAATTCACTGATCATGGAAACCAATTCAGGAGCTTTTTCGGGATCGCAGCCAAACTTTGATGTCTCTCCGCTGGTATTAACCTCAACCAGGACGGGAATATTCTTTTCCTCCCGCTGGCAGCGTTTATCTATTTCCTGAGCGAGATGGTAAGAATCCACTGATTGAATCATATCAAATACTTGAATCGCCTGTTTCACCTTATTGGTTTGTAAATGACCCACCATATGCCAGGTTACTGCCTGAACCAGGTCCTTTTTGGCTTTGGCTTCCTGAACTTTATTTTCACCAATTATTTTAATACCGGCTGCGATCCCTTCGTTAATTTTTTCCGGAGAAATCGTTTTGCTGACCGCAACCAATTTTATGGTTTCAGGCCTACGGTCACTTTTTGCAGCTGCCCGCTCAATTTTCTCCAGGACCCGATTTAAATTTTCTTGAATCTGATTCATTGCAATAATTTTAAAAATAAGCCAGTAGCGAATTTTACTTTTCTGCTATTGTCGGAGGTTTAAACCCAAATTGTTTGTTTCCTCCAGGAGTTCCGTGTAACTTTATCTCACCATATTGCGATTCATATTTCTGTACATTTTCTTCAAGTGCCTTTAAAAAGCTCTTGGCATGTTGCGGTGTCATAATTATTCGTGCATAGACTTTGGTTTTGGGAACTCCAGGCAAGACCCGGGTAAAATCATAAACAAATTCAGCGGGAGAATGAGTAATGAGAGCCAGGTTTGAATAAATTCCCTCCCCTTGCTCAGGGCCTAATTCGATATTAATTTGTTGTTGTGGGGCTTGCGGTTGATCTTTTTGTTCCATGGTTTTTCCAGAGTTATGATAATGAAAAATTTTAAGCTTTTAATTTAAGACAATAAGAAATTTAAGTCAAGGTATGTGTAATTCCTAGACCATAAAATGCCTACAGTTCCCGAACATCTTATTGACAGAATTCGAGATGCGATTGATATTGTTGAGCTGATATCGCGCTATCTTAATCTGCGCAAACAGGGTAAAAATTTTAAAAGCCTTTGTCCTTTTCACACCGAAAAGACTCCCTCATTTACCGTCAGTCCGGATAAACAAATTTTTTATTGTTTTGGATGTGGTGCTGGTGGAAATGTGTTCAACTTTCTGATGCGCTATGAAAAGATTACTTTTCCGGAAGCCCTGCAAAAACTTGCCGAGGAGGCTGGAATTGAACTACCCAAAGCTCAAAAGGATGATGAAAAATCATCAGAATATGACAGACTCTATCGTGCAAACCAGTTCGCGGGCGATTTTTATCACCAAATGTTATTGAAAAATCTGGATAAACTCTCCCCGTATTTAAATCGACGTCAGATCTCTGCAGAAGTGGTAAATTACTTTAAACTCGGGTATATCCCGGATTCATGGGATCTTCTCCTGCAGGAAATCGAGAGAAAAAAAATAAAAATCGAACCATTTTTAAAAACCGGACTCATCCTGCAGAGTGAAAAAGACACCAAGAAAAGGTATGATCGTTTTCGCAATCGGCTTCTTTTCCCTATTCATAATTTATCGGGACGCATTGTCGCATTTGGAGGAAGGGCCCTGGGAGACGATCCAAACAGCCCCAAATATCTCAATTCTCCGGAATCTCCAATTTACAACAAAAGTCAGATTCTTTACGGTTTGTATTATTCAAAAGACTGGATCAGGCAGGAGGATAGCGTCATATTTGTGGAAGGTTATATGGACTATCTTCAATTATTCCAAAACGATATTAAACATGTTGTTGCAACCAGCGGAACTGCCCTAACGGAAGATCATGCTAAGATAATCCGGCGCTATACTCATAATATTATTCTATGTTACGATGCAGATTCTGCCGGGATACAGGCAGCACTTCGGGGGGGACAGATACTGTTTCAGGAAAATCTGGATGTCAGAGTACTGATTTTACCAGAGCAAGAAGATCCCGATAGTTTCGTAAAAAACAACGGCAAATCTGCCTTTTTTGCCCTGCTGGAGAATGCATCGGATTTCTTCGAGTTTAAATTAGCCAACCTGCAAAAAAGCTATGGTAAGGACGGAGTTTCTCAGAAAGCTAAGATCGTAGGAGAGCTGATTCAATCGATTGCTGCTCATAAAGACCCATTGAAGCAAAATTTCTATGCCAATCTCCTGGCACAAAGATTTAATTTGCAGGAAAATACCCTCATTGAAGAAATACAAAAAAAATACAAAATTTTACAGTCACGGGAAAAAAAATATCCGCTTAGTGAAATACCAAAAAGTCAGTCAGAGCCATCATCTCTCCTTTTAACCGGTGCCTGGAGTGCAGAAAAAGATGTACTCATTCTTTTACTAAATCATTTTGATGAAGTAAAAAATATTATTTTTCAATTATTGGAAGAAGACGATTTTCTTAATCCTCCTTTTAAAAATGTCTTCAGCCTGATAAAAAATAATAAGGACAGAGATAAGCAGGATTTGATCCACTGGCTCTTCTCTTTGCTGGAGGACGAAAAAGTTGTTAGCATACTTAGCGCTGAACTCTTTCATGATATTGAAAAGCCAGACCGCTATCTGAATGATTGTATTCAGAAAATTAAAATCACTCGTTACCAGCAACATATTGACAGTTTAAGACAACAATTGCGTCAACTCAATCCCGAGGATAAAGAATATCGTGAGATACTCAAGACTGTCAATGAAAATATGGTAAAAATTAATGAGATCAGAAAAGTATTTTTATCCAAATAATGCCAGCCTTCTGAATATCCTCTTCCGGAACAATTCAGCTTAATTTAAGCAAGAATGAAAATTTCCTCAGAACCCCTGTGACATCTGTCACCCTCACCTACTGTAAACCCCGTTATTTTCTTAATCATGATCTTAAAACGGTTATCGATAGCGGATAAAAAGCGGAGAACAACTTGAGCAAATCCAATAGAAAAACTGAAAACAGTGTTCCATCAGTTCATAATCATAAATATGACATTTTTGTCGTGGATGATAATTTCGATCAGGCAAATATTATGAAGCTTCTCATAGAACAAACCGGATTGAAAGCTAAATTTACCACCAAGAGTGAGATCGCCTACCAAACGATTTTAAAAGATAAACCCCGCCTGGTGATCCTGGATCTGATGATGCCGGAAATTGATGGATTGAAACTACTTAAAAAAATCAAAGATAATCCCCTCACCCAGGAAGTAAAAATAATTATTTATTCCGGAAAATTGTATGATTCCGATCGTCGCAAAGCATTTATGTTGGGTGCCGATATCTTCTTAACGAAGCCCACTCGTTCCCATATCCTACTTGATTCAATCATGAGTCTTCTTCAAATAGAGCAGCATGAAATCCTTCAAAATTAAATTTTGGGGCGTAAGAGGTTCCATTCCTACACCTGGACCATCCACACTGAAATATGGCGGAAATACTTCCTGCGTGGAAATCCAGTTTCAGGATGGACCGTTATTTATTTTAGACGCAGGAACCGGAATCAGAGGACTGGGAAATACATTGATCAAAAAAGGTAAGGCTATCCAGGCTTATATATTTATCAGTCACTTTCATTGGGATCATATTCAGGGATTACCTTTCTTCCGACCGGCCTACGATCAAAGAAATTCATTTTTAATCGTCGGAACAGACGATGCTGCTATTAATTTAGCAGATATTATCTCATTTCAAATGGATCCTACCTATTTCCCAATTACCATCGAAGATATGACCGCTGATATTCAATTCAAGTCAATTACTGAAGAAAATATTCAAATTGAAAAAGTAAACATAAATACCATGTATCTGAATCATCCTGGATATGCTTTAGGATTTCGTTTTTCATATCAGGGCAAAAGTCTCGTTTATATCAGTGATAATGAACCATTTTATACAGCAGAGACTCATCAAAATACGGCTGTGAAAGACATCCCCTCCGACCGACCTGAAAAAATATTCGATAGTTTCATCGAGGACAAAGATGCCAAGTTAATCAGTTTTTGTCAAAACGCGGATATACTGATCCATGATACTCAATTTTTACCGGAAGAGTATCAGAATAAAAGAACCTGGGGACACTCTCCATATAATTATACAGTTGATTTGGCGGTGAAAAGCAATGTTTCGCAACTCATTTTATTCCATCATGATCCAGATCACAATGATGAGGAAATTGACAAGATCCAGCGATTAAGCCAGAAACTTATCAAACAATCACAGAGACCGATTTCCTGCCTGGCCGCCATGGAAGGAATGGAAATATCAGTATAAAAAAGCTCTCAAATATCTAGTTTTTTACTTATCGATTCTTGACTAAAACCAGACTTTTCTTAAATTCACTATATTTATCGGTATAGGGTTCAAATATTCGCACCAGAATCACATAAATACCCATCCGGGAAAATCTTCCACTATCATTTCGTCCATCCCAGATAAAATTACCATGCTGTCCCACCGCTGTATATTCAGCAATACTTTTAATTTTACGGCCCTTAATATCATAAATCTGAATAGTCAAATATCCGGTGGGAAAAGGTAATCGGTATTCAAAAATAACAAAATCTTCAAATCCATCCCCATCTGGAGAAAATGGATTGGGTTGGATCTCCAATACAGATTTTTCGGTCGGTTTCTCAATAAAGATTGAATTTAATTTACCCGGTGTGGCTCCGGTAGGATCTGCACTGGCTGCCCAATTTTCTGCCAGCATAGACGAAATATCCGGATGTATCCTTTCCAAAGAGGTGCCCGGTAATACCTCTCTTCGCATCCAGCTGTTGTGATACATTACGCGGTCCTGAAGTCTCTTCGAGCTGCTGAATAGTTTCAAATCATCTGTATCATTATTCAAGGTAGGAAAAGATGGAATGTAAATAAAATTGAATCTTCTCATGGCGTAATAATTGATAATGGACGAATCATCACCCAAAACTGTATAGTCATGTGAGTTTAAAATGTAGGGGTCTGTGCTGATCATCACGGTATCCCTGACATCTGCAATTAACCACTGACCAAGATTTATATCATTCTGTCCTTTATTATATAATTCAATCCATTCGGCTTCACCGCTTACCGGATTAAACATAATTTCATTAATGATAACCGGGTTTTCTGCAGATTCAATCTCAAGCGAAATCACCTTCAGATTATTATTCATATTCTCATCTCCGACTGTTTCTGCCAGTATCCCCAACCAGTAACTACCTGTTTCCAGACCTGTCATTTCCCAATCCAGTTCCTCGTATCCAGAAGTAACGATATGGGTCACCAAGGTCTCCTGATAGACAACTTCCAGGCTGTCGGGAAGTAGGTTCTGGTTATAATCAAAGAAAATAGTGAAGTTAATATGCTCAATGATTTCCAAACCTGCATTCACAAAAGAGGCAAAAATTTGAAAAGCTACATTGGATGGCGGAAAATTTGGATTAATCCAAATCGAATCCAATTGAAGGTCAATGTTCAAAAGGGATAATGAATTTTTCTGACCCGGGGTACCTCTGAACATCAGACTGTTTCCCCAGTTTTCCGGTGTATTATCCGCTACCAAATGAATTTTTTCATCGGAGAATCCGGGCATATTACCGAGTGAATAATAATATACCTGCACAGTATCACCCTCCGCATCACAAAGGATTATCGGCTCCGATATGGTATTGGACCAACCATAACTACCGAAACTGGCATCTGAAATAGTCAGGGTAAGAGCCGAATCAGGGATGAGATTATCATATAT
>CP070707.1:461668-467691 GCA_020350205.1 bacterium
CATGCCTTTTTATTTTTTTAAAATGATAATTGAGGAATGATTCATATTTAGATCGGCGCATTTTAGACTAGAAATTTTGAAGGAAAATCGCAAATTACCAGGATAAGCACCTACAGTATTTAATTTTTCAAAAGTAGACTATAGTTCCTTATACAAGACAATGATAGTACTTTTAATTTGTCAAAAAATATTTTAAGTATCAATCTATGAAATGAAAATATGTAGAGATCTACCGATGTTGATACTTTTATTTTTCATATTAAAAAAGAAGGAGGGATAATTATGACATAACAGGTAATTTATATATCCCTCCCTCCCAACACAAGGTTACCTAATTTAAATACAAAATATATGCCAAATATCGAAGATGAAATTAATATTAAACTTCAAAATTTTTCATATTCTTTATAATCAATTAATTAACAATGAGATAAAGAAGTATTTTAAATTGATGAAATACATTAGGTCGATAAAATTTTCATTTTATATGAGGAAAATTTTACAACTTTGAGGCTTAAATTAGCACAAATGTGTGATTTTTTAGAGGAATGATCATATTATTCTATATTTCAATTGTCTTGTCTATTTCTATCTTAAATTTTCGCATCCTTCTAATTAAAGAATCTCTCGATATACCTAAATATTGAGCTGCCTTAATTTGATTGAAATTTGCTTTCTCCAGGGCTTTTTGAACTAGTAATTTTTCGTTGTGCTCTAAATTAAGATTATCATTTAGAGTAAATTCATTTGTTTCTTTCCATTCAGCGAAGAAAAAATCTTTAAATTTTAGATGACCCTCCTTATAGACCAAAAATGCTCTCTCAACAATATTTTTTAATTCTCTGACATTTCCAGGAAAATGATACTGCACTAATCTTTTTAGAATGTTGTCATCAAAGGTAGGTATCTGCCTATTTTTCCTTTGAGCAAAGAGTTTCAAAAAGTGCCTAAACAGAGGTTCAATGTCCTCGGGGCGCTCTCTCAAAGGAGGGATCTGAATGATGAGGGTATTAATTCGATGATAAAAATCTGGTCGAAATTTATTATCTTTAATCATAACATCGATATCACGATTTGTGGCTGAAATTATCCGTGTATTTACTTCAATGATATTATCGCTACCTAATGGGCGGATTTTTTTTTCTTCTATGGCTCGTAATAATTTACTCTGAAGATGAACTGGCATATCGGCAATCTCATCTAGAAATAATGTCCCCCCATTAGCCAATTCAAAGTAACCACGTTTATCCTCCCGAGCATCCGTAAAAGCACCTTTGCGATGTCCGAAAAATTCACTCTCTAGAAGGGTATCAGGAATTGCAGTGCTGTTGACTGGAAAGAAGGGATATTCCTTTCGGGCACTGGTGTAATGGATTATTCTCGCAATAATTTCTTTTCCCGTTCCATTTTCTCCTTTTATTATAACACTGATGTCATTATCCTGACCGGCAGTAATGGCTAAATCCAGTACTCTTCGAAGCTGTAAACTGACTCCAATAAATTCTTTTTCTATGGTATTTTCTAACTCCTTTGTGATAAGTGAATTTCGGTTTTCGGCATTTTGCAACTGATTTTGAAGTTTAAGAAATCTTCTACTCCTCTCAATGGCAAAATCCAGATCTTGAAAATGAAATGGTTTCTTGATGAAGTCTAAAGCTCCATATTGGAGCGCTTGGATTACCATATCCATGGTACCGTGACCACTGATTAAAATAACTTCAATTTCCGGCCACTTTTCCTTTACAATTTTAAGTAATTCTAATCCGTTCATTTCCGGTAACAAAATATCCACGAGGCAAATATCAATATGTTTCCGATCCAGTACTTCGAGAGCTTTTTTTGGCTTATCCACTGTAATCGTTTTAAAACCCTTATTAGATAAATAATAAACCAGTTTTTTTGCAATGCCTGGGTCATCATCAACAATTAAAATCTTTAAATTGATATTTTCCATTTCATCCTCATTCCCTGATACCGTTTGCTTCTGCTTTCATACCTTTTTAACCAGTCTTTCTTAGAGGCAGATATACCATGACTTCTGTACCTTGCCCCATTTCACTATGAATCTCAATAAATCCTCCAAAATCTTTTACAATTTCATTTGCGATTGATAATCCCAAGCCTTGTCCTTCACCCAACTTCTTGGTCGTAAAGAAGGGGAGGAACATTTGCGACTGGATTTCTGGAGGAATTCCGGATCCATTATCCTTTATTTTCACAATTATCTGTTCTTTATTCTGATAATTTTCTATGCTGATTATTTTTTCAGAACCATTTAAGGATTGACGGTGTTTTTCTTGAACTGCATCTTTGGCATTTGACAATAAATTGATGAAAACCTGTTCTAATTTAAAAGGATTTCCAGTCAGTTCGGGAAGGTAAGATTCAAGACTAAAGTGTAATTTAATTCCAAGTTTTTCGTACTGCTTTCGAACCATACGGTATGCTTGATTCAATATATCGTTTACAGAAAACAATTCTGAATACTCTTCTTGTTGCCTTGAACTAAATAGGCGAATGTGATCAATAGCATACTGAACACGATTGAGGTCTTCATAAATTTCCGTAAAGGTATGATCATTTTTTTCTCTTTTTGATTCACTTTTTTGGTTTAATTCCATTTGTTGTAAACTCAGGATAATATTTTGGACGGGTTGACTAATCTCATGTGCAATTCCAGCAGTAAATTCTCCCATTGCATTTAATGCTGACTGATGGACTATTATCTGTTGTTGTTCCCTTTGAGCCTTAAGAGCAAGATCAATTTTTTCTTCCAGAATAAGATTATTCTTTTTATTCCGTCGGTAAAGTAAATAAATCATTGAGCTTGTAATTGTAAAAATTAACAAACCTAAGAAAAAAATCGTTGTTAGAAGTTTCTGCCTATCTGCTTCTAATTTCGATATTGCCAAGTCTTTTTGCAGGAGTTCGTTCTCTTCTTTAATCTGATTTGTATAATATTCCACCTGTAAATCTGTAATATCATTTTGATTTTTTATGAATAATGAGTCTTTGAGATCCGAATATTTCTTATAGGTGGCATACGCATTATAATGATCCCCGATATTTTCATAATATTTTGCCAGCGACCGATAATTATTGAGCACCAGGTCTTTCGCTTCTATTTTCTTTGCAAGATCCAGTGCATTTAAAATATGATCAGATGCTTTCTCAAATTCACCTTTAATTAGGTAAAGCTCACCCAGTTGCTGTGAAATTTCTGAAATCATCCAGGGAATATTATTATTTACAGAAATTTTTAATGAATTTTCCAGTAAAGTAATACTTTCATCATAATTACCTTCAATAGTCAATATTTTTGAATAGTAGGTATTCACCAAAAGTTCACCACTAACATGATTTAATTTTCTAAAATGATTTTTAGCAATCGTTATGTAAATTTTAGCAGAGTCTTGATCTCCTAACTGATGATAAATAAAGCCAAATTTATATGCCGTCAATGCTTTATCCCAAAGTGATCCATTCGACATAAAAAAACCAAAAGCCTTTAAAATATAAAATTTCGATTCTTTAAAATTGCCTAAAGCAGCATAAATATCAGAAATAATAATATATACTTTTACCACAAGATTTTCTCTTTCGGACATAAGTGCAAATTTTGATGCCATGAAAGCATAATCGAGAGCATAATTGTAATTAGCAAAACCCATCTCCACAAAAGCTAGATATAAATAACATTCTCCTAATTTTTCAAAATTTCCATTTTTATCGTATATACGTTCACAAATTTTTAAAAATTCTCTAGATTTGTTAAATTCATTAAGGTAATAATGAAGATGACCTAGATAAAAATAACAATGCGCAATTCCTGTAGAATCTCCTAGGATACTATAAATTGTATCAGCCTTTAAAATATTTTTTAGGGCAATGGAATAATTATTCATAAATCCTTGAGCATTTGCTACATTAAGATATGACTCAGCTATTTTCGTTGAATCTAATAATTTAATAGAATATTTTAATTTCATTTCAGAATATAAATAAAGACTGTCAAGATTGTTTTGATTGTAATATTCTATTAAATGTTCTATAATTTCTAATTTTTCAGTGTCCTTTGAAAAATATAGTTCACCTTTTAGGCTATCAATATCTAATTTTGCATAACTCATAATTGGAACGAGTATGAATAGGATCAATTTTTTTTTCATAATATCATCTCAATTCAACTTCTTTATCTTCAAAATTATCAAGTAAGGTAAACACAGCTTAATCATAGCAGATTTTATCCTGTAAAATTGTAATCATTTCTAGATAAAAGAAATCAATTTCCATTAGTGGACAAAGTCAAATCACCTTGCTGAATACTGCAAAAAATATAATTTTGTAATGATCAACTCCGCAGAATAATCAAAAAAATGAAAGTGCTTCCTCTGAAGCATTCTAAGTAAAAAAAATACTTTTTTGATTTATATCATAATAAGAGCGAAATTGTAAAAATTCAATAATATTTTTCTTTTTAGTAAAATATTTCCCATCATAAAGAACTTAGCTTATAAAATTAAATCCTCCTTTTATATTCTTAATTGAAAAACTAAATTTAAAACTGTAATAGATGAAATCAGGAGAAGACTATGTCCATCGTCAAACCGTTCCAGGGACTGCGGCCGCGGCGTGAACTGGCTGCAAAAGTAGCCGCCCCGCCCTATGATGTGCTGGATTCCGACGAAGCCCGGGAAATGGCCAAAGGCAATCCCCTCACCTTTCTGCATGTGAATAAACCGGAAATCGATCTGGATCCCGCTATCGACGTCTATGATACCCGGGTGTATGAGAAAGGCGCCGAAAACCTGCGAAAATTCATCGCTGACGGTACCCTGCTGCAGGATCCTGAGGAAAGGTACTATATCTACCGCCAGATCATGGGAGAACACGCCCAGACCGGTCTGGTGAGCATTGCCTCGGTGGACGAATACGAGCAGGATCTCATTAAAAAACATGAATTCACCCGCCCGGTAAAGGAGGACGACCGGGTTAACCATATGAAATATCTCAATGCCCAGGTAGGACCGGTGTTCCTCACCTATAAAGCCCGCCCGGAAATCGATGCCCTGATTGAGCAGTACTGCCAGAAAACTCCTGAATACGATTTTGTCAGTCCGGACCAGGTCCGGCACACCCTCTGGCTGGTGGAAGACCCGGCCAGCATCACGAAAATCGGGGAGCTTTTCGCTGCAGTGGATGTACTGTACGTTGCTGACGGGCACCATCGATCCGCCGCGGCGCAACGGGTACGGGATCTCAAGCGCCGGGAAAATCCTGCTCACAGCGGCAGGGAATCCTATAATTACTTCCTGGTGGTCATATTTCCCCATGACCAGATGCAGATCCTGGATTATAACCGGGTGGTCAAAGACCTCCATGGCCTGAGTCCGGAAGCCCTGCTGGACAAAATCAGGGAAAAGTTTGACGTCGCCGAAACGGAGGCTGTGAAGCCCGACCGCAAGCGCTGTTTCCTGATGTATCTGCAGGGAATATGGTACCGCCTCACCGCCAAACCCGGAACCTACGATAGTGCTGATCCGGTAAAAAGCTTGGATGTGAGCATCCTGCAGGATAATCTGCTCACTCCGCTGCTGGGCATCCGAGATCCCCGCAAGGACAAGCGGATTGATTTTGTGGGAGGAATCCGGGGTTTGAAAGAGCTGGAAAAACGTGTAAACAGCGGGCAGTGGGAAGTAGCCTTCGCCCTGCACCCCACCTCCATCGAAGAACTGATGAGTATAGCCGATGCAGGCAAGGTGATGCCACCCAAATCCACCTGGTTCGAGCCCAAACTGCGTTCCGGACTGGTAGTCCATTTGCTGGATTAGGCTAATCAGGCACAGTTGTCATTGTAGGGGAAAATATATAAAAATCTGAAGCTTATTATCAGAAGCCGGGGAAACTTGCCCCCGAAAAATTTCCGGATGGGTTTTAACTGCCGGGAAGGGGGGGATAAAACGCCGCCGATGACCTCTTTTATTCCCTTAGGATACCACTTTTTCCTCCTCGCCTCCTCACTT
>CP070707.1:467791-473640 GCA_020350205.1 bacterium
AGACAATACTTTAAACTATCGTATTAGACCTGATTTATTCAGTGCAGCAAGATTTTCTTCTGAACTTATATTAAATTAAATGAATACTCCCTTAGCTCCGCAAAGGAATTACTAAAAAGTCATTCCGACCGCAGCGAATGAAATGAGCGAAATGCCTGTCCGATGCCAGGCGAGCAGCAGGCAGGGCGGCCAGATGGGGAGGAATCTATAAAGGCCATTAAGATTTCTCAGCTTCGTCCGCCAACTGACACACTCCGTTCGAAATGACAAATTTACTAACTATATAATAAATAATATGTTAGTACCAATAAAAACGATTTAAAGGAAAACATCATATTAATTAAAAAAAATCACTTCTGAATTGCCAATACACTTTTCCATGGCGATAAATTTGATTATCCAATAAATCAATATTTTCCCACTGCATGTTATTTCTCATTTTGTTTGCGAAAATCCCTCCAGTGCTGTATTTTCTCTCTATTTAATTCACATCTTCCTGCAACGGAATAAGTATGGCAGATACAATCAGCGGTATTGAAACAATCGATGTAGGCAAGGAAATTCAACACATCGATCGTGTTTTCAGGGAACTACAGCGCAGAAGAACTGAAAATCCGATTCCTGACATTTCTTCACGCCTTGAAAAGCTGCAGAAGTTGGAAAACTGGATTTTATCTCATCGTGCTGAAATTAGTGAGGCCCTGTCAGCTGATTTCGGAAAACCGGTTCCGGAAACCGAATCTCAGGAAATTTTTTCTGCACTGACTGAACTTCGGCATGCCCGGAAAAAGTTAAAAAACTGGATAAAACCGCGGAAAGTTAGACGGACTCTTCCCTTATTTGCCAACCGGGGTTGGGTTGAATATGTGCCGAAGGGGGTAGTACTTATTATGGCCCCCTGGAACTATCCTTTTCTGCTCACCACAGGTCCGCTTATCTCTGCCGTTGCGGCTGGAAACAGCATCATGCTCAAACCTTCTGAATTTTCGATTCATACCTCCCGCCTGGTTAAGACTATGGTTTCCGAACTATTTTCGATCGATGAAATCACTGTGATTTACGGACACAAAGAGGTTGCAGCGGAACTGCTGAAATATCCCTTCGATCATATTTATTTTACGGGCAGCAGTGAGGTCGGTAAACTGGTGATGACCGCTGCCGCGCGGAACCTTACTTCGGTAACACTGGAACTGGGCGGGAAATCCCCGGCTATTATCCATCCCAGCGCCAATCTGGAGGATGCTGCTAAAAAAATTGCCTGGGGGCGCTTCATGAATGCCGGGCAAACCTGTGTCGCACCAGATTATGTGCTGGTGCCAGAAGAGTTACGCGAAAATCTAGTCGAATTATTGAAACGAAATCTCTCTCAATTTTATGGGAAGAATGAGCAACAGCAAGAAAGTACTCCCGATTTTGCCCGTATTATTGATCAACGGCATTTTCAGCGTCTGAAAAAACTTCTTGAAGAAGCACTGCAGAATGGCGCTACTCTTGAATACGGGGGGAATTTCCAGAACGATGGACTATTCATTTCCCCCACCCTGTTAACAGGTGTCTCTCCGGATCGGCAAATTATGCAAGAGGAGATATTCGGTCCGATTTTACCTATCATTACCTACACCTCATTAGAGGAGGCTATCCGGTATATCAATGAGCGGGGTAGGCCGCTGGCAGTTTATATTTTCAGCCAGAACAAAAAGGTTGTCCCCCGTATTTTCTCCCAAACCTCCTCCGGTGGGGGCGGCATCAATGAAGTACTTATTCAGTTTGTCCACCCCAACCTACCCTTTGGTGGGATACGGGAAAGTGGATTTGGGAATGCCCACGGTTATTATGGATTTAAGGCCTTCTCTCATGAAAAGGCTTTTATTCAGGGATATAGTTGGAGTCCCCTGAAGTTACTATATCCGCCCTATCCAGCATGGAAGAAGAAAGTTATTGATATTTTGATTCGCTATTTTTAGACCAATTCCTGATACTGGAGATCCCGAAACAAGTTCGGGATAACAACAAAGTAAGTCTACCGATGAAATGGCACTTATTGAGAAGATCAGTTCAGACTTGTCATCCTGAAGTCTGTTCAGGGTCCTCTGCAATGAAAAGCGGAGATCTCTAACCGGGTTAGAAATGACAAGAAACAGGTGGTTGCTTTAGGTTTTCCTGTCTCGGACATCAGGGATCAGGATCCCCAAAATTACAAAGGAAGATAAAATCATATGACCCCATCCTATGACTATGACTACATCGTGATTGGTTCCGGCTTTGGTGGTTCGGTGGCCGCCCTGCGACTGGCCGAAAAGGGATACCGGGTGCTGATTCTGGAAAAAGGAAAATGGTTCACAGCACAGGATTTCCCCAAAAGAAACTGGAATGTTAAAAAATGGCTATGGATTCCGTTTTTGCGGTTCTATGGATTTTTCAAAATATCATTTTTTCGACACATCACGATTTTATCCGGTGTGGGTGTAGGCGGCGGATCCCTGGTGTATGCCAATACCCTGCCCCTACCCAGGAAAGAATTTTTCACGGCGGAAGGCTGGGCTCATTTGGCTGACTGGGAATCCGAACTGGCCAAGCATTACCAGACCGCCTCGAAGATGCTGGGCACAGTTCCCAATCCCAGCCTGGAAACCGGGGATATCGCTTTACAAAAACTGGCCCGGGAAATCGGTAAAGCGGACCAGTTCAAGCCGACTGAAGTGGCAGTTTTTTTTGGAGAACCGGATGTCACCGTTCCCGATCCCTATTTTGATGGTAAGGGTCCGGAACGGGCGGGTTGCAATTTTTGCGGGGGTTGTATGACAGGCTGCCGCTACAATGCCAAGAACACCCTGGATAAAAACTATCTACATCTGGCACAACAATTGGGCACCAAGATCCAGGCCGAGGCGGAGGTCTACGATGTCCGCCCCCTACAGTCACCTGACGGGAAACAAGGGTACCGGGTGAAGTGGAAAAAATCAACCGGTATTTTCAGAAAAAAAGGAGAAATTACAGCCAGAGGAATTATTCATTTTTCTTATGGTCACTTTTTTCAGATTCCAAATTTCGAGCTGTTATACCGTAATCCCCAGTTTAAACTTGAAACCAGTGGCGGAACCAATCGGGGGATCATCGGGAACTCGGATTTAACTCCTCAGCAAACCATTTCCGGGGAAATTGGATTACAACAGCAAATTGGTTCTGATATTGTAATAGATGGCACCATTTTCTTCCGTGACATCAGAGATTTAGCGGGAACGAGGGCCGATGAAATCCCGCTGATCAGTGGAGAAACCTATAGTCGTTTAGTTAACAGCGATTTCGGATTTGTTAAAGGATTTATCATATCGGTCCGAAACCGATTTTCAACCGGTTTTAACTACACCGCAGATTACACTTTTCAAATTGCCAAAGGAACCGCTTCAGATCCGAATCAGGCCCGTAATGCGGTGGCAGGGGGGGCACTTCCCGAAGTGCAGGTGACGCCTCTCGGATGGGATCAACGCCATACCTTGAACGGGACCCTTGGATACAATCGACCAACCTGGGGAATCTCTTTTATCGGGCGTCTGGGTAGCGGTCAACCTTATACCCCCAGACAGGGGGCTGATGTAGCGACTATCCGGGAAAACAGTCAAACCAAACCTACCTTCTGGACGGTTGATTCTCGTGTATTTAAAGATTTTCGCCTCTTCCAGAGAAGATTTTCGATATTTTTAAGAGTATTTAATCTTTTTGATACTCTAAATGAAGTGAATGTTTATAACGATACCGGGCGGGCCGGTTTTACGACTGATCTGGAACGAAACCGGGCTTCAAATCCGCCCCAGAATGTCAATACCATCGATGAGTGGTATGTTAACATCACTCATTATTCCGAACCACGCCGTATTGAATTCGGATTTATTTTTGACTTTTAATGAAAAGATGATTGACTATTTTTTGAGGTCTGTAGGATGCTCCCTAAAAAATTTGTAATTCTAATCCTTGCATTTATACTGATTATTCCGGATATAGGTAAATCTCAGAATAGCGGTCGTGGCTTTCGACGTGCAGGTGTTTTAAACGGCAATCAGGTAAAGACAGTTTTTGGAAACTGGGGTGTTATCGGGCAACCTTCCAGTGCCGGACCCCGTGGTGCCTGGATATTTGATACCAACGGTTACATTGGTGACGTAAGCCCTCTGGTTGGGGCGGAAGTCACCGGAACAGTGGTTGCGACAGGCCGGGATACCACCTTTTTCTGGTTTATTGATTGCCCTGCTGACCGCCCAGCTTTGCAACCGGATGAATCCTCCGCAGGTGAGAGACAAGCTTTTGAACCGGTAAGTGGTTATTTTAATGATATGGTGAATAGCCCTGCGATCAGCAACAACAGTGATACCTGGCCTCCATTCTGGCCCGACATTCAGGATCCCCGTGATCCCCGGTATGATCCGCAGGGGTGGGCCGGGTCCTGGAATGGTTTTTTTGGCCGCGATATATTCAATGCTGATCTTGAGACCTATTTTGTCATGGACGATAATAATGATAATGAGTACAGTGTTCCCGGTGAGAATGACGGGGGCATTTCCTTTAGACCCATCCCCAATAATCCTACCCGTAACGGATTAGGACTTGATATTAAAGTCCGCGGCTTGCAATGGCAGCAAATTCTGGCACAGGATAATATTTTCTGGTTGTACAATATCCGCAATAATGGCCAGTTTACTTATCCCCGGACGGTATTCGGAATGTTGGTGGGTACCTACGTCGGGGTAACCGGTACCGATGATTCACCGGAAGAATATAACGATGACTATTCATTTTTTGATGTGAATGAAGATTTAACTTATACTGGTGACTTTCCAAATGATAATTCACGCAATCCCTTCTGGCAGGGGGCGGTGGGAATTGTTGGCTATGCTTTTCTGGAAAGTCCGGGAAATCCATTTGATGGCGTCGACAACGATAATGACGCTGAATCACCCGGATCGACACCGGTAGGACCCCTTTTTACTGAACAGGATTTTGTTGAAGCAACCTTTACCAATAATCCGGTTCCGGCCCCCGGTTTCAGGAACCAGTTTGTGACCATCCAGAGAATTACCACAACTAATCCTTTCGGTCAGGAGATTACTGAGTATCAAAGAACTCTTCATACCCTGACTACACCGGAAACCACGGTTGTTTCACTGGGAGATACCATTCGGATCGTTGCTGGTGTAACCCGGGTAGTAGAAGGAAACCGCATTTTTGTTGGTACACCCAATGAAGACATTAATCCCAACGCTCTGGATGGAAAAGATAATGACCTGGATGGTCTGATCGATGAAAATTACTTTTTGCATTACCGACAGGTGCGCAGATCATCCACGGGTCAAGTTCTATTCGACCTCTTAAATCCGGTAAGACATGTTAATTATTTTACCGGCGCGGGAGTCAATGATCTGCTGGTGGATGAGCGCCGGGAAGACGGGATCGATAATGACGGGGATTGGAGCCGAAATCCGGTAACCGGCGAGGAAATACGGGATGAAAATGGGCTCTTGATTGATGATGTGGGTCAGGATGGTAAACCCGGTACCGGGGACATCGGAGAAAATAACGGTGTTCCGGATCCCGGTGAGCCTAATTTTGATGCCCTGGATAAATCAGAATCCGATCAGATCGGCCTGGCAAGCTTTCAATATTTCGCACCTGCCGGAGATATTCCTTTAGGAAATGAGTCGGAGATGCGTCGGCGGATGCGTCCGGGATTTTTTGAGGTACCCAGTACCATCGTCAACGGACGTCCGATTGCCGGTGAGGATGGTGACTTCCTCTATGGTTCAGGATATTTCCCCCTGACTCCCGGTCAGACGGAACGTCTTTCTCTGGCCCTTATT
>CP070707.1:473740-479399 GCA_020350205.1 bacterium
AATACTAAAAATCGTCTGCTAAATTCTTTTGCTTCGGGACAGCTGTAGAGTAATATATCTTCCGGTCTTCTATTCATGGTCACCCGAAGACTAAATCTGTTCTGCGGTCGATCTCAACGGAAAACCGAAAATCGTCCTGTAAAGGAGCGAGGGAATACAGAAATTAATTGTGCTGACCAAAATTCCAACCCCAGTCAGCATCCCACCTAAAATATATCCAGTCACAGCATATCCGGTGTAAAATGACAGGCCGGTAAAAAAGAGCCATACTGTGCCCAGTCCGCATGCAAAACGATTTGGTGCACCCCGTTCTGGCAAAGGGCGGGTTCCAGTAAAATGGCGGAGTCCATAATTATAAATAAGATCGAAGGGATGTGCCGGGGAAACAGCGGCTATAGCTGAAAAGGGCATCAGGGCCCATAAAAAAGGGGGGGATGCCAGGAGTGTTCCGGATGCTGCAAGTAAAGTGCAGAGAGCGAACGGGAATCGAAGCCAGGGGACGGTTTCCAAGAGTAAACTTTCCTCCACTTTTTCAAATCCCTGTATATCCAAACGCCGACGGGTTTTTTCTGAAATTGATTTCATATAAATTTACTCCTATCCAAAACATAAACCCCGTGAACCCGGACAAATATTGCTTGGTTCATCCAACGGAATATTTCAATTATGGAAAAAGGTTAAACCGTTGATTTTATGTTATAAACGATTGGGAGAAATCAACAAAACACAAAAGTCTAATGAGAATAAATCTCAAAATTTTCAAACAAGGTAATTGTTTTCTCTCGGGAAAACAAATTTTTTATCGAGAAAATAAAAATCATGTAATCCGGCCCATAGATCACCATCGATTTTCTGCTCTGAAAGCAACAATAAAATCTGAAAGAACTGCATACGAAATACAATAATTTTCTCAGCGAACCTTTATCAGGACATTCAGTTTGATGGAGGTCTAAAATTTGATCTTTATCATATCAACCGGACCGATATATCATTAAATTATGCAAAATGGAGGAATACCCATGAAAAACGGAATTTGGATTCCGATTTTACTATTAGCTGTTTCATTATTATTTAATTCCTGCGAGAAAAATTCAACCGATATAAACAACAGTCAAAATATCCCCACGGGTACTGCGACATTAAAACTATATTTAACCGATGCCCCGGCTTCTGAATACGACTCGGTCAAAATTACTTTCTCCGAGGTAAGCGCCCATTTGGATTCATCCTGGATTATTTTGGCGGATACGCTGATGACCGTTAATCTGCTGGAATTAACCAACGGTAACACCGTTGTCATCGGAAGTGATGACGTACCTGCCGGTCACTATACCCAGATCCGCCTGAAAATCACCGATGCCTGGGTGGTGGTTGACGGTATAAGACACCCTATGGATGTACCCAGCGGATCAACCAGTGGCCTGAAGTTTGGTCCGGAGTTTACACTGGCCGAAGGTGTGATATATGAAATGGTGGTCGATTTTGATGTCCACCGCTCCATCGTCACTACCGGTCCGCCCTTTAATCCCAAAGGATATAAACTCAAACCCCACATCCGGATTTCACCGCTGGCCATCTCCGGCTCCATCTCCGGAACGATTACCAACCCGGAACACCTGCCGGTGGCCTATGCGATTCAGAATGACGATACCACGACTAGCAGCCTGCCCGATTCCAGCAGTGGTTATTTCAAGCTTTCTTTTCTGCCAGCAGGCGAGTACACGGTTTCTATCAGAGATACCCTAGATCAGTCCTTCGAACAATCGGGGGTAATGGTGCAGGCAGGAGCGAATGTTGATCTGGATTCACTAACGTTGCAATAGGGTGGAATACACGACATAATTTAATAAATTTTTCTTATCCATAAACCAGTCAGTTTCCTGACCGGTTTTTTACACAGGGCGATGCTCTTTAAAAATATTTCTGATCCCATGACTCACCCCAACTCCTGCCAGCAGCAGCACCAACCAGAAGACAGGCACCGTATATCGCATCATATAAGGCACCAGATAGTAGGTCAGCGGATAGGTAAGCAGTGGAATCAGGAGTATCGCGCGCCCGGGAATAGCCAATTGTCGCACAGAATGCCATGCACCCGGGACAGCCAGAAGCGCTAGCAACGAAATCCCGGCAGATAGAACCGGATCGTACCAGGATCCAAACCAAAAGTAAAGCATTCTTAACAGGGTAAGCCGAATAAATTCTGCGGGATGGTTCTTAATCCACTGCAGGGCCTCCTGACGGGCCTGCTGCATATATACTATTTCACCCAATTCCCGGACCTGAAGCGCCTCGCTACGGTTTTGGCCAGGGTGGCGCATACTACTTCCCTCAATATGGTTCAACCGATCCATATCCGCCACCGCCCCGGGGTGATTGCCCAGGCGGAACTCCAGACCAAAGTTACTGCGCATAAAAAAGATCTCCTGGAAAGTGTCGATATTTCTCCACGACCAGGGAGTGCACGCCACAACTACTCCAAACAACATGATTAAGCCAGAAAACCATTTTCCGCTATCACGACGCCAGTAAAGTTCAATTAACATCAATCCCGCCATCACTGGCAACAGGGTGGGAGAAAAATGAAAAGCGATGCCGAATACCAGGCCCAGCAGAAAAACTTCTATCCTGCCGTATTGCGCCTTTTTCCACCTTTTCAAAAACCAAACCAATAGCCCGCCGAGGAGAATTGCTGAGATCGGTTCGTTGGCCGACCACCCGATGACCTCCGCAGATCCCAGCGGAATAACCAGGGCTCCAACCAGCCCCCCAAAAAATCCCGACCTTTTTTCCAGGCCAACCCGCTCGGCAAACCAGGGTAACATGGCATACATGGCAGAGTAGCTCACAATACAGAAAAAACAACGAATGTACCCGGCGGTAAGGGTCAGGCCGAATAATTTGTAAATCAGGGCAAGCAATCCGGTAAAGAGAGGGAGTGGATGAGCGGTAGGACCGCTGGGTATTATATAAGGATTTGCATAGTTCCCGGTCAGTGCCAGATTCTGCGCCACCCGACCAATTTCACCAACGGTTTCGGGCAAGATATGTGCAGCCGGAATCATCCAGGACAGCAGTAAAGCCGTACGAAGAATTAATGAAATTATAAAGATCAGGACAATATCTTTCCCATTAAATTTTCTAAACCAGTAAAAATTTTTCATCACAACCTGTCGGCGATCCAGTTCAGTATCTCCCCCCCAGGGAAAAGGGCATGATACAAAACTGATTAAAATATTAGCTCCGTTTCTTTGCGGAATAATATACGCGGCAAAAATCTGATTTTATGCAAATTATTTTCGTGTCCACCACCCATGGAAGATCTGCCCCATAAATTATACTTCTTCATATTGTTATCTATTAAAATTATCTACTGTGTAGGTTACTTAACGGGAAGCAGGTTTATCTGGTCGGATTGTTTTTGCCGACTCCTTTTTATGCATTCGATATTCAGTGTTTTATTCCAGGCAGTAAAATTTTTCCAGTCACCTTTGGAACATTGTTGCCCCCCTTTCCGTATCTTCCTGCATTATTGTAAATGAAACATCTTCAAAACGATGACTATCTGTTTAGATAAAGTTCTTCCGCTGTTCATCTCTCCTGCCCCAAACATCGGCCCGATCAGCTCCATGGGCAAAAAAAATAATCAGATGTGGTAATTTATGCTTAACTTCACCTTCGAAATCTTAGCAGACCTCACTCTGATCAGATCACTGGAAGAAAGCAAGGACGCTTCGGGAGAAACAGACCTGATAAGCTGGAGGAAGATTCGTGCGGGAGACGCCAAAGAATTTTCGTTTCTATTTAAAAAATATTATGCGGTATTGTATCGGTTTGCGGGAAGATTCATAAAAGACGGATCAACCGCCGAGAATATTGTTCAAAATGTATTCGTTAATTTATGGATTGAAAAGGAAAGGCGCAATATTGAAACCAATCTAAAGGCGTATCTTTACCAGATGGTTCACAACCAGTCCCTGAATCTGCTCAAGCAGGAACAGAAAAGCATTGCCTACGAAGAAAAAACTTTAGTCTATCATAAAACCGCCCCCTCCCCGGAAGAAAATACGGCGGAAAAGGAGTTGCAGCTTGCGGTCCAGCGCGCAATTGATAAGCTTCCCGAACGATGCCGGCAAATTTATTTGATGAAACGGTACGACCAGATGAAATATGCTGAGATTGCCCGCATCCTGAATATTTCTGTTAATACTGTAAAAACCCAGATGAAAAGAGCCCTTAAGTCACTCCTTCAGGAATTGAGCCCGTTTTTGAATTGCTGAAAACGCCATCCTGGCAAATCCACTTATTTTTCCTCAAAAAAATTTTGCTTTTCTGTCACCCAAAATCTGTTTTCAATTGTCTTATGTGCAGAAGGACGATTTAAAGTCAATTGATTTTAGCTAACAGGAAGAGTGTGAGATGAAAAATAGCCATGAATGGGACCTGATTTTAAAATATCTGGAAAACTCTTTGAGCTCAACCGAGCGGGAAAAATTGTATAAGTGGATTCGGTCTGATCAACAAAATCAAAAAACCCTGCAAAATATTCAAAAAATCTGGAATACCCCGGAAATTGAGCTGCCCGAACCGCGGCTGGAATTAGCCTGGCAAAAATGTATTCAGGCTGCGGGAATCGAAACTGACAGCGTTCCTCAAGATCGCCCTCTGCGATTTCCAGAAAAAAATAGCTTCATATTGCACAATAACTGGAGTAAAAAAATATGGCGGTATGCTGCGGTCATTCTAGTTCTCATTTTAATCCCGTTTATTTTTTCCTTATTTACCGAAACTCCCCCTCTCAAAGAACTTCATGTTCTAAAGGCACAGAAAATGGAAGTCACCCTCTCCGACGGAACCCGGATTAATCTGGATGCCGGAAGCACGCTGCGTTATCCGGAAATTTTCACCGCTCAAGTCCGGCAAGTTTACCTGAGCGGTGAAGGGTATTTTGAGGTTACGCCAAATCCGGATCAACCTTTTATCGTCAAAACTGACAATGCCTTGATTCGAGTCCTGGGCACCAAATTTAACGTTCGGAGCTGGCATAAAAATCTCGATCCCCGGGTTACCGTGGCAGTGCTGGAGGGAAACGTTTCACTGCGGGCCGAAAATCAACCCCGTGCTTCCCGAAAGGTAATCATCTCGGCGGGTCAGATAAGTGAGTTGCTCCCCAATGAGGCTCCCAGCCTCCCGCGTCCCGCGAACATTCTAAAGTATATTTCGTGGCTGGATCGTGAAATGCATTTTGAGAATGCTCCGTTGGGGGAAGTCCTGGATCAGCTGGAGCGCTGGTATGACAGGGATATTTTCCTTCCTGACAGCGCACTGGTTCACAACCGGGTAACACTGTTTATTGAAGACAAACCACTAACCGAAACACTGCAGAAGATCGCCATGATGAATAACCTTACCCTTGAAGAAGAGAACGATAAATTCATTTTTTCTTACCGGAAATAGCGCATGTCGATTACTCAGAAAACCTGGTATTGTGATTCTGTTAAAATACCGGCATCAAAGACTAAAAAGAGGACAAACGTTCCAATCGATAAAATAAAAAATGAGAACCTAATGGAAAAAAATCATCAATCAGCGCATATACTTTTGCACATTCTGGTTCTGATCTGTTTTATCACAAACTTTTATGCGCAGCCAGCTCAAC
>CP070707.1:479499-485084 GCA_020350205.1 bacterium
GGGGGAGATTATTATGACTTTGTCAGCCTCGATGAAACCGGACCCGGGAAGGTAAGTGTTATTCTGGGTGATGTCACCGGTCACGGCATTGGCGCTGCTTTGTTAATGGCCTCAGCCCGCAGTATGTTGCGCAACAACCTGCGCTATTACAAGTATGATCTTTCAAAAGTCCTGTTCGAGTTCAATAATGAACTGACCCATGATACCGATCCTGATAAATTTATTACCCTATTCCTGGGCATTGTGGATGACCAGGCGCATCAGATTATGTGGTCGTTGGGAGGCCATGATCCCGCCCTTTGGTATCAACAAAAAAAGGATACTTTCGAAGAATTAAAGAGTGTTGGCGTGCCGATCGGATTCGTTCCCGATATGACCTTTGAACAAGCCGGTCCGGTAAAACTGCAGCAGGGAGATATTGTTACCATCGGTACCGACGGGATCTGGGAGGCCACTAATAAAACCGCACAGATGTATGGCAAAAAACGTCTGATGGAGGTCATTAAAACTCACCAGGATAAGGGAGCTCAAGAAATTTGCCAGGAAATTATTCAATCAGTTTTGACCTATTGTAACCCTCACCCCCAGGAAGATGATATTACGGTGGTGGTAGTGAAGGCGAAATGATGATGAAAAGGCAAGCAACACGGTTTAGGATTTGGGATGGGAAAAGAATTTTGAATATCGAATAATGAATTTTGATTTATGAAGGGAATGACTGGATATTCGACTCTTCCTGCTGGAATCATTCGCCAAATCCCTATACCTGTACAAACAATCCCTCTATCCCTCAATAACTTTACTCCCTAATTCAATATACTATATTCCTTATACCATCTACCCCCCCATTGCGTTTTCCCGTTTTCCTTTTATTTCTCCCCCCTTCGGCTTAAATTAATTCCTCCTGACCTGAATTTATTTTGGGGACAATCGTAACGCATGAGATTGACTTATATATACGTTATTATTTTACTTCTATTCGGCCTTTGCTTTGCTGAAAAGACCGATGTGGTTATCCTGCACAATGGGGATCAAATTACCGGGGAAGTCAAAAATTTGGATTTCGGTCTGCTTGAGCTTAAAACAGACTACATGGGTACCCTCAAAATTGAATGGATTGAAATTTTTTCAGTTAAAGCTTTAAATCAATATTTTCGTCTAGAGAGAGAGGATGGGCGGTTGTTATATGGTTCACTCGATTCCGACACCCTGAATAACAAAATACTGGTGGTTCTGGATACAACCAGAGTCCCGGTAAACTTCGAAGAAATTATCCGTATTACTCCAATTAAGGAGACGGTTTGGGACCGTATAGATTTAAATATTGATCTTGGTTACAGTTATACCAAAGCGAGTACTGTATCAGAATTAACCTTCAGCGGTAAAGTCAGTTATCGAGCTTATCGAAATTCAGTAGAATTGTTATGGAGCTCAACGGATACTGAGCAGCAAGATAAACCAAAGACTGTCGATCGCACTCTTAACCTGAATGGTAAACGCCTCTTTCGAAATAGATGGTATTTTAACTCAGGTTTAGGAGGGCAACAAAATACCGAACTTGGTATCGATTTGAGGCTTTCCTGGAAAGGGGGGATAGGACGGTATATTATACAATCCCAACATTCACTTTTTCAAGGATCCATGGGGGGGCAACTTAATCGGGAGTATGGCCAGAATTCTCAGAATGCCAACAATCTGGAAGGAGTTTTTACCCTGGAATTTTACCGTTTTATTTATCAAACCCCTAAAATGAGTCTGGACACTTATCTACATCTATTTCCGGGTCTTACTGAGTGGGGAAGAATCCGGACAGAACTGAATATAAAGTTAAATTGGGAAATTATTGCTGACCTATATTGGGTCCTAACCTTATGGAGCAAAACAGATAATAAACCTCCAAGTGGAGAAAATTCCAAAATCGATTACGCGCTGGTTGTCTCATTTGGCTGGAAATTGTAAATATAATTGGGGTGTCATCTGAAAGAGTTTTATAATAATTTGTTCAATATATGGGAGTTGTTTAAAGCTGGCAATAAATCAGTTAAAAACTATAATTTTTTCTCATGAATATACTTACAATGTCCTGGTCCATGGCCAGTGCTTCGTGTTTTGTATTTGCCTTTCTATTCCTTTTCATCTGGCTTAAAAACAGGAAAAACAAATATTATATTTTCTTTATTTTAGCAGCCGTCGGAGCGGGATTATCGGCACTTACAGAGTTATCCGCCATGCTTTCTACCGATTCGGAGTTTTATGGTGAGGTGATGATCTGGCAGAACCTGTCGATTTTTATTTTGTTGGTTTCCCTGGTTTGGTTCATCGATACTTATTTTCTGACTGCCCGGCGCTGGCTTACTGTTACCATTACCTTGCTTTGGTCACTGGCTATGGGTATAAATATGTTTTCTCCCTATAGCCTTACTTATTCTAAAATTAGTGAGATTCGAAGAATATTATTACCCTGGGGAGAATATTTTTCGGTTCCTGTTGCAACCCTGAATCCCTGGCGATATATCGCCGATTTTGCATCAATCTTGATTGTATTTTTTTTAATTGATGCCAGTCTTCGACTCTGGCGGAAGAGCGGAAAACAACGTGCACTGGTTGTTGGAGGAAGTACCGTTACGTTTATCATTATAGCGGGTATCCATACGCCACTGGTTGATGCTGGTATTATCGCCTCTCCCTATGCCATCTCTTTTGCGTTTTTGGCTATTATTATCGCCATGGGTTTACAGCTGAGCGATGATGTGGTGAATTCGGCTTTCTATTCTGAAGAAATTAAAAGGAACGAAAAACGCTGGCGGACCCTGCTTGATAATGTGCAATTAATGGTAGTGGGACTGGATAATAATGCCACTATTAATTATGTCAATCCCTATTTCCTCAAAGTGACTGGATACCCGGAATCAGAAATATTGAATAAAGATTATTTTTCGCTTTTTTTGAAACATGGTAATCTGGTGACAATGAAACAGGTATTTGAAAATATTCCTCAATTTACAGTATACCAGAATTCCATTATGACAAAAGAAGGTAGTGAGCGTATCATTTCCTGGTCCAATGTACAGTTATTTGATATGCAGGATCAAAAAAGTGGATTACTGAGTATTGGTTCAGATATCACGGATCGAGAAAAGGCCTTTGTTGAAATTCAAGGCCTTAAAGAGCGTTTGGAAGAAGAAAATATATATCTTCAGGAAGAGATAATCAGTGATGACACGGGCAGGGAAATCATTGGTTCCAGTGCCGCTATTAAATATGTCATTAATCGGGCAGCCCAGGTGGCTCCCACTGAAATGACAGTCCTGATTGAAGGAGAAACCGGTGTAGGTAAAGAAATTATTGCGCGTCTGGTTCACCGTGAAAGTCTTCGAAAAGATCAGTTACTGGTAACCGTGAATTGCGCTGCCATTCCGGCCAACATGATTGAAAGTGAAATGTTTGGTCACGTAAAAGGTGCCTTTACCGGTGCTAGCCGGGATAGGGCTGGTCGGTTTGAAGTAGCGGATGGTGGTACCATTTTTTTAGATGAAATTGCCGAGCTTTCCCTGGAATTACAGGCTAAACTGCTTCGTGTTCTCGAAGAAGGGGAGTATGAGCGTTTAGGCAGTGATAAGACGGTAAAGGTAAACGTTCGCATTATTGCAGCCACTAACCGGATTTTAAGTGAGGAAGTGGAAAGAGGTAATTTCAGGGAAGATCTGTTTTATCGGATTAGCGCCTTCCCGATTTCTATTCCACCGTTAAGGAAAAGAAGCGAGGATATTCCCTTGTTCGTAGAAAATTTTGTGGCTGAATTTTCTAAAAAGTACCGCAAAAGTATAACCCAAATTACCCGCACCACCCTTGAAAAATTACAGGAATATAATTGGCCGGGAAATATCAGGGAATTACGACATGTTATTGAACGCGCTGTAATCGCCAGTCAGAGTGACAAACTGGTTCTGCAGGATTTTACAACCCTGAATAACGCAAAAGCCAAAGACAATGGTTCAGAAGATATGCTAACTTTGGAGCAAGTGGAACGCCAGCATATCGTCCATGCATTGATGGAATGTAATGGAAAAATAAGTGGAGAAAACGGCGCCGCAAGATTACTTGGATTGCATCCCAATACTTTGCGTTTCCGGATGCAAAAGTTGAATATCAATCTGAAATCCTTTTAATTAACTTCACACCAAGGCCTGCCTTCCGCTCAGTCCCCTAGGCTATGTTAGGGTTCCTGGTTAAGTGTCATTCCGGCAGGAAGTGCCGGAATCCAGCAATCAAGGACGGATAGACTTCTGGATTCCCGACTTAAACGTTCGGGAATGACAATGGTATCTGTTTCGAACATTTATGATAATGAGAGTGATCAGGGGGGAGGATATTGCCCCCAGCTCACCATATTTCGTAAATTCACAATATATGGTGAGCTGTTTTTTGAAAAAATGCTTACTCCCGCTGTCGTTAATTCTCTGTTAAGTTTTTAATATTATATTAGTTATATCAGATCATGTGATATTCATTTTAGTTGGCATGGCAATTGAATATGTAATCAGATAGAGAAGCAAGTTTGTCTGTTTAAAATGGACTTCGCCATGATCAAATTGGAAATACGGGTAAAAATTCTTCCTTATAAAAGAATTGAGTTCATTCAAGCGGTAAAAAATATTTGCAGTTTGAAATCAGTTTCTGACCCGGTTACATCCCTCATTGTTTGTCAGCATCTGAATGATGAAAATATTTTTAATTGTACAGGGGAGTGGGACTCCCGTGAAAAATTGGATAACTATATGAAATCAATAACCTACGAAATGTTAATTGGCGCCATGCAGGTCCTGGGTGAAATTCAGCAGGCGCAAATTCATGACATCCATACTACCGATGAATTTGGAATTTAAAATAAAATAATAACAGAAGGAGTGCATATGAAACATATGGTAATGGATTTACTTGTGATTAAGAAGTTTAAACTATATACTTTTTTTGTCTTTTGTTTTTTGTCTTTAATCTTTGTTCTTCCCCTACCGGCTCAGGAACAAAGCCGGGAGTCCATGGCGATGGATGCTACAGCGACTCAGTGGAGCTTCCAGGGAGCTTATCAGTGGATGCCCGACTATTATGACGACGTTGTTAACGGCATTTCCCGCCCGGCGGGCCTGGATAATTATGTTCAATTGCGCATTGTCGCTCCAATACCTTTGAAAAAACTGACAATTCTGCCTCGTTTAACCATTCGTCATTATGAAAATGCAGCAAGAAAGTCTGGATTTGGAAATACAGAGCTATTTGCTCTCATTATCCCAAAAGCCACTGATTGGGGTACAGGCAGGGCAGGTATCGGACCTTTGATTACTATGCCCGGAAATAAAGATGTGGCTAAAGATGAGTGGGGATATGGATTTGCAGCCGCTATTGTAAACAATACAGGACAATGGTTTTATGGTTTATTGTTTACGCAGACGTGGCGTTCAATAGATCCCAGTGCTTTACCAGCCGGACAATCGGACGCAAATCCATTAGGAATTGCCCCATTTTTAAACTATCGCTTCGGTACAAGCGGAATATATGTTGGAAGTGCCGATTTAGTCGCCTTGTAT
>CP070707.1:485184-490712 GCA_020350205.1 bacterium
ATTCGGCAATCCCTATTCGGACAGACTTCCAGTGGCCTTGGTTTTGACCTGGGAACACTTTTCAAGTTCGGAATCGATGATCTAATGGATGACAATAGGCTCGGTAAAGTCAGTTTGGCTCTGGCAGTAAAGGATCTTTTCAATACTAAAATCACCTGGAATACCCAGTCACGCAATTCGGGAAATATCAAACGTAGCTGGCATTTGGGTTTATCATATTTCCAACCGATTGCCAGTATTAACGGTAAATTATTATTTGCATATGCTTTTGAGAAAAAATATGATAACATCCATCATTTTGGATTTGAATATCAATACCGGGATCGTCTGGCTGTTCGGTTTGGTTTAGACCAGAGTCAATTTACAGCAGGAATCGGACTTCAAATTCTAATGTTTACCTTTGATTATGCATTCAAAGGACATGAGTTGGGGGGAAGCCATCGAATCAGTACCTCTATCAGGTTTTAGGATAATAATGAAAAAGTATTTCATCATTATTTTGCATGCTTTTTTTGTCATGATTTCCTGTGATCAGGGGGAGGTTAATAAGGTAGATCCACCACCTGCGGTAAAGATTGTACAAAAAAACAGTGATACCAGCGTGGTAGAAAAAGGAATAGATGCCCTGTATGATGTTTCAAGTCCAGACAATAATTATATTAGTATGGAATGGTATCGTAATCCGGAAAATCGACTGGCGGGGTATGAAATATATCGTAGTATTGAAGCAAACCGAAATTTTCAGGCCATAGCAAGAGTGACAACTAAAAACCGCCTGGGTATTGACACGGTATTTATTGATAAAACAGTTTCATTAAACCAAAGATATTACTATTTTATCAGGGCTTTTGACGATCTGGATCAGTACGGAGACCCTTCAGATACCAGTGAATATGAACTGATCGAAATACCCGTACTGTCTTATCCCGTTTATAACATTGGAAATATAACATCACCCATTTTCAAGTGGAGCTTTGCAAATTCTATAAATCCGCACTTTTTCGTGTTTAGATTGGAAAAAAGCCAGAACGAAGTATATGTGAATATCCATACTAAACTTTGCGAAAGGATCACCGATTATAAAACAGACCAGGAATGGGATCTGCAAAAATTGCAATATGCGTCAACGCTTACAGCGGGAACTTATCGCTGGCGCATCGATTCCATAGGATCAGAAAGGGATAGAATCGGGTCTGAATCAATGTGGTTTATTTTTGTGATCGAATAGGAAACGTGAGTAAATGAAGAAAATAATCCTGATCCCTTTATGTTTACTGGTATTAAGTCTGAATGGTATTTCTCAGGATAGCAGGTTGAATCAGGAGTATCAACCGGGAGACCGACCGGCTCAATATATCCTGGGGAGCCAGGATGTCCTGCTGATTACAGTTAATCTGTGGGGGCATGTTCAGCGTCCCGGGATTTACAGTATTCCCAGTTCTTTCGGGTTGATCGATTTGTTATCCTCAGCTGGCGGACCGCTTAAATCGGCACGAATGAATGATATCCGCATCATTCGCAAGAATCAGGATGTGATTAAGGTGAACGTGAAAGAATATATGAAAACAGGAAATAAGGATCTGTTGGTTCCGCTCCAGCCGGGTGACCTGGTGATTGTATCCGGAAGTGCCATGGATATATTTGTTACCTTGGTTGGTATTGCCCGTGATCTGGCCATAATTCTGAATGTGATCATCTTATCCCAGCGAATTAATTAGCGGGCTTATATGGTTTATTTTTCTTGACATAGATAAATTAAATTTTTAATTTTATAAAAATTCACTATGCGGGAGGACCGGCATGTCTCATTTTTACAGGTTATTTTGGTTACTATTGTTAATTCCGCTTGTCACCTTCGCTTTCAATTCATCTCGATTTGGTAGTCGGGGTTTCCTTCATGTGCAATCCGCGAGTACACTCTATAGAGGCACCTTAGATGTAGAGACCAACCTGAATTTCTTCACCAAAGTTGGAGACTATCTGGGGCAGCAAAAACCGGAAAATTTTGCCGCAGTTAACTGGTGGGATGTACAATTTAATTCTGTATTTAGTTATGGTGTTTTGGATAATATGGATATCACCATGATGTGGCGTTTATACCAGGATGCCAACAGACCAGGTCAGCCAAATAAAAGAGATGACATTGAAAATGTTCCGGAGGATTTATTCCTCGATATTAAAACCGGTTCCTGGGGTTTAAGCAATAACCGTTTCCACTTGGGACTCCTGGTCTCTGGTCGCATTCCTACTGCCAACTATTATAATTACTTCTTTGAACCCTACTCCGCAGGGGGCGTAGAATACGGTTTTACAGGATTGGTATCGTTCTTTAATGATCCCTACTTGCATGACCGAAGTTACAGTGTTCATTTGAATCTGGGTTATTATAACCATAACGATGCCGGTAAAGTCCTTTATGAATCGGCTGACCGTGTTTATAAAGCAGATGGAAATGCCTCTGAGCTGCAGTACGGACTGGCATTCAGTTATCCTACCGACCTGTTTCAGCTAAACCTGGAGTTCTGGGGGATTAATTATATCAGTGAACCGGACACCATGGCTTATAGCCGTGAAAATTATATGTATCTGACCCCAATGGTCCGTTTTACCCCCCGACAGTGGTTTAATTTTTATCTGGGCTTGGATGTACGGCTGAGTAGTGATGAGAACACCTCCTCAGCATTATTGCCATCACCAAGTAATAACTTGGATTTACCAAATTATCCTTCATGGAAATTACATTTGGGTTTGGAATTCAGGATTTTACCCAAGGGGGGTCGTTATGGCGCAGAAAAACCGGGGCAGACCAAGGTGGATTTCTATGAAAGTCTGCTAAAAGACACCCAGAAATCTGAAAAAATTGAGGAAGAACTGCGCAGATTACGCAAGGAAAGGGAACAGGCAGAAAAAGAGCTTGAAGAATTGCGTCAAATGTTGGAAGAAGAAAAATAAATCCGTTTGAATTATTTAATCAGATGATCCCTCAGAGTACGCTCTGAGGGATTTTTTTTCGATGGGATTATGAGAAATAAATCAACTTTTGATTTTTTAAAAGAAATTCGTGCGAAAGCCATCGCACCCTATTCAAAATTTCGCGTGGGTGCCGTTTTAGTGACCAAAACGGGCAAGCAATTCACGGGTCAAAATATTGAGAGCAGCTCCTATGGGCTGACTATCTGCGCAGAACGGGTGGCTTTGTTCAAAGCGCTCTCTGAGGGTGAGGATGAATTCCAGCAGATATCAATTCTCTCTGATGCCAGGGATTTTTGTTCGCCTTGTGGTGCCTGCAGGCAGGTTTTGATGGACTTTGCTCCGGACATTGAGGTGGTCCTTTATAACCAGCGTGGTGAGAGGGTGGTTTATCCACTTAAGGATTTACTCCCTGATGCATTTACCCCGGAAAGGTTGAATTCTGTCCCTCAGGTTAAATGAGCAAAACTTCACTCTTCCCGAGTCTCTTTTCATCCAGGTAGTCAGGCAATTCATCCTAAATTTATTGATTCCTATATCTGAATGTTTTATATTCTTAAAAAATGGAGTCTGGAAATATGGCAATCAGTGCATATGCTTTAGTGAGAATTTCACCCAATAAGGTAAAAAAAGTTACTGAAGAAGCTGAAAAAATACCTGGTGTTAAAAATGTGCATCCCGTGACCGGTCCTTATGATGCGATCATCTACCTTGAGGCAACGGATATGAAGGAATTAGGTAAAGTGGTACTTGCCGAAATTCATGGCCTGGATGGTGTAATAGACACAACAACCTGTCTGGTTGTGGAATATTAACTCGAGCGGGGCTTACCTTATCTGATATTTTCTTCTTGTATTTTTAATGTGAGTAAACTTTCTTCACGCAGGTTGAGAATTCTAGATTACTTTCCACTGTAGTAATTGATCATTATAACCTTGGTGCTCAGATTTTTTTGAGTGCCATTTTTAAATCAGCAATAATATCTACCGGATCTTCCAAACCGACTGAGAGGCGAATTAAACCCTCTGAAATACCTACCTCTTCCAGTTCTTCAGCACTATAAGTTGAGTGGGTCATTGAAGCAGGATGCTCGATGAGCGAATCACAGTCTCCTAAACTGACGGCCAACGTAATAAGTCCTACACTATTCATGAGTTTTTCACCAGCGTTTCTACCACCCTTAATTTCAAATGTAACCATCCCTCCATATTTTTTCATCTGCTTCATTGCGAGTTCATGGTGCGGATGAGTGCTCAATCCAGGATATTTGACCCAATTTATTTTGGGATGCATCGCAAGAAATTTTGCAATTTCCAGGGCATTTGCACAATGGCGATCCATTCTTACCGGTAATGTTTTTAATCCCCGCAGAAGTAACCAGGCGTTGAGAGGACTGATAACTGCACCCAGATCACGAAGAATTTTTGCCCGCAATTCATCAATAAATTCTTTTTTTCCAACCACAATTCCGGCAATTGTATCGCCGTGACCACCGATGTATTTGGTGGCGCTGTGTATGACAATATCGGTACCCATCTCTATGGGTCGTTGAAGGTAGGGGGTGGCAAAGGTATTGTCTACTATCAGGGGGATCTTATGCGCTTTTGCGATTTCAGCGCACCCGGTGATATCAATCAGCGACAAAGTCGGATTTGCAGGTGTTTCAATGAAAATCAAACGGGTTTTGGAATCGATAGCATTTTCAATATTTTTCAATTCTGTGGCATTAACCTCTTTGACGCCAATATTCCACAGTGGCAATGATTCTTTGTATAAATTATGAGTTCCTCCGTAGACCGTGTCGCTTGAAACCAGATTTTCTCCGTTTCTGCAAAGGGCTAAAATAACACCGGAGATTGCCGCCATGCCTGATGAAAAACATAGGGCTGCCTCACCGCCTTCCAGAAAGGCCATTTCTCTCTCGAGGGCAGCTTGGGTCGGATTGCCAAGACGGGTATAAACGTAACCCTCTATTTCACCTGCAAATAGAGCTGCTCCATGTTTTGCACTCTGAAAAGCAAAGGTAGAACTTTGATAAATAGGAACTGATACTGCTCCTGTTTGGGGATCAACTCCTCCGGAACCATGAACACATAAAGTTGCAAATTTTGCTTTGGCGAGATTAAATTTACTCATCTGAGCCTCTTGTTAAGGTTTTAGTTTTGATGTATTTTTCCGTCGCTGACGCTCATCATTGGTAAAGAATATGTTCTTTTTTTAAAGATCCTCCGTTTAATTTAAAATAAGAATATATCATTTTGAGACTGAAATTTGCAAGATGAATCAGAAACGATGCTCAACATTCTCATTCGGGTGAGAGGTAAATTGACTTATCGAGTGAAAAGAGAGTTATTTTTTTATTAAAATGTTTTGAGGAAAATTTGGACAAAGATTTTTTTTAATAATTTATTTTTTTGTTGCCTGGATATTTTTATTTATTAAATTTATGGGCTTTATTTTAGGCGACAAGGTAAAACCTCTGTGCCGATGTAGCTCAACTGGTAGAGCAACTGATTTGTAATCAGTCGGTTGGAGGTTCGAGTCCTCTCATCGGCTCA
>CP070707.1:490812-496051 GCA_020350205.1 bacterium
CCTGCCTCCATGACTCTCACCAATAGTGAGAAGGTAAACATAGAGAACGCTGTTGCCGGTTTTAACCAGGTTATTTTAGAGCTCACGCAGGCGAGAGATATCCCTCTGGTGGATGCCAATACCGCCCTCAATCAATTAAACAGCAGCGGGATCGATGGATATTCGGGCAAATTTGTCTATTTCGACGTGGAAAATACCGCCTTTAGTCTGGATGGTATTCATCCCAATAATGGTGGATATGCAATCATTGCCAATGAATTTATCAGGGTGATGAACCAATTCCCCGATATTGATATCCCTTTGCTGAATACGGAAGATTTTAAAGGACAATATAACGGAATGCAGCCCAGAAAAATCACCCGTAATGCAACAGATCAGGCAAGAGCGTTTTTTGTTGAATAAGAAAGGATCCTACATTCGATTCTATCATTTGTAGGTAAAAGTGAGGAGAGAAAGTATAAAAGCATAAACTGCAAGGCCTAAGATTCAGCACCTAAACCCACATACATTCCAAATATCAGACAACTGATACGTTATACCTCACAACACATCGTGATACTTCCTTGAATCCCAATCCTTTGTGGCACATTATCCAGAGTATTCAACTTCTTCAGGATTCCAGCCTGCGGTCTCTCAGACATACACTTCTCTTTCAGGTAGAAATATCGGGATAAAAAAATCCATGATTTAGTCACCAAGCATTAATTCTATTGATCATTAATCATTTTTCAATACTAATCCTGAAAACCATCCAATAATGGCAGCCAATAGTCCCCATAAGATATATCCTAATCCGGTTTGTTTCAGCCATATCGGATGGAGGCTGAATAAAACTCCGGATTTTTCCAGAAAATAAAATATAATTGTAACCGAAAAGCCGAAAATCATTGCCAGCTGTATCTGATTATTTTTTGTGTTCTTATTAAAAGCGGTAATCACCGGCAAAAAAACGGTGGTGGTTAATATCCCTGATGACAGGTAAAATATGTCCCATAGGGATTCTGTATAGAGAGCATACACAAATGCCAAAAAAATTGCACCAACGGAGGTCCAGCGAGCTAAATGATTGAGTTTTTCCATTGAAAGGCGCTTAACAAAATGAGGCTCAAGAAGATCATAAGAAATTGAGAGCGCCACTACATTGCTGCAGGTATCAATTGTTGACATGGCAGCAGCGACCAATCCGACTGATAGGAATACCGTTAGACCTGCAGGTGCATAGTCCTGCATAAATACAGAAAATATGAGAGCCCCCTCCTGGAGGCGTTCAGGGATGATCTGCCCGACGGGTGGATAAAGATACAGGGCCGAAATTCCGATGATAGCGGGTAAGATTCCCACAAAGATCAGAGAATTAAGACCGGCAATTAAAATTCCTTTCCGTGCTTCACGATTGTTCTCGGCAGCTTGCAGGCGAAGCCAGACATCGGTCTCGACCAGCCATCCTGGAATATAGACCAGGAAGGTTATTATAATGAGTCCAAATCCAGGTGAAAATAACAGTGGGACAGATGGCATACTTCGGGGGGGGCGTGGGAATATATCCGAAACCAGCTCTGTAAGAGGATGGGTTAGTACGGCATTGATGCTTAATATCGCCAGAATGCCAATAAATATTGCCACCAGAAAATACTGGATTTTATCGGTGGCAATGACTGCCCTGAATCCTCCCGAGTAAGAGTAGAGCGCGACAACTACCGCAATCAGCAAAAGGGTTAAGGGGACAGAGATTTCTAAAAATGGGGCAATCAGAATTCCTGCGGCGTAAATCTCGGCACCGGCCCAAACCGTAAAAACAAAAATCAGGGCGAGTGCCAGAAGCATCCGGCTTTTTCTTCCGAATCTGCTTCCGATCAGTTGCGGTTGAGAAAACATTTCCATTTTTCGGAATAAAGGTGCGAAGATATAGAAACCCAGCATGGTGAAGAGCCAGGGAGTGAGTAGGAGCCAGATAGCCCCGATGCCATACCAGTAAAAGAGCTGAACCCCGTACACACATGACCAACTGATTGACATCATACTGGCGGAGATTGATAAACCGACGCTCTGCCCGGATAAAGTCCTTTGAGCCATCCAATATTCCTGATTATCATATGCAAATCCGGCTTTCTTTTCCCTCCGGAAAATAAAAAATCCCGTTCCAATGACAATCAGACTATAACTGAGAAAAGCAATCCAAAAAAAAGATATCATACGAACATCGTCCGAAAATTATACATCGAATATGTGCATCGTATCATTTCGGGAGACTTCACCCATTTGTAGATTTAATGTAAAATATAGAGATTGGATTGGAAAATACTTGGTAATTTTTTTAAAACTCTTTATTTTAGATGTGTAAGGAAAGAATCCCGCAAAGACCGGGAAATACTTCTGTTACAATAGTAACAATCTTTTACTATTTATTTTGCAGCAGGAATATTCCAGTTATTTTTAGAAAAATTTTATTCCAAATGATTGTTTTATTCAAGAAAGATTTCGTATTATATTTCCACTTTAAGGATGAAGTGTATATTTCGTCTGGAGTAAATTAATAAATCATACAATAAACGGTTCTCAAGCATGATTAAATTTGGAGAAGTCCTTACCCGCCATATTTTAGTATGCCTATTCATAGTACTCTTTTTGAGTGATCTTAATGCCCAGGGAAAAAGATTTTTAGCCATTCTGCCTTTTTCTAATACCGGGAGTGAAGAATATGCCTGGATTTCCCGAGGAATTGAAGAAATTCTTTATGAAAAATTAGATAATCTGGATGCAGTGCAGGTGTATGAGCGCGAAACGATCATGCGGGTTCTCCATGATGTGGGTATCCAAACAGAATCTGATATCACGGTTCGTAAAGCCTTTACCGTGGGTAAAGAGACCGGGGTAGATGTCCTCATTGTTGGTTCATATGCCATGTCCGGGAACTCTCTGGGGATAAAATTCCGGGCCATTAGTACATATACCGGCGGTGATGTCTTCTTAAAAACTTTTCAGGGATCACTGGATGAACTGTTTCAGCTTCTGGAAGATGCCATGCTGCAAACTCTGAATGCCATGCTCTTGTCAATAAATAATTCAGACCGTGAAATGCTTGCCAGAGTACCCACCAAATCAATGGCCGCATTTGAATATTATTGTAAAGCGTATGTGCAGTTTCAGAGTGGGGCAGCCATGGAGACAGTGGCGGGACTTTTTAATCAGGCAATTACCCTGGATCCAAATTTCTGGGAAGCTCAGTATAATCTGGGTGTGATTTACTTCAATTACGATCAGTACGGACGTGCCCTGAGTCAATTCGAAAAAGTAAGCAGTCAGAATCCTAATTTCTATAAACCGTATTACGGAATGGGAATTATCTTCTTTCTGCAGCGGAATTATCAAAAAGCAATTGAGAATTATACGCGGGTTTTAGATTTATCACCAGATCATGATCGTGCCCTGTTTTATCTCGGTCGGGTTTATGTGCGACTGGATTCAATTGAAAAAGGATTAGATTATCTGAATAAATCCGCCGAGCTGAATCCGAATTATCCGCCAACCCATTTTCATATTGGTATGGCCAATATGCAGCGAGGCTGGTACAAATCTGCTGTGATAGCCTTTCGAAATGCAATTAAATTAGATCCGGAAAATTACCTGGCTCATAACGCGTTGGGAGAGTGTTTCTACCGTTTGCAAAGATTTGATGAAGCAATTTTTGAATATAATCGCACAACTGAAATCCGTAAAGATTTTTCTACTGCCTATTTTAACATCGGTAACACGATCTATAAAAGGGGGGCATTACAAGATATAGTTGACTCTTACCTTGAAATCCTGGAAACACGTTATTCACAGGATTCTGGTGATGATGGAACAAGTTCGCTGGCTGATGATTTGCGACAATTACGAACCCAAAGAAGTGTGGAATCAGAGGAAATTTATAGTGAAATGACCCGGGCATATCGTAACGCCCTGAAATATGAACCTTCTTTTTTTGAAGCCTCTTTTAATCTGGCGCTCACTTATGAAAATATGGGTTTGGCAGATAGTGCAAAATATTACTATCAACAAACTATCTCCGTGAATCCCAATCTGGTGAGAGCGCACATGCGTCTGGGAAGGTATCATGAACGGGAAGGAAATTACAGCGAAGCATTGATACAATTTAAAGAAGTTGTAAAAATCGAGCCTTCCTATTTTTCCGGATCACCTCGCCTGGGAGAGGAATACCGTTATGTCAATATCATTGATGAGGTTTTGAGCGATTATCAGACCAGGCTGGATCTCAACCCCAATAATCCTGAAACGCTAATCGTTCTTGCTCGTATTTTCAATAGTCTTGGACGTTATGGCCAGGCCGAACAGTATTATCAGCAGATTGTTCAAATAGATCCAATGAATCGGGAAGCAAACCGTGAGCTGAAGAATCTTCGTCGGCAGCAGAAAAAATTATAAGGGTATTCACTGATTATTCATCCGGTTGGCTAAAAATTTTCCTGCACATTTCCTCAACTGCCTCGAATTGGGGATACAATTTTATTTTATCCAGTGACATTTTTAACGCACCTTTTATGTACTGAATGAAGTTGGAATTTTTAGTCAGGTAAAGGGTATATACAAATGCCCCGGCATCATGAAGTTTTCGCTGGATAACCGAATAGTCTATCCATTTCCGATATTGATCTTGCGAAAAATTCTCTCTCACAAAGGGATGTTTCTGGTAGTAGTATTGAACTAATTCTTCTTTTAAAGATTCCGGAATGTCCACATAGGAATCCCAGAGAATTGATACCAGATCATAAACCGGATTTCCACTTCGGGCATCCTGAAAATCAATGATCTGGAATGAATAAACGGCCCCTTTCGATTTACAGAAAATGTTACTGCTCTGAAAATCCCGATGAACAAACTGATTCAGTTTGAGATCCAGAAATTGGCTGATCTCCCGGGCAAATTTCTCAAAATTTATTTCTTCGTGTTCTGTCATCTCATATTTAAAATAGCGTTTGAGTAATTGCTCCTTCACATGAAATTGAAATTCGAAATCGTATTTGTCCTGGTCAAAGAACCGGTTAAAAGCGGGGCAATGGGATTCATATTGAGCCTTTTCCTGCATATGAAGCAAGAAATCAATGAGCTGCTTATACAAGTTTTTAAGTGGGACATGGCGATTCTTTTTGAGGAAAACATCCAGACATTCCCCTTCTCCATGCTCTACAAAAATCCAACCCTGGTCACGATGAATTTCGTAGACCCGCGGACGGGCAAT
>CP070707.1:496151-501273 GCA_020350205.1 bacterium
AGGTTGATGACTAACCGATATCCTGAAAAAGGCATTTTCTGTAAATGCAAAGGCGTAACCTATATACACCTTGTCATAGTATTTATTCTGAAGTTCCTCATCCAGCGCATCATTTCCGCTATTATAGGACCAGTCATAGAGTGAGAGCATATAACCGACTTCAATTGTATGATCAGACCAGGTGTACTCATAAAACAAACCGCCCAGAAAATCTGTTCTGTCAAACTCATGCTCCCGGTACCCCAGGGAGCGGGCGTCTTTCAGAACGTATTGAGTAAGTAATTGGAACCGATGTTTCTCCCTCACACGAAGCAAATAGCGCAGGGAAATATCGGATACAAGATTCCGGTAATCGAAATTATTCTCAACCGCGTAATAGGTCTTGGTTTCCTTAAATAAATAGGTATACAGATGGAGTTGCAACATCGATACCGGGCTGGATTCGTAGTATAATTTAAATTGAGCCTGGTTAATTTTCCGATCATGAGAAGTCTGTAAAGGAGACTTTTCGGGATCTGGAAAAATCCTTTCGAAACTATTGCCTAATAAACCTTCACTATAGGCAATAAATTTTCCCAATTGGTACCGGGTGTACCATTGAATACCCAGAGGTTTCCGGTTACTTTTTCCTCCTAATTCATTTTTTTCATCATATACCATTTCCGGCAACACCAGCGCCAGATTGAAATAATGCTCACGCTGCTTGCCAAACCAGGAGAGGCCCAGCTGTACCCCCAGATATTCCTTATTAAAACGAGGAAAACAGAGTGCAAAGAACGATATCCCCTTATAAAGCGCCCGTTCCAATCCCATATAAATGCTGAGATCCCGATGATTCCGGTGTAAATTCGAGTACCAGATCCCGCGAGTATTGAACCACCATCCCCGGGAAAGATCCTCATTCAGGTTAAGCTCCCCATGGACCAGCAGTTCGTCCGTACGGATACTACCTACACTCATTCGCAACGCATTATCACTATATTGATGTTGTTCCCAGTGCAGTTGCCAGTAAGGATGAAAAGCATAGGAGATGAATTCATGCACAAAGAGACCGTCATGGGTGTAATTATCTTCAAAGGGAAAGAAGGCCTCTTCATCCTGCATATGAACGACGGATTGTAAGTCAACCAGAGGTCGATGACTCTCATAATACTGCGGCATAATCGTCCTGGTCAAAATCAGCAAAAGAAAAGCGATAAAAAATATAGAGAATTTCGGTTTTCGAGAGTACATGCTTTTGCTCAAATTGAACTAAATTAAGAAGTCTGATCCCGACTGGCATATTTACCTACCAGCATGGCCAGGATTACCGCAATATAAATTTGACCGGTCACACTGGTTAGGATGGCTAGGGAACGGGCGTATGGTTGAATGGGAACTATGTCACCATATCCCAGGGTGGTAATAGTAACAAAGCTGAAATAAAGAATTTCACTGAAATAGGAAATCCGCTGATCAGTCATATCCATCCATTCGGGAAAATTATACGCGGAGGGATCAAAAAGCAGAATCAAGGCGACCATAATGGAAAAAACCACCCCCAGAAGCAAATACCCGTTAATCGATTCCAGTATTACGTTCAGATTCACTTTTCTGGCACTGGCTGCCTGGATAATCAGTCTGATGACCACAAATATAAAAAATATAATGTGGGCCAAGCGGGAGAAACCCGTCAGAAATACCAGGCCCAACGCGGAAGACAACCATTCAACCAACGTTAATAAAATCGCTAAAATAAAAATTTGCTTTCGGTTTTTTCCGAGTGCGAGCACAGCTATCAGGAAAATGAACGTAAATAAAACATTGTTTAATATTATATGAAAACCCCTTGGAAACAGCGGGACCAGGAAGATTAAACTGAATACTGACAAAAGCAAAATAATATTACCAACTGTAATCGTATCTCGTTGGAACGAACTTTCCGGGCTTGTGGCCATCAGGATTCCCTTCAATATTCTATAATGACTTGTTATATATAATTACACTTTCATAAAATAACTTTAGAGTAAAAAAAGTGTATCGTTCTCCCCCCAGCAAGCCAAACTGGCGGCGGAAATCAGAACGATCTCAAGAATAATTCGATGTATATCTAAGGTTCGATTAAATACTAATTTCTTACTATAAACAACCTTTCATAATATACAAAATTTTCCATAAGTTACGAATTGAGTTTCTGACCAACTGCAAACCTGGATATAATCACATTTTTAACTTCACCCATCGAAAGATTCACGAAGAATGCCCTTTAGGACGCCGTAATGTTTTGAGTATTCCGGTCCTATCGGTCTGTCGGTAATTTTTAGAATCTGGTAATATTCAAAAACCTCTAAATAATCTTTCGGCAATTCTCCCTGATATAACTCGGTAACAAAAATTATCGTGTCTTTTAAGGCATTCTCCCGTGCGGGTAGAAATGCATAATGATTCGAGCGAACATGCAGGTTAAGTGAATAGGTCCTGGGGTGATCCGGAAAATAAAATGCCAGCATAGAAGTCACCTGGTATGAGTTTGCGGTGACAGGATAAACCAAGCGGGGATCAGATTTTATACGAATTTCATTTACTTCGGCTGCCCACTCTTTCCATCCCCGTTGTTCGGCGGTGCGGTCTTTTTCGGATTTTATCGGTAGGAAGGGGAATAATCCGTGCATAGTTACAATAAAAGTTGTCAAAACAGAAAATATAATAGCAAAATTAATAAATCGAATTATCCCCTGTTTTTCAAGTGAAATTTCCCGGAACCAGATTACCAGCAGGATAGCGGTGATCAAGGCGGCTGCCGGCCAGTTTGGCTCGATGCGATTGCGCCAGCTGAACAATGCGAAAAAAAACAAGGGGACAAACGTAAAAAACAGCAGAAATCGCAATGGCTGATTCCGGAGAAAACGTTTTAGAATCAATATAGTCGCGAGTATTAAAACATAAAAGATAAAGGGTGACAGCAAACCTATTTCCGCCCCCACATATTCCAGAAAATAGGTCAGGCGTTTCCCGAAATCCGGTTGACCCGCTCGACTTCCCAGCTGAAAGGCAAATGAAGCCCAGCGATGTTGAATGTTCCAGTAAATATTAGGAGAAAAAATAATGATGGATAAAAACAAAGCTGACCAGGGTTTCCAGGTTCTTAAGATCTTCCGTTGAGTTGAATCGAATATCAGGTAAAGGAGAAAGCTGAGACCAAACAAAACGAAAACATATTTTGAAAGCAGTCCAAAACCTGCCACGATTCCCAAAAGGGGCCAGGCCCAGGTTTTATCTTCAAAAAGAGCCTGATAGGCCAGTAACAGGGATAGCACCCAGAAAAACACCATGGGAATATCCGGGGTCAAAATCAGTCCTCCAATACTGAAGATCAGGGTAAAGTTGGCCAGAACTAACAACAGAATCAGAGAGATTTCTCGAATGAGATATCGTCTTCCCAGATAGAAAAGTAAGATCGTGATACCCAATCCACCCAGTAATGGAACCGCTTTAATGGCCCAAAAAGTATCTCCCAGAATTGCGGTTGACAGAAATACCAGCCAGGCCACCATGGGCGGGTGATCAAAATAACCCAGGGAGAGAAAACGGCTCCAGTCCCAATAATACGTTTCATCCGGGACCAGATTCATTCCAGCAGCGATAATTATACGCAACCCGAAGATGAAAAGTATGGCTAACCAGATTTTTGTATCAGAATTTTTTCTCATTTCATCAATTAGGGGTAAACTGATATCACATAAATTTTATAATTCGCAACAGGATCATACAATGACAATAAATTAAGATCATTTTCATTTACATGGAAATATCCCACTGAATCCGAAATCGCCAGCCGTCCCGCTGGTTTTGAGGAGTGACTTTAAAATCAAAAAGCGATATTTCTGCCGTAAGTTTATTGAGATGATCTTTGAAGAACCAATTTATATCCAGGGAATACTCAAACTGGTCATTTTGTGAAAGGTTTGAATCCGGTCGATACCAAGATTGACGAAAGGCAATCTCCAGTGGCTTGGGGAACCAGGTTAGCCAGTAATGAAAAAAATATCCGAACTGTAGGTAATTTCCCAGCAAGGTCGTTATGGATCTGTTTACGTTGTCGTCAATCTGTTTCCAGTGAAATTCCTGCTGCCAGGAGAATCCTTTAACCATAAAAGCCGTCTCCGCCATCCACTGATTCACCCGGTATTGACCGGGTTGACCTTCTTCAAATCCTTCCAGTTGACCACCTCCGGTTTGAGAAAAACGGGTATAGGGACTGCGGTTTGTGGTTACCGCCAGGGTAACACTGGAGACCGGCTTATCATGGTAATCCAAATCAGAGCCTTCAAATCGAACACCTCCGTTCAGCACATTCCACTGAGTCCGAAAAACATACATAAAATGTCGATCATCATTGAATTTCGAGCCGCGACCCGTTCCCGTGAGAATTTCAAACCAGTAATTGATGTTCACTAAATTTCTTCCCTTTAGATGACCATAAAGAGAAATTCCCTGCTGTCGATCCAGGGTAAACGGTCGATTAATCAGAGATCGGTCAACCAGTTGTTGCTTTCCCGAAGAAATAATTCGCTCCCGGCTGTAACGGGCTTTCCATTGTCCGACTCGGAAACTCAGGGCCGGGTATTTCTCGATCATCATTTGGAAATCAAGTAAATTGGTTGATGCCAGTTCATATTCCCAGTAAAATTTCAACCACTGCTGATAAACATTTCCGCCAATCTTGAGTCGGGCCCGGTTTACCTTAAAAATATTCTGTCTCTGATCATCAAAATCATCAAAGGAAATAGGATCGGTGTCGGTGGGATGGGCAAAACGGAATTGAAGTCGGGATTGAACCTGCAGTTTATTGTGACCGTCAGTTGTGGAAAACTCCCAACCCTTGTTGCCATATTTAATTTGAATTGTAGGGGTAGCGTTGTCTTTCTTCTGGCTCGTATCAGGGGGTGAAAGCTTTTGACCCTGTACTAAAAGACAATAACCTTGGCTTGTGCTCAATAATAATAGCACTAAACACATAAAAAATTTCATAAAAAAAACACAGTTTCATGGTTAGACCATTCAAACATAACATCAAAATCCACATCCAAAATTGAGTCCCTACACCATTGCTTTGGTCCTGCGTTAAGATTCTATCTCAATA
>CP070707.1:501373-506404 GCA_020350205.1 bacterium
TGCTTCTTCCGGTATCCAGCATCTTGGTTCTTGTATCTTGTCCTCTTGTTTTCTTGCGTCCTCATTCCCAGTCCCCCACCAGCACAAATGGGGCCCAGTGATAGGGATGGGTGTAATCATGCTCTCCCGACTGCCGGTTGCCATATTTCCCGGCTATCATCTCCCGCTGCGTCATAGCCAGAGCCTCCCCTTTATTGTGAATCTTGAGATGCTCATAAAACCGTTCCATCAACAGGGCGGTGGAAGGGTCCGCCACTTCCCACAGACTGGCCACCACACTGGGGGTACCGGCATAGATAAACGCCCGAGTCAGACTGATCAGGTCATCCCCCCGGGGAATGGTTTCGGTATAGCCGCTGCCCACTGCCGTCTGGCAGGCACTCAGTCCCACCAGATATGCCTGTAAATCCAGCCCGAATATCTCATGGACCTCCAGATTGCCGTCATCCACATCACTTTCGGCCAGCACCAGTCGGGAAAAGAGGGGATTGTGACCGTTGAAATGAGCGGTGGTGGCAAAATGAAGGATGTTATAACTCTGCCCCTGCTGTTTTACCCGGCTTTCGGTAGCCGTTTCGTTTAAAAAGTATTCCGCCCCGGTTCCGTAGAGCTGAGCAATGGTGATGACCTCTTTCTCGGACATGGGCAAGTGGGATACCCGCGGTGCCATCAGTAAACAGGATTCTTTGCGGTGGGTATTTTTCTCCCGGCAATACCGGAGCATACTGGCGGACGGTAAGGTGGTTATCATATAATCCTCGATCAGAAAATGGGGCACGACTATTCCCTCTTCAGATCGGGATTCTGAAATCAATGCCTGGAAAGGAAAGTAATGCAGTAATCCCTGTGGGACAATGATGAGCTGGTTTTTATTCTTCAGGTAACCGTCCTTTTCTACCGGTTCTATCAGAATGTCATACAGCCCCTGTAAAGGTGCCACCCAGTACTGTTCGGACAGTTTTTCCCGGTCCACATGACGGACTGCCGTTCCCAGAAACAGAGTTACCCGTCCCCGGATCTTATCACGCCCCTCCGGTGAAACCAGCACCTTTAATCCTTCGGAAGAGATCACAAAAATGAAAGTATTATTTTCGGTGACCAGATATTCCAGCACCACTGTCTCCTCAGGCAACAGGTTCTTGATATCCGAAAAATTCACTGGCTCAACCGATACCATCGCTGCGTATTCGGGGTTACGGACTTTAAGATCCAGTAATAAACGCTGATACTCATTCTGTATCTGGCGAAGGGTTTTCCGGTAACTATCGAGAGCGGCACCCCGTTGTTTCGGATGTTCCTTTTCGGCTTCCAGGGTAATCTGGCGAAACAGTTGGGTCATCTGAGCGCGAAGCTGCTGCTCTTTTTCTATCTGTGGGTGTGTCCGGGAGTCCTGCGCTTTGATCTTTCCATTACCCAGCATATCCAGCAGATTACGGGAGCGGCTCCGTTCCAGATACTGGAAGGCTTCTTCCGGGCGGTCCATCCTGAGCAACAACATAATCATGGATTCATAGGCGTCGAAGCGATTATGAACCACCCCGGCCTTCAGTTCTGAAATCCGGGCTTTGCCCCGGATTTCCTCGATCGTGTTAATGGCCGCGCGGTAGGAATAGTAGGCGCGCTCTTCATCTCCCCGGGAATCCCACAGTTGCCCCTGCCCGAAATACAGCTGCCAGCGCAATTCTGGATCGTTCAATTCTTCCAGGATAGCCAGGCCCTGTTCGTATTTTTTAGCGGACCTCTCTTGCTCCTCCTGCATCCTATAGAAATCTCCCAGTTGCAGCTGAATCCAGGCTTCGAGCCGGATTTCACCCAATTCACCTGCCATTATCCAGGCTTTTTGCCAGGTCGATACCGCGTTTTCAGCATCATCATCCAGACTGTATAGATAAGCCAGGTTGGAATGATTGACACATTGACCCCATTTTTCACCGATATCGTTATAAATATTCAGGGCCTTCTCGAATCGATCCCTGGCCCGGGAATTTTCAGCTGCTTTCAGGTAATGGTTGCCAATCTTGGTAAGGGTATTGGCTTCTCCGGGCCTATTTCCAATGCTGCGGTGTTTTTCCAGTGCCAGCTCCAGAGTTTCAATGGAGCGCTGGTAATCTCCTACCGCCAGATAGACCCCCCCCAGTGCTTCCAGCCAGCCGGCTTCTCCATGCACATGTCCGATTTCAGCATGAATCGCCAGTGCCTGCTGGTAGGTTTCAATTGCCGTGGCATATTCCCCCTGATAAAAATGCATTTCAGCCAGGCGTCCCAGCTGGTAAGCCTCACCTTCCCGGTAGCCCAGCTCCCGGTGAATCTTCAGGGCCTCCTGGTAATACGTTCGGGCCTGTGCATAATCCCCCAGACTCAGGTAAATGATCCCCATATTTCCCAGATCATTTCCTTCTCCTTTGCGATCTCCCAACTCCTGGCGCAAAGCTATAGCCTGCTGATAGATCTGCAACGCCCGGGTGTAATCTCCCAGGTTGATCTGGACATTGGCCAGATTGGCCAGATTCTTTCCGATTCCGCGGGTATTCTCAGTCTCCTGATTCAGAGCCAGTGCATATTGATAGTGGGTTGTTGCCTGCTGGTATTCCCCCATTTCCTCCTGCACCAGCCCCATATTATTATAATCTGCTGCCAGTCCGCGCTTATCACCTAAATTCTTCCGGATGGAAATCGCTTTTTCATAATAGGCCAGGGCGGTGGGATAATCGCTTTTATCATTATACACACTGGCGATATTCCCCAGCCGATTACCGATTCGCCATTGATCACCGATTTGTTCCAGAATGGTCAGGGATTGCTGATAATATTCGAGAGCGCTATCGAATTCACCCAGGTAGAAGCGGCAGGATCCGATATTCCCCAGCAGGGCAGCCTGCTCATCGATATCGGAAATATCATGGGCCAGCGCAAGCGCTTGCTGATATTTTTCAAGTGCTGGCTGAAATTGCCCGGCATAGAAGTCCTCGCGACAGGCGTTTTTCAGCTGAATGATCTGGGCTTTGATCGGCAGTGCGGGTGGCTTAAACTGCTCAAACCGCGCAGTTTTGGCCACATAAAAATTATCCTGGAATATCTGCTGGTAATATTCGGCCACCGTCCGGGCGGAATGCCAATCCTCTTCTCCGGAGGTAAGGTCACCCCGGGCTTTCTTGACCGCGCCGGAATCCAGCAGTATTTCAATAAAGCGGATGGTCTCACTGCGGTGTGTTTTTACCAATTGCTGAATGCTTGCGCTGTCGTGCTCCCCGAGAGAATGCTGCAACTGGGACTGAAACTCCTGCCGGGATAGATTTTGAGCGGGAGCCAAGAACTGCAGTAAACTGGAAATGACCACAATAACAGACAAAAAGGTAATAAAATTCAGGTGATTCCGTTTCACGATACATCACCTTCCGGAAAAGATTTCTTTTTTATTTATTCGCTACACTGAATCTTGACATGTCAGAAATCAATGACCCACCCGATTCAAACTGACATTCCACCTGCCAGAAATAGAGCGTGGATGTGCGCAGTTGAATCTCTGCCGGCAATGAAAGCGTCTGTCGGGTGGTCTGTTCCTCCCAGAGAATGTTTCCCTGGTCATCGAGTAACAAAAATGTATAGGAGGTTGCTTCGGAAACGCTGCTCCAGTTGAACTGTAATTCAGCGGAGTTGACCAGACTGTGATCGGATGGGGATAACAGATTGAGGGTTGCAGGTGTTTCAATAAAAGAGGGTTCGCGGGTCGGAAATAAATTGTTCTTGATGATTCCGCGATAATCGAGAAGGGAAATCAGAAGAATCAGGACCACGGTGAAACCTGCCAGCTGGTAGGCCAGCCGGGGAACTCTGAATGCGCCACGCACCGAATTAATTTTATCTAAAATAGTGCCTGTAAGATGATCCAGCAAAGTGATAGGAGGGGAGTGAGGTGAATTTTTTGCTGACAGTAATCCTGCGGTTTTGAGATCATACAGGAATGCTTCCAGTGAAATCAGGTGGTCGGTACATTGCGGGCATTGGGCAAAATGATGTTCATACTCGTGGCGAATCGTTTTAGAGTACCGATCTTCTAAATAGAAGAGAAGCCGATCCTCGGGAAAACAGCTGCTTCTGTCCGGCATTGGGTTCACGGAGGAGACCTTTTGCAATGCAGTTGCGGCGGCCTGGTAATCCTGCATTTTCTTGCGACATTCCAGGCAGGATTCCAGGTGCTCTGAGATTTCTTCCTTGTCCGATGGGCTAAGAAGTTCGTTCTGGTAAGCAATGACTCGGGAAAGGGTGAGACATTTCATGTGCGAGATTCCCCTTTTTTTGCTCTATATAATTAGAAACGGACATGAGAAAGATTTTTTGCGGAATTTTTTTAGGAAGTTAAATTTTTTATAAAAACGCCAGATTTTTAGAGGTTGTTAACACCTGTATTTCAGGAAAAATCCGGATTATCATCCCTAGCATCTGGATCCCCTGCCGGGAAGACAAATGAACCCGTCATTCCCGAATGCTTTTGTCGGGAATCCATCCCTGATACCTGGATCCTCCCGAAGGGACCACTTCGTGGCGGCATTCCCTGCCGGGGAGACACTTATTTGTCATTCCCGAATGTTTTTGTCGGGAATCCCTATAATTTTACACAATACAACCCTCCCTTTTATCCCCTCCCTTTGTAAGGGAGGGGTACAAATATACTCAAAAAGGCCAGTACGTTTCAAGGGAGGGTTGAAAGGAGGTACCTGACTGTCATCCCCCTGAATTGTCTTTCCGTCAGGGATTGACGCCTGCCTGCGGCAGGCAGCATTCCCTGCTGGGGAGACAAATGAACCCGTCACTCCCGAATGTTTTTGTCGAGAATCCATCCCTGATACCTGGATCCTCCCGAAGGGACCACTTCGTGGCGGCATTCCCTACCGGGAAGACAAAAGGACCTGTCATCCCCTACTCCAGGTCGGAAATATCAATATTCTTTTCTTTCAGTTTTTTCTGCAGATATTCCAGCGCTTTGCGAAGACGACGATGAACCTGCCATATATTGTTTAACCTGAGAATGCG
>CP070707.1:506504-511522 GCA_020350205.1 bacterium
ATCAGGTTGAAAATTAAGATCAACGACTAGCTGGAATTCATGCTTCCGTAAATCATTAATAAACTGGTCTGAGGGAAGATCATAGCGATCCTGCTGCTCCCGCGGAATCTTTCGGACATCCAAGACCATAAAGTGCCATTTTGTAAAGTGTTGCCGGAGATGTCTCATTAAAGTAAGTGCCGCATCCATAAATTCCTCCTCAAGGGGAAGTAATACCAGTACATTTTTTACCTCCCCGGCAAGGATGGGAAACTGAACCGCCTCTTTTGACAGTCTCCGGAATGAGAGATAAGTCTTCCAACCGACATAAAGCCGAGCTATGCTATTTTTAAATGTTGACATTTTTATTTTGTCTTCTTATTGGATGAGTAATATTTTTTCACACCCTCCCAGAGCTTCTCCAATCGGGTTCTGATTGCTCCCTCCTCTCCCTGATCACTGGGTTGGTAATATATACGATTTTCAAGTTCAGATGGTAAATATTTTTCTTTTATAAAATGATCCTCAAATTGATGAGCATACCGGTAATCTTTCCCATAGCCCAAGTCGGCCATCAAACGAGTGGGAGCATTTCTCAAATGCGGAGGAACCGGAAGCTCGGGGTACTCTCTGACGTCAGATATCGCCTCGTTAATGGCAATGATGGCGGAGTTGCTTTTAGGTGCAGCTGCCAGATAGGTAGCCACCTGCGAAAGAATAATTTTAGCTTCAGGCATCCCGATATATGTCACCGCCGTAAATGCCTGAGTCGCCATCAGCAGGGCCCGAGGATCGGCATTCCCGATATCCTCTGATGCCAGTATGAGCATTCTCCGGGCAATAAATTTTGGATCTTCGCCGGCTTCTAACATCCGGGCCATCCAGTAGACAGCAGCATCCGGATCACTCCCGCGCAAACTTTTAATAAAAGCCGAGGCCAGATCGTAGTGAAAATCACCCGTCTTATCATACGACAGAATTTTCCGGATAGCTGCTTTTTGAAAAACCTCCCTGGTCAGCATATAGGTTTCTGTCCCCTCCGGAAACAGTTCCAGAGCTTTTTCCAGCATGTTTAGTGCCCGGCGGGCGTCTCCATCAGCCAGTTGCTGTAAAGCATCCCAATCCGCAATTTGAATGCTTTTCTGCTTGAGAATAATATCATTGTGTAAAGCTCTTTCTACAATCCGTCTGATTTTATCCCCTGAAAGTGATTTCATTTGATAAACATGCGATCGGGAAAGCAACGGCGAAATAACTTCAAATGATGGATTCTCGGTGGTCGCACCTACCAGAATAACGGTTCCCTCCTCAACAGCCTGCAACAGGGCATCTTGCTGAGCTTTATTAAAGCGATGTATTTCATCAATAAAAATAATGGTATTTCTTCCGGAATATTTTCGAAACCGGGCCGCCTCATCAATAATTTTTCTAACTTCCTTTACTCCGGCAGCAATCGCACTTATACCCCGAAATTCAGCATTTACCTGTCTGGCAATGATACCGGCCAGGGTCGTTTTCCCCACGCCGGCAGGACCCCAAAGTATCATGGACCGTACCTGAGAATTCTCAATCTCCTTGCGAAGAATTGTACCCTCACCTAAAATTTCCTCATGACCGACAAAATCGGCCAATGTACGGGGTCGACATCTTTCTGCAAGAGGAGTAAAGCGCTGAGCCTCAGACAAATTATTTTTATGATCGGAAAATAAATCCATGATGGTCCATGTGGTGGTTCTGATCAATCCTTTTTAATACTCGGAATCTGACTGTGCTTTAAACCAGAAATAAACGGTTAAGGTAATCGAGGTACTGTAAATTCAGATCTTCTTCAAGATTTTTATATTTTTTCTAAATGATCAACACTACCGAGACGTAATGAGCCAGGTCGAGATCAGGATACCGATACCCTTAATTAAAGATCTCAATTTTTTTTACGTAATAATAAGTATTGTTCTTATCCGTGGTCGAAATTTCCAGAGTATTTAATCCACCTCTGACATAAGAGGAAACATCCCATTCCGTCAATTCCACCTCCGCTAAATCCTCAATGTATTTGGGAGTGTAATAATAGCTCAAGACATTATTATTAAACTTAATTTCAATATCCACGTTACTGGACAGGGACAACGGATATTTTTCCTTGGAACTGGCGGCAAATAACCTGAAGGTAAATTTTTGATCGTAGTCCAAATTACGGGGCAGTTCAAATTCAATTTTAAGGGCATCATTCCCCTTGGGATTACGGTATGGAAAGGCAAAACCCAGTTTCCAAAAATAATTCTTCACTTTATCCAGAAACTCAATCGAGGGTCCGCCTTCCTGGCTGGCTGTAAATGCCCGATCCTTAAAAGTATATCCGGTAAGTACCTGACAGTTAGAATCGATCATATTTCCCAGGCTATTAACGGATGCACTGATCTGGACCTGCGGGAAGTAATTGACAGCAACGGTGACCGGGGATCCCGCCTTAACTTCAATTTCACGAGATTTAGGTTTGATATAATTTTCCAGATCGCCAAAGGAAATCCGGTGTTTCCCTATGGGAAGCATATCTTCAAATCGCCCGGTTGCGGTTAATTTCTCATCTACAAATATTTTTCCCCTTTCCGGAATGGTCCGGATACTGACCTTTTCCATCTCCGGTACCAGGGTAAATCGTGCGTTTCCTGCAGGATCACTGCGGGACAGTGTAATAGAGCGCGATGGTGGCTCGATCCCGTATCCATCTTTTTCCACCGTTACAGAGTAATTCCCGATGGGCAGCTGAGTAAAAATGTGATCCGTGGTTTCGTTGGTATTTCGTCCATTTAGGACAATTCGAGCTCCCTTTACGTTGGATAATACTTCCAGACTGCCAATGTTTTCAGAATAAGTGGTTGCTAAATTCCCTGGCGTCGTATGTACCGGCACCTGCTGAACATTATAGACCAGGGTATCACCGGATTTCACTTCAACTTCACGTTCCGGAGGAACACTCAGATAGCCGTCCTTACGCACCCCGATTTTATACACTCCCGGACTCATTGCAAAAATATTCGTATCCAGCAGATCACCGTAATACCGATCGTCAAGAAATACCTTGGTATCTTTAAATTTAGAAATAATTTTGACGTAGCCGTTAAATTCACTTTCGGCTGGCACAAGCTGAAATTCAATAATGACCAGAGAATCAGATAAAATTTCAACCTCATAATGTCGGGGATTACTGGAGTAGCCTCTTTTAGTCACCGAGATCCGATGCAAACCCAGCGGGACTCTGCTAATGACTTTATTGGAGTAACCTAAAAAATTCGTACCATCAAGATAAACCCGGCCATCCGTACCACTGGTTCGAACCAATAATTGACCGTTCACTTTTTCACTTCCACGCCACAATATGAAAGTGGTAATTATCAACAATGTAAAGACAAACACGCCCAGAATTCCTGCTTTTTTCCAGATTTCCTCATGCCCAAAATCCAGTGAAATTGGAATATTTTCAAGTTCTTCAAAATTCAGGGCATAGCGGGATTCTGTGGGGAATTCGGTATTCTTGGGTGACTTTTTCTCTGGCAGGTACTTTTCAGCCAAATATTTCCGAAAGTGAAGTCGGAGCTCTCTCTCAGCGGGATTCATACCGGTCAGCGAAAATTTTCGCGATAACCGGAAATGTTTTTTCAAGCGGTCCCAGGCCGAGTAAGAATAACTGAAAAATTCATGCTGTTTTAAAGCTTCGCCTGACTTCATCCAGCGCACTTCACCCAGGTGATTCATATAAAGCTCAAAATCGGGGAGCTGAGAGAAAAATCTTTCATACTCCTGAGCTTTAATTTGCTGAATGATCCGAAAACTAAGCGGAAATTTTTCTTTCATGAATTTGATTACCAGGAATATAAAATTGTATAACTCAGATTCGTTTTATCGTTCGCTTTTACCGGAATACTGAATTCAACATTCTGGGCAGTCTTTTTCACATACGGAAAATTGGATTCTTCAATCTTCCATTCCCGGGAATAAAATGCCTCCTCCACAATAATGGTGACGTTGTCACTTTGCTTGTTATTGCGCAGTTCAATTTCTATCTTTTGCCGTTCGGAGCGTTTGGAAACTTTCTGACGATCTACAATATTCTTCTCCCCGATCAGATCAAAAGCATTGCCCACCGTAATCTTCACTTCTTCGTTGCGCGGGGTGTGGTCGATCCGGTCCTCTCCTATAAATTCCAGACTTTCCTTGTCTTTCTGGTAAATTCTAAAGACACCTGCCGGTAACGGTTTGCCCAGACCGGTCTTTTCTTCATTTTTAAATAGCACTCTCACTTCCACTTTTTTCGCATCGCGCTGGGCATTGTAATAGAATTTTTTCTCACTGCTTACCGTGGCCGGCGGGAAAAGAGCAATCTGCTTAATCTGATTGTCCCGAATGGTCGTTACACGATCCAGTTCATATATATGGTATTCAAAAAATTCTCTCTCTTCAAAACCCTTATCTTCGGCGGCCATGGCCATTAATGATTCTTCCATTGCCCTTCTTTGAAACGGTTGAGGTTTTGGCGCCCGGTGAATATCCCCGGCCACCAGCTTGAGATGTGCTTCTTTGTAAGTTGCACCACAGCGATTATCCACGGAGACCCAGGCGTCCAGGTTAATACTGGATCCGGCTTCATTCAGAACCCCCACATATTCGGCCTGCCAGCTCATCCCGCCTGTCAGATAGCTAACTTCCAGTTTTTCATTCCCTTCCTTGATACCACCCAGTTCCCAGATAAGGGTAGGACGAGTGATCAAACCTTCCGGGAGTTCTTTCACATTCACACTCATCTGGTCATTCCAGGGCAATATCTTAATCCCGTTGTCGGTTTTAAGGACCAGGCTTCCTCCGGATTTACTCAATAGAATGCCTTTCACCAACTCCCCACTCTCCATAACAATCTCAATCGGGTGATCAATATATTTTTCCAGAATTTTATCTGAACTGATCAGATCGTATTCAAAATTCTGTTCAATAACCCTAAAATTTTTGTTTCCACTGAGTGAGCGTAAGTGAACCGAGGTCGGGAT
>CP070707.1:511622-516534 GCA_020350205.1 bacterium
AAAGTGGTGGTTGAATTTCTTAAATGGGATACCGCTTCCTTAAACCCAGAAGGACAGATCATTGAGATTCTGGGATTCCCACACGAACCCGGTGTTGATATTGTAAGTGTCATTAAGGGATTTGAATTGTCACTAGGTTTTTCGGAAAAGTTAGAAAGAAGCGCCCGCAGGATTCAGTTTAAAATTACCCCAGAGATTCTGAAAGACCGCCTTGATCTGCGCAATGAGTTAATTTTTACCATAGATCCTGTCGATGCCAAAGATTTTGATGATGCTGTTTCGCTTACGCGGACACCCTCAGATAATTTTCTTCTGGGCGTACATATCGCTGATGTCAGCCATTTTGTCCCGCCAGGTTCGGATATCGATAGAGAAGCTCTCAGCCGGGGAACCAGCATTTACCTGGTGGACCGGGTGATTCCCATGCTTCCGGAACACCTCTCTAATGAACTCTGCAGTCTGCAACCGGGCGTCCCCAAACTCACCTATAGTTGTCTTATGGAGATCGATCAGCAAGGAAATGTTATCAGTTATCAAATCAAGCCCTCCGTTATACAGAGCAAAAAACGATTCTCTTATGAGGAGGCCCAGGGTATTATTGATCAAGCGGGTGCAAAAGATGAGTTCGCCCGAACCTTAAAAGAAATGCGGGATTTCAGTCAGAAATTGCGCAAAATCAGACTTCAGCAGGGAAGCATCGACTTCGAGACACCCGAAGTCCGTTTTGTAATGGATGAAAGTGGTAAACCTATAGAAATTATCCCCATTGAACGCTTACAAAGCCATGAACTCATCGAGGAATTCATGCTTATGGCCAATAAAACAGTGGCGAAGCATATCGACAATATCGCAGTTAAAGAAAAGAAGCTGCCTTTTATCTACAGAATTCATGAAAGACCAGATGTTGAAAAAGTCAGCAAATTTGAAAATTTTCTACAGGCCCTGGGACACCCGGTCAAAATTCCGCAGGAGGTCACACCCAAGCAGTTTCAGGAGATAATGAATCGGGTACTGGGGACAAAAGATGATGTTCTGATTAAAGAAGTCGCTTTACGAACGATGATGAAAGCCAATTATTCCACCCAGAATATTGGGCATTTCGGCCTGGCATTTCGTGATTACACGCATTTTACCTCCCCTATTCGTCGTTACCCGGATCTTGCCGTGCATCGGCTGCTGAAAGAATACAGCCACGATCACCAACAGGAAAGATCCAAAGCATTCAAAATCAACCTTAAAAAAATATGCGAACAGAGTTCGGATAGAGAACGTGTTGCCCTGGAAGCAGAACGGGAAAGTATAAAAATAAAACAAGTTGAATGGATCTCTGATCACCTGGGCGAAACATTTAACGGTTTAATTTCCGGAGTAACTGCCTATGGGATTTTTATTGAAATCATTCCCTACTTAATTGAGGGATTTATACGCATCGAAGATTTATCAGACGATTACTACCTGTTCGATGAAAAGACCTATTCACTCATTGGAAAAGAGAATGGGCGTGTCTTCAGATTAGGTAATGAAGTAACTATTCAGGTAAAAAATGTCAATACAGAACTTAATCAGATTGACTTCATACTCGCTTCGGAAACGACTGATGAAATTGCATGAATTAGTATTAAAAACCGGATAAATCCACCTTCTCAATAAGTTTTCCCTCACTCCCTCCTCCTCTCAGGGGCAGGAGGGGTATTTCTTAAAAGCTTCCTTAACTTTTCACATTTAAATGGCGTATAATGAAAGAGGTGGTTATTTTACCGGAGTCATTATCATTAATGGATCGATGGTTTGAAAATCCCGCTTGCTCAATTTTTAATCATTCTTCTTGGATTGTCAATTCTTCGGACGGTGCAGGCACAGGAGGAATACAGCACTGCCGTAGATACAACCCGAGAGTCTATTGCCGCAGATTCCATTCAAAAGAAGAAATCCGATATCGAAGGTCCTGTTAAATATACCGCTGAGAATATATCATTTTCCGTAGATGGCAAGAAGTCCTACCTGAGAAGAAATGTACGCATCGAATATCAGAGTATGCAACTGGAGGCAGGTGAAGTTTTCATTGATTGGGAAAACAATTTTATGCGAGCAACCGGAATTGTGGACAGCACCGATTCGCTCGGTAATTCCATTTACTCCCAGTTACCCGTTTTTCAGGAAGGGGGAAATCAGCCAATTCATGGAATAGAATTGGAATATAACTTTAAAACCCAGCGGGGAAAGGTACGGCGGGGAAGAACAGAGATGCCGCCAGGATATTATGAAGGTGAAGCCATCAAAAAATTGGGACAGAAAACTCTGCTGGTTAAAGACGGATATTTTACCAGTTGTGACAGTATTGAAGATCCGCATTTTTATTATAAAAGTTATCAAATGCGCATTATCACCGGCAAGCGGGCTATGGCGAAACCGATCATCATGTATATTGCTGATGTACCTATTCTGGCTATTCCATTCGGGGTTTTCCCAATGGAACGGGGACGACGGTCAGGACTCATTATACCCAAATTCAGCAATTCCAGTTACGGGGGAAATTCACTACGCGACTTCGGTTATTACTGGGCAGCTTCCGATTACTGGGATGCCACCCTGCTGATGAACTTTTTTGAGCGTACCGGCGTGACCTATGAAGGCGAACTGCGATACAATAAACGATACAAGTTTAATGGAAACGTAAATGCTAAATATGCACCAAAGGATGTTACTACCGGTCAGAAAGTACAGCGCTGGAGTGTTGACTTTGCTCATAGCCATATCTTGAATGAAACTACCAATTTCAACGCCAGGGGGTCCTTTGTCAGCGATCAACAATTTTTACAACAGTATTCTCATAACCAGAATGATCGTTTGAACCAGGTTTTGACAACCGATGCGACTTTTTCTAAACGCTGGCCTTCTTCAAAAAACTCATTTAACGCAAGCGTCAGTCGTACTGAAAATTTACAATCGGGAAATATCGACTACACCCTGCCTCGACTATCTTTCAGCCACACCCAATCCAATATATTCAATTTTGATGCAAAGAAATCCGTTAAAAGAAAATGGTACCATGATATTACTTATGCGTATAACAGCAATTTTGTGTCCAGTGGATATAAACGGGTGGAGGAACGGGATTCTGTTGAAATTATCCGACGGGATCAGAGCTACGGCTGGCAACACCGGGCGGGGCTGGCATTTAACAGTAAAATTCTCAAGTATTTTAAATATAATCAAAATATTCAGTTTGAAGAACTTTGGGTTCCCCGATATCTGGATTATAGCTTTGATGAAGCAACCAACTCGGTGGTAGCAGACACCATTAATGAATTTCGCGCCCGGCATACCTTTAACATGAATCTGGGTGCCTCAACCACAATTTACGGTTTATTTGAACTTCCGCTGATTCCGCTTCAATCCATCCGCCACAAAATGGACCCGAATATCAGTTTTACTTTCAGTCCAGATTTTACCAAAAGCGGGTACGGATATGTTCAGACTTTTACAGATACACTGGGACGACCAACCCGACCATATGATCGTTTCGCAGCAAATGCTTTTGGCGGAACGCCCACATCCGATTCCCGGCGAATGAACATTTCCGTCGCTAATCTGTTTCAGGGTAAAATGATTCGGGACGGGGAAGAAAAAAAAATCGACCTGTTTAATCTAAATTTTGGTACTTCCCATAATTTTATAGCAGACAGCCTGAAATGGAGCAATCTTAACACGAGTATGCGAGCCAGTGCCAGCAAGGATCTCGACTTTAGTGTGAGCGCTAACCATTCTTTTTACAAGCCCACCGGTTCAGGAAGGGGAAATCGGAACGAGTACGTCTGGAGTGATGGATTTGCTTTACCCCGCCTGCTCAATGTCCAAATGAATGCCCGTTTTCACCTTGCACCTCCTCCACCTGACCAGGAGAAAAGTGCACAGCCAGATACCACCCTACAAAGCGACAGTGACAGTCTTGAAATTGTTGATAATACCACCGATGCAATTACCGAAGGTCTGAAAAAATTCAATCTTCCCTGGGACCTGACAACCAATTTTACTTATAGCATCGATAAAAATGATGTAAACAATACCCGCAAAAGATTTGATATGAATGTCGCTGCGCGGCTGGAAATTACCCGCAACTGGCGTATTCAGTATTCAGCCAGCATCAATCTGAAAGATAAAATTCTGAACTACCAGAGTTTCAATATATATCGGGATCTGCATTGTTGGGAAATGTCCTTCGCCTGGGGACCGAATCCTCAGGGTTACAGCTTTTTTACCTTCGAAATTCATATTAAAGAACCCGCTCTGCGCGACATAAAAATGACCAAGAGTTCCGGAGGAAGGCGGGTTTTTTAGGAGACGTGTCCTTTCTCCCGATTAACTTATTCTATCAATTCAAAAATATCTGTTTTCAGACCGAATTGATCCTGATCTAATATCCAAAACCGCATTCGTCCTGCTGCATCCCAATGGGTGGACCATCCGGTCGCTTTGCAGCAGCGGGAATTTCAGATTGAGCGGGATTTTTTTCAAATTTTTCAATTTTCATTAACGTCCACCTATAAAAGGCCTTTTGTTCGGTAGCTTTTTCTTTCTCAAACACTGATCGAAGCCAATCCCGCAGGTTTATCACCTGGTCATACGCAATCGCCTTTACCTGCGAACTTGATTCTTCCTGCAGTGTTAAAGCCATTAATTGATCTAAAATCAGATTTGCTACCACTCGCCTGATCTCGCTGTGATAGGCACTGGTATCGGATGTCTTCCAGCCAATATCAATCAATCGGTTTATAATATCTGTAAAACCGGGGTACCGTTCATCTCTACTATGATATTCCACCAGACGGGCAGCCCGTTCAGAATTCAACAACAATGAGATTGTCAAATCTGCCGCACTTTCTGCCGCGCTAAGCGGATCAAAAGTTAGGCC
>CP070707.1:516634-521523 GCA_020350205.1 bacterium
GGAAATATTCTGCCACTGCTAGGAATTGTGCTGGCTTTAAGCTCCTGGTGGGCAATTATACCAGCAGCTGTAGCGCTGGTCATAGCAATGATCAGAACCGCACTGGAAGACCAAACGCTGCAGGAAGAGTTGCCAGGGTATCAGGAATATGCGCGACGTGTGCGTTATCGGTTGTTTCCAGGAATTTACTAGGAGATCTGTGTTGATGTGAGATAATGTTCTGGTCGATGCCGCAAAAAAAAATGCGCCCAACAATGCGTTCACCCGACAGGTGGATTCACACCGCCAAAAGGAGTAAGTCTGTGCTCGAATATTTTCCGTCAAATCAGCTTTGTATCGTCCCGCCTACCTGCAGGTAACGCAAACCGTTACGCTGAGTAAAAAAGGTAAATAGATAATTATGGAGGATGAATTTGAAGTCTGAAGACAATCAATCGAACAAGCAATCCTATACTAAGTTAGGTGCCGCTATTGCCATTGGTGTAGGAGTAGGTATAGCATTGGGCGTAGCATTGAATAGTATCGCAATTGGAATAGCTATTGGAGTTGGTATCGGTTTAATATTTGGAGGAGGCTTAGTTAAACGAACAAGATCTAATGAATAGGGCAAACAGGCTAGATATTTTGATGGTATGCCAGCCTAACAATTCACTAAAGCCGACCGCTTACGCGTGTCACGCCCTTTGCGGAACCGAGCGAAGCGGGCTAATGAGTCACCGCAGGTGACGAATAACGGCAAAGTCCGGCCCACGCTACGGCGGCTTAGTTCTACCGTTAAAATTTAGAACAATGAAATTTCTTCAATAGATAAGAGGTAGAGTCATAATGAAAAATTTATTCACTTATTTCATACTGATAATTTTCATCGCCACATTCTGTGTTAGACAAGATGATTCAAATGAGATAATGATTGTTGATAATCCTCATTACGAAACATTGGATTCATTAATTCATGTATATGATGAGAAATATGAGCCAACGGGATTCGCCATTGGGATACTAGAGGATGGAAACCTAATTTATGCAAAGGGTTTTGGCAGCAGAAACATATTTACTAAAGCTCCTATTTCTATTAATTCTGTATTTCACATGGCTTCAATATCAAAATCCTTTGTATCAGTAGCTATTATGCAATTAGTCGAAAAAAATAAATTAGAGCTTGATAGACCAATTGTGTCTTATTTACCCTATTTCAAACTTGATGATGAAAGGTATAAAAAAATTACAGTTAGACATATAATATCTCACAAATCGGGTATTCCAGATGTCGAGGATGAAGAAGATTACGATTGGGAAAATCCACAGTATGATTCACTTGCAGCTGAAAGATTTGTTAGAAGTCTTTCGAATAGAAAACTGCTATTTAATCCCGGTGAAAAACGCAGATATAGTAATTTAGCTTACGATATTCTGGCAGATCTAATTTTAAAGGTGACCGGTTTAGCCTTTGAAACGTATATGGAAGAAAATATATTTAAACCGGTGGAAATGAACAACACGACTTTTTTGAAGAAAAAGGTTACACAAGAGTTGGCAACCAGTCCCCATATTTTTGACACCAGAAATCTGAACAATATGGTTAGTTCGATCTATCCGTATAATAGAAGCCATGCAGCGAGCTCTACTCTTCATTCAAATATCTTGGATATGGTCAAATATTCCCTTGCTACTCTGAACAACGGATATTATAAGGGTTATCAAATTCTGGATTCCTTAACCTATGAAAAGATATGGAGCGAAGGCTTGGGCTGGTCATCTGGGAAATTTAAAGGACACAAAATAGTTATTTCTAGCGGCAATGATATTGGTTTCAATAGCTATTTTATAGTTTTACCTGAAGATTCCCTCACAGTAATTGCCATGAGCAATTGTGAGCATTTTCCATGTAGTGATGTTTCTATGAATATTGTTAATGTTTTACTTGGCTTAAAACCGGATGAAGTAAAACCACCGGTATCTCAGATTTTCAAGAAAACATTACTGGAAAAGGGAATTGGGGAGGCGATCAAACAATTTGTTTATCTCAAAGAAAATGAAGAAATAAGATATAAATTTGATTGGGACAATTTATGGTATTTCGGTTGGAGAGCAATACAACAGGGGAATAACGATCTCGCAATTGAAATTTTTAAAATGTGGTTAAATCTTTTTCCTAATGGTGATTATTCTTATTATACACTTGGAAAAGCTTACATGCAGAAAGGGGAAAAAGAATTAGCTATACAGAATTTCGATAAATTTTTAGAAGATAATCCGCATAATATTAGAGCAAGACAATATTTAAAAAAACTAGAGATGGCTAACAATAAATGAAAGAAAGAAAATTATTATTTGCGAAATATTTTTAATGCTAACATCAAAATGCACGTGACCGCTTCGCGGCAAGTGATTTTATTCGTCAGGTACCGTTGGTAAACCATATTCAGGAATGATAGTTGAATGGCATATCAATAGTTTTTTATATAAACCTTCTTTTAAAAGGATTAAAAATGATTAACCGAGCATTCGCAATTTTGTTAATAATTTTCAGTACAATATTTACTGTATCTGATATTTCAAAAGGTCAAGGTTCTGAACAAAATACCACAAATTATGATTCTGTATACACTTCTTTGTTGATTAGTCACTTAAGAAAAAATTTCGATGATATTCATGATGTTTCAATGCGCTTTCATCATTTGGATCATAACCTGAATGGCATCATTCAAATTAAAATGCATTGGGAGAATGGTCGAATGACCTCTTCTTCAGTTGGAATAAATGAAACAAATAGTAATGAATTTGCGGATGCCTTAATTCAAAATATTCAGAAGTGGTATATAAAGGATATAATTGGACCATTTGAATTTAGTTTACCACTTAGGATAAAAATTGTTGGAAGTGATGATTCAACATTTACTGAAAAAGGTATATTGACAGGTCAAATTAATGATAAGGATGGATTACCAGTTAAAAATGTAAGATTGAGTTTTAGATCAGCAAACAATCCGATTGATACACTTCAAAACTGTATGTCAAATCGTGAAGGGATTTTTGTAAAAACCCTTATACCAGTCGGGTATTGGAATGTTGATTTTATTTCACCAGGTTTTCAGAAATATTCACTAAATAATGTGAAAATTAAAAGTGGTGATCATATTCGGAAGAAAATTATATTACAACCAATACATTAACCGGTACCTAACAATGGTATTAAGGCGACGCGACACGCGTACGATAATTTTCGTAAAATTCATGGGTTAACAATAATTTTTGGGCGCGACGCCTTATACCAGAGCCGTTAGACGCACATTAAGGAAGAACATTACCAGTGAATGTTCTGACTACCATTAAAGAGTTAAAGGGTAACCGTACTATATTCAATATATATGTAGATGGAAAGCCATTATCTCACCATTTTTCTGGCAGGCTTGGTTTTCATCCATCAGAGATATCCCCCCTTGGATGGAGTACTGCTTCAAAAAAACATCGAACTGAAATTGTTGCTCAATTTTTAGGCGAAAAACCATCCGAACTTGATTCTAAACGTGTACCAGTATTGGTATGCGAAGAATGTGGCGACTTGGGCTGTGGGGCTATTGCAGTTAGAATTATTCTTGAAGGTGAACATGTCAAATGGACTGATTGGTATTATGAAAATGGTTACGAACCTGGACACAAAATTACCTGGCGAACTTGGCCTTCTGATTTTGAATTTGAGTTTTCTTTATATAAATCAGAGATACATAAGACATTAGAAAAATAGTGCGTCTAACTCGGATTTCAAGCTGACCCCGTCACATCCTTGTGCCGGACTGAAGGCCTGTCACTTCCCTGTGCCGGACTAACGCGGGAGGGCTGGGCGTTCCCTGGATTTCTGGCCTGCTTGCCGCGTCTCGGAGTAAAAGCAGCTTGATGCTCGCAGGCAGCTTAAGCCCTGTACGTTATACCGCAAAACAAAGGAATAGATGATACGACAAGAAATTAGTGATAAGATAAAGAAATTATTGTCAGAGATTGAGAAAGAAGAAAACGTGTATATTTTTTACGCATGTGAATCTGGTAGTCGAGCATGGGGATTTCCTTCTACAGACAGTGATTATGATGTTAGATTTTTGTATATCAACCCATTTAAATGGTATTTATCAATAGATGAAGGTCGTGATGTAATCGAAAGGCCAATTAGTGACCGGATAGATTTGAGTGGATGGGATATAAAAAAAGCGTTAAAGTTATTCAGGAAATCTAATCCACCACTTTTGGAATGGCTTCAATCGGGAATCATATATGTTGAAAAATCATCGATAGTCGCTAGATGGAGGAAATTAATACCCGAATTTTACTCTCCAATCGCATGCCTTTATCACTATCTGCATATGGCACAGGGTAACTTTAGGGATTACCTCAGAGGTGATCAGGTGTGGACAAAGAAGTATTTTTATATTCTTCGACCGATTTTAGCTTGTTTGTGGATTGAACGTAAATTAGGTCCTGTTCCTATGGGATTTGAGATTTTAGCAGATAAAATAATTCAATCAGCTGATCTTAAATCAGAAGTTGCCAAACTGTTAAAACGTAAAAGAGAAGGTGAGGAGCTCTCCTGGGGCCCTCAAATTCCCATCATTAACACATTCATTGAAACGGAAATAAACCGTTTAGAGAACAAGAAATTTAGTAAAAATAATAGACGTCCTGATAGGGAGAAACTAAATAAACTATTTCTATCTGCGTTGATCGAGATTTGGGGTAAAGATAGTTTAATAAACTAAACCAACAAAACATTGCGGTATAACTCGTGCTTTAATCCGACCCCGTCACATCCTTGTGCCGGACTAAGGCGGAGGGCTGGACATTCCCTGGATTTCTGGCCTGCTTGCCGCGTCTCGGAGTAAAAGCAGCTTGATGCTCGC
>CP070707.1:521623-526476 GCA_020350205.1 bacterium
AGAAACACATGAATAATGGCAGAAAAGGAAAAACTGCTGGAGAGACGATATTGTGCTTCCAGAATCAGATTTTTCCAGGTTCGTGCAATAAACCTTTTAACCGGACTACCATCCTGGGTCCACTCATTAAATTTAGCTAGAATGTTTAGTTTTTCTCTCATTCCTTAACCACCGAATGTATTCGGATCAAATTTTCCACGGTTTCTCTGCAGTGTCGCAACTGCCATTTTAGTAGCACCTGCACGTTTTGCAATACTTAAAACATGAAGAACTTCCTGATGGGTTAAATTGCGATCAGCCCGCACAACCACCAGGCGGTCGGGAAATTTCTCTAACATCTTACTCAATTCGTTTTGTAACTGCTCCAGGGTGACTTCCTTTTCATTTAAGGCGAGAATTTTGTCACTGGAAAAAGAAATCGTAATATTTGATTCGGATTTTGCCTCAACGGTGCGTGCTTTTGGTAAATCAACATCCAGATTTGTAGGCGCCATCATAAGGGGAGAGGTGACCATAAATACAATCACCAGAATCAGCGCAACACCAACTAAAGGTGTGATATCGACTTTTCCGACGGGCGATAGCATCTTATTTCTGCTCCTCCTGTTTCTTTTTAATGATTGAAAGTTGCTCGGCACCACACTGTTTGGCTTCATCCAGTATGGCGACAACATGGTCATGGAGCACATTTGCTTCGGCGCTTACTACCACAAGTTTGTTCTTACTGGCGTTCATTAAAGATCTCAGGGAGTCTGACAATAAAACAGGATCTATGACCTGTCCATTGAGTTCAATGCTGTAATCCTCTTTCAGATTAATTTCTGCTTTGAGCTCAGTCTCTTCCGTCATCGTTCTGGCTTTTTTCATCGAGGGTGTAGAAACATTAATTCCGGATTGCATGACTAATGGATAAGACACCATAAAAATAATAACCAGGGTTAAACAGACATCTACCATTGAGGTTAGATTAACATCTGTAACTGCTCTGCCTTTTTTCCCCTGATTACGGTCATTCATGGTAAATTTAGTCCCGTGCATCTGTTCCTCAGCTTTTATATATAATTCTTCTATCGTTCAACCGGTTAAAATCCCAACAAGACCAGTACTTTTTTACTCACAGATTCAATCTCATTCATTACGGTTTCCACCCGTCTCAGGTAATAGTTATAGAATACCACGGCGGGTACTGCAACAACCAAACCGGCGGCTGTGGTAACCAGCGCCTCTGCGATACCGGCAGAGATGACTGAAGGTCCCGCAGAGCCCGAGACCGAAAGTGAATGAAATGCCCTGATGATTCCGACCACCGTTCCGAACAATCCGATAAGAGGAGCAACATTCCCTAATGTTCCCAAGATACTCAGGTTTCTCTCCAGTTTTGTTCGTTGTTCAATGGCCATGGCATCCATCATTTCTGCCGCGACTTGAGTATTTTTGTCGGATTCCTCCAGACCGGATTTAACCACAGCGGCCAGGGGTGAGAGAGAACTGTTACATACTGAGATGGCTTTCTCAATACCTTCATTCCGGAAAGCTTCTTTAATTTTCATATAGAAGCGATCCGCGTCAATAGAGGTATGTTTATAGAACAGCCAGCGCTCAAAAATGAATGTGAGAGCCACTACCGAGCAGGCCATTAAAATGATCATCGTGAAACTGGAACGCAGGGTGTCAACAATATTCAATTCCATATTCAAACTCCCTTAATTACTGTTATCCTTATTATTTTTCACATTTAATCTGTTTATATTCTATTGATTGCTTTGAAGCCGTAAAAGTTCAATTCTTTCCTGTGCCGCTGCCGTCCAGCGTTCCTCTGTGGTACTAGCCGCCAGCATTTCATAGGTTGATATTGCTTTTTGCGAATTTCCAGAATTTTCATAGAGTGCAGCCAACTGTGCCAGCGAACTTAACCGGTAATAATTATCCCCTCCGTCGGTCCGGGTTGCCAACTGAAAGGTGCTTTCGGCATCTTTTACCCGTTCTTTGGACAGGTAAAACATGCCTAATCGGTAACATGCTTCCATGGAAATTTCAATGTCGGTTATTTTCTGCAGCTCCCTGAATTTTTCAATGGCCTGCTGAGATTGCTCATTGTCTAACAAAAGACGAGCAACCTGGAGCTTGATCTGATTTAGATCTTCCGTCTCCGGATATAATTTTATGTAGGTATTAAATGCCTGTAATGCTTTATCACTTTCCTGTAAGCGGTCATAACACCAGGCGGAATTTTTTAATGCGGGAGCATGAAACTCTGAATCAGGATACTTCTGGATGACTTCATTAAAATTGTCGATTGCTGACAGATAACTTTCCAATTGATAATATCCGACCCCTAACAGGAAATGGGCCTCGGGTAACTGGGGACTCTGGGGGAAATATTGTACAAAGCGGAGTAATTCTTCGGAAGCTGATTTGTAATTTTCTTCGGCAATATAACATTTTGATAAAGCAAATTGTGCATCCACAGCATAAGAAGAGTTCGGATAGAGGGTTAAGATTTCTTTAAACGCTTCAATGGCAGTCTGATAATTTTTTTCCTGATAATGATTCACTGCAATGCGGTACCGGGCGTCGATGGCGAGGTCTGAGTTGGCGGTTTGCTCAACCACTTTCTGCAGCGTGGCGGAGGCCTGATCCAGCTGGCCCAGCTGATAATAGCTCAATTGGATTCCTTCCAGCGCCTCTTTATTTTTTTCGTGATCCGGATAGGTGTTAATAAATGCCTGATATCGTTCAATCGCCCCCTCATAATCTCCTGCGTTATAGGAAGATTGGGCTAATTTTAAAGCACTCTCCACGGCCAGAGCATGACCCGGGTAGCGAGAGATAATGAGTTGATACACTGAATCGGCATCTGCAAAATGGTCGGCTCTGAAGTAGATATCTCCGATATTATAGAGACCTTCTACAGCCAGATCGGATTCCGGATAATTTGTGGCAAGTCTGTCCCACGTCTCGATCGCCTGCATATAATACTGTAACCGGGCGTAACACTGGGCACTTCGAAAAAGCGATCGAATGACTAACGGTTTCATTTCGGGTTGCAGATCAGTATTGATTGATACAGGATAAGATTTTATGGCATCGGTATATTCCTGACGCATAAATTGTGTGGTAGCGTAACCGTAATCGGCCAGGATTCGATTATCTCCCAGCAATTCGTCTCTAATTTTTTTAAATTGGGGCAGGGCAGCTTCCGCACCCATGGTTTGCATAGTGCACCACGCTTTTCCGATGAGAGCTTTTTCCGCCAGATCATCCTCTTTTTCGGCAATGGCCAGGTCATATTCCGCTTCAGCTTGTGCATAGTGTTTCAGAAAATAAGCAGATTCTGCCATCAGAAGGTGATTCGCTCGTTGCCAGAAGTCCTTTTCCTCCGAACCGGATTTTTTAGTGATAGAAAAATTCCGGGTGATGACTTGCTGATAATTCTCCCTCTGAAAATCAAAATTTTGCATGGCGAAATACGACACGTCAAAAAATTTACTTTTCTGATTCTGCTGAATAATCTGGTCGAAATATTTTTGACTATTTCGCTCATTTTCATTAACCCCCAGCAGAAAATATACGGCCGGAGAGAGCTCATCTTTGGGATAGAGACTTAAAAATTGACGTAGACTCACCAGGGCACCGCTGCGGTCTCCCTTTTCCATTTCGGTCATTCCTGCTTTCAGTTTTGCGAGCGGGGCCAGAGGGGATTGCAAGTCCACGGATGCAATATTATGAAAGAGAATAATTGCCTGATCCAGTTTGGTAGAATCCGTTGCTCCCTGTCGGCGTAAACATTCGGCTTCCATATATCTGAAATATCCGGCATTTTCAGTGGCCGAGGGGTACCTGAATTCTGTCAGAGCCTGCTCCAGCTCCTTAAGGTTCATATATATCCAACCCAATCGGAAATGAATGCCATCGGCGTTTTCGAGGCCACTTTGTAAAAGTCTTTTAAATTCAGAACGTGCAGCCAGCCAATCCTCTGCCCGCATGAATACTTCAGCAGCCTGGAATAAAGCAAGTTGAGCTTCGGGGGTCCCTGGAAAACGATCGTGCAGTTTTTTGTATACGCTCACGGCCATGATACGATTTCCGGCAAGCTCGTGGGCTGTTGCCAGGTAATACATGCCACTCTGGCTTTCAGTATTTTCAAGTAGTCCAATTGCCTCCTGATACTGACCGGTGGCGATGAGTTGCCTGGATTTCAGGATGAGAATCCGCTCATCCTTGCTAGTTGATCGACTATCAGAAATTATTAATGACAACAGGGAATCGGAAGTTTCCCACTTGTTCTCATCCGCATAGATCCATGCCAGGCCCAGCAGGGCTTCATTTTTGAGGAACTGATTATTGAGTCCATTCAAAATCATATTGAATTGTTTGCGCGCAGATTTGGTTTTTTCCTGTTTCAGATAAATAACGGCACTTCTGAGCCAGGCTTCACTTTTCATCGTCTCCAGGTAATTTTTACCCGGTTGATCGAATTTCTGTAATTCCAGCAGCGCTTTATCATATTGCAGATCTCTTTCAAATGATGATGCGGCTAACAGGATGCAACGTCCTACCAATACTGAATCCTTGGTTGTCCTTTGAACTTCACGCAGCAAATCTAAAATTTGTGAGGTTGATGCTTTTTCCTTATAAAGGGTTGCTGCTTGCTGATACTGGAGCCAGGGAAGATTTGGTTCTTGCCCTGATAAGCCCGCTGCCAGAAGCAGGAGTATGAGGAATAAACTTGGAACTTGCCGAATTAATCTGCTAAAATTTGCAGTCATGGTTCACCTGTCGCTTTACATCAGCACTATTTTTCATGTTTATTCTGGTCCCAGACCAAGAGTACCTGCAGGACCCTGAGTGTC
>CP070707.1:526576-531353 GCA_020350205.1 bacterium
CCCCTTAAAATGATATCTGGACCTGAATTGAAATTTAATTAAAGAACTAACAATACTATACCGATATAAGAAGTGTAATTCAATAGTTACAGGTGCAGGGATTAAAATTCATAAATCACCCAAAAATCTATATTTATTATGATACCATTCGGTCTGATTATACTGGATCATGAATTTAATATCCTCTCCTGCAATTCGGAAGTGTTACGAATGCTGGGACTGAACGAAAAGGATGACCCATCCGGTCAAATGCAAAATTTTCTGAGTGAGCAGGAGGAGTATCAGGCTTTTTTGCATGATCTAGAGATGAAGGTTGTTCCATCCCAACAAGCTATCCTAAGTATTAAGTCCCCGGCAGGAGTGATACGTGCGATTCGTTTTCAGGTAACAAAATCGGCTGGAACAAAGGGAAAAGAACAGTACTATTTCTTTCTTTCAACAGACGACACAAAAGACTGGCAAGAAATTCATCTCAACCGCAGTCTCAAATTTAATTCCATCAATAAAATCGGTCCGAGCGTGGCGCACGAGATTCGTAATCCAATGAGTACCATCGCCATTCAACGGCAGATTCTGGAAAATTCTCTGCAATCAATCTCGCTGGATCCTGAAAATGAAAACCGCATTCTCAAATCCTTGCGCATACTGAATACTGAAATTGACCGTGTAAGCAAATTAATGGAACAATTCTTCAAACTGGTGCGCTCAGGAAGTAAAGAACCTACCTATGAAGATGTAAACAGCATTCTGAGAGAAATTTATGAACTGGTGAAGCAGTATTGTTATGAAAATGGCGTTGAAATTCGTTTAGAACTGGAAAAAGATGTTCCCTTTGTCCATATTAAAAGGGATAAATTTATCCAAGTTTTGCTGAATCTCATTATAAACGCAGTCGAGTCAATTCCTGAAAAAGGATTGCTGCGCATCATCTCTCTTAAAAAAGAAGATAAAAGTGTGATTAAAATCCAGGATAGCGGGACGGGTATTCCGGCTGCTGAGCGATCCAGGATATTTACCTACTATTACTCTACCAAAAAAGACGGTGGTGGGGTGAGTCTGGCGCTGGCACAACAGATCATTAAGGAGATGCGGGGAAGACTGTTTTTTGAATCTGCAGAGGAAAAAGGGGTAACCTTTACCATCGAGGTACCAAAAGTAGCCAAATTTTAGATCGGAAGCGGTGAATGAACAAGAACAGAATACTTATAATTGACGATGATGAAAATCTTCGGGATGGGTTAATTAACCTGTTAGAATTGGAAGGTTATGAGGTACAGGGTGTTGAAGACGGAAAAATTGCTTTAGAGTTGCTAGAAGACCAGGTATTTGATCTAATCATCACCGACTATAAGATGCAAGACATTGATGGCATGCGATTTTTAAAGACTATCAATCGGCAATACCCGACGCTCAAGGTGATTATGATTACCGGGTACGGATCCATTGAACATGCCGTAGAGGCTATGCAAGCCGGGGCATTGAATTATATTTCAAAACCCGTTGAACCCCAAAAGCTGTTAAAGATTGTAGAAGATAGTATAACAATTTCCGATAAAAGACCCAGCAAGGAAACGGATGACAGGATATCAAAATTCCGCCATTTTCAGGATATGGTGGGTCAGAGTAAACCGATGCAGGAAGTCTATCGCAAAATACAGGAGGTGGCCCCAACCGATATCCCGGTGCTGATTCTCGGAGAAAGCGGAACCGGCAAGGAACTTGTAGCCCGGGCAATTCATGACCTGTCTCCCCGCCATGCCGGCACCTTTGTGGCAGTGAATACCGGGGGAATACCGAAAGATCTGATCGCCAGTGAGCTGTTTGGACACCTGAAAGGGGCATTTACGGGGGCCATATCTGATAAAAAAGGTAAATTTGAAGAAGCTCACGAGGGATCGCTTTTTCTGGATGAAATTAGCACCATGAGTATTCCGGTTCAGATTTCTCTTCTGAGAGTTCTAGAAACCAGCGTGATTGAACGGGTAGGGAGTACCAAATCCATTAGCGTAAAGGTCAGAATAATCTGCGCCAGTAATGAAAATCTAAGTGAATTGATAAAACAACAAAAATTTCGTGAAGATCTTTATTATAGGCTGAACGTGGTTAACATCGAACTTCCTCCCCTCAGAAAACGCAAACAGGATATCCCCTATCTGGTTAACTATTTCAGAACACTCTTTAATCTGGAATTAAAAAAAGAGATTGTTGAAGTGTCCGGTGATACCATGCAAATATTAAAGAACTACAGTTGGCCGGGTAATGTAAGAGAGCTGCGAAATGTTTTACTCCGCGCCGTGTTAGCTGCAGATTCGGTGATCGAAACTAAACATCTTCCTGCAGAATTGACTCAGAATAAGGTCGGAACGGAAATTATCAGTATCAGGGCTGGCACTCCCCTATCTGAAGTTGAAAAAACGATGATTATTCAAACCCTGCAAGCCGTGAGAGGTAACAAATTAAAAGCGGCTGAGATACTGGGGATTACCAGGCGTTCCTTATACAATAAACTTGAAGATTATCAAATCGACGACAAGAAGCTGTAAAATTTGTACACACTTCCTGCTTTACCATTTCCGATTATTCCAAAATAATGCAATTTTTTAGGATTTTTGACCTCCCCAGTTTGGCAAGAAATTTGCCAATAGGAAAATAGCAGCTGTTTTTCACAGGAGCTATGATGAAAAAGATATTATTGGCGGACGATGACAAAAATTTAAATCGCAGTGTTGATATTCTGCTAACCCAGGACGGGTATCAAACCATGTCGGTTTACAATGGGGAAGAAGCATTGCAGAAATTACTTCAGGATAAGTTTGATCTCCTGATTACCGATCTTATTATGCCAAAATTTGATGGAATCGAACTGATTTCAAAACTTGAGAAAATGAATTTAGATCTTCCTATTTTGGTCATCTCAGGTAAATTAAATAAAGAACTGGTTGGACTGTTAAAAAAGCGAAAAATCAAATACGTACTTCCAAAGCCGATTAATCCTACCCGACTTCGAAAAATGGTTTACAAAGTCTTTATCCACCGTTAGCAAATCCAGGGTTTCAAGCCAGTAGAAAATAAAAATACACACTAATACAAACCGCAACCAGAAGGTTAAGGGCGAAACCAATTGTTACCATCCTCGATATGGGAACATAGCGGGAGCCAAAAATAATCGCATTCGGAGGAGTTGCCACCGGTAGCATAAAGGCACAGGAACTCGCAATCGTAACCGGCAACATAATCAACATGGGATCTGTCCCCAGTTGAATGGAAAGGGCTGCAGCAACCGGTAATATTGTGGTAGCAACGGCGGTGTTGGAAGTGAGTTCAGTTAGAAAGGTAATGGTTAGGGTTAGTAAAAATAACATAAGCCAGCTGGGTAACTGCCCTAAAAACTCCAGTTGTTGACCTAGAACTGCTCCCAGACCGGTCTCTTGAATTCCACTGGCGAGTGCAAATCCTCCTCCAAAGAGGAGTAAAATATCCCACGGTACCTCAAATAGATTCTTAAGTTGCAGGAGTCCTCGTTTACCCGAATTCTGTGAAACCTGCACAATAAACAGGAGAACTGCCATTCCGATAGCAATTGTACTGTCCTGGATTTGATTCTGTAGATTAAAAATCCTGGGCCAACCAGGAATTGTGGCAAATCCAGTCTGGATATCTGAACGGAATATCCAGAGTACAGCCGTGGACAGAAAAATTCCTAATACCCTTTTCTGAGGCACCGATAAATCCCCAAGCGCTTTATACTGATTTCGGAAATATTCTCGTGACTGCAGTTGGGGCAGATCTCGTTTTCGCAGTATTATGAAAGACAGATACCCCCAGATTACAAAAAACAATATCAGAGACAGCGGTAACATATAGGTCATCCAGTGTACAAAAGAGATCGTTGGATTTTCAGGAAAAAATTTTTGAAAGATGCCTGAAAAAATTATATTGGGTGGTGTCCCGATTAAAGTAGCAATTCCCCCTATACTGCAGCTATATGCAATTCCCAATAAAATGACCGAGGCAAACAAACTATGATTTTCGAGTTTTTCTTCCATTTGACGAATTACTGCAACAGCGATGGGTAACATCATAATTGCTGTGGCAGTATTACTTATCCACATGGAAAGGCTAGCAGAGACGAACATGAATGCCAGAACAATATTACGATGATTAATCCCTAGAACCGAAAGAATAAAAAGTGCAAATCTGCGATGAAGTTGCCACTCCTGTAATGCAATGGCAATTAAAAATCCTCCCAGGAATAAAAAGACCAGATGATCCATATAATGGGGAGCAACTGCACTGGATTTCATGATCCCAAATAAGGGATAAAGAATCAGAGGAAGAAGAGCGGTTATCCCCAGCGGCAAAGCTTCCGTCATCCACCAGATTGCCATGAGCAATGTGATAGCAAGCATTCTTTTTTGTTCAACAGAAAATTCAGCCGTTGCCGGGATAAGCTGGGTGATGAACAAAACCAGCAGACCGACCCAAAATCCAATTTTAGGAGGAAAATTATTCCGGAAGAAGGAAAACATGCAGCAATATCCTCATCCCACTGATTATAAACTCTGAATGCATTATAAAAATAAAAATCTTTATTTCAAAACGAGTTTTAAGAGCAGGAAAAGCTGAGTAAAATTCTGGTAACTAAAAAGTTACACGTGTACTGGATCATCTGGCGGGAGCCAGTTAAATACTTAAGATGTGAGATCAATTCGTATCAGTTTTGTAGATATTCTCTCAATGGTATTTTAAAAAAAAGGAAAGGCGATCGGGAGTAAAC
>CP070707.1:531453-536209 GCA_020350205.1 bacterium
TATGTTTCTGTTACCGAAAGGTACGGAGTGGAAAGGCTTAAAAGTAAAAGCCGAACTTGAGGTGAAGGGTGCCCGTTATCCTGTGAACTGGGCCTGTCACCAGAAAACCAATTCGGATGGATCCTTAACGCTGAATCCGAATCTGAGATAAATCTATTCTGGAAATTTGTGTTCATGAATATATGCGATTGATAGAATTTTAGATGCATTGAAATACACAAATTGCCCGGTAAATCATGAAAATAATTCTGATAAAATTCTACATTGTTATCTGGTGTATGTTGCCAAGAATATTGTTTTCTCAGGGAGAAGTTAATACAATGGAAATCACAGTCAGGAGCACAATCGATTTTGCGATCAATGGAAAGGGTGAGGCTCTGAATTGGGAGAAAACCGAGTGGTATACAATTCAGGTACGAAGCTCGGGGAATATCGATATGCAAACCCAACTGAAATGTCTGTATTCCCGGACAGGGCTCTATTTTCTGTTTAAATGCGAAGACCAGCTGATTAGTGCTACAATCGAGACGGACTTCGCCGACTTGTGGCTGGAGGATGTTGTTGAAATCTTTCTCTGGCCGGATGAATCGTATCCCGTTTATTTTGAATATGAAATATCTCCCTTAAATAGAGAATTGGTGCTGCTGATTCCCAATCTGGATGGACAATTTTGGGGATGGCGACCCTGGCATTATGAGCAGGATCGTCGAGTAAATCATTTAACCAGTGCGATTGGCGGCGAGCTTAAATCCGGAGCAGTCGTTGATGGATGGATGGCTGAAATTTTTATTCCTTATGAGCTGCTTAAACCATTGACCAATGTACCCCCGGTATCAGGAAGTAACTGGCGTGCAAATTTTTATCGCTGCGATTATGATAATGGTCAATATAATTATTGGGCCTGGCAGCCCATTGAAAAACGATTTCATGAATTTGAAAAATTTGGTGTTTTGGTTTTTGAATAATAAGAAAAGGGAACAATTATGATAACATTATTTAGGACAGGTCTGATTATTATCCTTCTGAGTTGCATTTTCAGTGCATTCGGTCAGAACACAGAGGGATCTCAGAACTGGACCCATTTTGTGCGGATTGCGGGACATGGATTGAACATGGACAATACCGATCAGATCATAGAAAGTGTCAGAGAAACGCATGTTTTTGGAATTGAGACGGATAACAGTCTTACCGGATATTATGAAAGCTTTCTTCAACCAGAAGAAAAACTGGAAGCCATGAGGATTATGGCCGAAAAAGCCCATGCACTGGGTAACAAAGTTTTTATATATACCGAGGGTCTGGAGACGATTACCGCAAACGCTGATCAGAAAGAACATACTTTTTACAAAGATCATCCGGACTGGTTGCAACGGGATATTGCTGGAAATCCCGCGGTTTTTGGTGGTGGGACGGCATTCTGGATTGATGAAGGCGATGAGGATGTATGGATTTCTCCCTACGCCATGGAGTGGCGGGAAATTTTTATGGGGCGGATCCGCCAGATTGCCGCCACTGGTATGGATGGGGTGTTTGTGGATATTCCCTACTGGATGACTCATTTTGACGGGTGGGAAGATTCATGGGCTAGTTTTGATAATTACACCCTGGCTGCATTTAAGGCTGTTACCGGATTGAATGCCCGGACCGATATCAAACTGGGAGATTTCAACGATCCGGGATTCATAAAATGGGTAGATTTTCGCATTAGAACACTCACTGAGTTTATGGAGGAGGTCGCAGAAAATGGCCGGTCAGTAAATCCCGATTTTGTTACCATTGCAGAAATCTATCCCGGTATTGAAGAAGCCGCTGTTCGGGTGGGGGCGGATGTTTATGAAATGTACCAGGTGGTGGACGTGGTTGCTCACGAATACAGTGCCGGTGGATATAAATCTGCTGACCGCAATCCGGTCGATTGGTTTGCTTTCATGACCGGCATGTATTCGTTTCGGGCTTTTGCAGAGGGTAAGGCTTCATGGATGCTGACATACTCCTGGGAAAATCATGAAAAAATCAGTGCGGCTGATGCCATGGAAAACCTGATGATGTCCCAGCTGATGGCCGGAACGAACTGCTGGGATGCCGCTAATCATGTGATGTCCGGATCCAATGATTATAAGGCACGTAAACGGATTTTCAAATGGATCAGTGAACATGAGAAGTCATTCTATATGCCGCGCCATCCGATTAAACCTATCGGTATTTATTTTTCACAGAAAACCCGCAATTATTTTGCGGATGAATTTATTCCTTCATACCGCGGAATGATGTACCTGCTGCTACAGTCCCATTTGGAATTTCAGATTGTTACCCCCCGAACATTGAATCATTTCAGTGGGGAAGTTCTCATTCTACCGGATGTGAAATGCCTTGGGGAACAGGAATTATCTGAGATAAAAAAATATGTTGGATCGGGTCATCGGCTGGTTATTACCGGAGAGAGCGGGGCATATGATGACCAGCGCCGGCGACGATCAGATAATCCGCTTCACACGATACTGGGGATTCAGGAATCAGTCGGGGAGGAAGCGTCAATATCCGGGACAAATTTCATCTATTATCCGGTGTGCTCAGGAAAAACTTATTATAAAATCTGTAAGAAAGATTTTAATGAATTTTCCTTGAGCGGTACATACAACGACAGCCAGATGGAGCAGGATCTGAAAAATTTCGAGCGGAAACTTCGCCAAGATTTACAGTACGAACCTGCAGTAGAGGTATCTGCTTCACCCTTTGTTTCGACACATATTGCTGCAGTAAATGGTATCCCTTACGTTTATTTCGCCAATTTCCGGGGATTGAAGGCCAAGGAAAATGCCAATCAGATTCCGGAAAAAAATGTAAAAGTCACCTTTCCCGGCAATGAGAAAAGCCAAATCTACATCCTTGAATTTCTGGGAGAGGTGAAAAAGATCAAGGGAACTTTGAAAGACGGAAAAATATCCTGTACTCTCCCGGAAATAAAACGAGGCATGGTGGTTTGGTGCCAGTAGAATAGTTATTACAGCCTGCCGGGGGGTAAAATTTAACAGGCTGTGTGGCAGGAAGGAATAACATGAACAGATACCCTATTATTATCGTGATATTTTTTATAATCTATTTGGTATTCTCTTTTTCTTTGTCTCAAAACAATAATCTGGGTAAGATCATTTTGAGCGAACCTGATGGACTGGTGCGGGAAGTAGAGTATGTTGAGTTCCCCATTCAATTACCTTTGAAGAATGAGGATCTACAAAATAAAAATCTGATCGCGATTGATAGCGCTTCGCAGGAAAAAATTTATTGTCAGGTAATTTCCGAAAAGAATTTTCCAGAAAAAAATATGACTGCTGCGCGCGTTGTTTTCCCCGTCTCTATGGCTGCTCATTCAACCAAAACATTTTTCCTGAAGATAGAACGTGAAGTCGAAGCACCGGTCACCGATCTAAGGATAGAAGGCGAGGGATTGGATCTGATAATTCAAAATAAGTATTATCAGGCGGATTTAAGTCGCCGAGCGGAACCGGAACCCAAAATTCACAATTCCGGGCAAATACAGGAGTTGTTAATTAAACTCGGATATAACCAGTTGCTGACCAATGCAGAAGACCGCATTCACTGGGCACCGAATTTTAAAAGAGAAGAAATTGAATGGTATACAACCATTGCCCACTGGGAGAATCCCAAGGAATACCGGCTTGACTCCGGAGAGTACCTCATCCGAACTGTGCGCCGGGATGCGGCACCGGAACATCCCGAGATCATGCTGAGCGCTGTATATAAATTTTATGCCGGCGTACCCTTCTTCAGATTTTATTCAGAAATGGAGTTCACCAGTGACCTTCCGCTGGAGTTACTGCGAAACGACGAAATGACTACTGATAGTATGTTTACTCATCTGGCTTTTCAACGTCCTGATGGCGAAGTCGCAACAATGACCTTCAAGGAACGTTTCCCAATTCTGAATGAAAATCCGATAGAAGCCAATGCCCCCTGGATTTGCTTTTATAATGTGGAACATGGATTTGCTTTTGGTTCGATTCGTTTGAAATATGATAATCATGGTTACCTTGGGGATTTATCTCCAACTTATCAGGCCCATACCCAGATCGGTGAATGGCTGGATAGAAAGTATTGGAATCGCCGGTTAATCCACGATCATATGATAGGTGTACCCGCGGGAAGCCGTTATATGGAAGAGAACGCATATCTGGTTTTTTCTATCGGAGAGGCAGACCGGTTTGAAAATATAAAATACTGGGCAGAGCGATTGCGCAATCCTGTGAACGTTTTTGTCTATCCCCGGATGGGAGAGTAGATCATGTTACCTGATTCAGACAACATCTGACAGTTGTTTATATCCTCATACGTCTGCGAATTGTAGAAATATGGGTAACTCAGCAGTGTTCATACCGAATCTTCTGTAGTTAAGGGGCAGAAATATACGCCTGTTCATTTTTCAGATGTTCATAGATAATCAAAGCTTTTTAAATATTGGAGGAGAGATATTACAAATGTCAAAAAAAGTAACCCGCAGAAAATTTATTCAAACAACGGCAGTCGCCGCTGCCGGCGTTTCTATCGGTATTTCCGGTTTTGCTCAGGAGAAAAAAAACCTGCCCCCCAGCGATACCATTTTAATGGGCGTCATTGGGACAGGTGACCGAGGGACCTGGGAGGTGGAAATCATGAAAGATACCCCGGGGATAGAAGTTGTGGCCTGCTGTGATATCTATCCGCCTCATCTGGCAAACGGTCTAAAATATGCCGAAAAAGG
>CP070707.1:536309-540984 GCA_020350205.1 bacterium
AATCACCCTGGCAGAAAGCGGCCTGTCGGTTCTCATTCTCGAGGCGAAAGATTTCGCCGGGGGCGGTTTGAGGACAGCAGAGCTTACTGAGTCCGGCTTTTTGCATGATATCTGTTCTGTACTTCATCCCCTGGCGGTTGCGTCTCCCCTTTTTCAAAAGTTAGCCTTATCTGATCATGGTCTTGAATGGATCGACCCTGCATATTGGAGGGCACGGAGAAGAGATCGCCCCGGCAGAAGAACAAGTGAGTGAGGAGAGGCATCCCGCCTGGGGATACTGCCAAGTCCCTTCAGGTTCGACGGTTGATATGACTGAAGAAATTGAAAATCAGATTGAACGTTTTGCCCCTGGATTTAAAGAGGTTATCATCAAAAGACATATCACAGATTCCGGGCATTATGAAACATATAATCCCAACTACATGGCAGGTGATATCGACGCGGGTGCCCAGGACTGGTTACAGCTTTTTGCCCGTCCGGTTTTGAGAGTAAATCCTTATACCTCGTTAAATCCGGTGAATTTTATCTGTTCAGCTTCCGCACCCCGGGAGGCAGGATCCACGGTAGGTGTGGATATCATGCTGCCCGTACCGTATTGAAAAGGGTATTCCAATCTGTATTTTAAATGAGTTATTCTTCCAGAAAATGTTTTATATAACCGAATTCATGGATTAAATTAAAAGGATTATTTCATAAGGAGTATCTGTTGCACGAAAACTTTCTGGTAGGTATTACCCTGATTCTTTTTCTGGGCACAATTGCCCAGTGGATCTCATGGCGCTTAAAATTGCCCTCAATTTTACTGCTCTTCATTTTCGGATTCATAGCGGGACCGGTCTTTAAAGTTGTCCATCCCGATGAGTTGTTCGGTGATTTACTTTTTCCACTGGTGTCTTTTTCTGTAGCTGTTATCCTGTATGAGGGAGGGCTCACCTTAAATCTTAAAGATTTGAAAGAGGTGGGAAAGGTTGTTCGAAATCTGATTACCATCGGTGTTTTTGTCACCTGGCTTTTGGCTACGCTGGCGTCTTACTATATCTTACATTTAAATCTTTCGCTTTCGCTGCTTCTGGGCGCCATCCTGGTGGTCACCGGGCCAACAGTCATTATCCCGCTGCTCAGGGAAGTGCGGCCCAAGGGACAGCTCAATTCGATATTGAAATGGGAAGGAATCATGAATGATCCGGTAGGTGCTCTCCTGGCGGTGTTGGTGTTTGAAAGTATCCTGGCAGCCGGACTTCCGGAAGCAACAGCTTCGACGATTGATGGATTGTTCAAAACGATTATCATGGGAAGTCTACTGGGTATTGCAGGGGCATTTATAATTGTTTTTATGCTGAGATATCGATTGATTCCAGATTACCTGTTGAACCCGATTTCATTGATGCTGGTATTTTGTGTTTTTGCCGGTTCAAATCTTATTCAGGCCGAAAGTGGGCTGTTTGCGGTTACGGTAATGGGCATCTACCTGGCCAATCAGAAAAAGGTAAATGTAAAACATATTATCGAATTTAAAGAAAATCTAAGGGTGCTGCTTATTTCGGTGCTGTTTATTATCCTGGCGGCTCGCCTCACATTCGCTGAGATACAGTTATTGGGGTGGGACAGTGTACTGTTTTTTATCATATTGATCCTGATTGTTCGTCCCCTGGCAGTTTTTGCCTCCACTTTTAAACTGGCTTTAACCATAAAAGAAAAAATGTTTTTGTCCTGGATGGCGCCGCGTGGAATCGTTGCTGCCGCGGTAACTTCTCTGTTCGCTTTTGAACTTGCGAATTTGGGCATGGGCGGGAGTGAAAAACTGGTTCCGACTATGTTTATGGTGATTGTGGGAACCATTGCTGTTTATGGATTGGGTGCTATTCCGTTGGCAAAATGGTTAAAAATAGCTAATCCCAATCCCCAGGGTGCCCTGATTCTGGGCGCCCATGCCTGCGGACGGGCCATTGGGAAAATTCTGGGGGAAAATGGATTCAAAGTTCTTATGATTGATACCGACTGGGAAAATCTTAAAGCTGCCCGCATGCAGGGATTGTCTACCTATTACGGCAGTGTTCTTTCAGAATATATTCTTGATGAAATTGACCTGGATGGTATCGGGAGACTTCTGGCACTGACTCCGAATCAGGAAGTCAATTCATTGGCATCTTTATATTTTTCAAAAGTATTTAGTACATCAGAGGTGTATCAGTTATCTGTTGAAAGCCCCGATAAGGATCAGGGGAGCAATGTTTCAAAGGAGCTGAGGGGCCATATACTTTTTGGCACCCAGTTTACCTTTGATTTTTTGACTGAGAAATTCGCTATCAGTGCTGCTGTAAAATCTACGCCCATTACCGATGAATTTAATTTTAAGGATTTTTTAAAGGAATACGGAGAAGGAAATGTGATTCCGTTGTTTTTGGTCAGACAGAATAAAACGTTATCCGTATATACGGATGTAAATCGACCTGAACCCCAGCCGGATGATCTGCTCATAAGTTTGATCATGCGGCCGAATTAAAACCAGGATAGTGGTTATATTGTTAAATTGTATTCAACAGCGCCTTAAATACTTGCAGTAAGATTAACTACGCTTATGCCAGGAAACTTGCTTAATTAACACCGCAGGAAAACGGGAATAGACTATGAAAAGGAATTTTATAAATCGGTCCTTCTGGCGGATGTTGATTTTGATAAAATACTTGAGGAAACAAATAAAATGCATGCCTTTTATCAGGAAACCGGTAAGCATTGTTTCTTTACAAATAGTCGGAATCGTGAAGGAGGCTATATCCATTTTGCAACGCCACTAATGTGGTCCCATGTTGAATACGCTCGTGCCCTTATGGTTCGAACAAAAGATTGGTGGAAAATATATTGAAAATACCAATAATTCCGGGATTGAGGAAATAATGGAAAGGCCCAAGAACTGTATAATTGCGATATTTGGTGCGTCTGGTGATCTAACTAAGCGAAAGTTGATGCCAGCCTTGTTCGATTTGTTTCGTCAGGATCTGCTGCCAGAGAAGTTTGCCATTCTGGGGGTTTCAAGAAGCAACTTCAGTGATGATGCTTATCGGGAGAAAATGCTGGCAGACGTTAGGGAGTATTGTGAAAAATCGCCGGTACAGAATGACAAAATGCAGGAATTTCTGAAAAGGATCTTTTATCTGAGTATCGATACCAAAACTCCGGATGATTACACCCAACTTAAACGGAAGCTGGAAGAATTAGATACAAGATTTCAGCTGGGAGAAAATTATATTTATTATCTGGCCACACCTCCTAACCTCTATGATATCATTGCCAGCAGTCTGGGTGCGCAGGGACTTCATCGACAGGGAAAAGATTCCGGTTGGAAGAGAATTGTAGTGGAAAAGCCTTTTGGTTATGATCTTCTGTCGGCTGTGCAATTGAATAAGAGACTGCAGAAATTTTTTCATGAGGATCAAATTTATCGTATCGATCATTATCTGGGAAAAGAAACGGTTCAAAACACCCTGGCCTTTCGGTTTGCCAATGGGATTTTTGAACCTCTTTGGAACCGGAATTATATCAACAGGGTGGAGGTGACCGGTGTGGAACACATTGGGGTAGAAAACCGGGGTGGATATTACGATCATGCCGGGGCGCTGCGTGATATGGTACAAAATCATCTGTTACAAATTGTGGGATTGATTGCCATGGAATCTCCCCCTCTTTATAGTGCGGACGCGGTGCGTAATGAAACCGTAAAAGTGTTTCAGTCATTGTGCCCCCTCAAACCAGAGGATGTATCCCGGCAGGTGGTCCGAGGACAGTATGGCAGTTCTACCATTAAAGGTGAAGCGGTTCCGGGATATCGTGAAGAGAAAAATGTTGCGCCGGATTCCCGCACCGAGACATTTGTGGCAATGCGTTTCAATATAGATAACTGGCGCTGGGGAGGGGTACCGTTTTATATCAGAACCGGTAAACGAATGCCCACCCGCGTAACCGAGATTGTGATTCATTTCAAACGCACCCCGCACCAGCTCTTCCGTAGCCAATATACCAGTTATGATCGTGGAAATCAGCTGATCATCCGGATTCAGCCTGATGAAGGAATCCTGCTTAAATTTGGTATGAAACAACCGGGGGCTGGCTTTGATATTAAAGAAGTGAATATGGACTTTCATTATTCCGATCTTTCTGATGTGTATCTACCGGATGCGTATGAACGCCTGTTGTTGGATTGTATACTGGGTGATCCTACACTGTATGCCCGCTCAGATGCGGTTGAAAGTTGCTGGAAATTTGTTACCCCCATTCTTGAAGCCTGGGAAAATGATCCGGACATTAAAATTTATGGATATCCAGCCGGTACCTGGGGGCCAAAAGAAAGTCAGGGATTGTTAGGAGATCCCCGGGAAGATTGGCGCTATCCTTGTAAAAACCTGGCGAATGATGGTATCTATTGTGAGTTGTGATAGATTCTTCACGATAGTTTTTTAATATGAAACCACATCTGAAAATATTTGATTCCGCTGAAACTCTCGCCAAAGAACTGGTTCGGGAGTTTATCTTAAGTATACCAAAAATTTTGGTAAAAAAGCAAAACGCCAGTCTGGTTCTCTCAGGGGGATCAACTCCTACGTTGTTTTACAGTGAACTGGCAAAAGTATCGGGTCAATTTAATCACTGGGATAAAATTCTGTTTTTTTGGGGAGATGAG
>CP070707.1:541084-545739 GCA_020350205.1 bacterium
GTGATCACCAGGGCGCCGTTGGCATAGTTAAGCTCTATGCCACGGTCATTGAGGGCGGTGATGGTGTTTCCGCTGACCACCGGCGCCAGCTGATTGCCCAGGTAGATACCGCGCCGCACATCGTTGAAGGTGTTGTTTAATACCTGGGTGCCGGAGGCCAGGTTGTTGGAGGCAACTCCCTGCAGAGCTACCCCGACACTTATATCGTTGAAAGTATTATTACTGATAATAAGCCCATCAGAATTACTGGAACTGAATGATCCATAAACACCGGTAAATTGATCCGAAACATAGGTAATCGGATATCCATTAATAATACATCCGGTGACCCGGTTGTTGTCTGCATTTTCACCCAGTACAAAAATACGGCCGTAGGAATTGCTCAAACCGGTCAGAGTCATTTGCTGAAAGGTGACATAATCTGCCCCATTAAACCGAACGATGTAATTGGCACCGGAAGTCTGCGAAAATTGCAGGGTAACATCGGATGCATTATTAGTCTGAGATTTGAAAGTAACCGTGTTCGATGCGCTGCTGCCGCTGAAAGCATTAATTTCAATTTGCTCGGTGTAGGTACCGGACAATACATTAAAAGTGACTGCACCGTTTACCCCCTGGGTATTCAGGGCGGTAACTGCTGCACCGAAGGAGGCATAGGTACCTCCAGAACCAATAGTGTAAGTTCCGGATAATTGGGCCTGAAGTAACAACGGTAAGAGCAGCAGCCCGAAAATCAGCAGTTTGAATGAAACCTCAAATTTTCTTAAAAAATCTGTTACATGAATCCGCATAATTTTCTCCTAGATATAATGAATGAATTATTGTTCAATTTTTATAAATTATCAGGTCGCTTTAATATTATGGTCAGTGATGAATCCATAGTCCTCCGCTTTTCTCTCCAATCCTCCACCTAGAAGGCTTCCGGGACTTCGGCATTTTGAGATTTTTCCTGGTGCAAGGTCTCTAATAATTCCTTTAACCATTTCAGATTTTCCTGGAAATCCAGCTGTAATTCTGTGAAAAATATGGGCTGAAGTAATCGGGTCAGGCCGTTTAACCGTATATGCAGGGTATATTCAAATTTAGTCGAATTTTTATATTGACTTTTTAGCTGGCGTTCATCGATCAGGGTGATCTTTTCCAGATCAATCCTGGAGACCAGTCGATGGGAAGGTATACTTGAGAGAATGCGATATTGCCCCGGTTTTTTAGATGAAAATAATGGATGGGGTGCCCGGAGTAATACACATTCTCCTTTATTTTCGCCATGGAGTGTTTGAACTTCCGGGTACCAGGTACGCCATTTCCAGTCGTTTTGATAGTCACTGATGAAGGTATAGACTTCATCGGCCGGACGTTCTATTAATATTTTCGAACGTAACATCATCATCCGGTATCCTCCATAAAAACCACAAGAAATTATCAATATTTTTATTGCTTGGCTATCGCAGCTGTGTCAATCTGTAGCGTTTTTGTTGCAGGAAAGAGAAAATTGGAGGAAAATTTATTAAGACTTTCGGTCGATAAATTCAGAAGGGAGGCATTTAAAGTTCTGACGAAATGCTTTGGTGAAATGGGATGGGCTGTTGAATCCAACTGCAAAAGCGATTTGAGTGACGCTTAATCGTCTTTCAAGTAGCATCTGAGCGGCTCTCTTTAAACGATACGTTCTTAAAAATTCACCAGAAGCCTGACCGGTAATGGCAAGTAATTTCCGATGCAGTTGACTGCGGCTGACAAATAACTGCCGGGCAAAACTTTCTGAGTTCAATTCAGTATTATCCAGATTTTTTTCAGCTATGTCTAGTGCCCTTTTCAAAAAATCCTGGTCTAAAGAATTAACGGTGACGGCATCAGGCTGGATATTAATTTCACGGCTGAATTTTTCGCGTAATAATTTTCGCTGGCTGAGCAAATTTTTAACTCTAACTGACAATTCAGCGTAATTGAAAGGTTTGGTCAGGTAGTCATCCGCTCCAGTTTCCAATCCTTCAAGCTTACTCTCTATGGTGGCCTTGGCGGTGAGTAGAATTACCGGAATGTGACTGGTCTGCAAATCGGTTTTAATTCGCCTGCAAAATTCCATGCCATCCATACCGGGCATCATTACATCACTGATAATCAGATCCGGAAACATCTCAGTAGCCATTTTCAATCCCTTCTCCCCACTGGCTGCCTGCTGGATATGAAAGTCAGCTTGAAGCAGATTGGTCAGGTAAGAACGGACGTCACTCGAATCCTCTACAATTAGAATTTGGGGGAGTTCCGAATCTTTCATTTTTTCATTTTGATGCAGCGACTGACGGGATAAATGAGATGGTGCAATTTCGTCAGGAAATGATTTCTCGGATAGATTTTTTGCCGAACCCATCTCGTCTTCATTCAGGTGTGAATTTCCAAGTGGAATCATGAGGGTAAAGGTACTTCCTTTACCGGTGTCACTCTCAAGCCTGATTTTCCAGTGATGCAGATCGACCAGTTCTTTTACCAGCGCTAAACCAATACCTGAGCCCCCGAAGGAACGCTGGGAAGAATCATCCACCTGGTAGAAACGATCGAAGATATGGTTTTGATGTTCCTGAGATATTCCGATGCCACTATCCGTGACTGATATTTCTACCTCATTTCTCATTTGAGTATTTGCCCCTTCGGCTGCAATATGAACTTTTACCGTACCCCCTTCCGGCGTAAATTTCAAAGCATTGGATAATAAATTGCCGATGATTTTTTCAAACTTATCCTGATCAATCCAGGCCTTTACATTCTCATCAGCACTGGTCAATGTTAATGTAATTCCTTTTTTATTGGCCAGGGATTCAAAGGAGAAAACCAATCCACGCAGAAGCGGCACCAAAAATTCTTCTGTTGCCCGCAGGGGCAAGGAGCCTGCCTCCAGCTGTGAGAGAGCCAGGAGCTGTTCAATAAGCTCAAGCAAACGATGGGTATTTCGCAGAATCAAATCATAGGCCTTTTTCTCATTGCCCTTATACAATCCCTTACGCAATTGTTCCACCGGTCCGCTGATCAACATCAGAGGCGTGCGGAATTCGTGGGAGAGGTTGGCAAAAAACCTGGATTTTATCTGTTCCAGCTCCTGAAATTTTCGGGTTTTGAATGTTTGAAGTGCCAGTTGGTGTTTTAATCGAAAGCGGTTCAATTCATACCGTCGGGCAAACCAGATTATACTTCCGATGATAAAAATAGAGGTTAAATAAGCCCAATTCGTACGCCACCAGGGGGGGGAAACTATAAATGATAAAGTCGTTGCCTGTTCATTCCAGACTCCATTGCTGTTGGTTCCTTTTACCTGAAAGGTATATTGTCCCGGTGAAAGATTGGTATAACTGACAAATCGCCGATTGCCAGCTTCTATCCATTGTTCATTGAATCCCAGCAACCGATAGGTGAAACGACATTCCCTTGGAGCCCTGAAATCTAATGCGGAAAACCGAAAGGAGACGAAATTCTGGGTGTGATTCAGCAGAAGCGTGGTATCCGGGCGAATATTATCTGGAAAATTAAAAAATTTTCCAGAGATCTCATTATTTTGAACGTAAAACTCCGAAATGACCACCGGTACACTGAAAGGATTTTCCCTTAATTGTGATGATTTAAAACTGAGAAGACCTCCTGAATTGCCCCAGAAATATTCTTCAGGTTGTGCCATGCAGACAGCATGGGAGGAAAAATCATTGGAGGGGAGACCGTCTTTAGTGGTATAGTGAAGAACCAAAAATTGTTTGCTGTCTAGATTTATATCCTCAAGACTGTCCAGTGAAAATCCTTGTCCCATCTGTACCTTTGCCAGACCCAGGTTGGTTCCCAGCCATAAATTGCCCTGTTCGTCCTCTTCAATACTTTTGATAACATTGCTGGGAAGACCATTCTTCTCTGAAAAAGAGAGAATTCGGGTGGACGATATGTCGATCCGATGCGGGGAATAAATAAAAAGGTCAAGTCCGTTCTCGGTGCCGATCCAGAAGCTGGCCAGCGTATCCTGTTCTGACGAAATGATATCTTTAAACGATTCCTTGAGAGTAAGAATGCCATTATGACTTATTCTTTGACCAACCGGAGAATTGTTTTGCCATCTTCTAAACGTTTGGGTCCTGCGATCCAGCAGATTGAGTCCTCCCCCTTTAGTGCCAATCCATAAATTGTTAAATTGATCTTCATAGATCGACCAAATATCATTATAACTCAGGCTGGACGGATCGTCGCGGTTATGGAGATACTGCCTCCATTCTCCGGTTTCGGGATGGAAGCGATTCAATCCCCTTCCCCATGAACCAATCCAGACATACCCTTCTTTGTCCTGATGGAGAGCCCGGATATAATTATTGCCCAGCGAGGTAGGTGACTTGGGATTTTCCATCCAATGCTCAATTTTTCCAGAATCGATCTGCAATCGGAACAGTCCCTGTCCATAGGTGCCAATCCATAAATACCCGGGCCATCCGGCTGCCAGTGACCAGATGTTAACCGCTGGAAAATCAGGATATTTTAACAAACGGTATGACATCTGATGGGATTGGATAGAATATAGACCGTCGCTGGTACCAATCCAGATCATTTCATCGGATGTTTTCAGAATAGCCGTCACGTCCAGCAAGGGTCCTTCTCTTTCGGTTGTCATACCGTTTGTTAAAATATCC
>CP070707.1:545839-550407 GCA_020350205.1 bacterium
ATGGAGTTACAGGGAAAGTACCAGGTCTACATCGTAGATGACAGCAGCAAAGTGGATTTACGAGAGGTAGAGCGGGGGGCAGAGTACCATAATTTCTGGATCATTGAAAAAGGTCTGACCAATGGTGAACGCGTGATCTTTGAGGGTCTGCAGAAAGTCCGTCCTGGAGCTGTTGTCAAAACTGAAAAAGTTGAAGTACCTGTTATCAAAGAAAGCATGTAATTATTATGGGCACATTTTTTGTAAATCGACCGATAGTGGCGATGGTTATCGCTATCGTCACGGTTATTGTGGGACTGGTTTCTCTGGGTACACTTCCCATTGAGCAATACCCCAACATTACGCCACCGATGGTACGGGTGAATGCGATTTATACCGGCGCAAATGCTCTGAATGTCGAACAATCAGTTGCCACCCCTTTGGAGCAACAGATTAATGGCGTCGAAAACATGATCTATATGAAGTCAATCAACTCCAATGATGGTACAATGTCCATACAGGTTTCCTTCGATGTGGGTACAGATCCTGACATGAATACCGTGTTTACCCAGAATAGAGTTTCCGCTGCCACGGCAAAATTACCTGAAGAAGTAAAACGATTAGGGGTAACGACTGAAAAATCTCTCCCCACCATGACCCTGTTGATCACTCTTTCTTCCGATGGTCGCTACGATCAGAATTTTCTGGGCAACTATGCCCTGATTAATATTAAGGATGTTTTGGCCCGGATTAAAGGAATCGGTCGGGTGGATGTACTGGGGGCAAGTGATTATTCCATGCGAATCTGGATAAAGCCAGATCGACTGGCGCAGTTAGGCATTACCGTTCCGGAAATAGTTGATGCCATTCGAGCGCAGAATGTGATTGTACCGGGAGGAAAATTTGGTGCGGAACCTGCACCTCCTGGAACGGAATTTACCTACACAGTTCGCCTTCCGGATCGATTGCAAGCAGCCGAAGAGTTTGGGGAAGTGGTGATCAGGACTTCTGCAGAGGGAGCTCAGGTAAAAGTTAAAGACATCGCCCGGGTCGAATTAGGAGTTGAAACCTATGATATGTTCACCCGAATGAATAACAAAGATGCTACGATCATTGCTATTTATCAAGCCCCTGGTTCCAATGCGGTTGATCTGAAAGAACGCATTCTTCTGGCCATGGAGGAAATTGCACAGCGATTTCCAGATGGGATTAATTATGATGTATCTCTGGATCTGGTAAAACCAATTACCGCCGGGATAGAGGAAATCATTGTTACTTTATTTATTGCGCTGGCACTGGTAATATTGGTGGTGTTCCTGTTTATTCAGGATTGGCGGGCTACCATGATCCCCACCATCGCCATACCGGTTTCTCTGGTCGGTGCTTTTATTGTCTTCCCGATGTTGGGGTTCACCATCAATGTACTTTCTCTCTTAGGACTCGTGCTGGCGATTGGAATTGTGGTCGATGATGCGATAGTAGTGGTTGAAGCAGTTCAAGTGAATATGAGTAAGGGGATGTCATCTAAAGAAGCGACCATAAAAGCCATGCAGGAGGTCACTGCACCGGTTATAGCAACGACACTGGTGTTGATTGCGGTTTTTGTACCGGTTGCCGGAATGGGAGGAATTACTGGGCGCCTCTATCAACAATTTGCCATAACAATAGCGGTTTCCGTCTCATTCTCTTCGCTAAATGCTCTAACCCTCAGTCCCGCTTTATGTTCGTTGCTGTTGAAGGAATCAAAACCATACAAAGGCATTCTGGGGAAATTTTTCGGCGGTTTCAATAAAGTGTTCGATCGATCAACAGAATCATATATGAACTACACTCAAATAGTCACCCGAAAGATAATTCGCGGGGTAATTTTTATTGGAATTCTGATTCTGCTTATCGTTCTGCTGGGGGGGAGAATTCCCGGTGGTTTTATTCCTGAAGAAGACCTCAGTGCTTTCTTTATTAACGTTCAACTACCGGATGCTGCATCCTTACAGCGGACCGATGTCGTTGCGAAAAAAGTGGAAAAGGTGCTCCAGCAATTTGAGGAAATTGAATACATCACTACCGCTGCCGGTTTCAGCCTGATTTCAGGAACCAAGGCAACAAATGCGGCTTTTATTTTTGTTACTTTAAAAGATTGGGCAGAGAGAGATATTACCGCATTGGAATTGGTACAAAAACTTAATGGACTCCTCTATATGGGCATTAATGAAGCCCAGGTGTTTGCCTTTGGTCCACCGGCGATACCGGGGCTGGGAAACGGATCCGGTTTTACTCTGATGCTGCAGGACCGCAGCGGATCGGATCCCCAGTATCTGGCTGAACAGTCTCAAAAATTTATACAGAATGCATTAAAAAGGCCAGAAATTGGATCTATTTTTACCACCTTCCAGGCCAGAGTTCCCCAACGATATCTGGAAATTAATCGTGATAAGCTATTGAAAGCCGGAATCCCCTTAAATAGCCTCTACACGACGATTGGAGCATTTTTAGGGGGTTCTTACGTGAATGATTTTAATCGTTTTGGAAGGCTATATAAAGCGTATATTCAGGCAGAACCCGAATATCGGCAGAGCCAGGATCAAATCAATTTTTTCTATATCAAAAACAAGGACGGGGGGAGCGTTCCACTTTCCGCTTTTGTAACGGTTCGGGAAATTGTCGGTCCGGATTTTACCAACCGCTATAATCTTTACCGGGCAACAGAATTAAGCGGTGTACCATCCCAGGGATACAGTTCGGCTCAGGCAATGGAGGCATTGGAAGAGGTTGCTGCTGAGGTGTTGCCGGCGAATATGAGTTTTGAATGGAGCAATATGTCTTTTCAGGAAAAGAAAGCAGCCGGCAGTGGGTCCATAGTCTTTGTATTTTCCTTAATTTTTGTTTTTCTGATTTTAGCAGCGCAGTACGAAAGCTGGTCCTTACCATTCAGTATCCTGTTGGGAACTCCGTTTGCCATATTCGGGGCATTTTTGGCTCTATTCATTGCCCGATTCTTTGATTTGAGTTATGAGAACAATGTGTTCGCCCAGATATCACTGGTCATGCTCATCGCCATGGCTGCCAAGAATGCCATTTTGATCGTGGAATTTGCCAAAATTAATTTTGACCAGGGAAAATCTCTTTTTGATTCCGCCATTGAATCGGCTCGGCTGCGCTTCAGACCCATCCTGATGACAGCTTTTTCTTTTATTCTGGGGGTTCTTCCCCTGGTCTTTGCCGCCGGTGCCGGGGCTGAAGCGCGAAAGGTGATGGGTATGGCTTTATTGGGGGGGATGGGGATCGCTACCTTACTGGGAGTATTTTTCTATCCCATGTTGTTTATTCTTATCGGAAAAATTGCCCGTTATGAAGAAAAACGGGCATTAATTTCTAAATCCAAGAATTAAATGAAATAAAGAATATGATCACTTTCCCGTCACAATTGAAATATTTGCTAATCACCTGGTTCCTTTTATGGAGTCTGATGGGGTGCTCCTTCGGTCCCAGACATCAAAGACCTGAAATAGAGACCCCACCGGATTATCGCTTTTCGGAGATCAGTCAGCCGGATACGGCAGTCAATCTAAAATGGTGGGAACTTTATCAGCACCCAACGCTTGATACTTTAATTCTGGCTGCTTTAGAGGGTAATAAAAATGTTCAGATTGCTCTAAGCCGGATTGAAGAGGCCCGGGCAATTTATGGATTTACAAAAGTGGATCTATATCCAAAACTGGATATTCAAGCGGGGGCCAGTCGTGGAACACTATTTAACGGTGTGGAACTGGAATCCGAAACCAACAATTTTTTTATTTCACCAGTTGTTAACTGGGAGTTGGATTTCTGGGGAAAATACCGCAAAGCTTCTGAAGCTGCAAAGGCAGAATTTTTGGCAACCCAATACTCTCTCAGATCATTACAGATCAGCCTCATCAGTGACGTAGCCAGCACCTATTTCTTGCTGTTGGATTATCAAAACAGATTAAAAATTGCCAGAAAGACTCTGAAACTGCGAGATGAAAGTCTGAGAATAATTACCCGCCGCTTTGAAGAAGGTATCATTCCTGAAATCGATCTTTTTCAAGCTAAGATTCAGAGGGAAATCGCTGTCTCTGCTATTCCCATCTTTGAGCGACTAATCGGGAAAACAGAGAATACGCTGAGCATTTTACTGGGTGAATTACCGCGTGCATACCTATTAAAAGATACGCTGGAGATTGAAATTAGCCCGCCGGAGATTCCAGCGGGATTACCGGCCACATTGCTGGAACGCCGACCGGATATTGCCCAGGCTGAGATGGTTTTAAAGGCACAGACAGCCCGAATCGGGGTTGCCCAGGCACTCCGTCTTCCTGCTATCAATCTGACAGCAGCCCTGGGATTCGTCAGTGACGATCTTTCCAAGATCACCGATGGCGATCCTTCCTGGTCAATCAGCGGGAGTCTGTTTGGTCCGATATTCAATTTTAATAAAAATATACGACGTGTCGATATTGAAAAGGCCCGCACCGAACAAGCATTATTCGGATACGAAAATACGGTTTTGCAGGCTTTCCGGGAGGTGGAAGATGCTCTGCTGGAGGTGCGAACCTATCGAGAGCAGCTAG
>CP070707.1:550507-555058 GCA_020350205.1 bacterium
AAATTCCCGTAATGAAGCACGGCAGCTAACTCTGGAAAATGACTGGCAACAGATAGAGCAGTGGGCTCTACAGGATAAACGTGAGAAAGAATTTACCAACTGGATGGCCGATCTCCGCCGGGAAATTCCGGTGGTAGTAAAGGTTGAACTTTAGCCTATTGTATTTAAAATTATACCCATCTCTGCGTGAAAAAAAAGCAAGTTAACCGATCAGAAATTATCGATGAGTGGCTCGATCTTTATCCCATCAGGCAGCATCCATTTGAAACAGATTCAGATGGGAAAGTAACCATTATAGTCCCCCATAACGAGAACTGGTTTACCAGAAAATTACTCCCTAAGCCTAAAAAACCAGCCCAAAAAATACATCTGGATGAGCTCGGATCTTTTGTCTGGCAGTGTTGTGATGGAAATCTGAGCATCCGGGAAATCTGCGCAGAGCTGCAATCAAAATTCCAGGAAAAAGCTGCAGTGGCTGCCCAGGAAAGAATTGTCCTTTTTTGTCAACAGATGTACAAACAGAATTTTATCAAAGTATATTCTCGGAAAACTTCCGATGAATCCGGGGAACACCAGAAATCCTGAGTCCGCTTCGAAAATCCTTCAGCGAATCTTGATTTTTTTATTAGGATCCTGTTTTCTAATCCATTGTAAAAATTTTTTTACTTCAGGATGACCGTGGATAGACTGCAGATCAAAATACTGAGCCTCGAGTTCTTTATTATCAAATATTCTGTGGATCATACCATGACAGGCCTTACACAGGACAACCAATTCTTGGGATCTTTTACTGCGGGATTTGGGAATCAGATGATGTCTGGTAAACTGATCCACATCCCGCCGGCATAATTCACAGATCATAACAGGTCAACAAATATTGACAACCGGCGTCTCACTGTACCTTTAGAATCTGACCCCGGTAAAATTTAATAATATTCAATTGTGAATTAACCCGGGGATTAATTCCAAACTTTATATTTTCCAGAATACCCTGGTAAAGTTCGCTGTTTGATAAACGATCTCGAAATGCACCACGACTGATACCGGGTTGATAATGTGAAATCATCCATTTTCCGATATCGTATCCCAGCAAATGGTATTTCTCGGCAGTTTCCTGCATCTGTTGCCGGAAACGACTTTGAAACGCCTTGAAATTCCAGGATTCCTGATCGACATATCCAGCCGAAATATAGATCAAACCATCAAGATAAACCCGTTGCTGCATCAGGATATCTTTATTACTCCACCCCTCATTGCCCAGTAACTGGGTTTGAATATTCTGGAAAGCAAATTGAGGAGCCATAAACGGAATATATTCAGGGTATGTTGCAATGAATAGTGCATCTATACCGGTCGAGGGCACCTGAGTTGAATCTATTTCCCGCCTTCCTTCACTGGAAAAAAGCGTTTCAGTCATATATTCCTGAAACTGTCTCTGCAGGACGGTGTCAGCAAGAGTTGAATCGACAGCGAGGACGGAATCCCGGAAGGTAATATAAAAACCCTGTTTTCTTATGGTTTTAAACTGTCGTGAAAAATCCTGTGTATCTTCATAATACCATTGCTCCTCAACGATTTCAGCCTCATTTTCGAGAACTACTTCTCTGAAACCATCAAGGAGGGAGATGCCATATTCGTCTGCAGGTGCCAGCGTGGCGAAAGTTTTTAATCCCAGTTCTTTCACCGCATACTCCGCCAGAAATCGTCCCTTGATCTCAGCATCAGGATTAATCTGGAATGCATAGGGACTGATCTCTGCCAGACCTTTTTGTGAACTCACCGGAGAGATGAATGGAAAATATTCGTAACGGGATAATAATCCCAGAGCTGTATTACCATCATCACTCAACGGACCCAGCACTGCCAGCGGCTTATTTTCCATCATATAATCCATGGTCTTATGCACCATAGACAAAACATTCTCACTCACTCCCAGGGTATCAATACGTATCGCTTGCTCTCGGTCTCTCTGCGACATTTCATAAGCGGCATACAAGAAACCTTTAGTAATGGCATCACTGATTTCCTTGGCATTTGGTTGATTGGACTTCAGAATCAGGATGCTGTTACTGGTAATACTGGAGCCTCGCCGGTTTCTTAATATTTCACTCACCTGCTCAGCATAGAAATGGCTTGGATAATTATCAAGAAACCTTTCCAGCAAATATTCACCCTGTTTCTGTTCTCCGGAATCCATTAATTTTTTGGCTTTTACAACTTCTACCAAACCATTAAAAATATCATCCGTATATTGTTGACTCAGTGCCGATATTTCTCGCTGCGAGAGATGAAGCGCCATCGTATTAAAAATATAATCACCGGTTTTTCTCTTCAAACGGCTGTCCTGGCTATTATAAATGATCCATAACCAGTCCTCCACTGCCTGGGCATACTCCCCCTGTTGATACTGAATATTTGCCCTGAGATAATAGATATCATCGATATAGGAACTGCTTTCATATTTTTTTAGAAAATCATTGATCACTAAATTCGCAGAAGAATATTCATGCAATTTATAGTAAGACTTCGCCAGCATTAGTTTTATCGATGTTTGAATTCGGGAATCAGGATAATTCTTTAAGGTCGTGAAAAAGGTGCGCTGAGCATCCGAATACTGTTTCTGTTTATAATTTTCCAATCCTTTCATGAACATTTGTCGGTCGTCTAACTGTGCGAAACCCTCAAAGCCTGATAAAACAGAAAAAATGAATGCCATAATCCATATAATATTTCTCAAGAAAATTTCCTCCGTTTTCAACAAGAACAGATTTAAACTTTAAATTTAGGACATCCTGGGAATCATGTCAATCTTCATATTATGTATTGGAGATGAGTTCCCGGGTTTCGGGGTATATGAATATATCCATCCTGTTCATCTCCTAATTTTTCAGTTTTACCCTGAACGTATAACACATTCGTGATCGCCGCCAGCACTGCATCCAGTTCATCATGGGAATAAATTTTAGGGGGAGCAGGAAATTTGATCCCTATCCCCTCTAGCTGCACCTGCAGCCTTGTTCTAAATTCTCGCTTTTGCTTACGACCTTGCAGCTCTGGAAACAAAATCTTCCGTGTAGCATGGGGGAAAACCTCAATGGTCTCCAGTGCCAGTTCATGTAAAAAATCGTTTAGTTGAAAGCAGCGTTCCATCCACTTTTTGGCAAAACTATTCTTGGATGATACAAAACAGCGGAAACCGCGTTTCAATAAAAGTTGTTCACAGTATCTACCCTTAAAGGGGGTAGTTTGTTGATGTGGACATTCAGCAGATTCCGCAGAAAAACAACAGCGCCTTAACTCATGGGGAGGTTGTAACGGACCGTCAATTGCAATTGTGTCGGTTGAATCCGGAAAGCTGGCTATGATTTTTAGAAGTTCTTCATTTTCGTGCCATTTCCCAAGGAAAACAACCTTTCCGACAGAATTGATAACAGAAATACCCGAGGCTTTTATTGGACTTGCCGAAGGATCCAAACCGATAAAAAGTTCTTTAGACATGCTGCTTTTTAATCCATTCCAGGCTTTGGATGGCTTCCGAGAGATTCCTGATTTCCATAATAACCGGAACCCGGACTACCCTGTTTTTAAAAAAATGCGCATAATCGATTTCTCCCAAGTCAATGGCCTGATGTAGATCTTCCTTCCCGTTATTATTATGCACGTGTAATTCAGCCAGATAATCTTCAATCTGACCATAGTAGTGATCAATATCTAATCCTTGCAGGAAAGCATGCGCTACATCCAGGACTGCCCGAACATGATCGTGATCAGTTCGCTCCAGAATTTCCCGATGCCTGTTCCACTCTGCAATCATGAGATGATTGGGATTAGGGGGTGAATTTTCAAGTCCGATAACCACGCCCCTAGAGGCGGCGTAGTCTCCCAATATTCTGAGATTCTCGATCAGATGACGTGATGCCATGGTTTGGATCTTCTCAATTTCCGCGGCATCTTTGTGGATATAACCGGCATGTACAACCATTACTTCAGCCCGAAGTTCCGCAGCCAGATCAACATACTTTTTATAACACTGTATTGTAGCATCTCTGAGATAGGAGTTGATCGTGGAAAGATTAATATCATAAAAAGTCGCATGGAGTGTAACCTTCAGTCCGCTTTTACGAATTACCTCCTTAAAAAATTCAAGCGTTTGCTTGGTCAGATCTTCCGGTGAGAAAAACGGGCGTTCGCCTCTGATTTCCAGATAATTTATCGGATACAGGGGGGCCAGTTCTGCAACTTTTGCAAATTCTTGTCGATTTTCAAAAAAACAGGTGATTCCCCAATTCATATTTTGGCTTAACCAAATGAAGCCAGTCCTCCGGATAAATTCAGAGTTAGAATTCTTTTATTTAGTCTAATGCCCTAAAGGATTTGCTAATAATAAAATAGTATATTGACACCGAAAAACAAATGTAAAATTTAGATCAAAATGGCAGTATCTGAAGGAGATAAATTGACGGGTTAGCAATAACTCGAGTCGGAAAAATTAAGTCATGAGGCCTAAATCGACAATAAAAGAGGGGACATTTATCCCAAAATGTCCCCTTT
>CP070707.1:555158-559708 GCA_020350205.1 bacterium
GAATGAAACTCCTCAGCCACCTTCACATCTCAATCCGGACCTTTCACCCCAGATGGATGAACTCGTATTTTGGTTACTTTCAAAAAATATTTCAGAGAGGCCGGCAGATACCATACAGGTATCTAAAAGGATCAGTGTTTTATTTTCGGATTTAGATTGTTCTCATTCAAAAAGCAAACTTGCTCAATTGATTCAGAAAAATTACCATCCGAAAACGGATATCAGTAAATATATACCACCTAAAAATGACGGGAAGAAATCCGGACCAATACCCCCCAAGAAATTTATTTCCAGAAAATGGCTTTATATTTTAGTTTCCATATCCGCAGCTGCATTTATTTACTTTCTGCTGTGGATGGCTGCATCAGACAAAAAGGATTCAGATTCGACATCAGAGTTCATTATATCAGACTCAAATCGTACCGATATAATGAATCACCAGCAGCCTGATACTTCTTTTACCTTTTCAGTTACGGGTGAGTTAAAAAATTCAACCTTAAAGGGTTCAGATCCTAATAATATGCCTCAAAAAATAATCAACCGGCAGAATGATGAAGAAATCATAAGAAAAGAGCCTGCCGTAGCTGCTGACTCGGGATATATTTCAGAAAATAATTCACGTGATTCCATCTCAGCGATGGAGACATTGCAATCCTTCATTGAATTGGATATCGAACCCTGGGGAATCCTAAGCATTGATGGGGTATTGGTGGATTCATTTGCGCATGTTGAAAAATTTGAACTTGCGGCGGGGATGCATCAATTTATCATAGCCCATCCGTCCTTTCCGCCAAAAATATTGGATTTAAAAATACTGCCAGGCCAATCCCGCTCAATATCCTATTCATTTATTGAATATTGCGGATTCCTGACGATTGAAGTCCGTCCCTGGGCAGACGTTTACATTGATGGTAAATTGGTTGACTCCACACCTCTGGCACGCCCGATAATACTTGCTGAGGGCCAACATATCCTCGAGCTAAGGCATCCGGCTTTTCAAAAATATCGCCAGGAAATTTCCATTTTGGCAGGTGATACACTGGTCATGCGGAAAACGTTTTAAATTTTTATGGTATGGAATTTGAGGTAATTTAATTGAATATAAGAAAGATCGAACATATGTTGCAAAATTTGCATTATCTCTTTTTAATTATTTTTCTGGGCTTATCTGAATTCACTTTTCCACAACAATGGCAATATAAAAGTCCCATGCCATCTGCAAGAAGAAGCATGGCCGTAACAGTCTTTGACGATCGTATCTGGGTTATGGGCGGTAATGTCTCAAATTTTATGGGTTCAAGCACCGCCAAAACCGTCCAGGTATATGATCCGACCACTGACAGCTGGGATACAAATTTTGCCGATCTCCAATTTCCCAGAACCGAAGGGGTGGCCCGTACAATGGGCAATAAAATATATCTATTCGGAGGATTGAATTCCAATGGTTTGGTGGAGGCAGTGGAACAATACGATCCGGCTTATGGAAACTGGCAAACTATCAGTCAATTACCTACCCCGCGGCGTGGTATCACATCAGTCATTGTTGACTCCACAATTTGGTTAATTGGGGGAAGTAATCTACAAAATAATTTCTATGACATTATTGAAATTTACGATCCTCTCCTCAATGACTGGGATACCCTGGATGTGGCTCTCATTACTGCCCGAAGCGATGCCATGAGTACCGCCACCACCTGGGGTATATTCGTCTTTGGTGGCAACTTATTTGGACCACTTGATGATATTGAATATTATAACCCATCTACCCAGCAGTGGACACACCACGGACAGACTCTGTATCACTGCTTTTCTGCAGGTTATACCAGCATTGGTGATTCAAGCTGCTGGATTATCGGTGGAATGGGTCTGAGTGGCATACACTCCGTGATCCTGGACAGAGTACAGGTTTATTATTGGAAAAATCAGCAGTTCTACTGGGAGGAGGGGCCCTCTCTGAATACCGCGAGACGGGATTTGGCAGCTGCCACCGTAAATCATAAAATTTATGCTATTGGTGGTCGGGGCTCAATGGGTCATAACCTTTATGATGTGGTTGAAGAATTAGTCATCATCACAGATATTAAGCCAGTCCCCTGTTCTATTCCTACTGATAAAGCTATCTTAGGGAATTACCCTAATCCGTTTAATTCTTCAACAACAATTGAATTTCAGTTGCCCGAGCCTCAGTATATTTACCTGGAGCTTCTCAATATTCTCGGTCAAAAAATAAAAACTCTTTATGAAGGCCATATCTCACCGGGACGCCAGCAATTGCACCTTTCTTCGGCAGATTTTTCTGGTATTGAACAGAGCTCTGGCGTATATTTTATTCAGTTGAAGGCGCGGAAATATTTGTTGACACACAAAATATTTTTACTCAAATAATCCGGATCACTTGCAAAAAACAATAAAATCAGCAGTCCTAGTCATCCTGTTCCTGGTTATTTTCCTTAAAAGTGGACTTTGCCATGACCTGGGAGACACTTCCCAGGTCAAGGAGCTTATCCCACAATTAATATCTGCCTATGAAAATTTTAATTATGAAAAGAGTGCATCGCTTCTTGAAGTAGCGCTGCAAAACCTGCACTCATTTTCTAATACAGAAGTCGAACAAATATATCTATATGGAGCACTCTTAGCATTTAATGAGGGAAATACAGAGAGGACCAGCCACTATTTTTGGGAAATTCTCCGTATAGATCCCTCATACACAGTCGATCCTGTTAACACACCTCCAAAAATGCTTTCAATCTTCCAGAAAACTAAAATTGAATATCTGGAGGATTTGAATAGACGACTGCAGGTTACCGAAATGACTAATCATAACCCACCATTTCCATGGCGAGCCATGCTCTTTCCGGGTTGGGAACAATGGCACCGGGGATATAAAACCAAGGGAATAAGCCTGGCCTTTGGAGGATTGGCCACCATAACCGGAGCTGTTATTTCCATTATTCAAACGGAACAAAGAAGAGATGCTTATCAACAGGAGACCGACCCGAACCTTATTCCTCCCCTTTATGATACATACCATGATGCTTACCAGCGCCAATTCTATTTCGGTTATGCATTTGTGGCAATATGGGCTTTCTCTCAATTCGATCTTGCTGTCTGGAGCCAAGATCAACTTAATTTGAAAGCCTCAATAACGCCTGATTCTCGAAATATGTTCTACCCGGCAGTACACTTAAATCTTCGTTTTTAAGTTGAGTTTTACATCCGGATTGTTTAAAAGTATAACTATGCAATTTTTGCATGGTAGTTTGCAAAAATTGCAGCTTTTTAATCCCTCCAATATTTTCTCCTTAGTTTCAAGAATTCCAAAAATTCTTTAAATACTAGCACTAAAAGTCAAAGCTTTACTATCAAAGAAATTGGCATGTGAATTGAATACTAAAATATCATAACACAGTTTTCGAAGGAGGATCTATGCACCACGCGTTAAAGCAAGTTGTTTTAATTATTTTACTCAGCCCGGTTATGATTTACAATTTACTCTGGGCTCAACTCAGCACCGGGGGAAATGTCAATCCCGGTTCACTCACCCCGGTGACAGTGGGCGGATATACTATGATTGACAATAGCCACATGTATCCGCTGTATTTTCTCGATGAGGATCAGGATGGCATCGCAGATTATTTTTTGAACTTTGGTCCCCACTGGTATGAGCCGGAACTTGGGAATGCCATTCGTCCGAATGAAGGAGATTTTATCACTATCACGGGTGGCCTTCATGATCCAATCAATAATACACTGGGATATCCAGTTATTATTGTATATCAAATTAATGGTGAATTTTGGAGGGAACCCTATGCCGCATTTTGGCTTGTGGGACTGGAAAGTCAACACGTAACATGTCCTTGCGGATATTGTCTGCACGATTCTTTACAAACTGTCAGTGTCAGTGGTAATGCAATTGTAGATACAACTTTTATGTTTAATAAATACTATCTTGATGAAAATCAGGATGACGTACCGGATTATTTTCTCAATTTTGGACCGCCGTGGTACGAGCCCCCCACTGGTGCCAGTCGACCCGAGAATGGCGATTTTATTGATATTATAGGAGGCCTATTCGAACCCGATTCTTTATTACCCATGATTGTTGTCTATGAAATCAATGGCCTGACCTGGAGAGACAGTACGTTCTTCGGGATGTACTTTAGTGGCTGTTGGATTTATCGTTATATGACACAATCTCAGTATGCCCACTCCCCCTGGGATACAAGTTGTGGGATAAGAATCCAGGCCGGCTGGCACAGCGGCGGTCATCCCGGTATGATGATGCCTGATTCAATTTTCTGTCGGGTGCTGCAACTATTCCCTCAAAACATGCCCCAGATTCAATCCCAGAATTCCTTTGCCGGATTTGAAATCGGATTGTTTGGACCAAACGGATCAAATCTGCTGATGGGTGGCATGATGGGAGGAAACCAGTTCTCTTTTAATAATCAGGTGCAGTTCAAGTTTCATTATAATGATATCCAGTTACAAGGCAATAATATTGAAGAAAGTACAATTCAGCTGAAGTCCTGGGATCCGGGTTCTGA
>CP070707.1:559808-564312 GCA_020350205.1 bacterium
ATACAAGGGCTCAAAATCTTTAAAGTAGAAAAAACCTTTAATATATTCACGGACCGAAGCGGGCAAAATATTTAAAGCCTTAGAAAACTGCGACTGAACACTCAGGGAGAACAATCTTTCGAAAAATGAACGTTGTTGTGGATAAATTTTAATTTTGACATAGCTTTCAGTAGGCGTCCCTATCATTTTTTTTGCCACCTGTATTGCATCTTCCATGCCTCCCAGTTTATCGACCAGACCATTCTGGATGCTCTGAACGCCTGTCCACACTCTCCCCTGCCCAATTTTATCAACTTCTTCATAGGTCAGGCCTCTACCGTCAGCAGCTTTTTGAACGAATTTTTGGTAATAGGTTGTAATGTGATTCTCAATTATTTTTCGTTGTTTGTCATTGAATGTACTCAATTCAGAAAAAAGGTTGGAATTATCTCCTCTGGGAATTTCAATCTTATTTACTCCCAATTTGCGATATAATTCTTTCATTGAAAATTTACCGGAATAGATCCCGATACTGCCGACAATTGAGCTCGGTTGAGCAACAATGGTGTCTGCGGACATAGCAATATAATAGCCCCCTGAGGCTGCCAAATCGGACATCGAAACGATTACCGGCTTCTTCTCTCTGGCCTTAACCACTGAATTCCAGATAATATCGGCAGCGATTCCAGAACCTCCCGGACTATTGATCCGTAAGACAATGGCTTGCACCCCTTTATCTTCTGCTGCATCCTTGATAATGTCAGCCATACCTTCAGCAATCATAAGGCCTTCATCTGCACCGGAACCGCCTAAACCGGATACGATATCCCCAAGACAATAGATGAGAGCCACTGTACCCTGAACATCGACGCCCAATTTCTCAAAAGAGATTTTACGGTAACGATTATAAGAAACCAGCCTGGGAAATTTTCCATCGATATTTTCCAGGTAATCCAGAAACTCATTATAAAACATCAGAGTGTCTACCAGGTTTTTTTGGGATGCTTCCTCCAGTGAATAAATACCATAATCGATAAGCGCCTCTACCTTTCTGACATCAATATTTCTAGTTACACTGATATCTGCAAGATAGCGCTCATAATAATCATCCAGCAAAGCGTTGATTTCTTCACGATGGGCGGGACTCATATCTTTTCGGGTAAAAATTTCCGGAGCACTCTTATACTTGCCATAAGCCACAAAATCTGCCTCAACCCCGATTTTATCGAGCAATCCCTTAAAATAATAATTCCTTCCCATCAAACCGGTGATGAGAAGAATACTTTCCGGGCCACCAAATATCATATCTGCTTCAATAGCCAGATAATATTCCCTATTCCCCGCCACTTCAAGATAGGCATAGAGCGGTTTCTGAGAGGTCTTATAATCTCGTAGAGCAGCTTTTAACTCTTCAATTCTAGCCCAACCTGTTGCTAATCCCATCGGTTTGATTATAATTCCCCTTATATTGGGGTCTATTTTGGCTTTTCGAATACAATTTAAAAGTCCATCCAGGGCGGGTACCTCACCGACGAAAACTTCAGAGAAACTATCAGAATAACTTCTTTCAGGAATGTCTCCATAAATATTCAGTTCAAGATAACTGCCTTTGGAGATTGGCGGGGGACCTTCGAAAAAGCGTGAAAATGTTATATAATAAAAAACGATAAAACAAATAAGTATAATCAGTGTCAGAATTACAATTTTTACCCAACCTTTCATAACATCATCCTCTACTCATTACGGTTTATATTATAATAATTGTTACAGGGAAGTCAAAACTCCCGCAATGGTTGCGGTCATAAACGTCGCAATCGAGCCACCAAGTACCGCCCGGAGTCCAAATCTAGCAAGATCTTTTTTCCTGGTCGGGGCAATTCCTCCAATGCCCCCAATTTGAATCGCAATAGAGGAAAAATTTGCAAATCCGCAGAGTGCATAGGTTGAAATGATTCGGGCTTTTTCAGATAATATATTTTGCTGAATCATATTACCCAATTCCAAATATGCAATGAATTCATTGATGACAACTTTTTGTCCAATCAAAGCACCAACCTTGGTCGCATCACCCCAAGGAACACCGATGATCCACGCTATGGGCGATAATATATAACCAAGAATGAGGTTTAAATTCACAGGTTCTCCTATCAGCGCATTCAGACCGGTGATACTTCCGAATAGTTCCAAAATGTAATTAAACATTGCAATCAGTGCAATAAAAGCCAGCAGCATCGCCGCAACATTTAAGGCAAGTTTTAATCCATCTGCGGCTCCTGTGGCAGCAGCATCGATGACATTTGCCGTTGTCTTTTCTACTTTAAGTTCAACTGTACCTTTTGTTTCGGAATGCTCTGTCTCGGGCATCAGGATTTTAGCAATAACCATTGTCGCTGGTGCTGCCATGATACTTGCAGAAAGCAAGTGTTTGGCATAAATCACCTGCATCTGGGGATCGGGACCACCAAGAATATTAACATATGCTGCCAGAACGCCACCTGCAATTGTAGCCATCCCGCCAATCATCAGTGTCAACAGTTCCGATTGCGTCATGGAAGCTACATATGGCCGCACAACCAGTGGTGCTTCCGTTTGACCGATAAAAACATTTGCAGCCACAGAAAGTGATTCCGCACCGCTTACACGCAACAATTTTGCCATGACCCAGGCCATCCCCTGTACCACTTTTTGCATGATTCCCAGGTGGTATAAAACTGACATCAGGGAGGAAAAGAAAATAATAGTGGGTAGCACCTGAAATGCAAATAAAAAACCAAAACCGCGGTTTTGTAATTCCCCAGGCAATACCTTTTCCATATTGTTTTGTGAGGATAAAATGCCAAATACAAATTCGGCACCCTTGAAGGTAAAATTGATAATTGTTACAAAGAATTGGCTGAGAGCATTAAAAACCAGTTCTCCCCCAGGAATTTTCAGGACAAAAATGGCGAAAGTCAATTGAAGTAATATCCCCATACCGACCAGACGCCAGTCAATTTTATGTCGATTCGCCGAAAAGAGAAAAGCAATACCAATTAAACTGGCTAAACCAAATAATCCAAATAGCAGGTCCAGAATCATCCGGATCTCTCCTTTTTTTTGCGACGACCTTTGCCGGATAATTTCACTTCCGTTTTGACATCCTCAGGCGGTTCAAAGCAATTTCGACATCTGGCCTCGTATATATCAGAGGCTCCCACAATCACCCGCTCGGTATTTTGGATTTTTCGCTGAGTATAGTTGGCAGGATTGCCACATACGACGCAAATAGCATGGGTTTTGGTAATGTATTCCGCAACTGCCAGTAGTTGTGGGATAGGTTCAAAGGGTTCCCCTCGGTAATCCTGATCCAACCCGGCCACAATGACTCTTTTTCCCATATTGGCTAATTTTTGACAGACCACTAATAGGTCTCGATCAAAAAACTGGGCTTCATCAATTCCAACCACCTGGGCCTCCAGCGACTGTTCCAAAATATCCCAGGCATTTTCAACAACCCTGGAAGCTAGTTTTAATTCACTATGAGACACAATATGATCGTCGCTGAAGCGAACATCGATCCTTGGTTTAAAAACCGCAACCTTTTGTCTGGCGATGGATGCCCGTCGCAGTCTTCTGATCAATTCCTCACTTTTGCCACTGAACATACTCCCACAAATTACTTCTATCCAGCCAATATTACGATGTACTATGGATAACATTGCCTCTCCGATTGAATCTGATTGAAACTTATTGTAAAACTAGAGGGGAACTGCCCTCACCGTTTTAGTTTCCCTGATCCTGCAACAAATTCTCAATTTTAGCCTGGATAATATCGATGGCAATCACATTCTTCCCCCCATGCGGAATGATGATATCTGCATAACGTTTCGCCGGTTCAATAAATTGCATAAACATTGGTCTTACAGTTTTCTGGTATTGTTTGATAACCGAATCAACTGTACGTTCCCTTTCCCTGATATCCCTTTCCAGTCGCCTAATAAAGCACATATCTGCAGGTGTGTCTACGAATATTTTAATATCCATTAAATCTCTCAGTTCAGGAATCGATAAAATTAAAATTCCTTCCAGGATAATAATCGAATGGGGTCCAACAATTTTGGTTTCTATCTTACGGGTATGAGTGGTAAAGTCATATACCGGATGTTCAATCGCGCGTCCTTTCAGCAATTCTTTAACTTGGTGGATGAGCAGTGAATGATCGAAGGCATCCGGATGATCAAAATTAAATTTGGTTCTTTCTTCAAAAGGTAAATCAGAAAGATCCTTATAATAAGCATCTTCTTGCAGAATAACCACCTTGCTGGAACCCAGGGAATTATAAAGCGTGTGCGCTACCAGAGTTTTACCAGAACCACTGGCGCCTGAAATCCCGATCAATACACCCTTTCCTGCCATTGACATATTCCGTCGCTATAAAACTCTGAATAATATAATCAGGAGTCCGGGAAAATCAATCCAAATATTATAAAATAATAAACCATTACAGAATATAGGTTCAAAAATGTGAGGTGAAATCTGGAGCGGG
>CP070707.1:564412-568618 GCA_020350205.1 bacterium
CACCCGCACCTGGTATGACATCAGTTCAGTCTGCTTCATCAACCAGAATGTGGGCTGGGTAAGCGGAGATTATGGTGCTATCATGACGACTGAAGATGGTGGTGGTATTACCGCTCTGAAACCTCATGCAGATGCACAAATACCCTCAGGATATACACTATATCAGAATTATCCCAATCCGTTCAATCCGACGACGACCATAAGATTTGATCTTCCACTGACCAGCAAGGTCACCCTAAAGGTTTTTAACATTCTTGGTGAAGAAGTGGTCACGCTGACATCCGCTACTTTACTGCCCGGTTCTCATTCCGTAAAATGGAATGCTCTCAATCACGCGAGCGGGATCTATCTTATAAAACTCACTGTGAATGAGTATTTTATAACACGAAAGATGTTGCTGGTTCGGTAGTTATATATTCCTGATTTAGAGTCATATTGAAATATAGAATAGGTTATCAGAAATACAGGCAACAATTGTAAAGCAGGTTTACTTAATGTTCTGTTAATAGGGAGAGAATTATGAAAACCAACTTTCTTTACCCATTTATACCTGCAATTATCTGGTTCAATTTTGCTATGACCCAAATCAATGAAACCAAGCTGATCCCCTCAAATGGACAATTAAATGATCAGTTTGGTTATGCAGTTGCCAGTGACAGTAATTATATGATTATTGGATCTCCTAACGCGCCTTATCCTTACAATCATTTCGGTGCGGTATATGTTTATGAAAAGACTGCCGGAGTGTGGGAAGAGAAGAGTCGACTGGCTGCGAGTGATAGCTCCCTTTCGGCAAGCTTTGGATGCTCAGTTTCCATCGCGGGTGATTTTATTTTAATCGGTGCTTTCAGAGATCCTGAAAACGGACCTCAATCCGGCGCGGCATATATTTTTCAGAAAGATTCAAGCGGGGACTGGACTCAGAAGCAAAAACTATTACCGAGTGATGGTTCAGCCTATGACGAATTCGGCACTTCTGTAGCACTATGGGGTGATTATGCGATCGTAGGGGCACCTTTTGATTATGTTAATTCTAATGAGACCGGCTCGGCATACATTTTCAAATGGAATGATTCTACCTTTACCTGGGTGGAGAAAGCCAAATTAGTCGCCAGTAATGGTACGGGTACCTCACCCCAATTTGGTCATTCGGTCTCTATTTATGGGGATTATACAATTATCGGTGCTTACGGTGATGAAGGATTGGCAAATCACCCTGGCGCGGCATACATTTTTTATTACAATGGTGCAAACTGGATACAGCAAGCTAAACTTAACGCTTCCAATGTGGAAATGAATCACTATTTTGGTCATTCAGTCTCAATTTTCGAGGACTATGCAGTTGTTGGATCCTCTTCTGCCCAGACTACTGCAGGCGGAGCAGCTTTGATTTTTCATCGTAGCGGAACTACCTGGGCTGAAGAAACAATGGTTGAAGGAAGCTCCAGCTTCATAAATTCTGATTTCGGATTAAGTGTTTCCATTGATGGTGATTATCTGGTAGTTGGTGCACCTGATGATGACACCAACGGGAATCATTCCGGCTGTGCTTACATATTCAAACGCAATGGAATTAACTGGATTGAACAAACAATGCTTTTAGCAAGTGACGGTACTGAAGATGATAAGATGGGATGGTCAGTTTTTATTGAGGACGGGCAGATAATATGCGGTGCATTTGGACAGGAAGCTGGAGGGCTAAATTGTGGAGCCGTTTATGTTTACACCGGATTTGCAACCGACATTTCGGAGCCAGTTAATAAAATATTTCCGGAAAAATTCTCCCTGGAACAAAACTATCCAAATCCGTTTAATCCAGTCACCACCATCGCATTTTCTTTGCCTATAACGGGTGAAGTTTCGCTGAAAATTTTTAACATTCTGGGCGAGGAAGTTACCACCTTAATTTCGCAAAGAATACCTGCTGGTAATCATGAAATAAATTGGAATGCAGCAGATCATCCTAGTGGAATTTACTTTTACCGCCTGAAGTGCGCATCATTTGATGAGTATAAAAAAATGGTGCTGATCAAATAGACATTAAAAGAGAGGAGAAAGTCTGTAAATAAAGGATTTATTGGTTCAATTGCCACTGATAAAAAGAAGCATACTAGGATTCATTGATCTTTTATTTTTCTGATGTGGATATTGGTAATCTTTGTCCAAAACAGTTAACAATCATAAAAATCGTTCCTGATTATTCACAACCTCAATCTTCAACCTGACCATCAGCAATAAATAGAAATTTTTGCTTACTGTATGGGTATTTTTATATCATTGCCTGCTGGGAATTGGTTCAGGGCCATCTCCCGATTCCATCTTTACCTGCAACTGGGGGTAATAGATCCCGTCAGCACCTGGAATCCGGAAACTACAATGGAAGTCCGAAACCTGGAAACCGAGGAGAATGGAATCGGTCATTTGATCATTGAATTAACATTGAAAATTATAGATATTATCCTATACGTCTGAAAAAATAGCTTGGTTGATGGAAATAATTCATCACACAGATCATTAAATAATGGAACCTAAATTTTTAGTTGCCTTTTCACTTATTTTCTACCTGCAAACTCAGCTGGTCTTTCCTCAATCTGTATCCGGTGATAGTCAGGATATTTATTACGACAGACCATCTCTGCTGATCGTCCTTTCATCCGATATTCCGAAAACAGATTCAACAATACAGAAGGAGATCCTGTTTACCGTAACCGCTGCTGTTACCGGATTAGGAAGTTTTAATATTGTTAATTTTGACCAGAAAAATTTTTTTTTGAATGCAAACAAAATCCCCCTGGGGACAAACCTGGATGATTCGATCCTTATCAGAATCGGTCGCCTCACTCTTGCAACAGAAATAATGGTTGTCGAAGTAGTGAAATTATCCCAAAACTATCTGAATTCAGCTCAATCGGGAGAGTCGATCATTACTTCGGAACAAAAAATGACCGTAGATTCAGATACCATTCCCGTTGAGTTAAAAACCCGGGAGAATACAAAGAAGCCTGGAAGATATTTTCAAACGGAATGCTTAATAAACATAAGAATTATTGATGTAGTCAGCGCCCAAAACCTGGAGACCATCACCATAGAAGTCAGTCACGCGGACACCAGCTGGTCAGCATCAAAATCAGGGGCTTTGAAAATACTCCAAAGCCTGACAACCTCAGAATTGAGAGAAATTTATCTCCTTTGCCCGGAAATCACACAGATTCAGAATACCCTGGTTCAGCTAAACAGGGGTTCAGAAGCCGGTATTCAAAAAGGTATGTTGTTTATTGTACGTTCACCGGATCAGTGGGAAGAATATTATGGTCAGTCCAAGATTATCCCAGGCAAAGAAATTGGCCTCATCACCACGCAGGACATATCTGAAAAGCGATCTGTCGCAACGCTCCTGAGACAAACAGGATATATCGGACAGGGTTTCCGGGCCTTTGAATATCCGGAATCAATTTATGGTCTGCGAATTAATTTTTCCCCCGGTCTTACCGATTCCATCATGAGCATTGGAGCCCAATTTTTCTGGCGACCGTTGCAGCGATGGCAGTATGGATGCGGGTTACGGGTGATCCGAATAACCGATTCTAAAAGTGACAAAAACTATGGTTTTGGCATGGAAGGATTGGGTGGAGTTCATTTGTATCGGATCCCGCGAATCAGTGTTGGCGCCATTATGACTCTTAATTTTGATCTGCCATTTAAATATGATGATAATAATAATACCGTCTTTCTTCCTATTCTGTCTGGTGAACTCGGGATGCGATTGAATATTACTCATTTCTGGAAGACCGATATCTCAATCATGGCCGGTTACCGAATTTCCATAAGAGATGATAACTGGCAAATTTCAAGTGAAGAGGAAGATGTCGGACCGGTGTATTGGGAGGACAGTCCTCCCGCGATTAACATTTCCGGTTTTTTTATACAGGCAGGCTATACATTTCTATTATTTAGACGGTGAGTGCCAATTTCTCCGCCTTAAAAATCCTCATAACATTTTTATTTTATCTTCAGAGAGCTTAAAACAAAATTGCATTTGAAGTTAATCTAATTTTAACAAACTACAGGAGAACCTGGATCACTATAAATGAGCAAGAAAAGCCATCAGAATGATTATACATTCAATTTGGATCTTAATGATGGTATCTTTTCAATATAGGTCAAAACCAACTCCGGTTTGATGCTTTTCATACAGATCATCAGGTC
>CP070707.1:568718-572846 GCA_020350205.1 bacterium
AGATTTCTCAATGAGTCTCAGTTGAATCGGACATAATGTGACAGTTTCAAAGGCCAAAAAATCCAATCCGTCTGGCGAGGAATACTGATCAGTGATGGTAAGAATCAGGTTCTCAATCCGAATTCCAAATTCTCCTGTTCGGTAATAGCCGGGCTCATTGGAAATCAGCATCCCCGGTTCCAATGTGACACCAATACCACGGTAGTAGGAAATGGCATGGGGACCCTCATGGACGTTAAGATATGAACCAATACCGTGCCCGGTGCCATGACCGTAATTTAACCCGAGATCCCACAGCGGCTTTCTGGCAATGGTGTCAAGTTGATTGCCTGCAGTTCCCTTGGGAAACCGGGTCATGGCAAGCTGGATATGACCTTTTAAGACCCGAGTGAAAAGTTCCTTTTGAAGCTGGCTGGGTTTACCTAATGCCAATGTCCTGGTAATGTCCGTTGTTCCATCCAAATACTGACCGCCTGAATCGATAAGGTAAATTCCCTCAGGGTTTAGCAGGACATCAGTTTCCGGGGTGGCGGAATAATGGACTATGGCGGCATGTCCCTGATAGGCCGAGATAGTATCAAAACTGGGCCCCTGATAAAGTTCCTGTTTTCTGCGAAAATTTTCCAGAACTTCGGCAGTGGATAGTTCAGAAACCTCTTCCCGTCCTACTGCATTTTCCAGCCAGCGTAAAAATTGTACCATGGCCACACCATCCCGGATGTGAGCATTTTTCAGTCCCTTAATTTCAGTGCTGTTTTTGGGTGCTTTTATTCGGGAAACCGGATTTTCTTTTAAAAACAGCTCACATTTTTTGTCCAGTTGTTGAGTGATCCACCAGCTCACGGTGCCGGGATCAATCCATACTTTGTCTTTTTTTCCAAAATATTTCTGAAGAAACCTGGGGAAATCCCGGTAATCTTTGATTTTTATATGAGATTTCAGGTGTTTTGTGGCGGCACGATCCAGTTTCTGGGGGTGGATAAATAAGGTGGTGTTTTTTTGGGTAACGATGGCATAACTGATGATCAGCGGATTAAAAGGTATATCCTTTCCTCTAATATTAAATAACCAGGCAATTGCATCCAGAGAGGTGAGAACAAGTCCTGTACAATTTTCTTTCTTTATTTCCATCTGTAAATCGGAAATTTTATTCTGATGAGGGATACCGGAATACTTTAGCGGATGGGGACGAAGAATTGACATCGGAAAGGAGGGCTGATCTCGCCATATTTCATCCACCAGGTTTGTTTCCAGTGACTTCAGATGAATTTTACTTTTTTGCAGATCACTTTGTATATCATACGCCTGCTGATGTGAAATCAGACGAGGATCAATTCCAACGGATTCTCCAGATTTCAACTGAATTTTCAACCACCCCGGAATACCGGGCGTATCAGGTAATCCTATTTTAAAGAGTTGAATGTCACTTCCTTTTAACTGTTCTTCGGCCTGAAGAAAGTAGCGAGAGTCTGTCCATAGTCCGGCATCCTTGGCGGTAATGACCAATTCACCGGCGGAGCCTGTGAATCCGCTTACCCACTCCCTGCGTTTCCAGATTCCAGGCACATATTCACTCTGATGAGGATCTGTGCTGGGGATCAGATAAGCTTGAATTTTAAATTTTTTCATTAATTTTCTTATTTCACTGATTTTTTTGTTCATCTTTATTCGCTCCACAGAAGTTTTATGAATATAAGGTTATATTTCCTACCGGAACAAGATGTTCAGTGAAATTTTATTTTCAAATGAGCCGGTTATGTTCTGAGAACAGGATTCATATTTAAAATACTTGATATCAGTGGCCTGGTTTGTATAAAATTATCAATCAGTGAATTGCTAAATGAGAAAGGGATTGAAATGCCGGTTATTATAAATACGCCGAGTGTGATAAAATCTGCTGGAAATAAACCTAAACTTATTCGTGAGTATATCGGACGTGTTAATTCCGAGACCAGTGAAATCAGTATAGCACACATGGAAAGCCCTGCGGGGTGGGTTGAACCAGGACAAACCCCGGAATTTGATGAATATACCCTGGTATTGCGCGGGATGCTCAGAGTGGAATATAATGGCGGAGTCGCAGATATTCATGCCGGCCAGGCTGTTGTAACGCACCAGGGGGAGTGGGTCCGGTACAGTACCCCAGAACCTGAGGGAGCAGAATATATTGCAGTGTGTCTTCCTGCTTTTTCTCCGGAGACGGTTCACCGGGATCAGTAACTAATAAACTATGGGTCAACAATCAAAAAGTGAAACGGCAGGATATAAGGCTAAAAGTAAAAAGCTAAGGGATAAAAGATTTTCCATGCGTTAAACCTTAAAAGCATATTTTGTTTCCCCTATACTTGAAGTGAATCTATTATTTATCCCATGAATTCTCAAATCATGCGCGATGTGAACTAAAGTTCACATTTCGTGAACTTTAGTTCACATTTATAAATATTTTACATTTTGAGTAATTTACCCTAAAAAATATTTTTGAAAAATTATCCAACCTATTGTTATTTATTAATATAATTGCAAATTATCAAATTATTGTCCTTTCCAATACAATTTTTTTATGAATAAAATAGAGATTCTATTTTATTGAATTTTAAATACTTAACGAAAGTATTTTTATTCCTACCAAAATATTCACTCGTTTAATTTTTTTTGTATATTAAGAGACCCATAATCTCGGCATAAGATTCGCATATAATGTCTGATATGATGGCAGGGGAGTTATGGATATTTTATTGATTAATCCAGGCAAAATTCGGCATGATTATATTACCGAGCATCTTGGGATCGCCAGTCTAAAGTCCTTTGTTAATTCCAGACGGTTTAAAGCTGAAACCCTGGATATGGAAATTGAAAGTCTGTCGGTATCCGAAGCAATAGCATTCACCCTGTCCTGCACACCCAAAACTGTTGGTATTTCACTTCTGGATGACTCAAAGAACCGGGGATTAAGATTAATTTCGGGTTTACGGAATGCCGGTTATAAAGGATATATTTTGGTTGGAGGATATTTTGCCACTTTTTCGGCTCTTGAATTGCTGCGGGATTACCCGGAAATTGATTTTGTGGTGCGCGGGGAAGGGGAGCTAACCTTAACAGAATTGTTACAAAGGCTCATACGTCAAAAAGGTTTGTCTATAGCCGAGATCCGGGGAATATCCTACCGTGATCAGATACGAATCGTACAGAATCCGGATCGTCCCCTGATTGCAGATCTGGACATCTTACCGCCGGTAGATCGAAAATACTCAAAGACGGTGCTGAACCACGGCTCGGCCCTGCGCGTTTTCGGTACCAGGGGCTGCTGGGGACAATGTACATTTTGTGATATTGTTGCCTTATACGGGCAAAGTTCCGGAAAAGCCTGGCGAAGCCGCAGTATTGTAAAGCTGGTCGATGAATTGGAGCAGCTGGTGAAAGATTTTGATACCCGGTATTTTGTTTTTAATGATGATCAATTTTTATTGAGAGGAACCAAGGGACGAGACCGGGTTATTGAATTTGTGGCTGAACTGAAACGGCGGCATCTCAGAATTGAATTTGAACTGATGTGTCGCGCTGATACGGTTCAGAGAGATATCATGAAAGAACTTCAGAGCGTAGGGCTCAAAAGGATTTTTATTGGCTTGGAGTCATTTGATCCAAAACAACTGGAGCGATTCAAGAAACGGGTGTCAGTGAGGCAAAATCTGAAAGCCTTAATTACCCTGTATCAGCTCAAAATTGATGTTGTCGCATCGGTAATTTTGGCTGATGCCTTTACCACTTTTGGTGATATAGTCAAACAATTCATGTTTCTGTTTACCCTAAAGCGCCGCTATTTTAACAGCCCGAAGTGTGAAATCTCGATAAATCCGAAAATCGAAATTTATCGGGGAAGTGCCATTTACCGAGAATACAAACAACGAGGTTTGCTGACCACAGATCATTATTTACAGGGATATGAGTATAAACTAAAATTCTGGACTGGTTTCCGTCTTCGATTATTCTCATGGGAGGCGAAGTTGGGCCGTCTTCTGCTCCGCCCGGGCGATTTGTTTAAGAAATATATGACAGCTATTCGCTGGTCTGTCGGCCAGCTTAAAAATTATTTAGTATTCCAGAGGTAATGTATAATTGGGGATTCCT
>CP070707.1:572946-577039 GCA_020350205.1 bacterium
ACTGAACGCGGGGAAGTGAAAATTCTGGATTTCGGCCTGGCCAAACTGGTCGGAGCAGAACTCTCCGAAACCGTCTCTACCCGGGGAACAATTGCTTATATGTCTCCCGAAGTCATCCGGGGACTGCCGCTGGATCGCAGGTCGGACATCTGGTCTTTGGGAGTGGTATGCTATGAATTGCTAACGGGAGAGTTACCTTTTAAGGGGGAATATGCCGAACCGCTCATGTATGCCATCCTCAACGAAGTGCCAGCACCTCTGAATGAATATCGGGATGATTTCGACAGATCTCTGGAAATGATCACTGAAAAACTGCTTCAAAAAGAACCGGAAAAACGGTATAGCAATCTGGGTGAATTCTTATCCGATTTAGAAGAGGGAAAACCTGAAATAAAAGTTGGTCATCAAAAATTCAGCCAAAATAAATTTAAACGGGTTTCATCCATAAGAAAAGTCTTCATTGGACTTTTCTTCATACTAGTATTTGGTATGGTAGGATTATACTATCACATCTCCACCTCATCTTCGCCTCATTCTAAACCAATCGCCGTCATGAGTTTTGAAAATCAGACTGGTGACACACAATATGATTATCTTCAGAAAGCTATTCCTAATCTGCTCATTTCCAGTTTAGAACAGTCCGGTGTGCTCAGAGTCGCCACCTGGGAACGTTTACTCGACCTGCTCAAACAAAAGAATATACAGAATGGAAGCGTTATCGATTCGGAATTGGGTTTTGAACTGTGCCAGATGGATGGAATTGAAACGATTATTCTTGGGAGTTACACCAGGGCCGGAGATGTCTTCGCCTTGGACATTAAGATGCTGGATGTTCAATCCAAAGAACTCTTGCAAAGTGCCAGTTCCCAGGGTCATGGCGTGAGCAGTATCTTAACCCAACAAATTGATGAGTTGAGTCAGGCGATTTTTAATGAACTCGGGATATCAGAGCAAACGACTGAAACGATACGACCGATCTCGGAAGTAACCGCCAGTTCAATTGAAGCTTACAATTTCTTTATTCGGGGAAGAGAGGAATGGGAAAAACGCAACATCGAAAGAGCCAGGCAGTTTTTTGAGAGAGCCATCCATCTCGATAGTACCTTCGCATCAGCCTATTTCTACCTTGCGAAAAGCCATAGCTGGTTAGGAAATTTTAAATCACGAAATGCAGCGATACTAAAAGCAAAAAATTACTCGAATAAGGCTACCGAGAAAGAAAGATTGTACATCGAAGCAGGAATTGCAGGCTATCTGGAAAATAATCCAGAGAATAGAATTTATTTACTCCAAAAGATTATAGCTAAATATCCCCAAGAAAAATACGCTTATTTCGAGCTTGCCCAATTGTATCAATTTAAAGGGAGATCATATTCCCTGGTATTGGTGAATTTGAATAAAATCATTGAACTGGATCCAAACTACGGTCTAGCTTATAACCTCAGGGGACTTACCTATATGGAAATGGAGAAATATCCAGAAGCTTTCCAGGATCTGGAACATTATGCCTCCTTAAGCCCCGGTGATCCCAATCCCTTCGATTCTATGGGTGAGTTATATCTTAGAACAGGAAAATTAGAGGAGGCGCTGGTCAAATACAAGCAGGCCAATGAAGTGGACCCACAGTTTTTTTATGCTTACCGATCGATCGTATATATTTATGCCCTTTTAGAAGATTATGACCAAACCCTGAAATGGATGGAACGATATGCGGAAAATGTTCTCTCCGAAGGGGTAAAAGCAGATTATTATAGGTACCAGGGATTCTATGATTTCTGGTTAGGCAGATTGAACAAGTCTGTAAAGGAATTTCAGATTGCAACTCAATTTTGGCAAGCAAATGAGCATGAGCGCGCCGTGGCATTTTCGAAGTGGGCACAAGGCTGGATCTATTTATATATGGGAGATGTAGTTGAAGGACGGGGACATTTAGGTGATTGGATTGAATACTTTTCAAACAGACCCGGATTTGAAGCGAAATTCTGTTTGTATTCCGGTCTGGCCGATCTGAGAGAGTCTCAGTTCGATTCGGTCAATATGAGATTGAAAAAAATTCAATCCTTCCTGCCAGATATTGATCCTCTAGATAGAAAAGAATTTACCCAGTATCATGACTTGCTCCAGGCTGAACTATTCATGGCCAGCAGTTTATACGATAAAGTAATCAAAAATTCTCCCAAAATATCGCCTTTACTCCTATCCCCGATCCATCCCGAAAATACGATAATTGATAATATACCTTCTCCCCTTTTACAGGATATCCTGGCCAGGGCATATCACAAAAATGGCAATCTAGACAGGGCTATTCTGGAGTATGAAAAATTGACAACCCCTTACCCGCAAAACCCGAACCAAAGGCTGATTCATCCGATATTTTATTTTAAACTGGCCAAATTATATGAAGAGACCGGACAGGTAAATAAAGCAAGCCGGTCTTATCAAAAATTTCTTGAAATCTGGAAGAATGCCGATGCGGGAATACCGGAAGTGAGTGAAGCAAAAAATAGTCTGACTAGATTACAGAGTATAAAATAATGGATATTTCTTTTTCACTAATTTAAATAAAGAGAAATTTCTGAAAAATTTCTTTTTTATGAATAATTAATTATTTTATTGTTAATACGAATTCCGGGCTGACCAGACACGGCTGCAGGCATGCGGACAGGTATTTCGGGATCTTATTATATTTAATATTAAGCAATATTTTAATGGGATTCCCACCTAAGTGGCCACATGAATGGCGGCATGGGGCCGGAATTGTAGATAGCAATTAATTTGAGGACAAATTTAGAGAAAGTTACTATAATTTATTCATGAATATGTCATATGAAAGTCGCCTCGAGTGAGAGAGCACACCATAATATGAATCTACTTTTATTTCAAATAATAGGGTGTGCTCAGGGGTCGAGAGATCTGGTATTTAAGATCTCTCCATTCCAATCGTCTATCGACGGATTTCAGTCGAGCTGACCGCGTCTTTTTGTCATTGAATGAGTTAGCATCCACAGGAATGACATCATATTCTACTGATAAGACTGATTGTAATAAATGACAATATGGTGACATTTTTCAAAAGTTTCTAAAGATTCACCTTAATGATGCCCATGACATCTAAAAAAACAGAAACAATCCGATTTTCAGAACAGCAACTTGAGCTGGCCAGGATACTTGCTCAACAAACTGATTTCCGGGAAATTCTGCGCCTGGTTGCCCATAAAGCTGCCTCCATCCTGCAGGCGGATCTGGCGCTGGTGTTGATGTTGAATCCGGACAGCCGGGAAACTGTAAGGACCCTTTTTAAGGACGGACGTTCCCAGGACAACAAAGCATATCGCGCAGTCCATATCAATGTCGGGGGCTGGATCATTAAGCACCGGCAATCCTTTTTCAGTCCCAACATACACCGAGATCAACGGTTTTCCAGCGGATTATTTCAGGATATTCCCACCAAAACAGTGCTGGGAGCACCACTCATAATGGAAGGTGTCGTGATTGGTGCCCTGCTTTTACTCTATCAAAACGCTAACGAAATTCATGAAAAAATTGGCGTGACTGCGCTGGAAGATATCGCCGCCATATCTGCCCCGTTCTTAAGAAACTTCCAGCAGCTTAGACCATACTTTGTGACTACCACTCCCCCTGAAACATTACTGAACAAGTATAGAGCGGTCGGTTTGTTAGGAAAAAGTCCAAAATTCATGGAACTTCTGCAGGCGGTAGAAGCGGCAGCCCGTTGTGATGTGCGGGTTTTACTGGAGGGTAAAACCGGTACCGGCAAAGAACTGATTGCCCGGGCTATTCATCAGTTCAGTTCCCGCTGTGATGGACCGTTCGTGGCGATCGACTGCGGAGCAATTTCCCGCACCCTGATCGAAAGTGAATTATTCGGTCACAAGAAGGGTGCTTTCACCGGCGCGGATCAGGAGCGCAAGGGACTGATCATGGAGGCTGATAGCGGGACGCTGTTTATTGACGAGATTTCCAATCTGCCGCTGGAATTGCAGAGCAAATTGATGCGGGTGCTGGAAGAAGGAGAGGTGCGACCCATTGGGAGCAACAAAGCTCATCAGGTGGATGTCAGAATTATAACCGC
>CP070707.1:577139-581214 GCA_020350205.1 bacterium
GCTGGAATTGTTGAGAATCATTTTATCACGGATAATGTGGATGAATACCCGCAACCATTTAAGCAGCATCAGGGATTACTCAGGGGAAGATCCATGCTGGTCAGGAAAACCAATCCTTTTCCGGTGGAATGCATCGTGCGCGGATATTTGTCAGGATCCGCCTGGAAGGAATACCAGCAAACCACCAACCTGTTTGGCTATCAATTACCCGAAGATCTGCAAAATTCATCTAAATTACCGGCGCCTCTGTTCACGCCCAGTACCAAAGCCACCAGCGGACACGATATTAATATATCATTTGATGAAATGGGAAAAATGGTCGGGGAAGATACCAGTCGCAGTTTAAAGGTCGCAAGTCTGGCCATTTATCAGGCAGGGATTCAGGAGGCAGAAAGCAAGGGAATTATTATTGCGGACACCAAGTTTGAATTCGGGATATTAGACAATCGGATCATCCTCATCGACGAGGTTCTGACTCCCGACTCCTCCCGGTTTTGGCCGGCAGCCGAATATTCACCTGGAAAAAATCAGCCCAGTTTAGATAAACAATATCTGAGAGATTATCTGGAGACATTGGATTGGGATAAAACGCCACCTCCCCCACCATTGCCCGAGGAGATCGTTCAAAATACTTCCCGGAAATATCAGGAGATTTTAAAGATTCTCACCGGTAAGACTATCGCAGATATTTTGGATTAAAAAATTGTGAGAAAGGTATGAGTAGAATATCAGTCATCGGTGCAGGGAGCTGGGGAACCACCCTGGCAAATCTCCTTGCGGAAAAAGGTCACCAGACGGTTCTTTATGTGTATGAATCGGATCAGTATCAGCTGATGCAACAAGAGCGGATTAATCAGAAATATCTGCCAGGGGTGAATCTGGCAGATGCACTGGAATTGACAAACGATCTTGAAGGGGCATTTCGTTTTGCGGATTCCATTCTTCTGGTTGTCCCATCGCATGCCTTAAGATCAGTTCTGGAAAAAATTTCAGGTAAACTGGATCTGGGAAATAAAGTACTGATTAATGCCTCTAAAGGGATTGAAAACGATACCTTGTTGCGAATGTCCCAGGTTATGATAGAAGTTGCAGGGGTAGGGGAATCCCAGGTGGCGACCCTGTCGGGTCCCAGCCATGCGGAGGAAGTCAGTCGTGGTGTGGCTACTGCCGTGGTTTCTGCGGCTTCAGATTTGGAAACCGCCCGACTGGTCCGGGAAATATTCCGCACCGATACCTTTCGGGTTTATTCCAGTTCGGATATTGTGGGAGTTGAATTAGGCGGATCGTTAAAAAACGTTATTGCGATAGCTGCAGGAATTGCCGATGGTGCCGGATTTGGGGATAATACCAAGGCGGCTCTGATGACCCGGGCACTGGTGGAAATGACCCGGATGGGGGTTTCCATGGGCGCGCAGATTCAAACCTTCTCGGGACTCTCCGGCATGGGGGATTTGATTGTCACCTGCATGAGCAAGCACAGTCGAAACCGCTTTGTGGGTGAACAAATCGGAAAAGGACGGCGTTTGCAGGAAGTCCTGGATGACATGGTAATGGTTGCCGAGGGTGTAAAAACTACCCGCTCGGTACACCAGTTGCAGGATAAGTTTCCGGTGGAAGTCCCGATTTCACAAGAAGTATATGAAGTCTTATTCAATGACAAAAATCCTCAACTGGCGGTACGGGATCTGATGACACGTGATCCCAAAGAGGAAAGTCCGATTTAATTTCCTGGCAGAAAAGAATTGATTTACAGCAATAGAACCTTTAATCAGGATTAGTATATTCGAATTGTTTACAGATTTGTAGGTATCTAAATTGAAGGAAGCGTGGTGATTTGCAGCATATTGCAGCCACCTAAAATAAATCGCTAAAAAGCGGAGCACGCATTCGTGAAATATAAACCGGCTTTTTGGCCGGTTTTTTAATGATCATAAAATTTGGAGGAACCGTATTGGCAAATTCGTTTCTTTTTACATCTGAATCGGTATCTGCAGGACATCCTGACAAAGTAGCCGATGCAATTTCTGATGCGATTGTTGATTCAATTTTTACCATCGAAGGAAATGTATCCTCGAACAGGGCTGCTGTAGAAACACTGGTGACTGAAAATACCACCATTCTTGCCGGAGAAGTCAAAGTACCGGAAAATGCAGATATCGATTATGTTAATATTGCACGCGAGACCATTCGCCGCATTGGGTATACCGATCCCGCTTTAAAATTTGACGATACATGCGAAATTATATCCAAAATACATAATCAATCACCGGAGATTGCCCAGGGTGTCGATACCGGCGGAGCGGGCGATCAGGGCATGATGTTTGGATTTGCCATCAATGAAACTGCACAGTTTATGCCCCTGCCCATTACCATGGCTCATGCCATTGTTCGGGGCATGGATGAAGCCCGCCTGAATCGTTCACTTCCTTTCCTCAGACCGGATGGAAAATCTCAGGTCACGGTCCGTTACCTGGACGGAAAACCTGCCGGAATCGAAAAGATTGTGGTTGCGGTACCGCATTTCCCGGAAGTCTCCCGCCAGGAAGTGGGCGAGCAGGTATATCAGAAGATAGTCAATCCTCTCATTGACCAGTACGGACTTCCTTTCCAGAAAAGTGATGCCAGTTATATTGTGAACGGTACCGGTGCCTGGACCATCGGCGGCCCGTATTCGGATACCGGTCTCACCGGCCGCAAGATTATCGTGGATACTTACGGGGGAATGGGCCGGCACGGGGGAGGATGTTTTTCCGGTAAAGATCCCTCAAAAGTAGATCGTTCTGCCAGTTATGCGGCCCGCTATGTGGCCAAAAACCTGGTTGCAGCCGGTATTGCAGATAAACTGGAAGTCCAGTTGGCCTATGTCATAGGGCACCATCAACCGGTGTCGGTTATGGTTGATACGTTTGGAACAGGCAAAATGCCGGACCAGCGGATTGAACAGATTATCTCCAGAGTATTTGACCTGTCTCCGCGGGGAATCATATCAAGCCTGGATCTTCTGAAACCACGCTTTGAACATACCGCCGCTTATGGTCACTTTGGAAGGGAAGAGAACGGATTTACCTGGGAAAAGCTGAATAAAGTTAAGGATATTCAGCAGCTGATGTAATAGAAACCGTTATAAGATTTTTTAATCTCCAGGTCATTCAGGCGAATAGTCCCTCATAACGATGAAAGCCGATATTCTGAGAATATTTTCCGGAAATACATCAGGGTAAGGAACATTCTGTGCTTTCCTCTAAAGAAACAGGGGAGTTCTGCGATTATATGTAAGGCAAATACGGAGAAAAACTGATATGCCTTCCATCCAGAGACGGGTACTGATTGTTGATGATGAAGAAGATCTAACTTGGACCCTCAGCAAAAAATTATCCAAGGATAGTGACAAGTTTCAACTGGTTTGTGTGAATTCCGGTGGTGAAGCCATTGAAGTCATGAACCAGTTGCCGGTGGATCTGGTGATCACGGATGTACGGATGCCGGAGGTTTCCGGTCTGGAATTACTGGTGCAGATTAAGGACCGTTATCCCCAGACCCGGGTTATCATCATGACGGCCTACGGATCTGACGACGTCAAACGGGAAGCCAGTCAGCGAGGCTGCTTCCGGTATCTCGAAAAACCCTTTGAAATAAATGAACTCCGCACCCTGATTCTGGAAGGGCTCAGCCAGGATAAGGGTTTTAACGGCAGTGTGGCGGATTTTCAGCTCAGTGATATCATTCAGTTGAACTGCCTGGGGCGCCTGACCTCTGCCCTGGAAGTGAAGCACGATCATGAATCCGGACAGATATTCTTCGATAGCGGGAACATTGTGCATGCGGAAACCAACCATTTGAGCGGTGAATCGGCCTTTTATCATATCATGGGCTGGGCCGGTGGAGAATTTACCGTCAAGCGTAATGTGAAGTCACCTGTGGAAAGTATCGATAAAGGCTGGCAAAGCCTGCTGCTGGAGGCGATGAGACAGGTGGATGAACATTCCGATAAGGTCATTGAACAGAAGGAAAAAGAAAAACGGCGCCGGATCCGGGACATCCAGAATCTGCTCCGGCCGATCCAGAACAGCCGGGG
>CP070707.1:581314-585380 GCA_020350205.1 bacterium
CTGCAGAAGCGGTGGGTCGACTCCCAGGCGTTGCATTGCAGCGATCAGGGGGTGAGGCGAATAAAATTGCCTTGCGGGGACTCAGTTCACAATTCTCGACTATTACAGTAGATGGAGTAAGAATTGCCAATACGGGTGGAGCAACGGTTACCAGCAATGGGGGAACTACTTCGAGAGGATCAAATGTTGATCCATCGGATAGGAATTCAGATCCCAGAGATGTGGATTTGAGTACTATTTCTCAAAGATCTTTGGCAGGTATTGAATTATATAAAACACTCACCTCTGATCAGGATGCAGATGCCATTGCCGGGGCTTTGAATTTTGTTACCCGAAAAGCACCTTCTCAAAGATTTATTCGATTGGATGCCCGGGGTTCATACAATGGAATAGAACAATCTTACAATCAATACGATTTTTCCCTGAGATACGGTGAAAGGTATTTTGAGAACAAGCTGGGTTTACAGGTTGGCGGGAATCTGGAACGAAGAATACGAAGTGAGGAAAATTACTTTGTGGATTATGACCTTGAAAGGGGGGCTACAGCCACTGATTGGGCTTTAGAGGGATTATCTTTGAACTATCGAGATGAATCACGTAATCGGGGAGGTTTTATTGTATTAATTGATTATGAAACACCCGATGGTGGATTAATCAAATTAAATAATGTATATAATAAAACGAAAAGGAATTTTGTCACTTACACCCGAAATTATCCACTTGATGAGGTACTGACATATACATCGCGGAATCAGGAACAGGATATTGAAACCTATAATGGTTTTATAAAAGGAGATAATTACTTACTGGGCCTAAAGTTTGATTGGAATGTATCATATGCCCAGGCTGATCTGAATTATCCCTATGATTTTGAATTAGTTTTCCTGGAACCTTCTATCACAGATGCTCAAGGTAATCCGCTCTCAGCCATGGACAATGTACCGGCGGAAGTCCTGAAAGGCCCACCGGAAGGATTAATCCCCTATGCATTCAATAATTTCGACTCAACCTATCTGTATTCGGGACATTTTCGAAACGAAAAGTCAAAGGATAAAGAGTATTCGGGGGTGCTCAATATATCCAAGGATTATCTCATTGGTAATCTTTTATCGGGAGAACTGAAATTTGGAGGAAAATACCGCCATTTAAATCGAAGCAGGTCCCGTTCGGAACTACTTGCACCCTATTACAATTTTCAATTTCCGGTGTATGTCCGTTTAGCAGATGGGTCGATAATCGAGAAGAATTTTTCAGGAACCCGATTTGAAAATTTGCAAAGAGTCGGTGTGGATGGTATCAATGGAACGGGTAATGTCCTCATGGTCAATTTCCTGGACGGAGAACCAAAAAACCGGGATATCTTCGGGAAATATGCTTTATATCCCCTTCTTAATGAAGACGCACTGCGACTGTGGTGGGAGTTAAATCAAAGCGGTGTAACCAATTTACAGGGAGGGGGTCTAGAATATCGGGTGAATCAGGAACCGGAAGCTTCATATTTCGAAGTAGATGAACGGGTCTCGGCAGGTTATGTTATGAACACCTTCAATTTTGGGCGGCGCCTTTCTCTAATTGCAGGAATTCGGGTAGAGATTGAAGATAATGATTATGTTTCAAAACTCTTTATAGATGATGTGGGTTATCCTGTTCCGTCAGGTTTCATTCGAGATACCACTGCCGCCCACAACGAGACTGTGTGGTTGCCAAATGTTCATCTGACCTATCGTCCTACAGGTTTCATGAGTGTTCGTTTAGCTGCCTACAAAGCTTTAGCCCGACCAGATTTTAATAATCGGTTAAACGTCTTTATTGCCACCAAGAGCGGTGTTTTTACAGGAAGTGATGGAAACGGCCTCTATGTTGGCAATCCCGATTTAAAAGCGGCAGAGGCCTGGAATTTTGAGATAAATAGTTCATTTTACGACGGTTACTATGGATTATTCTCGGTATCGGCTTTCTACAAAGATATAAAGAATATGTTTCATCTTATCGATGGATTGGATCTGGACCTGGATTTTGCTCTGGATAGTCTGGGAATTGATTATGTCAATCCCTATGCGGCTGCTTATGCGCTTACATATCCTTATAATTCAACCAAACCAACCAAAGTTTGGGGTTTTGAGACTGAATTACAGACCAATCTGAGATTTCTCCCTGGATTTTTGAAAAACTTTGTATTGAACGGTAATATGTCAATTATCCGTTCTGAAACCTACATTATGCAGAATCTAATTATTGAGATTCCCAGGCCTCCGTTTCCTCCCGGGATCGAACGCAGACTCATTGAAACCAAACAAAAATTGGAAAATCAACCCAATTTTTTCGGAAATCTTGCATTGGGATATGATTACAAAGGTTTTTCCGCCCGAATTTCAGTTTTCCACCAGGGAGAGTACAACACAAGCTTTTCACGACAATCCCGAACGGATGGTGTACAGGATAGTTTTACCCGCTGGGATTTTGCTGTAAGACAAAGGATTAACAGAAATTTTTCTGTTTTTTTGAATGTAAATAACATCCTGAATGCTTATGAAGGTGGATCTGTGGTTGATAGAATTTTAGACAGAAGTTTTATAACTTCCAGACAGTCCTACGGTGTTACCGGCGATTTGGGAGTACGTATCGATCTTTAAATAATCTGTACTATAACAAATGACTACCTTTTAATTAACCGGAGATGTCTTACAAAATTGCTAGGAGGAAAAATTATGAAACATTTTTTACTACTAAGTTTCACTCTATTCCTTTTACTACCGATGGGACTTTACGGGCAGGGTCCTCATGACCTTATTGTTTATCCGAGTGACGGATTTCTTAATGATGTGATCGCTGGGGACACAACCGCATCAGGCGACCGGGTGGATCTGGATAGAGTGTATGTCCTGTTAAGGGACAGTCTGTATTTTGTGAATTATCGTATTGATGTGGATGGATTTGATGTACGTGTAAAGGCAGAAGACGGAGCGGGCAGGCGGCCTGTCATTTATATGACGGTCAATACTATTACGGGTACCTTCCCGGGAGAAATTTTTCGCCTGATAAACACAGGTGGAAATTTATGGGCGAAAGATCTCATTCTGGCAGGATTTATTGAAGCAATACCTGGAGAGATTCAGAATATTCCTTCCGGTTTAATCCGTGTAAACGCCGCTGGTTATGACATTGTTCTTGATGGCTGTCTTTTGACACAAAACCGGGGACAACATATCCGGACGGAAAGTGCCTGTCGTGTTGTAAAGGTTACCAATTGTGTTCTGGCTAATATGGGCGATTTGGGCCGCTCAAATCTTGGTGCTGGAAAAGCCATTGACTTACGAGATACGTCCTGTGACACTTTGCTGTTTGTCAATAATACTTTTGTTAACTTTCAGGATCGTATTATCCGCCATCGGAGCAGTGTCGGTGCGATTAATCATCTGATATTTGACCATAATACAATTATTAATGGTGCATCATACCATGGAACGCTGGCTTTGGGATGGATGGGATCCGAAGCCAAGATTACCAATAATTTATTTATTGATCCCTTTGTTTTTGGAAATGATACGGATGCCACCCGACAGGCAGAATTTGAAGAACATGGAGAACTGGATCCTTACGGATTTGCAGCCATGCGATGGATCTTTTCGGTACCCAATGATACCACAACCTGGGTCGTGAGAGATAATTATTACAGTATTTCGGACTCCGGTCAGGCATTTTATGCCCGCCATGCAGCTGCGGGTGTTACCGGAGAGGGTGATCCGCTTACGCACCACATTAATATGAAATTGGGAGCCGATTCGGTTAACGCCTTCACCAGAGAAGATATGGTCTTGAATAACATGCCAATGGTAATGACCAATATGGGAGACTGGTATCGCGATCCGCTTGGTGCAGACAAAACCAAAGCGACTACAAATTTTGTGAGGGAACTGCACGATTTCGATCGCCGTCCCTGGGAATACTTTGCTGATACGCTTGATGCAAGGTATCCTATCTCGACTGCGGCTTATACCGGATCATTTAACGGCTTACCGGTGGGTGATCTGAACTGGTGGGGATTCACAAGTATAGACGAACAAGA
>CP070707.1:585480-589431 GCA_020350205.1 bacterium
AAAATATCCACTCCCGGTGCGCTCACGTCGATCCATGGACCGAAATTGGAAAACGGTGCTTTCAAATCCTGTTGTTCAGTTGCATCCACTGCAATTACATGGTTGTAATTGGCAGGGTATTGAGGGGTGCTGGAATTATCATTTCCGGCGGCAGCAACACATACCACACCCTGACTGTAGGCATAGTCAATAGCAAGTTGTCCAGTTTGTGAAAATGAACTTCCCCCGTAACTCATACTGATCACTTTTGCACCATTATTGGCGGCATAATAGATGCCCTCGATACTATAATAGATATAACCGAAACCATTATTAGCCACCATACCGGCCCGGATACACATAATACTGCAATTGCCGCCAACCGAAGCGATACCGATTCCGTTCGCTGTTGCAGCAGCGGCATCTCCGGCACAATGGGTTCCGTGCCCGCCGAAATCCATCGGATCATTATCTGCCAGCGAATCATCTTCACCAGCAAAACCCTGCCCCGGTATATGAACGAAATCCCAGCCAATTACATCATCCAGGAAACCGTTATTATCGGCATCAATACTATCGTTATCCGCCGGAGAGAGGAGACCATCACCATCTACATCTTCAGCTGCATTTATCCAGATATCAGACTGCAGATCTTCATGCAGGTAATTTATTCCCCCATCGATAACAGCAATTACGATGCTATCCTCACCCGGGTGGATATCGCGGGCCGAATCTAAAACTACCAGGGACAGATGATACTGGGAGTTCCAGAGGGGATCGTCTGATACTTCGAACATCTTGCGAATCGGCACAGGTTCCGCATAAACCACGGAAGGACTTTCATTTATCTTGTGTAATGTTTCGCTCATACGATCCGGAACTTCCAGAGTAATCCGGTAAGTTCGCTCCATTCCTTCAGGGTGAATTTTGGATGAAATACCTGGAAAAACTGGTTTGATCTTTTTTATCGGATTTTCGGAAAATAAAATTTTTATATTCTGGCCCAGTTCGAATTCACCTTTATTATTAAGATCTAATTTTTTGCTAAATTGGACATAGATGTCCGCGCCGAGCGGATGATCATCAGTAGCCTGATCATTAACCGTAAGGCTTAGACCAATATTGAGACCAAAGATGATTGATAGCAGGGATATTAGCGGAAATTTAGAGAAGTGTAAATTGCGGATTATGTTCTTCATCGCTCTTTTATTCTTTTGATGTATTGGTGCTGCTTTGAAATAAAAACAGGATTTCCTCTAATAATAAAGAAATCCTGTTATAAAAAAAACAAATTTATTCTTAACCTCGATCGCAATCCGAATAACCCGATTTACATAAATTTTATTCAATAGGAAAATAAAATTGTGCTTATCGGGTCACATGATTCATAATTACCTATTTGACAATCAACATTTTTCGGGTATCCTTAAATTCTCCCGCTTGAATGGTATAATAATATACCCCGGCTGGGACAGTCTGGCCGAAATCATCTTTGCCGTTCCATTTAACCTGGTGGGTGCCGGCGGGATAATCCTGGTTCACGAGGCTTCGTACTTTTTGCCCCAGATTGTTAAAAATGGTTAATTCAACCATTTCGCGTTTCGCCAGCTTAAAGGGAATAACCGTTGAAGGATTAAAAGGATTGGGATAATTTTGATCGAGTGAATAATCACTCAGGCTTGGAGCACCACCATCATCGATACCACTTACGAGATTGGTAACATAAATGTCATCGATATAGAGATTCAGGGTTGTGACCGCAAAATCCCAGACATAGGTACCTATAGCACCCTGAGTAAAAGTTGTGTCTGTATAAGGATTACCGGGTAATTCCTGATCATCCCAGTAAAACCAGAACTGATTCCCCACTGCTCTTACGGCCATTTTATGCCAGCTGTCTGAGCTGGGATATCCGCCTGGTATTTCAGCACTGGTCCATTCCCGGATTACCGGTATTGGCGTTACCGCTTGCGTTCTAGCTCGAAATCTCAGAGACTGTGCAGAATTTCTGGCAATGAATTGATACCCGGAAGTGAGTCCGGTGGAATCAACCCGAAACTCCACTCCATAGTAAGTGCCCGCACTCACCACCACAAAAACCTGAGCTTCAAAATAATAGTCTCCCCAAGTCAGGTCGCCAGACCAACTCTGACCCACACCCCCACCGGAAATATCATTACCCAGTCGGCCGACCCATCCATCACCATTGGGATTTCCGGTCTGAAATTCCACTTCCATATTGTTTCCGTTGAAACCTGCGAACCAATCATTCTGAAGAGCACCGTTAGCGAAGGTCTCTGTATAAAGTGTGTCCTGTGCCTGAATCAGAGATGCCATCGTAAATAATATGATAAATAACAAAGAAAAAATCTTCATCATGACCTCCTTTTAAGTTAATATTCTAAAAATATAAAGCGAGATTATGCTCAAACAATACTTTTTTAATTTTCTGACTTTTAAAGATACTATTTTATAGTAATTAATATGGATATTACGAGGATTACTCCTCAAAGGTTCGATAAAAATTCTTCACAATAAAAATTACTGTCATCCCGACGTACCAAGGAAATCTCCCTGACATTTTTAAAACAAATGTTTCATCTTGATTTTTCTTGTTTTAAGCCTTATAATATGCCTGATTTACTGAACGGATTTTTTTACATGGCTCACTATATGCAGGATGATATTCGGATTCATCCTACGGCCTACATTGCTCCTTCCGCCCGTATTTATGGTAAAGTGTCTATTGGTGCCTATTCAAGTATTTGGGATGGTGTTGTTATTAGAGGCGATATGGCAGCCATTGATATTGGGGAGTTTACCAGTATTCAGGAAAACACGGTGATTCATGTGGATCATGATATTCCTACTTCCATCGGGAATTATGTCACGGTAGGTCACGGTGCTATTATTCATGGTGCAACGGTAGGTGATAATTGTGTTATTGCCATTCGTTCCGTTTTACTTAACCAGGTATCGATCGGAGATAATTGTATCGTAGGGGCAGGTGCGATTGTTATGGAAAGGGTTGTGATTCCGCCGAATTCAATCGTATTTGGTTCTCCGGCGAAGGTGGCCAAGGAGGTCACGGCAGAAGTAAAGAAGGCGATTCGTAAAAATGCGGATGTCTATGTGGACCTGGGGCAGGCATACCGCAAGAGACAGGTCATTTCGGAGAATGATTGAAATTAGAAATGTGAGATGAACAAAGAAAAAATACATTCTTCTTTAAATCTTTTACTGGATAATATAGAAGGTACTAATCTGCTACTGGAATATTATACAGAATTCGGGCAAAAAATTACCCAATGCCGGGATTTTAAAACCGTGATCCAGGTTTTGCATCAGGAATTAAGAAAGATCTATGCCAAACAGCAACTTGAGTTTATCCTGTGGCAGGGTGCAGATAAACTGCTTAAATTTGTATATGACAGCGCCCGCGGAAAGGTACAATCCCCTGAAGAAATAAAAACAGCCGGTACGCTGTATCATCATGCCTTAGAACAACAACAGACCATTCTAACCAACAATTACAAGACATTTTGTGATAATCTGGGTGTGGATGCCCGTTATGTTGATGCCAGTTCCTGGTTGGGAATTCCCCTGCTAGTCCGGGGAAAAGTATTGGGAATGCTGGTAGTATGGGACAATAGTGTTGAACGTTATTTCCGTCTCCAGGACAAACAATTTTTATCCATAATTACCTTTATTACGGCCTTTGCTCTGGAGAATATTTCATTATATGACTACATTGTCGAAAAGAACGAACCAGTCAGCCAGATTGCTCATCCCTCAACTTTACAGATTTCGACCCCCAGTCAGGCAGAACCCAAGGAACAATTACTGGATCTGCTTTTACAGGCCGGAAAGCTTTCCTTTGCCGGATTGTTTATGCGGAGCCAGAGTCACGATCTCTGGCGAGAGATGGGGTGTCGCTGGCGGGATGAAACCCAGAAAAAATTTAAAGATCTT
>CP070707.1:589531-593438 GCA_020350205.1 bacterium
TGTCGGAAATATTTCGCTTGATTTTCAAATCATTGTGGAAGTACGACAATTTGAAATGAATTCACAGTCAGCTGTGATACTCGTAGCCCTGTGGCAGATCGTACGGGAAGAGGATAAAGCATCTCTGCTCATGAAACGGTCGGAATTTATGGAGCGTGTGAATGCTGAAAGGTATGAGTCAATTGTGGCGGGAATGAGTAAAGTAAATGCAGATTTAAGCAGGGAAATTGGCAGAGCACTTAATTCTTTGACACATGACTGATAAGATTTATAAATTCTATTATTATTGATGTTACGAAGGAGCCTCGTATTGAAAAATATTATAATTTTTTTGTTAATACTTACATTTTCCTCCAGTTATGTAATAGCCCAGGATGAGGAAGAGGAAGTTCGGAAGCCCAAGCGGGTGGGTCTGGCAATTGCTGAGGTAGCAGCCAGTAATATTCTCATCTGGTCATTCAACCGTTATATTCGGGAGGATAATTACTCCTTTATGATCGGATGGCGAACAGTGGAAATGAATCTTCGCCACGGCTTTGAATGGGACCCCAATAATTTTAGCACCAACTTCTTTGCGCATCCATACCATGGAAGCACCTATTTCAATGCTGCCCGCACCAATGGTCTGAATTACTGGGAGTCCATCCCTTTTGCTTTTGCCGGGAGTATGATGTGGGAAATTTATATGGAAAGCGAATTTCCCAGCTACAACGATTTAATTGCTACCACCTGGGGGGGTGTAGCGTTGGGGGAAGCACTGTATCGATTTTCAGAACAGGTACTGGATGATAGGAGCCGGGGTTTAGAAAGGGTAGGACGTGAGACAGCCGGTTTCCTGATTAACCCGGTGGGGGCCTTCAACCGTCTCATTAAAGGGGATATGTTCCGGCATACTTCCAATGTGAACCATATGAGACATTCCATTGATGGTTATCTGGCACTGGGTGGACGGGGTCGGCTTACCGGGAGTGATTTGGGAGATACTGAATTTAGCCCCTCACTGGAGATGACCCTGCATTATGGACAACCGTTCAAATCCAAAGAGAACCGTAAACCGTTTGATTATTTTACCTTTCGTTTTTGGACCAGTAAACGTGATACCGTCCGAAATATGACTATCCTGGCACGGGCAGTGATGATCGGTAAGGATATTCAGGGTAAAAATGGCCAAAACCATCTGGTCGGTATTTTTCAATATTTCGATTACATCAACCTGGAGGCTTTTAAGATTGGAGCAATATCATTTGGTGGTGCGCTCCTGTCAAAATTTCCACTGGGAAAGGATTTTGAATTGATCACCGGTCCCTCCGGTGCCGGTGTATTGCTGGGTGCAGGCGATAACGAATACGTGACCTCCTATCAGGGAAGAAATTACAATTACGGTCATGGTTTCAAGGGGAAACTGGATTTGCTGGTAAGGCATCCCAAATTCGGAGAGCTGTTTGCGGATTATAATTACTTTTCCTTTTATACCCGCGAAGGTGCACCCGGGGTAGACCGGTTGCATGTTCTCAATGCCAGTTATTTAATACGCATTTGGAGGAGTTTGGGAGTGGGTTTAGAATATTTTTACTATCACCGGAATGCGAACTATGACAATGATCCGGATGTCAAGAGAGAAATTAAGGGTCTACGAGCTTTAATAGCTTATCATTTTTAATTTTTACGATTTTAAATGAAATTTAGAGGGATAAAATATGAATCCTAAACAATTAGTCGGTGCAGTCCTATTGCTTATGGTGATCGGGAGTACCTTACCAGCCCAGAAATTTCAATTTGCGCTGGTGGGAGGCTACCAGTTTGGAGCCACGGTGGATGAAACCACCCAGATGGAAGGTGTCTTTAGTTGGAATGAGGCGCTGGGTATTTCTGGTTCCGGTAGCTATGGGGTGGTTTTTGATATGCGATTACTTCCAAAAATGAAGCTGGAATTGTCCTGGGACCGCCAACCGACCCAGTTAAACTTCCATGAAGGGCTTATAAATACACCGCCAGATCAAACCAGTGATGAAAGACCAGTTACCAAATTATCGGATCTGAATGTGGATTACTATCTGGTTGGATTAATTTATGACTGGTCCCCGAGTTCTCTGAAACCCTTTATCGGGGCGTCGGTTGGTATGGTAAGAATGGTACCTGAAGAAAACTATCAAACGGAATCCCGTTTTACTTTCGCTCCCATCGTCGGATTACAGCTGTATGTCAGTTCACTTTTTGCCTTTAGGGCTCATGCCCGTTTCATGGTCGGTAATGTCCCGGAGGGAGAATTATTTAGTTCTACTGCCGATGAATCTTTCCGGTATCACCACCATAAAGACACCTTTATGATTCAGTATCAAGTGGGCGGGGGAGTGGTGTTGTCTTTTTAGGTATAATATTCAGAAATAAATATGATAAAACGATAGGTGCAATAATTGATCAAAAGAACAGATAATTTTTAATCCCCTCCTTATATTTTGTTTAGACTGAGGATTATAGAAAAGAATTATAGAGGGTAAAAGATCAGCATTTGGATTTCTACTAATTTTCAAAACATTTTGTAGAATTATAATTTAGATAGAATTGTCACCCTGAACTCGGTTCAGGGTCTCGTTTTGAGAAAAACAGAGATGCTGAGACACCTGCCTGCTGGCAGAAAAGAGCTCAGCATGACATGTAGAAAATTATTATTAATTTCATACTCAATTACCTTATAGGGTCAAAAGGTAATTAAATGATGTTACTTAATACTTCAAATGAATAATGAATTTATCATGGGCTGTTTTACTCGATCCACCTCAAGCAAAATGTAGTTAGATAATTTTTTAATCCATTCCTTTTAATAAGAGTAGCTCACAAAAATGAAAGAATCATCATGAGTATTCAGCGAAAACTGCTTATCCTATTACTCACCATTACTCTGGTGCCCTTGCTTGCGGTCGTCTTGTCCTATCAAATATCTGTGAAATACATGACGGATAATGTATCCAAAGATATCCTCAGTACCCTGGATGAGAATGCTCGCCACAATATGCAACGTATGCTAGGGGAATATGATCGCGCCCTTCGCAGTAATGTCCGGATGCTGGAGACCCTGCTTCAGTTGCAGATCAATGAAGTGGAAAGGGCTTTGGCGGGCAGGTCCATGTCTTTGATATCCGCTTCAGATTTGACTATCGGAAAGTTGAGTAAATTAAAAAGCGTACCCCAAAACATCCATGATTATATGAGAGTGGATTCGGAGGGGAGGGAAGAGATCATTCCGGTTAATTTCCAGGCACAGGATTATGTCCTTTCACAGGGTGTAAAATTTAGCCAGATATCTGACGATCTGGGTCGTCTGGCAGCACTCACTGAAGTGTATTATAAGCAATTTCAACGCAATCCGGATATGATCTACTGGCTTCACACCTCACTGGAAAATGGATTACACACCAGCTACCCCTCCGGAGCCAGTTTCCCGGCAGATTATGATTCGCGCAAAAGACCCTGGTATATTAGGACCATTGCACAAAAAAGGCTTTCCTGGTCGGATCCGTACATTGATGCCCTCAGTGGTCAGCCGATGATTACCCTCTCCGCACCGGTTTACCGGCCGAACGGAGAGTTGGCTGGTGTGACTTCCCTGGATATTCTGTTAACAACTGTATTTAGGTGGATGGATCTGAATCCAAACTGGTCCCAAAATGCGGAAAGTATGTTGATTTATAAGGACGATCAAAATAATCAAATCAAAATTTTTGCCAGTATGAATTATCAGAAAGGATATGATAGCTGGGAGGAACCGCTTCAATTTGAGACCCTTCAATCAACGGACACCTCAGCATTCAGAAAACTTTTCGCTGATTTGAGTGCCGGAAAATCTGGAATTATCAAGATGCCGTTTAAAGGGGTAGAATCTTTATGGATTTATCAAGGAATGCAAGCA
>CP070707.1:593538-597417 GCA_020350205.1 bacterium
CTGATCCAATTGAACTCAGAAACTGAAAACATTCGATTGAGTCGGTTTCTCTCTTCAATATCCCGTGATAAATAAATTCTGTTATTCTTAACATCTTTTTTAACCACATACCAGGGTCCACCGGAAAGGCCTAATCCCTGCCTCTGTCCGATGGTATAGAACCAATATCCCTGATGGATCCCCACAATTTGCCGGCTTTTAATATCAATGAAATCACCCGGTTTTTCACCCAGGTGAAATTTTACAAAATCTGCATATCTAATTTGCCCTAGAAAACAGATTCCCTGACTATCCTTACGATTTTTATTGGGTAAATTAAAGGATTCAGCCAGTTTCCTTACATCAGATTTGTTATAATTTCCCAGGGGGAAACATGCCCGGGCCAACTGGTCCTGCTTCATATATGCCAAAAAATAAGTTTGGTCTTTAATCGGATCCGGGGATTTTTTTAAAATATGTTCACCGTTGATAATTTCAATCCGCGCATAATGACCCGAAGCGATTTTTTGATAGGTCTTATCAATTTTATCAAAAAAAACCCCAAATTTAACCAGGCGATTACAAAACATATCCGAATTGGGGGTTCTTCCTGCTTTCAATTCCCGGATAGCATAGGTCACTATCATATCCCAGTATTCCTTCTGCAAGGACAAAATGTTCAGGGGGATTTTTGCCTGTTCACAAACACCCCGGGCATATTGCAGATCATCTTCCCAGGGGCATTCTCCCAAATTTGATAATTCATCTTCTAACCATATTTTGAGATAAAATGCGGTACAATCATGTCCCTGTTGAGCAAGCAAGTTTAAGGCGACTGAACTGTCCACACCACCTGAAAGGAGTACGGCGAGCTTCATGCAGTGACCCTATTTTTTATCAATTCTAAGGTAAAATAATATCAAATCAAATTTCCAAAATCCTTGGACTGAGGTCAAGTGCTGTTTGAATTGAAATTTTAATTAAATAATGCGTTGAAATAGCCGGAACCATTGTTTATGTTAAGAGATGCTTTGGAAATCGCGATTATTACCCGGCTAATATTTTCCTCGGCAATAAATTAATCAAATTACACAAAATTTGGAGAAGATATGGCTTTGGAAGCAAACAAAGTTGTGAGTATTAGTTATACTCTTAAAGATGAAAATGGCGAGTTACTGGACGAAGCGACTAAGGAACAACCATTTGCCTTCATTAGCGGCCAGAATCAGATACTCCCGAAACTGGAAGAAAAAATATCCGGAATGGTAATTGGTAGTCAGCAAAAAGTAAAACTATCTCCGGACCAGGGATACGGAGAATATCGGGAAGAAGCCGTTCGGAATGTAAAGAAAACAGATTTTCCGGAAAATGTGGATTTGCAGGAGGGGCAACGTTTTATGGCAGACGTTGGTGAAGGCCAACAGCGACCGTTTTTTATTAAGACAATTTCGGGTGAGGATGTGACGATCGATTTTAATCATCCCCTGGCTGGAGCGACCCTGGAATTCGATATTAAGCTGGTAGATATCCGGGATGCCACCGATGAAGAATTGATGCACGGACATGTACATGGCCCGGGTGGACATCAACACTAGGATATTATATCTATAATTTGATATTGCATTCTATACGGCATTTATCAAGAGTATTAAAAATATTATAAAAAGCCTGCCAGATATCTGCTGGCAGGCTTTCTCTTTTCTTAATTATTTCAGTAGAATTATTGTGAAGAGATCCTTAACAGGGTAACTTCTGCGGCTGCATGATACCGTACGGGAGCCAGAGTTAATCCGATTCCATTGGTCACAGCCACTACCGTTTTGCCCAGCTGATATGTACCGCTGAAGTAGGGTGTTTCCAGCATACTGGGAGTTAGAGTTTTTCCGAAGGGCTTGAATTGAATCTGTCCGCCATGCGTATGACCCGCCAGAATGAGATGATATCCATACTGTACCGCGATGTCGATCAATCGGGGTGAAGGTTGGTGTAAAAGTAAAATTTTAAAATCTGCAGCTGGCGCCTGGGAGAGTATATCCGATAGATCCATAGAAGACATTTTTTTGCTATAAATTTCAGTAATGCCTGTAATTAAAATTGTATTTTCCTTCCAGCTTATTATCTCATGTGAATTTCGTAAAAAAGACCATCCGCAGGCGGACATTCCCTGCGATATTTTTCTGGGATTTGCCCAAAAATCATGATCACCGATACAGGCAAATTTTCCACCATTGGCCGTAAAGGAACAGATGGCTGTCAGCCCCTGATCGATATAGTACTGACCGCTGGTCACGAGGTCTCCTGAGAAGAAAAGGAGGTCACTGTTTGTAGCTCTTATCTGTTTCTGGAGTGCCTCAAGTTTCTTCTCCTGGGTATATCGGTCAACCTGAATATCTCCGACCAGGGTGATGCGTAAGTCATCGAAAGCATTAGGTATATTGTTAAATTGAATCTTTTTGTCTGATAGCCGTACCCGGTAGGTGTCTACATACAGTCGAATCCCGACATAACTAAAAATAAAGAGAATAAGAGAGATCTTAATGATCGCCAGGACTCTGGACCAGGAAAATCCACTTTTAAAACGGCGTACAAACAGAAACAGAAGATCACTCAGAACGAAATATGGGAAGATTTCAAACGTACTGATCAAACCCCACCAAAACGGAAAAGAAAATAAAAAATCAAGTAGGCTAATCTCGGGTTGAAAAATGTAAAGCGAATAAATATGCCCAAACAGATACAGGATGATAACAGAAAGAGGGAAAATATTGAAAAACACCAGAAAAGACCAAAATAAAGTGTTCCATTTCTTTTTGTGGGAGGACCAGATTTCTCGCAGAGAAAACTTTACTCCCAGGAACACATAAATTTGGATTAGGGCAATAATTGGAAAAAGTGTTAACGTCATCCGTAGAAACCAGGGCATAACCAAATCCTTAGCTTATTATTTATTTCGCCAATGATTCAAATTTAAGTCCGACAAGTTTTAGGTGAAAACGGATTAATTTTCTGCAATAATACCTCTTTATAGCAACGTATTAAAAATACACGGTACCAAAAGCGGGTCATAGTTAACAAATTTATTTGTGGTTGTAAGATAGGGTTTACTCTCTTACTTTTGTAACAATTATCTAAAATATTACGATCGGAATGTATAGTTCATTTTGGAGGTTTAAAAGATGGTGAACAGGTCTTTCCTGGTATTTACCTTTCTTTTATGTAATAGTATAGGTATCACTCAATCGGACTTGAAAACTCCCCTCGAAGCCAGCAAGTTTACGTCGTTATCCAGTTATGATGATATGATGATGTATTTAAAGAATTTGGATAACTCCAGCACGTTGATTTCTATGGAAATTATAGGGGAATCAGTACAGGGCCGAAAATTACCAGTCTTGTATTTCACGACTGATAAACGTCCCGGAATGAAAAGAAATCAGAAACCAGTGGTTTTGATATTTTGTCAGCAACACGGAGATGAACCTTCTGGTAAAGAAGCAGCCCTGTTCCTTGCTCGCAAACTCATACAGGAAGAACGACATCTGCTCGAGAATCTTGATCTTTTACTCCTTCCCCAGATGAATCCCGATGGTTCAGAAAAAGCTGAAAGAAGAAATGCTAATGAGATGGATCTAAATCGTAATCATGTAATTTTAAGCGAACCGGAGACACAGGCTTTACATCGTTTATTTCTGGAATGGATGCCGGAGGTTACCTTAGACGTGCATGAGTACTCCGCCGTTTCTCAGGATTGGGTTAAAAGCGGATTTATTAAGAATGCTGATGTTCAGCTAGGGAAGGTCAGTAATGCGAATATCGCCCCTGAGATTTATAACTTCAGTGCAAAAATGGTTATTCCTGCAGTTCAGGATGCCATGAAAAAGCGGGGATATACCTTCCATG
>CP070707.1:597517-601378 GCA_020350205.1 bacterium
ACAGATAGATGTCAAAGGTATAGTTTGCAGTGCCACTGACCTTATCGTAACCGTCAATCCTGGGAAGTGCTTTACCTACATAAGTGAGTTTATCATTTGATGGCCAGTCAGGATATGAATCGGTGGATACTTCACCGAGGGTTTCCTGATAATCTTCCTCAAAGAAATGTTTTGATTTTACCATTTTGCGGGAAGCCATTGCTCTTCCTCCGGTACATTTTTGATTTTTAACTGAAAATCATCCTCATTATTTTTCTGCGGCGGCCATTACAGACTCAATGATTTTTGGATATGCCCCGCAGCGACATAAATTTCCTGACATACCGCTCATGATTTCCGCTCGGGTTGGTTTTGAATTTTGAAGCAAAATTGCCTGCGCAGCCATAATTTGTCCGGGTGTGCAAAATCCGCATTGATAGCCATCATGATCCAAAAAAGCCTCCTGTACGGGATGCAGTTCTTCTGCTTCCAGCAATCCCTCAATGGTCTCGACACTTTTATTTGCTGCGTCAAGCGCCAGTATGTGGCAGGAATATACCGCTTCTCCATTCAGAAGGACTGTACAGGCACCACATTCACCATGATTGCATACAATTTTGGTACCGGTGAGTTGTAACTGCCCACGTAGAAAATCCGCAAGAGAGGTCTGAGGTTGTACCAGGGTGGTAATCTGTTTGCCGTTTACTGTAATTGTCATGGGTGATCTGTCAGTATGGGGAGGTGGTTCGGCTGCTTCCTGGGCCTTGGAAATTTTCTGCAGGCCGTGCATGGCGACTGTAGTTCCAACCACACCGGATCCTAAATTCTTTAAAAATTTACGTCGCGAAATGGAATGAGGTTTTTTCTTCTCACTCATAACAACTTCCTCCGTAAATAGAAAATAATGATGAATAATAAAAGAATAAAATTTATCTGCAATACAGAAAATTTTACAATCGGATGATTATCGGAACCTACCTCAGTTATAGGTAAAAATTTAGTTAAAATTTGGAGAATGTCAAGTGAATAAATTCCGGTAAGTTAGATTTAGGCTGTAAAACATGGGTGGCACTTCTCAGACAGCAACTCATTTGATAATCTAACTATACGGAATCGAAAAAGATGAAAAATAGGAGCAAGAATTACTTTTCAATAGAATAAGAGTTGTTTATATTTTTAAATTAGTAAAAAGATGCAAACTAAGTTGGAAAAAATTGATCTGGTTAAAGTCAGTTTATTAAATAAACTACCACTAAAATATTGAAATGATATGAAAAGTTTCTCGGTTTTACAAATTGGCGTTTCTCGATGGGATGAAAATCAAATACTGGGATTATTCCGCACGAATCGTCTTTCTCTCAAAAAAGCTCCTGATCCGGCGGATGCTTTCATCCAACTGGGAAAAGGGAAGCAGAATTTGATCTGGATTGCTGAACCTTCGGGTGATTATGAACCACTTGGAGTACTGAAAAAAATACGTAACAAACACCCTAATATTCCGGTTATCCTTGCTTCAGAGGAGGCTTCGATTTCGGAAGCGGTGGACGCCATGCGTTTGGGTGCCTATGATTATGTGGATATGTCTAAGGGTCCTGAAATGCTCCTGCACTCTATTGAGTCATACCGTAAGGCAGATAGGAATAAGAGGACAGTTCACTTTTCGGGCGATATCATGAACATGATGATTGAGAATGTACCGGATATAATCTATTCGCTGAATCCCCAGGGTGAATTTATCAGTCTCAGTCCGGCCGTCGAGGCCTCATTGGGTTACAAGGTTCAGGAGCTTCAGGGTAAATCCGTCTTTAAACTGATTGTTCCGGAAGACCGGGAAAGAATTTTGACGCGATTTCAGGAGTCAGTGGAACAGGGTGATGAGGATGTACAGACGATGCAATTTAGAATGATGAGCAAATCCGGGGAAATTAAAGATTTCGAAATTCGTCGCAAACTTTACTTTGAAGAAGGTAAGGTGGTTAGAAATGACGGTATTGCGAGGGACATCAGCGAGCGTAAAAATTTGGAGCAGGAACTTAGGCAACATTCAGAGAGGCTTGAGTTTCGAGTCAAGGAGAGAACAGAGAAACTCGAATATGCACAAAAGCAGTTATTGGCTTTAAATGAGGTGTCAAATAGATTCGCCCGGAAGTTTAATGAAAATGAATTATTAGAAGAGGTACCAAAATTATTGACCGAGAGTCTGGATTTTGACCGGGCGGCTCTCATTTTAAATATTAAGGGGAAATGGAAACTTCGCTCGTATTGTTTTGGTGATGATTCTCCAGCATTTCTGGAAAAATATCTCAAATTGCTCAATGAAAAAAAACTTGATCCCCCGCCTTACCTGAAAGATTGTGCCATAAGGAATAAAACCGTTTTTATTAATAAATTTGATGAACAGGAGGATTGGCCCCCTGAATTACAGAAAAAATTCAAGATAAAATCATTAGTAGCGGCTCCTGTGAGGGTACAGGGTAAAACGATTGGAATCATTGAAGGAGATATGACCTTTCATGAGCGGGAAATGGATCAGCAGGACATTGTCCGATTTCGAATGTTTGCAAATATGGTTGGGTTAGCACTGGATAATATTCGCGCCTATCAGGATTTGGAAAATCGGGTTGCCGAGAGAACAGAGTCTCTCAATGAATCCAATGAAAAATTGCAAACCAAAGCGAAAGAGTTGGAAAGCGCTACCCTGGATTTAGCTCAGGCAAATGTGGAGATGCTCGGAGTTCAGGAACAATTGGAAGAGAAAAATGCGCAGATGCGGCAACTCATTCAGGAACTGTCCCAAAATGAAGAAGTACTTCAATCAATTCTGGATTCATCGGTCAGTGTTATCCTGATGATAAATAAGAAAAAAGAGATCTTGGTAATTAATCGGATTGTGGAAAAGTATTTCAATGTTTCTCCAGAAAAATTAATTGGTTTGAAATTTTCGCAATTTGTGAAACAGATAGAATCCCTTTTCGAAGAAGAAACTAGATTTACAACCCTGGTGAAAAAGCTGAGGAAAAATCCGGATCAGATAGAGGGTCATGCCATGCCGGCAGATGAATTCTATCGGCGTGCCCTCCGGCTCAAATCACCTAGCACCAAGTATCTTTCTCTATTTTCCATGCGTGTGAAGGATCATCAGGGTGAGGAAATAGGGCAGCTGTGGACCTTTGTTGATATATCACAGATGAAATTAGCGGATGAGAAATTGAGAGCCATTGTGGAAGCTTCGCCTGTTCCTTACATCATCAGCCGGCAGAGTGATGGCAAAGTACTCTACGCAAATAAACCCCTGGCGGAATTAATTGGTCTATCGCCGGATAAAGCAATGCAAAGTTTTACTCCTAATTTTTATGCAGATCCGGAAGACCGAAAAGTTATTCTCTCCATAATGAAAAAGCAGGGATTTGTCCAAGGTCATGAGGTTAAGATTAAAAGGACCGATGGAGAGATCATTTGGATGATCATGTCTTTAATCCCCAGTGAAATTGAGAATGAGCCGGTAGTGATTGGGGCTCTCTACGATATAAACGAGCGGCGATTGGCTGAAGAGGCATTGAGAAAAGAACGAAATTTTGTTTCCGCCGTACTGGATACCTCGGGAGCTCTGGTTATCGTTCTGGATACCAGTGGAGGAATTGTCAGATTTAACCGGGCCTGTGAATTATTGACAGGTTGGAAATTCGAAGAGGTCCGGGGTAAAAAATTCTGGGAGCTCTTTATTTTACCGGAGGAGACTCAGAATGTCAGGAAAACCTTTAATAATCTGAAGGCAGGTCAATTTCCCAATAATTATGAAAATTACTGGATTGCCAGAAATGGTGAAAAATTCCTGGTTGCCTGGTCGAATACCTGCATGGTTGATGATGAGGGCAGGGTAGA
>CP070707.1:601478-605325 GCA_020350205.1 bacterium
AGAGTTACACCGGAGTCTCTCCTCTCTCCAGAAGTTGATAGCGGGACTTGACATCTCACCCACGAATAAATAAATCTTTTTAAAGTCCGCCCCAATACTTCGTACATTAGCTAAAACCAAAAAGAGGATTTATTCAGAAATGAACTGGAATTTAAAGGGAAAACACGCCCTCATCAGCGGGGGAACCCGGGGGATTGGACTGGCGATTGCCGAAGAATTTTTACAATTGGGTGCCGCGATTATCGTTATTGCCCGCGATGAAAAATATCTGGCAAAAAAGATTAAACTATGGAAGGATAAAAATTTTCCGGTGGACGGCATTGCCGCAGATGTGAGTACAACCTCTGACCGGGAACGGGTATTTGAAATACTGAAGCAAAAAGGAATCCAACTGGATATCCTGATCAATAATGCCGGCACCAATATTCGTAAGAAAGTGAAAGAATATTCCGACCAAGAGTACGATCATATATTTAATACCAATCTTCATTCCACCTTCGATATGTGCCGCCGAGCTTATCCCCTTTTACAGCAATCGAAATCTGCCAGCATCGTGAATATATCATCGGTGGCCGGTTTGACCCATATGCGTACCGGGGCCCCCTACGGGATGACCAAAGCGGCCATCGTCCAGTTGACCCGTAATCTGGCTGTGGAGTGGGCGCCGGATGGAATCCGAGTCAACTGTATTGCCCCCTGGTATATTCATACACCACTGGTTGAAAAATTATTTGAAAATCAAAGCTACCTGCGGGAAGTTTTGGACAGGACTCCCATGGGACGAATCGGTGAAGCGCAGGAAGTTGCTGCTGCGGTTGCCTTCTTCTGCATGCCGGGAGCTTCTTTTATTACCGGACAGTGCCTGGCGGTTGATGGTGGATTTATGGTGAAAGGTTTTTGAAAAGTGAATAAAAAATAAAAAGTAAAAAATATTATATAACAAATTCCAAATAAATTTCCAGACACAATTATCAAGAAATGACTCAAATTTCATTGAAAGTACTCATTCAGCCTGTTTGGAATGTGGGATTTGGAGTTTGGAATTTATTCTGGTTTATTCAGCTTCACTGATTCATACAATTAGAAAGAAAACGCCGGTAAACCATCCATGTGTCTACCGGCGTTTTCGATGTGCAGGGAAGGCACGCTTTGTCTATCACTCCCACCATGCAATGAGCTGTAAATTATTCGACCCCGGATAGAAAGGGGGCGTCATATTATTTAGTCGAATGTCATGATGGTAATTTTTCTCGAAACTCTGAAACAGCTTGGCGTTACCGCGCACATTTTGATAAACACTCCCCAGGTAATTAAAATCCCCATTCTTGGTCATGTTCGTGGCGGTCAGAGAGCCATTGATACTCATGAGAACACACTGCATCTCCCAGTCTGAGATAATTTGATTGTTAAAAATGATGTCATCATTGGCAATCAACGCCAATAGATCGTCAGAAGAGGGATTACTCACCGGATCATCGCTATAAACGAATGGATTAGCCAGATAAATAATATTCCCTGAACCAATGCTTACACCCCCGGCCTGGGTATTTACCGGACCCGGACCGAAAACCTTTAAAGGACCTGCCGCATAAATTGCCCCATTCGGTGCCAATGCAGGAAAGGTGATGTCGTCATGTACTTTTACACTGTTCACATACACATCCAGGGTGCCATCGTTATTGAGTTCAATTTTGAGAGTGTCCAAAGGATTTGGCGATAGAAAGCCACCGACTGTCGCAGCATTCAGCAGGTCGTTCATATTGGTGACCTGCGGTACATACACGCCCACTTCATACCCGCCGAGAAATTGAGTTTTCGAATTTTTTGGTGGCGAAGATATACCCATCCCTGCAGTTACTTTTCCGAAAAACACAATCGATTCATCATTTTGGTGATTAAGTACCGAGTTGGTGTGGATAGCTCCCCACACTGAATCGCGGGGTGCCCAGCTGACCCCGTTCTCCTGAAAGGTAAAGAAGGTATATTTGGTATAGGGATTATCCAGGGAAAAAAAGGCCATGACGGTATCGCGTACCCCATCATGAAAACCTTCCGAGGCCACCATCAAAGTATCTCCCATACTTACAAAACCGATGTTAAATTCGCCGCCTTTAAAAGCCACATGATTCATGGGTCCACGCCAGGTTGGGTCCTCATAGAGTCTGGTTGCAGCAATATTCAACCCACTGACGGAAGTCTGATGGGCTATTTTCTTGGCATAATAACCGAACAGATTTTCTGCCGCTCGAGTAGACACGCTACCCGTTTTCAATTGATAGGATGAAAACAGAAAGGTTAGTCCAAAAACCACTAATAAAGCCGCTTTGCCTCCCATAATTACCTCCTCAAATTTCTGGACACCAGGTCAGTCTCCTGCCAGAATGCGGTCCGGTATTCATCAGGATCCGGATTTGACTTTTCAGTATAGGCAGCAGGATTCTCGACCATCAAGGTGGTTCTTACCAGCTTAATTTTCTGCCAATTAAAGGAATTTGAAATATCGACCACATTGCGATCCTGATCGAGGTAGGAAAAACGAAAATCCGTCACTATCCCGATCCGCATGCCGGTATTGGGTAATCCATTAATTTTGCGGTACAAAAATCGATCAGCAGGATTCTGAGTGTGTGCCAGCTCTGAGGGCGGACCCACATAGTATTCAATCGTATCCGGATTCCAATCACGGTTTATATCGCCCCTCATTCTCATATGAGCGGTATCTGCTAATAAGACCACATTTTCATGTTCCGGAATCCCAAAACCAATTTTTTTCAGATCATATTCAAGAGTCGTGGTTATTGCGGTGAGATTTTGTTGCACGATCAGGTCGTCATTATGCGAATATAAAAATTTATTGGTGGAATCAAGTATCCCGAAAGACATCAGGATAATAAATCCACCAATCACGATAGAACTGAGAATATCAAGAATTACTGTCATGATGCCTTCCCTCCTGGTTTAATTAAAATACCAGAATCCATGCACATAGCTTAACGTTAAACTATCATTACTTAAGGTGTTCTTCACGGTTACAGTTAATTTTTTATAAAGACTGCGGTTTGATAGCACAGAATCCGGGAATGAAGGATTAACATACCCGACCTCGCAAATGATCTGGTAGACATTTTGCATCGTGGTATCCATATAAATAAAATTATGATAGTCATCGAAATCATCGAAGGATTCAATGTCAATCTCTCCAAAATCCGGACCCAGATCGACATCAGGCGTGAAATCTGTTGCCACTTTTTCAACTTTGGTTGAATCCCAGCTTTGTTCATCAAAAGGAAGTTGTGATGCCTCTTCGATGATGGAATTAGCAATAGCAATTGATTCCAGGCCAAATTTTGTCTTGTTAAAATATTCAGTATTTTCTGTGAAAGAATTATTTACATTGATGGCAATCACTGATAGCATGATCACCGCTCCCAGGGTTACTAAAGTCTCACCTTTTCCCATTGTATTCCTCCGTTTCGGTTTTTTTCTACTGTATTAGCATTCAAATCTGGTGCCAATACTGAAAACCTATATATTCCTTCATTTTCTGCGAGAATTACTGGTAAGATATAATTATTAATGTAAAATATTTACTCATTCGGGGATTTATCATCTGGATGCTACTATCGAGGCAGGTAAAAAATGAAAACCCGGACTTCTCCTCGTCTGGCCTGCACCGCCCTGCCGGCAGCCCGCCTGGTATCGGACAGGCAGGCAGGCGGACAGGCACTTCGCTCATTTCATTCGCTGCGGTCGGAATTGCAAATGTTAACTCATTCATGGACAAAAAGACCCGGTCATCTCGACTGAAATCCGTCGACAGACGGATGGAATGGAGAGATCTTAACGA
>CP070707.1:605425-609244 GCA_020350205.1 bacterium
AGCCTGAGAGGGTGGTTTAGCCCTGCCCTCCTTTATTTCGATTGCAGGAAAGTGATCTGAATATGAATCTTCATTTCTCAACCTGATCTGTGATTCATTCTCCTGTTTTAATTCCGCATTAAAAAAGGTTAAGGCAGTCCGGCAAATATCTTCATATACGGGTGCCGCATCCTGCTGAATTGGTCCCCAGTAACCGCTGATTTCATTCTGCATATCAAGTACGGCATATGAGGAAAAATCGCCGTGATTGCTGGTAGAGACTGATATTAAATAACTATCGCCATAGGATTTTCGATCGAACAGGGTGGTCAATCCTCTTTCCTTAAATGACTGTACAAAGCGCGCCTGGGTAAAATGCATCCAGGGGATGACAAGTCGATTTTCATCATAACTGGGATGATTTGCAGGGAGGCCCGAAAAATGTCTTACCAGAATGCCGCTATCCAGGCTAAGAAAAGCCTTTACCTCCGGATGCCGCATAGCGAATACCAGACCTGCCATACCGCCGAGATCGTAACCAATAATCCCTAATTGTCCCGGATGACAAAAGGATAAAGAGCGAAGATATTCCAGGACAAATTCCATATCCCTAATTTGCGTCTCTAAATCCTCAACATTCAGGTTAACCAGTCTGTACTGGGTACCGACCAACGGGCAGGTTGCAATCACATAACCATGACTGGCCAAATATTCGCACAACCTAAACTGTGAAAGAGGTGATTCATAATACAGACCTTGACCCAGAACAAGGATCGGAAAATTTCCCTGCGCCGGTTCAGCTTTTCTGACTGCCATGGTCTGTCGATTCCAGAATTCCTTTAACTGCTGCCGGCTTATTCCTTTATCAAGAGGGACCGGCAGTGGAATGGGAGGCCAGATTTCATCTCCAGTTTGACTTTTAAGAGAAAAATCATCCGCAGCCATCCTTATATATTCATTGAAATGCATATTTTCTTTTGTTGATGGCAGGGCCGGATACCATAGGTAGACTCTCACAGGACGTGCATCCGATACTTTTCCGTCAGCTACAGGATAAGACCGCGATTTATCAACCCGTTCAACCAATTGAAAACCTACAGCGAAAGGGCCGGTCTTCAGTTTACCCCATGCATGAGTCTCCTGAGTCGCTCCAAATTTAACCGTGCCTTGCAGGATGAAGATAATTAGAACAAAAATAAAAGTTTTCATTGCGAAGTCTCCTTCTTAAAAGTCGATACCGCTTTTTTCGGACTTCTGAGCTGTCAGTGTGCCAAAAGTTAATGAACCAATTTACAAATCATTTAATTCTTTTACGTGAAGCGGTTAACGGAAGATACGTATCATCTCACATATCATGTTATCATGTCTTTTTTGAGAAACACCGATAAATAGGCAAAATTATCTCCTGAGATCAGCAATTCTGTGTGAAGGTAAGAGAGCTGAAACATTATTTTATAAGCCATTGTGCTAATAACGGTATATTTACTAGAAAGGTATATTATCTATGGATTAGGAATTTTTATGTCACCCTGAATTTATTCCGGAGACTCATTTTGATAAAAATGGAGATGCTGAAATAAATTCAGCATGACATCTATTCTAAAAATAACATATCTGCTGTTTATTTAAATTGGCATGATGGGGATTTTACAATTCTGATGTAACAACACTCTTATTATTACCGTAAATAGCACCAGCATTTCACCATTAAACTTAAAAACTGCATCACAGCCTGATGATCGATCAATTCCCATATAGACTAAAAATCCAAAGATTAACGAGGTGCAAAAATGAAAACATCTTATTTAACTTTCATTATTATGGCGTCTCTATTTTTGAGTACCGCTGTGAGTCAACAGAAATCAAATGGTTCAGGTTTTATCACTGTAACGGGGGGTAGGCTTTACTATGAAACAGCCGGTCAGGGAGAAGAAACCATTGTCTTCATTCATGACGGATTAGTCCATGGGGTAGTATGGGACAATTCATTTTCAACTTTTTCGAAAAATTTTCGGGTAGTCCGGTATGACCGTCGCGGTTACGGTCGTTCGCCACAACCAGAGAAAAACTATTCCAATGTGGAAGATCTATACCAGGTATTCACTTCATTAAAAATTGAGAAAGCGATTCTGATAGGGATGTCTGCCGGGGGTGGTCTGGCAATAGATTTTACCCTGAAATATCCTGATAAAGTCTCTGCATTGGTGGTCGTCGGTGCCGTGGTGAGCGGATTTGGATATTCAGATCACATGCTGACCCGGGGGGGACGTTTGACTGCAGCCGATTACGCCAATCCGGAAAAGCTTCTATCTTATTTTGTTAAACAAGATCCCTATGAAATAGCCCCTCAGAATATTGAAGTCAAGGAAAAACTCTGGACCATTATGGAGAAATATCCACAAAATATTGATTTCGCGAAAAACCGGTTGGCAACGCCTCCGGAGCGTCCTGCGATCGGCGTCTTAAACGAAATTCAAGCGCCAACTCTGATCCTGATCGGAGAATATGACATACCCGATGTTTTCGTCCATGCCGGAGCTATTGAATCAGGTATTCCCTTCGCCCAAAAGGTGATCATCAGGAATGCAGGTCATTTGGTCCCTTTTGAACAACCAGATATTTTCAATCAGCAGGTCTTATCTTTTCTGCAAGGTGCAGAATTCCATCAAATACTCAACACTCAAGGTGTTGCACAGGCTGTCGCTCTGTTTAATAAGAAACATCAGGAAGATAGCACCTGGATTCCCTTCAGTGAAAACCAGATGAACATCCTGGGTTATCAAAAATTACAGACTGGTCATGTTGGGGACGCCATTGAATTATTCAAATTGAATGTCATCGCTTATCCCCAGTCTGCCAATACCTACGACAGCCTGGGTGAAGCTTATATGGTAAATGGAAATAATGAATTATCGATCATAAATTACAAAAAATCTCTGGAACTAAATCCGGAAAACCAAAATGCTTTAGAAAAATTAAAACAATTGGAATGATATTTTTTTCTGTATTGAATGGGAGGAGAGAAGCTGAAAGAATATTTTACTTGATTTACTGATTAAAAAGCACAGCAAGAAGAAGGGATAAGTATTTTTTTTACCTCTCACTTCTCCTTTTTTACTTCACACTTATTATCTGGTACGCCCGGGAGGAGTCGAACCCCCAACCTCTTGATCCGTAGTCAAGCGTTCTATCCAATTGAACTACGGGCGCAAGAAAGCAATGGTGAATGAAGAATATTTCATGTATATTGAGGCCTTCTTCATTCAAAATGCAGGCAAAAGATAACCGAAAATCGCTGATAAATCAACCTACTTTTTTAAATTGTAATGATTAAAAAACAGGATCTCCTCGATATTTTTCTTCGGTCTTTTTTCCTTTCGTTTATACAAGGGATACCCCAATGCCAACAAAGACACCGCCTGCCATCCCCGCGGTACACCCAGAAATATCCGGGCATTTTTGGCATTAAACCAACCAATCCAGCAACTTCCCAGACCAAGCTGCTCTGCCTGCAGGACCAGATGCTCCCCGGCAATACCCGAGTCGATGAGGTAGTAATGGGTACCCTGTATCTCTTTGCCAATCCGATTCGCCAGCCAGTCTTTCTCGGCAAAAATAGCGACAATAACCGGAGCTTTGGAGGCCCAGCGGGTATAGCGATACAAACCGCTAAAGACTTTTTCTGAAAAATTTTTTATGACCTCCGGATCATCCAGAACTGCAAATCGCCACGGCTGTACATTCTCGGCAGAGGGTGCCAACCGGGCGGCTTCGATACAGGTCAGTATTTTCTCCCGTTCAACCGGCCGGTCTTCATATTTACGGACACTCTCACGACTT
>CP070707.1:609344-613050 GCA_020350205.1 bacterium
GAATGATTCCCCGGTAATCACATATTCCAGGGGAATTTCTACCGGATGTCGGATATATTTCCTGACCTGTTCGGTCTTTCTGCCTGATCCGGTGGTTTTCACTTTGTGTTTCCTGTTTTACCATTTACCATCGGTCACTTTATTGCTAACTTTAATAACCACAGTATACTATAAACAAATCTCAAGTTCCAGTTCATCCCGAATCGGAATACCATTTTGAGCATAAAAAGGAATTTCCGGTTTTAACTGGCGATATTTCGCAATAGAATTGGGATAGAGCTTATGGAACGAGAATCCCCGCCTTTGATAAAATCCCAGGGCGTGGAGATTATCGTTGGTTGTAATCAGCCAGATACGCCTGCATTTTTTCCTCTTTGCCTCTTTAATTGCCGCCGCAAGAAGGGAAGTTCCTATACCAAGGTTTACTTTGAGGCTGTTCAGGGTTGTGATCTCAAATTGATCCTTGGCCAGGTGATAAGTACATAAACCGACCGGTTTTTTATCCATAACGGCTACAAATCCCGGTAGCCTGGAACCATCATATAGTCTGCCCCGGCTCACCATCATGTGGGAGCCCCAATGGCAGGTCAGAAATTTGCGTATCCAGTCCCTGTCCTGTGTGGTTATCTTTTTGATTTCAAATTCTGGCATATACCGATTTGCTTTGTGATCATATATTCATTTTTGATTTTGAATTTTCTGCGTTTTAAGAAATATTTCAATTTCCTGTTTCGGTAAGACAGTGGATAACTCCGCCAGGGTTATTTTATGATTCCGAATTAATTCTCCCAATAGAGATGAATAGGTTTTGCGAATTTCCATGGATTCAATCTGTATCTTTTCATTCTCATCTTCCAGCAGTGAAATTTTCAATCGTAATTTTTCATTCTCGATTTTACAGTCGACAAACAGAAAAATGAAAATAAGAAACAAAACCATCACAAATGCCAGGATAAATAATTTAGAAAAAATCTCTTTCATGATGTTTCTTTCTGCTTTAACTATTCATTATTTTAATCTAAATTTTGGTAAAATGGAAGTCTAAACTGCCTCTTTTCCTTGACAGATTACCTGCACGGTTCCGAAGCTAATAAAATGAATTAAAGGTATGATAAAATGAAGGATGCGAAATGAAAATTATTAATTTCATCATGTGCACACTGTACGTGACTTTCGTTTCAGCTCAGGATCGGCCACTCGATGAAAAATTTTCGACACGATCGGAGATTATAGCAGTACACGGAATGGCTGCAACCAGTCAGCCGCTGGCGACACAAATTGCCCTGGATATTCTCAAACAGGGTGGGAATGCAATGGATGCAGCCATTGCTGCCAATGCAGCACTGGGACTCATGGAGCCTACCGGTTGTGGAATTGGCGGTGATTTGTTTGCAATTATTTGGGATAATCAGACCAAAAAACTGTATGGCCTGAATGCCAGCGGACGATCCCCTTATGCTCTGCGACTGGATTATTATCATTCTCAGAATATGAAGGAAATTCCCTCAAGCGGACCCCTGCCGGTTACCGTTCCGGGATGCGTTGATGGCTGGTTTGAAATCCATGAACGATTTGGTAAGCTCGGTATGGAGCCTATTTTGCAACCAGCCATCCGGTATGCCAGGGAAGGATTTCCACTCTCACCCGTCATTGCGGCGGCCTGGAAAGGTGAGATATTGAGATTAAGAGAATTTCCAAACATTATGGAAATTTATACGATGGCGGGTCATTCCCCGGAAAAGGGAGAAATTTTTAAAAATCCTGATCTTGCAAACACTCTTGAAAAAATCGCTCTGGGAGGAAGGGATGCATTTTATCGGGGAGAAATAACAAAAACTATGGTTGATTATATCGAGGCTCAGGGAGGGTTTTTGTCACTCCGGGATTTTACCGATCACCGGTCGGAATGGGTAAATCCCTTGTCTACTCAGTACCGGGGGTATGATGTCTGGGAACTGCCTCCCAATGGTCAGGGAATTGCTGTATTACAAATGTTAAATATTCTGGAGGCATATGATCTGAAGCAATACGGCTTCGGCAGTGCAGATTATCTTCATCTGCTCACCGAGGTTAAAAAACTGGTGTATGAAGATCGGGCCCGGTATTATGCTGATCCCGAATTTACAAATCTGCCCATCAATTGGCTTATTTCAAAGGACTATGCGCAACAGCGTAGAAAATTAATCAACCTTAGACAGGCGGCAAGGGCCTATGAATCTGGTACGATGCCGCTGGAGGAGGGGGACACGGTTTATTTGACCGTAGCAGACAGTGCCGGGAATATGATTTCCCTCATTCAGAGTAATTACGAAGGAATGGGATCAGGAATGGCTCCTCCGGGATTGGGTTTTGTATTGCAGAACCGGGGGGTGTTATTTTCGTTGGAAAAAGATCATCCCAATGTGTATGAGCCGCATAAACGTCCGTTTCATACCATTATTCCTGGCTTTGTCACCCGGAATGGTCAGCCTTATATGAGCTTTGGGGTGATGGGGGGGGCTATGCAACCGCAAGGGCAGGTACAGGTGTTAATTAACATCATCGATTTTGGAATGAATCTGCAGGAGGCAGGTGATGCACCGCGAATTCGCCATACCGGATCATCGCAACCCACCGGCGGTAAAATGTCCGACGGAGGTTGGCTGAATGCCGAGTCGGGAATATCAGCTGAGACAATCCGGGAATTGGAAAGACGGGGGCATCAGGTTCGCTATCGTCAAATGAGTTACGGGGGTTATCAGGCCATCATGTGGGATCAGGAAAAAGGAGTTTATATTGGCGCATCTGAATCTCGTAAAGACGGTCAGGCGGCTGGATATTAAGTCAAAAGTGTGAGGTTAGAAGTTAGAAGTATAAAAATTAGGACATGAGGCTAAACCCCAAATCCTTCTACTCGCCAAGGATATACGCGAAAATCAGCGGTGCAACGATGGTGGCATCGGACTCAATAATAAATTTCGGGGTTTCGGGTGCGAGTTTTTCCCAGGTAATTTTTTCGTTAGGAACGGCACCGGAGTAGGATCCGTAGCTGGTTGTGGAGTCGCTGATCTGGCAAAAATAGCTCCACAAGGGAATGTTCTTTTTCTGCAAATCCTGGCGCATCATGGGAACCACGCAAATGGTAAAATCTCCGGCAATTCCTCCTCCGATCTGGAAAAATCCAACCGGGCTTTTTGTGGCGGTTTGTTCGTACCACTCAGCCAGGACCATCATATATTCGATACCCGTGCGGACGGTATGCACATTTTTGATTTCACCGGTGATACAGTAGGAAGCAAAGATATTACCCAAGGTGGAATCCTCCCATCCCGGTACAAAAATGGGAAGATTTTTTTCGCAGGCTGCCACCACCCAGCTATCCCTCGGGTCGATCTGATAAAATTTTTCCAGTTTCTTTTTGCGGATGATGCGGTAGAAAAATTCATGGGGAAAATATCGCTGTCCGTTATTATCTGCAGCATTCCACTCTTCAATCATCGCCCCCTCGATACGCCGGATAGCTTCTTCCTCCGGAATACAGGTATCAGTAACCCGGTTCAGGTGCCGCTTTAATAGCTTTTCTTCCTCAGCGGTGGTTAGTTCCCGGTATTTGGGAATACGAACATAATGATCGTGAGCCACCAAATTGAATATGTCCTCTTCCAGGTTGGCCCCAGTACAGGTTATGGCGTGAACCTTGTCACGGCGAATCATTTCGGCAAGTGAC
>CP070707.1:613150-616825 GCA_020350205.1 bacterium
AGATAAGGAAGACGGCGAAAATCTTCTGAACTTTCCCCATTTTTTTGATATTCTTCTATTTTTCGGTTGTAATGTGAGATTTCCCGAACTCCCAGAGCGGCCAGTTTATCATAGCGAGACTCCATTTCATTGACCACACTGCGAAGTATCATAATAGCATTTTGCGGATGCGTAATCACAATTTCATCCAGGTCAGGACAGATGGCCAGGTAATGTTCCTTCAATTTGGCATAGATGGAAAGTTCTAATTTTTTAGGATCTATCATGACAAATTTGAGGTCACTTGGCGGGACACGGTACAGTAATGACGCTAAAATCGTATTAATTCCAACACTCTTACCTGAGCCGGTGGCACCTGCAATCAGTAAATGCGGCATCTTGGTCAGATCGGCACAATATACTTCCCCGGAAATAGTCTTGCCCACTCCGATGGGGAGCTTGGCGTCGAATTGGATAAACGTTTCCGAGCGCACAATGGATTTAAAGTAAACCGTTGAGGGTTCTCGATTGGGAATTTCGATACCTATCGCTGCTTTTCCAGGAATGGGGGCGATCATGCGGATACCCTTTGCCCGCATGGCAAGAGCCAAATCGTCTGATAGACCGACAATCTGGCTAATCTTTACGCCCTGCGCCGGTTTCACTTCATAAAGAGTAATCACAGGTCCTTCCACCACCCGATTGACGCTTGCTTTGACCCCGAATTGGTCAAGAGTTTCTTCGAGAAGTCTGGCATTTATTTTCAGCTCTTCTTCGGAAAGGTGAAAGTCAGGTGAATCATACTCAACCAATAACTCCGAAGAAGGAAATTGATACTTTGCCAGTGAATCTCTAATCAGGGCGTCATAATCAAGCTCTTTTTCGTGATGGGCTTCCTGAACCTCAAATCCCAATCCCGTTGGATCTGTTGCCTCTCCTTCATCTGGAAAAGATACCAAATCATTCTCAGTATCCTCTGAACCAGTCTTAATATCTTGGCTCCAATCGCGACTTCGATGGACAATCTCCAGCGGTCTTTGTTCAGCTACAGGAGATAATTCTTTTTCGGATGGTAATGAAGGCTGATATCGTGGATCTTGACCCGGATCACCTGCAACTACAGGTTTATCAACATTGGATTCACCTCGGTATACTTTTCTGTGCCTCAGCCGTCTGCTGAAATGCTTCGCATAGGTGAATATCAATTTTAATGCCTGTATAGATTTGTCTGAGCTATACCTGATGAATTGACTGATGAGAATAGGAATCGAAGAAATCCGAAGTCTGAAGCTGAGGGTGAGAAGAACCAGAAATACAAATAATAATATGAGAATTGCGCCAATTTTGCTGAATATTTTTACCAGATAGGCAGCAATGAGTCCACCTGCAAACCCGCTTGGATAAAAAGTTTGAAAATTTCCAAAATTATTCAGCGATTCCGGAAAGGCCAGAAGAACAGATAAAAAAATGCTCCAGACAATTAAGATGATAGTCGGCCTTAAATTCGCCCTAAAAGGTTTGCGCAATAGTAAATTGAGACCCAGCATGATGACGATCGTGGGAATAACCAGTATTGGATATCCAAGAGTCCATTGAAATAAAGGAGCAGCAATAGTTGCACCAAATACACCCAGCCAGTTTTTAACCTGATAAATATTGTTCTCTGCCAGAATCCCAACCGGATCGCTCTGATTATAGGATAGAAGTGATAATCCGATGATGAATCCCACTGCAACCAGGATGAGTCCGCTTATTTCATGCTTCAGAGTATGACGCGGGCGTACGGGTGTCTTTGGGGAAGTTTCAGGCGTCTTTTTTCTGGACCTTTTACGTTGTGTTTTAAACTTCATGAAATACCAATTATTTTGCCGCCTAAATATAAATAGCGTGCAAATCAAATACAATCAACATATTGAAAATAAATGAATTTTGAATGGTTTAACCCGAATACAAATCTGCTTTAGATTGTGAGATCCTTAATGCCGCTGTGGGCAAAAAGCCTGCCTCAACTAGGAAGGCTATAAAGCTAATCTGAGCTGAGTTGATCTTACAGGAACGGCGTTTTCACAATTTGTGCCGGTAACTCCCTTCCCCGAGCATTGATTACAATGTTATTTCCGATTTCACTTTGGGAAATTTCGACATATCCTAAACCGATATTTTTATCGAGAACGGGCGAATAACATCCACTGGTTACATACCCAATTTTGTGGTTATCTTTTACTATGTCATAATAGTGTCGTGGAATCATTTTCCCTTCACACATAAAACCTACCAATTTTCGCTTCAGTCCGGCTTCTTTTGCTTTTACCAGGGCTTCTTTGCCGATAAAGGCTTCTTTTTGCAGTTTGGTTATCCAGCCCAGACCCGCCTCAAGCGGATGGGTCGTTTTATCAATATCATTACCATAAAGACAATACTTTTTTTCCAGACGTAACGTGTCTCTGGCGCCCAGTCCGATCGGTGAAATACCCATATTTTTCCCGGCGTCAAAAATTCTGTTCCATATCTGTTTGGAGTGAATCCGGTCAAAATATAATTCAAATCCCGGCTCACCGGTATAACCGGTTCGCGAGATGATCATCTCGACATCTCCGAGTTGGCCTTTGGCAAACCAATAAAATTGAATTGCTGAGAGATTAATTGAAGTCAGAGTTTGAAGAATGGTCTCGGCAGGCTTGCCCTGAACCGCTAACTGAGTAATGCTGTCACTCAAATTATTGATATTTACGCCATCAATACGATTTTCCAGAATCCACTGATAATCTTTTTCTGTATTCGAGGCATTTACGACCAAGAGATAGTGATCCTGCAGACGATAACATATTAAATCATCAACAATACCGCCATCTGGATAGCACATAGCGGTGTATTGAGCCTGGTTTACTTCCAATTTTGATGCATCATTAATGCAAAGGTAATTAATGAATTCTAGGGCCCTGGGACCTTTGATTTCAATTTCTCCCATATGAGAAACATCAAAAACGCCCACTTTTTCCCGAACAGCTCGATGCTCCTCTATCATGCTATTGTATTGGATAGGCATAATAAAACCAGCAAACTCAACCATTTTGGCACCGAGGGCAACATGGATCTCATACAGACCTGTTTTTTTCACATCCAAGTTAATCTCCTTCTTTAGATTTCAGATTCATTTCAGATGCAAGCCTTCCCACATATTTTAACAACACCACCAAAGAATTGACAGATAATATTAAAAATATATCCTGATTTTGAGTAAATACTACAATGAGATTTACTAAAAACAAAGCCAATATTCCAGCGAAAATGTATTTTTTTGAGACGAGGTAGAGGGGCCCAAACAGCAACCACCAGTATCCTACTAAAAGCGGATTGAGGTACAGAATTACACCTGCGAGAGTTGCCAGTCCTCGCCCTCCTTTTCCACCAAGCCAGATGGGAAAGATATGACCTAAGATCACAGCTACAGATGCGATAAACATGAGCGTTGAATTTGAAAAATTTGAAGTTAATCCCAAGGCCAGATATCCCTTCAGAGCATCAATAATTAATACAAGTATGGATATTATTTTAGAGTGGCTGATCCTAAAAAAATTGAGGGTTCCGACATTACCTGAACCCTGTATTCTGATATCAAACTTAAAAATTAGTCTTGCAAAAATATATGCGGTCGGTATACTTCCGAGGAGGTAGGAGTATACAATCACCAGTAGA
>CP070707.1:616925-620591 GCA_020350205.1 bacterium
TTTCCAGCAGGTACCACATGTAGTATAGCACAGACATCATTCCAGCCGGTTCACGGGCATGATGCAATCCGGTCAAGAGTACCTCGGGCTCATTCTCAGTGAGTTGGGGATTGTCACTGATTTTTACAGCAATAACGGGTCGTCCTTGTAACGAAAATCCGATGGTGTCCTTCTCGGATATCAGAGTGGGATAATTGTGAATCATTGAGTCCAGGTTACTCATCACTTCATCAAAGGTATAATACCCCCCCATGGAGCCATAACCGAATCCCTCTCCAAAGCGGGTTTCCAGGCGGGAGGCGTAAAAATTTTCTAAATCTTCGATGAGTACTTCAAAGCTATAACCTGCACGCTGAAGGATGTCTTTTTCCTGAGAAGAGATTTGCAGATCTATAAACTGAGTTTCTTTGAGGCGACTTCCCTCGAAATCGATACCAAGACTGGCCAGCCGCTCCAGATCACTCGCTGAGCCAATCGATACACGCACCATTTCATACTCACCTGCCAGGAGGTGAGAATATAAAGCAATTGTCAAAACACAATAAAATATCAAACGCATTATTTTTCCTCGTTTCTTTCTCAAAATTCCCATAAGTCAAATATTCTACAAATATAGGTTCGAAATTTCCAGAATCTCAAGATGAATCTATTTAATATGACTTATGATCACCATAAATATAAATTTAATCTTTACTTGCACAAAAAATAGGTCACTCAATTTCGCCATTCAGGCAGGGCATGAATTTTCTCTATAACTTTTCCTCACTTTTTTCGTATGATGAAACAGGAAATTTATCATGATTAAAAACTATTTAAAAATTTCCTTCCGAACACTGCTTAAACACAAAATTTTTTCCGCTATAAATATTTTTGGATTTGCCTTCAGCATTTCGATCTGTCTCATGATTATTATTTTTATTAAGGATCAGAAAGACAGTGATCGTTTTCATAGGAAAAGAGATCGTATAGTTCGCGTATATACGACGGACAAGGAAATACAATATACGGAGGTACGAGGGTATGCCACGAGTCCTGGTTCTTTAGTCCCGCATCTGTTGGATAATTACCCATTTGTTGAAGACGCGGTCAGACTGAGCCAAGTAAGGGCCAGTATTATTCACAAAGGAACAGCGATTTCTCTTGGTGGTTTATACACTGAACCATCCTTCTTCAATATTTTTGATTTTCAGCTAGAGAAAGGTAATCTGAATACGGCATTGGATAAACCCTATTCAATCATTATCTCTGAGGAAACTGCTTTTAAGTTCTTTGGTGATGACGATCCACTGAATAAAATATTAACATTTGAAAAATTAGGTGATTTTACTGTTACGGGTGTTTTGAAGGATGTTGAAAAAAAATCACATTTAAGATTTGAAGCGTTATTCTCGTTCTCCACCCTAACATCTTTTGAAAATACAGGTGAATTAGACTCCGATATGAACAATTGGTCATCTTTTAAAAGTTATTATTCATATATTCTTTTAAAAAACGAGCGTGATCAATCATTATTTAAAGACAATCTACCAGGAATCGCCAAAGCTGTTTTTCCGGAACCAGAAAATGAAAGGTTTGGTTTTGAGATTCAGAAATTGTCCAAAATCAATTTGGGAATAAATCTTTGGTACTCGATGCCGGGAACTTTGAAATCATTTAAATTAATGTTCATTCCATTCTTAGCCATATTAATAATATTCATAGCGTGTTTTAATTACATTATCTTATCCATTGCTCACTCGTTAAAACGTACTAAAGAAATAGGGTTGCATAAAGTGATTGGTGCCAGGAGAAGCCAGATAATTAAGCTGTTTCTCAGTGAGACATTCGTGATTACAGCCTTTGCACTTCTGACGGCATGTCTGTTTATTCTCTGGTTGATCCCTTTTTTCAACGGATTGGATATGGTCGAAAACAGTAATTTGCAAATTAATCTTGAACAAATGAAAAATCCTGGCTTATATATTATTTTTATTTTATTTACATTTATTGTAGGCATTCTGGCAGGATTATTCCCGGCCCTTTATCTTTCTTCATTTCAACCCGTTAATGCACTGCAGGGAGTTTCCAGAATCAAGGGATTATCTCATCTCTGGATAAGAAAATTACTCATGGGAATACAATTCGCGGTTTCACTAATATTTATAATATTCATTATATATTTTAAAGTACTCCATACCTATCTGGCGACACTGGATTATGGGATTAAAACCGAAAACTTAGTTAATGTATATCTGGGAGAAGTAAATCACGAAATTTTCAGAAATGAAATTATGAGTAACAGTGATATTAGAGCTGTTTCTTTGTCTAATGAATTACCGGTTGTTGGAGGTCAGGGTACTTTTTATTTAAAAACCGATCGTATGGAAAAACTGAGACCCACCTTCTACTATAGTGTTGATCCGGAATTTATCAATAATTTTGGTATCGAATTAATTGCAGGTCGGAATTTTTCCGATGAATTTTCTACCGATAAAGAAAGAGCCATTATTATTAACCAGGAAGCCGTTAGGAGTTTTGATCTGGGTTCACCCGTTGAGGCAATCGGTAAAGCATTGATAACCGGAGATGGTTCTGAGGTGAGAGTGATGGGAGTTGTAAAGAATTTTATCTTTTATTTTCCCGATGAACCCATTACCGCAATGGTACTTTTATATAGACCAGAAGAGTTTAAATTTGCGAATATCCAATACACACCTGAAAAAAAAGAAGATATTAAAGCTTACCTTAAAGATATATGGAGAAAATTTGATAAAGTTCATGAAGTAAATTATGCCTTTTTTGTTGATGCTCAGCAAGAACTGAACAGTGAAATGGATGGTATTATTGGAATTTTCAGTTCGACCTGTGGAATTGTTATTCTTTTAGCACTTTTCGGGCTTCTCGGGATGGCCAATTATACCACTGAAATGAGAGTGAAGGAAATCGGTATCAGAAAAATACTCGGAGCAAGTGTTTCTGCTATTGCCTTTCTGCTTTCAAAAGACTATATAAAACTGATTTTGTATTCCGCCGTTATTGCTATTCCAGTTGCCTACATCCTGTCAGACATGCTCTATCAATTTTTTGCCTTCAAACCAACCTTAAACCTCTGGGTGTTACCTGCCTCTCTCGTCTTCATTTTAATCCTGGCTTTGATGACTATCAGTTCTCAAACCATAAAAGCGGCTATTGCAAACCCGACCGAAACCTTAAAAGAAGATTGAGAAATATTCTGATCAAATGTTTGTATAATTAATTATTCAATATTGTTTAGATTCTGATTAATGGTATCATATCATTTGTTAGAAAATATCCAATGAAATTGTATTGGTTTTAGAAATAAGTAATAGCCAATGGATAGATAGAGATGTTCAAGTTTGATTAAAATAATATATTGCTCATATATTAACCAACCCGAATCATAGACTTTTGTTAAAATCAGACGTTCCAAGCTATCCTGCAGATTAACAATAGAATTTTAAATTAAGTTCATTTCTCTTCTGCCAGGTTACGCAGTTTGAGAAAATAAAAATTTAAATGGGAATGTTACTGCAAGATCAAATGGGGCTGGTTCTCGAAAAAAACTTTCCATTAACCTGGGGGCCAGTGCATTGGTCTTCCGCCCAATACATGCAGATGAAGGTGATAGACTGCCTGGCCTCCCTCCTGACCGGTGTTTATAACCAG
>CP070707.1:620691-624344 GCA_020350205.1 bacterium
ACGTCATTTTTCATAATGAGCCGGAGATCACTGACAAGCCCGAGGAACTGGGTAATCATCTGGAAGAGATTTTGCAAAAATTATGGGAATTACGGCAGCGATAGAATTCACTGTTAAATTAGGTTTTTGTTTGACCTGCCGGTAAATAAATGACTTCAGTTTAATGGGAAGATATGGATCCCCGATAGAAACATTCGGGGATGACAGATTGGGAGGCTTTGTCATCCCGGCATGGATTGCCGGGAACCAGGTTCCACGGATGGACGTAAATGGATTCTCCGTCTGAAGCCGGATGAGAGGCCGACAAAGACACTCGGGAATGGCTCAAGTGGCAGTTGGAAGAGAAGGTCTGTCATCCCCTCATGGAATGACAGGAAACCCAGTAAATGTCATCCCAACAGGTAATCCTGAAGTCAGGAAATAAATTAGTACCCCCCATGATCAAGAATTCCACTTGCCTTTTAAAGCTGCATGCCCCTAATTTTTAAGAATGAAACAGGTAATCTCTGCCAGTCGTCGCACCGATATCCCCGCCTTTTATCTCCCCTGGTTTATAGACAGGATAAAAGAGAAAATAGTGGCGGTGTCTAATCCCTTCAACAGAAATCAAATCCGGCAGGTTTCTCTGGCAGCGGCGGATGTAGCCTGGATTGTATTCTGGTCCCGCAACTACCATATCTTTTTAAAACATCGAGCCTATTTCGAGTCATACCGGTTGTTTTTTCATTTTACCATTAATCCTCCCCACAAATTTTTAGAACCGGATATGATTCGTCCAGACCAGGCATTCTCGCAGCTGGAAAAACTGGTGAAATATTACGGACCTGAGGTCATCAGCTGGCGTTATGATCCACTGGTTTTTTTTAGACATAAGGACCAGATTGAAACGAATCATGATATCGATCTATTTCAGCAATTTATCAGGTTCGCTTCAGGACTGGGACTGCGCACTTGTACCATCAGCGTAGCATTCCTGTATCCCAAGGTGCTTAAAAGAGCAGAAAAACAGAAAAATTTAACTTTTGTAACCCCGGATACAGACATGAGAAATAAGCTTCTGACAGAAATGACCGATGTTGCCTCACTTTATGGCATCCAACTCAATAGTTGCTCAAACAATGCCCTGCTGGAAATTTCCGGTATCCGTCAGGGTCGCTGTATTGACGGAACTCTTCTCAACCGACTCGGACCTGATCGGGTCAGTGAAAAATCCCTCCCAACCCGCACGGATTGTGGATGTACAGCCTCAGTGGATATAGGAGATTATGTAAATACGGCCTGCAGGTACCACTGTCTGTACTGTTATGCGAGGAAGTGAAAGGGGGGAAGGGGATGAAGGGAATAGGGTTTAGGGTTTAGGGTTTAGGATTTGAATGTATCAGACTGATAACAGGATATTTGATAAGAAAGGCTTCAACAACTCAGAAAATGTTTTCCCGAGGACTTTAATCCTATCGCTTTTTCCGGGTTCCGTTTTCCGATGTCCTTTCCTTCTAACCTTTGACTTTTCACATTTTCACAACATTTCAGTGACCTTTATACCCTCCATGATGAATTTTTTACATTTTGGAAATATTAGATGATATCATTAAATTACTCGACTTGAAAATATTAAAAAAAATGTATAAAAATATAATAAACACAAATTACTATTCACATTTTTGATGTAAGGAGGTTATAGAATGTCGGAACGGTTTGTTTATTTTTTTGGAGGTAGCGAGGCAGACGGAACCAAGGATATGAAAAATCTGTTGGGTGGAAAAGGTGCCAATCTGGCCGAGATGACCCATATCGGGATCCCAGTACCTGCCGGTTTTACAATTTCAACGGAAGTTTGTACCTGGTATTACGAAAACAATTATGAATATCCCAAAGCATTGGAAAATCAGCTCAAAGAAGCCCTACAAAAAGTTGAAAAAGTTATGGGCGCAAAATTCGGTGACAAGGAAAACCCCCTGCTGGTATCGGTTCGTTCCGGAGCCCGTACCTCTATGCCGGGCATGATGGATACCGTGCTGAACCTGGGTTTAAATGATGAAACCGTAAAGGGCCTGATCAAGAAAACTGACAATCCCCGTTTTGCATACGATTGTTACCGTCGTTTTGTGGCCATGTATGGAGATGTCGTTCTGGGTCTGAAACCGCAGGGTAAAGACGATGTTGATCCGTTTGAAGAAATACTGGAGTCCAAAAAACACAAAAAAGGTGTCGAATTTGATACCGATCTGGATGCAGATGATCTGAAAGAACTGGTTTCTGAATTCAAAAAAGCGATCAAAGAAAAGACCGGTCAGTCGTTTCCGGAAGATCCGATGGAACAACTCTGGGGATCCGTGGGTGCCGTATTTAAATCCTGGAATAATGAACGAGCCATCGTCTATCGTAAACTTAACGACATTCCCGGTCACTGGGGTACCGCCGTTAATGTGCAGAGCATGGTATACGGAAATATGGGGGATGACTGTGCAACTGGTGTTGCCTTTACACGGAACCCTGCCACCGGCGATAAGGAAATGTACGGTGAATTTTTGGTTAATGCTCAGGGTGAAGATGTGGTCGCCGGGATTCGAACGCCCCAGGAATTAAGCCGTCTGGAAGCAATTATGCCCGAAGTTTACAAAGAGTTGGGCGAAATCTTCGACAAACTGGAGAGGCATTATAAAGAGATGCAGGATATGGAATTCACCATTCAGAACGGACGATTGTGGTTCCTGCAAACCCGTGCCGGCAAGCGAACCGGATTTGCGGCATTCCGGATTGCGGTGGACATGGTGGAAGAAGGATTAATCAATGAGAAAGAAGCCCTGCTGCGGGTGGAACCAAACCAGTTGAATCAGTTACTTCGCCCTGTATTTGACATGAATCAGAAAGACCAGGCCATCCGGGAAGGTAAACTTCTGTCCAGGGGATTGAATGCCGGACCGGGCGCTGCAACCGGCCGAGTCGTTTTCAATGCACCGGATGCAGTAGATTGGAAACGCAAAGGTGAGAAAGTCATTCTGGCCCGTATTGAAACCAGCCCGGAAGATATCAAGGGAATGGATGCCGCCGAAGGAATTCTCACCGCCCGCGGGGGAATGACCTCACATGCCGCCCTTGTAGCCCGACAGATGGGTAAAGTCTGCGTAGCAGGTGCAGGCGAATTAAATATTAATTACAAATCACGCCAGTTTGAAGTCGGTGGCAAGGTAATCAAAGAGGGCGACTGGATCTCGCTGGATGGCTCTACCGGAGAAATCATCGCCGGTAAAATTGAAACCAAACCATCTGATGTGCTGCAGGTCTTGATTGATGAAACCATTAAACCCGGCGACTCCAAAACTTTCCACACCTACGACAAGATCATGACCTGGGCAGACAAATATCGTAAACTGGGTGTACGCACCAACGCCGATCAGCCGGATCAGTCCGCCAATGCCATTGCCTTTGGTGCGGAGGGAATCGGACTATGCCGCACCGAACATATGTTTTTTGGAGGTGATCGGATTACCGCAGTGCGGGAAATGATTTTATCGGATACTGAAGCAGGCCGCCGTAAAGCTCTTACCAAACTTTTGCCTTATCAGAAACAGGATTTTATCGATATTTTTAAAGTCATGAAAGACCGGCCGGTAACCATCCGCACCCTGGATCCCCCCTTGCATGAATTTCTG
>CP070707.1:624444-628045 GCA_020350205.1 bacterium
CCGGCTGATCGGAATTGACATATATAAACTCCGCTTGCCAGGCGACTCGCATCAAAATTAACTTCATGATAACCGGCAGTCTTCCTCTCATCAACCAGAGTTGCTACCTTTTGTCCACCAATATTGAATATGTTAATTTGAACATGATGAGGCTCTCCACTATTATGCGGAGGTGGCACAGCATATCTGATTTTGGTTGTCGGATTGAACGGATTTGGAAAATTTGGAAACAGTTCAAATGAGGTCGGTAAAAAACGATCTGATTTTTGATTTTCCTGAACAAATTCAGAATCCCCCACCAGCAGGATAAAATTTCTGTTACTCTGATTGTCAGAATAAGAAAAAGTATACAAACTGGAATTTTCAATTTGCAGTGAAGTACCCGAGTGCACATCAATCAAACAGCTATATTTATCTTCTGGAAAATTTTCTGATTTTTCCAAGATCAGCATGGCCTGATGACCGATATTCGATCTGACTGAAAATTCCCATTTATATCCTGTGGCGAAATCTCCCCGGATATCAGTCGCAAAGTCACCACATTTTCGTTTCCATTCGGGGTGCGGAAATGCAACCGAGATGAAATCCCCCATGGGGGGGGCCTCGGGGAGGTCATATACATCCCATTGTGGAGACGCCTGAGCTGTGACACCAACAAAATTATACAGGTCCGTAGCTTCCTGATTATACGCAGAAATTTTAATGAACCAGTTATAATCGGCTGTCGATTTAGGACGATAACTCCCATTCCGCCCCGAAGAATCCGCCAAATTAGGATTAATATGTAATTCTGTGGCCTCTTCCGAGTAGACTGCATAGCCTTTAAAGGGATGTAGAGAATCCGAAAGCACATTCCAACTGCCTTCATAAATTCGTACATCCACATCCTGATTATTCGCCAGAGTTATGGCAGACATGGGAACTGAGAAATTAAAGGGGATCCCAAAATAATTCCAACCCGGGTATAATTGATAAGAAAACAGGGTAACCGTATTCATGGTTTTTCCCGGACCAGTATCAATAAATATATTTTCTTGAGCTACTATCAACCAGTAGGCCTTCCCGGGCATCGCCGGAGATACATTTGGATGCTCCTCAAAACCTCCACCTGGTAAAGGTTCAAATAGCCGCCATTTGGTTTTGTCATAAGTGCCCAGATCATCCTCGAGGATGGCAGGAAGAATTTTATTCTCAAGATCCAGAGGCACGGAGATCAGGCGATAACTATTTTGGCTACTTCCCGCCGGTTGAGGGTCACTAGCCGTGATCCCATTCCCCTCCAGTTTGATGCGAATAGAAAACGTGTCGGTATAGGAGATCAATCCATTTTCATCGATGGCTTCGATAAAATAGGTAAGTCCCCGGGAGGTAACCGCTTCAGGTGGTATTTCCCCGATATATTGATTTCCTGAAATTTGCATCGGAATTTTCAGATAGTTTACTGATCCACCCTGTTTATAATTAAGATTAGCTTCAACCAGAATACTGCTGGTATTTATCAAAGCTGAGACGGCAACGGCACTGTCTACCCGCTGGGTATCAGTTGGTACATGGACAATGGTTGGGGGGATACCAATTGTAAAACTTGTCTCAGATGAGAAAGCCGAACCAAAAAAACTATTATCGATTGCCTGAACACTCCAGTAATAATTACCTGGTGTAAGTTTTTTAATCGTCCAGTTAAGATTTTGGTTCATGTTACCCAAACCGACTATTTTCCTGTACCCGCTTAATAAATCGGACATTGGTGTCATAATATCCTGTGCAGCAGGAGATCTTCCCATCCGCAGGTTATAAACCAGGCCTGTGCTTGGGGTTAGGTCATCAGTTACGCCCTGCCAGCTTACGATTACCGAATCAACAAATGTTTGGGTAGTCAATCCCATTGGGGAGGCTGGTGGCAGGTTAGGAGTAAAACCTCCCTCATTTTGATAAATTTTTAAGATTCTATAATCCACACCAAGCATACTCGCCAAACCGCTGAGTCCGATATCAAGATCACCATCATTGTCAAAATCGACAAAGGAAACTCTGCCACTGCTGGCGGGGGTAAATTGACCGAAAATGTCTTGGGTAAAGATATCGTTTTGGTCATTCCTGAACAGATTGGTCACCGGCATTAAGGAACTTTCTGAGCTGCCAGAAATCAAGATATCAAGATCCCCATCACTGTCATAATCCCCCCAGCAGGCATCGTTGCCCTGGATATTTCCCGCTCCTATAATTATTTCCGAAAATAACCAACCGCCTCCAACAATTGCTCCGTCGTTACGATAAATACTGAATTTTGGGCCTTGCGGAGCGTTTCCCGCTAATAAAATGTCTAAATCTCCATCACTGTCATAATCGCCCCATCTAGCTTTTCCAGAACCGCTAAATTGTACTATTTCAACAAAAGACCAGCTGGTGTCATCCAGGACACCATCATTCCTTATTACTCCGGTAGCAAATGCACCCGCATAGAAACCGGTCCAGAGAATATCGAGGTCCCTGTCATTATCAAAATCACCTAAATCATAGCATCCTGAACTAAACCCACGGACATCCGCATTCATAGGCGTAAATTGCCATATTCCGCTGGTGTCAATGCCATCATTCCGGTAACAATTTCCCATATTCACCAGATCAATATGACCAGCTTGAATTAGATCTAAATCCCCATCGTTATCAAAATCACCCCATGCCAGATCGCCTCCAGCAAGGCCGTTCAAATTGTTTACATTTTCTGGAATAAAAATATTGTTGCCCTCATTTCGGTATAATTCTATCTGAAAATCAATGCCATCATGGCCCTGAAGAACGAGATCTAGATCTCCATCATTATCAAAATCACCCCAGCTGCTTGCAGCAGATGATAAATTAGGAAAGACACCCGGAATTTCATTAAAGAGCCAACCCGTAACAGAGGAAAAACCACCATTATTGTATAGACTCACCACCGCACCGGAATCGGAATCACCAGAGATGAAAAGATCAAGGTCATTATCGTTATCATAGTCACACCATTCTAAATCCCCGCCCGATAAACCAGGTAAATTTATCGCAAGCTCTTGATAATAGGGTTCCCGGATTTCGAACACGCCTTCCTGTGAAAATTGAGAACCGGCAAAACTGTGATCGATAGCCTGTACCGCCCAGTAATAAGTTCCAGGCCGGAGGTTTTTTATAGTATGGGAAAGATTATGATTGGCATTCCCAAAATTTAAGACTTTACGATAGCCGGTATTATCATTTGACATCGGTGAGACAATATCTTCTCCGCCCGGTGAAGTACCGATTCGAAGGTTATAACAAATTCCCGCATCAAACGTTGAATCATCCTGGGATGGTAACCAACTTACTATTACCGAGTCAAGAAATGTTTCGGCGTTTAATCCGAGAGGAGGTTGGGGTGGCTGGTTCGGGGAAAATCCTCCCACGTTTTGAAGAATTACACTGCGTGCAGCCGGTGTCGAACCTATAATCACCAGATCCAAATCCCCATCATTATCATAATCTCCCCAGGCCAGGGATGAAAAGATGGCATCAGTGATTGTAATCGTAGTGTCCAGGGTAAAAATATCTAATCCATCATTTCTATAAATTCCGGAAAATGCTGATG
>CP070707.1:628145-631739 GCA_020350205.1 bacterium
AAATTATGCGTTATTATAGATACGGAGAGGAATTTAGCTTTCCGTGTTTCCCGGCAGCATCTTCGACGTAGATACAATTTACATTTTAATAAAATAGTAAGAGTTTTACTAAACCCAAGCCGTCAGAGATATGAAAAAATATTCAATTCTTACCATTTTGGCCGTTATCCTGGGAACATTTATTATTACCCTGATGCTACAGGTGATTCCTGCCTTTCAATCGCTTGAACTGAAAACAATTGACTGGCGTTTTCAGTGGCGGGGTCCCGTTTCTGTCGAAGATTCCCCGATCGTTTTAGTTACTATTGATGATCAGTCTTTCGAGTCTTTACCCGAACGCTGGCCATGGCCGCGCTCGTATTATGCTCATGTGATTGAAAATCTTACTGAAGCCGGTGCCCGGGTTATCGGAATTGATGTTATTCTGGATATCCCCGATCGGATCAATGAAAAAAGTGACCGGCAAATGGCGGAAGCAATAAAGGCATCCGGAAAAGTGGTACTTGCCGGAAAGGTGGAAGACAGCGGACGTTATCGTTCCTATCCAATCCTGGTAAAACCTATCCAGACCCTGCTTGAATCCGATAGCAGTTGGGGGATTACCGCGATCCAATCAGATCCGGACGGAATCCACCGTCAATATTTTGTCGCCCAAAATTACCAGGGGGAAATTCTTCCTTCCTTTGGACTTGAGATACTTAGAAAATACCTGAACATTGCCCCGTCAGAGGAAATTGCAGTTAAAGTAAATCAAATTGAATTGGGAGAACTGGCGATACCGCTGTCATACGAAGGATTAATGCGGATTGATTTTTCTGGTCCTATGGGGACTTTTCCACAGTACTCATTTGATACCGTTATAGATGATGAAGATTTTGATTTGATCAGCGATTATGATATTGATTATTTTTCAATGTCGCTGCTTCCTGATGAAATATTTAAAGATAAAATTGTTCTTATCGGATCGACCGTTTCCGAATTACATGATAATTTTCCGGCTCCGTTTTTTGAATTTAAGGATCGTGAAGGAAATTATCGCAAAGCTGAAACACCTGGGGTTGAGATACATGCTAACGCTATCTGGACGATTCTGAATCAGCAATTCTATGCCGAATTTCCCCACACACTCTCATTAATCCTGATTGTGATACTCATTGCTTTGGTTTACCTGATGGTGGTCCGCCTTTCGACAATGTGGTCCATTATCCTAACGGTTGGTTTGCTCCTGGGATATAATTTTCTCCAATTTTACCTCTTCGCCCATTTCCGGTTTGTGATGAATATGGTTGCGCCGAGCCTGGCCATCGCACTGAGTTTTGTAGCCAGCACGGTATATGAATATATAGCAACCCAGCGTGAAAAGCGGATGATCATGGGGGCCTTCGAAAGATTTGTGCCCCCCAAAGTAGTGAATGAATTGCTGGCTCATCCGGAAAAACTGAAGTTGGGGGGAGAGGAACGATTCTTATCGGTTCTTTTTCTGGATTTGGCCGACTTTACATCGGTCTCGGAAAAACTGAAACCGACAGATCTGGTTAACCTGATAAATATTTATCTCACTGAAATGACTGAAGTGGTATTTAAATATGATGGTATCATCGATAAATATGAGGGTGATGCCTTAATGGCGGAATTCGGGGCCCCGGTACATTTTGATGACCATGCTGTGAAGGCCTGTCGGGCAGCTATTGAAATGCAGGAACGTTTGAAAAAATTGGATCTCTCAAAATATAAGGATGTCGTTACGTCACTGTCCTGCCGGATTGGAATAAACAGCGGACATATGATTGTCGGTAACATGGGTTCGAAAAATGTGTTTGATTATACGGTTATGGGAGATGCCGTAAATCTGGCCTCGCGGTTGGAGGGTGCAAATAAGAAGTATGGAACTCATATCATGATCAGCGAGGATACCTATAAATTAGTGAAAGATGAAATCGTCTCTCGACCACTGGATTTGATCCGGGTAAAAGGAAGACAGAAACCCGTACGTGTGCTGGAAGTGATCAGCAGTCGGGACCAGAAAATTTCAGAGGGATTGCGTTCCATGTTACCCATATTTGTTAGCGGGATACGATATTATCATCTAAGGGATTGGAAAAGAGCGGAAGAATGCTTTCAATATTGTCTGGAAAAAGTTTCCACAGACGGCCCATCCAGGGAATACCTGCGACGGGTGAGGGAATTTATGAAAGATCCCCCACCGGAAGATTGGGATGGGGTGTATACCATGCATAGTAAATAAAAAATGAAAAAGGGTAAAGGATATCGGTAACCAGTGACCGATAGCGGCAGACCGGAATACCAGGATCTAGGATTGAAGGCGTAGAATTTTGAATTATTTGTTCCATTTCCCCTATGGACATCTGCTTGGCATGGTGAAACGAAACCGGATCTGCTTTAACCGCGTTAATTTCTTGCACAATTCAAAACCTTAACCAGGTCCACAATTCTCTCAATATATCTTATAGCTCTACCTCCTCTTCACTTTATACCTCTTTAAACCACTTGATTTACCTGTTATTGCGCCCCTAAATTGAGACTTCATAATTGAGGCTTAACCATCAATGAACGGTAGTTCCACCTTCCGGGCCGGATATGTAGCCCTCATCGGGCGTCCCAATGTGGGAAAATCCACTTTACTGAATGCCCTGCTGCAATTTAAACTTTCCATTGTGACTGCCAAACCCCAGACTACCCGCAAGAAGATTGCTGGAATCCTAAATAATGAAAAATTTCAGATTATCTTTTACGATACCCCCGGTCTGTTGCAACCCGGATATAATCTGCAGAGAAAAATGATGGAATATCTGCAGGAAGCAATTGGTGATGCAGACGTTATTGTTTTGATTACAGATGTACAGACCAGTCCACAGGAACTTCAGGATCTGACCCGTAACATATTACCGACCAATAAGCCGGTGCTGCTTATCCTCAACAAGATTGATCTGGTGGGTGATAATAAAATGAATACTCTCTTAAAGACATATCAGGAATTATTTCCTCAGTCAGGATATTTGCCGGTCTCTGCCAGACGCAAACAGGGACTGGAATCATTGATCAATAAAGTGGTAGATTTTCTCCCTGAGCACCCCCCTTATTATCCCCAGGATTATCTGTCGGATTCCAATGAACGGTTTTTTATTGCGGAAATTATTAGGGAGAAGATTTTCGAGTTTTACCAGAAGGAGATCCCCTATGCCTGTCATGTGGAAATCGAGGATATGAAAGAGAAAAAAGGGCGAAAGGATTTTATCCAGGCAGTGATTTATGTGGATCAACCGTCTCAGAAAGGGATCATAATCGGTAGCGGAGGCAAATCCTTAAAGCATATCGGTGAAAGTTCAAGAAGAGATATTGAAACCTTTTTAGGACGTCCGGTGTATCTTGAGTTATATGTAAAGGTCTTAAAAAACTGGCGCAAAAAAATGTCCGCCTTGAAGAATCTGGGCTTTTAATGTTTAGATTACAATTGGTGTAGTGGTACATGCCAAAAAAATTACTTTTATTTGATATTGATGGGACGCTGATTCTTACCGGCGGGGTAGCGGTCGGACTGATGACGGAGTCCATTTCCGAAGTGGCTGGACTTCC
>CP070707.1:631839-635383 GCA_020350205.1 bacterium
CCAGCGTACCCTGAAGATGATCCTGATGAAATAAGATAGACAGATGAGAATTAGGAAAATGAATCGTCATTCCATTGCCAGGGAGTTAAATCCCTGGCAATGTGTTATTAGAGGTAGTATCACGTTTCAGGTGTGAAGTAAATAAATTAAGTATCATTTTATTTTTGATTGATTGTTGAATTCTGACTTTTTATTATTAACCATAAGGGAAACCAGACGCTGTCTGGACTTATTTCCTTATTGATAAAAAACATGTGAGAAAAAATGGAGTATACCTCAATGAAAAATTTTTTATTTTTCTCGATTGCTGTTTTATTATACTTCGCACCTTTCCTCTACGGCGCAGCTGAAATTTCTCCCTATTTACAGGGCAAATTGTTGGAAGCATTGGAAGACAATGAACCGATTCCGGTCATGATTATTCTAAAAGATCAGGCTGATATAGAGGCATTGGATAGAATGCTGTATGAAGAAAACGCTTCTTCGGAAAGAAGGGCCACCACTGTGATATCTGCCCTTCAGGAGAAAGCCAATTCCACCCAGACCAACTTGTTAGATTTTCTGTCTTCACTGCCTGAAGAGGAGGTTCGTTCCTATCAACCATTTTGGATTATTAATGCCATTGAAGTAGAAGCCATCCCTGCGGTTATTATGAAACTCTCTGAACATCCGGATGTGGCCTTGCTGGATATCAGACACGAAGAAAAATTAATGGATCCGGTAAATAGAGGTCCCGCACCAGAAAGCATACTGAATAATTCTGAACCTGGCTTGAGAATTATCAATGCCCATAAAATGTGGGCATTGGGGTATACCGGTGCAGGGACTATTGTTATGAACCGCGACACCGGTGTAGATGGGAGTCATCCTGCCTTGAGCTCCCGCTGGAGAGGAACCCATGTACCTTACAATCAGGCCTGGTACGGAGTAGGAACATTTCCTGCTGATAATGATGGTCATGGTACCCATACCATGGGAACGATAACTGCTTTAGAGGTTGCCAACAATGATACCGTTGGTGTTGCCTTCGGTGCAGAATGGATTGCGGCGGATTTTAATATCTCTTTTGTTTCCGCCTTTCAGTGGGCCATGAATCCGGATGGCAATGCCTCTACCACGGACGACATGCCTTGCGTTATTTCCAACTCCTGGTATATTAGCAGTATCCCTCCTGGAGGTTGCTTGGCTTCAAGCTACGCAACTCTTTTTAACAATGTGGAAGCAGCGGGAATTGCCATTGTCTGGTCTGCCGGGAATGAAGGTCCAAATCCTCAAACCCATACCAGTCCCAAGAATATCAATACCAATCTGGTAAATACCTGGGCCACCGGTGCTTTGGTCGGCAGTAGCAGTTTACTCCCCATTGCTTCATTTAGCAGCAGGGGACCTTCGGGATGTGGAGGCACCGGTTCTCTGCTCATTAAACCGGAAGCAACTGCACCGGGAGTTAGCGTGAGATCTACACTTCCGGGTGGAACTTATGGCTTACTCGATGGAACTTCCATGGCTTGTCCGCATGTAGCTGGTGCGGTTGCCTTATTAAAGGAAGCATTTCCCAATAAAACCGGTCATGAACTAAAACTGGCGCTTTATTATACCGCCAAAGAAACCCCGGCAGATCTGGCGGTGAATGATCCCGGAGAACCTGCAGGCAGCAGCACCGGGGAAGATCATACCTATGGTAAAGGAGTTATCGATGTTTATGGCGCCTATGAGTACCTGATGTTCGGACCGGCTCCTCAACCTCCGGTCAATCTCAGTGCTTACAGTGATTTTACGATACCCACCTCCATGGAATTAACCTGGACGGATCCCACTGAAGTTATTACAGGAGATCCCTTAAATTCGGTTGATTTTCATGTTTATATCGGAAGAGACGGCGTATTGATCGATTCAGTAGCCGGGGGAACGGAATCGTACACGGATATCGGATTGACGGACGGACAGGAGTATGTGTACAGTGTATATGCCCGGATGGATACCTCAGGGGTCAGGAGTATATTGGCGCATACTTCCTGGATTGCCGGGGGTTCACCCGTACCGGAGGTCCCGGCCGAATTTGAAATTTATGGAGATCTGAACGAAATTAAATTTAAATGGATGAATCCGAGCCGCAATATTGACAATACCCCCATGGACGATTTCTCAGGGATCAATTTGTACCGGGATAGTGTCTTGGTCACGACATTTACCCGCACATCTGCCGATACCGGCAGGAGTGACTCAGCGTTTTATACCCCTGCAGTGCCCGGTTACTATTACTGGCAAATTTCAACTCTTGATAATGAATCGCCTGCTAATGAAAGCGAGTATTCCGGCGAACACCGCACACCCCTGGCGGTCACTTTTGCTGATAACTTTTCGCGGCTGGGAGAACCGGATGCAACCTATTGGATTCAAGAAAAAGTAACCATCGATGAGCGGGCTGTTAATCCACCCAGTCCCCCACGTACCCTGAACCTGAATGGAACCGGTATACCGGTGGGGAATGATGTGCTTGAATCATTTCCATTCGATATATCTGAGCAGCCTGGGAATGGATTGAAATTCGCCTATCTCTACCAACCGGAAGGATCCGGTGATCCGCCCCTGAATACCGACAGTCTCATACTCCGTTTTAAAAACGATGCGGGTGATTGGGTATTAATTACATCCTACGGGGGTGCGAGTCTGACTGATTTTCAACAGGAAATCTTTGATATGGATTCATTGTCTGCCGGGGGGAATAATTATTTCCATCATACTTTCCAGATACAATTTTCAACGACCGGTAGAATTCATCCGATAGTATCCCGAGCGGACTGGTTCGTCGATAATGTTTATTTCGGACCTGTTGCTCCGGCAATCGGAAGTTCCACCGATACTCTCATGTTCGATTCCACTGCAGTCGGTACCCAGGAAGACCGCTCACTCAATATTCATAATATCGGCCTGGCAGACTTGGCGGTGAGTCAGGTGATTTCGAGCAGTGGCCTATTTACGGTAGATACAACATCTTTTACACTGGGTCGAAGTACCCATCTGGATATACAGGTCACGTATACACCTGTTCAGGCAGGAACGGATCATGCGCGCCTGGATATTATCAGTGATGACCCGAATCAGGATACCTTGGCCATCTACCTGGTTGGTATCGCAATTCCATCAACAAATATTTTATCAACTGCCGGATTACCCCAAGATTATATGTTAAGCCAGAATTACCCCAATCCCTTTAATCCAAATACCAATATACATTACGAATTGCCCCGTGGGAGTGAAGTAAAACTGGCTGTGTACAATTTACTGGGGCAGAAAGTAAAGACACTGGTGAACAGCTGGCGGTCGGCAGGCCGATATGATGTGGAATGGAAAGGTGACAATGACAGTGGTCTGGCGGTAAGTAGCGGCATTTATATTTATCGGATAGAAGCGGAAAATTTTCAGAAAACCATGAAAATGATTTTAATGAAGTAAAATCCGGAGGATTTTATCCCGAAGTCTGTCCAGGGAAGGATAGGGTTTAGTCGGGATCTCCAGGAAAGAGGATTTTATCCCGAAGTCT
>CP070707.1:635483-638840 GCA_020350205.1 bacterium
TACAGGCTGCTTCCATGATACCGCCGCGCCCACCACAGATCAGGATTGCACCCGACTGAGCCAACAGTTTACCCACCCGAAATGCAATCTCATATTCTTCTACCGAACATTGATTACCCCCAATTACCCCAATAATTTTTGATGAACGCGAAATGGGTATATCCTTACCTGTTTTAAGGTGATAACCTATAAATGGTTCTGGCAAACGGGATCGTTTCGCGGATATGAGGAATGCCGCAAATCCAGGCGACCACTCTCTCAACTCCCAGGCCGAAACCGGCATGCGGAACGGAACCATATTGTCTGAGGTCAAGGTACCAATTATAATGTTCACGGGGAAGTTGATGCTCATCAATTCGCTTTAACAAAGCATCATAATCATCCTCGCGTTGACTTCCACCGATAATCTCTCCGTATCCCTCCGGTGCCAGAACATCCATGGCAAGGGCAAGGCGATCGTCCTCCGGATCTCTTTTCATATAAAAAGCCTTCACCTCAGCCGGATACCTGTGAACAATCACAGGCCTGTCAAATTGTTCTGAAATAACCGTCTCATCACTTCCGCCAAAATCGCCGCCCCATTCGAAATCTATTCCGTTGTTCTTTAAAATATCAACCGCTTCACCATAAGAAACCCGCGGGAAAGGGCTTACGACCGATTTCAGTTTTGTCACATCTCTTTCCAGTATCTCCAGTTCGGACTTACGTTGCGCCAGAACTCGCTGGACAATATAGCTGACAAAATCCTCGGCAAGTTTCATATCATCGTCCAGATCGAAATAGGCGACCTCCGGTTCCACCATCCAGAATTCCGTGAGGTGTCGGCGGGTTTTTGATTTTTCTGCCCGGAAAGTAGGACCAAAACAATATACTTTTCCAAAGGCCAGTGCGGCTGCTTCAGCATAGAGTTGACCACTCTGAGTCAGATAGGCATTCATTCCGAAATAGTCGGTTGCAAACAGCGTTGAAGTACCCTCTGCAGCCGACGGAGTAAAGATCGGTGTATCAATAAGAACGAAATTTCTCTCATTGAAAAAATCACGAATGGCTGAAATGATTTCATGACGGATTCGTAAAACGGCAAATTGTTTGCGGGAACGCAACCAGAGATGGCGGTTATCCATTAAAAATTCGATTCCATGTTCTTTAGGGGAGATCGGGTATTCCAAAGAAGGAGCCTGGATAACAAAAATGTCAGAAACCTGCAATTCATACCCCAGTGGCGAACGCTTATCTTCACTCACCATCCCCTTGACCAATAATGAGGTTTCTGCACCGATCTGATCCGATACGTCGAAGATTTCATCTGAAACCTGCCCTTTTACAACCACACATTGAATAATTTCAGTGCCATCGCGCACCAGTAAAAAATGGATCTTACCGCTTGATCTTTTATTGTACAACCAGCCGGCAATAATAACTTCCTTCCCCAACTGCTGGTGTAAATCTTCGATGTAAATTCGTTTCTTAAAGTCCTTTAGTTCCATGTTTTGTCCTTTTCTAAATTTAACGGCTGAAAGCACCTTCCGGGGCTGACAGAATACTCCTATCAAAATCCGGGATACTGGAATTATTAGCTAACTGATAGGAAAAATTAGCAATATGTCGCGTTATCCGGGTCAATTTCTTAAAGTTAATTTTGTCTGCAGTATCTTCCGGACTGGTATATTCGGTGTGGAATCCCGTAAAATACCAGATAACCGGAATCTGTTTGATATGAAAGCTTCGATGATCACTGCCACTTGTAAAATAAACATTGGGATCAAACAGCAGGTCCAGTCCGGTGTCTTTGTTCGCATCCTTGGCAAATTCTTCCAGACCGGGAGATTGCGCAGAATAGAATAGCATCACCTGATTTTCAGCATTTTCATCCTTCATGGGTTGACGAAGTGCTGCAAAATTAAACGAGGCATCCCGTCCAATCATATCCATATTAAATACTGCCCTGATTTTTTCCAGAGGGATAACCGGCTGATCGGTAAAATAGCGGGTTCCAAGGGTTCCCTTTTCTTCGGCATCCCAGAATGCAAAAATAATATGATGCTTTGTTAAATCTTTTTTGTTCAGCCCGGCATAGGCCAGGGCTATATGAAGGTTTGCAATGGCTCCTGAGGCATTATCATCTGCTCCTGGAAATATTTTGCCATCTTTCATGCCTTCATGATCGTAATGAGCTCCAACCAGAATATATTCATCAAATTCGCCCGTCCCCTGTTTCATAGCCAAAATATTTCGACAAACTCGAACTTCCGGATTCTCGTAATCCAGCTTAAGGGATACTATCGCTGACGCCAATTCTGGGGCATGCCATTTTAATTTGATTGACGATTGCTGGCTCAATTCTTCCCTGATTCGCTGGTTCTCCGCCTTGAAATGACTCTCCATCCAGGGACCAACCCATCTTTCAGCAAAATCAGCGGTAAGGTAAATTACCGGAACCGCGGTCTCTTCTTCCAGAATAAAATTAACCGACGTTTTCTGTTTTGACTTTCTGTCTAACATCCGGGTGTAAAATTCAAGATTATCGGGCGTAGGGATCAAAATGAGTGCATTCCCTCCCCGATCTGCCACCGCCCGGGCTTTCCAGTCCTCCATCAAATAATGGGTCTGGTGTATACCGTAAAAAAATTGTAATGAATCATTTTGAAGCGGCTCTCCATAGAAAGCAAGAACAACTTTTCCCTCAATATTAATGCCCTCAAAATCATTATAGTCATATTCCGGTGCATCAATTGCATATCCGGCAAAAACAATCTCAGATTTTTGATCCAATCGCTGTACAGAGTTGAAGAAATAGTGGTAATCCAGACCACTCTTCGTCGTAAATAATCGATCTCCGGTAGAAATGGATAAACTGCTTTTGACTTGGGAAGGATCCATTCCAGTAATTTCAAAGGTTTGAAAATATTCCTCAGGTTTTACAGATTCCGCAAACTGTTTCAGAGGCAGCAGTCCAGCTTGCTGCAATCGCTTGCTAATAAAATTTGCAGCTTGTTCATTTCCGTCCAGACCCGCTTCCCTCCCCAAGTATTTTTCTGAAGTCAGTTCTGTAAGATCTATTTGAATTAGATTCTGTTGAATATCCATTTGTTTAGGATGATCCTGAGAGCAACCATTATAGACCAGAAAAAGTAAGATGCCGCTTGCAATTACGCTTTTTAGATAATTATGCAATGTAAACCTCACGAGATAGATTTCGAATACAAATTATACATAAAGGCATCTGAAAAATCAACCGTAATTATTGTTGCGGGTGATAATATTTTTTATAATTCTTTACTGAAATTCCCTGATTTAGTAAATTTATCACATGTAATGTAACAGTAACACATGAAAGGAAAACCCATGAAAGACAGA
>CP070707.1:638940-642296 GCA_020350205.1 bacterium
AATATCCTCTCGTTTGAGCCACTGTTCAATAAAAGGTTGATATTCTTCACCGGTGATATCGCGGGCAATTCGAATCAACGCGCGGTTATTTAAATCCTTCTCCCTGTACCGGGAATGAATTTGATCCATGAATTCCAGAAATTTCTCACTTCCCATACGCAGATGAAGCTGATGCAGTAAAAAGGTACCTTTAATACGGGGAATCTGATAGTATTTGTACTGATCATACACCCGGAGTGTTTTAATAGCCGCCAGAGGTCCTTCACGGTTAATCGTATAGAGATAGCGACAGTTGAGTTTGGTAAATTCCTCTTTCAGGTAAGGGAAATAATCTTCGGAAGAATCCGGTGCTTCATGCAGTAATCGCCAGTAGGCTGCGGTTCCGCTGATAAACCAGTTCTCAGCCTCTGAGGCCGGATACACCGTGTTGATCCACAATTTCCTTTCATTCAGGGTATATTTTTCAAAAACGTTTTCAAAATCTCTAGATTTTTCATTTTTTTCGGTTTCTGGTTTATAGGTTTTCTTTAATTCTTTCAGTTTTTCGGTGATAAAAACAGGACTCACGGTCGTATAGCCGAGCGATAATCGTGGAACAGCCCCGGGGAGATCCGGAATGCGCCGGTTTTCACCCACAAATTTTTCTCGCAGCGTAACTTTCCCGGAATGAGCCAGAAAGACCAGCTGCTCTGCCATTTCAGAGGTAGTTATCTTACCATCACAGGCGTGGGGTCTGTTTATGGGACTCGAGCCCAGAATTCTTGCCGCTGTCACGGCATCCATTTTCCCCTTGTATTTTTTATACATCTCATTAAAAGCAAGATCGCGGTTCCAGGGGGTAAATATCAGATCGTGAGGGGCGTTGTCCCGGTTGGGAACATATTCTTTGCGGACTTCCGGATCTTTGGGATTATTATTACACCAGTAAAAATCCCGGGTCTCCCCATAAAACTCTTTTTTCTTGCTGCGCCAGAGTTTATGTTTAAAGGTTCCCAGCAGCAGAACCGCAATTTCGTCGGTTTTGGTATCACCGATAAGCCAGTCATTTGCATACATCCCATTGTTATCTGTGGTAAGTATTTTAACGACCTCCTCGATGCTGCTGGCATATTGAGCTGCTTTTCGGATTCGGTTGGATTGTGGGGATCCTTCGGGATTGAATGGAGTTTGTTGAACGGTAGTCTCACCTATCATTATTCCGGAAGAATTAATATAAAAATCAGCTCCGGAATGTATGCCCCCGGGAAAGGTTTCGTAAACTAACCGGTGGCCCCGGGTTGGTACCAGATCGCAGATAACATTCCAGTGTGGTCCGGTATACCCTCCCCACATGAATAACTGTCCAAAAACGATTCGCTGATCAATGGTGGTTGACTGATTGGCCAGAAAAGATGAACATTTGTGGAGGTGATCTGGAATATTCAGTTCATCCTCATTTTTTAGAAAATTCCGACCAGAAAGGGGGTGAGCGGTTGTGGGCATGGCGTAGCGGGCCCATTCAATATCGATGGCAGAGTTCATCGTGACCACGTCCAGAAGATCGAGCGCCCGATCGAAAAGTGTTATTCCGGCATGATTCGCCCCGTCGGAGATACCTTTCATTTCAGTAAGAAATTCGGTGTCATACTTACGAAGCATGAAAGCATCTGCGATAAAACGGGTATCGCTCCATCCTTTTTCGGGATCCTGCTCATTGGCCTCGATCGCCAGCTTATGAATGTATGAAACCATTTCTTTGGCTACCAGGAAACCATACTGGTAGCCTCGTTCATACGGTTCTCCTTCGATATGAACAAATATCCATCCCTGGTCATCATAACGGTAACCCTCCTGAAACCAGGTTACGGTTTCCAGGGGAATGTAATCCGTAATATCTTTGACTTTCTCCAGTTGAACCTGATCGAACCAGATTTTTCCCCGGGCCTGACCGTTATAACCAAAATGTAAACGGATCTGGTCGGTTTTTTGAGTGGCGATGAACAGCACTTCTATCTTTTGCCAATCCCGGGAATCCCCCAGGGCGGGTGAATGGTTGGTGAAAGGGAATGAAGCCATGGTGATACAGCCAGCCACGGGAGTGGGATAGCGATCAGCATCCTTGGTTTGGGCCTCTTCACTTTTTATCCAGGCACTTAACCGGTAGAGATGCCCAATTTGCAGGTTTACCACTTCGGATAGGATTTCGGTTTGTGCCCAATCCGGATGATTAACCTGCAGGCTGACCTGACCCGCTTTAACCGTTCCAGTATCGACAGAGACACTCTGGGATTGAAGGTACTGCCAACCGATTGGTAGCCTGTTTTCCGAAATGATTTCGAAACTGGAATTTGCGACGCTGATGTTTTGTGGTTTTGTCTCCTGAGATCCCATGTTAGCCTGACCATGACTCAGGACTTGAAATCCCGAAATTACTAGTACAGTGAACAAAGCAGCTTTCATTCCACCCCCTCTTTCAAGCTCTGTTGTAAAATTGATAGATATTACCCTGTTTCTGCAACCAACCGTTCCTGAACCCGGGTAATCAGACTTTCATAATCATTCCCTTCCGGAAATACCGGCTGGTGGAATTTGATGTGAATTTTTTTCCAGGGTCTCGGGAAAATGCTCCCTCGGGGCAACGCTTCAAAGGCACCCCGGATTGATACCGGCACAACCGGAACGTTTAACTCCCGGCTCAATATGGCAAATGATTTTTTTAACTCGCCCAGTTTACCGTTGCGGGTACGCGTGCCTTCGGGAAAAACCACAATATTCTTGCCCTTGCGAAGAACCTCGGCCAGTTTTTGTAATGATTGTTTGAGATCACGGTTAATATCCATGATGATAATGTTGTGACGATATGCCATTGCCCGGATAATAGGATGGCGAACATGTTTTTCTTTGGCATAAAAGTAGGTGTTTTTCATGATCCGGTTTTTCAGATAAGCAGAGACAAATAAGCCATCAAAAAAGCTCTGGTGATTGGGTGCCAGAATAAAGGGGCTTTGCGGTAAATTTTCCGTTCCCTCGCCCTGAATCCGAAAATACATTTTAAAGAATACTTTTGAGCTGTTCTTGAACAGGTTGAATGTAAACCAGCTTTTTGGAAGATGCAGGTCGACCTTTTCCTTCAGAATTTCGGTCCATTTGATCGTCTCAACAGATATCCGCTGTTTTTTTTCCTTCATAAATTCAGAGAGTTTTTCTATGGTGGGGTGATTCAGCAGTACATCTTCTTTTATCTCAATTCCGAAGGTTGATTGTAGAAAGGTCAGCAGTCCTACCTTTTCCAGGGAATCCAAACCCAGATCAATTTCAATGTGATCGTCGGGAGCTATATTTCCTTTTCCCTGCTCTCTCAGGAAATCACGTATCAC
>CP070707.1:642396-645737 GCA_020350205.1 bacterium
CCTCGTATCCTTCAGGTTTTCCGCTTCAACTTCAAATATATCGCGGTCCGCCAGGAAAAAATCTGCCCGTTGTCCGGGCTTTATCTGCCCATAAATTCTTTCCATTCCAACTGCCTCTGCCGCATTCACGGTGTAAGCTTGCAAGCAGGTGAACAGATCTAATTTTTCTTCCGGATAAAATATTTCTTGCTCAGGTTCAAGCCTGTGGCGTCTCTCCATTGCCGTATAAATTGCGTGCCAGGGATTAAAATCTTCTATGGGAATATCCGAGCCAAAAATCAATTTGGCCCCGTTTTTCTGTAAACTTGCGAATGGATAGGTAAACTGCGCCCGCTTCGAAAGGTACTTGCGGATAACCGGAATATCATAGGCCAGATGAAGCGGTTGAACACTCGGATAAATACGATAACGTGAAAACAGCGGCAAATCATCCGGCTGTATCAATTGAGCATGTTCGATACGGTGTCGTAAATTATTCTGCTGGCTGGCATTCAAATTCCTGCCAAAGATCCGCAATGTTTTGCGGATGGCCCGATCACCAATCGCATGAACGGCGCAGGACAAACGGGCTGCAATGGAGCGGGTAACGATCCGATCCAAAGATTCCTCATCCAGCGCCTCAACACCGGCATGGGATAATCCATCATAATTTTCCAGCAATTCCGCGGTTTGAGATCCAAATGCCCCATCCACAAAAATTTTCACCCCGGCAATGCGAAGGTAGTCGTCATCCGGATCCTGATCAGATACGAATTTTTCGGCATCAGGAAGCAGATCATGAGGCATATACCAGAAGATCCGTAAATTTAGCTCATTTCTATGCCGGGCTTCCTGGTACAGGCGATATTCATCCAGGGTCTCAACACTGTGAATCCCGGAAAAGCCCAGGCGATGAAAATTTTGCACTGTTTGTAAATAGACTTTTCTCAGCCGCGGATAATCCCATTTCGGTATTAAATTTAAGACGGTCAAGCGGGCATTTTCTTCCAGAATTCCGGTAAACTTTCCGGTTTTCGGATGCAGAGCCAGCTGGGTTGCTCCCGGATAGGGTTTTTCCAGAGAAATGTCTGCCAGTTTTAATACAGGTGTATTTACCCAGCAGGTATGCCAGTCCTTACTATCCAGAGCAATAAAATGTTGTTCACTGATTTCATCCAGGTGGTGACGGGTGGGACGCTCCGAGTCCGGCCACTGATTGTGATTCCATCCTCCACCGCAAATCCATTCTCCCGGCGGCGTTTTTTCAACTTTATCTTTCAAGACCTGAAGTGCCTCCGGCAGGGATCGGCACGACTCCAGACTCACCTCGCTCTGTCTGCGTACATAACCTAAAAAGTGGGTATGCGAGTCGGTAAAGGCTGGAAGCAGCCAGTACCCTCTGGCATCGATCCAGTTGGTATCAGGTTCTCGAATAGCTTTTATCTCACGATTGGATCCGGTGGCGTAAATTCGCGAATTTGATATCGCCAGGGCGGTTTGAGGCAGAGCACCTTCAATGGGATCATACAGTCTGGCATTGACTATCACAAGGTCTATCTGCCGTGATGGAATCATAAATTTTGACAAAGGCGGGGTGGAATGAATTTAAAAAAAACCTCCCCGGATGAGGGGAGGTAAGCTATTTACTTGGTTGATTCGTATTGAAACAAAATTTCACCATTCAGAAATTCTTTCTGGGCAGTGATAACTGGATTTTCCTCCGATTCAATCGGTTCTTCGGTTTCATTTTTATCTTCTTCCAAATTTAAGAATTCTTCTTCGAACTCGCCATCCAGTTCTTCCAGTATCTGGCGATCCCTCATTCGCTGATACTGATCCTCATTAATTTGCCGGGCTCGCTTCGATATAATCATCACCGCTTCATACAGATTTTCTGAACCCTGACGGAATTTATCGGTATCTTGGGTTTCTGCGGGCATGCACTTCTCCTCTATTATGTAAAAGCTTCATAATTTAAAATTGAAATCAAAATATTCCAAATAGAAATAAACAAAATCCTATCACATCCAAAAATACCTCTAGAGACAGATAACTTGATGTCGGTTAAAAGGTCAGGCGGGTTCAATCATCTTCCATTCATCTTGAAGAAAAAAAGGCAGGGATGATTTTTCTTTATATATTTCAAACAAAATTGATCATTATATCAAAATACTCGTACGCTGTAAAATTTCTATTCTATCAGAAATATCCGTAAGGTATCGCTGGCAGACGAAGAAAACAGCCCTAATCCTCCTTCCACAATCTGGTTAAAATTCTGTCCTCCCTGTTCTCCAAAAAGAATCCCATTGCGATACTCGTAATAGTTACTATCCATCGCCGAGACCACTATCTGATGCCACCCGGTCCAGTTGAAGAACATCCAGTTCACCCTTACATACTCATCCGCCACCCACCATATACCGGGATTGATCCGATCTTCCACCTCACCCTTGAATACGTCAGCTTCCGGGCGGTCATCCTCAATGAAATTTTCCGATCGTTCCTCTTCCGCGATGGACAAAATTCGGTAAATGAGACTCCCCGAATATCCCGGCCATACGATATTAAAGAATTCATCTGAAAACCAGCTAAGGCCTGGAACATATTGCACGGTGTCCCCTTCCGATATTCCCAGCGGCGTCATCTGAAATGGTGCCGGAACGGTTGTTTCCGAAAAGAGATGTTTATCGCCGAGATAAACCTCCAGCCGGTAAGTTTGTCCACTCTGAACCCGATAGGTGGTATCCGGATAATAATAATAACCTTTATAATCCGGATATTCCTGCAGGCTCAGTCCGTTTATACGAATATCGGCATCCGATACCAATTGTCCCGGGGTATCATAACGCTCATTAACACCCGCACTCCAGGTCAGGGAAATTGAGTCGATCGGGAATCCCGCTTTTAATTCTCCATTCACAGTCAATTGCGGTTCGTAATTATACTCCGAGGTGTTTTCGCACCCATAGGTCAATAAGGTTATAACAATAAAGAGACAAGCTGTTATTCTTTTTTTCATAATATCACCTTTTAAAATCTCGTAGAAATTCCAACGGACGGGATGATCGGCAACATCGGGATCACATTTAATTCTATAGGATTAGCATCATAATCCGGATCAAAGAAAAAGACATTTTCCCTATTGTAGGCATTGATCACCTGAATATCAAACTGCCACTCCAGCCTCAGCCAGTTAAAGAATTTGCTGAAGCCAAAATCCATCCGATGATAAGCCGGATAACGGTATATATTCCGTGGACCATATATCACGCGTCGCCTGTCCAGCCTGTCATCACTTTCCAAATAACTTCCGACGATGGGGGTATAGGGAAATCCGGTCCCATAATTAAACCGGAATGAAA
>CP070707.1:645837-649174 GCA_020350205.1 bacterium
AAATGAGATCATTGCCAAGTATGATTCTCTCTATAAAGATCCTGAGATTACGGTTCAACCGCTGTTTAAAATTAATATTCTGGGTGAAGTCAAGAGACCGGGTCAATATTATGTGACTGGCGTGGAGACTATTTTAGATGTCGTTGCGCTGGCAGGAGGAGAAACTCAGGATGCAAATCTCAATAAGTTATCCTTTGTCCGGGACGAGGAAAGAATAAATATCAATCCTAAAGAACTCATTGAAAAAGGAAGTAAATTACAAGAGATGGGTTTAAAGTCGGGAGATCAGGTGATAGTTCCCCGAGGTTGGTGGGTATTTCTTAGAAATGCATCAGTCATCGTGTCATTTGCCGCATTAGCGGTTACAATTATTGCTCTCAGCAACCGTTAATTATATTTATAACAGGAAACTTAATGAATCAGAATCATGATGTTGATAATCGATTTAGAGAGAAAAAACTTAGTGAGATTTTAAGCTTGCGTAAGGTATATTTTCTTATTCTTCATCGCAAAAAATATATCTATCTATCGTTATCTATAACTATTTTGGCTGTATTTCTCTTCAATCTCTTATCTGATCCTATTTATGAATCTACGGTGATACTGAAGAAAGAACCGGTTCAGGATGTACGATCAACCGACGAAATAGGCAAAATTATTGCCATGCAAACCCTGGATGAAGTTGAAACTGAAATCGAGATTGTTAAATCACGAAGTGTTTTGGAAAAAGTGGCCGAAGAACTTCTTCTATTTGTCAATATTAGTGAAGTGAATTTGCCATCCGGAGAATTTTTTGAGTCAGATCAATCCTATTTGAGCTATCAGGAATTTTTATCCACATCGCCAGCTATCCAACAAAAATTTCCAGTCATTACTCAGGCATCGATTTCTTCAAAAAATGAAGAATTGGAGTACAATATTCTGGTCAGTGACAATAAACTGATGACTGTTATGGCAGAGAATGAAGTACTTTTGACAAAAACTTTCGATGAAAAAGGTAACATTTCTGTTAATTTTCCAGAGGGAGGCTTTCATATTCATTGGGAGGAACCTGCTTCTGGAAGTGATCTATATATTACCTTTAAAAATCTTGAAAAAGTCCTGGAAAAATTATACCACAGCATATCCACCAAACGGATTGGCAAAACCAACCTGTTCCAGATTAAGGTAGAGTCAGGATCTGCCGCCGGTGCTCAAATAATTGCCCGCACCTTGATCGAAAAATTTCGGGAAGTTCGATTGGAACAAAAGCAACAAACTATCAGATACTCTTTTAATTTTGTCGATGAACAACTCAAGGATACCGAACTGAGATTACAATTTGCAGAGGATACCCTCAGCAAATTCAAATCCCGCTATCAGATTACAAGTATTGACAAAAATTCGGAAGAAATAATCAATTTTTTAAGCAAACTGGAGGGCGAAAAAGTTGATGCTGACTTGCAGATAGCTGAGTATGAAAATCGTTTGGTTCAGATGAAAGAGCAGCATCAGCAAAGGGGGTATTTCGATCAGACTTATTTAACACCATATAGTTCGGATGAATCATATTCCCCATTTTCGGCGCTTTTACGGGAATTATCCGATCTTGAACTAAAAAAGCTTGAATTATTGCAGCGACGCAAGGAGACACATCCGGATGTTATTACCCTGAATAATCAGATTGAGCAGGTTAAAGATAAACTCTCCACTTATAATCAGAATACCATCGTGGCTTATGAGATTCTATTAAAATCATTAAAAGAAAAAAGAAACAATATTCAGAAACTTATTTCCAGCTATATGGCACAAATGGGAAAACTGCCACAAACTGAAACTCAGCTTACCGAGCTGATTCGGCATCGTAACGCATTGGAAAAGAAATTTTCTTTATTGCTGGATAAGAGAGAAGAAATGAGAATGGCAGAACTCTCCAAATTGCAGGATATTGTTGTTATTGATGATGCTCAACAACCTCTTAAACCAGTTTCTCCAAGAAAAAAATTAAATTTAGCACTGGGATTATTCGGAGGGATTTTGTTTGGACTGATGTTAATTTTCGCGCGGGAATATTTCTCTGAAAAGGTTACTGATGTGGAATTTATTGATAAGGAATTAGGTTTGACCTTATTAACAATTCTTCCTCCATACAGCAAAGAAATCAATCAATCTATGCAGGGATCAGTCAATTTAAATAATCGCTTTGTGACTTTAATAGATGAGGCATATGGCTCCAAAGAGTCATTTCGAATTTTACGGATGAAATTGCAGCATCGCCTTCCTGAAACAAAAAATATTCTGTTGATCACCTCTGGAGAGGAAGGTACGGGGAAAACGACTGTGTCAGCAAATTTGGCCATATCAATGACCCAGGCCGGACAAAAAGTTCTTTTAATTGATGCCGATTTGCGAAAAGGTACCCTTTCCAGGACTTTCAATATTTCACAGGAGACTCCCGGAATGATAGAGTATCTTAAAGGGGAGAAACCATTTTCTGAATTAATACAAAGCACTTTTATCGATCAGCGATTAGAGATAATTTCAGCTGGCAAACTCAATAAGAACTCAGGGGAGTTGCTTGATGATTTGAAACTTAATTCATTTTTTGAAGCCGTGCAGTCGAAATACGATATCATTATCGTGGATAGTCCACCCGTAACCAGAGTAGTGGATCCTTTGCTGCTCGGGAAAATCATAAAAAATGTCGTATTGGTCATCAGGCCGGATCTAACTTATAAAGAGACTATTCGTGGAGCGGTATCCGAATTCAGACAGTCCGAAATGAATTTTCTGGGAGTGGTGGCCAATTCGTGCAATGTTGCGCATTCATCTTATCGATACCGCTATGGATATGGTTATGGTTATCATAACCAGTCCTCCGGGCAGTCCCAGAACAGCAATCAAACATCTGAAATTTGAGACAATCTCAGTATGCGTTTCAAGTTTTGTTTAAGATTCCCCAATCTTAGGTGATTTCCAAATACCTCAGTTTCAAAAGACTCGTTCTCTCCAAACTTATTTTTTTATATGTGATTAGAGTCAATTAAGAGAATAATAATCTCAAGCATCTTACCATTGAAATAAGTAGATCTATAAAAGGGATTTTATGAAATCTGCTCAGGTAGTTTCAAATGTGTTAAAAAATCATTCAAATTGGTATAAGGCGACTGATTTGGCTGATATCTTTAAACGCGAACGAAACCGTAGTGATCGTAGTGGTCAACCGGCCTCCTATGTACAATTTCTATTTGAGGGAAACCTTGATTGCGAAAATGAAAATGATCTAAAATTCTATCTCCATTTTCTGAATGAGTTTATGGAAGTGATCGAAACGAATACACGGGATTATGAGCCCCGA
>CP070707.1:649274-652601 GCA_020350205.1 bacterium
GTGTCATCTCTTCCTTCAGTCAGTGCGGCACAAAGCATGGGGGATGAGATCGATAAAGAAAATTTAAGAGGAGCCATGAAATGGGATTTATGGAACCCATGGGCCAAATATTATGAGATTAATTCAACCCACCCCCTGATTGCCAATCGACTGAATCAATTAAGCAAACAGTCAGAGGTCCTGGGCAAGGAACCGTATATCAGCTTTGATGAGACCAAACCCGAGTCTTACTGGGATGAGTTTTTGGCTGATATATTCATTCGCTTTTTACCGCAGCTAACACTTGTTGCGGGTCTGGCAGTTTTTTTTGTAACCAACAATGCATTTTGGATTGGTGCCGGAATCTTTGGCTCTGGAATCAGCTCTTTTTTGAAGACCAAATATTCCTACAGATCAGATATATTCCCGGGCATGTCGATCTCAAGTTTATTAAAAAGGGTAAAGGTATCCAATGTGCGGCCGGTTGGCTGTAAGACCAGGGGAACCATCATCGGGCGGGGTATACCCGGGCTAATCTGGTCAGAGGATTTTGTCATGCAGGATGAGACCGGAATTATATTCCTGGACTACCGGTAGCCCATCCCTTTATGGGATTTTTTCTTCGGTCTGTTGAAGCGGGCAAAATATACAAATCAGGAAGCCGAGGTAGTGGGCTGGTACCGAAGGTCCCCGGTTCCTTTTATTGAGCTGAAAAGCATAAAAGCCGCAGGGGAAAAAGAAAGAAAATGCTATACCTATATGGCAAAATATATCTGGGCAGCAATTGTCACAATTATTGGCCTGGCCGCGATGTTGATGTCTGATGTCATCCAATCAATTTTGCAAGCTTAGATAGTAAAATGATTCTACAATAATCAAAATTGGATTCTTAAAGAAATTAAATAATTGAGAAATGTTAAAACTATTTAAAGGTGTTGATGAGGAGTAAGGAGGATATGTTTTAAAATCGTCCTAAACTAAGAATGATAAGCTTAATATGTGGAGGGCATTATGAGAGCAAAAACAATTACTTCATTTGCTTTAGTTCTTGTATTATTTGCATCCCCTGTCTTTTCCAGTCCGATTGATAATAAGCATCGAGAATTACGTAGTTTATTAGGAAGACCAATCGGTGCAGAAAGCCGTTGTGCCCACAATCCAAAAGGGCGATATCGACACTACCAGAAAGGTACCATTTATTGGCATCCGGATACCGGTGCGCATGAAGTTCATGGTGTAATAAGAGACAAATATCGAAGTCTAAAGGAATACTGGGGTGTTCTTGGTTTTCCGGTGACGGATCAGAAGGTTACCCCAGACAAAATTGGACATTTTAACCACTTTCAACATGGATCTATTTATTGGACCACGTACACGGGAGCACACGAGGTTCATGGTGCTATTCGAGCGAAGTGGGCAAGCGAAGGCTGGGAGCGTAATTGGATCGGTTATCCAGAGAGTGATGAAATGGACACACCTGACGGAGGACGTTACAGTCGTTTTCAGAGGGGTTACATCGTGTGGACACCGGAATCAGGGGCAAAGGTTATCGGCTATGGTGCGCTGGTGGATAAAACTGATCCAGATTTAGATTTTGCTAAATTGGACCGAACTCATTGTGGCGACTTGAAAGAGTTCTATTTATTGATGAAAAAATGGTATGGCATCGATTTAAGAGAAGGCGTAATCAGGGATAGAAAGACTAAAAAAATAATAAAAAATATAAAGGGATGGCAGTTTGCTGATTTCTGGAACGATAATAAATTAAATGGGAAAATATTAACTGAAAGAGAGCGGTTGGTAATTACGGTTGCTGAGCTTCTTCTCATGCAGTGGCATCTGAGGGACCTTCAGCTCCACGATAAGCTTCGTAGAAATCAGATAGATAGATACTTCAAAAGCCCACATGGCTTCAAGAGAAATTGGTCTTCTGAAAGGAAGGAGTGGTCTTATAACGATTGGTGCAGTGAATTTGTGTCCTATGCATATAAGAGGGCAGGCACACCAGTGTATCTTAAAAAGAGACAGTCTTTCGTTTCCGATAGAGGCGCACGCAAATTGAAAGCTTACGAGGATCTGGGTTGGTGTATGTCAAGGGTTGAATATTTCAGAGGCTATTTCAGAAAAAGAAATAGATTTTTTCCTATTGCAGATATAAGGAATAAAAAGAGAGGAGCCCCTCAACTCGGAGATTACCTCTGTACTGAACCGCATTCGATGCTAGTATTGGGCTTCGATAGAAAAGAACAAGAAATATATATAGTTGAGGGAAACGGTGGCGGTAAAGGTAAACCTGAAGGGCGAATTAAAAGAGTCCTGGTGGGGTGGTACCCTCTTGCAGCCAAACCCCAGTCTTCTCCGCCACAGAATTTAAATCCGTGGTCTAAAATGATCTGGGAAATGGTCCATGACACTGGCGGACTTATTGGAGTAGGTCGTAAAGAACTACGCCACAATTGAGGCAATTTCTGTTTAATGAAAAATGCCGTTAGTGAAAATTCAGAAGAAAGGTTTACCCATACTTTTTGTGAATTGTTAATTTGAGAACTGCACAAGGAGTTTCTCATTGGTGTATGGTTATATACCACCGTTCCATACATCATCCTCCAGAGGGATAAAACCTTTAGAGTTTTTTATGTAATTGAGATTAACCAGTCAAAAGGAGGTTAAGAATGAGAAAATTAATAATTGCCGCTGTGCAAATTTCTATTATTTTACTTTTTATTACCTCGCAAAGTTTTGCAGAATGCACGGGAGATTTGAACAGCGACGGCAATGTGGATAAGTGGGATTTAGCCCTTCTCGCACCCGACTTTGGAAACAGCGACTGTGACCAGGGCGATGCCTGCGCGGGAGATTTGAACGGCGACAACGATGTGGATGGATCCGATTTTGCACAATTCTTAGCCGACTTCGGCCGGACGGATTGTCCACTCATCCGAATCACAACTCATCCAGCGGGAGATGGTGCGCCGGCTTGGAGTCCTAATAACTCAAAAATAGCATTCGGCTCGAACAGATCCGGTACTTGGAGTATATGGGTGATGAATACTGATGGAAGCAACAAAATCCAATTAACGGACAATTTGGGCGATGATAACCAACCTCATTGGAGTGCCGATAGTGCCAAACTGGTATTTTACTCGAATAGGAGTGGCAATTGGGATATTTGGGTTATGGATTCTGATGGCTCAAATCTGATGCAGCTGACCGATGATTCGGCAAATGATTTTATGCCGGATTTTAGTCCGGATGGTTCTACCATTATATTTCGATCTGATCGGAGTGGTAATAATGATATCTGGAAAATGGACAGCGATGGCGCTAACCCGGCTCAGATCACTGATG
>CP070707.1:652701-655980 GCA_020350205.1 bacterium
ATATTTCGACAAAAGTCAGGACGTTTCTTTAAGTTATCAGGGAGCTTCGCAGAGAGCGAAGCTGACACTGGTCTTCCCCTTGAAAAAAGAGTATAATACATATTCAGCATCAATTATATCAGCTCAACCGCTCTAATCAGGTCGATTTTAAATCCCCGGGTAGAAGGATAGTGAATATGGAACCCTCACCCACTTTACTCTGAACACTTATTTTACCCTGATGCAACATGACAGCTTTGCGAACCATGGCCAGGCCCAAACCGTGTCCTTGTCTTTTCATGGAAAAAAATGGTCGAAAAATCGTTTCTATCTTTTCATCGGGAATACCGCATCCATCATCTTTAATCTCAATAAGAATCTGCCCGTCCATCCACTTCATCCTCACCCAGATATGGCCTTTCCCATCGATGGCCTCGGTAGCGTTGGTGATGAGATTTTTTATCACCATCAACATCATCTGATAATCGGCATTAATTTTCGGGATATCAGATTCCAGCTCCTGCAGGATGGGAATTTCCTTGCCATCTAATTCCTGAATAGCTTTTTCGATAACCTCGCGGATATCCAACTGGATGAGATTCACCCGATTCCAGCGGGAAATATCAAGTGTTCTTTCTACAAAATCGTGCAATTTCTGAGATGCCAGTAAAATTTCTGTCGCATATTTTTTTAGGGGGCTATTGGGTTCAATTTTTCGGTGTAAACCATCTGATAACAGATGTATTCCGCTCAGTGGATTCTTCAAGTCATGAATGATATAGGATGCAAATTCACCCATCATGACCAGATTTTCATTGGCAATTTTCTCATCAATGAGGCTTTTCAATTGCTTGGATAGTTTGTTTAGCGACTCGACTAACTCACCAATTTCGTCCCTGCGAACCATGTCAATGGAAACATTGAGGTTTCCCTTTCCGTATTCGGAGGCCAGCTCAACGGCCTGCTTCATGGGACGTGAAATTGAAGTTGAGAATCGATAAGCCAATAAAAGACTCAGCAGAACAGCGACCACGCTGATTACCAGCACGGATTGTATAAGTCCGCGTAATGGATCGTCTAGGGAATACTTCATACGCGCCAGACCGATCCTTTTATTCAAATTGAAAATCGGTACAGCTGTATCCCAGATTTCCTGGCCCTCCTGAGAGACTTCTTTTTGCAGGAGGAGTCTGTCGGAGAGCAGGGCGTTCATGGTAAAGGGATCGTTCAGACGGTCTCCCCGAAGTTCAGGTTGACTGGCAGCAATGATACATCCGGTAGAATCCACCACCGCAATTGAGACAATATCAGGTCCATCAATCATACTGTCTATGAGGCTCTGTAATACCAGATAATCATCCTGAAGTACGGCATTTAAACTGGTATAGGCCAGTGTTCGGGTTAAACTTATGGCTTTCTCCTGGGCTTGTTGCAGCAACAACTGTTTATGAAAATAAATTACTGCAGCGGCTATAAAGATAACCACCAGAAGCACTAAACCGGTAAAATAGATAAAAAATTTACCCTGCAATTTCAGGCGGCTAAAGTGGAAGATTGGTAGTCGGTCCGGAACAGATTTATCCACCTGACTATTCATGCAAAACTACCTGATGATAATTAATGATACCATAGGGATTTACCGGTAAAGATTTTATTCTATTTTTATTATAAGCATAGACCGGGATAACATGATACAAAAAAACCGCTGGCACATCTTCCAGTACCTGTTTTTCAATTTTTTGATATAAAACCTGTCGCTTCTCCCACACGGTTTCAATCCGGGCCGAATCCAGCCAATTATCCACCCGGGTATTAGTATAATGAAAAAAATTATACTCCGATGTGGAATAAAATAAAGAATAGAGGAAATTTTCCGGATCCCCCAGCACATCCGCTTGCCAGCCATTTAAAAATAACTGAGCAGAATCACTTTGGCAAGCCCGATTTAACGCCTCATATGAATCAAAGGGAATCATCTCCAGTCTAATCCCTATCTTTTGTAATTCCTTTTCCAATGCTTCTAAAATTGTACTCCTTGTCATAAAACGAGAAACAAAAAATAATTTCAAACTTAAATTATCATTTAGAGGTTCAGTTTTTATCATTTTTTCAGTGCCTAAATCAGGTGCTTCCTGCCGAAATACTTGTTTATTGAGGTGAAAAACTGACGGAAGAGGTCCGTGTGCAACCACAGAATTACCTCTTAAAATGTGATTTACGAGTTTATTACGGTCAATGCTACTTAAAATTGCTTTTCTGAGAGAGATGTTTTTCAATGGCTCGGATGCATTATTAAATCCCAGGAAGACGACTGAAAACGGCTCAGCAACTTTGTAATCAATTATTCCAAGCCACATTAATCTATCAACATAAAATCCTGGAATGGAATAGAAAACATCAAATTTATATCTCTTAAAATCATTAACTAATTTGGAATAATCAGCATATTCTTTAAATATCAATGTTTCCACTTCACCCAAAAAATTGGGGTATTGTGGAAATTTTTTTAGAGTTATATAGGAATTTTCTTTCCACTCAGTGATGTAAAATGGTCCACTGCCTTGAGGATTTTTACTTATACTATCGCCAAATCTTTCAAGGGCCTCTTTTGAAATAACTTTTAATCCTATCGGAGATGTCAGGCTATAAAGAAATTGCGTATATGGATATTTAAGATTGATAGCAATCGTCATACTATCAATAAATTCGATAGTTTGAATTATGTTGAATAATGGGGATCGGTTGTTAATTTTAACCTGACGCTGGAATGAATATACCACAGCTTCAGCATTTACAGGGGAGCCATCATGGAATACCCTATCAGGCTCCAGAGTAAATACATATCGTGTTAAACCTTTTTCAACCTGCCAATTTCTAGCTACACCCGGTCTGATGGTAAAACCATCTTGATCAAGGTTGACCAAGGACTCATAAATATTTGAGTAGATATTGGGACTGTAAATATTCTGAGAACCTGCTGGATCCAAATTTTCAGGCAATAAATCAACATATTCTACCAGGCAATTCTTTCCGTTAAATAAATCACAATTAAAAAAAATACAAAAACAGAAAAATAAATTGCCAAATATTTTCATAAACTGAAAAGATACTATTGAGAACGAAATTCTAATTTATAGTTCTCTCCGTTGTATTCCTGATTAAAGACATCGAACCACCTACCAAAGATAAAATAAAAAACGGAATACTTAAAATTCTTTGAAACATTCTTCGAACTTTACGGCTCATGACATCCTCCAATAATTTGAATACGGGTTAATTTTAAACCAAAGGAAAAGTTAA
>CP070707.1:656080-659352 GCA_020350205.1 bacterium
CAAATTTGCTAAAAATAAAAACATAAGTATTATATCTCAAGCAAATTTTATGGGAAAATAGATTTCATGACGCAATATCTATGTGGGTCAATCGTTTTTCCCCGAGATTTTAAGGAGAAAATATTGTCTTATTTTTAACAGAAAAACCGGTCAATCCGAAATCCGATATCAAATGATCCCACTACCAAGCTAATATTGATCACGATATTTGCTATTGCAGGCCATTTTTCCTGGTGAAGCAGACGGGACATTTTCCTGCTGACAATGGTTAACACGGCAAAACAGATAAAGGCGCCAATCACCGAAAACGACCAGCCTAAAAAGGGAAAAACGATTGCGGTATGGATAATACCGCAGAAGAGAAATGAAAGAAAAGCGGGGATAAGCCATCTTTTCGAACCTCCCAGCCCGAGGAAAAGACGATATACAAAATATGCAATGCCGGGGTTCCAGACTTGCCAGAAACGGTGAAATCCGGGTTCTGCCCAGCATTCGATAAAACCTCTCCGGTGGTAGGAGAAGTCATTGAAAGTATTAAATCCGCGCATTTTAGCAAATTTTTTATAACCCACTTCAAAATCTGCCATTTTAATTTGATATACATTTTTAAGTCGTCTGAGAAGCAAGTGGTAATTTTCCAATGCAGATCCTTTATCAAAAATTTCAGTAAACCTGCACCACAAATGTAATAATCTGTATGCTGTCATATAAAGCATGAGAAATGATGAGGGGTGCTATTCTCTTTGCTTTATAATAATAAAACCCGATCACTATTCCCTGAATACTCACCGAAATTATCCCGAACGGTCCCTGATATAAATGAGTGAATCCCACCACCAGAGAGACCAAAAAGATAGACATAATCTGCCAGGACTTTTGGGGTGATAATTGCCATAGGCAATTAAAGAAAAAGGTGCGGGAAATCTCCTCGAACAGCGCCACGCCAATCCAGACCACCGGACCCAGCCAGAGTGCTAACAGGAGAGGCTTGCGGGCCAGATCGATCATCAACTTAATGACCTCCTGGGAGGGGGGTTCCTGCGGTGGCAGCAGGGTCAAAAAAATTGATCTTTCCAGAAACATCAGCAAAAAATACAGGGTGGTTAAGATCAGACCAACCATAATATCCTGATACCACTTCCCTTTACCTAAATTAAAATCGCGCAAATTCTTATTGAGCAAATACTTATTCAGTGCCAGTATTAACAAAATGTTTCCGCCTCCAAACAGCAGCGGATAAACCAGCATTTCAAAGGTGGTAAATCCTTCGGTGTGCGTTAAGCGATACCAGATCATGAAGATATTGATGGGAAGGATACCGATGCAAATAGCTATAATATATTTAATTTTATCAGTCATTTTGTCCTCATACTATAAAATAAACCTGTTTGCACAATTTAAAACTAACCCTCACTGACCTATCCGTATTTAATAAGGTATAGTTGGGGAATTCTAAATTCCATTATCACGATAAATTATGCTGCTTTCCCTTCATTCTTGCCTGATAATACTGTCCCAGCCATCCGAACATAACCAGACTCCATGCTGATCCTGATATAAGTCTTCCGATGAGATCTTCTTTGAAAAAGAACACTCCACTGAAACTGATAGCTGCCATTAAAAAGGTTGCAGCACTTAGACCTGCATAATAAGCCGGTGAGTTACTCCATTTTACCATCGGATGTCTCCTTTGATATTTTAACTGGCGGATTTATTTAAAATTTGAACCGTTTTAAATGTGCCCCGTTTTTCCTTATTCCTGGCCCAAAAGATGACCAATCCTGCCGGGAGAGTTCCAAAGAAAACCAAATGGTACAGGATTAAAATGGCAGTCTGACCCTGGGGAATTGTCAGCCAGACTCCGGTTAACGCATTAATGAGGTAATGCAGGATAATTGCCGGCAGGATTGAATTTATTCGAATCACAAGATAGGCATACATGATACCCAGTGCAAATGCCCAGGTCACCTGTGCCAGAATCCAGATCATTCCCTGATGATTGGGATTCAGCAGATTCAGCAGATGAATGCCCGCAAAAGCAAGGGCTGAGATCAAGATGGCTTTGTTTTCTGACAGTTTATCCAACAGCAGGGTCAGGATAATCCCCCGGAAAATAATCTCTTCGAAGATACCGGCAATTAGGGATCCGGATTGCAGCAGGCTCTGTTTGCTAAGGTCAAATACAAAACTGCCGGGATGGAAGGAATAATAAATAAGCGAACCTGCAAGTTGACATCCGGCAAAAAGCAGATAACCGACAAAAGAGATGATTAGGATTTGAGGAATATTTGTAGGCAATTTAAATCTGATGTCAGCCAGATAATCAGAAAATGATCTTTTACCACGGGGAAGGCGGAGCAACGGTATGATTAAAAAGCAAAACGCAGCGTAAGATCCAAATGAGATAAATAATCGGGTAGACTGGTTAGTGACATGTAATAATTGAATCAATATCTCCGAAATGATAAGGGTAATCACCATGAATAACATAATAATGGTGACAGACAGTAAAAGATGATTTCTGAGTTGAAACGTCCTGTTCTCCATTTAGTTTTCTCCTCACATCTATTTATCTAATAATAGCTGCCCTAATCCCTTATTTGCATTTAATAGAAAAACTTTTCATCCGCAACACCCTTCCCCTCTACGTGCTGATTCATAACATGATTTCATAGCAGCCGGAAGCTCTTTAAAATGTTTCAAAATAGAGTCCTTCGAATTCAATGGAAGCATTCGAAACATCTTTTCGTACAATTGATCAGGGCGGCTCAGAGTGCATTTATCCAATTTAAAATTTTGGGCAAGTCGATTGGTGGTGGTAGACTGCAGTTCCTCAATTTTCAGTAATTCATGGCACCGGGCTATGGGAATTCCTGTGCCGCACCGGTGGTTCAACAGCCGATTCAGGTGTTCAAATTTTCGGAGTGATTTTCTTAAGGAACAAATTTTATTCATAGCCAAATATGTTTAGCCCCAAAACATAGTTGCTAATTACAACTATTGTAGTATACATCTATATATGTAAAATGTCAAGTATATTTACAAATAGGGTTCCTGACAACTATTAACATTCAGGAAGACATGATCAGCGGAGTGGTGAAGTATTCTTGAATTTGCAGCCAGGAAAAATTAGTGAATGTTTAGAGGTTAGAAGTTTGAAGTAAAATTAGGTTTTTATACTTCTCACCTTTCATTTCTTACTTCTAACCTGTCTTTATTGGCGGAGAGGGTGGGATTCCCCCGAAGGGGTGCCTTCGGCAGAACCCACGGTA
>CP070707.1:659452-662651 GCA_020350205.1 bacterium
ATAGTCTTTTTAAAAATAATAAACTAGGAAAGTCCGCACCGCAGATTTTTATTTCCACAAATGGCTGTATTTGTATCCACTGCCAGTATTGAACAGAACGACCCGGCTGTTTTCCTTAATCCAACCCCTCTCCCGTAATTTCATAAATGCTGCCAGGGTAGCCCCTGTTTCCGGAGAGACAAATAACCCCTCATATTTTCCAATAATCCGAGCAGCTTCCATCATTTCTTCATCGGAAACAGCCAGGGCAACTCCATGACTTTTTTCAAGAATGTTTAGAATCAAAAAGTCTCCAATGGCGGCAGGTACTCGTAACCCGTCTGCTACTGTTTTGGCGTTTTGCCAGGGTTCCGCAAATTGTTTTCTTGTCAAAAAAGCATTCACCAGTGGAGCACAACCATCTGACTGCACACACACCATGCGGGGCCGGTGATGATCAATCCATCCCATACTCTGCATCTCGTCAAACGCTTTCCACATCCCAACCAGCCCCGTTCCCCCGCCCGTTGGATAGATTATTACCTCAGGAAGTTTCCAGTTCAGCTGTTCAGCCAGTTCATATCCCATGGTTTTTTTCCCTTCCAGACGATAAGGTTCCTTCAGGGTAGATAGATCGAAACGATTAAATTTTTTAGCATCTTCAATTGATTGTTTCCCACATTCGGTAATCAAACCATCCACGAGGGTAATCTCCGCTCCAAACATCCGACATTCCGTTAAGAAACTTTGAGGAACATCTTCGGGCATATAAATGTGAGCGGATAGATTCGCAAGGGCAGCATAAGCACTCATTGCACCCGCAGCATTTCCGGCAGATGGTATGGACAAAGCTCTGGCCCCTAATTCCCATGCTTTGCTGACAGCTACACTAAGGCCGCGGGCCTTGAATGACCCGGTTGGATTGATTCCTTCATCTTTGATATATATCTCACTAAACTCTATTAAGTTCTCTAATCTCGACGCCCTTATTAAGGGAGTACAACCTTCACCTAAACTTAATTGATATCGGTCATATTCAACCGGAAGAAGTTCCCGGTACCGCCAGATAGTATTCACCCTGTTTTTCAGCTCATTTTTATCGAGCAAGCTGGCGATCTTATCCAGCTCATACTCTGCCAACAAAGGTTTTCCACAATCCGGGCAGAGATTCCAAAGACGATCGGGAGGGTAATCTTTTTGGCATGCTGAACATCGAAGGCAGGAAAAATAGTTCATCAACTGGTCCTGTAGATTATAATTTCTGTAATTAAATTTAAAAAAACAATCCATTCTAATAACAAAAACAATATCGGAAGTCAGACCCAAAGTATACAGATAAATGTATCTCTCTAAAAAAAGAGATACATATTTTGGAAATATAAGAATAATTAACTATTTTTGCATGAAATAAGAGTATTCGCAGAATATTCAAAAATTTTACACGGGAGAAGAGATGAGAGAGTATCTTTCTCTCTTTATGATCTTTTTCATTTTAAGCAGCCTTCAATGCAAGAAAGATCAAAGCCAGAGCGAGATGACCCCCGGGGACAGTCTGCTTCAGAAGTACCCAAAAGAATATCAATCTTTAATCGGATTGGAATTTGGACCCGACAGTTTTCCATCCACATTTGAAGAAAAAACAGGCAGTGTCATGGGATTTCTCGAGGGAGATGAATATATCATCGATCATGTATCCCACAAGTCAGACGAATTGATCTGGTTTTGTAAATTAACTCATCGGGATGAAGAGGGTCGACCATTTTTAAAAATTCTTGACATTCTCATCCTTCCACCTCTGGGTCAGGATGAGCAGATATTTTTAGGCACCTGCCGTTATAGGACAGTTGAAGATCCGGAAATTATTGCGATTGTAAAATTAATCCAGAATGAGGTAAGTGCCGAGGTGATCCGTGCCTGGCGTGCCAACCGGCAAATGAAGCTCTTTGAGGAAGTTTCAGCCTCGGATGTCATGTGTGTGGACGAGAGTTTGTTCCTCTAAGGACTAACTTCATTCTCAAAATTTCGTCTTACCAGTTCAATTTTTTAAATCTCGGGAATAATTTATGACAGAAATTTTAGGTGTCGATATTGGAGGCTCGGGAGTAAAGGCCTCAACGGTTGATATAAAAACAGGGATACTGACGGGAGAAAGGAAGCGAATCCCTACTCCTCAACCGGCAGATCCACCTTCTGTAGCAGAAACTGTTTCAAAAATAGTTAGGAAATTTAATTGGAACGGACCCGTTGGCTGCGGATTTCCAGCAGTTGTACAAAAAGGTGTCGTCCGGACAGCTTCAAATATTCATAAGGATTGGATCGGTACAGATGTAAAAAAATTCTTTCAGGAAGCTAGCGGATTACCAGTCTGCGTCCTCAATGATGCAGATGCGGCTGGTTTAGCAGAAATGACTTTTGGTGCCGGCAGAAATAAAAAGGGATCGGTTGTGATTATTACTGTTGGTACTGGTATTGGATCAGCATTTTTTATCGACGGGAAACTCTTCCCGAATACAGAATTTGGACAATTTCAACTTAATGGTGAAATTGCTGAAAAATATGCGGCGGATGCAGTCAGAAAAAATCAGGATCTCTCCTGGAAAAAATGGGGTAAACGCCTTAATAAGTATATGCATCTCCTGCAATATCTTCTCTGGCCGGATCTGATTATTCTGGGAGGTGGAGTTAGTAAAAAATTTGATAAGTATATTAAATATATCGACGTAAAAACGGAAATTGTGCCGGCTCAGCTACTTAACAATGCGGGAATTGTAGGTGCAGCGATTGCAGCAAAGGATTGTAAAGTTGCCTGATATGTATTAATTGGGATAAAATTCAGAACCACCTCTAATCCCGGTTTAATCTTGCCCCAAATACAGAGAGAATCTATTCCAATTTAACCAATCTTATGCATACCACAGAAAGAATACCCCCCATTTTCCAGGTAAGATTAAAACTTTTTTTAACTGCCATATTTTGGGGAGGAACCTTTATCGCAGGTAGAATTGTTACCAGACACATGGGACCTTTCAGTGCCGCCTTTTTGAGATTTTTAATCGCAACAATTTTTTTGTTTCTGATGATATGGAAAACCGAACGAAAAATATCCCTTTTGAGTTACCGGCAGTTCCTGCTGCTGGCCCTTTTAGGCATCAGTGGCATATTTGCCTACAACTATTTCTTTTTCAGTGGACTAAAATTGATACACGCCGGGCGCGCTGCC
>CP070707.1:662751-665941 GCA_020350205.1 bacterium
GGAGGAAGTTGGGAAACATATGGAACGAATCGGGATGGCCGGATTCCAGGTTTCACTTGATTCAAAATATCTCAAGGTCGATGTCATTCCAGACCGCCTAAAGGCACGGCCGGCGGAAGAGGTAACGGTTGAGGTACAGATAACCCCTCCTGGGAGCTCCGGAAAGCGAAGTGAGTTGACCGTCATGGTAGTTGATGAGGCGGTTCTGGCACTTACCGGCTACACCCCTCCCGACCTGGTTAAAACAGTCTATTCCTACCGCGGCCTTTCGGCACGGATCAATGACAATCGTCCGTTCATAATCACCGAAGAACAATTACTCCAGAAGGGTACCGGGTATGGCGGCGGTATGATGGGAGGCATGGGTGATCCCAGGATTCGCAAGGAATTTTTAAAGCTGGCGTATTATGATCCGGCATTACTGACCGACGCTACCGGTAAAGCCCGTTTTACATTTAAAACCCCCGATAATCTGACCAGCTGGCGCATCATGGTGGTTGCGGTAGGAGAAGATGATCGGTTTGGTTACGGATCTGAACAGCTGGTGGTCAGCCAGCCTTTTATTCTGCGTGTTATTGTTCCGCGTTTTGCCCGGATTGGAGATCAGTTTATGGCAGGAGTAGCTGTAACCAATTTGACCGAGGCTGGTGGCGACGTTTCGGTGAACACTAAAATTACCGGTGAGTCCATCGCCCTGGAATCCGGAAAACCCGACCGGGGCGGAATTAAAATAAAATCCGGAGAATCTCGGGCCATCCTGTTTCCCTATCAGGCGGATAAAGTGGGCCAGTCCAAATTATCCTTTACCGCCCGCTTTTCCGGTATGTATGACGGTGAAAATCTGTCCGAAGCCGATGCCCTGGAAATCCCTCTGAACATTCAGGATCTGGGTAACACCGAAACAGTCGTGGCCAGCGGGGAAACTCGGGAAAAATTTATACAGAGAATTCAGGTGGATGAGTCCGTCCGCCGGGATATGGGCGGTTTGAACCTGCAATTATCCAGCACTGCCCTGACCAATATCGGGGAAAGTGCAAAATATCTGGTTCAGTATCCCTATGGTTGCCTGGAACAGACCTCCAGCCGTTTACTGGCACTTCTGCAACTCAAATACCTATCTGATAAATACGGATTTTCCCTGCAGGCGGCAAAGCCGGTGGATGAGGTGATTTACCAGAATATTCGTAAAATTCTGTTAATGGTCAATGTTGACGGAGGATTCAAATTCTGGCCCTCCAGCCCACAGTCGGACTGCTATCTTTCACCCTATGTCGCATATCTGTTCAAGCGAAGTGAAGAATTGGGTTACGATATTCCCGCCGATGCGATTCGGAATCTGAGTCAGTACCTGGATGGGATTTTGAGAAATCCCTGTTATCCGCTTTCAACCTGGAAGGCACTGGCGGAATACCGCATCAATATTTTGCAGGGTATTTTTCACCTGGGCCGGCTGGATGAAACCTATTTCGAGGAATATTATAATCGACGCAATGAGTTGAGTTATGGGGCCCAGATCCAGCTGGCCTTCCTGCTGGCACAATCCCCTAACTGGAAAACTGAAGCCGGAAAGATGTTGCAGGAGATTAAAAACGGGATGTTCAAGACTGCCCAAACCGCACATTTTGAAAGCCCCCGTGATCTGCCGCCTTCCTGGCTGTTTATGTATTCGCCGGTTATCACCACCGCTGAGGCCATTAAATTATTTCTGACGCTGGAACCGGAAAGTGAATATGTCGCCAAATTTGCCCGTTATTTGCTCAATGCTCGCGTCAACGGACGCTGGCGAAATACCTACGAAAACGCCCGGGCCCTGGATGGATTAGTGGAAATTTCCTTGCGGAAAGAAGCGACGCCTCCGGACTATACCGCGCAGGTGCTCTTGGCCGGCAAAAAAGTATTCCAAGAAATGTTTAAAGGATATCAATATAAACCGCAGGAAAAAAATGTTCCTATGGTCGATTTGCCTTCGGGCCTTAACGAAATTACGGTCTCCAAAGACGGCAAGGGCACCCTATACTACACCCTGTCCTACACCTACCGTATGAAAGATCCCCAACCGGCACGGCACGAAGGCTTCTCCATAAAAAGGACCGTTAAAAATCAGGAACGCGACAAGGAAATCGTGATCTATCAGAACGATCCGCAAAAAGAGGTGGAGGTGAACGCCGGTGATATTCTGGAAGTTATTCTGGAATTTAATGTGCCTCAAACCGCATATCATCTGGTTATCGATGATCCTGTCCCGGCCGGACTGGAAGCTATTGACGCTTCCCTAAAAACGACGTCCACCCGCTACGAGTCATCTTCACAGCAACGACAGAGCCGGGGATATGATGATGCATTCGGATATGGCGGTGGACCTATCAATCACACTGAATTGCGGGATGAGCGGGTGGCACTGTTTGGTGATGCCGTTCGTCCCGGTATTTATACCTATCGCTACCTGTTACGGGTGACTTCTGGCGGTCGCTTTATGTGGCCGGCGGCGAAAATTTCCCTGATGTATGAACCGGAGCAATTCGGAACCTGTGCTGAGGGCATAATTGTGGTGCAGGAATAAAAAAGAGATATCGGAGATACGATCTTATGTCATCTCGACCGAGCGAGTGCTTAAATTTCTTTTCATTTGAGTGCTCGGGAGCGGAGAGATCTGTTGAAAACAAAAAGCTTTCTTCCCGCTCAAGCGGGACTCGAAATGACCGGGTGTTTAGTCAGCAAGGATACGAATGATATTTTGAAGTCCGAATAATCTGGAAACATTGGTAAACATGAGAAAATATAATAAAATTCTGAGAATTGCCGGTCTTGCACTCCTCCTGCTCATATTGTCCTTCCGCCTCCTCCCCCTGTTCATCCCGGTAATACCGCAAGACCTACAACGGGAGCAGTTTCACTCGGTTCGCTTCACAGACCGGCATGGCAATTTGATGCAGGAAGTATTGTCCGCCTCTGCCACTCGGTCGGTGTCCGTTAATATCGAGGTGGTCTCTCCGTATTTCCTGAACGCCATGGTTGCGGCTGAGGATCAAAATTTTTATCATCACCGCGGCATCGATTATGGCGCCGTCCTGCGCGCCATTTACCAGAATATTCGTTCTGCTGAGATTGTCTCCGGCGCTTCCACTATTACCCTGCAGCTGGCGCGACTGCTGCATCCGGCGGAGCGCACAATTCTCAATAAAATCCGGGA
>CP070707.1:666041-669225 GCA_020350205.1 bacterium
CCCGATTAATATCTACACCAGCATTATTGTAGCGGGTCATTGCCATACGACCATCGGGATTAATAAACGGGAAAATCCAGATCTCCCGGGTGTTGACCAAATCGGTAATCTGAGGATTGGAACCATATTGTACGCACAAATCCCGCATCAACAAAATGTTAATTTCAGCACCCATGATTTCGTCGCCGTGGTGTCCGCCATCGAAACCGATCTCCGGCTCATTTTCATCTAATTGGACATTATCACTGATTTTAACAGCATAAAGTTGTCGACCTGAAAGTGCATATCCGAAAATATGTTTTGAAATAAGGTTGGGAAAAGCTGCCATTAAACTGTCTACCAGCGTGAGGGTGGTATTATAGTCGTGAAATACAGCAAAATCCGGACTGGTGAGGAGCCTCCGGGAATGCTCTTCCATGCTGGGTATGGTTATCTCCGGCTGAAATCCGATATACTCCAACGTTTTCATTTCCTGCGGAGTAACCAGAAGAAGTATCTGATTTCCAATAATTTGATCTATTGTCAGCTTTTCTTTCAAAATCAGATTTATGTCACTGCGATTTTGTACCGTTATGGCTACCTGCATTTCACCCGGACGCCAGGCGGCATCAAGGAAGCTAACCCATAAGAGTATGATCAGAATATTCGGAAATAGCACTTTCTTCATTGAAACCTCCAAAATTTCACCAATTTAACAATAATCGGTAATTTTAAACAAATCTAAAAATATTAAGTAGTACGAATAATCCGTTATTCAAAAGGAAGGATAGGATAATCCAATCCGTACACTTCATCTCGCAGAATCATTAAATTTTGTATCTCTTCTTGTGACAGTTCACTGAGTTTTCCGGTTTGCTTGGCCAGGGAAAGTATTTTGACAGTTTTTTCTAAAATTTCGAGTTTCTGAAAAGCTTCGGTTAAAGATTTTCCAATGGTTACGGTGCCATGTCTTTCCAATATCAGGATATCTGTATGTTTAATATATCCCGATATACTTCTGGGGACTTCCTCGGTCGAAGGACGGGCATAGGGGACAATCGGTACTGCCCCTAACAGTATCACACTTTCCGGGAGGTAAGCCTTTGAGAGCAGGCTTTCCGTCAAAGTCATACTAATTGCATAAGGGGGATGCGCATGTATAATACAATTGATATCCGGTCTATCCTGATAGATTTTTAAATGTAATTTTATTTCAGTGGACGGCGCAGGTCCATTGTTGAGTAAGACTCCTTTTGGATCAATGTGAGTGAAATCTTTCGGGTCCAGTTCACCTTTACATACTCCGCTCCGGGTTGTGATTATTTCATGACGATTCACACGCACACTAATATTGCCTTCGGTGGCTACGATGAATCCCAGGCGATATAGTTTTCTGCCGGTTTCAATTATTTCATGGTAGAGTCTGTCTCTATGCATATCCATTAGTTATAAACTCCATATGAAAAATGTTGGAACTCATAGTCTATTTTCAATTTAAAAGATATTTGAAATAATATGAATTATTTTCTAAATTTTATTTGATCTACTGCATCAATTTATTATTACTTAATTTATTTTGAATTTGTTATATTAAAAGATCAGACGGCTTCATCGGGAGACATTTTCATAAATGTTTCTGTTCCATGGAATTTATTCAAAATTGCTAAAATGATTATAAAATTAAAGCCACACACTAACCCTTCTGATAAATACAGGTTTATTGAATACTTAACGGACCTTGGATTAGAATTCCATTTCAGTGAGAATTCGGAAGCCGAACGAATCCAGGTTATGGCTAATGGAAAAAATATTCCCTGGAAGGAAATCAAATCCCGGCCCATCGTTGATGAAATACTGGATTCTTCCAACATTTACAGCATGGTTCACCGGAATTACAAGCCGGAAAATACGGTCATTGAACTGCCGGGAGTAACCATTGGCGATGGAATACCGATTGTTATTGCTGGTCCCTGTGCCGTTGAAAATGAAGCACAGATTCTGGAAATTGCTCATCTGGTCAGAAATCAGGGCGTTAAAATTATGCGGGGTGGGGCTTTTAAACCACGCACCAGTCCTTACAGTTTCGCGGGTCTGGAGGAGAAGGGATTGAAACTGCTGGCGAAGGCACGTCAGGAAACCGGGGTGCTTATCGTCACCGAAGTTCTGGATACCAGGGATGTTGAACTGGTGGCGGAATATTCGGATATTATGCAAATTGGTTCTCGTAATATGCAAAATTACAAATTATTAAAAGCACTGGGTCGAATAGATAAACCACTCCTGTTGAAACGCGGAATGTCTGCTCGTCTGGAGGAATTTCTGGGCAGTGCCGAGCATATCATGAGTGAAGGAAATAGCCAGATTATCTTGTGTGAGCGGGGTATCCGTACTTTTGTGGAATATACCCGTAATACTTTGGATTTAAATGTCGTGCCGGTTATAAAAAATGAATCCCATTTACCGATCATTGTCGACCCCAGTCACGGAACAGGACGACGGGATATCATTGAGTCAATGAGTTTGGCCGCACTGGCAGCAGGTGCGGACGGCATTATGATAGAGGTTCATCCGCATCCGGAAAAGGCCTGGTCAGATCCGGAACAGGCGCTTTCTCCCGATCAATTTTCTCATCTGATGAATCATGTGAACGACTTTATTGAATGGCGAAAAACGCATGCCCTCTCTCCAACTCGCCTTTAAAGCCAGCCGGGATCAGGTTCCGGTTTATGTTGAACGCCAGATTTGGAAGTCACTGTTACACTTCATTCGACAGAATTTCCAAGATAAACCACTCTACTTTTTCACCGATTCGCATCTTTTAATGGTATATGAGAGGGAGATCCGCCATCATTTAGAAACTCTTCCGAACTTTCGCAATCTCCACGCCTTCCCGGCAGGAGAGAAGAGTAAGTCGCGGCGGCAGAAAGATCGCCTGGAAGATTTGCTCCTGAGTGACAATGCCGGTCGAGACAGTCTCATTCTGGCCATGGGCGGTGGTGTAACCGGAGATTTAATCGGACATGTGGCTTCGAATCTCTATCGGGGTGTTTCACTGATCCACCTGCCCACCAGTCTCATTGCACAGGTGGATAGCAGTATTGGGGGAAAAGTTGGGATAAATCATCCAACCGGAAAAAATTTACTGGGAAGCTTTTATCAACCCGAGGCGGTTTTCATGGGTATTTCATTTTTGAAAACACTTTCT
>CP070707.1:669325-672495 GCA_020350205.1 bacterium
ATCTTTATTATTCTTATCAGCTAAATCAAGAATTGCTTTCAGAGTATACTCCCTGGCAGATAACATGTTAATTGAAACTACAAAGAGACTTAATAAGATGAGAATGATTCTACTCATGAGTATTGTTCCTCCTGATACCATTCATTAAAATTTCAATGACCTGTTGAATAATTTTATCACCACTTTGTTCGTCAATTCGGCGCATCCATTCCAGATTCAGGAAGTCAGTCATGACCAGGAGAGCAGATAAGATACTTTCCTGATCCCCATTTTTTAGCAGACCTCTGCTTTGGCCTTCCTGAAAAAGGGGCAGTAGTTTTTCACGCAGGAATTCATTTATCTTTTCGACAATGGGTCTTCCATGCGGATAATTTTCATATAATGCTGCAGGCAGGTGTGCCAGTTTCTTGGCGTACTTCTTCAAATCCTGATAATAAGTGAAGAAAAAAAATGCGATTTTTTCATCCGTGGGTAATTCTAACGGAATCTTTCTTTCAACTTTATTGATGAAATTCCGCGCTTCATCAATGACCACTTCGTCGAAAATAGATTCCTTACTGGGATAATAATAGTACAACGTGGGTTTCGCAAGGTTACACTGCTTGGCAATATCATCCATGGAAGTTTTTGTAAGTCCAAAATGAAAAAATAACCGTCTGGCAGCACTTTTTATATTTTCTCTTTTTGATAAATCGTTTTGCTGCATTCAATACTCCTTGTTCAAACTTAGAGATTCGACTATTTTCATAATTATTCGAAAATTGAATCCATTGGACGATTGATTTTTTAAAAAGTTTCAATAAAATTTATATTTATTTTTTGATGAAGATTTTTCTTGGTAAAAATGTAATTTTTTTAAATACAATGTAGCGTTGTGATATCGTATAAGGCTTTGAATCTCGTTTTGCTTACAAACGGTGCTCCTGGAAAGGTGAAAAGACTTCGACCTAAAATTGGAACTATTTCTCAGTTAGAAAGTAACCTTTTGTTATCTGTGTAATCTAATACTCCATTGATTTGTTTATCTCTCAGGATTAAAAGTAGACTTTTTTTATGTATAAAATTTTACTGGTTTCAATTCTATTCATTATATTTTTTTATTCCGGAAGTTCTGCTCAGACTACTCCTGAAGTGGTAGGAATATTTAATAATCAGGTTGGCTTTGGAACTCGCGCTCTGGGTATGGGGGGGGCATATGTGAGCGTAGCCGAAGATTATTCAGCGGTATTTTGGAATCCAGCCGGGCTGGTTCAGATCAGACGCAGGGAGTTCTGGGCCGGTCTATCCCATCACAGCCTTGAAAATGATGTGACTTTAAATCAGAATACAACTGCCAACTCACGGAATGCGACTAAATTTAATTCTTTGGGATTAGTTTATCCGGTATCTACCAGGCATGGTAAATTCGCTTTCGCTGTGGGCTACCAGAAGATAAATAATTTTGACCGGAACCAGAGTTTCCTGGCAACTTCCAATACCCGTATTGAGCAGCTAAATTTTAGGGGACTCAATCCGGAGAATCCCCATGAAGTCTATAGTTTTTCTGGTAGCGAAGTGAATAGAGAGGGACAGGTAAATTTTAGTGGATCCCTTAACCAGGTCTCTTTAGCCAGTGCATTAGGACTCTCTCCCAATCTTTCCATAGGGATCACTTTAAATTTCTGGTCAGGAAAAAACGAACTAATCTATAATTTTTATCAAACGGATTTTTTAAATAACTATGATAGTCCACCGGCTAACTTTAATCAATATTCACAGGAACAGGTGCTCTTCAACCAGTATTCCTCATTTAGCTTAAAATTTGGAACGCTGCTTCACTTCGGGAAAATCGCCCGAATAGGATTTAGTATAGATGGCCCCCAGAAATTTTATGTAAAACGGGAAGAATATTCTGAAGCAATTATATCATTCGATGATGCCCGCTATATCGAATTACTGGATTCCACGGACCGTAAGATTCTAATTGAATATGAACTTACAGCGCCTTTTCGCCTCTCTGCCGGCGGATCATTATCCTTCTTGGGTTTGTTGCTTTCCGGAAGCGCAGAGTATCTGGATTGGACACAATTTCGGTTTGAGGAAAGGGAGCTTTTTACTGAAAACAAAAATTTTAATCGGAAATATCGTCCGACTTTAAAAGTGAGAACAGGTGCGGAATTAACTCTTCCTATTTTTGATCACCAGTTCAGGGCCGGATTGGTATATGATCCGACACCGATTAAAGACCTGAGTTATGATTTTGACCGAAAATATCTATCTGCCGGTTATTCCCTGCTTTTTGATAAGCTCTTTAAAATCGACCTGGCATATATGGTCGGTTTCTGGAAAGAATCAGTTAATGATAATTTGACGCCTGAAGGCAGGGAAAATGACATGATTTTTCAGCAATTTTTTCTTAACTTTTCGGTCAGAATGTAGGAATATGTGAATGAAACACTATCAGAGAATGGATAAAATTTTATTGTGAGGTGCCCTTTGAAGATATTAATGGTTTTGAGTATATCGGTTTTGTTAAGCCTTCTTTTAATTAGCTGCGGGAATAAAAGCAGTGGTCTCGCTGGTATCGAAGCTGGAGCACAATTGAAACCGAGCAAGCAGGTGGAAATAGATCTGGCAGAAATTCCCCACAATCTGGAGGTAGTCGTTAAAAATGTTGCAGATAATTCCAATAGTAACAAGAATTACTTCAAGCTATATGTCAATAAACAGCAAATTCAACCCCAAAACACTGTCGATAATACCACCAGTGAGTACCATTTTAGGCTGAAGCTTCTGCCGGGTTATTATGATATAAAAGGTGTATATTTTTGGAATGATGGTTGGAAAGATGTGAAAACTGAAATTAAAACTGAAGAATTGATCCGGGTGGATGAAAAGGGTTTAACTCGCCTTGAAAAAGAAATACCGAAAGATTGGCGCGGAGTGGTACAGGGAAAAAACCTGCTATTTGAGGCGTCTTATACCCAGTTTGAGAGCATGAGTGGAGGTTCTCAAGAACAATTCCTTACTGATTCTGTCTCAAATCAATCACAGATGACAGGAATCAGACAAAATAAATTTGGCGGTTCAAATCGGGTTAAATTCCAGATCAATACTGATCCTGTAAAATGTGATGTCTATATCAATGATGAACTGATAGGATCTTCACCTATTAGCTGGTGGGTGGATCG
>CP070707.1:672595-675560 GCA_020350205.1 bacterium
CAAGTTTCGGAATCCTGTTCGTTTAGCTTCGCACGCAGCTATTTCAATCACCCTAATATCATGATCATTCAAAAAAACTAACAAGGATTCACCCCGTGAAAACAAAATCTCCTGTTTATAAACCGATTAATCTGAATGAAAAATTTTTAAAATTTAAGGAGCTCTGGTCGCCGCGGATCATTGCTCAGATGAACGACTATCATTTTAAACTGGTCAAATTCCAGGGGGATTTTATCTGGCACAGCCATCCTGAAACTGATGAAACTTTTATTGTGGTTCAGGGGGAATTGCGGATTGATTTTCGGGACGGGGCGGTTATACTGAAGTCAGGGGAGCTATTCGTGGTGCCCAAGGGGAAAGAGCACAAGCCATGCGCGAAGCAGGAATGTCAAATCATGCTGGTAGAACCTATCGGAACCGTAAATACCGGAAATTCGGTTTCAGCTGAGAGGACGGCAAAGGATCAGTGGATCTGAACCGGCATGCTTTGAAATATTAACTGATCTTAGACATTAACTGGCCTCTGGAGTCTCGAGGAGCTTCCTGATCTGTTCTGCCACATACTGTTCATTTCCGGAACCAATTTTAAAACCTTTCACAATTCCCTGTTTATCAATGAAAACAAGAGTTGGAATACCATTAACAAAATAATCGTCAAATCCATCCTTATTATGTGCAATAGCTACCGGATAGGTCATTTTAAACCGTTTTAAGAACTCGCCGGTAAGTCGAATTTCATCTTTGGGCTCAACCGGTCCCAGTCGCTTCTGATCATCCCGGTAGCTTCCATAAAGCCGGGTATATCCCAGAACCACCAATCCTGCGCTTTTATGTTGCTCATAGGTTTCCACCAGAGAAGGGATCACCGCCCGGCAGGGGGAACACCAGGTTGCCCAGAAATCGATAACCACAGCTTTCCCGCGAAGATCTTTCAGCTTGAGGGGCTGGGAATTGAGCCAGGTTTCAGCAAATAATTCCGGGGCAGGTTCACCAATAAGATTCATCAACTGCATCGTCGATTCAAGAGATTTGGTTTGGCCCGCCTCTTTCAGACTTGATATTCCCTGTTCAAGAATCATTTTTGCTTCCTCGGTATTACCCTTCTGTAATTCAATTAGGGCCAGATTCCGATAGATGTAACTCTTCATACTCAGATCATTTTGAGGCCAGCGATCCATTTCAAGCAATTCTCGTGAGAATAATTCCTGTTCTGATAATTCCGGCGCCTCAAATGCAAAATTAATTAGCATCTCAAGGTATTGGTCATTGATCTCCAGTTCACTATCAATAGTATGAAAAAGTGTCAGGGCTGCTGCCATTTCATCCGAAGCCTGAAGGGCCCGCACCTTTTGAAAACGGGCAAAATCTGCCAGACTTTTACCTTGCTCAATAACTTTATCGAGTTTGCTGATCGCATTCTCATATTCTTTTAAATCTATCAATATTTGAGACCTGATAATTTCCAGTTGAGCGGTAGAGCTTTCACCCTGATACTGTTCGAGAAGCATCTTCAGGTCAATTTTTTTATTCTCCACCAGAGCCCGGTAAGACGAATCACTTTTCACGGAATCCATTAGATGGGTATATTTATCAAGCAATGCAACATATGCACCTCCCATTGCCTGGGCATTTTCATCTTTACTGTTTTGGCTACAGGAAATTCCGATTGCCAGAGTGAAAATAATCAGGGACAAATATTTCATTAGATTAACTCCTTTTTTCTATTAGCTCACCTTCAAGCGATCAACACTTAAAATTACTGTATTACTTTAAAATCAGAATTTCTCAAGCCGACTTCACCTGATTTTTACTGTAATTTCATACATCCAGCAGAATCCGCGATGGATCTTCCAGAAGTTCTTTAACCCTGACAAGAAAAGAAACTGATTCTTTCCCATCAATAATCCGGTGATCATAAGAAAGTGCAATATACATCATCGGTCGGATAACAACTTCCCCGTTACTGGCAATGGGTCTATCTTCAATTTTGTGCATTCCCAGGATTGCTGTCTGCGGAGAATTAATAATCGGGGTGGAAAGTAAAGATCCAAAGACACCCCCATTGGTTATGGAAAACGTCCCCCCGGTCATCTCTTCGATGGTTAGCTTATTATCCCGGGCCCGGCTTGCTATATAATCAATTTTAGTCTCGATCTGAGCCAGGCTAAGTTGCTGCGCATCAAAAATGACCGGTACCACCAATCCTTTGGGAGTAGAGACAGCGATCGAAATATCACAGTAATCATGATAGATGATATCATCTTCCTCAAGTCGGGCATTTACCTCTGGAAATTCAGCCAGGGCAATACAGGCTGCTTTTACGAAAAACGACATGAATCCCAGTTTAATTCCATATTTTTTCTGAAAGGGCTCTTTGTATTTATTTCTCAATGAAAGTATATGGCTCATATCCAGTTCATTGAATGTCGTCAACATAGCCGTTTCATTTTTTGCAGCAACCAGTCTGCGGGAGATGGTCTTTCGCAGGGTCGACATTTTCAGGCGTCTCTCGCTGCGACCTGCGGTAGATAGCTTCTGAATTAATGGTTTTGATGTTTCCTGTGGTCTCTTAACCTGCTCGGTTTTTATCGGCACTTCCGCCTTTTTCTTCTCACTGACACGCCCACTCTCAACCAACTTCTGAACATCCGCCTTGGTAATCCGACCAGCGGGTCCGGTTCCAGTCACCTCCCCTGCTTCAAGTCCTGCTTCAGACAGCATTTTTGCAGCCACTGGTGATATCTTTTGAGGTTTTTCACGGTCAGACTGCTTACCCTCTGGTTGGGGAGCTTCTTTTTCAATCGTTTCCGGCTTGGTTTCTGCTACTTTCCGAACTGTTTTTTTGATGCTATCATCAATTTCAGCTATTTTGGTGCCAATTTCGATGGTCTGCCCTTCTTCAACTAAAATTTTAAGTTCCCCATCGTGTTCAGACCGGATCTCCAACGTTGCCTTTTCAGATTCA
>CP070707.1:675660-678618 GCA_020350205.1 bacterium
CTGGACGGACGCACCGGAAAGAGATGAAGCAGGGACACCCAACACGATCGGGGTCATCGCACTTGCCAAATCGTTATTGACCATTAAAGAATTAGGGATGGATAATATTGCTCAACATGAAATGAAGCTCACCGGGTATATTTTGAAAAAAATGCAGGGATTACCTAATATTCAAATCTATGGAAGTTCAGATCCAGCGGTTGTAGAAAATCGTTTAGGTGTCATCGCTTTTAATGTGGATCGCCTTCCGCACGCACTCACTGCTGCAATTTTGAATTATGAGGGTGGGATCGGTGTGAGAAATGGTTGTTTTTGTGCGCATCCTTATATCAAATTATTGATGGGATTGAATGACACTGAGGCAAGACTTATTGAGGAACAAATTCTGCAGGGAGACCGGTCAAATCTGCCCGGCGCTGTGAGAGCAAGTTTCGGACTTTATAATACTACCGGTGATATTGATCAGTTTATCGAAACACTCTCTAAAGTAGTCACTAAAAAATATGAAGGTAAATACCTTCTGGATCGTAAAAAAGGAGAATACCACCCCGAAGGATATACCCCGAGATTTGACCAGTACTTTCAACTCTGAAGCTTAAAAAAAATCAATCTTAATTTTTGCCTTTATTCTTCCAGTGCCAGGGTGAGAGCCGTGGCTAATTTTAAGATATCTCGGTTGGCTTTTCTTAATCGATCCGCCAGGATCCCTGACAGATTTTGAAAAAACCTCATTCCGAATTCCGGTTGTGAGGTGACTAACTTTTCAATATTATCCGCATCAAGTTCACCCAGAATACATTCCTTTTCTGCAGTAACCGTGGCAGACCGCACTTCCCCTTCACCACAAATGGCCATCTCTCCAAAAAAAGCATGATCGGTATGTTTTAACCTGATCAGTGTTTTATCCAGCTGGCTCTTACCAGACTGGTCTGTGAGTAGAGTCATTTTTTTGGTGATCGTAACCTGCCCTTCTAACAGAAAAAAAATACTTGTCCCTCCTTCACCTTCTTGAATAATGTTCTCTCCCTGGTTGTATTTTCTCAAATTAAGGGTTTTTGCCAACATGTTTATATGATCATCTGATATATGTTTAAATAAACTTACTTTTCTGAGAAATTGAAACAATTCTGTCAGATTTTTCTTAACCATTATGACTCCAGTGTTGTCATTATTTTATACATATAACTGAAACATCTTTTTCCAGAACGGTATCATCGGGGGGATTTAACTGTACATCAATATAATCTCCTCGCTTCAGGCTTTTACCGGCATTTTGAAATTTTTTTTCAATGAACTTATCCAGATCTGAATAATCTTCAGACAATATTTGGTTAAGAGACAACGATTTCTGCTCTTTTACAATTGCGATGGGTAGCTCTTGTCTCTCGCGGTAAAACTTTAGGGCTTCCCCGAATGTTTTTCCTACCAAGGAGGGGGGGAGCGCTTGTCGGATCAGACCGCTGGATTTTCCCTTCTGAATCAATTGAGTAATGGATTGGGGAACACCCGGGGACATGACCATTTCTCCCAGCAAAACCCCCGAGAGTGCGTCGCTCACGATATAGTCTTCAACCTGGGCTTTCTTCAAATACGGTTCATTATCACGATCGACAATGTGGGCATAGACTTTTATTTTCGGATGAATCGCTTTGACCGAAAATGCAGTCAGGATGGTCTTCTCATCACTCCGACTCGTAATCCCGGCACTGGCATCAGGGATGATAATGACGGCCTTGGCTTTGGTAATACTTGCCCGGGCGAGAATTTCTTCCTGAGCAAAATCTCCCCGGATAAAATGCAGCGAATGATCCTTGAAATTGAGCAAAATGTTTTGTACCTGATCCTCCGGTAGCTGATTTATCATAACTAAATTTGCACTTCGGCTCCTCTGGAATATAATATTCAGTATTTGCTCTGCAGTATGATTCCAGCCGCACAAAATAATATGATTCTTCTCAATAATTTGCTTCAATCCCCGCTCCTCCTTTAATTTTTGGGTCACAAAAATGGACGAGATAATGGCAGTAAACATCGAAAATAAAGCCACCCCGGTAAAGATTATCAAAGCAGCCAGCATCCGACCAAAGGGTGTTACTGGTACAATGTCTCCGTAACCAACCGTGGTGATACTTACAACCACCCACCAGAGAGCTTCACCAAAACTATTCAATGCCGGATTGGCTGAAAGTTCTATGAGGGAAAATAAAAATGCTCCCACCAGACAGAGGATAAAGATGAGAGCAATAATACTAAGTAGTAAATTTCGTCTTAAATAGGATAAAACTTGTGGGATTACATTCACTATGCTTCTCTCCACCGTTTTTCAGATTTTTAATAAGTCTGATTTGTTTGAGAAAACCATAGACCATATTCAGCAGCAAGTTACTAAATCGGTTCACGGGATCAAAAGATTTTCTGGAACATAAAAAGGTAGATTTTCCCAGTTTATGAACATAATGTATATGAAAATCAGTAAAATATTAATTGATGCTAAATTTATTTTAATACCGCTATGGTTCATTCTTACCAAAGCATTAACTCAATAATCTGCCCATAAACCTCCGGTTTCCTTCATCCAACTGGCGATATGTTCGGTTGTGCGCTGGATATCGTAATCCGACACATCAACTTCCAGTGTGCATAATGATGATTTTTCAATCGCGCGGCGAAAGTGTTCCTGCTCATCAATGAATTTTTGAAGGTCTCGATATTGAGAAGGATTTCCGGATACCTGTAGTCTTTTTTCCAGAGCTTTTTCAAATGAATCCGGATTTCGGTAACAAAAAATAAGCCGAAAACCCAATTTTTTAAGAGCGTTTTCTATCCAATCAAAATCATAGATCCGATTGTTAACGGTTTGCTGGTAGATTTGAGTCGATATATGAAATCGATCAATAATCCAGGAGTAATAGGGAAGCAATTCAAAGAGATGTAACCAGGTCCGATATGTTTCCATTG
>CP070707.1:678718-681619 GCA_020350205.1 bacterium
AGCAGCGTGGTGTGGCTAACTGTAACTTTCCTGACTCAGCCGGTCAATCAAAAAACTCTGGAAAATTTTTATAGCAAAGTCCATCCAGGTGGAGTGCTCTGGAAACCGATTGCAGAAAAAGTTAACATTAAAGGTGATAGGGGATTGATTTGGGATCTGATCGACTGGGTAGTTGGTATCATCCTGATTTATGCCACTTTATTTGGAGTGGGAAAAATACTTTTGGCTCAGTATCTTATTGGATTTACCCTGTTGCTGGTGGCACTGATAGCCTTCGGTTTTATCATGTGGGAACTCAAACGTCGAGGATGGGAGGCGCTAAAGGTTGAATGATTTTAGATAAGAGGAAAACGTTGTAACCTAAAATACAATTTCTATATTCGCAAAAAAATCTACGTGATACTTCATTTTTAAGCTGCTGTACTGAAATATTTTTAAATAAGTGAGGTTGTCATGTTATTGATGATTCGCGAAAATTATGAAGAAATCTGCAAAGTAGCTGCCCAAAAATTTGCCGATTTTATCCGCAAAAAACCTAATTGTGTTCTGGGTCTTGCTACTGGAAGTACACCCCTGGGTGTCTATAAAGAATTAATCAGAATCTATCAAGAAGAAAACCTGGATTTTTCGCTTGTCCAGACATTTAACCTGGATGAATATGTAGGACTTCCCTGGGAACATGATCAGAGTTACTATTATTTCATGAAAAAAAATCTATTCGATCACATCAACGTTCATCCTAATTCGATCCATATTCCTAATGGTATGGCCAGTGATATTGAACAGGAGTGCCTGGAATATGAAAAGCAGATCATTGAAGCAGGTGGTATTGATTTACAGATTCTCGGGATAGGATCCAATGGTCATATCGCCTTTAATGAACCTTTTTCCTCACTAGGATCAAGAACGCGAATTAAGACTCTCACTGAAAAAACTCGCCAGGATAATGCCCGTTTTTTTAAATCTATGGATGAGGTCCCAAAATATGCGATTACCATGGGAGTAGGAACAATTATGGATTCAAGATCTGTCATTCTCCTGGCCTCCGGGAGTAACAAGTCCTGGGCAATTAAAAATACGGTGGAAGGCCCGATTACGGCCAGGGTACCGGCAACAATCGTTCAAATCCACCGCCATGCGACCGTATTGGTAGATCGGGATGCCGCGAGCGAACTCACCGATGCAATAAAAATATCGGAGTAACCATGAAAGATAATGTTTTTAATGAAATCAAAGATCTGATCACAGAAGCGCGAAATCCTGCATCGGAGGATATCGATGATAAATGTACCCGTGAAATTCTTGAAATAATAAATCAGGAAGATCAGGGGGTTCCAAAAGTTGTGGAAAAAGAAATCCCCTATATCGTGCAGGCAGTCGATATTTTAGTGGAAGTTTTTAAAAGCGGGGGGCGTCTGTTCTATATTGGAGCGGGAACCAGCGGAAGGTTGGGCGTGTTGGATGCCGCCGAGATCCCACCGACATACGGTACCGATCCTGGATTGGTGCAGGGAATCATCGCCGGAGGAGAAAAAGCCCTGGTTCGGGCACAGGAGGGTCTGGAAGATATTGCCGAACTGGGTGTGAAAGACTTAATGGACCGGGGATTTAATAAAAATGATGTTGCCTGTGGTGTAGCGGCCAGTTATCGTACACCCTACGTCCTGGGGGCTGTCAAAAAAGCGCGCGAAATAGGGGCAAAAACGATTTATGTCACCTGCAATCCGAGATCGGAAATTAAACTGGATGTGGATGTGGCCATTTGTCCGGTGGTGGGCCCGGAAGTCGTCATGGGATCTACCCGGATGAAAGCCGGCGGTGCAACGAAACTCGTATTGAATATGTTGACCACAGCTTCAATGATCAGGCTTGGAAAAGTGTATGGCAATATGATGGTGGATTTGAAAATGACTTCCCGTAAATTAGAGGAGCGGTCAAAGAGAGTAGTTATGATGGTTACAGGTGTTTCTTATGAAAAGGCAGCTGCTGTCCTTGATGAAGCCAAAGGACATGTGAAAACTGCTATTGTTATGATTTTGGCAGGTATAGGGGCAGGAGAGGCCAAACAGCGCCTTATTGAGAGTAATGGATTTGTGAGACAGGCATTGGGTTAACAACTTTTTTGTATGTGAGCAATTCACTCTTTAAAATAATCGTTCAGTCAATTAAAAATATATAAGGAAAAATAAACATGTTAGCCAAGCATAGTACGGTAATCAAAAAAGTAAAAAGCTGGCGTGAGAACCTCGATTTAACGAGACCTTATACTATTGCTTATCAGACCATTGATTCAGTTGAAAATATCTTTGTGTACATCGAAACCGAAAGTGGATTATTTGGCATTGGCTCAGGATCTCCGGCTGACTTTATTACCGGGGAGAGCATGGATGATGCAGATAAAATATTAACTGATAAACTGGACTCTTTTCTGTTAGGGCGTGATATTCGTAATCTGAATCAAATCTGTCGCGAACTGCAAGAAGAATTCCCGGATACGCCAGCAGCCCGGATGGCTGTCGATATTGCTTTATATGATATATTTGCAAAATTTATTGACCTGCCGATTGCAAAATTTTTAGGTCAGGTGCATCAGGCTATACCAACCTCCAAAACTATTGGAATCAAAGCGAGTATTGAAGAAACCCTATCAGAGGCGGATGAACACCTTGCAACCGGTTTTAAAATCATAAAATTAAAAATTGGTAAAGAGGTTGACAAGGATATAGAATTCACCGCTCGATTGCGCGAACGGGTTGGGAAGGAGATAGGGATCCGGGTGGATGCAAATCAGGGTTACTCAGTACCTGATTTAATAAAATATGTAAAAGAAACCCGGGATTTGAATATTGAGTTGATCGAACAACCTTTGCATAAAACCCGAGTAGCGGAAATGCTGGAGGT
>CP070707.1:681719-684577 GCA_020350205.1 bacterium
CTCTCCATATAGATTTCCCACATCATACTGCCGGCAAAGGTAAAGGGAATTGATTCCCAGTAATTCAGTCCGTTGGTGCGGGCGGCATTAAAATAAGTGCTGCCGTGGTAGGGATGAGCAAAAAAATTGGTCATAAAATTGTTGGGATCCCACTCAAAGCCATGGCGAAGATTTGTTTCTATCGTTCGCCAGCCGATCTGAAAAGAGTAATTATCCTCCCGGAGATAACGGTTGATGGACCATATGAAGATATTACTGGCCGCTACTTCCGCAATGGCCAGATCTACCCGTTTGGGTTTCGGGATCTCCTCCTGGCTTTCCTGAGCCATCAACATCTCATTGGATAATAAAAAACTGAGAAGAAAAATGATGAAAAACCTCAAATCAATTTCTCCTGGGGTAGAGAAAAATAATAATTATATTATATTCAATAATGTAAAATGAAACTTTGGCTTTGTCAATCCTTCAGACAATTACTGCATTCGGCCAGGAAATATATCTCCTGGCGGGCATTCATTCCCCCTCAGTTACCCAGAAAAGCAGTAAGGGTTTACGGCTATTCTAGTTTAGGGAGCATGGATTAAAATTCCAAATACTTCATAAGACACCCTATAAACATCTTTGAATTTGATCAGATCATACTTTGCATCTACCTTAGAAATGTAACAAAGTGCTGGCCCCTCACCCTGTTGGAATAGGAAGTCCGTTCCTTGAGCGCCCAAGAACATAAATAATGATTCTCTTTGGGCAGTCATCAACCAATGGTGCGGTATTCCCAGGATTGTCCAGGGAATTACCGGAAATGACCAGTGATTAGAATTTACAAAGAAAAATCTGGCAGGTGTTTTATAAATATCTGGAAATAAATTCTAATCTATTATCCACACCATCATTCCTCTCCTACTACACACAAAATGCACCTCCCCGGAAAAGCGATGGATAAATTGTAGGGTGATGGAAACATGAATTTTTCAGGATTGGATAGCAAAAATCTACATTTTCCATAAAAATTTTTGAAGGGAATAGTAAATATAAAAAAAGAAGCTGGCCAAAATATCAGCCAGTCTCTTTTATAAAGATTCATCGATAAATGCTTACGATACTATTCAAAAATAATGCATAAAACACTCTAATGGAGTGCCGGTCCGATCAAAGTATTGCTGTAATGCTTACCGATTTCATGTTTTATACTCAGTGTAATCAGACGATTGCCATTCTGTAAACCTTCAATCTGTGCCATCGCCATACCCAGACTGATTACCCAGTCCGGTGCGTTTCTAAATAATCGGATATCGATGTCTGTCCCGTAATCCATGAAATCATAACTGGAGGTAAAAGTCTGCTCGTATACCTCAGCTGGATTAAACATTCCCGGCGCCATCATAGTCGTGCTAACCTGGCTACTGGTGTAACGGATGTAGGGAACCAGCGAGATAACAAATCCCAAGGGTATATCCGCTGCCAGTCCGACCGAATAATTGGAAGTCAGGGTTTTGGAAATAATGTCTTCTGTATAGCCCAGGGGTTCATACAGCGGGCCCATGTTAAAAGGCATATAATTGAGCACGGCACCCAGGAACGCCGCCACAGTCGGTTTGCGGGAGATAATTTCTCCGGCGATATCCCTCTTTTCTCCGTTTACCAGGTCCAGAACCCAATGGATGCCCAGGTTATAGGCATTGGTGCTGAGGGTGTTTTCAGAGGTCTCGGTGAGTTTCAGCGGCATGGAAACATTCATGTATGCGAGAGAAAGTATGGCACCATTTTGAGCCCCCAGCAGAGTCCGTTTGCTTGAAAAGGCATAGTTGATATTCACCCCCATTGCAACCGGACTTCCACTCATTCCGCTCTGTCCTTCCATTTCACCCATGGTATAATGGGTGCCGGTAATGGAGAACTGCTTAACTCCGGGAAAAAATTTTAGACAGGGCACCGGCGGCGGTGTCATTTTAAAGGATGAACCACTGTCTTGAGCAAACAATTGACAGAATCCACACAGAAACAAGGTTAGGACTACTAAACGCATTTTGTACATGTACGCTCCTTTAAGATTTAGTTAGCAGTTATATTTTGAACCGATGCGAATTTCCGTACAACCTGATTTACTGCTTTTCGAGTAGCGATACCGATGGTGGTTTCATCAAAGCCGGTTGTTCCAAATTCGAAAGTGAGTGCTACACCGCCGGTACTGGTACTGGACTGTCCGAAACCCGGGGCCGCCATTAAAATCCTGCCCGTTTCGACATCCACCAGGCGGGCGTCAATCACCACCCGGGTGGTAATTGTCTTCTGCCCTCCGATTCCGACAAACGATCCGGTTTTGCGGATCCCGAATTCACTCACTTCCCCGATGATGACACCGCTGGCACCCAGCAATTGCCCCACACGAGCAGCTGTCGTGGGATCGACTACCCCACTCATCCCAAGTGCCTGCTCCTTCAATAGATTTTCCATAACAGCCTCATTGCGTTCGACCACTGTAAAACGACCGGAGTTCACCAAGGCGGTAACAAGCATATTGGCCACCCCCCTGCCGATGCGCGGATCATCAAATTCGGTCTGATTGTGCAAGTCCAGGACAGCAACGGTGAGTCTGTCCCCGGAGTATGGAGGTAGATTTAAATACAGATCTGAGTCATCAGCTGCCCCGGGAGAAGGCGGTGTTGTCGCACAAGATTCCAACAGGAATAAGATTCCCAGCAAGAATAGGTAATTTTTTTTCATAAACACCTCATTATTAGGTATATACGAGAATTATGATCGTCATAATATTTTGCCAAATAAGATCGTTTTAAATTTTTATTTTTAGCCGAAATTTCTCTCAAATTTTCCTGTACATGCTCATTTTTTAAAAAGTC
>CP070707.1:684677-687516 GCA_020350205.1 bacterium
CCGCCCCGAGCCGGAAAAACCGTCATCCTGCAGAAAATCGCAAATTCTATTACTACCAACAGTCCAGATGTTATTATGATTGTTTTATTGATTGATGAACGTCCCGAGGAAGTCACGGATATGGAGCGAAATGTCAAAGCCGAAGTTATCTCTTCCACTTTTGATGAACCGGCAGATCGGCACGTACAGGTTGCAGACATGGTCCTGGAAAAGGCAAAAAGACTGGTCGAGTATAAAAAAGATGTGGTTATCTTACTTGATAGTATTACCCGTCTGGCCCGTGCCCACAATACAGTAGTGCCACACAGCGGTAAAATCCTCAGCGGTGGTGTAGACTCCAACGCATTACAGCGTCCTAAAAGATTTTTCGGAGCGGCCAGAAATATTGAAGAAGGTGGTAGTTTAACCATTCTTGCCACTGCATTGGTGGAAACCGGATCCAGGATGGATGAAGTTATTTTTGAAGAATTTAAAGGTACAGGTAACATGGAGATTGTTCTGGACCGGCGCCTGGCAGACCGGAGAATCTTCCCGGCTATTGACATCAACCGCTCTGGTACCCGCAAGGAAGAAATGCTCCTGACTAAAAAGGAACTGTCACGGGTATGGGTGCTCAGAAAATTACTAAATGAAATGAATCCGGTAGAGGCTATGGAATTTTTACTGGACAAAATGCGTGGGACTCGCAGTAACGAGGACTTCCTGGATTCCATGAGCTCATAGTTGAGGAACTTACACACCACATTATCATATAACACATGCATTTGGACCGGATAATAGACAGAAGATAAAATCAACCTTGCAATGAAGTTTGATTTTCTCTAAATTTGCAAGCTTTTGAAATTCGTAAAAGGAGGTTTAAATTGAAACAAGGTATTCATCCCGAATATAAAACTGCCAAGGTAACCTGTGCCTGTGGGAACACATTCGAAACACGGTCTACAGTGGAAAATTTGAGCGTCGAAATTTGTTCTAATTGTCACCCGTTTTTTACCGGGAAACAAAAACTTATTGACACTGCAGGTCGGGTAGAGAAATTTTTGAAAAAATACGGTGAACGCCGTTAGCTGTACAGTTTTTACATTTATTCAAAACGGAATGCGAGCCGGCAAGTGCATTCCGTTTTTTATTTGCTATAAAGGAATAAAACAGGATTAAAGATGGCACTATTTAATATACAGAATCAAACTGAAGAGAAGATAATGCCCATCGGGGGACAGGCGGTAATTGAAGGGGTTATGATGCGATCACCTGAGAGGATCGCCACCGCTGTACGTCGCACCAATGGTGAGATCGAGCTAAAACTTCAGGAATATCAATCACTCATCCAGCGTCGTAAGTGGCTGAATGTTCCCATACTTCGAGGGGCTGTTACTCTCATTGAAGTTATGGTTCTTGGAATAAAACACCTGAACTACTCAGCTGATGTTGCCATGAAAGATGCAGAGGAGGCAGAGAAAAAGCAGGGAAAAAAGAAAAAAGAAAAAAAGCAGGCCGGAATGACCACTTTTTCAGCAATTATGACGGTTACTCTGGCTCTGACAATCGGATTAGCACTATTTTTCGTTTTCCCACTTTTTGCCACCACTCACCTTTTTAGTATTGAAAAAGAAGCATTTGCCTTTAATCTGGTGGCCGGCACCATTCGGATTGCGCTTTTCCTCGGCTACATCTATCTAATTTCTTTTTTGAAGGACGTTAAACGACTTTTCAGGTATCACGGTGCCGAGCATAAAACAATTTACGCCTTCGAATCGGGAGAAGATATCACCGTCGAGTCCACCCGACCTTACACGACACTTCATCCCCGCTGTGGAACAAGTTTCCTGGTCATGGTCATGCTGATCAGCCTTATATTCTTCAGTTTTCTGGATTCGTTCATCATCCTCTTTCATGGCAATATTACCTTATTCATTCGTCTGGCCACCCATCTGCCTTTGGTACCGCTGGTTGGCGGATTATCCTATGAAGCAATCAAAGCGTCGGCAAAAAAGGTGAATAACCCTCTTGTCAAGTTACTGATTGCTCCAGGATTGGCCCTGCAGCGGATTACCACGCAGGAACCCGATGACAGCATGCTCGAAGTCGCTATTGTTGCGTTAAAAGCGGCCCGAGGTGAAGAATATGAACATCTGCTCTCCCCTAAGGAAAAAATCGAAGTTGTTCCGGAATCTGCCTAAACAATACGAACAGATTTGAGCGTCTCTATGCAAGAAAAACTAAAAAAACTCGAACAAAGATATACCCAGATCAGCGATGAAATGGGAAAGAGTGAAGTGGTTACCGACCGGGAACTGTATTTTCAGCTGGCCAAGGAGTTCTCTGACCTCGAACCGCTCATCAAGAAGGGACGTCAGTACGAAAAAATGCTGGCGCAACTCGAAGATGCCCGAAAGATTCTGGAAGAGGAAGAAGACGAAGAACTGCGAGAACTTGCCAGGGAAGAAGTCATTCAGCTTGAAAATCTCACAGAAAATTTGGAAAATGAGATTCGATTAATGCTGATTCCTCCTGATCCCAATGATGAAAAAGATGTGGTGATGGAGATTCGAGCTGGTACCGGTGGGGATGAAGCCGGTATTTTTGCCGGTGATCTCTACCGCATGTATCAGAAATATTGTGAATCCGAGGGATGGAAAAGTGAAATTTTAGACGCCAATTATGCTGAACGGGGTGGCTTTAAGGAAGTAATTTTCAGTATTGCCGGAAAAAATGTTTATGGCCGGCTCAAATATGAAAGTGGCGTTCACCGGGTTCAGCGGGTTCCGGACACGGAAACCCAGGGACGGATTCATACCTCTGCAGCTTCTGTGGTTGTTTTACCCGAGGCTGAGGATGT
>CP070707.1:687616-690438 GCA_020350205.1 bacterium
GTCTGCTCTCTTCCTGGCAAAATGAGAAGAATGAAACGAATATTCTATGGTTAATGGATCCTTTATGACTGCCATGTCCTGAATCATGAAAGTATCCAGAGAGGTTATCGCAGCTCTTCGGGCAACATGCATTTCCAACCAATGTCGTATATCTTCGTTTGATGCGTATCGTAAATCCGCCCGCATCTCACTGGCCATGGCACCCCACATTCGAGTCTTACTCTGCACCTGGGCAGAACCATCTGGTTGTAAGGTAACCTGCCAATTCATATGGGTTTGATTGGACCGGGCAGAATCCCGGGGTGTTTTCATCAGCTCCCCTTCACCCGCTTTACCGATGACCAGCGCCGGTAATCCCTGATCATACCAGGGCAATTTCCCAAATTCACAACCTTTATCGGTGGCATCCATCCAAATTCCCCTGTCCCCCGCCGAAGGGTAATAGGCAATAGCATGATTAAACTGAAAAGGAGAGGCTAATGAAGTGTCAATCTCACCATTCTGCCAGGTACTTATGAGCACTTCATCCACTCGAATTCCAACCGCTTCGGCTAATCCACAAAGAAGGGTGGTCATATCCTTACAATCCCCGTACTGATTTTCGAAGACCTCGGTTGCAGGATAGGGTTGATAACCGCCGATTCCAATCTCTACTGCAATATAACGAACATTGTCCCTGACCCATTCATAAATGGTTTTCAACTTTTCCTGCTCGCTGGAAAGCCCTTCCGTTAATTGGAGTGCCAACATTCTCATTTCCTGATTTGCATCAGTTCGGTTAGAAGCAAGTTCATGATACCACATCGCCACGTCATCCCAGTTTTGAACGCCATTAGGAGCAAAAGATAAGCGGGAAATCGAGTTTTTGCGAGCCGGCATACCATATTCAATTTTCAGAGGAGGAAGATTTTTTGCTTCCCAGATACGGGTTGCTTTAAACCCAATGGGAGCTAAATCCTCTAAGGGTTCTATATCCAGATTATATAATTTAAAGTTTAATCGCCATTCCGACGGATGGACCAGAGTAAATCGCGAAAGTAAAGTAGGTATTTCCTCCTGAAACACCCAGGAATGCCACAGGGTTCGGCCACGGATACTCACCTGATAGCGATATTCTACCACTGACCCGGGTTCTACGGCCGGAAATGTGAAAATTTTGGCACGTTGATCAGAATAGAAAACAAAATTGGGATACAACGTCACGTCATAGATTTCCTTGGAATCCAGAACCGAAATTTTGCCGGAAGGAGAGATCGTTCGAGCCTGGATCTGATCCAGTGACACTCCCGGGAAATAAGGGATCATAACATTGGCATATTTTTCACCACGAATATTTAAAATTTTAATGATTTTATGTCGCACAAATTCACTGAAACCGGTTGGACCGGAGCTGAAAATTTCCATCTTTCCCTCATCATAAATAACCACCGCGCCGTCATCGGGATAATCATTTACATCGGGAAGATCTGAAAGAGACAATTCCGGCCATTCCACACGGGTGGCCCACCTGCTTTTATCCGCACACCCGTACAGCAATATGGAACTAATGAAAAAAAGATATTTTAAAAATCTCAAGGACACACCTGACCTTGTTCTCACTGTTACAAAGTTATATCAGCAAACGGTAAAGTTCAATCATTTATGAAGCATTTATGCAGGGCCTCCGGATCTGGGAATGCAGCTATAAGATATTAAAATTTTGAAAATAAATCAGGGGGTGATTTTTTTCTACAGAGGATCACTGCTTCGTAAGGAAAGGAAAAGACGATATCCCGGTCAATCGACTAATGTTTTCAGCTCTTTTAAGGACAGCTGTTCAAAATCGTCAATAACCATGTTCGTGTGGCTCAATTCCTGCCGGGAATGGGTGGTTGTTATTCCCACTACTTTGCACCCTGCCCGGGAAGCAGATTCCACACCTGATAAGGAATCCTCAAACACAATATTGCACCAGGGTGGAAACCTCATCATTTCAATTGTTTTCTGATAAATTTCCGGGTGCGGTTTACTCTTTTTTATCATGTTTCCGTGAATAATAATCTGAAAAAACTCAGCTATCCGGATTTTATTTAAAACAAAATCTACATTGGATTTTGGGGCTGACGTGGCAATGGCGCAGGGGACCTGATGATCTCTCAGATGATGTAAAAATTCAATTAATCCTTTCACAGGTTTAATATGGGGTGTAAAAATTTCCCGAAACAGCTGTTCCTTCTCCTCTTCGAAATCCCGGATCTGAATGTCGGTCAATTTTCCCTGAAACAGTTCTCCTAACCAGTCGGCATTGGTGCGACCGAATATTTTTCCTTTCAGGTATTCGTCGGAAAGCTGATAGCCGTGCTGTTCACAAAATTTTTTCAATGCGATCCGATGATAGGGATTGCTATCAACGATCACACCATCCATGTCAAAAATAACTGCAAAAGTTTTTTCTTTATTCAGCTCAGATTTTGACATAATACCAATATGTTATTACGGTAATTTCTAATTTGACTGCTTCAGGAAAGTTCTTCTTCGAGCCTGTCAGCAGTTTGTCCGATCAGTTTCCACGCCTCTTGAATATGTCGTCGATCGGTATAAGTCTGTCCAATGCAAAAGCGAATCACAAATTGATCTCTTAAACGGGTATGTGTGAGATAAATCTTTCCACTTTTATTTAAACGATCTACCATTTTTTCATTAAAGATATCCCCGGCCTTGTGCCGGAAACAGATCAAATTCAGGGGAACCGGCGCGGTGAGCTCGAAACGATGATCCTGTTCAATCCAGCTGACAAATTCCCGGGTCAATTCAACATGTTTCCGAACCTGGAATTGCAGTCC
>CP070707.1:690538-693357 GCA_020350205.1 bacterium
CCGCCGTCTCCACTAAGTTGTTGATATTTATATACTTATAGTCTGTATTATCTGACCTCTTTTTTCGATCTAAAATAGCCAATAGTTTCAATCAGACATATCCTCTTACGTGATATTGTTGTTTAACTTTACTCTAATTACTTTACCGTCGATGCGAAACCAAAGGCGTATTTGGCAGAAAACTGCAGACGGTCAAATTTGCCATCCACTCCGCTTTCCAGTTCTCGGACACCCCTCATCAATTCGAACCCAAATGTAAGGACCGGGGCCGGGGAGTAGAGCAGATTGGCCGAGAGACTCCAGGCCATTTTGTTAACAGAATTTCCGGCCAACATAGGATCATTATCCACCGAAATTCCGGAAAAGTTTACATTGGTGCGAAGTCTATCATTCCAGAAATGGCGATATCCCACAAATCCCAGATAAGACGGGGTCGGTTTCAGGGTGTTATCCTGTTTGATGACCGCACTGTTGGCAAAATTCAGGGCGGCATAGCGGCCCATGCCTGATCCCCCGGACACCTGAAAGCGCAGATCATCTTTCTTGCCGACTTTGATCTTACCACCAAAGGTAATCCCATATCCAACAGCACTCTCCTTTTTGGTGACCATCAGACTGTCTTCATACTCGTAATTCAACTGACGGAAGAGTCCGGCAACGGACAGATTCCCCCAATCCCCGCTGAAGTTATAGCGGGCCACCAGATCCGGGAAAAAGGCACTGCCGCTGGTAATTCGTCCACCACCACCATAGGGATCCAGGGTCGTTTCGGCATTTTCAATGGCAAACTGCCACCCACCGCGGGTATAGCGAATGAGGGGTTGACGGTTAAAGATGATACCATCAGCTGCTCCGGCAAAATCCAGATCATCCGGGATATCCAGAATCTGGAAGGTAGTCCAGGTCTGTCCAAACAGCCATTGATCGTATGAAAAATAGAAGTGACGCAGACGGGGATTAAAGGAGTTACTGACCCGTTCATCACCCTGACCAGCCAGCAGGAAATCCATCTCTACAAAAGATTTCAGATCCTTGTCCCCGATCTTGGTCTGGGTGCCCAGATTGAAACGGGATTCCTTGGCATGATAATCGATGGTGGAGAAAACATCGCTGGTACCCCCTACCGGAATGGCAGCCGGAAAGTGAAAATCCCTGATGGCATTTCCAATCGGCACGCTGCCATTGTGGAATTTACTCTGCATCATGTCCAGTTTCACGTAACCGCCGAATTTAAAAGTGGTCTGGGCGGAGACCGGTACCAGAGGCAATAGAGAAAACATCAGGATAAATATGAAGACTCGTTGCATTTTTTTCATGATAAGACCTCGTTATTTTAGTGTAAAATTTATTTCACATTTAAGTTTGACTATTGAAGACCCTCTCCTGATAGGAGAAGGGAGTTCTGGTTTAGATTCATTTATTTTTTTTATTTACTTTATAAGAAGTCATTAAAAATTTATATACTTCGCCGGCAAATAAATCCAATCCTTCCGGATATTGATCGTTAGTTGAATCAGCGGGATCCCACTCCAGGTCCAGCGGTTACCCTGATTGGCAACACCCAGGAAATATGATAATGTGAGGGTATGAATCGGATCGAGAAATATATTGAGGCCGGCACCGAAACGCACAAACTCAAAATCACTGAATCCCTCTTTCCAGCGATAGAAGTAACCGGCTGCAATATTAGGAACAAATTTTTTTGTTAAGATTCGATTGAGAAAAATGACATGCCTCAAGCCATGACCGGTAGTCCCCTTGCTGCTGATGTCTGCCTGATATTTCACCTGATTGACCAGTTGCCATTTTGGGGATAACAACTTAAAAAGTATTCCCAGACCCGGTCGATATTCAGTGCTGGAAGGTTTAACACTGAACCGGAAATCCGGAACCACCTCCCAATATTTGGAAGGCAGGTAGGAAGCCACACCCTCCAAAAACCAGTTATCTAGTGATTGCATATTATCCTTCACCCGGAATTGCAATTCGCCGGAGTATTTCCATTTGTTTTGTCCATAGACCACCTTGTTACCGGCAAAGAGCTGATTGTCCCAGTTTTTGTCCTCCTGTGCCATGATGGAGGTAATGCATGACAATTTTATAAATATTGCGAGATAGGTAATAATTTTCATGCGCGTACTTAAAAAATAATTTGAACTTCATTTTACCGAATTATAGCCCCGAATAAATTCGTGGGCTATTCATCATCACACCTCGGACGATTATAATATTTTTATTGATTCTCTCACCCGGCGTTGAAACGCCGGGCTATAAACATGTCATCCCCCCTGGATTTGAAATTCGGTGTTCCTTGTTTGATATTCGTTATTCGATATTCTCTTTCCCTTTGACGTTTGTGCTCTGCCGTTTCATGTTTTACAAGGTAATCCGTCCCCGAAACCCATAATACACCAGTGAATTTTTTGCGGTATTGAACGTGGGATTGATGATGTATTGAAAATCAGGTGTCAGTTCAAGATGGGCAGTCAGATTAAAGCGATAGAACAGTTCCACAGTTGCCTGGTTTTTGGCGCCGGGAATGTTAGTTTCTGCCCAGCCCAGGGCAATCCCCAGGATATCATGAGTCCTGAATCGATACCCATGCCCGATTTGAAAATCCTTTTTGTAAAAGGCATTTTCACCGTTGCCATTGGAAAATGAAAAGCGGGCATAGGGAATATACTTTTCCTGCAGGAACCAGTGAGCAGAAACCGCAACCCCCTGTCCCATGCTGATCGCAGAACCGCCTGCGGAAGTATAAGGATCGGTATGCCAGTAGGTAATGCTTATCTTACGAAAGTAGCGCTCCGGCATGCTGG
>CP070707.1:693457-696204 GCA_020350205.1 bacterium
AGTTATGTTGATTGATTGCATTTTTTGACAATGAAGGAATAATGTTAAAAATAAAAAAACATAATCAATGACTTTAAAACCATTTTTTATGGTGGAACATGTTTAATCAGAAAACTTTTTTAAAATTGAAATAATCAGCCTATGTTATTCTGTTCAGCAGCATTTATTATTTTGATCAGAATATTGAATAAAATTATTGAGAGCTTCGACGAGGATTTTAAAATGCAGGACTATGTCATCAGGATCTTCGGTGGATATAGTTTTAAAGATCAGTTGGTAAGTTTTATCATTTGTTTCATTTATTTCATCACATTTTAACTTTCCCTTTTCAGTTAAAAAAAGGAATGTAAATCTTCTGTCTTGTTTGGAAATTTTTCTACCTACTAAACCACCATTTACGAGTTTATCAATGGTTCGACTTAGAGTGCTTTTATCCAATTTAAGATTTTCTACCAATTGATTCGTTGTAATCTCAGCAAATTCCTCAATCTCCAATAAAACATGGCATTGAGCCATGGTTATACCGCTGCAGCAGGAAGTATTCAATATTTCATTCAACCGGTCAAATCGTCTTAAGGCTTTTCTAAAATTTCGAATCTTAACCGTATCCATTTCTTTCCAAAAATATTAGTAGCATACTGTTGGCTTATACAACTGTTGCAGTATACAACACATATTGTTGAATGTCAAGATGAAAAAAATTTATTCAGGGAAATCTTGCATAAAATCAGAGTGATTTCAGGCACTAGATTACCACTCAAAGCTGCTACCAATCAGCATAAACTAAGCTAAAAACCAGGGGGAATCACCCATGATTAATCCTGAGGCTAACGGTTAACTGGAAAAAGTAACAGAAAGAGCTCGCTCCGTTATCCCCCGAGTTATTTTCGCCGAGCCTATACACTTCTGGATGATGAGATGGGGAGTATTTATGAGGAAGATTGGAAGACCAATAGCTTCAGGGGAAAAACAGGGAAGTATTGCGATCCGTTTTATTCATAAATACCTCAAAACGGTCCGACCGGTGTTAATTTCCGATACGGGATAAGGATAGGAAGGGGAACAGAAACTCAGAATCTTATAAATACCTACATTGAAGGTATTTCTTGCAGTTCTTTAGATACTCCAACATCTTCCAGAAAGGCTTGATCATATTCTTCCTGCAATATTTTAAAAAGGTTTTTCACGGAGATAATTTTGTCAACTTTATAGGCATTTGCCCCGGCAAACGTAAATCCTTTGAGTAATTCACCTTTTTGTGCATTGCACAATGCTTCGGCAATACAGTAAGGTGCCGTTCTGAAATCGCAGGTCTTCAGGCATTTCCAGGGACACTTGAACGGCATTTTAGTACCTTCAGATACTTCCTGCAGAAATCCGTTCCGTATAGCTCTTCCAGGCAAGCCGACAGGACTATCGATAATTGCAATATCTTCCTTTTTACAGTTGATATACGACTGTTTAAATTCATCTGATGCATCACACTCATGGGTTGCCACAAACCGGGTGGCCATCTGCACACCCTTCACTCCCATCTTTAAATATTTATAAATATCAGCTCCCGTGTATATACCTCCGGCGGCAATTACTGGGATTTCTTTGTTTAGCCGTCTCTCAAAAATTTGAGTAACCATTAAAATTTCCGGGATAATTTTTTCCAATTTGAAATCGGGATCATCAATCTGGTTGATTTTAAAACCTAGATGCCCGCCAGCCAACGGACCTTCCACAACTACGCCATCCGGAACTCTGCCGAAGTTTTTTTCCCAAGAGTGAAAAATAAGCTGGGTGGCTCTGGCGGATGATATGATGGGAACAATCTGTGTTTTTAAGTTATTTAGAGAAATACTTTTGGGAAAGCGCAGGGGTAAACCTGCTCCCAGAAAAATAACATCAACTTCTTCTTCAATGGCACATTCCAATAGATTATCATAATCTGACATTGCGACCATAATATTAAGCCCGATCACACCCGCAGTCAGTTCCCTTGCCTTTCTGATCTCTTTTCTCAAAAAGTGAATATTAGCATCTCGAAAATTCATCCGGGGATGCTGCTCGAGCACTCCGAGGCCTACGGAAGAAATCACTCCGATACCGCCTTCGTTTGCCACTGCAGAAGCCAGGCGGGATAATGATATGCCAACTCCCATTCCGCCCTGGATAATTGGTTTATCAATGAATAAATGGCCGATCCGTAATTGAGGCATGCGATTGGAATATATCGTATATCATCCTGTTGTTAGATTGCATGAATATGAAAATAAACAGGACAATATAACCATGTTATAATTAATGAATTGTAAAAGTAAAGTAAAAGATGGGAAATGTTTATCTCATTGTATTTTTACATGCTTTTATATTTTCACTAACCGGATGATTTTCGAAGAAATCATCCTCAGACTTCATCTTAGCCTAAAATAAAGCATTTTCTTTATCACTTGCCGTGTCATAATCATTGTTTCTACTTCGCTCTCGATTTATACATCAGTAGAAAAGAATTCCTCATTCCGGCATCCTGCAGCCCGACATGGTAGAATATATGACGACCATTAAAAAAATAGGGCTGGCCTTAATAATTCTACCAACCCTGAATTACCGTTTCTATTGTGCCATAGGTTGAACTCACGTCAACCTTACAGCTGCCGGACAGGCTTCCCCACACACGGTATCATCATAAAAAAAGGCGTTTTCTCAAACGCCCACACACTCACTTCTAAGCTCTAACTTCAAACCCGTCTTTTCGTACC
>CP070707.1:696304-699039 GCA_020350205.1 bacterium
TCGCTGATGGTTCCACCCAGACCTGAATTGGTGCTGGTAGGATCTGCCAGACCACCATCGGCAATCGCCAAAGCCGCATCATAGATAAAGGACACCGGATGATCATCATTCAGGTCAGTTCCGATCAGGGTGCTTCCGGTTAAATAAAAAGTTCCGCTGGTGATGCCACCAAAATTGTCCACCGCCACGGTACCGTCATGACAGCTCAAACATAGTTTGGAGGAGGCATCTGGTTGACCAACCGTGGCATTGAGGCTGGCACTGCTGTAAGGTGTAAAAGTGGCAACGGTTGATTGATGGTTCCACAGGGGTGCATCATTCACACTGACGTCGGCATTATGAGGGGCGTGGCACACAATGCAAATCTGCCCGGTGGTATTCCATGAGGCCTGGGAAAAATCGTGTGCCGATCCGACAATCGATTGTCCGAATCCACTTCCAACTCCTGCGGTGAATACGAGCAACAAACCGAGACAAAATAATTGTTTTTTCATGATTCCTCCTGCATGATTTTTATGAAATTTTGAGCTTTATAAAGTTTATTTCATATAAGTCGGACCCTGTTGATAACTCTCGGGGCTATGATTTTCCCCGTGACATCTTAAATAACAACTTCCGGCGAAATTTCCCTGATCGACAAATTCCAGCCGCCCGGTCTGGGGATCCGCAGAGACGACCGCCGTGTTGAAATTAATCAGATGGGTATGATTCAGTTCACTTCCCGGTGGAGGACTCACCCCATGCGGATCGTGGCAGATATTGCAGGGAACATCTTCGCCGATAATATGTTCGCGATGAACCCGGCGGGCAAAATTTCCGTTTCCGTCTATGATGGTTAACCGGTCATGACACTCATAACAGAGGCGGTACGCCTGGTAAGACTCCGGGGTGTTATCTGCCGTTTCGTATTGAAATTTCATTATTTGCGGGTAGATAGATCCGTGTGGCCCCGAAGGTGCACCCGTTCCATTGCTGGCATGACAATCCGTGCAATAGATAAGACTGGCTTCGCTGAGTGGCGGAATAAGGCTGGGACAGTTGGGATTTTGTCCGGCACCCTCTACCGGATGGTAGGAGGGATTACTCAAATCGAATTCCAGGAGAACATTATTCTGAACGATTTGTCTGACTGTGGGGCTTGCAGGTTTGTTGGGACTGTCCGCATGACAGCGGTAACATAATTCATATTCAAATTGAATCGTATTAACCGGATTTCCATTGGTGTTTACACCTTTTACGCCTTCGATAAAGCCATTGGCGTTGGGCGGGGAGACGCTGGCCTGCCGGCTTGCATGAGGATTATGACAGTCTTCGCATTCCACGTGCTGAACCTGGACCACATGATCTTCTTCCGGATCATGAATTCCGGTATATCCATAGACATTGTGACGGTATGTTTTGGAAAATTGCGTTTCAAGATTATCGGAGGCTACATTTCCGTTGTGACAGACCAGACAGTTGGTTTCTTCAGAAATATAATTCATCAAACGGGAATGGCCCTCGGCCGTATGAGGATTATGACAGTTCTCACAGGCATTTTCAGCCACGGTGATATAATTGGTATGAAACCAGGGATTAGGCTCGGTGCCATTCCAGTTTGCCATGGATAGTTTATGACTGCTCAGGTCCCAGTAATTTCGTTGATGACAGTGGCTGCATAGATCTGAATACTGGTTACTGACCACCAGAAAGTCGCTGTACAGATTCTGATGCGGATCGTGGCAGGCGGTGCATTGAAGTTGCTGATTTTCCAGTTGAACCGGTCCGGTTAGGGTGGCCGGATCTGCCAGCTGACCATCGGCGACGGCGAGAGCAGAATTATAGATAAACGAAACGGGGTGATCATCAGAGAGGTCGGTTGTCAGATTGCTGTTTCCGCTGGGGAGGGTGGTGATTCCCCCCGTCATGCTTATCGGCGCGGAACGGCTTAGAACATTCCCCAGGGCGATGGTTCCATCGTGGCAGGATAGACACAGTAAAGATGCCCCGGTGGGTTGTCCGGGCATAGCCTGGGTGGTTGAACTGTTATATAAAGTATAGTTAAAGCCAGGATCGGGGCGATTCCACAGCGGTTGGTGGGGGCTGGAATTGTGAGGAGTATGACAGAAAATACAGATTTCGCTCTCGCTGCTGGCTTTGATCGTTCCGGGTCCGCTCACGGATAAATTATGAACGGTATTGGCGATATCCTGGGCATGTATGATGCCTGATATAAAAAATAGCACGAAAAGCAGCTGCGGGTTAATTCTCATCCATTCCTCCCGGGACTAACTGGAATATCTGGATACGTGAATTGTAACTGTCCGCTACATAAATTCTGTCCTGATCATCAATATAAATGCCTGCGGGTAACCAGAATTGACCGGGCTCACGACCCTGTTCGCCAAAATTTGATAAAAACTGACCTTCTCGATTAAATATCTGGACGGTATGAAACAGAGCATCCACCACATAGATATTGCCATGAGAGTCTGTGGCAATCCCTTTGGGCCGGGCAAAATAGCCGCTGGCATCTCCGGCCTCTCCGAAAAAAGAAACAAGTTTACCCTGCAGGTTCAGAACCTGAATTCTGTAGTTCATGGAATCGACAATATATACCAGGCCATTTTTATCAATCCAGATAAATGTGGGAAAATTGAATTCACCGGGACTGGTTCCCCGCGTGCCATGGGTTCTCAGAACTTGGCCAGCGGGATTGATAACGGTAATCTGATGGGCCATCGTCTCGACGATCC
>CP070707.1:699139-701846 GCA_020350205.1 bacterium
CGGACATCCACTTTTCCGGCAAATTTATAACCAACTCCAACATTCAGTACACTTCCCCCGGCGGTCCCTTCTTCGGATTGTTTACTGCCGCCACCGGGAAGCGGGGTACCCAAACTGATATCATCCGGGCTTTCTTCTTCCCAGGACACACTGATTCCGGCCAAACCTAAACCCACCAGAAAAAAAGCGCCCTGTCCGCTGGGTTGATAATTAATCAGATAATTGGCCATCACACCGAAGACCGTCAGATCGGTTGTTTCGATATAAGTATTGTATTCTTCTGTAGTTTCTTCAGTGTGGCTGATGAATAATACCGGTCCTATCTCCCAGTAATTCTGATTCACTGGAAATTGATAATTTATGCCACCGCCAAAAGCCAATCCTCCTCCAATGTCCGTGCCCACCCCGCCACGAATTCCCCAGGTCCCGGAAGATTGCGCGGGCAGTACGCCACCCATAATGATCAGGACTAAACCGATGAATGGGATACATCTAAATACTTTCATGTGTCATCCTCCTTGTTTGACTGAATGAAGCGTTTGTTATTTATGGGAAAGTTCTCTGATTATTGATCGAAGGATGTTATGGTATTCTGATTTGATGATTTAAATCTAACTTTATTAAGCATACTGATTTGTGAATCCTTTTCGTTTAAAAATGAAGTAATTCTTTCCTGCAAAATTAAAAGATTTTATGTGATTTTCAATAAAATTCTATAAAGTTAAACAATTATAAAACTCCGATCCTTAAAGATCAAGAAAATAATCATTTTTGGTGAATGTAACGTTCTCCGCGGTAATGAGATGAAAAATCCATTCAAATCAGGGATTTTAAAGATACCTGCCAAAATGCCGATGATGTGTAGGCTAAATCATGGAATGAATACGTTGGACCAGGTTCATCCGGTAAAGGGAGATTAACATTTTAAATATTTGCAAACAAAATCAGGAGGGTAATAATGTTTAAGAATTCAGCAGTTTTGGTATTATTCATAATCGTATTCTTTTTTGCATTTGCTCATGCCCAACCTACCAGTGGCTGGGGTCTTGGGGTTTCTGTGGTTGACATTCATCAGATATTTGAATTTGGCGGATCGGAAGGGAATGCCTACAATCAGAGTATTACCGTACCCATTATTTTTTCAGAATCATTCCGGCTGGAACCGGAAGTGGGTTTCTACCGCGGTCAGAATACTGTCGAACTAAACTCGGATAAACAAGAAAACACTGCCACCCAGTACAGATTTGGTGTAGGTGTTTTCCCCCAATCGATGATGAAGTCATCTACTCTGTATTATGGCGCTCGGGTAGGTTATCTCAGTCTGAAACTGAAAGAAGAGGAGACTTTTGGCGGCACCACCACCACCGATGAAGTGACAGCCTCGGGATTTTTTATAGCACCGGCGATTGGCGGTGAATACTTTTTCTCCAACAGTTTCTGCGTCGGTGCCGAAGCACAACTTTTGTACGCAAGCATCTCAACAGATATTTCGGATTCTTCACTGGAGATTAAGGATAGCCTGATCAGTACCCGCGGATTGGTGTTTTTACGATTTTTCTTTTAGTCGGTCAGTGATAAATGCTGAGGTTCTCACGACGACTCATGTTACTTCTTGGTGGATAAAGCCTGGTCCAATTTAATTTTCAGATGCAATATACCTATTCATCACCTGGTCATTCGATCAGGTGATTTTTTTAAATGACAAATTTGTTAGCAGTTGATTTTAGAAAAGGAGTTCACTAAATTTATCGCCCTGATTGCCGTGTATGTCTAGTGATCTATGACGTCCTGACAATTCAACGTCGGAATAGCACGGTTTTCATCGACTGCCTTGAGTATGGCGCGTTCGTCTAGTGGTCTAGGACGCCGGCCTCTCACGCCGGTAACACGGGTTCGACTCCCGTACGCGCTACCATTAAACCTCCCAATTCTTGGGAGGTTTTTATTTATAAATACGGAAGTGTTCTAGGACGTCCACCAGCTGGCGGATAACACGGGTTCTCCCGAAGGGACTCCTTGGGAGGACTCCCGTACGCGCTACGAAGAAACCTCCGAAAAAGGGAGGTTTTTTTATTATTGTTGTTTTTAATAATTGGTCTTTCCCGGTCCTGCAATCAGATATGATTATTTAATACAAGAATAACCAGGATTTTCCCCATGCGATTCCTTCGCAGGACTCCTGCATGCAATAAAAAAGCCTCCATAACCTGGAGGCTTTTTTTATTTAACTTATAACAGTCTATCCAAATAGAGAACTGGACAATGATTATTTCATTAGGACCGAGCAGTCTAAAGACTGACCAGGGCTGCCTTGTTATTCAACAATTACCGGCCCACATATCGCCCCAGGACATTATCTATTTAGATGCTGTTCATATTTGAATATAAAATTATTCAGAGTTTTTGTTATCTCTCCTTTCCAAAAAAATAGTTTGATCCTGGACTATTTCAAGAACATCATTTTTCTTACTCTGGTGTAATTTCCGGCTTCAAATTTGTAAATGTAGACACCAGAACTCACATTTACGCCTGTGTCGTTTCGTCCATCCCAAACCGCATCATAGTAACCCGGTCCCATCGCTTCATTTAACAAAGTCCGCACTTTCTGACCGAGCATATTGAAGACGGTCAATTTTACCTGTGCGTTTCTGGGGACCTGGAATCTGATGGTGGTAGATGGATTGAAAGGATTGGGGAAATTCTGTTC
>CP070707.1:701946-704636 GCA_020350205.1 bacterium
AGGGCGTATTCAGGGAAATGGATAGTACGATAGTGGCTTCCATTCTTATTGGAGCTTTAGATGGGATCATGCTGCAATGGATCCTGGATCGCAAAGCCATGAATATCCGCCAAGGGTATCAGGTGCTGCTGGAAAGTATGATTGAGGGAATAAAACTGTAGGGTAAAGGATTTGGGGGTTAGGGTTCCGTGAAAAAGAATTTTGAATATCGATTTATGAATTTAAAAAATCTGATAACCGATGACTGGTCGCTTGCTCTTGTTTGACCTTTGACGGTTCCCGCAGAGATGGAGTAGAGATTTGGGGAAGGGAGTACAAAGTATAAAGTACAAAGTACAAAGTAAAAAGCACAAAAGACAAAAGACAAAAGACAAGGTATAAGGAAGATGAATTGTTCAGAGGTTTTCGGGATTTATTTTCCGGTCTCCAGATTCCTGCCTCCGGTTTCCGTAATCCAGTATCCAGTCTCGAGTAACAAGTAACAAGTATCATGGAAACGATAAAGGAGATAAGCATGAAATATTTTCTCAAAGGCGAATGGATCATTATTGTAATGCTTATAAAAGCCGTTTTTTCCCAGGATGCCACCGAGATTGTGGAAAAGGCCAATGACCTGATACGCGCCAACAGCAGTTATTCGGAAATTACAATGAAGATTGTTAAACCGGATTGGTCGCGGGAAATGACCATGAAAATCTGGTCGCTGGAACCAGATTATGCCCTGCTGTTGATCACCGAACCGGCCAAGGAGCGTGGCATGGTAACCCTGAAACGCAAACGGGAAGTATGGAATTGGGTTCCTTCGGTTAACCGGGTCATTAAACTGCCTCCTTCCATGATGCTGCAATCCTGGATGGGATCGGACTTTACCAATGACGATCTGGTTCGGCAATCATCCATTGTGGAAGATTATACCCATTCGCTGGCAGGAGAGGAAGAGATGGGAGGATATCTGTGTTATAAAATAGATTTAACACCTAAACCTGAAGCGGGGGTAGTGTGGGGAAAAATTAAGACCTGGATTTCCAAAGATGAGTATTTGCAGCTGCGGGCGGATTATTTTGATGAAGATCTGGTACTCATCAAATCGATGATCGGAAGCCAGGTAAAAAAGATGGGGGGAAGAACCATTCCCTGCCACTGGGAAATGATTCCCCTGGATGAACCGGGGCAAAAAACCGTTATGGATTATCTGGAGATCAAATTTAATGTTGATATCGAGGAGTCCTTTTTTTCGCAGCAGAATATGAAACGGATTAGATAAAAAGAAAGGGTTTAGGATTTAGGATTTAGGGTTCAGGGAAAGAGGTTAAAAAATGAATATTGAATAACGAACATCGAACACTGAACATCGAAGTTATAGTTTATTAACATCGATCTTTGAACTAAATATGCGGAGGGAGGAATGATCATAAATGGTGATCAGAAACGTAAATATGATCTTGAGGAGAGATTAATTTCATTTGCAGTACTCATAATTAAAACTAGCGAGAGTTTGCCAAAAACATTAACAGGTTTGCATCTCGCAAAGCAATTGATTCGATCCGGTACATCACCAGCCTTAAATTATGGGGAGGCACAGAGTGGGGAGTCCAGAAAAGACTTTATCCACAAAATGAAAATTGCATTAAAAGAATTGAGAGAAACTCAAATGTGTATTAAAGTAATTCATCATGCTGGTTTAATTAAATCAAATAGCGATGCAACAAAGACATTACAAGAAAACATTGAACTAATTTCAATATTTGTAAAAAGTATTCAAACAGCTCAAAAAAATCTAGATAGAATGAAACTTGATATTCATAAACGTACTAACAGGAATATATAACACTTTTGTTTTATACTTTGGTGTTCAGTGTTCGATGTTCGATATTCGACGTTTGTTTTTGATAGAAATTAAATAAGAGACTAAATTAAAGGTTCAAGAATGTACTTTTCCTTAAGTTGGCGTAACATCTGGCGAAATAAGAAACGCACGATTATCGTAGCGGCATCGGTATTTTTTGCAGTGATCCTGGCGGCCCTGATGCGTTCGGCCCAGCTGGGTTCCTATAGCTATATGATCGATTCTTCGGCCAAACTGTTCACCGGCTATCTGCAGGTTCAGGGAGAGGAATACTGGGACAAACGCTCGCTGGATGAAAGCATAATCATTCATGAAGATACCCTTACTGCCATTTCAAAGATTCCGAATGTGACCCATCTCAGTCCCCGCCTGGAAGCCTATGCATTGATTTCACACCAGACGATTACCAAGGTTTCACAGGTGATCGGAATTGACCCGGAGCGGGAAAATGAGATCACCCGTACCCGGGATAAACTGGTAAAGGGCGAGTATTTAGCTGAAAATTCCCGGGGTATGCTGATCGGATCCGGCCTGGCTGCGATGCTGCAGGCTGATATTGGAGATAGCCTGGTAGTCTATGGGCAGGGATACCACGGACAGCTGGCCGCTGCTATTGTGCCCGTGCAGGGAATTATAAAACTTCCCTTCAAGGCAATGGATAATGCTATGGTTCTGTTGCCTCTTCCGCTAGCCCAGAAAATATTTTCCTGTGAGAAACGGATCACCTCTCTTCCGATTCTGGTGGACGATGTCCGGCACATGGACGGTGTACGAGAAGCTGCCCGAAAATTTCTGGCAGAGGGTCAGCGCATTATGTTGTGGAATGAGCTGATGCCGGATCTGG
>CP070707.1:704736-707423 GCA_020350205.1 bacterium
GCACTGGAGAAGTCGGGAATTTCTGATTTTAAATTCCACGACCTTCGACATACCTTCGCCTCACATTACGTGATGAATGGGGGAGACCTTATCTCCTTAAAGTATATCCTGGGGCATAGCACCCTGAAAATGGTGGAGCGATATTCCCATCTGACGTCATCCTACCGGGTGAAAATGATGAATAATTTAAGGGGTAAATTTGAAATTTCCCGAATATATCCCGACGCGAAATTGTTAGGGGAAAATGAGCGAAATGAACGAAAAAAAGAAGCCTCGTAAGATGCTGTATTTACGAGACTTAAGGGAGCGGAGGGCGAGGGACTCGAACCCCCAAGCGCTTGCGCGCAGCGGTTTTCAAGACCGCCGCCTTACCAATTAGGACTAGCCCTCCGGTTATTACTCTAAAAGCTCCTCTCCCTGGCTAATCCAATCGCAGCAATTTTTTACGAAGTAACCACTTTCGTGGCAAGACCGCCACCTTACCAATTAGGACTAGCCCTCCAGAAAATATAAGTGAGAAGTTAGAACTGATGGGTTAGAAGTAATAACCCAATTGCCTTTCAGGAACTTCTCACCTCTCGCTTTGTACTTCTAACTTGTATTTATTGGCGGAGAGGGAGGGATTCGAACCCTCGGTAGCGGTTTTAGCCGCTACACTCGCTTAGCAGGCGAGCGCCTTCAGCCAACTCGGCCACCTCTCCTTAAATACAAGATTAAAGATCAAAGATTAAAGACAAAAGACAAAAGACAAAAGAAAATTCAATTGTTCATTATCAATGATAGTTTTCCTTGAGCCCTTGATCTTCATCCTTAATCTTTGATCTTTTATCTTTGATCTTGTTTTGGCGCAGCAAAAATACGCATCTTTCCCCAGCGAATCAAGGTTTTTTTGATTCCGGGTAATCCAGAAAATTGTAGAAAATTTTTTAAAAAATGTTTGTTCTGAGCAATTTTTCGATATATTTTCTCAAACAACTTTAATGGTAAGGTTATTATGAACTCATTCACCCACAAAAATCTCTGGTGGTGGTGGTGCCTGAACCGGCAGTGGGTGACATGTATCTTCTGATTTAAAATTAATTTAATTTAATTCATCATAAACCCGCTGCCCTCCCGCAGCGGGTTTTTTATTTTACTTTATTACTAAAGGAGCGTGTCATGAAAAATCGAATCAACCTCAATGAGGATCAAATTCCCACCCACTATTATAATATCCTGGCAGATCTGCCTTTCCAGATGGATCCCCCTCTCCATCCCGGAACCAAACAACCCATCTCCCCGGATGATATGGCGCCCATTTTTCCGATGTCACTCATCGAGCAGGAGATGAGTCCGCAGCGGGAAATTAAAATACCGGATCCGGTGCGGGAAGCCTATCAGATTTACCGGCCCACCCCGCTGATCCGGGCCTCCCGACTGGAAAGGGCACTCAACACTCCGGCAAAAATTTATTACAAATACGAAGGAGTTTCTCCCACCGGCAGTCACAAACCGAATACCGCCATTGCCCAGGCTTATTTCAATAAACTGGAAGGTACCAAAAAACTGGTCACCGAAACCGGGGCAGGGCAGTGGGGCAGTTCTCTGGCCTATGCCTGCCATCTGTTTGGCATGGAATGTACCGTGTATATGGTGAAGGTCAGTTATCATCAGAAGCCTTACCGGAAAACCATGATGAACCTGTTCGGGGCCGAGATTTATCCATCCCCCTCTAACCGGACCGATGCCGGTCGCAAGATTCTGGAGCAGGATCCGGATTGTCCGGGAAGCCTGGGAATCGCCATCTCCGAAGCGATTGAAGAGGCTGTGAAAACTCCCCATGCCAAATACTCCCTGGGAAGTGTGCTGAACCATGTGATTCTGCATCAGACCATTATCGGACTGGAAACTCAGAAACAGTTTGAACTGGCAGGGGATTATCCGGATGTGGTGATCGGATGTCATGGCGGTGGTAGCAATTTTGCCGGACTGGCCATGCCGTTTGTGAGGGATAAAATTCACGGTAAAAACATCGATATCATTGCCGCGGAACCCTCCTCCTGTCCCACCCTTACCCAGGGCAAAGTGGAATACGATTTCGGCGATTCGGTGGGGATGACCCCGTTGATGAAAATGCATACCCTGGGACACGAATTCATTCCCCCCAGTATTCATGCCGGCGGTTTACGCTATCATGGGGCCTCTCCCATCGTGAGCGCTTTGCTGACCCACAATCTGATCCGGGCAGAAGCCTTGGGGCAGCTGGAAATATTCAAGGGAGCGATGTTGTTTGCCAAGACCGAAGGATTGATACCGGCTCCGGAATCTTCCCATGCGGTCCAGGCAGCTATCCTGGAAGCCGAGAACGCCCGGGAGGAAGGAAAAGAGAAAACCATCGTGTTTAATCTCTCCGGCCATGGCCTGCTGGATCTCTCCGCTTATGAAGCCTACCTGAATGGGGAACTTCAGGAAGAGGAAAAACAGACCGCGGTGGCGTAAAGGAACGGATAAAGGATAATAAAACAAAAGAAAAAAAATTGACTATTGTCCCAAAATAATATTTTAAAAAAGAGAAATAATCCCCATTAAAGTGCAATCTTTGGTGGGGATTATTAAAATTATCGCAGATTATTTTTGAATTAAATCATTTAAAATAAACTTATGTATCAAACCCTAACCCCTAAACCCTAACCCCTAAACCCTATTAT
>CP070707.1:707523-710186 GCA_020350205.1 bacterium
TAATGCTGCGCAATTCCGGCGACAAGTTGCCGTTTTTCTTCACCCACTTCGATCTGCAACTTTAGTAATTTGTCTGCTCCTTCAATTTTTTCGGCGGCGAGGACTTTAGCCGTTTTTAATTCGATCTTCTTAAAATCATCAATTGTAATCATATTTTTTCTTATCTCTTTTTGTTCAGGTTGATCGTTGCTTTCCTGCATTTTTTGTAAAATATCTATTTCTCTCTGAATGGTTTTGTCGGGAATCTTTTGGAAGAGTATTTCGATTTCTCCCAGTGGATGGCCATCATCGAGTTGAAGTTGACCAATATCCTCCCACTCAATTTTCGAGTTCAGTTGGAGCATTTTCCATATTTTTTCCGAGGTGAACGGCAGGATCGGATTCATCAGAATGGCCAGGGAATAGGCCGCCTGAGTACAAAGGTTCAGGGTGGTACCGCATTTCTCGGGATTTTCTGTTCGGGTCCGCCATGGCTCCTGATCATTAAAATATTTGTTGGCAAAGCGCGCAACATCCATTAATTGTTTGGTGGCTTCCTTAAATTGAAATTGATCGATGAGATTTCCGATGGCATTCCTTCCCGCGTTCAATTTACTAATCAGTTCATTGTCCAGTTCGTCCAGCTGCTTGCGACGGGGTAATTTGTTTTCATAATAGTTACGAATAAACGTAAACGTTCGATTGATAAAATTTCCCAGAATATCTGCCAGTTCATTATTATGCTTCGCCTGAAATTCCTCCCAGGAAAATTCCGCATCCCGGGTCTCCGGCATATTGATGGCGAGGCTGTAGCGCAGAGAATCAGCCGGATATTTTTCCAAAAATTCATCGACCCACAGCGCGAATCCCCGGCTGGTGGAAAATTTCAAACCTTTTATATTGAGAAATTCATTAGCGGGGACATTTTCAGGTAAAACATAGTCCCCATGCCCCATGAGCATTGCCGGGAAAATGATGCAGTGAAAGACGATGTTATCTTTTCCGATGAAATGAACCAGTTGGGTGTTCTGCTGGTCCATCCAGTACTCCTGCCAGAGTTCCGGTTGCCCTTTCTGCTCTGCCCATTCCTTGGTGGCTGATATATAGCCTATCGGGGCATCAAACCAGACATACAGAACTTTGCCAGTGGAGTCTGTATGAGCACTTTCAGCGACTTTTTTAGGGATTGGCACACCCCAGGATAAATCCCTGGTGACAGCCCTATCTTTCAGACCATGCTTGAACCAGCTTTGAATCTGACCCAGAACATTGGAACGCCACTCCGGATGCTTCGCAATCCATCCTTCCAGCTGTGGCTGGAAATTGGCCAGTGGCAGGTACCAGTGGGTACTTTCCTTCAGCACCGGTTTTTCATTGGTGATGGCACTGCGGGGATTAATCAGATCGGCCGGACTCAAGGAAGAACCACAGCGTTCGCACTGATCACCATACGCATCCTGATAGCCACATACCGGGCAGGTGCCCCGTACGAAACGGTCTGCCAGAAAAATTTTTGCCTTTGGATCATACAGTTGTTGATCGGTTTTCAGAATAAACAGTTTTTTTTCGGCAAGTTTTTTAAAAAATTCCTGGCTGATCTGCTGATGGGTCTTTGAAGAGGTTCGCCCATAATAATCAAAAGACATTCCAAACTGTTTGAAGCTCTTCTCGTTCATAAAGTGATAGCGGTCCACAATATCCTGGGGTGAGAGGCCTTCTTTGCGGGCGCGCAGCATGATGGGGACACCATGTTCATCGGAACCGCAGATGTAAAGGGTGTCCCGTTTTTTAAGCCGGCAAAAGCGTGCATAGATATCACCCGGCAGATAAGCACCTGCGAGATGTCCCAGATGAAGGGGACCGTTGGCATAGGGGAGAGCGCTGGTTATCAGAAATTTCTTTTTTCCGGTCAATGATGAAATCCTTCCACCGCGTTCACACTTCGAACTTTTTTAGATCATCCAGGCGGTACTTTTCCAATTCATCATTGGGATATCGGACATACACCAGGCCGTGGAAGATATCGATTTTATCCACCACACCCGATCCCTGTGGTGTATTTACTGCCTGGTCGATTTCAGGATATTTTTCGAGTTCGGAGATATAAAAAAGCTTTTCAAAGGCCAGGCAACACTTCAACCGTCCGCACACGCCTGATAATTTGGAGGGATTCATGGGGAGCAGCTGCTCTTTGGCATACTGGGTGGTAATGGTCTCAAATTCTCTCATGAATGTATTACAGCACAATTTATAACCGCAGGTTCCATATCCCCCGATTCGCTTGGCTTCGTCGCGAACCCCAATTTGCCGCAGCTCAATCCGGGTACGGAACTTGGCGGCTAAATCCCGGACCAGCTGTCTGAAGTCCACCCGCTGATCGGAGGTAAAATAAAAGGTCAGTTTATTGCGGTCGAACTGGTATTCAACATCTACCAGTTTCATGTTTAAATTGTGATTGGCAATCTTTTCTTTACACACTTCGAATGCTTTTTCTTCATCATCCCGGTTAGTCTTTATTTTCTCAACATCAGCAACTGTTGCTAAACGCATGAGTTGCGGCGGCGTTGCTTCAATTTCCTTCAGGGTTACCACACGTCCCAGTGCTATGACAATCCCGGCATCCTCACCCCTATCAACTTCCACGATGACGTAATCGCCGGTCTTTAGGGTAATTCCTATCGGAT
>CP070707.1:710286-712867 GCA_020350205.1 bacterium
TTACTCAATTAAATCAGACAGTTCACAAAAATAAAAAAAAAACGGTCCAACAAAATTTCACTTTTACACACACGTTTTTTTATTTTAGTACATTAAAAATGTTAGTTAGGGATTTTTTTTCTGTATATTTCAGGGCAAAATTTTACTGAATTTTTAAAAAAAATCCGGATTATTATTAACAACGCATACCAGTGTAATTTACTAAAGGATTTTGTTTTTTGAAATAAGTTTTGGAATGAAGTTTATTAATCCAATGGGGAGAAGTAGGATGCCCGCAACGATAGCAAATGTCTTTCCGTGTCTTGATTCTGAGCGCATCATGAAAGCCCCGGTTATTGATAACAGAGCTAATATGATTCCCAGAGAAAACCAGGCGTTGTTCATCGTTCTGCAGAACATCCAGCAGATTATGCTTTCGTCAGGGTCACTGAAGTTCATCGGGTGGGGCGTCCACCATATGCGGCAGTAGACAAGACAGATGAGGACCATCCCGCCGCTGATAAGAGGGAGGAGCCAGCTGCAGCGAACCAGTGGTTTCATCAATTAATAGTACCACATCCCCCGATTACTGTGATTTGATTTGCGAGCCGGGATTCAGGAGGCTGAAGGAGCAGTTCAGGAAGAAGAACCGGCAGGGGCCACCCATTCAAAGGATCCATGGCGATACAGAGCTTTACACTTTTAAGCCCATACCCAGAGTCGTTTGTAATTGATAAAGAAATATTGACAACGAAAATAATTTTGCTAAAGTTTAATCATGATGGAGAAGTAATTTATGAACTGTCACAATGACGGCGGGAGGGCGCCGTCAAACAACAGGCATACTGAAGCAGAAGGAGGGACCGATGAAAGGGGTACTATTTAGTCTGGCTGCTGGCACTATGCTGCTTGTGGGATCAACCGCAGGAGCAATGGATTTCATCTTCAAGGGTGTGGAGGTTGCTAAAGGGCGCGACATCGGAGATACGCGTTACGGCACCCGGTTTGTCGGAGAGGTCCTTGATATAGACGGTAGAGAGGCGGGATACTGGTCCGTTAACCTGGATTACATAGGCTCTGATGAGGTGGAAGTGTGCGCGGGCAGGAACGACATTGTCAGGGCGCGCATGGTGGTGTTCGTGTCTGATGGAGAGTCGCGCGGCTTGCTTGTGCTTGACATGACAGATGAGTCAGGAACACCTGATGTGTTCTGGGATTACCAGGATGTGATGTGCGGCATAGGCGGATTCGGTTGTCCTTATCCGTGGTCACCACCGGAATTATTGTGCGATGAGGAATGCCTGGACTGTGGCCCCGTGGCGCGAGTGGGGAACGAAATGTATGAAGAAGAAGGGATCATTCTGCAGCGGCGGTGGGGCACAGGTCTTTTCAGAAGAGCCACGGAAGGAGAATTCACTGGCTGGCTGCGCCATAATTATCCCTTTATACCGAGGGTGGACGGTATGTTGACGGTTTATTTTAGGTAAAGGCCCAACAGATGTCATGGGCCTGACAGGGATGGGAAACCGCTCGCTGCAGCACCAGGGTCAGGTCTTGCTTCTTCGATTTATTTTGAAGCATGAATCTGAAGAGGAAATCGGATTGAAGAATTTAGACTGGAAGCTTCACAGTTCAAAAAGCTCTTCCTGGCGCAGAGTTTCCCTGAACGAGAAAGAAGCATAAATGGCTCTAACGGCATGAAAGAGGGTATCTGAGACACAGGGCCTTCTTTCAGCGTACTTATTTCTTCAAGATGTGGGTAATGATGTAATCAGCGATGCGTTCATTGGCGTGAGCATTCGGGTGAGTATCATAGGGAGGACTTATTTCATACATTGATCTGTTTTCTGGATAATGAGGCAATATTTCTTCAATGAGATGAAGGGGAACATCCTTTTCATTCAAAAGATCAATAATCAGTTTACGGTTCCGTTCAGGTCTGTCCCAGAGAATCATATGAAACTTGAGGCCTGGATAGCGCTCTTCCAGCAAACGCCTTGATTTATCGATAATCGCGACAAACAACTCTATGTGTGCTCTGCTGACCGCTTCGTTCCCGTCAAAATATTTTTTATAGAGCAATGATTTTTCCATCTCATTTCTGATCTTCTGTCCTATTCCTCCGTCAATTTTATCGTCATTAAAATGACCCTTGTTTTTTACTGACCCGTCTGACTGTAGTATATACCGTGGCCCGTGCCGGTCCCAGGAAGATAAGCCGGCAGAGCGATCAACATGGTTAACAATTGCCTGATAGATGGCATATTCTGGTTTGCATTTAATAATAGTGTCTACCATATCATGTTCGATAGCTGCCAGCATCTGATGAGGTCCGTATCCATGAAAGCTGAAATTGTAAATCCTGAATTCCCCCCGGGTTTTTATGCCGACTCTATACGGCACTGTTTCATTATCATTAAGTCCTTCACCAAAGGTGACAGAGCCGCCAAAAAAAAGGATACATTCGCTGTTTTCTTTATTTTTGTACGGGGGTGCAACACGTAATCCATTCGAATCAATTGTATACGTGACATTATAAATCTCTTTTTCTCCGAGAAACTTATTCGAGGTAGTAGCTTTGCCCTTTCCCGGAGCATATCCA
>CP070707.1:712967-715529 GCA_020350205.1 bacterium
CCAGAATTATCCCAATCCTTTTAATCCAATGACCATCATTAAATTCAATCTCCCAAAATCCTGCGAGGTAACACTCAAAATCTATAATATTTTAGGAGAAGAAGTGGAGACCCTGCTTTCTGCTTTTCTGTATTCTGGTCTCTATAGTAAACAATGGAACGCCGCTGAAATGCCTGGAGGCATTTATTACTATCGAATTCAGGCAGGCAACTATCGGGAAGTGAAGAAGATGATTTTGTTAAAATAACAAGTAGACAAGATTACAAGAAGATATGAGAAAAGGATTCAGGAGTCAGGAGTCTGGATTCAATGAAGGAATAAAGTCATTTCATGTCCCGCCAGGGACATTTGAGATTAGCCCGGCAACTCCTGTCCGGCTGGCCAATCCCGTAGGGACGGTTGGTTATTTGTAGAATAATATTTCTTTTTTTTAGGAGAATGCGATTTAAATTTTGAATAGTTAATTATGACAAGAACTAAAGAATATTTCCAGTTTAACTGATTTTGTATTTAACCTTGCTATTCCAGTAAATTATTTTTAAGTACATATTGGGTTACCTCAACATTATTACTCATTTTCATCTTTTTTAACATTCGAGTTCGCAGGGTACTGATTGAACTCACACTCAGATTAAGTCCACTGGCAATTTCCTTAACAGTATATCCCAGGGCAATCATCTGCATTACCTGATATTCCCGCTCCGATAATTCCAGATGAGTTTCTGCTTCAGGTTCCTGTGTCATTTTAAAAAGCAGTTGCTCGGCAACCTGACTATTGATGTATTTACCACCCGAGGCCACTTTATGAATAGCATTTAATAATTCCTTGGTCGCTTCACTTTTGGTTATATACCCAAATGCTCCGGCACGAAAGGCCCTTACTGCATACTGATCCTCAGAGTACATGCTCAGCATTAAGACTTTTTGATCAGGTTTTATTTTAATCACTTCTTTGAGTACATCGAGTCCCGTCATTCCCGGCATGGCGATGTCCAGTATCGCTACATCAAAATCCATCTTCAATAATTTTTGTAGCGCTTCCTCACCGTCATTTGCCTCATCTTGAATAACAAGTTCAGGATCCTGCGAAATAGCTTCTTTTAACATCTCCCGAAACATGGTATGATCATCGGCAATAAATAAATTAATCATATTTAAGCCCATCCTGTTTATACGGTAATTCAACCGTTACATTGACACCTTTATTTTCTTCAACTACAATATTAATTTTGCCATTTAAAAAACGAACCCGTTCCTGAATACTAAATAGACCAATTGAGCGATTATCCAGCCGCTTACCATCCGGGATAACTGCTCCTTCATCTCCCACGCTTAATATTAACCGTTTTTTTCTGATATCTAAAGAGACCTTAACACTCTTTGCCTGAGCATGCATAAAAATATTGCTCAAGATCTCTTGTAATATTCGAAATATTACAGTTGAGATGTTTTCACCTAAAGTAATTTCAGCCTGATGTGACCTGAATTCACAGCTTATCCCGGTGCGTTTTTTAAATTCATTCAGTTCCCATTCAATAGCAGGTACCAAACCGAGAGTATCTAACAAACTGGGTCTCAATTCCTGCGATATTCGCCTCACCCATTCAATAACCGCTGCGATAAGCTTTGACATGGATTGTACTCTTTCCCGAACTGCATTTTGGTTTTCATTTAAATTCTCTTCAATCCAGTTAAGGTCAAATTTCAATATCGATAATATTTGTCCCAATTCTTCATTAATCTCACGTGATAAGCGTGAACGTTCTCTCTCCCTGAGGGTCTGCAAGTGAGCAGAAAGATTTCGTAGTTGATCTTCAGAATGTCTGAGGGAATTATCAGCAGGATTAATATTGCTTTTTTTACTTCCAGAGAGCTTGGAACGCTGATTTCGGGACTTGAGTTTAGTACTGCCCTGGTCTTTTAGTTTTTTTTTTCCTGACATTTTCATTCCTGAAAATCAAACTGAAAATCTTAATTGAGTATTCTATAAATATTACAATCGACCTGTTTCCGTAAATTTTAAGATCATTAAAACGAAAACGGAAATTTAAGATGCTATATATTAAAAGTGTTTTGGGAATCAATATGGGAATTGGGGCAATCTTGAACCCCGATTTATCCCGAAGGGATTATTTCCAGGTAAATACAGGGCACTTCAAGCCTGTATATTTAATACTTTTAAAATGAATCATAAGCCTAAGCTCGGAGATATTTATGACACATTAAATTTCAAATTCTGAGAAGTTCTTTGTGGCTATTTTCGGGCTTCAAAAATCTGTCCGGATGACTACTAATGGAGCAGGAGCATCTTTTTGCTTTGAACAAATCTTTGAGTGCCGTCTACCGATTGAGCATAAATTTGATATATATACATACCACTCGCTACGCTTTGATGATTCTTATTTTTACCTTCCCATACTATTTCATAAAAACCGGGTATTCGATTCCCGCTTGTTAACTCAATAATTTCCTGTCCGAGGATATTATAAATTTTTATTGATACTTTCGATTCCACCGGAATATTAAACTTAATGTGGGTTTCCGGATTAAAAGGATTGGGAT
>CP070707.1:715629-718190 GCA_020350205.1 bacterium
ACTTGGTTATTTAAACTCGGTACATACAATGCTAGAGTCCAATATTAGTCAACCCATGGTTTAAATTTTCCTGCTGCCCCGATTTACCTGAACGAAATTAAAAATATATTTATTTTTGCATATAATATTTTCGTTTCTTATGCTTGGTATTAAGACGGCCGTTGAATAAATTATTATTCTCTAAATGTAAATTTTTTAATTTGTCTTATGATGAAGAGATTTATCAACCCTAATCTGAGATAAAATAAAATATGAGATATATCATTCCGAATTCCGCTTTGATCAAGGTTATTTATACTTTGATATTTCCGGTAATCTGGATGAGTTGTGAAAAATCAGCCGAGGAAAAAGCATCATCTGTAGGACGGGTCAGAGAGATAAATGCTGAAGCTTTGACCTATCATTTTGTTGGAAGGGATTCCTGCCGGAAATGTCATGAAAGGGAAGCGGAACTATGGATGGGATCCGACCATGATCTTGCCATGCAGGAAGTGAGTGAGAAGACTGTTTTAGGCGATTTTAATAATGTGCAATTTACTCACCTTGGTGTTACTTCTCGTTTTTTTAAGAAGGGGAAGCAGTTTTTGGTGGAAACCGAAGGTAAAAATGGGAAAATTCAGGAATTTGAGATCAAATATGTATTTGGGGTGCGCCCACTTCAACAGTATCTGATTGAATTTGAACGGGGATATATTCAGGTGCTTCCGTTATGCTGGGACACCCGTCCAAAATCACAGGGGGGACAGCGCTGGTTCCATATCTATGATAATGAACGTATCGAACCCGATGATATCCTTCACTGGACACGCAGTTTTCAGAACTGGAATTATATGTGTGCCGACTGCCATTCCACCAATTTGAGAAAAAACTACGATCTGGCAAATGATCTTTATCGTACCGAATGGTTTGAAATTGATGTCTCCTGCGAGGCCTGCCATGGGCCGGGATCTGAACATTTGACCTGGGCCAGGGCAAAAGAGCAGGGTCAGGATGTCCGGAATTATTCTTATATGGGACTGGCAGTACGACTGAAAGATCCAAATCAGGGAACCTGGGTGTTTAATAACCAGTCAGGAAATGCGGTCCGCACCGCCCCTTTAGGCCCATCCTCCCAGATCGAAACCTGTGCACGCTGTCATTCACGGCGGCAGGTGATTGAGGAAGATTATGTTCACGGTCAGTCCCTGATGCAAACCCATCTACCGCAACTTTTGGAAGAAAGGATGTATTTCCCTGACGGGCAAATACTGGATGAAGTTTATGTCTACGGTTCTTTTAGCCAAAGTAAGATGTACCACCGGGATGTTATTTGCAGTGATTGTCATGAACCGCATAGCGGGAAAGTCTATGCCCAAGGGAACGCCCTCTGTTACAGGTGCCATTTGTACGAAAAATATGGCAATCGGGAGCATCATTTTCATCACCCGGATTCAACCGGAGCCGGTTGTGCTGATTGTCATATGCCGGAGCGGACCTATATGGTCAATGATCCCCGGCGTGATCATAGTATTCGAGTCCCGCGACCGGATTTATCGCTAGAACTGGGAACACCCAATTCCTGTACGGGTTGTCATGCAGATAAATCAGACGGTTGGGCTCTGGAATATATTATTAAGTGGTATGGACAGGATTTTGTAGAGAGTCCCCATTTTGGAAAAATTTTTCGTGATTTGCGACGAAATGTTCCGGGAGCAGGAGAGGCCTTACTTTTTCTGATAGGCGATACTGCACAGTCTGATATTGTGCGTGCCACAGCACTTGCAGAATTAGACCGCTTCCCGACAGAGGCTGCTGTCAAAAGCCTTCGCTATCAGCTTTACAGCGCTTCCCCTTTGCTGCGTTACGCAGGCTCTCGCTCATTGGATTTTGTGGAACCGAGAGATCGCATGAATATCGCCAAACATTTATTGACCGATCCTGTCCTAGCTGTTCGAATTGAAGCTGCACGGGCATTATCCAGTGTACCTTCGAATGTTATGACCCGGAGTGAACGTCAAAATTTTGAAAATGCGCTTAGCGAATATATACGGGTACAGGAATTAAATGGGGACAGGCCTGCATCTCATTTGAATTTGGGAGTACTTTATGTCCAGCAAGGTCGATTTCAAAAAGCTGAGGCAGCCTACCGTAAAGCGATTGCGCTGGAACCGGTATATATGCTTTCCTATGTAAATCTTGCCGATCTTTACCGGCAGCAGGGGAATGATACGAAGGCCGAGGAAATCCTGCGGGAAGCTCTAAAAATAGATTCCGATAATGCAGAGGTTCATCAGGCGGTGGGATTTTTACTTACCCGGACAGCCCGAAAATCAGAATCCCTGCAGCATTTCGAAAAGGCTATGAAATTACGTCCGGATAATCCCTATATGGCTTATATTTATGGGTTAGCCCTGCATGATGCCGGGAATTCAGAAAAAGCCTTTGATGTTTTTGAAAATGCATTGCAGGATTATCCCTTTGAGCGGGATATCTTGCTGGCTTTAGTCACCCTACACCGTGATTGCAAAGAGTACGAAGAATCCTTGATCTATGCAAAAAAACTTGTGGAATACTGGCCACAG
>CP070707.1:718290-720834 GCA_020350205.1 bacterium
CTCAGCAGCGGCCTTTTCTTGTGTGGGATGATCGGATGTTGTGCAGGCCATGAAAAAAAAGAATATAAAAAGGGTCATGATAGAACAGGTTTTCATAATGATTCCCCCTCATTTTCTATGCTGTTTTACTTCAAGCTTTAAAGAGTGACTGACCGAGAGGTTCATATTCTATGAAAAAATATACCCCCAGATTTTATGTCTATTTTTATCCTTGTTCTTTTTTCTTGATAAAAAAGAACCAAAAAATCAAGGCTGTTTAAAAATTTGCTGAAATTTCGCCGGTCTTGCGGAAAAATAAAAACTCCCGAGCACTCAACAAAATATATTTACAGTCGCAGTTTTATATTGATGCGCAGAGTGCTCGGTCGAACACTTTATTTTTCTTATCGCAATCCCGTTGAAATTTCTAATCGCAAATTTTTAAAAGGCCGAATTCACCTGGCGATTGATGGACAATACAAAGTTTTAATATCCGGGTCGAGTTATTTTACCTGAAAATTAACTTTCTTAAATTTATCCTGATTTTCTGGCATATATCCAATCAGCGTAAAGTTTCCCTGCCGAATCTGCCACAGAAAACCGTGTTTTCCGCGGGTAGTGCGCAGAAATTCCCCGTTAAGATACCAGTCGATAGAAACCTCGGGATCCTGGCAATCGGCTTCAATGTTCAACGATTGATATTCCAGTGCCAAATTGGGTAAACGGTGATACACTGTGCCGTCTTTGGGGTGGATGATTTGAAATACATCCTGATTATCTGGAGAACGAGTTTCATAGCCAAGAGGTTCAGCCCAGGCTTTGAATTCTGCAGGCATTACCGTCTTCCGCGCCGCCCCGCTTTTGAGATGCATGTCGCATTGCCCTTTTAAATATGAGGGATAGTCACGTTCCGGGATATATTCTTCCATGTGGGAAGGGCAATAAGAGTTAGGTTTTTTTCCTGAAAGTGGACAGATAGTCACCCGGATAATTCCTGGCGGCATGGTGAACGATTCCGGCCACTCTCTATCCCGGTAGAGCTGATACATGATGTTGGCGAAAATAGGGCCGGCACCGGAAACCCCGGATACTTTAAGCATGGGCTTGTGATCAAAATTACCGACCCACACCCCCAGGGTGTAATCGCGGGTATACCCCAAGGTCCAGTTATCGCAAAATTTATAAGAGGTGCCGGTTTTAGCAGCACAGGGGAAGGGTAAATTCAGGATGGAATTGAATCCGAATTCGGTGGTGCGGGCATGAGGGTCGCTCAAAATATGGGTAATTAAAAAATTGTAAACCGGGGAAGAAATGGTTTTTTCCGAAAGATCCGGCAGAACAGGTTTATCGTTTATTGCACGGATGGTCCGGAGCGGGAGAAAACTGCCGGAGCGGGCCAGGCAGAGGTAAGCGCGGGTGAGTTCATTCAGTGAGACCTCGCCCCCTCCCAGTGCCAGTCCAATTCCATAATAGCCGGGGTCCTGCTGTAACGAGTGAAATTCATATTCGTGCAACCGCTGCAGAAAGGTATCAACTTCAATTTTTGCCAGCATGCGTACTGCCGGCACATTGAGTGAATTGGCCAGCGCTTCCCGGATCCGCACCGGTCCGTGAAAATCCTCTGAATAGTTTTTGGGGCTATAGACGCCAGTGGGCATCCGATAGTGGGACGGAATATCCGATATGACCGATGCGGGATGGTAACCCTTTTCCATAGCCTGCAGATACAGAAATGGTTTCAGGGCGGAACCCGGCTGACGCAGAGCTTGCACCCCATCAAATTGGCCATCAATTTCTTCATTAAAAAAATCTGCCGATCCCACGTATGCCAGTACTTCGCCGGTCCGGTTATCCAGCAAAATTGCCGCAGCGTTGCTGACTTGATAGCCTTTCAGGCGCTGCAGGATCTGGGTGATTTGCTCACTGACCATCTGTTGCAGGTCCCGATCGATGGTAGTCTGAACCGTCTGGGTATAAGACGGAAGCTCCTGTATTAAACGGAAGACCAAATGGGGAGCCAGAAAGGAAGAGGACTGCGGTTTCAGCAAAACATCTTCCTTGAGAACGCCGGCAATCCGGGAAGCCGGAATCATTTTCTGAGCGGCCATCCGCTGCAGAATTGTTTTTTGGCGACTTTTAATTTCATCCAGATTGTGATAGGGATTGAGCCGATTGGGAGAGTTGGGGATGGAAGCCAGAAAGGTGGCCTGGGACAGGGTGAGATCGGCGGCACTTATACCGAAGTAAGCCTGTGCTGCCCCTTCAATGCCATAGAGATTCCCGCCCATGGGCAGGCGATTAACGTAAGCTTCTAAAATGTCGGCTTTGCTCAGCCCTGCTTCCAGTCGATAGGCGAAAAAGGCTTCCCGGATTTTATTGAGAATTGTGCGCTCCGCCGGATGCAGCAGTCGCGCCAGCTGCAGGGTAATAGTGGAAGCGCCGGAGACAATCTCAGCGGCACGAATGTTCTGGTAAATGGCGCGCAAGACGGCGCCATAATCGATGCCGCGGTGATGATAAAAATTTTGATCCTCAGCCGCAACCATGGCGTTCAGGAAATACGGA
>CP070707.1:720934-723448 GCA_020350205.1 bacterium
TCAACACCGGGAAAAGGTACCTCCAGGCGGGATTATTCTTCGACAGTATGATCCACTTTTTCATTCGATCATAAATTTTTTGCAGGCCTTTAAAATATAGCAACTTTCTGTAGCTGTTTTATGTCCTCATGAGGCTGAACAGAACGACCAATATGAAAATAATCTCGATTATTCATATTTTCATGCTTTTCAATTTATCCAACTCAATTTTTAAAAGCCAATCAATTTTTCATCCCCTAAACAGAGACCGATGATTTCTTTCACACATCTTCACGTTCACAGCTATTATAGCCTTCTGGATGGTACCCTGAGCCTAGAGGAGCTCATTTCACAGGCAAAAAAATTAAAATTCAAGCACCTGGCACTGACTGATCATAATGCACTGTATGGCGCAATAGAATTCTATCAACTGGCTAAACGGGAAGGAATTCATGCGATTATCGGGACTGAAATTACCCTGAGTGATGGTTTTAAGGCGGTCCTGTTAGTCAAAGACCAGCTTGGCTACCGAAATCTCTGCAAAATACTCTCTATCGGGCATCTCGATGGCGGACATCTAAATTTTACACTGGAATTAAAAGATGTTCTACGAAACAAAACTGGATTAATCTTATTATCCGGCGGACAAAAAGGTAAACTCTGGCAACTGGCCAAAAAACGCAAGATCGATGAAGCGCAGGCGTACTGCCGCAGGCTGAAAGCGGTTTTTCAGGATGATTTCTATATCGAGCTGCAGCATTTTGCCACCAACGATGTCTTGGTGAATGTGAGGCTGCGAGATCTGGCGGTCCAGCACAGCATTCCCCTGGTAGCCACAAATGATGTTCACCTGGCAAAGGCAGAAGATGCATCTATTCGCCGGGTACTCCATGCAATCGACCAGAACACTCTCATCGAAAAGGCCACCACTACGGCCAATAAAAACCAGTACTTGAAGTCCGGGGAAGAAATGCGGGAGCTGTTGGGCAACTTCCCGGAGGCACTGGCAAACACCCAGAAAATTGCCCGGGCCTGTAGCTTCGAATTCAGTCTGGGCAAGCCCATCTTTCCTAAAATCGATTTGCCCCAGGGAGAAACCAGTTTTTCCCACTTGTGGAAAATTGCTTTCGATGGTGCCCGCCAGCGCTATCGGCCTCTTACCCAGGAGTTCATTAACCGTCTAAGCTATGAGCTGAACACCATTAATGAGCTGGGCTTCGCCGATTATTTTCTCATCGTGAAGGATATCGTGGATTATTGCCATCAGGAAGGTATTCCCTGCGTGGGCAGGGGGTCGGCCGGGGACAGTGTCGTCTCCTACGTCCTTGGTATTACTCAGGTGGATCCGCTGCGGTATAACCTCTATTTTGAGCGGTTTTTAAACCCGGAAAGGCAGGACCCACCGGATATAGACCTGGATATTTGCTGGAAAAATCGCGATCGGGTCTTGGAATATGTATACAAAAAATACGGGGAAGATCGGACGGCCATGATCTGTACTTTTAATACCTTTCAGCTCCGTTCTTCCATTCGGGATGTTGCCCGCGCTTTCGGTTTCCCGGAAGATGAAATCAGCACCATCACCAAATACCTGCCTCATTATGGAATTTCCCAGCTCAGCCAGGCCATCGAAAATCTGCCGGAGTGTCGGGATCTCCAGAAAAATGCTGCTATATTTGAACAGGTACTCAAAATTGCCCAACGTATTGCGGACTTCCCCCGACACCAGTCCATCCATCCCGGGGGGGTGCTGATTGCACCGGATCAGATCACGGCCTACACCCCATTACAGGTTGCCGGAAAAGGCATTGTTGTCTCCCACTTCGATATGTATTCCATTGAACCGCTGGGGCTGGTAAAGATGGATCTTCTGGGGGTCAGATCGTTAAGTATCATTACCGATTGTCTGCGCTCGGTGACCCGACTTTATCAAAACTCCGGGAATCCCGAAGATTCCGAAGCAAAGGTCTCTTCCCCAAACCCTGTCGAAGGTGAACTCCCCTACCCTGACTCAAACCCTGCTCCAGAGCGGAAATATCTACCGGTTGCGGAACACCCTGACTCAATCTATCGCTTTGATATCCGGAAGGGGAAGATCGTTCGGGAATTAATCGGACGATATCTGACACCCCGAAAATTTCCCTTTCTGGATAATCGCAAAAAACATCTCTCTCCCCTGGATCTTCGGATCATTCCAGAGAACGATATGCAGGTCACAGAATTATTGCGGTCTGGATTGAGCCTGGGATGTTTTCAGACCGAAAGTCCCGGAATGCGCGGTCTCCTGAAAAAAATGCAGATTGAGAATGTTGATGACGTTATTTGCGCAGTGGCTCTTATCCGCCCGGGAGCGGCCAACAGCGGTATGAAAGATCTTTATATTCAGCGCCGTGCGGGACTTTCTCCCGTTGAATATATCCACCCATTGCTGGAACAGGTACTCTCCGACACTTACGGGAACGTGGTCTACCAGGAGCAGGTGATGCAGATCGCAGCAGAGGTTGCTGGTTTTACCCTTTCCCAGGCTGATGTACT
>CP070707.1:723548-726011 GCA_020350205.1 bacterium
CAGACGATTTTTAGTATTAAATTTAGTATTAGGAATCAATTTATGAACAATATCGTCGAAACTCAGGGTTCACTGGAAGCGGTGCTTAAAGATGAAATTGTGCGCATGTATCAGGAGGTGGCTGATAATCCCGGCCATGAATTTCATTTCTTCCACAGCCGCCAAGCGGCAGAAATGTTTGACTATAATCCGGAATGGCTTAACCGGGCTACGGCCGGATCTGTGGCGTCATTTGCGGGGGTTGGGAATCCACGCCTGCGCAGCAATCTGCAGCCCGGAGAAACTGTCCTTGATCTGGGAAGCGGAGCAGGTCTGGATGCCATTATCGCTTCCTGGCTTGTTGGAACAACCGGCAAGGTAATCGGGGTAGATTTAAATCCCTCCATGTGCCTGAAGGCCCAGACTCATGCAGCCCAGGGAAATACCACCATGGAATGTCATGAAGGAAAAATGGAAGCGATTCCGGTACAGTATGAAACGGTTGATGTGGTCATTTCGAATGGAGTGATTAACCTTTCATTCCAGAAACGTAAAGTGGTCCAGGAAATCTTCCGGGTACTGAAACCGGGCGGACGCATCTCCATCACCGATATTGTCAGCGCCAAGCAATTGTCCCAATCGATTGTGAACGATCCTAAACTCAGGGCCAGCTGAATTGGCTGTGCTCTCCCGGAAGGAGAGATGTTCAAATTGCTGGAGCAAAGCGGTTTTACCCGGGTCAGGTCAGCGGTAGTACCGAGATTCCGGTTCCGCAAACAGTCAACCCAGAATTCAGCCGAGGCTTATGGCGTGAAAGCGGTGATGATGACAGCAGTGAAGCCTAGGCCGGAATGACGTTTACATTACTCAAAATTAAGGAGATCTCTTGTCAAAAATTAATATAAGTAGTCATGTGATTGACGAATTTAAAAATAGTTTGAGAGGCCAGCTTTTGCTGCCCGGCAGCTCGGATTATCAAAATGCCCGGTCAATTTGGAATGGCATGATTGACAGACATCCGGCGCTTATTGCACGTTGTCTGGGAGTTTCAGACGTCATAACAAGTGTGCAGTTTGCAAAAAAACAGGGACTCACCATTTGCATTAAGGGGGGAGGACATAATATCGCCGGACTTGCAGTTTGTGATGATGGACTGATGATTGATATGTCGCTTATGCGCGGTGTTTGGGTTGATGCCACCAATAAAACTGCCCATGCCCAGGCAGGTTGTCTTCTGGGCGATGTGGATCGTGAAACACAAATCCATGGGCTGGCAACGGTACTGGGTTTTGTATCAAATACCGGAATAGCGGGTCTTACGCTCGGGGGAGGCTTCGGATACCTAACCAGGAAGTATGGATGGACGACCGATAACGTTTTATCGATGAATATCGTAACCCCGGAAGGCAAATTGGTGCGAGCAAGCGAGCAGGAAAATCCGGATTTGTTCTGGGGGCTTCGCGGTGGCGGTGGTAATTTTGGGGTGGTGACGGGAATCGAATATAAATTATTTCCGGTTGGACCCGAGATTATGGGGGGAGGTATTGCCTGGAACATTGAAGACGCGCCGAAGGTGATGGAAATGTATCATGCCTTCACGCAAGAAGCACCGCCGGAACTGACCTGTGCGGCAGTTTTGCGTATTGCTCCACCGGCTCCCTGGTTGTCAGAATCTGTTCATGGCAAACCGGTCATTGCTCTCTTTGTCTGCTACGCGGGCTCCCTTGAAGAAGGGAGAAAAATTGTAGCTCCCCTTAAAAACTTTGGTATGCCGGTAGGTGATATTATTCAACCCCGGCCCTACCTTACCCAACAGAATATTCTGGATGCAACCCAGCCCAACGGACGAAGGTATTACTGGAAGTCTGAGTATATGCCACAGTTAGATCCGGGAATATTTACTAAATTTATGGAGCACGGGGACAAACTCGCCTCACCCCACTCCGCCCTGATCCTGTTCCCGATCGGTGGGGCGCTTAACCGGCTACCGGAGGACCACTCGGCGGTGGGAAACCGGGATGCCAGGTGGATTCTTAATATCACGGCTTCATGGGAAAATAAAGAAAAAGATGATGCAAACATCAATTGGGCACGAAAAGCCTGGGAGGATATGCGCGGTTTCTCAACCGGTGGTACGTACATAAATTTCCTGTCCGAGGAGGAAGGCGAAGACCGTATCCACGCGGCATATGGAGATAATTATGACAAGCTTGTTAAAATCAAAACAAAATGGGATCCCGAAAATTTATTCAGGATGAACAGGAATATTCCTCCCCGGAGTTCTTGAAAAATCGGATGGTGATTTCTAAGAAATAAAGAAGTATCCTGGCGGGCAAGTAATGATGACAGGATAACAAGCTTAAAGTTCTCATAAAATGTAGTTGGTTTTATCAAATATTTTGTATTCTGCCATCAGGTACTCTGAACCTTTTTCCAGATCCATTAAATCTAAAACCACCCGAATCGTTTATTCATTTCAGCACC
>CP070707.1:726111-728541 GCA_020350205.1 bacterium
CAAGCAGTTATTTATCTGATTACAAAGGAATATTCATTATTATTCCCTTGATTATTCTCTATTTGTTTTACTTTTACCTGCTCTACGCTAACCACAGGTTGAATACCAACTATCGTCAACTTCTGGAATTGGCCGCACATCCGGTTGAGGGCATCAATAATGGATTTACCTCCCGACCTTTCCCGGCCGGTAAATTAATCCTGAAAAAGGAAGAATTATTTTTATTCGCCCGCTTTGTAAAAAAACATTATATCGCTGTTCCTTATGTAGAAAAAAATACTCTCCTATTCACTATTAAAGATCACCGCCGTTTTTGGTTTGGACGTCCCGATGAATTAATGGATAGCTACGTCGCAATTGATTTCCAGGGAAATATGACCGTAAATATCAGCCGCAAAGACTATCAAAAATATAGAAAAGAGTACAGTTTCGACAAACTTTGTGTTTCACTGGGTTCGTTGTTTGGAAGATTCCTTGAATTTATTCGACAAGGGCAAAAACAAAAAATTTTAGAATTGCTTGCAGAGGACTATAAGGGTGCTACAACCCAAAACTGAAGAATATCTGTACATCATCATAATTGGGGCTTGAGAATATGAAATTTTCAAGATTCCGTTCTTTCTTTTTAGCATTTATCTTATTTCATGCCAACAAAACCTGCAGAGGGAGGTAAGATCAGTGCCTTTTAATATGAAATTAAAACCGAATGAAAAGGCCTATTTTTTGATTTTGGTATTCCTTGTGGCGCTGGTCGCTGTTATTTACGCAGGTAAAAATATCAGTCACGGGGCGGCTATTGGGATTTGGGGATTACTCGTTTTTCTTAATGCCCCACTTTCATTGGGGGAATATCTAAAAACAAAAAATAATGGGTTTCTATTTGCATTTATTTTTCAAATGAGTGCGTCGCTATTTGCGGTACTTATTATAATCTATGATTTTAATCTGAATCCATGGATCACAGGGTTCTTCATAATGATGATGGTCATTTTTGGAGCACTCGGACTATACTATAATTTTTCGCGAAGAACCAAATGGCGTTACCGGGAAATTTTAGAATTGGCCTCCATGCCGGTAAATGATATTTCCAATGGTTTTACGGGAAGACCAAAACCGGTAACCAAAATTAATATTTCGGAAAAGGATCTGAGAAGCTTTGGCAACTATTTGTTAAAAAATCTAATTGCAATACCTTATTATGAAACAGATCGGGTTGTTTTCTCATTTGCCATGACACTTCGTCATCGGATTGGCGTCAGACATAATTACAAAGAGTTTTCACATGTCATTTTTGAATATAATGGCAAGGTATCTGCCCATATATCGCGGGGAGATTATCAGAAATACCGTGACCAGTTAGCTTTTGATCAGCTTTGTGACTCATTGGGAAACCTTTTTATCGATTTTTTTCAATTGTATGTATCCGGTGAAGCTGTTCGAATTAATGATCGACTCAATACTCTCAAACTAAGTCCACTGGCAGATTTTGGAGAGAGTTCAGTCTAAAAGTTATCGAGTGTGAAGTGAGGATGTAATTCGAATACCTGAGGAAATGATGGATTTCAATACAGTTCAGAAGATATCAAATCTATTGGCAAAACCTTTTGCCAGGGATATTTTAAAGTTACTGGTGAATTATCAGGATTTATCCGCATCCGAAGTTGCTACGCGACTCGACTTGCATATCAAAACTGCACAGGATTTCCTGGAGGAATTAACCTCTCTGGAGATTACCAGCAGGCATGAGGTATACGAAAGAAAAAGACCATACTTCCGTTACGAAATAAAAAAATTTCAGTTCTCCATTCAGGTAGATCTATCCACTCTGGCAGAGAAGACATCCCAATCGGATAAGAGATTGGCCATGAAAATCCGGGAGCGTAAAAACACTCAGGCGGTATTTACTGTTGCTCGCAACGGAGATTACCTCTCCGCTGTGACGGTATTCCAGGGTGAGGGCCGGGATAAAAAGGAGCGCAGGATTAGTCTCACCAGGGCTCAGGGTCAATTCATGTACTATCTTCCTTTCCCTACTGCCAAGCCACTGACGATTAAAGAAATTTTTAAACAGTCCGGCGTAAAACAAAATTATCAACGGGAAATTCTGGACATCGTGGAATTACTTATTGAATATGATGTTATTGAATCCGAAACGTAATCTTCTCCATTACTGAGCAAGAATACCAAATAAAATATGTAATCTTTATTTTTTATAATATTTATCGGGATTCAATTGTAAAATGTTTTCATGATCTTAATCATGGTCTGAAAGGCTATATTGGGTCTGGCCTGCTGGTTTGTGGTTCCGGTTATATAGAGATCCCGCTCCGGCACGTAAAAAGCGACTGAGCCAGTGGATCCACAATGACCGATCATCTCAGGGACTACATGAAATGGTGATAAAAGACGCGGTATGCTGAATTTTTGTAT
>CP070707.1:728641-731059 GCA_020350205.1 bacterium
GAACTTCTGGTATTCCGGCATGGTCGTGGGCCGAAATCTCCGATCCACCATGAATATTAAAAGCTCTGACACGATAGGATATCAATTCACCCGGATTGATCAAATTCCTGTCCAGATCGGTGTAATAAATACGGTTACCAATAATGGTGGCCGAATTTTCATAAATGGTATCAAGAATACTACCCGGAAGGGAAGTATCTGCCAGTGTATTACAAAATTGCCGATGTAACAGGTAATATTGGACTGAATCTGTTGGGGGATTAAGATTCCAGGATATATTCAAGGTATCTGTTTGACTGATCCCCCTATTTCCCAATACCAGCATGAGGGAAATAATAACAAATAAATAGTGGTATGATCTGTTCCTCACTGAACGACTTATTTGCCTTTTTGTAAGTAATTTAACCTGATTTTAAGTATTCTTTCCCAAAAAAACAAATATTTTCTGGGGGCGAAGAGATAATCTAAAAATAAAGAGGAATCTTCGAGGCAGGCAAAATGTTAATTGAAAGATCTCAAATGCAGTGAAACAATAAGAACTTATCTATAGCAAAATCTATTCCCCCTCATTATTTAATCATCCGGGTATTCACCGAATAACCGCCAGTTTACCGGACATAATCTTGCGCCCATTCTCTCCCTTCACAATATAAATATAAAATCCACTGGCCAGCTTTTCACCATTATTGTTACTCACAGTCCAGGGCAGGCGGCGCTGTGGAATACCTTGGATGTTTTGTTCATAAACAACCCGTCCATCAGGCGTGTATACCAAAATACCGGTCATTTCCTCAGGCAGATTGTCAAATACAATCACCGAATGTCCTTTTCCTGGACGGAAGGGATTCGGATATGCAAAAATGTCTGAAACATTTTCAGTAATCTGTTGTGTAGTTCTGGTTTGAAACGATGAATCAGTATATATTTTTTGAAAACCGGATGTATCCGTCAACGTCAGAGTATATTGATAAATAGTGTCTGCAAGCAAATTATAAAGGGAGAAGGAATGACTCGTGCTAAACAATCCCGATTTAAGGGTTGATTTCAGGGAAGGATTCACCCAAAAACTTAAATCTACTTCACTTGGCAGATCTGTGAGTAAATTAACCTCCACGGTATTTTGGTTGGGGAGTTGAAATGTTATTTCCTGTAGATCAACCCGGGGCCGGGTATGAATGCTTACCCATTTTTCATCAGATAGACCCCCGGGATCCGTGACAACAATATGAAGATCCGTCAGACCAAACCAGTCCTGATAAGTTTCCAGAGTCATTTGCGATGTAACCCAATTGTAGTGGACTTGCAGGTTTGTACCAGCATAGAACTCGCAGGTTAATTCGTGAAATTGATGAGTGGAGTCTACGATATAAGGTTCCAAATTCATGGAAAAAGGCATGTCCTCTTCCAAGAAAAATTGATCCGGAAGATTTGCCAGAGAAGGTGGTGTATTTGTAGCACCACCTTGATATATAATGGTAACCTGCGCGGTATCTGAAAGACCTCCGGGATCATTAACGATAAATGTTCCGGTTTCTATATCAGTGTCATCTAATTTATCAATTCGCAATAACTGACTGGCTTGATTTTGCCAGGTAAGTTGAAAGTGTGTAAAATTCCCAAATTGCCAGTTCATGGTCGATACCGGATCATCGATATCCGTCACATACAACTTTAAATCAATGATATTCTGTTGTGCCTGATTTATTATAATCTGCGCTAACTGTAAAACAGGTGGATCATTTACCGGTGTTACCTCAAAATTTACCGAATCCTGATCTGTCAATCCCCCGGGGTCCAGGGCGGTAAAAATAATAACCTCACTCCCAAACCAATCCGGATCTGGCACTGCTACAGTAGCAATTCGATCCTGATTAATTTGGACCATCAATTGGTTGTTTCCGCTGAAGGACCAGAGAATATCTTCATCGGGACTTTCAGGATCTGAAACATAATTATCTAGGTTAATAGTGGTAAACTGATCTCCTTCCGATATGGATTGATCCGGAATTTGAGAGACAACCGGTGGTAGATTGGTAAATAATACTGTAAGTGTGTAAATCTGTGTATCCGATGCTCCTGCCAGGTCCTGTACAGTTACGCTGATTGGGTGACTTCCAGTGTCTGAGATAGCAGGTATACCACTCACGACACCACTTTGGGGATTGATAGACAGGAATGAAGGTGCCACAGCCAGTGAGAATGTTAATTCATCCAACGTATCAGGATCCGTAGCAGTAACGATGTAGGTATAGGGTGCACCCTGCGTTGCCCCGGTAATGGGAGTGGAGGTGATTTGAGGGGGATCATTTACCGGTGTAACAGTAAAGGTGGCATTATCTGTATCGAAAAGACCTGTGGGATCGGTCACCCGAAAAGTCACGGTCTCACTGCCATTCCAGTCAGGATCCGGAATACCAA
>CP070707.1:731159-733559 GCA_020350205.1 bacterium
GGAAAATCCCTTGTTTTATGATAATTTTGAATGATATTTTTATCAATGACTCGGTCTGGAAATGACATCTTACTTTCCTGAAAACCGATTTCTCCCAATTTTGGGAATACCAAATCTCTAATCTGAATAAAATTGGAAACATGATTATGTGTTTCATATTCTCCCAGGTGAAAATCCGACTGCAAATCCACCCATTTATTTTTGTAAGCTGTATATACTGAATAGGCAGTACCATCTTCTTTTAAGATATCATCGCACTCAAATATGACCTGGTCTTTAAATGAATGGAAGGAGATACCATTCTCCTTCAGGATTTGTTTTACATGCTGGTCTCTTTCTAATGCATAAGGTTCGTAATCACGGTTTACATAAACATTCTGGATGTTCCAATTTTCTACCAGGGATTTCCATATATCTAACGGTTTGCCAACCTGAATGAGGAGACCTGATCCGAAATTCGCTAATTTTTCTTGAATTTTTTTTATTTCCTGAAAAATAAAGGTCACCCTGGCATCAGAACGATTCGGTAAAGTCTCCAAAATATTGGAATCGAATATAAACAGCGGGAGTACCGGAAAATTACTTTTTAGTGCATGAAAAAGTCCGCAATTATCTTCTAATCTTAAATCCCGTCTAAACCAGAAAATATTTAATTCACTTTTCGTGTTATTCATCGGAACCCACTAATAGCTGGAGGTATCTAATTTCACCTTACCCCTGAAAACCCAGTAAATACTAATCGTGTAAGCCAGGACAAACGGTATTCCGATAATGGCGATGGTTAGCATAATTTTAAGGGTTTTCAAAGATGAGGCAGCATTGTAGATGTTGAGACTGTACTGCGGATTAGGGTCGGACAAAACCAAATTCGGAAAAATTCCGATGGCAAACAAGGCCATCAGGGCTAAAATACTGGCGCAGGAGGAAAGAAATGCCCGAAATTCCCGACCATGATGAATTTCCCGCGGGATATTAGCGATCGCAAGCATATTGAGCGTAGCGAGGACGAATGCCGGAGGAAAATCTCGAAAATGAGCTGTCATATGGGGTTGATAAACCAGAGTTGCCATAGTGACGGAGACATAACAGATTACAAAAAAAATAATGGTGTTATTAACCCAAGCCTGTATTTTTTGCTGTATATCTCCCTCTGTTTTCATGACTGCATAAATAGCACCATGCATCATAAAAAGGGCAACGGTTGTGATACCAACCAGAAGAGCGTAGGGATTAATCAAAGTCCAGAAATTACCGGTATATTCCATATCCGGACCCAGCGGAATACCTTGAACAATATTTCCCAGCGCAACTCCTGCCAGAAACGCGATCAGTATGCTGGATACGCTGAAAGCGATATCCCACATTTGCCGCCATCTTTTATTATCACGTTTACTTCTGAATTCAATGGAGACAGCCCGAAAAATCAAAACGAAAAGCAGTAACATAAAAGCAGTATAAAAACCGGAGAATACCGTTGCATACACGTGTGGAAATGCGGCAAATAGTGCGCCTCCTCCGGTCACTAACCAGACTTCATTTCCATCCCAAACCGGACCGATTGAGTTCAACATAATCCGGCGGTCATAATCGGATTTGGTCAGGAGATGTAATGCCCCAACACCCAGATCGAATCCGTCCAAAATGGCATATCCTGCCAGCAGAACGCCAATTAGCATAAACCAGATCGTGTTTAGGTCTAAACTGAAATCCATTAATTAATCTCCTTTTGCTTTCCATTGTGTCTAATATGTCTTAGGTGCTTTTATTACCCATGGGTAAATTATCCATGCTCTGGCGTTTCTGTTCATAGGTGGATGCAAGATCCCCGCTAACTTCCGGTCCCTGTTTTATTTTCCGATCCAGCAGAAATATGAACAAGACAAATAATAGAAGATAAATAAGAGTAAATAAAATCAGAGAAAACATGGTTTGGCCGGCAGAAATTGCTTTGGATAAACCCTCTGAGGTACGCATCAATCCATACACAATCCAGGGTTGTCGGCCGACCTCCGCTGAAAACCAGCCCAGTTGATTTGCAATTTGTGGTGCAAGCACAGAGAATATCAGAATTCTAAGAAGCCAATCTTTTTGCAAAAGGGTTCCTCGCCACCAGAATAGAATGCCAGTCAAAGTAATCAAAATAATAAATATTCCGAATCCCACCATAAAGTGATAAGATTGAAATACCATGTTCACCGGTGGACGATCAGCAGGCGGAAATTCGTTAAGTCCAGTCACAGGTTTTGAGGCATCGCCATATAGAAGAAAACTGAGTCCACCCGGAATTTTTGCACTTAAATTGACCTGCTGTTGTTCATCATTCACCCAACCGAAAAGATAAAGATCACCTGCTGCTGCTGAATCGTAATGGGCTTCGAAGGCTGCAAGTTTCGCCGGCTG
>CP070707.1:733659-736051 GCA_020350205.1 bacterium
GTCACGTCCAGCAAGGGTTCTTTTCTTTCGGTTGTTCCTGAAGACCAGATTTTAAATTTTTCCAAGTGCGGGACGATATAATTAAGTCCACTATTGGTTGCAATCCAGAGAACCCCGGAGCGGTCAATATAATTGTCGATGATACGGTTACTCAGCAGGCTACCAGGATCGCCCGGCTGGTGTTGCCATCGCTTGAATGATCCGGTTGCAGGATTGAAACTCAGTAATCCTCCATAACTGCCCACCCAAAAAATGCGTTCTCCATTGTTTACCTGCTCACTGATGGAACTGATGCTATTAGAAAACGGATTATTTTCCACGGCTGCAGGGAGAAATTGATGGAAATCGGCATTCTTACGATTAAAAAATTGTAGTCCAAAAAAGGTACCTAACCAGAAACCCCTCCCGGAATCGCTGGGCGTTTCGTATAGTGTCCATACCACATTATGACGCGGGTCATTAGTATCTGGCAGATAGTGGTTCCATTTTTGAAATTTTTCAGGGTGCTCAGATCGGTTCAGGGAGAAAAGTCCCTCGTAGCATCCAATCCACAACCGATCCTGCTGATCTGCCAACAATGAGGTAACATAGAATGCCGGTAAAGTATGAAGAGATTCCTCATCTCTGAACCAGTGGAAAAACTGTTGAGTTTTCGGATCGAAACGGTTCAATCCTCCTTTATAGGTTCCCACCCAAATGACACCTGATGGATCTTCCGTGATCGCTGTAATACTGTTATCGCTTAAACCGGGTCCCACCGGATTTAATACTTCCGCTGCCGTCCATTGGATGAATTCATCCCGATAAGGGTCAAGTCGGTTTAATCCTCCGTTCGCCGTTCCAATCCATAGAAATCCATGTGAATCCTCAAAAAGTGACCAGATGGTATTGTCACTCAGCGAATTGGATTTATCGGGATCATTGCGATAGATTCGGAAATTGTGGCCATCATAGCGGTACAGACCGTATTCAGTGCCAAACCACATAAAACCGGACCGATCTTGAAGAACACAAAAAACGCTGCCAGTGTTCAGAATATCGCCGTCAATCAGACTTTGAAAAGTGATTTGCTGAGAGAAAAGGGATTGAAAAATCAGAAGGAATGAGATAAGAAGCCCAGATTTCAGTACCACTATGTCATGCCTTCCAAAAATTTTGCCCAATTTACGTATGATTTGGATATAAATAAATATTTTTTGTGTGATTTTTTCATATGTGGAGGAGTCTCGGAATTCGATGAAATAACTAGAAAAAATATAAAAAGAGACGGTTGCACCAACCGCCTCTTTTTTTTGAAGCTGAGATATATAATCTTACTTAATCAGCATCATCTTTTTTATTTCCTGATAGTTCTCTGCCACCATACGGTAGATATAAATACCACTCGCATACTTTGAAGCATTAAAACTAACCGAGTAATATCCCGCTGGTTTATATTCGTTGATCAATTCAACAACCTTTTGACCCAGAGTATTATAGATTTCGATTTTCACATGGGACGCGGTTGGAATGCCAAATCGAATGTTCGTCTCTGGATTAAAGGGATTAGGATAGTTCTGATAGATTACAAACTTATCAGGTATCTGATTTGCAAATGGATCTATTCCAGTTGCCTGCTCTACATGCAATGTATAGATTTGGCTGGCTATCCCTCCATTCTGGTCATCTACTTCAATACTGACCACATGATCCCCTACATCACCTTGTGATGGGATTCCCTGTATTAAACCTGAATCAGGATCAATAGTCAAAAATGCCGGGGCTTGAACTAATCTGTAAATGAGCGTATCTCCATCATTGTCGGTAGCCACTACCTGATAGGCATACAGAGAATCAACTGTTGCCGAGGTATCCGGTTGAGACGTGATGTTGGGGAGATTATTAACTCCGAATACGAATTCATCGGCGCCGATATCGGGATGAGTGGCGTCTCGCAGTTCATCATCAATATCATCGCTGACTTCTGTCAAGGGAGTTCCGGCACTATCCACGGCCGCTGATTTGACATGTAGGTTTGTGGCTGAGGCAAAAATTGGGTTGGCGGAGATAGAGTTCGGGTCCTTACCGCTGGCAGTTTGAAGCGCTGCTAAATCGGTAATGTCGGTACTACCCCATCTTGCTAAATTAGCTCCAGTCGTATAAAAATCATTGTAATCGGAGGTTCCGATGGCGGCGGGTTGATTGACGTAATAGGCCCGTCCCCCGTTGGAGGCGGCCAGGATATTGTTGACCACATGGAGGTTGTTTCCCTGATTCTGGACCAGGGCGTTACTGCCGGTCCCCCCGCGGGCATTGACACTGTTGTAATAGATATTCTGATAGGTGGTATAGTACAGGTAAATCCCATCGGAATTGTTGGCGGCCACCGAGACGAAATTGTTGGCCACCAGCC
>CP070707.1:736151-738516 GCA_020350205.1 bacterium
AGTGTTCCATTGATCGATTTCTAGCCAGATTTTACCCTCCTTTTCATCCCAGTAAAAAGTAAAATATCCGGAGTATTTCTGTAAATTTTTGGTTTTCTCAGCGATGGAAAGGTCCTTTTTGGAAGCAAAACTCGATGATATCGAAATTGCCAGGTAAATGATCAGGAATACCGGCAGAATTACTTTATTCATCAGATATCTCCCTTCTTCTTTTGAAAATATAATTTAAATCAGATGTTTTTTTGCATTGTATAGATCAGGGTGAGCAGCAACATTCTTAGAATTACAATATAATTATCCTGATTTTTTTAAAAATACCCAACTCTCAATCACGATGTCCGATAGACAGGTTAAAAGTGTAAGAATATTTTAATAATATGGACCGGTTAATTCGTTGCGGTAAAACCGGAACTTCCCGATCCCGGTCCAAATTCAATCCTTCATCATACACCAGATAGAGATCATTCCCTTCCCTGGGGTTGTACCGCAGCCGGAAATTGGTGATGACCACATCGCCGGTACTATTGTATTGAATAAATGCACTGAAGGATAATTTGGTGCTAAACATGAACAAGGCCCGAAATCTGGCAATATGTGCATTAAGATTCTGATTTCTTTCAGAAAGGTCAATTCGGTTAAATTGGTAATATGCACTCAAATTAAGAAAAGAACTCATATTCCAATAGGGAGATACGCCAACCGTGAAACGATTTCCATCATAAAATGTGCCGGCGTAAAAATTGGATTCCACATAAAACAGACCAGTGAAAGGGGTACTGTAATAGCCAGATATTCCATAAAAATTGTAGGTTCCCGGTACAATATCCGCATCATCCGAAAAAGAAAATGAATCTTCTACCGCTTCAAAAAAAGATCTAAATTCAATTCCGCCATTGTGACCTGATTTAAGCAAGAACTCCCATTCAGGTCCAATCTCAGCTGACTCTGTTTTCCCATTTTCATTTTTGGTAACCACGAATCCCTCCAGGTATACCTGTTGTCTCAGGAATTTTCCACTTTCCCCATGAATCCAGCCATAGAGCAATTCTGCATCCCACTGGGTGTAATTTTCCCTTAACTCGAATCCCATGCCAGGATTATAATTTTTTCCGGCCCGGTCAAAAATAAAATTATAGCCAACTCCTTTCAAGGTTCTGCGCTGCCAGTTCACATTAATCCGGGCCTGGTCTAAGGAAACCGGGACATTATCCAGAGTATTGTCGAAGGTCTGGGCCCATTTCATGGAGAGATAATCATTTCCATATACTCTGAAAATGCCATCCAGACCATAGGCGGTATTGTAAATCCCATCCGTATCGATGCGGTTCGTTATAATTCCTCCCAGATAGGAGAATGGATTAAATACCTGCCGCCGTAATCTCAGTACCGTAAAATTCTCTGATAAGATGGAATCCACCGGGGCTGTTTGCATGTTAATGAACCCCACATCCCAGGGTCCGGTACGACCAACAATTCGAAGTCCCCCATAAATGGGTATGCGTATATCCTCATAAATGCCAATTCTTCTGCTGTAGAACAGGCGATTAGGCTCACCGAAATTGAATTCAAAATTACTGGAACGCTCCTGGAAAAACAGGCGTTTCTCTGGAAAAAACAGCGAAAAACGGGTCAGATTAATCTGCTGATCATCCGCCTCTATCTGTGCAAAATCGGTATTCAATGTCAGATCTAAAGTTAGATTACTGGTTAATCCATATTTAACATCCAATCCGATTTCCCGGGTGAAATCCACATCATTCACATAATCCGTTTCGTCCTCGTTTAAATCATTGGTTTCTCCCCGGCCGCCCAGAATATAGGGGACAATATATAAAGGTCTCCGGCTGTGAAGATCCTGAAAACTGATCTCCTGGGCCCGGGAAGATTTAAATTTACTCCAGAATCCCCAATCGGGATGGACTGCCGGAAAAATGATAACTTCCCGCTTACGGGCAATCCAGCGCCAGGTCATTAAGCCCATTACCACCTGTCCCTCATCATCCTGAAAGCGCAGGCTTGAAAAGGGAATCCGCATTTCCAGAAACCAGCCTTTCTGGTTTTTTTCGGTCGCCACATCCCAGAAGGTGTTCCAGGTTTCGTTTATCGGGAAGTCGCCCACAGCATCGTCAAATACGGACATATCCAGACGGAGACCTGCAGGGGTAGTGAAAAAAGCCAGGGCGTTTTCTTTGTCATTAAAAGTATCCAGAACGATTCCAAACCAGTCGTTGGTCAAACTCAGTTCGTCACGCTTTCTGGAAGGACTCTGGATCTTATCCGGTTCCTTATCATAACAACGGGCAGCTACATAGAGGTAGGTTTCATCATACCCGATCAGGATTTCCGTATTTTCTGAAGGCTCGGC
>CP070707.1:738616-740845 GCA_020350205.1 bacterium
TACCCCCGAACAAGAAAGCTATACCATAGACAATTATGGTTTGCCCAAATGCAATTATCATATAAGCAAATACGATCCCGACGAAATATGATACCGGTCTTAAAGGAGATATCAGAAGACGACGTAAAGTTCGTCGTTCCCGCTCTGCCACAATAAGGGCAACCGGACCCCCCAGGCAGCTAAAAAAGAGTGCTGCACCGATCAAAATGCCCGGCGCGGTAGAGTCAAATGATTTGGTGGTGCTGTTTCCACCCGCATAAATCAGCCCGAACAGAATAAGCATCAATAAGGGAAAAACAACCCAGAAAATGAGGCTTCGGCGCATCCGAACCAGTTCAATCAATATTCGGTGAGTTATTGCGATAATCTCATTAAAATGTCTTTTCATCCCAGCTCTCGCTTTTTTGGAACAAGACATCAAACTTATTTATAAAAGTTAATCAATCGTCGTACCGCCTCTTATTTTGCGGATGGACCCTCTTGTTGGTAGCAGTCATAACCTGGTGGTTCTGTTCGGTGGTCCCCGCCTGTCCTTTCAGCAATTTTCTTCCCCAAGCTGGATCCCAGCTCCCCAATTGGCTGGAATTCAGGGGAAGACATGTCTCCTTTTCCTCTGCGCTATTTACTTATGAAAATTGAAATATATTAACTCATTTATTAATTCAAAAACTATCTTTCCTTTTATTCATTTGTGGTTTTTACTTTGAGAATTTTATTGGGCGGAGGTTCATTAAAACGGTTAAGTTCCTTTCAGTGAGTCTCCAGACAATTACAGGACTCCGGATAGCGGGACAACCTCCCAATTATATTTACTGGCAATTCCCCGATTTCACCGAATTGCATCAGTTGGGTAAAAACGGATAGTATCACTTCCTTATTCAGACCTTCATGATATTCCTCAAATTTAAGCTTATTTTCCCGGATTGTTGAGGCATTGATTTTCGCGACCTGCACGCTTGAACCACAGGCAAAATCCAGGTCTTCAAAATATAGGTGACGGATAGATGAATCAGATTGGGTGCGAAAATAAACCAATAATCTCCTTGGATTATACAGCAATTGCCAGCGGGTATCATCCTGTTTCACGGAGTCCAGAAGGTTGAAGACCTGCTTCAAATAAAACCTCTCTGCCTTCCCGGATTGCTTTTTTAGGTGTATCGCCACCCGCACAAACCGTTCCTGCGAACCCACGCCGGGATGAAGCCGCATATCTCCCCCAAATCCCTGATGGAGACTCAAATATTCAAGCAGATTTTCATAACTGTTGTTGGTCAGCGCTGCCACTGGCAACTGATCGCCGGTGTATATGTTAAGTTCACCATCTAAATACTCTACAATCGCCGCCTGTCCATAGCGGTCAGCGATAAAATAATGCGGCTTGGCAAATAGTCCGGCAATCCGAAGCGAGGGGACATTTTGAATCACTTCAGCAACCGATTGATGACAATCCAACTGATACTGAATCCACTGAAACTCATTCACAGTTGCTCGATGATCCGGTGCCGGGTATTCTGAAAGTGCATAGGACAACTCTTCAACCACCAATCCGGCCTCATTCATTCCCCCCAGAGGAAACTCCCTGCCAAATTGATTAAAGGTTACACAGCCATACTTTGAGGTCCAATGCAGCGGAATGCCAGAATCCAACAGAAGGGAAGTTTTTACCCTATTCCTCTGGTTAACAATAATAATCCCATCTTCCACGAACCAGTCCAGGTTTTTTGCCACCAGAACGTTGTTGCCCTGGACAATACAGAATGCGGTACAAGAATAGACCGCTGCCGGCCACAGGCCGGTCAATAAAAGTCCGATCCGGATTAACTTTTGAGATAGTTTGGAAAAGTTAAGATTAATTAACAATTCGGCCTCACAATTTGCCATTTAGAAACAGACCAATTGGGGAATTATTGTTACCTCAGAAGGGTGTTCATACCTCGGCTGAATTTTTCTTGATGTCAAATATTCTGACAATCACGTAGGCAATCAGAGCAAATATAAAGAATATCAGCAGCATCCAGGCAATACCTTGGAGAGTCTCGATCACCGTCCGGTAGACTTCGAGCAGCCAGCGGTTAAAGTTTAACTGCAGAACTTCTACGCTCTCCTGAGTCTGGGGAGTGATGTACTTTTCCAGTTTCCATAAATTAACCCCGCTGGATATGCCCACTACAAATATCGCAAATCTCAGGTATTTTGACCAGGCGATACTGATTTCTTCGGAAATAATCC
>CP070707.1:740945-743161 GCA_020350205.1 bacterium
AGAGTGGCGAACTTTTCGGGTGTGAACGGGTTATGGATGCGGTGAGCACTTTCGGTAATGTTGAATATTCTTGGGATGTCCATTGTAAAAAATCTCCTTACGGGTGTGGATATATTCGGTCACGGCCTAACGTACAGGGCTTAAGTTGCCGGCCAGGTCAAGCAGACCGGAAATCCAGTGAACGCCCAGCCCTCCCGCGCCAGTCTGGCACAAGGATGTGACGGGGTCAAATTAAAGCATGAGTTAGGTTTTGTTATTATGGTGTATAGTTATAACAACATTGCCCTTTTTATGGCCTTTTTCGACATATTTATGTGCTTCTAATGTTTGTTCCAACGGATAACTTCTATCAATGACTGATCTTAATTTTCCTGCCTCAATAAGATCTCTGAGGAATTTTAGATCTTCAATTTTTGTTGCTATACCGAATACAACTTTTTTACTTCCATTTATTGAAGTCCAAAGTGATTGAAAAATTGGAAAATCGACTGTAATAAAAAATCCGTTTGGTTTAAGCAATTCTTTACATTCTGAAAAAGATGTTTTCATCGCCGCATCGAAAACAATATCGTATTTCTGATCGCTGTTTGTAAAATCCTCTTTTATGTAGTCTATGACTCTTTTGGCACCAAGAGATTTTACCATTTCTATATTTGGAGTACTGCATACTCCTGTAACTTTCGCTCCGTAATATTTGGCAAGCTGAACTCCAAATGTTCCTACACTACCAGAAGCACCGACGACGAGAATTTTCTGTCCGCCCTGAATTTTTCCTTTTCTTAGCAAAACCAATGCGGTGAGTCCACCTATCGGAACAGCAGCAGCTTCTTCATAAGATATATTTACTGGCTTTCTTGCAATACAATTTTCCGGCAGACAAATGTATTCTGCATTGGCACAACCAAAGCTTGTTTTCCATATAATTCCAAAAATCTTGTCACCGGTATTAAATTGAGTTACATTCTTACCCACTGATTCAATTTCTCCAGCCAACTCATTCCCAGGTATATTTCTTCTTGGTTTTGTGAAACCATACATAAATCGCGCGGGAAGCCTGAACCATGGAGACCACGTGAAGCTCCGAAGTCGAACGTCTCCTGATGTAACCGTTGACGCATGAACCCTTATAAGCACTTCATTGGCCCCCGGAATTGGTTTTTCTACTTCTTTGAGTTGAAGCACGTCCGGTGGTCCATATTTCGTACAAACTACTGCCTTCATTGTACTCATATTCGGGCTTTCTGGCCAATTTGTTTTCTATTTTTAAAACCTAACATACAGGGCTTAAGCTGCCGGCGAGTATAAATTTGAGTTTACCAAGAACCGGCCAAGCGGTTCGAAATTTCAGGGAAAGTCCAGCCCTCCCGCGCCAGTCCGGCACAGGGATGTGACAGGCCTTCAGTCTGGCACAGGGATGTGACGGGCCATCAGTCTGGCACAGGGAAGTGACAGGGTCGGCTTGTCCAAAGAACCCCTTCGGGGAAGCCCGGGTTAGAAGGCTTTATCTTAATAGTCTTTCATGCAATAATTCTGTCAGGTCTCTGCGACCATCAAGTATGCAGTGAATGAATACATCCTTGTCTATGATTTGATATAAAATACGGTAGGGCTTATAGTGTATTTCTACATAATTGTATACGGAAACGCGATCCAATTCAGGAGGGATATGACCACGATTTGCATATTCTGAGAGGCTTTTACATTTCTCTTCAAGTTTTTCTATTAGCCTATCTGCTTTCGATAATGCATCATTTAGAGCTACATATTTATACAATTCAAGAATATCTTGCTCAGCATCTTTCAGTATGAATACTCGATATTTCATTTATTAGTCTTAATATCTTTTATTTTTATTTTGATATCAGCAAAGGAATCATCTAGAGATTTAAACTCCTTTTCCTCAAAACTTTTATTACTTAGTGCCAAAATTTTCAATAGAGCCAAACTATCCTGTATCTCCTCATAAACCTTAATATCTTGGACAACAACCTTGGCCTCACCATTCTGAGTAATAACCATTGTTTTTCTATTTTTAGAAATATCACGGATCACTTCAGATGCATGAGTCTTTAGAAAGCTGATTGGTTTAATTGCCTCACTTGGTTTCATTATTTTTCCTTAATTTTTATGCGACCTAAATATAGTCGTAATATTGGTCGTATTCAAGTGCTTTATCTCTTTTTGAGCCTTATAACGTATAGGGCTTAAGCTGCCGG
>CP070707.1:743261-745425 GCA_020350205.1 bacterium
AATTTTTACAGACAGGATGTTACCAGTACGAATAAATCAGAAGAAGAATTTTTTGGAACAATTACAAACTATAAACAAGAAATTAAAGATTTAAAAATTGATGTTTTTGGAGATTTTGCCATTGCGACTTATTATCCGCATGTATCCTATATTCAAAATGGTTTTGAAAAAAGTGGTAGTGGTAGACAAACTTTTGTTTTTATAAGAACAGAAAATGGATGGAAAATCATTCATGAACATGGAACACCAAGACAATAAAAGTGCCAAAGACGGTGTTTAAGAGGTCACTAAATGCGTCAGCTTTTGAGGAGTGTAAACATTCGCCCAGCATTTGGGCCACGTAACACCCTGCCGTTAGGCCATATTAAAAACAATGGAAAATATGATGAATAGATTTATACTGATTCTATTTTATATTATTTATTCAATATTTGCAACTTGTTCGCAGGAAGAGAGAATGAATGCGGAAAGTATCATACTCAAAGCAAATGAGTTTTATCAAAATGGTGAATACGAGAAGGCCTTGAATATTGTTGACAGGGGTATAAGTCAATACGGAGACACAGATAAATTAATTCATACAAAATATAAAATACTTTTGGCATTAAAGAAATATGATGACGCTCTCAATATATTTGATTTGATAATTGAAAGGGTTGGAGATTCACCTGATGTTGTCATTGATAAAATTCGACTTCTCATAAATCTGAAAAGATACGAGGAGGCACTTGAAACAGCAATGGCGGTTGATAAAAAATATGGAAGTACATCACAGTACATTAGTCTGTCTATAGCAAGCATTTACCTGGCAAAACAGGAAAAGCAAAATACCCTTATTTGGCTGGAAAAGTCAGTTAAAAGAGGTTTTAATGATTACAATTATCTACTTAGTGAAGAATTTAAATCACTGCATACTGATGAGAAGTTTAAAAATCTTATTGAAAAAATGAAGAAACAAGCCGGAATTGGCCAGCCAGCAAAATTTTTTTCAATTACAAAATTTCATGGAGGAGTTCATGACCTTAGCAAGGATATAGGTAAAGTGATTCTTCTGGATTTTTGGGCAACATGGTGTCCCCCTTGTGTTGCCGAACACCCAAACCTTATAAAACTTTATCAGCAATTTAAAGAGCAAGGATTTGAAATTATTAGCATTTCTGCAGACTCGAAACGGGGGGCACTTGAAAAATTCATGGTTAAAAATAAGATTCCTTGGATTAATGGATTTTCAGGAAAAGGCAGAGAAGATGAAATCGTCAATTTGTATAAAATTGATTCCTTTCCTACTTATATAGTAATTGACAAAATGGGATTAATAAGATTTATTTCAAGTGAGGGCGGAGAAAAATTAGATAAAATAATAACTGAATTGACAATGGAATAACAAATATTCTGTCTGTTCAGCTGCAATATGGATGCTCAACTAGAACCTAACATTGTTTTGCAAAGGACGCGGACTACAGGATCCGCTTTAAAATACTTAAAATTAAAAGTATTTTGCGAATTGTGTTTTATATTAGTTTCGCGCTTATGAAAATCTTGTCAGGCATGACGAAAAAGGAGATGAATGATGAAGATAGAATTCTATTATTTTGATGGTTGTCCATCACATGAGCCAGCGTATGAAAATTTAAAAGAAGTATTAATAGAAAAAGGAATAGAAACTGAGATAGAGACTATAAAAGTTAAATCCCAAGAAGATGCAGAAAGGTTAAATTTTCAGGGATCTCCCTCAATTCGGATAAATGGTACAGACATTGAAGGCAAAGAAGAAAGATATAGTTATTCCTGTCGAGTGTTTAAAATAGAGGGTAAGTTAACCGGTGTTCCTACCAAAGAGTTTTTGTCAGAGAAGATTAATATACTAACAGGAAAATAAAAGGAAATATGCCTAACCAAGGAATCAAGCCGACCTGCCAGCTGGCGGGCTGCTTAAGCGCTAACCGTTAGGCATATACCAATAACCATGGACACAAAAAAGAGTGAGAGATATGGGATTTCGTGAAAATTGGATTAACTTTATTCACAAAGCAGCAATGGGCACCAAAAAGGCGCGAACGCTTCTTACGCCTATTGGTGTGATTATTTTCGGCGTATTCACGACATTGTTTGTGTTAGCTGCAATTTTTGTTGACAGGCTTCTACAACTTCCCCGCATTCTGCC
>CP070707.1:745525-747689 GCA_020350205.1 bacterium
TTTTTCCGGCGGCTGCATCAGTGAGCGCAGCCAGTTTAAATCGTTGAATCTTTCCCAGGCGGGTTTTAGGAAGTTCTTCTTTCAGCAGTAAAAATTTGGATATTTTTTTGTAGGAGGCAGCTTTCTGATTGTACTTGTCAATAATCTCCCAACGAAAATAATCTTCCAGATTGAGAATCTCCTTCTCCTTCAACTTTTTAAAATCCGGATAGATTGCTGCCTGCAGACTATCATTTTTCATGTACACGCCGACCTCTGCAATGCATTCTGATAGACCGTTGATTTTAATTTCTACTTCCTCTGGATTAATATTTTTTCCGCTGGAAAGAACAATAATTTCTTTTGAACGGCCGGTAATGTGTATATAATTTTCTTCGTCCAGGTATCCCAGATCGCCGGTATGAAGCCATCCGTCTTTCAACACCGCGGCAGTCTCTTCGGGGCGATTGTAATATCCTTGCATGATATTTCGACCCCTGGCAACAATTTCTCCGGCTTTGCTGGTCACCTCCAGGCAGGGCATCGGCTGACCGGCCGATCCGATTCGCCATTTTCCGGGGCGGGTAAAGGTAATCATGGGTGCTGCCTCGGTCATACCAAATCCTTCCAGCATTTCAAAACCCAGAGTCTTGAAGTCTCTTGCTACAGCTTCGTCCAGTTTCGCACCTCCGCTGACCATATAATCCACCTGACCCCCGAATCGATCGTGAACCTTTTTAAACAACTTCCTGGAAAAACTGCGGGAATCAATGCTCGCTGCCAGTCTGAACAGGGAACGTGTTAAAACATTACTGTTAATCTTGTCCATGATTCCTTTACGGATGGCTGCATAAAGCCTGGGGACACCGATGATAATGTTGATGCCGTTATCCTGGAGAGTGGCAATGATGTCCTCAGAGTTTAATGTAGGTGAAAAAGCAATGGTACCACCTGCGTAAAGGGGCGCAACCAGAGTTCCCATCAGCGGGAAAATATGATGGAGGGGAAGAAGAGCCAGAACTTTTCGTTCCTTGTTAAAAATGGGTATATCATGAGAGACAGCCTCGATATTGGCGAGCAGGTTATCAAAAGAAAGCATCACCCCTTTAGGACTGCCGGTGGTGCCGGAGGTATAGATGATGACCGCTGTGCGGTTGAGGTCGGGATCATCGATTTCCACCGGATCAAACCGGCTGACTTCGTATTGCTGGTCTTCAAACAGGTGAATCTGAATCGTGTAAGTCAACTGTTGTTTGCATTGTTCAAGAATGTTTGCTGTTTCCCGGGAGCAGAAGATAACTTCAGGTTGGCAATCATTCAGTATGTAGGCCACATCATCAGGTGGAGCCATGTAATCTATGGGTACGGTAATAGCATTATTTTTCCAGGCCGCATAATAGGCGTAAGCCCATTCCGGGCGATTCTCAGAGAAAATAGCCACCTTGCCGGTTTGTTTCGCATCGAAAAGTGTGGCGTAATAATGAATATGGCGAAGCAGCACCTCGTAATTAATGTGCTCGTCCTTCCACACCAGTGCGATCTTTCCGTTATGATTTAGCAACATGGATCACCCTTCCCGATTTAAATGGGATTCTTAGCGAATTGAACGTACTTAAATGAACTTCAGGTTTTAAAATGTAGTGAATATAAATGCATTTGATAATAATTACCAGGTTTTCTGAAGATTTTTGCTGATCCGGCTCGAAAGATATGACTCACCCTTCTGGAATCAGGGAAATGACAAAGCCCCCCGAGAATACCAGGGTGAGGAATATGGAATTTTGGACTTTAGTCCAAAAAAGAAACAGATAAATATTTAGAAACAGAATATTTCAAAGTTTAATCAATTACCCGGAACAGCTTATCCAGGGGTATCTGCAAATTATAATCAATATTATTTACTTGGTATTTTATTACCCTGCTCTCGCTTTCGCCACTTTTCATGATATTTCTGAATTTAGTTCGGCCATAACCAGCCAAAAGTGCCGGCAGTTAACAGGGCGTAGACCAGGGCATCAAACAAATATTTTAAAACTGCAGACCAGGGTTTCCCGAACCAGATGGCATCCGGTACAATCCCCATTCCATAGGCCACGAAGGCTACCGTTCCGGTTAGTCGGAAAACAGTCAAGTATTCCGTTCCCACACTAAGGAAACGGCTGGCAAGGTAGGCAATGAATATTCC
>CP070707.1:747789-749916 GCA_020350205.1 bacterium
TCCAGGATCCCTGGGGCAATACCAGACTGGGTGTGGAGGCTGATTTGACTATTGATCGGCAGGATTATGGAGTAAGCTGGAATAAAACTCTCGATACCGGCGGTTTAGTTGTCAGCGATGAGGTAAATATAAAACTGGATGTGGAACTGCAGAAAGAGGGATAAGCTACACTGCCTTCAACAGATTTAATCCGATCCGTGCATAAAATGACATGCACGGATTTTTTTTGCTTTTTTTCAGGTTGTGATGTAGGTGGAATTTTGATTATAGGTTGTTTTTATTCTTTAGGAGTCCTAATTTTACTGGAAAAAAGATCATATAACGATGACTAACAAAACAGTGGATAACTTATCAGCTACACATCTTGATAAATTAATTCTGGCCGCGTTTGAGAGAATCTCCCAGCTTCTGCGCTCATCCTTGTGGGAACATGCCAAAAAGGAAAATCTCAGTCCCATCCAAATACAGTTTCTTATTTATATTGCCTCTCATCCCGGTCGATTCAGTACTGTATCAGAAATTGCCCGGGAATTTAGTCTGACCCCCCCCACTGTCAGTGATGCAATAAAGTCCTTGGAAACCAAGAATCTCATCCAGCGGATGCACTCCAGAAAAGACAAACGCAAATATCTGTTAACCTTAACAAGGGATGGGCAAAATCTAACCCATAACCTAAAACAGTGGAGTGGTCCGTATTATACATGTTTAGGAAAACATTCTGTTAAAGAAAAACGACAGGTTATTAAATTCTTGTTGGAATTTTTGATCTCCGTCGGTGAATCAGGATTAATGCTAGATTTAAAAAGTTGCTTTTCCTGCGATTTTCTGTTACAGAGTGAGGCTGAAAATGAGGGGAAAAAACGCTGTATTTTCAGAAATGTAACTTTGAATGAAATGGATTTTCGATTAAATTGTGTGGATTATAAATCCTCGATGCCGGTAAAGTAACACGATGTGGATCCAATACATTTACCGGGCATCAAAAAAGCGAATTACTTCGAAATTCTAGTATTTTAAAGGTCCAGTTATAATGAAAAAACTTAACATTATATTTGTGATTATTTTCAGTGTGAGTTCTGGTCTCGCTAATCTTCAGGAAAGTTTACAATATCCCGAACAGGAGATTGGTATTGTTGAGCACCTGGGAGGACATGTACCCTTGGATTTGATTTTCGTGAATGAAAATGCAGATTCAATGTACCTGAATGAGATAATTAACAAGCCTACCGTATTATCCCTGGTCTATTTTAATTGTCCCGGAATTTGCAGTCCGCTTTTGAGCGGGGTGGTAGATGTCTTAGACCGAATGGATTTGAAACCCGGAGTTAATTACGAGGCGTTGACAATCAGTTTCGATCCAAACGATACCCCTGAGCTGGCCAGGGATAAGAAACGTAATTATTTTATGGCTTTCAGGAGCGGTCCTTTCCCTGAGGAAAACTGGCACTGGTTAACCGGAGACAGTCTCTCCATCAAAAAATTGACCGATGCTGTTGGATTTAAATATAAGAAAGAGGGACGAGATTATATTCATGCCGGTGCATTAATTGTACTTTCTGGCGATGGCAAAATTAGTCGATATTTACGGGGCATAGAATTTCAACCTTTCGATCTCAAGATGGCAATCACAGAAGCTTCGCAGGGTCGAACAGGTCCGACAATTTCAAAAGTTCTGCTATACTGTTTTAGTTACGATCCGGCAGGCAAAAAATATGTTTTTAATTTTATGAAAGTTGGTGGAACAATTTTTATTATTTTTCTGATTATATTTATTGCCTTTTTAACTATAAAAAAGCAAAGTAAAAGTGGAGAAAGTGAGGTTGTTCATGGCAAGTAGTGTGGCTGGTACTGTTCCCATAGAAAAAAGTTTTTATGAGGAATCCGGAGGGCGGAAAGGCATACTGGCCTGGTTGTTATCCACAGATCATAAACGCATCGGTATCATGTATCTGATGAGTATGCTTACCTTTTTCCTGGTAGCAGTTTTTATTGGCGTTCTTATGCGTTTGGAACTGATCTCTCCCGGCGAAACCTTAATGAGTGCTCATACCTATAATGCTCTGTTTACCCTGCATGGAGTCCTGATGATATTTTTATTCATTATACCCGGGATTCCCGCAGCCTTCG
>CP070707.1:750016-752099 GCA_020350205.1 bacterium
GGGGCGGTGCTCGGTGAAATTGACAGTAGTCATCGGGTGGTGGTCACCAATCACCGGTTGGATGCGAATATCTCGACGGATGTGAATCCTAGCGGAAGTTTCAGGGCGATACGTCTGCAGTCGATTCAGGGAGACCATCTGAGTATGACCCTTTACCGGGATGAGCAGCCGGTCAGTGCCCCGGAAGATTTGCTGGTTCCCGAAACAACCGGACCGGTAGTACTGGATTCCAAACCCACCAACGGGGAAAAAGACATAATTATCGACGCAGTGATCCAGGTCTATTTTTCCGAACCGATCGAGACCGCCAGTGTCAATCCCAACAGTTTTTATCTGACTGACAGTCTGGGAGTACCGGTCCCGGGGGCCATCGGGTTTATGGATGGAAACACCACTGCCTATCTCGATCCCCACAATCCACTCGCCTATGCGTCAAGATACAACATTGTGGTGACCCGGGAGGTAGAGGATTTGCAGGGTTTACATTTGGATAGCGATTATACTGCTACCTTTACTACCACCCCGCCAATATTAAATGGTAATTATATAAATGTTCCGGCAGATGTACCTACTATTCAGGCTGGAATTGATAGTGCAATAAATGGTGATACTGTGTTGGTGCAACCGGGAACCTATGTGGAAAATATTAACTTTAGCGGCAAGAATATCGTCGTGGGTAGTTTGACTCTCATTACAGGTGATACTTCATATATTTCCCAGACGGTGATTGACGGTAGCCAGCCCAGTAATCTGGATAGTGGTTCCGTCGTGTATTTTGGGGTAGATACAACTGATACAACGGATTTTAGTCCCGGAGAAGCTACGCTTTCTGTCTTAAACGGATTTAAGATTACAGGGGGGTCGGGAACCTGGGTGCCAAATCAAACACGTGGAGGAGGCATACTCTTGGACAACAACTCAAATCCAGTTTTGACTAATTTGATAATAAGTGATAATATTGCCGTAAGTTGTAATGGAGCTGGAATATATTGTGGCAATAACTCAAATCCATATATTGAAAATGTGAGAATAATAGGTAATAATGGATCAGGAAGTGCAACTACAATTGATGGAAGTGGAGGTATCTACCTTGTATCTTCCAGCCCCACCTTAAAAGATGTTGAAATTGTAAATAATATAGGATTGATATCAGGTGGATTGTTCTGTCATTCGAATTCAAATCCGGTTTTAACTAACGTTACAATAGCTGGTAATAACGCTATGGCCAGTCCCAATAATAACGTAATTGGGGGTTTAATTAGCAGCCAAGGTTCAAATCCTACTTTAATTAACACCATTATTTGGAATAATTCACCGAAAGAAATTGTAGTGAGAGATAATTCTGTCACGATTGCTTATTCTGATATTCAGGAAGGTTTAGACAGTATTGACACCTATAACAATGCAGTCGTATACTGGCTGGCTGGAAACATTGATTCAAATCCAATGTTTTTAGATACTGCCAACGGGGATTATAGGTTACAGGCAGGTTCACCCTGTATCGATGCCGGTATTCAGGATACCATGATTATTTACAACAGCGGTCAGAATATGCTTACCGTACCGTCGATGAATTTTGTCGGCACTGCTCCCGATATGGGCGCTTATGAATTTGGGGCCACTGAGAGGATGGAAGTGAAACAAAAAACGGGGCTTATCTCGCGCCGGAAAAAAGAAACACTATTCGATGATAGATAATTTTAAGATCGGCTTCGATAATGCATTTGAGAGATTTATGAAAGGGGCTGAGTTCAAAACATTTGTGAAGTTATAAGCCCGAGTTAATAATAAAAGACCACCAGCAGACCGGCAAGTCAAGATACTGGTGGTCACAACGCCATAAAGGGAATGTTACGTCAGAGACTTACCCCCTTTAACAGGCATTTTTATTTTAGTGAATTTCGTGAGAAAAGACAAATCATGTTTACAAATCTATGCATCAGTCGGATTTTCTGAATGAACCTTTAAAACGGTACCTTAACAGAAGGAGGATCGATCATGTCAAAATATCTATTGGTTTTTCTTTTATCTTTAATCTTTGGTCTTTTATCTTTGGTGGGGTCCCAAACCATGTGGACCAAGC
>CP070707.1:752199-754249 GCA_020350205.1 bacterium
TATCTGGGATATAAAACCGTTGAGGTTGAAAATGTTACGGTGACGGTGGATCACACTACCGAAATGAACCTGGATATGGAATCGACCGCGATTGAGTTCGATGAAACCATCACGGTGATTGCGGAAAGACCCCTTATTCAAAAAGATGCCACCTCCAAACGCTCTATCGTCGAAGGAAATCAAATTGCCGATGTTCTCCCGGTCAATACCGTTCAGGAGGTATTAGCATTGCAGGCCGGTGTCGTGACGGATGCCGACGGGCAGATCCATATTCGCGGGGGTCGGGTGGGTGAGATCGGCTACCTGGTGGACGGAGTTTATGTGCGTGATCCTTTTGATAACACTGCCGGTGGACGGGTAGATGTGGGCGCGATTCAGGAAATGGAGGTGATCTCGGGTACTTTTAACGCTGAGTATGGCAATGCCATGTCCGGCATTGTGAATATCGTGACGAAGGAAGGCGGAAGTAATTATAATTTTAAATTACAATACGAATCCCCGATGTTGAACAGCTCACCCTACCACCAGCAGGACTGGTTGTTAACTACCGATGACGTTAAAAATCTCCCCGAGGCGGAAAAGGAAGAATACAAAGATGCGGTCAGGTTACCGACCGGTGAATCTGCCTACCGGCAATTCAGAGTTTTGGACAGCCAGTTCTCACCGACCCTGACCGGGATCGATGTACTGGGAAAATTTAACGGAAGTCTCAGCGGACCCATGCCATTTATACGAAAGACGAATTTCTTTCTTTCCACGACACTTTCAAACCAGGATAGTTACCTGCCATTTGGATTTTCATTGGACCGGATAGTTTCCGGAAAAATTAATTATGATCCGATGACCACCTTGAAATTGCAATTCAGTGTGGACTGGTCGGACCGCTGGTATCAGCCGTATAATCATCAGTATAAATACTGGCAATACTTCAACGATATCGAAGCGGGCAGTTATCCCTTACTGCGGGACCTGAAAATCCGATATAGCCTAAAAGGAACTCATACCCTTAATCCATCAACGTATTACACTCTTAGTTTTTCCTATGTCCGGAACAAAGCCAAGGATTCAATTGACGATAAACTGGTTATTACTGATCCCAATACCGGTGAGCTCATTTATTCGGAATATATTACCCGGGGTTATTATCAGGGTATCGAGGGGAGTTTTCAGACCGGAGATGTGCGGTACTGGTCCAATACCGATTCGAAAACCCTGGATTTTGATGTGGATATCGTGAGCCAGATCAATAAAAACCATCTTCTGAAAGGGGGCGTGGAGTATCGCAATCATGAAATTTTCCGGCACCGGATTGGAATGCCGCCCCGCGAACGCCTTGAATACTTCACCAGAAAGCCTTATGAGTTTGCCGTTTATATGCAGGACAAAATAGAATTGTCCTATTTGGTTATGAACATCGGATTACGTTTCGATCTTTACAGTCCGCAGGATGTCTATTATGTTGATCCGGGCAGAATTATTCAGATCGTTACCCAACCCGGAGGTGGAAGTTCCATCATCACGGTCACTCAGGAAGATGTAAAACCTAAATATAAACTGAGTCCCCGCATCGGATTAGCCCATCCGATTACTTCGACCACGGTATTTCATTTTGCCTATGGTCATTTTTTTCAGGTTCCACGTTATTACGACCTTTATCGCAATGATGATCTGGAAGATGTACTGGATAATGATGCACTGATCGGCAATCCGGGTTTGGAGCCTGAAAAAACTGTTGCTTTTGAAGCGGGATTCAAGCAGCAACTGGGACAGACCTACGCCGTGGACATTACTGCCTATTATAAAGATATCAGTAATCTGATCTCCAGTTTCTATTATTTTTCCGGAAGGGATTATACCATTTTCATTAATGCGGATTACGGGCGTATCCAGGGAGTGGATATCTCTCTGAGCAAACGCTACAGCGGTTTTTTTGCCGGTGCCCTCAATTATACCTTTATGATTGCCCAGGGAAATGAATCGGATCCTATTGAAGGATATTCGCAGTACCGGGAGGATGAAGCCCATCTGAAACCTAATCGTAATTTTTACT
>CP070707.1:754349-756392 GCA_020350205.1 bacterium
CCGGTGAAGACGGGTTTGAGATTTATTTCAAATCCGATGAAGAAACCGCTTCCCACCTTTTCCTTGAATTACTGGAAAAAGGTAAGAAACACGGGTTTGTCCCGGTGGGTCTGGGTGCCAGGGACACCCTGCGACTGGAAGCAGGCATGGCCCTGTACGGGAACGATATCGATGATTCCCATACCGTACTGGAGGCTGACCTGGGATGGATTTTGAAACTGAAAAAAGGTGATTTCCTGGGCAGAGACATCTTGTTAAAGCAGAAAGAAGAAGGCGTCAAAAGGAAATTAGTGGGCTTTGAATTGGTGGAGCGCGGGATCGCCCGTCACGGGTATACTGTTTACGTAGACGGTAAAGAATACAGCACCGTGACCAGCGGCACGTTTGCCCCATTTCTAAAAAAAGCCATTGGCATGACCTATTTGCCCATTGAAAAATGTGAAATCGGCACCCAATTTCAAATAGGCATTCGCAATAAAAAGGTAACCGCCAAAGTGGTGGAAACCCCATTTTATAAACGAAATAAATGAAAAATAATTTAGCCAGGGATTTACACGGATGGACACAGATTATAAGCTGTTGTCCCATAAAATTAACATCCGTGGTAAAAAAATGAAACAGGAGGGAATTATGGACTTAAAAGAATTTAAGTTTACCAAAGAGCATGAGTGGGTAAAAGCAGAAGGTGATACGGCTGTGGTGGGGATAACCGATTATGCCCAAAAAGAGCTAGGGGATGTGGTTTACGTGGAACTGCCCCAGGTGGGAGATTCCTTCAACCAGGGGGATGCCTGCTCCAATATCGAATCGGTAAAAGCCGTCAGTGATATCTATGCACCGCTGAGTGGTGAGATAACGGAAGTAAATGAAACACTGGAAGATACCCCGGAGATGGTAAACAAAGACCCCTATGGCGACGGTTGGATTTTTAAACTAAAAATGGATGATCCTGATGAATTAAACGAATTAATGACTGATGAAGATTACAATGAATACCTGAAAGGAATTCAAAAGGAGTAATGAATGAGATATTTTCCGTTGACGGATGCGGACCGGGAGGAAATTCGCAATTTCCTGGGAATCAAAGAAACCAAAGAACTGTTTTCCGATATTCCCCGGGATAAAGCCTATTACCCTTTGGATGAGATTCCCCCTGCTGTACCGGAAGATGAACTGATCAAAAAATTTAAGACCATTGCCAGGAGTAATAAATTTCCCGATTATTTAAGCTTCCTGGGTGGTGGTGCTTATCATCACTTTGTACCGGAAGTGGTGAATCACCTGAGTCAGAAGGGTGAATTTTTAACGCCTTACACACCGTATCAACCGGAGGTGAGCCAGGGCAGTTTGCAGGCCATGTTTGAATATCAAACCATGATGTGCATGTTAACCGGCATGGATGTGGCCAATGCCTCTCTTTATGACGGCGGAACTGCCGCGGCTGAAGGTGCGCTGCTGGCAATGCGCAAAGCCCGTAAGAAAAATATTATACTGGTGGCTGGCAATCTTCACCCCGAATACATCGAAATTATCGAAACCTATATCCGACACCTGGAAGAATACCGGATCCGGTATATCGACTTTGATAGAAAAACAGGAAAAGTCAACCTGGAAGACCTGGAAAAAAAGATATGTACGGAATGCGCCGGTTTTCTTTTTCAATCCCCCAACTTTTTGGGTGTAGTGGAAGAGAGCCAGGAGATTTCGGATATTCTTCACCGTAGCATATCCTGGAGCCGGCCCTGAAGAAGTTGAGGATGGAATAATCCTCAAAATAGAAGAAAACCTGAGCAGCCTGACCGGCATAAAGGAAATTAAATCCTTTGCAGCAGAAGGTTTCGGGAGGGTAACAGCAGAAGTCCTCCCGGGTGAAGACATTGATCTTGTGCTGCAGGACATCAAAGCCGAAATTGACCGCATAATTACATTTCCGGAAGAAGCTGAAAAACCGGTCATCACAAAAATAGTAAACCGCCGAGAGGTCATCTCAGCAGTTGTATACGGCAATGCGCCTGAAAAAAGCCTGCGTGAACAGGCTGAATT
>CP070707.1:756492-758521 GCA_020350205.1 bacterium
AGGATACAATTGAAAAATATTTGATGTTAGATTTTAAAATCCAACCCCCACCCCAATACTGATAAAAGGATCCCAGTTTTCGTAAGGAGAATTTGAATCCTGCAAGACATCAAATAAGACTTCAACAATTAAAGAAGCTTTGGGAGAGAGGGGTTGCACAAATCCGCCTCCCAGCAATAAAAAGGGAACCCAGGTTCGATCTGTTTCTAAATCTGATAGCTTATACTTATAACTCATATAAGCGAATTCGGCATGGGCGTACAACTTGGGAACCAGGCGATAACGGGTGAAGACACTACCCCCGTAATTGCTGGCCGTGAGCGCCGGATCATAGCGCTTGTCTTTGATGTATTCGTAGGCTACTTTAAATCCCACCGATGTTTTGGGATTCAACCGCATCCCCACCATAGGCGCCACATTGATTCGAAAATAATTTCCAAAGCTCAGTCCCAGGGTTCCACCATAATAGACATTGCTTTTTTTTGCTTTTTTCTTGGGAGTCGGTTGTTGCTTTGGCCTGGTTTGAGTCGTATCCTGGCTCTGGGCAAACAGCATACCCGTTAGCAATAAACTAAAGATATAGAACATAAAGTGTTTTTTCATTAAATAGCACCTCCACTGTTTTTAAATCGTTTAACTCAGGAATTTTGTTATTCCTGTTAGGAAGGATTTAGTATCTAGGGGTTAGGATTTAGTGGAAATAAGTACTGGGGACTAAAAAAATTATAAAATTCATGTTTACCTGAAATTCCAATTTCTCGAGCCCCGGCTCTGAGGCTGTTTTGATCCAATCCCACTAAATCCTAAATCCTCTCCCCTACATCCTATTTTGCAGCAGTTCCCGGTGGATAATTGGCAAAAATCTTAGCGACAATGCCATCAAGTCTTTTTTGCTGTTGTTCACCACTCTGATTCTCCTTCACTGTCCCGGTGGCCATTCCCCGCCAGGCCAGTTCCTTCTGCTCCCAGGCAACGAGATCGATCACCAGGGTGGCTTCCTCATAATAGCTGACATGGGTGGTGCCGCCATAAGGTCCCCACCAGGGATCATACCAGTATCCGTAACCGCCGTATCCGCCGGTCTGAGTGACCTGCATCCGCTCTTTAGAACCGGCATGGGCTAAAACCACCAGATCAAAATCCTCACCTTCTTCCACTTTTTTTAGACCCTTGGCGGCTAATTCATTGTCAACGGCAGCCTGGACCCGTTTTAAGACCAGGGGATATTTGGATAATTCATCATCCGGATTAATTTCCTTACCGGAAGCCCAGCGATATGTTTTAAACTCGCTAAAAGTATAATCCCGGTCATAATCCGTTTTAATAGAGACCGAGGAACAACCCAGCATCAGCGCCACCAATAAAACGGCGGTTGCAACCTGAAAAATTTTCATGACCTTCTCCTTTGGTGTATGTGTACTTTGTGTGTTCAGAAAATATAATAATTTTCTCTACTCTATCATAATAATTTTGTCTGATTTTCATGAACTGTAACAGAATTTTTTCTCTTGGGCTACAGTTTCATCACTAATGCAGGCTGCTTCATTAATTTTATTCATCTTTATGCCTTTTAGTTTACGATTTTCGGTTTCCACCTTACCTTTTTATCTTCGCATGATGTATAAACAATCCTCCCAGTTTTTCCCAGAAATCGCCCCCTAACACAAAAAAACTGGAAAGAAATAGTATATCTCCACCAATATTGATGACCTGTTTGTAGGATTCATATTCAGGTAATAACTGATTAAAATAAGGGAGCAGCCAGCCAATCAGAAGAGGTATGATGAACATAAATAATCCAATACGATAGCGCACAATCCCGACTTCATTCGGAGGCGACATCTCCCGGAACAGGCCGACTATTTTTTCTTTAAGGAAGGCAAATCCCGACTTTCCCAAAATTCCCACCGCCATAATCATAAAGATTTCCGGAATGCCGAAAATCATGAACCCGGCAATAGGGGCTTTCCAGCCGGCTGGTAGGGAGGTCGCCAGGATCAGCGGGGTGAACACCGGCACCATAAAACCG
>CP070707.1:758621-760616 GCA_020350205.1 bacterium
ATTTCTTGCGGCCAACCCTGGAGTTGAAATTATTTTCTTTCCGGTTATAAACATTAGGGGTTGAATGGTCACTTTTCGCGAGCATGGGCCTTACCAAAGATCCGCACCTTATTCCGGCCGGCTTTTTTCGCACGAAGCAGGGCCTGATCTGCGGCTTTCAGGACTTCATACGGCTCGTCGTGGTTTTCATCTCGTTCTGCCACACCGATACTGATGGTAATTTTAACTCCTGTGCGGGAGCGCGGTGCATTATCCAGGTCGTCAGGTTTGTGCCGGGGTCGTTTGGGGCTGCGAATAAAAAAGGGAGTTGATTCCACCAGCTTGCGTAATTTTTCCACAAAGAGGCGGGTTTCATTCACTGATTTGCCAGGAAAAATAACAACAAATTCCTCCCCACCATAGCGGAAGGCTTTCCCCCCGCCCTCCACTTTTGACAGCTTGGAAGCGACCATTCGCAGGACCTGATCACCTACATCGTGGCCATGGTTATCGTTGAACTTTTTGAAATAGTCAATATCCACCATTGCCATTGAATACCGGCTTGGGAGTTTTAAAAAATATTCATTTAGGGACCGTCTTGCCGCCAATCCGGTGAGCTCGTCCCGAAAAGCAACATTATGGGAATATTCCATTACAGACATGATCAGAATGAATCCCGCCGTGGCAAAATGAAAGGTACTTACAGACGCAGCCTCTCCCGGAAAAAGTGCAAGAAAGGTTGATAATAAAACCCAGAAAAATCCCCCTTCGATGATATCCTGCTTCTTAATAAAATTTATGATAGTAAATACAATCGCCATCAGATAAATAATCAGGGAGGGCTGGGGCATTGCAATACTATCCAGAAAGGGGTTGCTGATGATATCAAAACTTAAGAACTTGAACAGGCTTAATTGCCGGTATTTTATCATGGTATAAACAAAAAATGGTTGAACCAGCAACAAGCCAAGACGACCTAATCCCCGCAGGGTGAAGATGCCGCGTTCGCGAATAAATGCAATAATCGCAATATTGAGCGGAATCAGAAAGGTCAGGACGTTATAAACTGTCTGATCGATAAGCAGGGAGTCATCCTGACTGAAGGAAAGGCCATGGTAAATCCGGTCTGAAAAAGCCAGGATCATGAGAACAAAGATGAGCCGGCTGCGGCTGAAGCGCCAACCCAGAAATGTGCCAATAATAAGCACTGCATAGGGATAGAAGGTATTCAGGGTGGGAATGAGCGGGGAAAAGGTGACAGATTTTTCGATAAACAGGGCCGCAGCAAATATGATACTCCCGGGAATGAAAAACTTGAGAAGAGTCCTGATGAACACACCTGCACCTTTAAGGTTTAACTCTACTATTCTCGAAAGATGTAACGGTTAACTTTAGTCCTTCAATTTTTTCCACTTTTACTTCCTGTCCGACGGGAAAGGATTTTTCACCAACTGCCTGCCAATATTCTCCGTTCAACCGGACCATTCCGGATTTTTCCTTCCATTCCACAACCTCAGCCAGTTGACCGATTAATCCCTCCTTTCCACTTCTGATTGACCGTTTTTTCTGGAAAGATCGTCCCAGCAGCGGAAGAATAACATGTTCCATGAGTTCATATAACAGGAACAAAGCGATTGCTGTCAGCAGAATTTTTTCGATCAAGATTTAACCGGGTTTCCTTCTATGTTTTTCTTGGATGAATTTAGGCCAATGATTTTTAGATTTCAAGGATTTCAAGTGAATATGTGAAGAGATATCTGAAATAAGTGGTAATCATGAATAAGAATCAAAAATATTGTTAGGTTAGCTTTGTCCTGTCATTCCGCTCACGCCGGCAGATGGATCCACCTTCTGACCCACCAAGGGGAACAATGTGAGCGAAGAGAAGGAATCCATTGAGTTTAGGGAGATTTATTCCCGCTAAGCGGGACTCAAAATGACAGAAATTTATAATTAAAAGAATTCCATTTACCGGGATCAGCATTTTTATGAACTACAGCAATAATCATTAATATT
>CP070707.1:760716-762665 GCA_020350205.1 bacterium
AACAAAGGGTTTTGCGGATTGGCCAATACCAATCCTTTTTTTTACAGTGTCGATTAACGCATAAAAACGATCATGACTGCGCAACGGTTCATACATATCATCATTAAAAATGTCATAACTTTGCAAACCACGTTCAACGCTCTGTTCTAACCATCCGATTGCATGTTCCAATTCACCCATCTTTAAATAAGTTTCAACAACGATAAGGGCTTGTTTTGGAGATTCAATGATATTGGCTTTTTCTATAGCAATGCCAATTGCCTGATCGAATTGCTCCTGTCGGGAAAGCAAAATGAATTTATAATTGAGAATGAAAAAACGATCTGCCGTAGGCTCCCGGTAGGTTTCAATTCCCTCATTTAGCAATTTCAAAGCCTCCTCGGTTTTATTCTGCTGATCCAAGGCAACGGCACGGTCAAGAAGATCCTGGACCTCAGGGCTAAGGTTTTCTTGACCAAAACCAATGTTCAACATTACGACTAAAAAAAGGAGCACTATAAAAGGTCGTTTCATGGGGAATCTCCCTTCATAATCAAAACTATAGTCCATATTGACCTTATTTTAACATCCTTCCCGAAAATACTTCTTGCGAGTTTTTCCTTTATAGAATTCACCCAGCTGGGGATTACCGCCAAAATATAAACTGGTTTTTCTGATCTTCTCGATTTCTTCTTCATTAAGACCGGGGTTGTGAGAAAGATCGGGAAATAAAATCTCGTTTGCCCAAGATCTCATTCCTCCGTCTAACAGCAATACCTTTATATATCCCCCCTGTTTAAGCTCAAGCCATTTCTCGAGCGAGGACTCATTATTATCAGAATAGAGAACTATGGTTCTATCCGGCTGGACATTTTCACTGATGCTTTCAAAAAATATTCTATTTTTTGCAGACGGAATATGATAATTATCAAATTCGGAATCTATTCGACTATCAATAAGAATGAAGTTTTTCTCTTTTTCCATTAACCATTTCGCCAAATCGACAGCAGTAATATAATCAACCTGCATCCCTTTAATTTCCAGCGGTCTAACCATATCTTCTTGCAGGTTGGATTCCGGATATGGATCGCCCAGAAGCGCTGCAAACAGTGCCAGGAAAAGAGCAATAAAACCGAAAATCTTTTCAACCCTTTTATGCCTGAAGTACTTATTCATTTTTCACCTTGTTTTTTTATAGCATTTCTCTCCTCAATCCGCTCCGCACCGATAAAACCCAGGAGGGCTATCATTACCACAGTGAACACCATTATACCCCAAGGTATTCCCAGCACCTGGGGGAGGGTAATACTGCCGGCAGCGGATGAATAGAGAAAGTTGTAAAAATAATGATACGTTTCGCCAAAGATGAATATTCCGAAGAAAATCCCGCCAAGAACAAAGATACCATCTATTTTTCCGGTAGCCAGGGCCACGCAGGATGTTCCCGGACACAGCCCACCAATGACAAAACCGGCCCCGAAAATGAATCCCCCGACGATTTGAGGAACCAGATAGGTTGGATTGATATAAATCAGCGTTACATCCAGAATTCCCAGCCAGCCCAGCCAGAAAATGCCGAGCATGGCAGTAATGATGGCTGTAAACATCACTTTAAAAACCGTCAAATCCTTTAAATAAAATTGTGCCGCCAACTTTCTGGAATTTCCTAAACCTCCCCGCTCAATAAAAAAACCAAATGCAATTCCAATGAGCAGGGCAATTATTAAACTGAAACCATCTCCAAAAAATTCGAGTTTATAGGCCGGTGCTATCATATCCATTGCCTCCTGATAAAGTAAGCCATACCATAGGCACCCACAAAAACCATGATCATAAACAGCCAGCTGCCCGGACTCAGGACCGTCCCTCCGGTCAGGGCCTGTCCGCTGGTACAGCCCCGAGCCATTTTTGCTGCAAAACCCATCAGGCTGCCTCCCATAAAGGCCCAGAAAAGCCGACCCGTTGATGAA
>CP070707.1:762765-764693 GCA_020350205.1 bacterium
GCGTTCTATTCCCAATATCCGCGCAGCTTCTGTCACATTACCCTTACAATTCTCCAGGGTATTTTTTATATACTCCCGCTCAGCTTTTTCTCGGAATGTTTTCAGGGTCATAGCTCCAGATTCATCCGGGGTTGGCGGGGTTTGGGAGTGAAGAATTGAATGGGGAATATCAGCTTCAGTAATCTTGTTATCGCTGGCCATGATCACCAGTCTTTCAACCAGGTTTTGCAATTCCCTAATATTGCCAGGCCAGGAATAAAGCTGTAATTTTTTAATTGCTGTCTTTTGCAGAGAAACGGGTTTGCGATTATTTTTTCTGCAGAATTTAGAAATAAAATATTCTATCAAAATCGGAATATCTTCCCTTCTTTCTCGTAAAGGGGGGATGTGAAGAGGCAAAACATTTAACCGATAGAACAGATCTTCCCGAAATTGACCTTTAGAAACCAAGTCTTCCAGATTCTTATTGGTGGCTGCAATAACCCGTACGTCTACCTGTATGGTGTCTTTACCACCAACTTTTTCAAACCGTCCATCCTGCAAGACCCGTAACACTTTAGTCTGAACACGCAGACTCATATCGGCAATCTCATCCAGAAAAAGCGTACCGTTGTCAGCCAGAGAAAATTTACCATCACGTGTATCCCTGGCACCGGTAAAAGCCCCTTTCTCATAACCAAATAATTCACTTTCTGTGAGCTCTTCCGGAATTGCCGCACAATTCATTTTGATGAAAGGTTGGAGGCGGCGGTCACTCCAATCATGTATCGCCCAGGCAGCCAGTTCCTTTCCCGTACCGCTCTCCCCCAGAATCAAAACCTTGCTATCGGTGGAAGCAACTTTTTGCAGTTGCTCTTTTAGATTCGTAATAACTGAACTGTTCCCTAAAATTTTATGTTCCTCGGCCACCTCCTTTTGCAGATTCCGATAACGGTCTTTCAACTTCTGGTTTTCAAACAGATGATGCAGGGTAATCAAAATTTTTTCTTTCTGCAGGGGTTTCTCTAAGAAATCATAGGCGCCAGCCTTAATCGCCTCAACCGCCATACTCAAATTGGCGTGACCGGAAATCATAATTACAGCAACCTCAGGGTGAGTGGTCTTAATTTCATGAAGAATTTCAAGACCATTTTTGTCCGGTAATAAAACATCCAGAAATACCGCATCGGGAAGATTTTTGTGCAGAAGCGTCAAACCCTCTGAAGCGTTTTCAGCAGAAATCACCTGAAATCCTTCGCCGGTCAGGATGAGTTCCATCGATCGACGGATATTTTTTTCGTCGTCAATTATCAAAATTTGGTTTCGATTCATGACTTTCTGCCTCAGTTTTTGGGAAAATGAGCTGAAAAGTACTGCCTTTTCCGGGAGCAGATACGACCTGGATCAGGCCACCGTGTTCTTCCATAATAAGACGCGTGATGGCCAGACCTAAACCTGTTCCCCCTCTTCTATTTGAATAGTAGGGTTCAAAGATACGTTTCAGATCTGTCTCGGCTATCCCCCCACCCTGATCAGTAATGGTGATCGAGATTGCATTGTCAACACTATCTGCACCCACCATAATAGGCTGATTTTCCGGGTCGGATTGGACTGCATTTTCAAGCAGGTTTATCAAGACACGCCGGATTCGGTCGCGATCAAAGTAAAAAAAGAGATCTTGTTCGGGTAAATCCAGGTTGATCCGATCACCGTACAAGGTGGTTACTTCACGGATTAAGCTGGCAAGATCATCATTCTTACGGATTAATTCCGGAAGCCGGCCAAAATCTGAAAATTCAGTTACAAGCTGCCGCAGACTCCCAATTTCTTCATTAATAATTTCCGCACATTCCTGCAACAGGGCATCATAATCTTTATCGCTGCTATCATATTTATCTACGAGCTGTTGTATGGTCAATTGAATGGGGGTTAGCGGATTTTTGATCTCA
>CP070707.1:764793-766715 GCA_020350205.1 bacterium
ATTCTCAATTCTTCATTCTCAATTCTTCATTCTCAATTCTTCATTCGTAATTCTTCATTCTCAGTTCTATATTCCTCATTCTCTTTCAAACTTCCAGTTCCTTAAACAACCTCGCGGTGTTTCTGCGATAGATGCCGATCCCGGCCAGCGCAGTACCCAGTACCGTCGAAAATAATCCCGGTATAAACCCGATGTAATAGGCCTGTGCAGTGACATGGGCACGAAATACAGATGGGATCATCATTGTTACATTTTGCAGGCTGTCACTAATATCGAATCCAACCGTTTGCAGGTAGTAGGATATTCCCAAACCAATGACAGTACCAATCACTGAACCCACACATCCGATGAAAACGGATTCTAAAAGCATTGAGGAATAAACATGGCCTTTATTTTCACCAATTGCAAGTCGTAACCCCACCTCACCGTATCGTCTTAATCCCCCTATCAGGGCAGCATTCCAGAGAACGATTGACATGGCAGCAACAAAGATTAGGATAAACATTCCAATAAAACTGGAAATATATTCCAGCATACTATCTAAGCCATTCTGCTCGCCCAATCGCAACATGATGGGCGCAAACTCATCCGTGTCTGGTTCATACTTCATGTTGAATGCAGCAACCATGCGCCGGGCTCTTTCATCAGAATATATATTGTTCTCAAAATAACCGAGGATTTCACCGGCCGAATCAGTCATATCGAGAACAATTTGGGCATCAGTAAAATCCATAATCATTGCAGATCTGTCCATTGCCACCACCCCAAAACTGATGGTACCAACAACGATATAATTTTGCATCGCCATACCGCCATACATGGTAGAACTCATCAGAGTAACCTGGTCTCCAGGCGATACATCAAGTTTTTCGGCAAATTGATCGCTGATAAGTACCTCACCTGGCTGTCTCGGCATCCGGCCTTTTACTATAGACTTTTCGATATTTAATCTTTCAACTTCTCCACTATTCTCTGAAAAGAGTTGAACCGCAATTCCCATTACCGGACCTTGAGAACGGGTTTCACCGTTACTGTCCGGTACATCCAACAGTCCTCCGAATTTTATTCTTTCAACCCAGGTCATATCCGGATAATCCTGATTTAATTCTGAAACTAAAGATCCGACACCACTCAGAGCCAGATCATTTGGAATCTGTCCTTCATTTTCGGCATATGCTCTTGACATAATTTTTACATGGCCGGTAGCGAACGCAGCGCTGGTATCGATCATTTCTCCAAGAACGCCTGATACCCAACAGTGAATCAATACCGTTAGCATCACGCCGGCAGACACAATTAAAATGGGAAATCGGCTGCGATGGTGGTCTCTTAAGATACCTTTTACCAGAAATTTTAGCATTTTTAACCTCAATACAATTTAGAATTATGAATGTAGAATTAAGAATTATGTGGTTGGTGACATCGGGAATTTTTAACAATCATTATCAGGATTTTTCTTAATTCTTCTGACTTGGTGATAAAATCCTCCATATTATTATTTAGTATTTTTGAATCTCGAATCAGTCGAAGCCAATAGTTTGTTTCTCTCGCCTCCTTTAATGCGATACTCATTCTGTAGCGAAAATCTTTTTTTGTAAATCCTCCGATTGCCTCTTCCACATTTGCTCCAACTGACGTCGCTGACCTCAATAATTGTCTCCCAATGATTAGACCTTCCATATTCCTTGGAAATCTCCTTACCAATTCAATAATCTCCAGCGCAAACGAATAACTCTTCTCCTGAATAACATTCTCTTTTCTCATTTTAACCTCCCTCTCCCAATTCAAAACTTTACATTCTTAATTCTCAATTCTTCATTCTCAATTCTTCATTCTTCGCTCTCAATTCTTAATTAATCTTCCCCCGTATTGCATCCGTCGGTTTCATCCTTGATATTTTTCGAGCCGGAATAAAACTGACA
>CP070707.1:766815-768675 GCA_020350205.1 bacterium
CGACCCTGCTCAGCCAGAAACTCATCCAGGAAGACTGGCAGACTTTTTCTGTCATGTATTTGCAAACTGTGATGTTTGCCAATTTTATCCCAATGGTCAGCAAGGGAAGAGTGAAACGTATCCGGCCCTATGTTTACAATGAAAATGCGCCACTCGAAAAAAAGCTGGAAACCGATGCCCAGCTGTCATTCTATTCCGGACACACCACCAATGCCTTCGCCAGCGCGGTGTTTTTTTCAACTACCTTCTCACATTATTATCCCAATTCGCGCTGGAAGCCGTACGTCTGGGCGGGCTCGCTGAGTCTGGCATCCATGGTCGGATATTTGCGGTTCGAAGCGGGAAAACACTTCCCCACTGATATTCTGGTAGGTGCGGTGGTTGGAAGTACAATCGGATTTTTTATACCTTACCTCCACCAGGAAAAAAAGTCAGCCAGGGGCACAGAATTGTCCTTTAGCTCCCTTCAGAATGTTGGATTTCATCTCAGATTCAAATTTTAACTTCAGCAGGTTTACAATAAGGATTATTAAACCGGTTTTATCATTTTCCCATTCTCATAAAATCATCAGTTACCGTTAAGAAAATTAGATTCAGCAGATTCCCCAATAGAAACAGAATTTAATGAAAGGTACGGTCTAAAAAATACCTTATCCATCACAAGATTTGACTGCGATACTAATTTCAATCTATATATGCTTTAACCGTTCTCCTTTTTTATTAGCACAATAGGTCATAATTTATTATTTTCTGGTAAAGAGAGAAAAATATCAACTATTTTTTTACGAATTAAATCATGTCAGAAATAATAAAAAACAATACCGAGGATAATTTAAATCGCCGGAAATTTCTAAACCGGCTGGTTTTCTCCTTGCTGGGAGGCACCGGTATACTAACCCTGTTAGGCTCTCTTACACTTCCCTTCCCGCGGGTTTTTAAGGAGTCCTTCAGATTTAAGGTAGGACGGGTCATCGATTTTCCTGTTGATACATTTACATTTATTCCGGAAAAGAATGTTTTTATCCTGCGCCAACGAAAAAGTATCCAGGCATTATCCGCCGCCTGTACCCACCTGGGCTGTGTCGTCCAGTCGGATCGACAGGGATTTCTTTGCCCCTGTCACGGCTCCCGTTATGACCGCACCGGTAATGTGCAGTATGGCCCGGCCCCCCGAGCGTTAGACTGGTTAAAAGTAACTCTTGCTGCGGATGGACAGATTGTGGTTCACAGAAATCAAAAAGTAAACTCAGTCGAATCTCTCAGAGTATAATTTTAGAAAAAACCGATGAATCCAGGTTTTAAAGCGTTCATACATAATGTAAAGTCCACCCTCACCACCCTGAAGCAAAGAATCTCGATTTTGGCACCGGAACGGACCTCTCCCAGGGAGCGCTCGCGGGCCATCAGCCGTAACTTTTTTCTGCATATTCATGCAGCACGAATTCATCCATTTTCTCTCAGGCCCTCCTATACCCTGGGGCTGGGTCTGATTTCCTTTTTTCTCTTCCTGATTTTACTGGTCAGCGGTATTTTATTAATGTTTTATTATACGCCGTCCGTTGAACGGGCATACAGCTCTATTTTGGATATTACCCAGGTAGTGATTGCCGGGAGATTCATCCGGAATATTCATCGCTGGGCTGCCCATGGGATGGTTTTGAGCGTTATGCTGCACATGCTGCGAGTGTTTTATACCGGTTCATACAAACGGAATAGAGGATTTAACTGGATAATTGGCCTATGTTTATTGCTGTGTACACTCCTCCTGAGTTTCAGCGGATACCTCCTCCCTTGGGATCAGCTGGCCTTTTGGGCAGTCACGATCGGATCCAATATTGCCGGATCTGCCACGGAATTCAC
>CP070707.1:768775-770603 GCA_020350205.1 bacterium
ATTAATAGCGGGCAACTGTGTGAACCCGGAACCGGCGTTTTTCTGGCAAGTCATCCTAATCGCAGGGATACCGATATTATCAGTCTTCACATTATTGAAAGTGGAGCCGATATTATTCTGTCCGGAGGGGAGTCTTTTCTGCTTCCGGAGGGCATGATAGGGAGACATGGCAAACCAGGCGTGCGGAAAGACGGACAAAACCTGATTCTGCAGGCTGTTGATTTGGGATACCGGGTCGTGTACACCCGGGATGAACTTTTGTCAATGCCTTTGGAAACCAATAAAATACTGGGAGTATTTGCCGCCGGACATACCTTTAATGATGAAACTGAAGAAGAATTGCGAAAGATGGATGTTCCACTTTATGGGCGATCGGCACCTACAGCCGCAGAAATGCTGCAGGTAACCTTGAAAATTCTGGAATCTAAAAAGAAACCCTTTCTGGTGGTTCTGGAAGAAGAAGGTTCGGATAATTTTGCCAATAAAAATAATGCCCGGGGGATGCTGGAATCACTGCGTCGTGCCGACCGGGCCCTGGGAGTGGCGCTGGATTTCATAGATAGACATCCCAAAACGATGCTGATCACGACCGCAGACAGCGATGCCGGGGGGATGCATATGATCGGGATCCGCAATCCCGAAAAATTTGAGAAATCACTTCCGGAAACAGGGGTCAACGGGGCCCCGCTGGATGGCCGGGATGGAACGGCCACACTGCCCTTCACAGCAGCACCGGATCAGTTCGGAAACCGCCTTCGGTTTGGTATTTGCTGGGCCAGTTCGGAAGATCTGGGAGGTGGCGTTGTAACCAAAGCACACGGATTGAATGCACAGCTGTTGCCTCAGAATGTGGATAACACGGATATATATCGGATGATATATGCGACTTTGTTTGGTAAGTGGTTACCGTAGAACGGTCTAAATATTAATTGAATAATAGTCTAAGTTTTCCCTCTCCGCGTATAATTGGCAATAATTTCCTTCCAGATACTCCTCCCTGTGATTTAAAGCCCCACTCATATAATTGAAAAAAAATATTTTGCAACTTTATTTTTAAAGATATGTAAACTAGATTGTCTACCGAACGGTAGGTAGTATATTTTATCACAAACGAGAGAAAAGCATATGAGTTATCAAGAGCCGGACTTTTTGAAGACAGATGACAACAAAGGGAAAATATTCCGGGCTGCAGCAAAATTGTTCGCTGAAAAGGGCTACAACGGCGTCTCGATGCGGGAAATATCGGAACGTACCGGACTATCCAAACCTACAATTTACTACTACTTTGGAAACAAGGAAGGTATTTATACATCGCTGGTAGCCACCAGCCTGAATTATAATGTGGAAATATTTCAGGATATTCAGCAAAGAGATATTTCAACCAAACAGAAAATTATCGAACTGGTCAAATTGCGTTTTCACCAGGTTCTGGAATATCCGGATCTGGCTAAATTTTTCATCGATTTGCTCACTGGAACTGAAAAGCTGCCTTTCCTGGAACAGCTGATGAAGGAAGCCGACGATCGCCGCAAAATGTTGGTGGATCTCATCAATGATGGCATCAGTAATGGAGAATTTGGCAGCAGTGCCAAACCGGAACTTGCATCAGAGATATTCATCGGGTCCCTGATGCATTTTATTCATAAACAGCTTAATACCTCTGAAGTCATACTTTCCGATGAACTGGCTGAGGAGATAGTGGAATTACTGTTTCTGGGTTGGAATGAATAACAAATGTCTTCACGGGAGATAAAGAATGGACCTAAAATTTAAACTTACATGTGTGATCAGCCTTTTGCTGTTTGGAGATAATTTACTGCCTGCACAG
>CP070707.1:770703-772491 GCA_020350205.1 bacterium
GAAATATTAACACTTTTTATGATGATTAATATTGATTTAGGTAAAAATAGTATCAAATTTTGTTAAAATAAATGTAGATATTTGGGGTAAATCAAAAATATTTTGATTCATTCTCGATAATAATTTATTCAACAATTATACTCTATTAAATTCGCTTCACGCAATGCCTGATTTCAGAGTCATACTGTTTCTCTTTTTATCCTGTTTCTTGATCAACATATCTCGGCTCTGGTTATCTTAGTTCCGAATGATGCCAATGCCCGGATACAATTTTAACATAACATCATATACATTCTTCGATTGAATTTTTTATAAATAATCAGGATTTTCATTAATCATATTTTCAATCAACTACTTGTCAAAATTCAGAGGATCCGTCAAGATGTTTAAATTCATCACGTGTATAGGTTTTTGTATCATCTTACTGAGTACAGGCTTGTATTCGGGGACCACCGGAAAAATTGCCGGGGTTGTGAAAGATGTGGAAACCGGAGAAGGGCTGATCGGGGTCAATATCACCGTGGAGGGTACCACTCTGGGAGCCAGTACCGATGTTGATGGTGCCTATGTTATTCTCAACGTTCCGCCAGGGCTCTACAATGTCATATTTAATTATATTGGGTACCAGACTGTCATTGTTAAAGATGTTCGGGTGAATGTGGATTTTACTTCCCGGCTGGATCAAAATCTGCAGCCCACCGTTCTGGAAGGCGAAACTATAGAAGTCTTTGGAGAAAGGAATCCTCTGGTACGGCAGGATCTAACCAACACCCAGGTGGCGGTGACTTCAGAAACCATTTTGGACCTGCCGGTGGATCAGGTCAGTCAGGTTATCGCACTGCAGGCGGGAGTTACGGTGGATAACAGTGGTGCCTTGCATTTCCGGGGTGGACGAGCCAATGAAATTGCCTATCAGGTTAATGGTCTCTCCATCAATAATCCGTATGGGAATGAACAGGGTGTAGGAATCGCCACCAATGCGGTGGAAGAAGTATCGGTCTCAGCCGGTACCTTTAGTGCTGAATATGGAAATGCCCTCAGTGGGGTTATTAATTTTGTGACCAAGGATGGGGGGAATAAATATAACGGAAGTCTGCGAGCCTGGACCGGAGATCATGTGAGTAATCACAGCGATGTTTTCTATAACATTGATGATCAGGATCCTTTTAACAACCATCGGCTGGAAGCGACGCTTGGCGGCCCGGTGCCGTTTTTTGGAAATAAACTGACTTTTTTTGCTTCAGGTGTTTATCAGAATGACAAAGGTTATCTTTATGGAATTCGAGTCTATAATCCGGAAGATCTGATGTTTTATGATGCGGACCGCATCTTTATTAATCCGGCCGGATTCACTTTTTCCCCCGGACCCAATAACACGGTGATCATCGGTTCCGATCCCAGCCGGGCTGGGGCCAACGGGGACAGGGAAATTGTTCCCATGGTGACTCGTGAGACCTTAAATCTGGCCGGTAAACTCACCTGGAAACCTTTCAATGGATTCAAAATTTCCTACGATCTCATTTTTGATGATGGTAACCGTTATAATAGGACCGCTCAGGGTATCAATGCCTTCCGGCGCTACCGCTTTACCCCGGAGGGTAGACCCCAAACCACCTCTCAAAACATCAGCCATTCTGTTGGAATTACCCATACTTTGACCAAAAGACTGTTCTATACCTTAAAGGTTGGGTACAACGAAAACAATGCCCTGACATCGGTATTCGAAAAGAAATTTGATCCCCGCTATATTCCCAGTGTGGATAACGATATCCAGAATCAACTGATACC
>CP070707.1:772591-774362 GCA_020350205.1 bacterium
AATTACCCCAATCCCTTCAATCCGATTACGACCATTGAGTTTGATCTGCCGAAAACAAGTCTGGTTACACTGAAAGTGTTCAACATTCTTGGAGAGGAAGTGGCTATTCTCGTCTCAGATAGACTATCTGCTGGCTCATACTTCTACCAGTGGAACGCTTCTAATTCTGCCAGTGGTGTTTACCTGTACAGGCTGCAAGCAGGTGATTATATCCAATCCCGGAAGATGGTGTTGATGCCGTGAGCTCCGGTAGTTATCTTCAGAAAACATACGATAATATTCAAACCCCCGAGACTGACTTCTAACTATTAACCCATTGATAAAAAAGGATAATACATGAACTTTTCGGATTCCCACCTTAAAGGATATTTGATCGCAACATTTGCCGGAACTGTGGGTGGTGGATTACTGACACTGGTTACTACAAAAGCTTTACCCAAAATTATGTCCCAGGTCATGTCGAATATGATGAAAAACATGATGTCGCAAATGAGCGAAGGTTCGTGCCAGCCTGAAGAAATGTGACGACAATTAATGGGTTTCGGTGATTCCCGATCAAAAGAGAAATAGGACCATTTATATCTGTTTTTAAAAATTTTCAGAAATACATCTCTCATTTAGCAGAAATAAAATTATCTGGCATGAGAGCCTATCAAACGAAATGAGAATATCAATTAAGCGGTTAAGGCTGAGGAACAGAACAGGCAATGGACAGTAGTGTTTGCATGATAAAATCATGCATGCAACTTTGCAGACTCTTTAGTGTTTCTCAGTCTAAAATGGCTATTAAATTCATTAAAAACAATTTGTATTTAAGAATTATTCTTATTTAATTGTTACATGCAAGAAGCAGAGCAGCTGGATAGATTTTTTGAGATCTGTCGACAGCACAACCTGAAAATAACCCCACAACGGACTTCGGTTTACCACGCTCTCATGAGCGCTGAAAATCATCCATCCGCCGATGACATCTTTCAAATTGTGAAACATCAATATCCTAATATCACCTTCGATACCGTCAACCGGACTCTGATGACCTTTACCCAAATCGGACTGCTCACGATAGTCGAGTCGTACCGGGGGTCCCGGCGCTTCGATCCTAATTTTGAAGATCATCACCATATGCATTGTTTGAAATGTGGACGCATTGTTGATTTTACGAGCGACGAATTTGATCAACTGAAAGCTCCAAAAAAATTGATGCAGAAATTTGCAACTGTTCTCTCCAGTCGCGTGATATTTAACGGAATTTGTTTAGAGTGTCAGAATAAAACAGATAAATTTTATCGCAACAATAAGTCTTAATACTACAAAGTAAATTAGTGAAAGGAGTAAATAGTATGAATGAAGACCGCAAGAAACCATTAAGGGGCAGAGGCACCTCGAACCCGGACTGGTGGCCGAAGCAGTTGAACCTCAAAATTCTTCATCAAAATTCCCCCCTGATCGATCCGATGGGCAAGGAGTTCAATTACACTGAGGAATTCAAAAAACTCGACCTGCAGGCTCTGAAGAAGGACCTCTATGCACTGATGACCGACTCGCAGGACTGGTGGCCGGCTGATTACGGCCACTACGGTGGTCTTTTCATCCGGATGGCCTGGCACAGCGCCGGCACCTATCGCACCGGCGATGGCCGGGGAGGCGCGGGATCAGGTACGCAACGCTTCGCACCGCTCAACAGCTGGCCGGATAATGCTAACCTCGACAAGGCACGACGTTTGCTCTGGCCGATCAAGCAGAAATACGGTAAAAAGATTTCCTGGGCCGA
>CP070707.1:774462-776120 GCA_020350205.1 bacterium
TCAAATCCTAAACCCTAAACCCTAAACCCTAAACCCTAAACCCTCCCCTCCCCTATATGGTTAATAATTATTCGTATTTATTTAAAATTTAGTATTTCGGATTTAGATTTTAATGCCCATAGTGTTGCTTACCCCGCTCCCCCGGAGGCACCCCCCCCGCCGCCGCCACCCCCACCGGAAGCACCTCCGCCGGAACCGGTGGAAGAGCTGACCGTACTGGAAGCAATGGATACCATGGTTGATACGGCAGTGGCAAATTCCATGGGGGAGGCATAACCGCCATGGGGATAGTGGTACCAGGGGAAATATCCGTGCTGCTGCCCCGCCGGTACTGTCAGCATCATTTTCTCGATCTGCTTTTTTCCAAGTCCCAGAGCCATCCCGTAGATTAGAAATAAGTCAATGTTCTCAAGGGCAGATTGAGAAGAGCCGGTTTGCATAAAATGATAGTTTCTCAGGTAGTTTTTCAGTGCCTGAAGTTTCTTGCGGCGAAGCTTGATTTCGGGGGTATAGCTGAGAAGGGTGAATGAAATACCCAGAAGGGCCGAACCGACGATAATGGCCAGAATCCCCGGTGTTCCAAGGCCGATCATAATCAGAATACCGGCGATAATGATCAACGCCGAAAGTACAGCCGCGATGATGGTTCCCTTCACGCTGGCCTTGTCGTAATAAACTAAATCCTGCTGGTGAGCCAGCACCTTTTTTTTCCACCTGCCAAACCAGCGCTGCACCGTGCTGCGGTTTTTTGTGAAGGTTTTAAAATCAACCGTGCCCCGCCCTTCTCCCAGTTCGTGGAAAGTGAAATCCAGCAGGTCCTGTTCGAAGTCCAGTAAAGGCTTCTTAATCTGCTCAGGCGATTTTTGAATTAAAGTGAATTGCGGGCGTTTGGTTCCCCACCACTTTGATTCGGGCAGGGTCGTTTGTTCAATGGCCAGATAACCGCGCCGGGCCAGATCCAGCAACGTCGCTGTCATAGCCGCACCATACACCTGTTTGTTAAAGAATAACAGACTGGTGAAAGCCGGAGGCTCATCCAGCGGAATGTCAGAGCTGACTTTCTGATGAAAGTCCACCCGGTGGCCTTTACCATAACGGAGGTAGAGAAACAGCATTCCCAGAAGACCGAGCAAGCATGCCGCAACCGCATAATTCCACGCCTGCTCTTCCCGTTCTTTTCGCTGTTCCAGACGTTTCTGCGCTTCTTGGCGTTCTTCATTTGCCTGGCGGGCCCAGCTGTCTTCCTCTTCCAGAACGGTTGGCAGATGAATTTCGGCCAGGGTGCGGGCGGCCCCGGGAACCCATTCGGGCGGAAATACCGTTCGCACCTCCCAGTACCGGTGGGCCGGTAAGGGACTGACTGACAGATGAAGGTTGTCGTTCCGGAATTCCACTTCTCCCCACAGGGGACCGTGAGCCCAGGCCCTGACTTCAGGATAACCGGCCGGGAAGGGGAATTCAATGGTAACTTCTACGGTTTGCACCGGAAAGTCGTTGGCGGCACCGACAAACTTAAAATATAACTCTGCCACATCCTGATATGCAGTAATCGCATCGGTGGCCAGATAATTCAGGGTGAAAGTGCGGCTTTCATTTTTTGCCCGGTAGAACCAGCGCACATAAAACTCTCCGGCATCTTCCTGAATACTATAGGTTCC
>CP070707.1:776220-777845 GCA_020350205.1 bacterium
CAGGCATACTCTCCCAAAAGATTCGATCATCAATACATCGGCAACAAAGGCTAATGTTTCTTTCACTTGCCGGTATGTTTTGCGAATGTGGTGCTGATACTCCTTGCGAAACAGACACAACAAACTAAAGCCCAGCATCCAAATGAGAATGGCTGGTTCCATCACCTGCTCATCTTTACTCCACCGACGCTTACTCTTCAGATGAGCGTTGAGCATTTTAAAACCATCATTCTCAATATACCAACGCTTGTGACCATTCTCTCGCATATCTTCACAACTCATGGTTTTCGAGGTGCTTATCACATAAAAAGGCAGCAGAACCTCCCCGGTTTTATAACCGGTTTCTTCAACAAGAGCAATCTGATAACGGTTATCCCAGGAATTATTCCGTAACCGATAGATCGTATAATCCACCTCTCTTTGCTCATCACGTCCCTGCTTTCTTTCAAACCCCATCCGATAGAGCATACTTTTTTCTGCTTTGCTATGGTGAGGATTATCATATGTGGCTTTAATGGTTTGAAAACGTTGCAGCACAATCCGGTAAGGCGCCGCCAACAACGCATTGCTTTTAGGGGTATACTTCACCAGAAGTTCCTGAACATAGCCCCTTTTGCGCAACTCCCAAAAACGCTCATTGAAATATAACATGTCTGCCAGGAGTAACTCGATCTTTCCTTTACCTAAATACTCACAGCAGCGTTCAATCAAGCGTTGACTGGCAAGCAATTCCTTACCACGTTTCTCTATGGGTTCAAAATCCACCATCCAGACATCTCCCCAACGAGTCACAAAACATAAACAACTATACAACCGACCACACCAACTGGTGCCATCTACAATCGCAATCGGCAAAACAAGCCGCATAGCCATACAGATTTGCAAAAGATGGTAATTAATCCGCCGAAGCTCGTTGATAGCTATATCGGGCAATCGGCGAATCAAGGTGGTGTCGGAAACTACCGTGTGGCGATACCGCGAATTGGGAAAACGATCCACTTTAAATAACCGCTTGAACTTCTCCATTCGACCCAATTGATCCATCGCCAAAAATGACGACTTCCCCAATACACACATCAACAACATATACACATAAATTAGCCGGTTGTTCTTTTGGGCGCCCGGCTTTTCACCAAGATAATCAATGCCTGAAAACAGATCCAATCCCTTGCAAAAATCCAGAAATCGCTTTAAATTGATTTTGTATTTCATTGGCTTTGAGGGGCTTTGCTATGTAAAGTTTAGGCAAATACCCTCTTTTTTTACCTCCTTTCGGTTAAATTAGCCATAATTTAACCAAAGGAGGTTTTTTATGAAAATTTAGACTGCATGGGGAATTTGTACGGAGTTTTTTATTGCAAATAGCAGTTGTAATTTGTAACTTTAACCTATCTACAGAAAACAATTTTTTTGCATATAGATAGATTAAGATCAGCGTGTTATTTTCGAAATTGGTGAAGTCCGCGATAGGAATCACTATTTGTGAGGGATAATATTATATCAATAAGCTATGTGGTATAGACAACATGAGCAATAAATTTAATGGATAAAAATGATGAAGCCATTATAAGCAGAATGTAAGAGGTACAGATATTGAAAATTATCACAACTCATAAAAAATAAAG
>CP070707.1:777945-779541 GCA_020350205.1 bacterium
TTGCCATGAATACTTTTGAACAGATTGGTGCTTTAGTCCCCATGGTTCGTTACGACGAGCGCTTTGCCAGAGCCATTGGAAAATGGGTTCTGAATGCGGCAAATGCCTCCCGGCTATTCTATCCGAATTACTTACCGGACATCAATCAGGATAGTGAGTTATGGGCTCACCAATACGATTCGACTTCGGTAATTGGTCACGAGGCAATTCATGAATATGATCCCCATAATCCTCCCGTCAGCCCCTATGCAACCGGTGATGCCATCAGCGGGGGTTGGGGAAATACTACCTTAACTTTATACAGCTCATCCCATGTGGGAATTATGGGAGCTGTTATCGATACCAGCGATGTTGAGGGAATTCTTCTCCTGAACGCTTTAAGTACGGATTATTTTCATAATCCGGCGTATCCAACCTATCTGGTGTTCAACCCCTACAGCTATGATACATTGATTACCATGGATCTGGGATCGGAGACCTTTGATATGTATGATGCTGTATCAAACATTTTTATTCAGACCAATGTAACAGCTCTGACAACCGTTAACATTCCGGCGGATCAGGCCCGGCTAATTGTATTGACACCGCCCGCAGGGGCGATTACTTATCAACTGGATCAAATGTTAGTCGATGGTGTGGTGGTGGATTTTCACTCCGGGCAAGTTATCAGTAATTATCCACCCAGAATTAAAAGTGTTTCAGCGTTACCGGAACTGGTACTACTTGGGCAGACTTCTGCGGTCTATTGTACGGCGACAGATCGTGAAGGTGATTCGCTCAGTTATTCCTGGTCAGCAAACGGAGGAGTGATTACTGGTATCGGGACTGAGGTTAACTGGAATGCTCCTTCGCAACAGGGTATCTACCAAATCTCTTGCACGGTTGATGATAATCAGGGTGGTTGGGATACGGCTTCGGTGAACATCCAGGTGGTAGAGCAAATTAATCAAGCTCCATTGATTGAGAAAATGTCGGCTTCTCCCCGAAAAATAGATCTGGGTGGGACATCTGCATTGCTGTGTGAAGCTACTGATCCGGATGGCGATACATTATCGTATGAGTGGTTTGCACAATCGGGTGTGCTGACTGACAGCGGCGCTACGGCACACTGGATTGCCCCTCTGAGTGCCGGAAATTACTATATTTCGTGCATTGTAAGTGATGGAAACGGTGGGCAGGCACAAGACAGTATTGGGATTGTTGTCCGGGATTTCTCTAATGTGCAAACCGGAAAATTGGTAGCGTACTATCCTTTTAGTGGTAATGCGAACGATGCCAGTGGGAACAATCATCATGGAACTGTATCCGGTGCAGTACTGGTTCAGGACAGGCTGGGAAATCCAAATAGCGCATATTATTTTGATGGGGTCAATGATTATATCCGAGTACCAAATCACGACAGCCTCAATTTCAGACAATCCATGACGGTAAATTTCTGGATGAATATAAGTCAGTTGTATACCCGAGAGGCCTTTCCTATATCTCATGGCAGCTGGGAAAATCGTTGGAAGGTTTCCATCATTCCCGACCACAAATTGAGGTGGACCATCAAGACTGATAATCCTGGAAATAATGGTATCATAGATCTTGACACGG
>CP070707.1:779641-781198 GCA_020350205.1 bacterium
GGTCCGGGAGATGAAGCTTCTTTATTGCAGACATTGGGTGAACAACGCGGTGTGTATGTGGTTATTTTTGTGGGTATCATATTGACCATTGTCTACTGGGTACAGAATAATTCCCTATTTGGAAATCTGGAGCGCACCGATGCCCGCCATGCAGTTATATCTATATTGCAGATTTTTACCTTGTTGCTTTATCTGCGCGCCGTTCGCTGGGGTATTGATATTGGCCCCACTACCTTAACACTGAGCCTACAGAGTATCTTCCTGGCACTGGCCGGTTTTTTGGCAGGCATTGGCTGGGCCTATGCCCGCAACAATCGCCGCCTGCTTTCCGAAGCGATTACTGATGATGAAGCCAAACAACAGCAGATCGGTATTCTGGCAGAACCCATTTCTGCTGTTATCTCGCTGCCTTTTGCCTGGGTGGGACCATGGGCCTGGGAAGTTTCCTGGTTTGTTTACCCGCTTCTTGCAGCAATATTGAAACGGCAGCGGGCGAGAAAAATATTGAACTGAAACCGAGGATCTAAAAGTAGATAAGACAAAGGAAGAGAAAAACACGGACCTAAATTTAAAGGTTCAAAGGATACATTTTATTGACTCATTAAAGCATTTAATTATAATGGATATATCTAAATAATTTATATTTAACTAACCAAGGAGGTCTTAAATAATGAACAAATATCTGCTTTTATTTGTTTTGAGTCTGGTACTAATCAGCAGTCTCCTAGCGCAGGACAAACCCAACATCCTGGTCATCTGGGGAGATGATATCGGCTGGTATAATATCAGCAAGTACAACCATGGCACAATGGGCTATAAAACGCCCAATATTGACCGTATTGCCAATGAAGGTGCGATGTTCACAGACTGGTATGCTCAGCAATCCTGCACCGCGGGAAGAGCAGCTTTTATTTTAGGGCAACACCCGTTCAGAACTGGTTTGCTTACCATTGGAATGCCCGGAGGAGAGCAAGGTATTAAGGACAATCAACCAACCATTGCAGAACTACTAAAACCTCTGGGGTATACCTCTGGACAGTTCGGTAAAAATCATCTTGGTGACCGGGATGAAATGTTACCAACTAACCACGGATTTGATGAGTTTTTCGGGAATCTTTATCACTTAAATGCTGAGGAAGAACCTGAAACTTATTACTATCCAAAAGATCCAGCCTTTCATAAGGAATTCGGACCACGAGGGGTATTACATTCCTATTCAGATGGAAAAATTGAAGATACAGGTCCAATGACCAGAAAAAGAATGGAAACCGCAGATGAAGAATTTACAAACGCTGCTATCGCTTTTATCGAAAAAGCACATAAACAAGGTAAACCATTTTTTGTCTGGTTAAGTGCAACCCGGATGCACGTTTGGACTCGCCTTAAAGAAGAAAGTGATGGTGTAACAGGCATCGGGCTTTACCCGGATGGTATGGTTGAACATGATAAAACCATTGGTAAAGTTCTCAAAAAATTGGAAGACCTGGGTATTATTGATAAAACTATCATTATGTATTCAACTGATAATGGGGCCGAAAAATTTACCTGGCCGGATGG
>CP070707.1:781298-782817 GCA_020350205.1 bacterium
ATTTGAAATTATGGGAACGATTCAGATTTTGATCAAGTAGATACTTGTGAGATTAAAATATGTTTCACAAGCTCAGTTTGAGTTTACAATAAACACTTGATTTTATTGATATATGCAACTATTTTTCCGTACAACTTGAGGTTATATAATGGTCGTCTTGAACAAGTATAAAAAAATTCAAGAAGAAGTTGATATCATCGGGCAATCCGAGAAAATGCGAGAGGTTGTTGAATTGATTATGTCGGTTGCCCCGACCAATATTTCGGTGCTGATCACCGGTGAAAGTGGGGTAGGAAAAGAGGTTGTTGCCAAAGCTATCCATAAATTAAGTCCCAGAAAAGATAAAATGATGATCGCGGTGAACTGTGGGGCTATTCCGGAAGGTTTATTGGAAAGCGAATTGTTCGGTCATGAAAAAGGTGCCTATACCGGTGCAATTGCCACCAAAAAGGGATATTTCGAACTGGCTGATAGTGGAACGGTTTTTCTTGATGAAATTGGTGAGACTCCTCTGCAGACACAGGTCAAATTGCTACGGGTGCTGGAAAGTGGAGAATTTATGCGGGTTGGAAGTGGAGAATTGCGTAAGGTTGATGTGAGAGTAATCGCTGCTACTAACCGAGATCTTTCCCAGATGGTGCGTTCCAAACAATTTCGAAAAGATTTATTCTACCGCCTAAAGACCATTACAATTCAGATCCCCCCCCTACGTGAGCGAAAAAAAGATATACCGTTGCTGTTGGACCACTTTGTTCAAGAGACTCTGCAGGAAAATCATATAGAGTTTAATGGATTTAGTCAGGAAGCCCTCTGGCTTATAGAGGATTATGATTGGCCTGGAAATGTGCGGGAATTGAAAAATTTTGTAGATTCTGTACTGGTACTGGCTGCAGGTAAAGAAGTTACTCCCGAACTTGTGAAAGACCATTTGCATGATTATGAAGAAGCTGTGAATTTTTCCAATGCTTTACCGGTACCCGTCCACACCAGCGTTGAACAGGCGGAACGGGAACTGATTTATAAAGCACTGCTGTCTCTGGGAGTAGAAATTCGAGATATGAAGCAAATTTTATTAAACCTTAATCGAAATAGTCATCAAGTTATTCATGAAGAAGTCGAAGATGTCAATTATTCAGATGAGGTTCAACCCATTGAGGAGATGGAAAAACAGCTCATCAAAAGGGCGATGATCAAGTTCAAAGGAAATAAAAGGAAAGCAGCAGGTGCTTTAAAAATCAGTGAGCGCACCTTGTATCGCAAGCTAAAGGAATATGATCTTGAAAAAATATTTTAGCCTTGTCGTGCTGTTAATGTTATTTTCCTGCGTCAAATATTCTTTTCGGGGGGCGCTGCCATCATATCTGGAAACATTGTATATTGAGGATTTTCAAGACAAAACGAACTATCCGGGTGCCTGGGAAAGCTTCATGCAACAGGTAACTAATTCGTTCATCGCCGATAATTCTCTGAAAGTTATTGAGGATGAAAAGGCAGCCGATTTGATACTGAGAGGAACCTT
>CP070707.1:782917-784301 GCA_020350205.1 bacterium
CACTGATCATATATCTGTCATGGAATTCAACTATCCCCAACTATCGGTTACTGTACAAGATTCGTTGGAACCGGCTGGCAATGGTTATCCGGTAATCCAATGAATCCTGCCGGTATTTATATTCACATCCCCTTTTGCCAGAAAAAATGCGGCTATTGCGATTTTTATTCACTGACCAGACTTCAGGATCGCGACAATTTTGTTCAGGCACTGCTTACCGAAATTGAACTGGTTGCCCCCAAATACCGGGATATGACATTTGACACTATTTACTTGGGAGGTGGCACCCCTACCCTGTTAACCACAGATCAAATTTCCCTGATATGGGAATCGATGAATCATCATTTCAATATTGAGAAACCGGGTGAATTCACCATTGAAGCAAATCCCGGGACAATTGATTTAAGTAAACTATCCCGATTAAGGGAACTGGGATGGAATCGGTTAAGTCTGGGTGCCCAATCATTTAATGATTCGGATTTAGAATTTCTGGAGCGAATCCATACTGTGCAGGATATTTTTGATGGTTTTTGGAATGCCCGTCAGGCGGGATTCACTAATATTAATCTGGATTTAATTACAGCTTTTCCGGGAATCACTGTAGACAAATTCGAAAATTCTCTGAATCAAACCATTTCATTAAAGCCTGAACATATCTCCTGCTATAGCCTGATATTTGAAAAAGGTACCCAGTTCTATAACCGCTGGCAGATCGGGGAACTGGAACCGATGAATTCTGATGAGTCGGTCCCTTATTTGGATGTCTGCAGAAGAATGTTCTCAACTGCCGGTTATACCGGTTACGAAATTTCAAATTTTGCCCGGAGTCAAAAATTACGGTGTAAGCATAATTTAAAATACTGGAACCATATAGCGTACCTGGGCTTCGGACCTTCTGCCCATTCTTTCATTTCTCCGGTGCGATGGAAGAATCATCACTCCCTTACAAAATATATGGATTCACTGAAAAAGATGCAGCAGCCAATGGCTGAAGAGGAAATACTCTCACAGCAGACCTTAGAGTTCGAATATGTTTTTTTACGACTGCGTCTGCGGGAAGGCCTCGATACACATGATTTCAAAAAGCGATTTAAGAATAATTTTTTAAATAAATATGAAAAAAATATCACCCGGTTAATTGAGGCCGGGATGATTGAACAAAACCGGCAGTATCTTCGTTTATCAGAACGAGGCTGGTTTCTGGCAGATGAAATTGCCAGCTCATTTTAAAAATAATTACCATGAAAATTTTTAAATACATACTTCTCTTCCCACTGCTTCACCTCCTTTTAATTGTGGGATACACTCAAAATAAATCTGTGGATAAAATCAAAGAAAACGCCCAGCAGGGAAGAGAATTTCTGCAAATGCAAATGTTGCGCAA
>CP070707.1:784401-785713 GCA_020350205.1 bacterium
ACTGCCCGCGGATCGATCAAGTGTCGATATCCCGCTCGGTGCACATGATCTCGGCCGAGGCGACGACCTTGCCGTCAACCCTGGCGTCGCAGTCGAACACCCAGATACCGCGGCGTGTACGCAGCAGCCTCGCCTGCAGCACCAGCTGATCGCCCGGCTCCACCGGCCGCTTGAACCTCACCTTGTCCATGCCGACCAGGAAGTAGAGGGTTTCGCGCTCAGCGGTCTGTTCCAGCGTACGGAAGGCCAGCAGCCCGGTAGCCTGCGCCATGGCCTCAAGGATGAGCACGCCCGGCATCACGGGGCGCTGCGGGAAATGCCCCTGGAAGAAAGGCTCGTTGATGGTGACATTCTTGATGCCCGTCAGCGACTCGCCCTTGTTGAACTCGGTCACCCTGTCGATCAGCAGGAACGGGTAGCGATGTGGCAGGTGGTTCAGTATCTGGTTGATGTCCATAAGTCGGCTTGTACTCGATTGTGGGTTTCAAACAGCAGACCGGTAATGTGCACCCGGTGTCGGCACTCAGCTGTCGATCAGTTTTTTCTCCAGTCTCTGCAGCCGCCCGGCGAGCTCATCCAGTTGTCGCAGCCGCACCGTGTTCCTGCACCAGGCGGTATTTTCCTGTGCCGGCAGACCGGAAGAGTATACACCGGGGCGCGTGATTGATTGCGTTACCATGGTCATGCCGGTGACGGTGACATCGTCCGCGATATCGAGATGCCCCACAATGCCGACACCACCGCCGATCATGCAGCGTTTTCCTATCCTGGCACTGCCGGAAATGCCGACACAGCCTGCCATGACGGTGTGGTCGCCGATGTGCACATTGTGCGCGACCTGGATCTGGTTATCGAGCTTGACGCCGTTGCCAATCACCGTGTCGTCCAGCGCACCGCGATCGATCGTGGTGTTGGCGCCGATTTCGACATCATCACCGATCAGGACCCCGCCGAGTTGCGGAACCTTGAGCCATTGTTCGCCGTCGCGGGCAAGGCCGAACCCGTCGCTGCCGACTATCGCGCCCGGATGGAGTACCACACGGTCGCCGATCGACACCCCGTGGCAGACAACAACATTCGGGGACAGTATGCCGTCGCGGCCGATACGGCTGTCCCTGCCGACAAAACAGCCCGCGGCGAGCCGGGTGCCGGCGCCGATGACGGCACCCTCCTCCAGGACACAGCGGGGACCGATCCAGGCCGATTCGTCAATACGGCAGTTCCCTGCGATCACGGCACTCGGGTGTATGCCCTGCCTGTGCGGCGGTACATGGTTAAACTGATCGCTGGGAAAATCCGGATACACAATACC
>CP070707.1:785813-786993 GCA_020350205.1 bacterium
ATTTTCGGGTGCAAAGCTCACTTACCAGCGGATCTGGCACCATCTCAATTGTTTTTCCGTTCAACACCTTTATTCCGGCTTCGATTACAAATTCCTCGGTGCGGATAGCGAATAATGCCACAAATCCTTCCACCTTTAGCAATGCGAATTCAATTGTGGTGAATACCTCTACCCGTACAGTCACTATCACGGTACCTGCGGATATCAGCAGCGGAGATTCTGTACGGGTCGCTTTTCTGACCTCCGCTGGTCTGGAAAATCCCTCAATCTATGGAAATTATACGCTGAATGTAAAAACCAGTGCTCAGCCACTTGGGGCGACATCACAAATTTATAATTTGCAACCCACGACTACCCGAATACAGCAGTTGAGTGTAGACATTGATCCCTACACTCCCAGTCAACCGGCTCAATTTATCTATAACTTTGATACTGGATCACGGGGAAGATTGGTTTCGGGAACCAGTACCATACACCTGATTTTTCCATACGATGTTACTTTTACAGCTGGCGTACCGGTCACTTCCAAAGTAACTGTAAATTCGACTGCCGCTGATGCTTTAGAATTGCGATTGGGTTCGGATCAGGATGCTGATACCTTGGTTGTAACGGTTCCCTCCAGTGTGACAATTGGGAATAATACGGGTGTAACAGTCCGGGATGATTCTACATCCGGGGTGAGAAACGCTTCAACCACAGCATCTCTAACCTATCAGGCATTTACCAGCGTCGAAACAGCTGTGGAAGGAGATGATATCGCGCTTCCGGTAGAACTTGCCACATTTAGTGTTAAAAATTTGCAGGGTCAGATTACTCTTAGTTGGATTACGGAAAGTGAAATGGAAAATTCCCACTGGCTTATTGAACGTAAGTTGCTCACCCATGATGAATACGATCAGATCCTTTCCGGTGAATTAAACATCTTGCACTCAAAAGAACCTTTTATGCCGCTTGCCCGGGTTGAAGGCCAGGGATCAAAAAGCAGCCGCACAGAATATGAATATGTTGATGAATCTGCTCATCTCTATTCGGTTTATGCTTACCGCTTATCGGATGTCTCCTTCTCAGGTATTAGAACCTATCATGAACCGGCCTTTATTGTTCCGGAGGCTATTCCGGAACGCTTTGACCTTCTGCAGAATTATCCCAATCCTTTTAATCCGGAAACCCACATTAAGTT
>CP070707.1:787093-855635 GCA_020350205.1 bacterium
GGCTATACCCTTGAAGACGTACAAAAAAATGGCGGCTGGGTAAAAATAGCCTCTCCAATGATGGAATATAAAAAATGGGAAAAGGGAGGACTTCGGCCGGATGGGAAAGCGGGTTTTGATACTCCCAGTGGAAAATTTGAAATCTGGTCCACTATTCTGGAAGATTATGGTTATGAACCCTTACCTAAATATATCGAACCACTGGAGGGTCCGGTGGCAAGACCGGATTTAAAGAATACGTATCCGTTGATATTTAATTCTGGCGCCCGTCCCCAGACTGACTTTCGATCGCAGCATCATGGTGTGAATAGTTTACTTAAAGAACGACCAGAACCCCAGGTGGAAATTAATTCTGAGGATGCCCGCGCTCGGAAAATCCACTCCGGGGATCTGGTTGATGTTCGGACTTTGCGAGGAGCCGTACCTTTCCGTGCACGGGTGACGCAGGATATTGTACGAGGTGCAATTGAATGTAACATGGGTGGAGGAACACCGGTAGGTCCTACAGCCTGGCAGGAATGGAATGTGAACGAACTAACGGATTTGGAGAATTACGATGAGATATCCGGTTTTCCGGTATACAAAGCACTGCTGTGTGAAGTAAAAAAGATAGAAAACGCTACAGCCAAGGTTAGTGAACCCAGACCAACCCCCCGGCAGCAGAAGTCTGAAAGACTGTTTGAGATCATGATTCCCCAGAAGCGTGTAAAGCATCATATTTATCTGGATAATAATGCCACCACTGAGGTAGCAGTTGAAGTCCGTAAGGCAATGCTACCCTTCCTCACCGAAACCTATGGTAATCCCTCCGCATTACATGATATCGGAAAAGGCGCCCGGGAGGGATTGGAAAATGCCCGACGGCAGGTAGGCCGCTTAATTAATTGCCGTCCTGCGCGCATTATATTTACCGGTTGTGGTTCTGAATCTGATAATCTGGCTCTGAAAGGAATCGCTTTTGCCCATCAGGAAAAAGGAAAACATATCATCACAACCAAAATTGAACATCCGGCCATTCTGAAGACGGGTGCTTTCCTTGAAAAAAGTGGTTTTTCCGTAACCTATCTGGAGGTGGACTCGGATGGTTTAATTCATCCGGAGGAACTGAAAAAAGCCATTACTCCCCGGACAATTCTGGTTTCGGTGATGATGGCCAACAACGAGGTTGGAACGATTCAACCCATAAAAGAATTATGTCGTATCACTCATGAGCGTGGGATTTTGTTTCATACGGATGCGGTTCAGGCAGCCGGTAAAGTACAAATAGATGTGGAAGATCTGCAGGTGGATCTAATAACGCTTTCGGGTCATAAATTCCATGGTCCAAAAGGAGTTGGAGCACTGTATGTGAAGAAAGGGATACAACTTGAACCGCTTATTCACGGAGGAAAACAGGAAAAGAGCCTGCGTGCCGGAACTGAGAATATTCCCGGAATTGTTGGAATGGGGAAAGCTGCCGAGTTGGCCCTGAAATCAGTTCAAAAAACAGACCAAATTAGCCGAAACCGGGATCTTCTGGAGCAAGGAATAATAAAACTTATTCCGGCAGCGAGACTGAATGGACATCTTAAACATCGTCTTCCGAATACTCTGAATATGACGTTGCCGGAATTGCGGGGTGAGTCCATTGTGGTGGCAATGGATCAACATGGCATTGCTCTCTCTTCCGGTTCTGCCTGCAAGGCCGGATCTCCCGATCCCACTCATGTATTGCTGGCAATGGGTCGGAGTGCGGAAGAGGCCCATTGTTCGGTTAGATTCTCTCTGTCTGAAAGGACCACGGAGAATGATATAGAAACGACTTTAGGAGCTTTGCAGGAAGTCCTGGAAGAAATGGAAAGTACAGTACGCTTTTTGCCATGTAAGTAAAATAAAGTTTCCCTTGGAGGGGAACAGGTGAGTATTAGAGAATCGTAATAAGCCTAAGTTTCCATTTATCCAGAGGTATCTTCTCTTTTCTGACCCCTGCAAAAATAAATCATAAATGTACTAAAAACTGTTTTGACTATCTTCGCAGAGGCAATTGCTTGCTTCCCCAAAAATAATGTTGTAAAATTGGCATTCTAAAACCACTGACAGTAATTGTGTCTCTTCAGACAGGGAAACTTTTTTTGAGGGTTTTATTAAACAACTTTTAAATGAAATACAGCGGTTGATTCATTTTCTTTTGTTGTAACTTTTCTGAGCCGGATTCATACCATAGTTAATTCTTATCAAATTAAGGAAATTTTTATGAAATGGAAAATTTTACTTTGGCCGGCATTGATTATTGTGGGTGGTTTCGTACTCATGAAGCTTTTATTGAGTTCCCGGAGTGAACAGCCACGTCGAACACCCCAGGCGCGGCCGCGTGTTGTCAATGTAGAGGTGGTAAAGTTGGGATATGTTCCCTCAAAAATTGTTGCGTTTGGTCGTTTAAAAACGGCGCAACCGGTTATTTTGTACAGTGAGGCATCGGGAATTTTACTGGCCGGGGAAGTGCCCTTTCAACCTGCTCAGTCTTTTAGAAAAGGGGACCTCCTTCTGAAAATTGATGACCGCCAGGTGAAACTCGATTTAAACAGTGCTAAAAGTGATTTTCTGACTGCTTTGGCCACAGTGCTTCCGGAGATAAAAGTTGATTTTCCTGAGGAATACGAAATCTGGCAAAACTATTTCGATCAGGTAAGTTTCGATCAGAAATTGCAACCGCTTCCCGAAGCTGCTAATCAAAAAATCAAGTTGTTTCTTTCCCGTTTTAATGTTTATAAGCTCTATTTTCAGGTGAGAAATCTGGAAATTTTTATAAATAAGCATATCTTTATCGCACCCTTTGCGGGATCGATTGTTACTACCGACCTGCGGGTGGGTTCTACAGCACGACCCGGAACCAAGCTGGGAGAAATTATTAACCTGGAACAGATGGAAGTGGAAGTACCCGTTGCAGCTGAAGACATTCAGTGGATCGATCAGACTACCCCGGTGGTATTTACCTCCTCCGAATTGTCCGGGGAATGGCGCGGAAAAATTAAGCGGATAGGAAAAAGTATCGATGAACGAACCCAGACGGTGCCATTGTTCATGGCCGTTAACCGGAATGGAGAGGAAACACTTTACAATGGAGTCTTTTTAAAGGCGGAAATTCCTGGAAAGACCATTCCGGATGCTTACCTCATACCGCACCGGGCCTTATACAATGAAAAATATGTTTATATGATTAAAAAGGGAAAACTGGATTTTAGAGAAGTTAAAGTCGCACGCGATCAGGAGGATACCGTGATACTGAAAGGGGGTATTACCAATGGAGATTCTCTGGTATTGGATGTGTTGCAGGGAGTTGCTCCCGGAATGCCTGCACAAGCACGGATCCCCATTGAAGGAGGAGAATAGTGGACAAAATCCTCACCTTTTTTGTCAGGAACCGCATCTGGGCAAATGTTTTGATGTTCAGTATCTTTGGCTTCGGTTTAATTGCTCTGAATAATTTGCGCTATTCGTTTTTCCCGGAAGTTCAGCCCAGTATTATCACTATTCAGGTTGTGTATCCAGGTGCTTCCCCGGAGGAGGTCGAGGAAGGAGTTATTCTGAAAATCGAGGAAAATCTGGATGGTCTTAATGATGTGGAACGTGTTACTTCAGTATCCCGGGAAAACTCCGGGACAGTCACAGTGGAAATCATGAAAGATGCGGATATTGATAATGTTCTGGCAGATGTGAAGAATGCGGTGGATCGTATTAATTCTTTTCCACTGGGAATTGAAAAACCAGTAATTTTTGAACAAAAATTTCGCAGCCGGTCACTCTCCGTGGTTTTGTATGGTGAAACCGATCTTTACAATCTAAAATATATTGCTGATAATTTGCGTGAAGAACTTCTGGCGACTCCTGAAATCTCACAGGTGACCATTGAAGGATTACCCAGACTGGAATTTTCAATTGAGGTATCTGAATCGAATCTTCGTCGTTATAAACTCACCTTTAATGAAATTGCCGCTGCTGTCAGTGAAGCGAACATAAATATTTCGGGAGGGAAGTTCGAGACAACGGATGAAGAAATTCTTATTCGGGCTTATGGTCGTAACTATTTCGCCTCAGAAATACAGAATGTGGCAATACGAGGGAATCCGGATGGCACTGTCATTTATCTCAAAGATGTGTCGCAAATCAAGGAGCAGTGGGAGGATATCCCGGATAAAACCTATTATAATAACCGTGCTGCGGTAATATTGAATCTTGATCAGACTGAGCAGGAAGATATCATTGCTATTTCCAATCGCACGAAACAGATGGTCAACTCATTTAATGAAGAGAACCAGAAAATTAAAGCACTGATTCTGGATGACCGCACAATCCCGCTTCGTCAGAGGACTCAATTGCTGATTACGAATGGTCTGATTGGTTTACTGCTGGTGATTATTTCGCTGGGTTTTTTCCTGAATTTGAGACTTTCTTACTGGGTATCCATTGGTATTCCCTTTTCATTTGCCGGTATGTTTATTGTGGCCAATATGGTGGGTATCACCCTCAATGTGATTTCCCTGTTTGGTATGATTATCGTGGTCGGTATCCTGGTGGACGATGCCATTGTGGTGGGAGAAAATATTTTTTCCCACTATGAGAATGGTAAAGCCCCGGTCCAGTCTGCAATTGATGGAACCCGGGAAATGATTGGACCGGTGTTTACATCTGTCACGACCACCATCTTGGCATTTACACCTTTTTTCTTTCTGGATGGAGTCTTTGGAAATTTTATCTGGCAATTGGCCCTGGTTGTAATAGCAACACTTTCATTCTCACTGATAGAAGCTTTCCTTATTCTGCCAGCCCACCTGGCCCACTCCAAAGGTCTGCATCCTCATAAAGAAGATCCACCTGTTCGCCAGAAAATTGAAAAGATTATCCACTACATCACCCATCGTCTTTATGGCCCGTCCCTGAAATTTGCTCTGAAACATAAGTGGATCACGGTTGTTACCCCCATCGCATTTGTTATGATTACAATTGGCTTAGTGGGGGGTGGCTTAATCGGACTTACTTTTTTCCCTTTCATAGACGGGGATACCCTGCCCATCAATATTTCTCTGGTATCTGGCCGGCAGGAAGCAGATACCGATTCTTTGTTAGGTAGAATTGAGAGAATTGCCTGGCAGGTGAATGAGGAAATGTCTGCTGAACGGGCAGATGGCCGTCAACTGGTGATTGGCATCAAACGTGATATTGGACAGAACGATTTCGGGGAATTGGGAAGTCATACCGGTCGCCTCACTCTTCAGCTTTTGGATGGTGAACTCAGAAACATGGATACCTATATCATTGCAAACCGGATTCGTGAGGCTGTTGGTTCGGTTCCAGAGGCGCAGAATATTACCTTCGGCCGGGTGAGCTTTTTTGGGAAACCAGTTTCAGTCAGCCTGCTGGGAAATAATCTGAGCCAGATAAATCGTGCCCGTGAACTGCTGGTGAATGAATTTGAAAATTTGCCCAGTCTGAAGGATGTCACCGATTCCAATCAGGAAGGGCGACGGGAATTGAATATTCGTTTAAAACCCCGGGCATATGCGATGGGACTCAGTCTGCGGGATGTCGCAGGACAAGTCCGGCAGGGATTTTTCGGTCAGGAGATACAGCGAATTCAACGGGGCAAGGATGAAATCAGGGTCTGGGTGCGATATCGCCCGGAAGACCGCGCCGCCCTTGGATTTCTGGATCGAATGCGGATCCGCACACCGGATGGGGCGGAATATCCGTTCAGTGAGCTGGCAGATTATACCATTGAACGTGGAATTACTACCATTAACCATCTGGATCGTCGCCGGGAAATCAAGGTTGAAGCAAATCTGGCCGACGAGAAACTGGATGTTCCCCCCATTCTTGCCGAGGTCAGGAACGTGATTGTTCCCCGGGTGCTCTCTGAGGTGGAAGGGATTCAGGTCTCCTATGAGGGACAGTCGCGGGATCAGCAAAAATTTCAGCGCTCTTTACGAAGGGCCTTCCCGGTGGCATTCATCGGTATGTTTATTCTGGTGGTGCTGATATTCCGGTCCTATGCCCAGGCCGGAATGATATTTTCCCTCATACCAATTGGTATTTTGGGAGCGATTTGGGGACATGGAATTCAGGGTATCCAGGTGAATACGCTATCAATCTACGGAATCATTGCCTTATCCGGTATTATCATCAATGACAGTATTGTTTTGGTCGATCAAATTAACCGCAATTTGCGAGCCGGACAGAAGATTATGGATGCCGTTTATAATGCCGGCATTTCCCGTCTGCGTCCTATTATTTTGACCACCATGACTACCGCGCTGGGTCTTGCTCCTCTGATACTGGAAACCAGTCGGCAGGCACAATTTCTGATTCCTATGGCGGTCTCAGTGGCCTATGGATTGGTCTTTGGAACATTTATTCTGTTGATTATTCTGCCGGCACTATTTCTGGTGGTGAATAAAATGCGTTGTGTCTGGTTGAAACTGGTAAAACATAAAGGATTGGCCTATGAAGCGGTGGAACCGGCCGTACAGGAATTGGAGGAAATCTGCTAAAATAAATCTAAACAGTTGAATATTTAGCATATTTTCAAGGAAATAATAATGAAAAACATCATCATACTCATATCGATACTCTGGATAGGTGTTCAAGCCCAACAAATGTTGAGCCTGGAAGATGCCATTCGCATCGGTCTAGACAAAAACTTTAGTATCCGGATTGCCCGAAATAATGTACAGATTGCCGAGAATTCAAGAGGTTTGGGAACGGCTGGCTTTCTTCCCTCTCTGGATGTACAGGGAAATGCCCAATATATTGATTCGAAACAGGAAACCAATTCACCTTTCAGTTTTGGTAATTCACAGACCAGAAGTCTGAATGGTCAGATACTCCTGAACTGGACAGTTTTTGATGGATTCCGAATGTTTGTTGACAACACTCGTTTTAACCGGCTGGCTGATCTGGGAGAAGCTCAAGCCAGAAATGTCATTGAGAACAGTATTGTGGCGATATTGGCTGCTTATTTTGATCTGGTACAACAGCAGCAATTACTGGAAGTTGCCCGGAATACCCTGGAAATATCTGAAACTCGCTTAAATAAGGAAAAAATCCGTCGGGATATCGGGGGAGCATCCTCCACAGATTTCCTTAACGCTCAGGTATCCTATAATAATGACAAGGCTTCCCTGATAAACCAGGAATTGCGCGTCACCGTTGCTCTGAAAGATTTAAACATCTTGTTGGGTCAGAAACCGGATACCCCGCTGGTTGTTGAGCAGGAAATCAAAATTCCAGCTGTGATAAAATCCTTTGATGAGTTGCTTGATCTAGCGCTGGAAAGGAATAGTATTCTCATTGTGGCGGAACAAAACGTGCAGATATCTCAGCAGGACCTGAAGCTGGCGAAATCAAATTTTTCGCCCCGAGTGAGTCTAAGTAGCAGTTATAATTATCTGGACCGCACTATCTCCGGAAGTTCCCGTTTTGATGGCGATATAGAAAGTAAAAATAAGGATGGTTTAATAGGATTGAATCTAAGTTGGAACCTTTTCAACGGATTTCGCCATAAGATTGAATTGCAAAATGCCAGAATTGATGCCAAAAACGAGGAATTAGCTTACCAGGATACCCGAAATCAGATCGAGGGATTATTACGGGAAGTCTATCAGACATTCAATAAACGTTTAGAATTGATAGAACTGGAAGAGCAAAACGTGGTGGCTGCCAGGCAAAACCTGCAACTTTTACAGGACAGATACGATATCGGTGGAGCGACTTTTCTGGAATATCGGGATGCCCAGGTGAATTTAAATCGAGCTCAGATCACCCTCATCGTGGCGCGTTTTCAGTCTCGAATTACCAGACTTGAAATAGAACGCCTAACCGGAAATCTGGAAATCAATTGAGGAATCTATTGCTCAATTTTTTTTCTTAATGAATAGTCAGACAAATGATATGGATAGGTCGGATGTAAGCGGGTACAATTTGTTTTACGGCTTGCTTGCAAATTTCAGCAATTAGCAAAATGCAGGTTTTACATGTCATGAATAAACCGGTAAACAAAAATTACTTTAAAAAGTGGCTATATGTTATAGCTGGTATAACTTCTCTGAGTATTGGAGCGGTTGCTGTTGTTATCCCGCTACTTCCTACTACTCCATTTCTTCTGCTTGCGGCAGCCTGCTTTTTACGCAGCTCGGATCGCCTCTATCACTGGCTGATGAATCACCGGATTTTCGGTAGCTATATTCGGAATTACCGGGAACACCGTGCCATGAGTGTCCCATCCAAAATTTTTGTGATATCGCTTCTGTGGATCACGATAGGTTATTCAATTGTGCAGGTTGTGCAGATCTTACTTGTCCAGATTTTACTCTTCATGATTGCATCGGGCGTAACGATCCATATTATCACCCTAAAAACCCCACCCCAAAGAAGTACCTAATTTTAATAATCATTCAAAAAATTAGTATTAATCTGTTCCCACTCCACCCCTGGGGATTCTGAAGATAAATATTCCATTTTATAATTTTAATCTAAATTCATAACAGGCCATCCGGTTCAGTATCCAAGATGCTCTTTTATGGGGACATGCTATGAATTTCCGGAAGGAATCTGTTTTTCCCTGGCTCCTAATTTCATTTTGAATGAGTAGAATAACTTGTCAATCCATGAAGCGAATAGAGATGGTTCATTTAAGCAGGAATATGTTTTGAGATTTGCAGTTCTATCTAAAGAAAAATTGAGAAGTTGCCGATGATTTTTGGACAACAGATTAGATTTTTGCTTTTGGAAAAATCATTTTATGATTATTGGAAAGAAAATAATCCATTTTCACGGAATAAGGAGGTTCATCATGGTACGCTATAAGAATATTTTGTTAATTTTCAGCCTGGTACTGGTGGTCTGTCTTGCGGTTACCTGTTCCAAGGATAGCACCGAACCGCAGGAAACACCCCCCGCCTTGCCTCCCACAAACAGTTTTATCATGGACTTTAATTCATTCCCGGTCGGTGGGGGTATGGCTCTGGGGAAAAGTGGTGATGTCATTTTGCAAACACGGGAAAACTGGGGTTGGGCAGCTACCAATATTTTGGTCTGGAATACGGTGTTATTTGTGAATCTGGCGGTTCCGGTCGCTGCGTTTTATGCGTCCTTTCAGCATGATCCGGTTAAAGAGAGTGATGGTTCCTGGAGCTGGTCATATGCATTCAATGCCCAGAGCAGCCAGTATACCGCAAAATTAAATTGCACCCTGAATAACAATCTGGCCCATTGGAAGATGTACATTTCAAAAGAGGGTGAATTTACACAATTTCTATGGTATGAAGGAGAGGGTGATTTGGGATATTCCCATGGGACCTGGACACTTTATAAGAACCCCACAGTTCCTGTTCCCTACATCGGTGTCGAGTGGAACCGGAATCCCCAGGATGAGACCGGCGATATCCAGTACACCAATATCATGGAAGAAGATCCCAATATGGGCAGTTATATTCATTACGGTACCACGACCGGTTCACGTTATGATGCCAATTATACGATTTATCAAAAAAACGTTGAAAACTTTATTTACATCGAGTGGGAAAGACTCACAAAAATTGGACGGGTGATGGATCTGAATCACTTTCAAGATGAAGGATGGCATTGCTGGGACGAACTGCTGTTCGATACCGAATGTCCGTGATAGGGCCTGATCATTGTAAATCATGATTTAAAGGGGAGAAATATTTCAGGAACATTTCTCCCTTTTTTATTGGGCAGGGCAATAAATCAGTTTGAGTTATACTAAAAATTATATCAACAGGGAAGGCACACATTTACCTTTTGAATGTTTCAGACATTAATGAGTAGTTATCCTGTAATTGAATGCAGATAAAGGACAGGGAAATTGTCAGAAACTTTCAAAGGAGGAAAAAAATGAAAAAACTGCTGGTTTTGTGGCTCGCCGCCGTTTTACTGATTGGAAGCGCGAATTTCATTACAATTGCTGCTCAGGAAACCCAAAATCCAAAAGGGGAGCTCACCATTCCCTGGGAGGAATTTAAAAAGCTTCTCAATCTGGAAGCAGATCAGATTGTTCTTCCAATGGAAACCTTTCAGAAACTGGTATTACAAACCGGTGTAAAAACCGTACCTAGCTATACCCTCAAAGAAGGCAATGTGGTCTTGAAACGGGAAGAGTTTAAAAAACTGGTGGATCAGATGAAACCACCGGTAGATCCGGATGTAAAACCGCCCTTTGATTACCTGATTACCAAAGCGGTCTATTCCGGGGTGATGAGCCCTGACAATACTGCCTTCACCGCCACCCTTACTGTTCATGTCCTTAAGGAAAACGCTTATCTTAGAATTCCGGTCATTCCTCAGAATATGGCACTGCAGGATCTCAAACTGAATGGAAAACAGGCCCTGGTGGTGAGTGAAAACGGGTATCATCAGGTGGTGATTTCACAGACCGGCGAGCACACTGTCACGGTCTTTTTTTCATTGAAATCCTCCCTAGATAAAGGACCTCACAAGCTGGACCTTAATATTCAACAGACTCCGGTAACGGTTCTCAATATAGAATTACCAATGAAAGAGATTGATGTGGAAGTTCCCCAGGCCCAGCAGGTTTCGAGCCGAGTTTCCGGGAATCGCACCCTGGTATCAGCGCTCATTACCCCCGGTCGGTATATCAGCATCCAGTGGCGAAAAAAACTGGCTGTGACGGAAAAAATTCCTCCTAAATTGTACAGCGAAGTTTTTCATTTACTTTCCATTGAGGACGATGTCCTCAAGCTGAATGCCGATATCAATTACACGATTCTGCACAGTGAAATCGATCAGGTGCGCCTGGCCATACCGGATAATATGAATGTCCTCTCCATCACCGGTGACGGGGTGGGGGAATGGCAGGAGGTAAACCGGGAAGGCCAGCGTTTTGTAATCGTTCCATTTACCTATGGGAAAAAAGGAAATGTCTGGATCTATGTGCAGGCGGAAGTACCGCTGTCCGAGTCTGGCAAGGCCACCGCTTTCAGCGGATTCAGGGTGCTGGAAACCGTTCGGGAAACCGGATATATTGGTATTGCCCTGAATACCAGCGCGGAGGTCGTGGTGGCTGAGAGCGAGGGTTTGGAAAAAGCTGCTCCCCAAAAACTACCACAACAATTGATTAATAAATCGGCCAAACCCCTTATTATGGGATTCAAATATCTGAAACATCCTTTTTCAATGGTGCTGGATGTTAACAAGCATGAGAAGATAGCGGTTCCAGTGGCTACCATCAATTCAGCCAATGTGGTAACCTTGTTTACCGAGGATGGAAAAGTGGTTCACCGGATGATTTACCAGGTACGCAACAGCGCCAAGCAATTTCTGGAAATTCAGCTGCCGGAGGGCGGGGATGTCTGGAGTGTATTTGTTGATAATCAGCCGGTGGAGTCTTCCATCAATAAGGAGCGAAAACTGTTGATTCCACTGATCCGCTCTCGTTCAGTGAATAATAAGCTGGAAACCTTCCCGGTGGAAGTTATCCTGGCTCTGTCTGAAGCGAGTTTTAACTCCATGGGAGAGAAGGGATCTGTCCTTCCTGAGGTTGACCTCTTAATCAGTCAGATGATCTGGTCAGTCTATCTTCCCAATGATTATACCTATAATTATTTCAGCAGTACTCTGGAAAAGGAAGAAATAATTCGGGGGGTTAATCTGTTCTCAGCCAACCGGAGACGCTACGATCAAGAGGCGATGCGCCAGCTGAGGCCGGAACTTCCGGCACCCGGGGCTACCCTAGGTTTACAATCTGATGAACTGAAAGAAGTATATAAAGGGAAGGATGCCCGCAGCAGTTTTAAAAACATTCCTATGGAAGAATCGCAGATTGCCAGCCAGATGGCAGCAGAGATGGAATTCGGGGAACGTCTGGAAAAGATGGCTGAGGGAGATGCCGGTGGTATGGGAACCGGTGTGCTTCCCATTACCATCCAGATTCCCACCAGTGGCCAGCTCTATCGTTTTGCGCGAACCATCATTAAGCCGGAAGATGCGTTGATGTTCAGTGTGGTGTATACGCAGACCTGGATGGGAAACCTGGTGAAGTGGGCAGTCTTTTTTCTACTGGTTTTGATGGTGTGGTTGAACCGCGGAAGACTTAAAGGACCCTGGGATTGGTTTAAAAATCAATTAAACAGCTTACAGACTTTTTATAAAAAACATGAGCCTTCAATTAAGAAATATGCCCGCTCCCGTATGACCCCGTTTGTACTGTTCGGTTTACTGGTGATCCTCTGGCCGTTTTCCAATTTGCTGGCCGTTATCATATTATTCCTGTTTTGGGTCAGCCTGGTGTATCAGGTGTTGAATTTTCGACGTAAAAAGAAAGTGGCGGTCGTGGCGGAACCAGAGATGATTGTGGATGAATCCGGCGAAACGAAACCGGTTCTGTCTTCCAAGAAAACAAAAGGAAGTAAAAGATAGCTCAAATTATGTCTTTAAGTAACCTTTCGCTTCCGGAGATAAACGGGATATATTTCATATCCCGTTTTTTATGATATTCTTTATAGAAGCCTTTTTTGTGATAAGATTTTTTTAATACAGTCAGTAGACGGCGAACATTCAGGCCTTCGAGAAACGTTCCCTTGTTTGAAGATAATACTTGATATAAATTGATTGCCCTATTGTCACCAAAAAATGGAGCTCCCATGTTTATCGGACATTTCGGCACCGCTTTCGCGGCAAAAAAGATAGATTCCCGACCCTCCCTGGGCACGCTGATGCTGGCAGCCCAGTTCATCGATCTGCTGTGGCCGGTTCTGCTGCTGCTCGGAATCGAGAAAGTCGCTATTGACCCCGGCAATACCACCGTCACCCCGCTGGATTTTTACCATTATCCCATCTCCCACAGCCCGCTGGGGGTGTTGGGATGGGGAGTCCTGCTAGGATTCGTTTATTACCTTGTCAGAAAAAACTGGAAAGGTTCGTTGCTGCTGGCAGCTCTGGTGCTGAGCCACTGGGTACTGGACCTGGTAACCCACCGTCCCGATCTTCCCCTGATTCCGGGAATGGAAGTTAAAGTCGGGTTTGGATTATGGAATTCACTCATCGGAACACTACTGGTGGAACTGGCTGTTTTTATCGGTGGTGTTTATCTCTATATGAAAATGACCCGGGCAAAAAATGGTAAAGGAAAATACGCTACCTGGGGATTGATTCTATTTCTAGTGCTGGTTTACAGTAGCAATATTTTTGGCGCCGCCCCACCCAGTGTAGAACCGATAGCCTATGTCGGGATGCTGCAATGGCTGCTGGTCTTGTGGGGATACTGGATTGATGGAAACCGGGAGGTGAGGTAAAGTCTTTGCTGATATTTCAGTTAATTATTTACTGTTAAGAAATTTTACCTAGGATTTTCCTCTCTAATTCTATTTGTAAATGACCCCCCCTATAAATGTTTTCAAAACACGACATTCTGCCAAGCCTAAAGTTGAATGAGTATTTCGAAAATTTTTGTAGAATTCAAAATAAACAGCGTTTCTTCCATTAAGAATTCCCCATTTGCATCAAACCCTTCCCGGTGTTTAAATTGAATCCGGAAACTGAAAAATGAAAAGTCTCAGTTATAAAATCGGGTTGGGATATGTGGTATTAATAGGCATCAACCTGGCTATTGCCATTTTTGCCATTTACCATATTAACCGCCTGGGTAGTCCGGTTGAACGGGTCCTGAAAGAAAAATATCAAAATGTCAGTGCCGCCCAGAGCATGAGTCAGGCCCTTGCCCAACAGGAACTGGTACAACAGGCCATGCTGGAAGATGGATTTGATTCCTCTCTGGTAAATAATTTCCATACCTATAAGAATGAATTCTATAACTGGCACCAGAAAGCGATCGAAGGCATTGCGCTTCCCGCTGAACCGATCATACTGGACAGTATTATGCTGAATTTTCAAGCCTATCTTTCCGTCTCAGATTCCCTTAATTTACTGTTGCAGCAATCTATCACGTCTGAGATTCAACGTTTATTTTATTCAGATAAAATCCATCCGGTGGCAGGGAAGGTAGAATTCTTTTGTAACCAGCTCAAACAGGTAAATCAACAGGCCATTTCCGATGCTGATAAGCGCGCCAGGGATTATTCCTCCCAGGCAAATTTGTTGATCATCCTTTTTGCAGCCGTCGCTGTCATATTGAGTATCGCTGCCAGCGTACGCTTCACGCGAGGTATATTGAAACCAATCAAGTCTACCACAGATACGGTCAGGAGAATTGGGCAAGGACAGTTGAGTCAAAAGATAGAAGTCACCACCGATGATGAAATTGCAGAATTGGGTCGTGAATTCAATAAGATGACGGAGCGATTGGAAGCGTATGAGCGGATGAATATCAATCAGATTTTGCTGGAGAAAAAAAGATCTGAGGCAATCGTAGCGGGTATGCCGGTGTCAATTATTGTAACGGATGAAGCAAATCGATTACTTTTAATGAACGAAACTGCGATTTCTCTGATGGGTGCTCTAGATATTGATTGGCAGCATAAGCCGGTTGAGGATGTAATTCGGGATAAAGAATTGATTCAACTGATTTGTGGTCAAAAAGATCAGGTGACGGGAAAGAAGGATCACAGGTCCCTGCTTTCACTAAAACGACCGGATAAAGAACTTTTTTTCTTGGTGCGACGGATTCAGGTTGAAGTCGACGGAAAAAAATCGATGGGATCGGTTACGGTTTTACAGGATGTGACCTCTTTTAAAAATCTGGATCGACTGAAATCGGAATTCATGGCTGCTATTTCTCACGAATTCCGAACTCCGCTTACTTCGATTAATATGGCACTTGATATCCTTTTGAAGGGGGTGAAGGGAAAACTGAATATAAATCAGCGGGAGTTGCTGGAAGATGCAAAAAAAGATGGTCAGCGATTAAGAAATTTGGTACGGGAACTTCTGGATCTTTCCAAACTTGAAGCTGGAAAATATCCCTTTACATATACAAAAGTGCATCTGCGGGAACTCTTCAAGTATTCCCTTGATCCGTTACATCGGTATATGGAAGATAAAGCCATTAAACTCAAATTGCGGATTGACAAACATATCCCCTCATTTGAGGCCGATTATTATCAACTATCCAGGGTACTGACCAATCTGGTTGAAAATGCTATTCAGCACACTCCACATAATGGAGAAATCCAAATTGAAGCATTTATTGAGACCGGAAATCTGAATGTATGTGTGATTGATAGCGGTGAAGGTATTCCCGAGGAAGCTCTAGATTTAATTTTTGATAAGTTTGTTCAGGTTAAAAATTTTCAGGATACTGAAAGCGGAAATATTGGACTGGGTCTGGCGATAGCCCGGGAAATAGTGGAAGCACATAAGGGGAAAATCTGGTGCGAAAGTAAATTAGGCAAAGGAAGCCGGTTCTGTTTTACAATTCCGCTATCATAAAAAATTGAGTAAGAAGTGTATTGTAAGTTCCCGGATTTTAACTATTACAAACGGAAGTTATATCATGCAAAATTTTCCGGATGTACTCATTGTAGATGATGAACCACATATTCTCAAAACCATGGGCATCTGTTTTGAAGATCTTGGATATCAGGTCACTATCTGTTCTGATCCGGTACGGGCATTGAATCTGATAAAAACAAAGTCGTTTGACCTGGCCTTTGTCGATCTGAAGATGAAGCCAGTAGACGGCATGCAGATTCTTAGAGCCATTTTGGATGAAGCACCGCAAACGACTGTTATTATCATCACCGCCCATGGATCTATTGATAGTGCCGTGGAAGCCATTAAGAAAGGGGCATATCATTATCTACAGAAACCGTTTGATTATGAGGAACTGCAAATTTTTGCCCGAAAAGTGTTAGAATACCATAATTTGAAAAGGGAAGTTGTTGACTTGCGTGAGAAAGTGCGTGAAATGGCGTTGCCTGGTAACATTATTACCCAGCACTCCAAAATGCATGAAATGGTAGATTTGGCAGAACGCGTCGCAGAGACCAATCTCAGCGTGTTAATCGAAGGAGAAAGCGGTACCGGCAAGGAATTATTTGCTCAGCTTATCCATCAGAAAAGTGGACGATCCGACAAACCCTTGGTGAAAGTGAATTGTGCCGCCATCCCGGAGAATTTACTGGAGAGTGAGTTGTTTGGCCATGTGAAAGGTGCGTTCACCGGTGCGGTTAAAGATCGCAAAGGGCGGTTTGAGATGGCACACCAGGCCACCATCTTCCTGGATGAAATCGCGGAAATGTCTCCCGGTTTGCAGGCCAAATTATTACGCATACTGCAGCAAGGTGAATATGAAAAATTAGGGGAAAATATTTCTCGTAAGGTTGATGTAAGGGTTATTGCAGCTACTAATCGCAATCTGGAGGAGGCGATAAAGGAGGGTGTCTTCCGGGAGGATCTTTTCTACCGTTTGAATGCGGTGCGGATAAAATTGCTACCCCTCAGGGACAGGCCGGAAGATATCTTACCTCTAATTCAATTCTTTATGCGAAAGTACGCCAAAACGGAACAGGTGCAAATATCCCCGCAGGCACTGAAAATCATGCAGCGCTATCGCTGGAGCGGGAATGTGCGAGAATTGGAAAACGTGGTTCAAAGGGCGGTGCTGTTAGCACGAAAGGGCCAGATTGAAGCGAACGACCTGCCGGAAGAAGTAAGTGCCGCTACGGGTCAGCCGGATCAGAAATTATCCTTGGAGGAGATGGAGATATTACATATAAAAAAGATTTTGCAGCTTTCACCGGATTTAAACGAAGCCGCTCGTTTGCTGGGAATTGACCCAGCGACCCTGTGGCGGAAGAGGAAAAAATATAATCTCTGACAGAGTTATTTTCTCCTTCCTGCCACACACACCCATGCTAGGATCCTACCTTGCACAATTCAATATAGCATAAAGTAAGTAAAAATAATTACTTACTTTCCCGGAAATATAAATCTCACCGGGGTTGCATTGCAGAATGCACGACATGCATGAGGTCAGTGATATCAATTATTGTACTTAACCTAAATATTTTCAATAAAATATATCCCCAAATTATTTCTGGCATACAGCTTGTTGTTAACCATAGTGAATGCCAGGTAGAAAAAGTTGCCACAAGTCTGGGTTGAGGCGGTTTCCTGCGGAGATAAAGAGGGAGAAAAATAATTGATAGATCATAATGCGCAATGAAAATCAACCAAGCAAAGGAGAAGACTATGTTGTGTTTATCCTGTAATCGAGCAATGAAAGTGTTAGCAATGACCAGTATACTCTGGATAGTTATGCTGCTGGCTTGTCAGGAGACGGTCAATGAGGTGAAGGAGAATGAACATTCAAATCAGTCTACCAGAACGGCAGAAGTCCCCGATCTGGTAAAACCGGAGAAGTTACCCACGATATTAAAGCAGGTTCAGCCTTCCTATCCGGAAGCCGCTCGTAAAGCGGGGATCGAAGGGCTGGTGGTTGTTGAAGTGCTGGTGGATACGGCCGGGAATGTGGAAAAAGCACAGATCGTGAGATCAGTTCCCGAGTTAGATCAGGCAGCCATAGAGGCAGTCAGGAAGTTTAGATTTAACCCGGCAACGTTGGATGATAAACCGGTGAGTAGCTGGATCACAATCCCTATTCATTTCAAATTATCGGATGATAAATAAACGGGTAAAATATCAGCAGGAAATGGGGCACTTTTTCTATTGTCCTTATTGGTCAAGGCACCAAAAAATAGGAGGAAAAAATGAAAAAGCGTGATTGGTTTTTTAAAAATCCCGCGGTGGATTTGCATTACAAATTCAGGCGTATTTTTGAAGCATCGCTGGTAATAACCCTGATCTTGTTGATTCTCGTGTTTTTCTCATTTAAGAATTTTGAAAGCAAACCTACCGTTGATCGGACTATTGAAATTCCATTGGAAACGATTGATATTCCTCAAACATTACAAGAGAAGAAAACTCCACCCCCCTCGCGTCCCAGTATTCCGGTGGCCTCTGAAGATGATGATTTTCCTGAGGAATTAACCATAGCGGAGAGTGAAATTAATTTTGATGAACCCCTGGCACAGATTATTGCCCCGCCTCAGCTGGAAGAAGATGAACCGCCGGTACCTTTTCATGCTCTTTCTGAAAAACCCGTTCCCATTCATACGGTGAATCCCGAATATCCGGAACTGGCAAAGAAGGCCGGTATCGCCGGTCTGGTGGTTGTAAAGGTGTTAATAGGCACTGATGGAAATGTGGAAGATGTGGAGGTGGTGAAATCACATCCTATGCTTGACGCTGAAGCCATTAAAGCAGCCAGACAGTTTAAATTTAAACCGGGTAAGCAGCGGGACCGCGCTGTTCGGGTATGGATGAGTATTCCCTTCACATTTCGTTTTAAAAAATAATGGGCGGTTCATTCAGAACTTTCCGCTGATTTAATTACAATAATCCCCCCAATTCCCGGTTTTAAACGGGAATAAGGGGGATTGTTTTATAAAAAATGTTATTATATATGACGGCTTATTGAAAGGTATCTGCAGATTTGACAACCTTCACTTCCGTGACGTTAAGCGGAAATGTCGCCACGATATTGTCATCCTTTATAATATCTTCGGAAAGTCCTGCTTTAACGATATTCGAATAGCTCATAGGCGAGGGGAGATTTTCCAGCAGGCCTTTGGCTAACGGTTCAGCCTCGCTGACATCGGTCACAATGGTCACAAACATGTTACCGGTTTGCCAGTATTTCTTAATGGCCTGGTTTACGTCCTTCAAGGTCAGTTTTGCCAGAAGCTGATCCAGCTCATCAATGTAATCCTCCCTGCCGTAAAATTTTGAATCCATCAGAAAACCGAGGCGATCGGTTGGAGTTTGTACATACAGTTTGATATAACTGCGCAGAAAGGTTCGGGTGGATTCAAATTCCTCCTGATTCAAACCATTCTTCACCAACTTGTCCAGTTCGTAAAAGGCCATCCGCAGTGCAAAATGAGCATGACCGACCTGAATATTGGATAACTCTTCATACTGCTGCTTCAGTTGCTTGGCAATCTGAACCGGGCGGATCCAGATGGAAAAGTAATTGGAATGGCGAGGCACGCCGGGAGGTGGTAACATATTGGCTCCGCCGTTATCGTACCATTCGATATAGGAATAGTCCCCATAATTCATGGAACGTTTTTGGCGGATTTCCTGGTATAGCTTGGAATAGGCCTTACGATGTTCCCCCAGGTATGAATTTGCTACCATCAGGGCTGCGAAGTCATTGTCTGTGCGGGTAATTTCCAAGGGAAATCCGGTAAATATCGCAGATCCAAAGGCATTATCTTTGGCAATGATTTCCACCTGAATCCCGTTCGGCATATTCACCTTACCGGGCCGGGGATTTTCAGGCTGGCTATCTGGAAGACTTTGAAGATCTGAGCTGAGTTTCTTGAGAAATTTCTTTTCATAATTCCCTGATATTCCCAGCATCAGGTTTTTCTCGGTAAAAACCGCCTGATAATGCTTTATTGCGTCTTCAAGAGTTATCTCGGCCACGGAGGCGGATTTACCCTGTTTCATATGCTGGTAATTTGTTCCCCTGAACAACAAGTTTTCCAAGGCTTTCTTGCTGTATTCTTCATCGGAAGAGGCCCGAATAACCTGATCGACATAGTTTTGCTGATTAATTTTGACCCGCTGGAAATCTTCTTCGGAAAAAGAAGGGGTAAGTATCAGTCCTTTGATGATGGGGTAGAATTTTTCCAGGAAATCTTTGTGAACCTCAAAGGTAAAAATGGTGACTTCTTTATCCACAGTCACATAATAATTGGCCGCCATAGGATAGATAAAGTCCTGAATCTCGCTAAAGGTCATGTCGGCTGTACCCCCCTGGGTAATCAGGTTGGCGGTAAGAAAGGTCAAACCTTCTTTTCCAGCCGGATCGGAAATGGATCCGTTTGTAAACAATAATTTTACCACAACCTTATTGGCATTCGGAAGGGGTAACTCAACCGTGTCAAAAGCAAAACTCATGCAGGACAGAGAAAAAATTAATAGAATTACCAGTGCTTTCATTGGACACCTCCTTCCGGATCTTCACTGATAGTGGAAATCGTTAAACCTGTGGAAATAAAATATTTCTGGGCAATGTTTTTAATATCATCCACCGAGACTTTTTCATACTGTATGTAAACACGGTTAATGGTTGTGGGATCGCCTGTCAACGCAATATAATGACAGAGCGTATTAGCAACCTGGTCTGGATTATCAATTCGCATGGCGAAATTGTACTTCAGATGGGATTTGGTATCCGCCAGTAATTTTTCATCGATTCCCTGTGTTTTTACCTCCTCCAGGGCTTTTACGATTTCATCTTTTACATATAACATGTCTTCTTTGTTAATGAAGGAAGCTTGAATGGAAAATAGGTTGGGGTCTTTGGAATCAAAAGCACCACCTCCTATAAATCGAACTTTCTGTTCGTCGATGACAAGTTTTTTATACAGAGCAGAGTTTTCGGAAAACAGAATGCTGGATAAAACATCCAATGCTGGCATATCGATCTGACGATCGTTAAATCCGGGACCTTTGTAACTCAGCATCATGAAAGGGGGAATGGCGTTATTCTGCAGATGAAAATAACGTGTTTCCTGTTGCATCGGTTCTTCAGGAATCTCTGTCCGATAAATGCCTGACTTCCATTCCCCGAAATACTTTTGCGCCAGGTTTTTAATATTGTCTGGTTTCACATCCCCAACCACCACTATGGTAGAATATTCCGGGCGATAAAATCTGTCAAAAAATGTCAGCGAATATTTATATTGATTGGGCATATCGACGATATCCTCGAAGAAGCCCATGGTGGTATGCTTGTAGGTATGAACATCAAAGGCAGTATTAAGCATACCTTCAAACAACTGTTGATAGGGGCTGGCATAATTCTTGGTATATTCCCCCTTAACCGCTCCGGCTTCAGTTTTAAAATCGTGTTCCGAATACTTGAGGTTTTGAAAGCGGTCCGCTTCAATCTCAAACATCAGATCCAGCTTTTCCGCATTACCGGTCATGTGATAGATAGTCCTGTCACTGGAAGTATTGGCGTTAGCCGAAGCACCAATTGATTTAAGTACTTCCAGGTATTTCTCCTTGGGGTATAATTCTGTTCCCCGGAACATCATGTGCTCAAAGAAGTGCGCGAATCCGGTTACACCCTTCTCAACCTCATTGCGGGAGCCAGTACTCACCACGATATAGAATGCAGCAATTCCCGGACTATCAAAAGGTACAGCCACAACTTTGAGCCCGTTTTCCAGTTTGTACTGATAAATTTTGTTGGGAAGTATATTTTCTGAACGTCCCCAGTCTACCCCTAATCCCATGACGAGAATGGAAAGCAGCACAAAAAATACAGTAAATTTCATAGAACGCCTCACGAGTTTGGTTAAATTGATTTAACGCAGTTTGTTAATCCAAATTAGACGCAACGATAATATAAAGGTTGCACTGAACCTGAAGAAGTTCGCTGCTAGCGCTGCATGATCCAGGAGAGTAAGATAAAAAGAACTCTGAGTAAATGAAACCATTTGTTTGAAGCCTGAATTGGTTTCATCCCACTCAGAGCCCGGGCTGTTTACGCGGCTTGAGAATCTTAACTCATTTTTTCGCTGTTACAGTAATACTGTATATTCCAACATCACTGTTTCTGAATTCTCGAATCTCTTCCCTGCTCAGATAATCCTGCAGTATTTTATCGGGTAACTCGATTGATTTGGATGTCTTAATTTCGACATCTGTAAATCCAGCCGTCCTTATAATATTCAGGTAGTCGTTTATTTGAAGAGCTCCGGCTACACATCCTGTATACATTTCGGCAGATTTTTGCAGGTTGGGGGGGAGCTGTCCGCGAATCACCACATCTGAAATACAGAAGTGTGCGCCGGGTTTCAGAATCCGGTAAATTTCTGAAAAAGCCTGCAGTTTATCCGGGACTAAATTCAATACACAATTACTGATTACGACATCAACCAGATTGTCTTCAACCGGCATGTTTTCAATATCTCCGAGACGAAATTCAATATTAGTATATCCAATTTTTATTAAGTTCTGATTGGCTTTACTGATCATCTCGGGCGTCATATCGATTCCAATCACGCGGCCGGTTTCACCGACCAGCGATCGGGCCACGAAGGCGTCGTTTCCGGCACCGGAGCCCAGGTCGACGACGGTATGCCCGGGCTTGATTTGGGCATATTGCGTAGGTATCCCACATCCGAGAGCCAGATCGGCTTCGGCCACATAGCCTGCTAGGTTTTCATAACTATCGTTGAAAACGGAATAGTCGGATTTGCCTGAATCATCGCATCCACATCCACAACCGCAATTACTTAATTGGGTAGACTTTTTTGCGATTTGGCCATATTTCTGTTTAACTATTTTTCTGAGTTGTTTGGCGTCTGACATGGTAATTTTCTCCTTAATTTTCTTGTTTAACTTCGACAAATATGTGTAAATAATTTTGAAATCGCCTCTTTGGCTATTTGAATTGTGCCCGGATTAAGACAATAGCATCTTTTGGGTCCCTCGATTTCTCCGCTGATCAGTCCGGCATTTTTTAACTCCTTCAGATGTTGTGATACAGTTGATTGTGAAAGTGGCAGTAATTCTACCATATCGCCCACCATGCAGGAATTCATTTCCGCCAAAATGTTCAGGATCTTGATTCTGGCTGGGTGTGCCAGCGCTTTAGCGATCTTAGCCATTTGTTGTTCGTCCGGACTGAATAGTTCATTTTTTGCTTCTGCCATTTTAAATTCTCCATCGTATATCGTAAATATACGATATTTTGTTTCAAGAAAAATCTTTTTTTTGTTTTTTCCCGAAAGATTTATTTTCAGCATGTTTTAAGTAGTATCTGGCATTCGCTCTAATGACAGGTTATATTTACAATTTCCTGAAAATGGGATCGTCCAATGGCAACTAAAATCTGGAGCAATCATGGATGTTCACCCCTTAGCTGGTAAATCTGCACTTCCCCAGGTTCTAATCGATAGTGCACAACTTGCATCCGCCTATTATGATAAAAAGCCGGATGTGTCCATTGCTGCCCAGCGTGTTACCTTCGGAACCTCAGGTCACCGGGGGACCTCTCTCAATAAGAGTTTTAATGAAGACCATATTCTGGCTATCTCACAGGCAATTTGTAACTATCGTAAAGCCAACAAAATTGACGGTCCGCTTTTTCTGGGAATGGATACCCACGCCCTTTCAGCACAGGCAACCCAGACAGCAATCGAAGTATTTGCGGCCAATCAGGTAGAAGTGCGTTATGCAGTAGGTTCTGACTTTACCCCTACTCCGGTGATCTCACACGCTATCCTGACCTTCAACCGGAAGCGGAATAAGGGAATGGCAGATGGCGTGGTAGTCACCCCCTCCCATAATCCCCCGGAAGATGGGGGATTCAAATATAATCCGCCTCATGGAGGCCCAGCAGAGACGGAAATCACCCGGAAAATCCAGGATCAGGCCAATGAGCTTCTGTCCCAATCCCTTAAAGCTGTCAAACGCGTGCCCTATCGGAAAGCAATATCTTCAGTAAATGTTGAAGGTTATGACTTTATCACACCTTATGTGATCGATCTGGAAAATATTCTGGATATGGCAGCAATCTCAGCAGCTGGTATTAAGATTGGAGTTGATCCCTTGGGGGGTGCCGGAGTAGGCTACTGGGAGCCAATTGCCGAGCGATATAATCTGAATATTTCGGTGGTGAACAAAAAAGTAGACCCTACTTTTTCTTTTATGCGGATAGACAAGGATGGTAAGATACGCATGGACTGTTCTTCACCTTATGCCATGGCCGGTCTTATCCAGTTGAAAGATAAATTTGATATCGCCTTTGGCAATGATCCCGATACGGATCGCCACGGTATCGTTACTCCGAGCATAGGTTTGCTCAATCCGAATCATTATCTGGCTGTGGCAGTTTGGTATTTATTTCAGCATCGACCTCAATGGGGAACAAAGAAAAAGGTTGGAAAAACTCTTGTTTCCAGCTCCATGATCGATCGTGTGACCCAGAGTCTGGATCTGGAATTGTCCGAAGTGCCGGTTGGATTTAAATGGTTTGTCGAGGGTCTTTTAAGCGGTTCGTATGGATTTGGAGGGGAAGAGAGCGCCGGAGCCACATTTTTACGTCGTGACGGATCAGTTTGGACCACCGATAAAGACGGAATTATCATGGATCTGCTGGCTGCCGAGATACTGGCCAAAACCGAGAAAGATCCGGGTAAGCATTATCAGATCCTGGAAGAAAAATTTGGAAGTCCGGTTTATGAGCGTATGGATGCTCCTGCCACAGCTCCGCAAAAAGAGGCACTCAAGAATATGCAGCCGGATCAGGTTAAGTCTGAAAAGCTGGCAGGCGAGAAAATTTTAGTGAAACTGACCAACGCCCCCGGTAATAATGCCCCTGTCGGGGGATTAAAAGTGGTAACAAAGAATGGCTGGTTTGCTGCCCGACCCTCCGGAACCGAAGACATTTATAAAATTTACGCGGAAAGTTTTCTGGGAAGAGATCACCTGAACAGTATCAGTGAACAAGCGAAATCGATTGTCGGTCAAGTTTTTCATGATGCTGGTATCGGTTGAATATAGGGAATTTCATTTATCATTCCGTGATAATTACCAAATAAAAGTATTATTTTTGATTCAGGGATTAGTATTTTGAGATTTGATCTTAACTTAAATGCATAAACCATAAAAACGGGTACTGAATAATGAATACTGAAAATGAGAAAAAACAGCCCTCACCGATGTTTCGCTGGGGAGTAATGGTTTTTATCAGCTTGGCAATGTTTGGCAATTATTATGTCTATGACAGTATCAGCCCCCTGGCCGATATTTTGAAGACACAACTCGGTTTTTCTGATAGTAATATCGGTTTACTCAATGCCATATACAGTTTTCCCAATATTATTATGGTCTTAATAGGCGGAATAATCATAGATCGAATCGGAACAAAAAAGGGATCCCTCCTTTTTTCTTCGCTCTGCATGGTTGGGACATTGATGACAACTTTTAGTGGAGGAAGTATTTTTTTGATGGCCTCCGGTCGTCTGGTTTTTGGTCTGGGAGCTGAATCGCTGATCGTTGCTATTACCACGGTTATCGCCAAATGGTTTAAGGGAAAGGAACTCTCCTTTGCTTTCGGTTTAAATTTAACCGTTGCCCGCTTAGGTTCATTTGCTGCGCTAAATTCTCCGACCTGGGCACATAATTTATATGGCTCCTGGCAGGGCCCCCTGCTTATCTCAACAACCATGGCAGCAGTCTCGGTAATCTCGGTGATTATCTATGTGGTAATGGACAGAAAAGCCCGCCGCGACTTCCATATGCCTGAAGAGGAAATGCAGGAAAAAATCGTACTGTCTGAAATTTTTTCCTTCGATAAATCATTTTGGTATATCACCTTGTTATGTGTAACATTTTATTCAGCTATTTTTCCTTTTCAAACCTTCGCGGTAAAATTCTTTATTGAACATCATGGTCTCAGTCGGGCTGCTGCCGGCTTTGCTTCCAGCGTCATTACTCTGGCATCCATGATTGGAACTCCGCTTTTTGGATTATATATTGATCGAAAGGGTAAACGTGCCAGCCTGATGATAATAGGCTCCCTGATGATCGTTCCGGTCTATTTAATCCTCGCTTACGTTCCCATTGATCCGCGGTGGATGATGACATTAATGGGAATTGCATTTTCACTTGTTCCGGCAGCCATGTGGCCTTCAGTTGCCCTGATTGTCGCTGAAAAAAAACTTGGGACAGCTTACGGGCTCATGACTATGATCCAGAACATCGGACTCACGTCATTTAATTTCCTTATCGGCTGGGCTAATGATACCAGCACCAGCAATGGGGTCACAGATTATGGCTTGGGAATGTGGTTTTTCTCGATTACAGGATTTATGGGATTAACGTTTGCCTTCCTATTGCGGAAAGAAGAAACTGGTCCGAACCGGAAAGGACTTGAACTGGGACATGATGAGCTCCATAAGTTCCGTCCGGAAATATAGGGGATGAGATTGGAATAAAAAGGTCTTCTCCAGGCCATACTGATAAAAGAATCTCCAGGGAGAAAACCAAAATGGAGATTTGTAATGATGTATTCAGTTATTCCGGCATTTCAAAATGGAAAGGTGATACCAAGGGTCAGATATACTGCAACCAACCGTATTTATCAGCCTGTTCTCCGGAAATGATTCCGAAAAAAGCTTCCTGAAGTTGCTTGGTGACAGGTCCCCGCCTGCCATTGCCGATTTCAATTTTATCAATGCAGCAAATCGGCGTAACCTCCGCTGCAGTGCCAGTAAAAAAAGCTTCGTCAGCAATATAGAGTATTTCTCTCGGGATCATTTCTTCCCTGACTTTGTATCCAAAATCCTTTGCCAATTTGATAATGGAATGGCGTGTAATCCCCGGGAGAACAGAGGCGCAAATGGGAGGGGTATAAACGATGTTATCTCTTACGACAAAAATATTTTCCCCACTACCTTCTGAGACATAACCATAAGTATCCAGAGCGATACCTTCCACATAACCGTTTTCAATCGCCTCCATTTTGATAAGCTGGGAATTCATATAATTGGCACCTGCTTTCGCCAGAGCCGGAAGAGTATTGGGTGAAAAACGGTTCCAGGAAGCGACCTGTACTTCAACCCCTTTTTCGAGAGCTTCTGGTCCGAGATACTTACCCCAATACCAGGTAATGATATAGGTTTCGATGGGGGATTTGAGTGGATTTACTCCGAACTCTCCCAATCCCCGGAATATCACCGGACGAATATAACATTCCTCAAACTGATTCTCTTTCACCGAATCTATACATGCCTGATAAATCTGATCGTAGGAAAAATCCGGCGGCACCATGCGGTAGATTTTGGCGGAATCAAATAAGCGCTTGATATGTTCGGGAAGGCGGAAAATAGCACTGCCCTGATTCGTTTTATAACAGCGTATACCTTCGAAAACCGCAGTGCCGTAATGGACCACGTGGGACATGACATGAATTTTGGCATCTTCCCAGTTGATGAATTTACCGTTGTGCCAGATCTTCTCAGCCAAACCGATATTGGGGGACATATAAACTCCTTATATTTGAATTACCCATTTATGAGTTAAATTTTTCACAATTTACATCAATTCAATTTCATCAACTCTATTTTTTAAAAATTTAGGAGATAATCCTCACCCAGTTGAAAGGATCGTTTTCTTTCTGAAGTTGAATGCCAATCAATTTATCGTAAAGCTGGTTAGCAAGCTGGTATTCATTCTTATTGATGTTATGGGTTTTACCCTTCCAGCCAATGTCACTTACCGAGGTAATAATAGCTGCGGTACCGGTTACAAAACATTCTTTGGCTTTCTGAACCACCTCCTCGACACTCAGATCCCGCTCAATTACCTTTATTTGATATATTTCCCGGGCAATGCGAATCACCGATTCCCGGGTGATACCCGGTAAAATTGTTCCCAAGGGAGGTGTGATCAAAGAACCATCGTCCATCAGTGCGAAGAAATTTGCGGCTCCCGCTTCCTCAATGTATTTGTTGTGATGGGGATCCAGGTAAATTACGTCATTAAAACCCTGAGCAATCGCTTCCTTTTTAGGGCGCATGGTGACCGGATAATTACAGACGGCCTTGGCATCCCCGGTGCCATGAGGACTGGCGCGGTTAATATCTTTTGCGATCAATTTGACAATACCCACTTTATCAAAATAGGGTCCTACCGGGCTACCAAAAATATAAAAGAGATATTCCTTCGCGGCTCTTACACCAAGTAAGGCCTCAATACCGATACAAACCGGTCTGAGATAAAGGCTGCACCGTCCGTCATCACTTTTGGGGATAAAATCGATATTTGCTTTCACTAAATCGACCACGGCTTTTTCGAATTTATTCGCAGTCATCCCGGGAATGGCCAGCTTTTCAGCACTTTTTTCGAATCTTCTGGCATTTTCTTCAGGCCGAAACATGACCACATGCCCCTTTTGAGAATAATAGGCCTTCATTCCTTCAAAAATGCCCTGTCCATAGTTCAGGATGTTAGCGGCAGGAGAAAGGCGAATCTCATGGAAATTGACTATGGCACCGCCGTCCCATTGACCGTCACGATAATAACTTTCATACATCTTCATTTCATGTGCAAATGGATATAATGAAAATGTTAATTGATTACAGTCGATGTGACGGGCCATTGAGCATCTCCTCGGAAATTAGATTTGATAAAATGTTCTCATTAAAGGCAATTTAAAAGTTGCTCTGCCGAAAATAAATAGCTTTTTATTTTTATAAAATCATGCAATAAAGGGAGGAAGAAAAGCAGCCTTATTTATCAGGGGCAGGTTGGAGCATCTTCTATTTCTGATGCTTTTTGTGCCCATGTGGCCTGATCCAGGACATAGTGGAAATTTTTGGTCTGCTCTTTGACTTGTCTTTTGTAATCTTTACTTTGAATATATTCCTTAAGATCCCGATCGAGGGCAATGATTTGATCTGACCCATGCCATTTGAAAGCTTTATCATTTTCCCTCACACAACCCAGATCAATCGCCCAGGAGGCCTGAGAAAGTGTGCAGTGACCAAGCAGGTCACGAGCGATAGCAAGGCGCCGGGCTTCTTCGTCCGGATCCAGATACATAAATTGACCGCTGTACATTTGAGCATTATGAAAATGTTCCGGAACATTCAGCAGACCGGCGGTTCGCAGTCTTCCGCACATTATGACCAGAATTTCCATTATCATTGCTCCCATCCCCAAGCCCGGATACTTTTGACCGGGTAGGCGCGGTTTATCCGGATTAAAATTCGCCAGGGGATTTTGCATGCACAACCATTCGATGGAAATTACTTCGAAATTGCGACCGTAAATCAGCGAGGGAAAGGGCGGATAGGGAGTTATATGTTTTTTCTTGACGACTACTTCACCTAAAAGATGTTGTGGATCTTTGTGATCATAATAAACGGCGATTCGCTGCCTGTAGGGATCCTGGGTGTCAACAACCAGATCCAGATCCTTATATCCGATTTTATGCAGGGTTTCGAAGAAGCCGTAACTTTCCAGAGCATATCGAACACCTTCGGGTGAGTAATATCCCAAAAAATAGGGGGAAACTGGTTGTTTTTCATCCCTCATAAACAGGTTATTATATCCTAATTCCAGATCTTTTTCTGGTAATCGGCGTAACTGATGGGTGGTGAGCCGTTTTGATATTTTTTGTAGATTTTTACGGTATTTGGAGGTCATTTCAACCTTCTTTAATCACCCATTTAATAAAATTAAAATATATTTTCCAACTCTCAGGTCCATAACCTCCAGCGCCTAAGATGACCAGGGGTATCTCGTGTTTACGGATTTGCTGATAGACGAATTTGTCCCGTTCCAGCATCCCTTTTTCTGTTAAATCAAAATCACCTAGGGAGTCTTGGATATAAGGATCACTCCCGGCAATGTAAAAAACAAGATCTGGAGAAAAGATCGAAAAAACTCCCGGGAGTTCTTTAGTGAGAACATCCAGATAGAGCTTATCTTGAGTGTGTGCCGGTAGCTCAATATCGATGTTATGAGTTTTATTTGAAACCTCATTCCAATTATCCGCGTGCATTGAAAAGGTAAATATATTTTCATCGTTCTGAAAGTACAGCAAATTTCCGTTACCCTGATGATAATCAAGATCGACAATTAAGCTTCGGTTTAATTTTTGAAGGGCCTGCATTTTGCGAATAGCAATGGCCACATCATTAATGAGACAGAAACCTTCACCCCGATCGGGGTGAGCATGGTGATACCCACCCCCCAGATTGAAAACAGCGGTTTTATGTTCCAGGGCATATTCGGTGGCCAGGAGGGTTCCTCCGCTCACGTAACGGAAATATTCTAGAATGTATTCATCCCAGGGATTTACATAATCCAGGTTCAGAATTTTTCCAACTGTCAGCGGATTCCTGAGACTGTTCAAATACTCACGGGTATGAACCAGCAGAAGATCTTCATCGGTTATACGGGGAGCCTTGAGAATATGAGAGTGCCGGATCAATTTTTCGCGGATTAACTGATCTCGTATTTTCTTAAATCGCATTACATCGAAGGAACGGTGAGTATTCTGGGCATGGATTCCCGTCATGTATTCGCTTCGATAGACCAGTTTGCACGGAATTTTTCTAAAAATTCGTATCATAAATTTTATTGAAAAATATACCCCTTATTTAGAACTATTGCAATAAGAGTCGCTTTTATTATAAATAATAAGATTATGTTTTTTTAAAATAAAAATATAATTTTTTAAATAACACAGCAAAATTAATTGAAACCAATTAATTTAAGGTGAGTTAATGATTTAATCCCGATTGGGAATAAAAATCTAATTTTTTTAAAATTTATGTTATATTAAGATTTTTAAATCAGGATTTAAAGCTCATTCATCGGTTAATATTATGACGATAAAAATCGATTCAAAAAATAAATTCTCTCTGCCGGTTGTCGGGATGAGTTGTGCCGCCTGTGCCGTTAAGATTGAGAAATCATTGAGTAAAGTAAGGGGAGTTCAGCACGTTTCGGTAAACTATGCAGCACAGCAGGCCCTTGTAGAAGTTGATGAAGACAGTGCCCCATTTTCAGAAATAGTTCAATCCGTAAAATCTGCCGGTTATGACGTCCGAACAGTGAAGTCGACTCTTAAAATAGAGGGGATGCACTGTGCCTCATGTGTGGGAAGAGTGGAGAAAGCGCTCCAAAAATTACCCGGTGTACTTGACGCCACAGTTAATTTGAACCTTGAAGAAGCAAGTGTCCGCTATGTCCCGGAGCTGGTCAGTCTGTCAGATATGAAAGCAACAGTCAGGGAGATAGGATATCAGGTAGTGGAGGAACCGGAAGTAAGTATCAGTGATTGGGATAAGATCCAGAAGCAAAAAAGTTACAATATCCTGAGGAAGAAACTGATTTTTGCAAGCATTCTTACCCTGCCGGTATTAATTCTTTCCATGTTTCCCCAACTTCCTCTTTTCCGGGAAATTTCTCAGCAAATGCTTTGGATAATTTTGCTTATCCTAACCACTCCGGTGGTACTTTTCTCGGGGAGGCAGTTTTACACCTCGGCCTGGAAGACTTTCCGTCATCTGACGGCGGATATGAATACCTTGATTGCAATAGGAACAGGTTCGGCCTATATCTATTCCATTCTAAATACGATCTTACCGACGATGTTTCCGCAAGAGTTAAGACATGTGTATTACGATACTGCAGCAGTTATTATAACGCTTATCTTATTTGGCAGGCTTTTGGAAGCCCGCGCGAAAGGGAAAACGTCGGAGGCGATAAAGCGGCTGCTTGGCCTGCAACCAAAAACAGCCCGGGTAATTCGCGACCACCAGGAAGTGGATATACCGATTCAAGAGGTGCATGTGGGTGATGTCCTACGGGTTCGGCCAGGTGAAAAAATACCTGTGGATGGGTTAATTCAAGAGGGTCGGTCTGTTATTGATGAATCAATGATCAGTGGTGAACCGATTCCGGTTGCGAAAGACCCGGGTGATTCAGTGATCGGTGGTACGGTAAATAAAACAGGAAGTTTTTTGTTCATTGCCTCCAGGGTCGGTAAAAATACCGTCCTTGCCCAAATTGTAAAACTGGTACAAAACGCACAGTCAAGTAAAGCGCCCATCCAGCGTCTGGCAGATATCATTGCCGGATATTTTGTTCCGGTGGTTATTTTGATTGCAATTGTCACCCTGCTGATCTGGCTGATTTTTGGACCCGCTCCGCAATTGACTTACGCTTTGATCACATTCATTACGGTTTTAATTATTGCCTGTCCCTGTGCACTGGGACTGGCTACTCCAACCTCGATCATGGTTGGAACAGGTCGTGGGGCCGAACTGGGTATACTGATCAAGAGTGCCGAATCATTAGAGACTGCACACAAAATAACCTCTGTTATTTTTGATAAAACAGGTACCTTGAGTATCGGCAAGCCAGCGGTTACTGATCTGGTTCCGGTGAACGGATATACTGAAAATGAACTGTTATCACTGGCTGCCAGTCTTGAGAAAACCTCGGAACACCCCCTGGCGGAAGCTATACTTAAAAAAGCTGAAGAGCGTCAATTGGCCCTGAGCGCGGTCCAGGACTTTCAGGCTATTCCTGGCCTGGGTATAAAGGGTACAATAAACGGTAATAAGGTCATTATTGGCAATGAAAAACTGATACAGGAGCAGCACGTTGATTTTTCCGAGGTGGATCAGGTTCAAACCAAACTGCTGGATCATGCAAAATCTGTGATTTTTGTCGCTGTGGGCAAAAATATAGCGGGAATTATCGCTGTTGCCGACCTGCTTAAACCTGAATCCGAATCTGCAGTTCGGCGTCTCAGAAAAGCGGGTTTAAAAACATACATGATAACCGGAGATAACCCGAAAGTTGCCCGGATTATTGCAGAACAATTGGGAATCGATGAATACTATGCTGAGGTTTTACCGGACCAAAAAGCCCAATATGTGAAACAGCTGCAGGAAAAGGGTGAAGTTGTGGCCATGGTGGGAGATGGGATAAATGATGCCCCGGCTCTGGCGCAGGCGAACGTGGGAATTGCGATTGGTACCGGTACTGATATTGCCATTGAAGCCAGTGATATTACGTTGATCAGGGGAGATTTGAATGGTGTCGCGGTCGCCCTGGAATTGAGTATTGCGACGATCCGAAACATTAAACAAAATTTATTTGGGTCATTTTTTTATAATTCCCTGGGCATTCCCGTTGCCGCCGGGATTCTTTATCCCTTTTTTGGAATTTTGCTTAGCCCTATGATTGCGGCAGCGGCCATGGCTGCCAGTAGTGTCACGGTGGTATCCAATGCCCTGAGATTGAAACGGTTTAAGCCCTCATAATTTTCCGAAACCAGGCTGATTTTTATGAAAGAATATTCAATTTCTATTGAAGGTAAACAGAATCCCGTTTATATTAGTGACCTTATTTTTGAAAATTATCTAAATTCAATAAGGTAAAGAGGAGAGATTTATGTCAAAGTATCGGATTGCTTGGCTTCCCGGGGATGGTGTAGGGAATGATGTGATGGAGGCAGCGCGACTTGTTCTGGATGCCCTTAAATTTGACGCCGAATATGTGCATGGTGATATTGGCTGGGAGTTTTGGAAAACTGAAGGAAATGCTCTGCCGGACCGTACCCTGGAAATGATGAAGTCCACAAAATGTGCCCTTTTTGGGGCAATTACTTCAAAACCAAAATCCGAGGCAGCTAAGGAACTTGATCCATCCCTGGCCGGAAAAGGGTACGAATATTTCAGTCCTATCGTACGGTTACGCCAGGAATTCAATCTGCATACCAACTTACGGCCCTGCAAAGCGTATCCCGGGAATCCCTTAAATTTTAAGGAAGGAATCGATCTGATTATTTTCAGGGAAAATACGGAAGGTATGTATGGCGGGGTTGAATTTCACCCTATTCCTGACTCGGTGTTCCAGGCGCTTGACTCCAACCACCCTAAAATGAAAAAGTTTAAACAATATGGTCTGGAAAATCTGGCTCTATCCACCCGGATTATGAGTCGGCAAAAATGTGACAACATAGTGAGACAGGCATTTAGCTATGCCCGGAAACATGGAAGAAAATCAGTGACGGTTGTGGACAAACCCAATGTGCTCAGAGAGACCGGTGGTTTAATGATTCGGACCGCCCGCGAGGTTGCAAAGGATTTTCCGGGTATTCCTATGTATGAAACCAATATCGATGCGCAATGTATGTGGCTCTTGAAAAATCCTTTCGACTATGATATTCTGGTGGCCGAGAATATGTTTGGTGATATTCTCTCAGATCTGGCTGCTCAGCTGGTGGGTGGACTGGGATTCGCCAGTAGTGCCAATATGGGAGATTCCTATGCGGTCTTTGAACCAACCCACGGATCGGCCCCGAAATACGCTGGACAGTATAAGGTAAATCCAATGGCGATGTTGTTAACCACCAGACTGATGTTAGATTGGCTGGAAGAAAAAAACATGGCTTCAAAATTGGAAAAAGCAATAGCGACTGTTATTCGCGAAGGTCGTGTAAAAACCTATGACTTGGGGGGTAATAATACAACCCTGGAAGTGGCCAGGGAGGTTATCAACAAACTTTAAAACATCCTGGTAATTAGAAGAAAAAGGGGACCCTGCAAGAGGATCCCCTTTTTCTTAATTCTTGACCGCAAGAATCTGCTGATACTCTTGTGGTTGTTTTAAAACCTGTTTGGCGGAATCCACGGTTTCATCATACTTCAATAAGGTTGCAATTCTGGCAGCACTTCCACCCAGTTTTTCTGCAAACTCGGTTTCAAGAGCTTGTTTTATTTCCGCTGTATGTTTTTCAAATTGGACTGTTTTTTCCTGCTGTAATTTTTGTAAGGCGACAATAACCAGATCAATCATATCTTCGCTGTATTCTTCTTTCCGGGCGAGTTCAAGAAATTCCTCCAGTTTTGATTCTCCTTCAATGTCAAAGTCCATATCTTTCTGTTCAAGATAATCTTTGAAATCTTGTATCATTTTCTCTGTTACCTGGAAACCATTATTCACCCGGGTATCAGGATGATCAGCTAAGTAGTCAACCGCAAAATTAAAAAAATGACCCTGAACCCATAAGGCAATGATGTATTGATCCATTTCAGGAGTATCGACTTCAATATCGGGTGAGATACCACCGCCGCCAAAAACAGTTCGTCCATTGCGCGTAAGATACTTCTTGTGATTATTGAAATCCGCGGTGTCGGCCATGTTGGTAAATACTTCTTTATTTCTTTTATAGTCTTCTTTCTGAATGCATCTTCCGGAAGGAATGTAATATTTGGCGGTGGTAATCTTCAGAAAGGCATCGTTTACCTTGTCCACCGGATAGACTTGTTGAACCAGTCCCTTGCCAAATGTACGTGACCCGATAATGACACCCCGGTCCAAATCCTGAATGGCACCGGCTACAATTTCTGAGGCGCTGGCTGAGCCTCCATCAACCAGGACGACTAGAGGGACATCACCCAATATGGCATTCTGAGGTGTATTGAATTTTGACTCCCGTTCATGTGTCCCGCGGGTTTCAACGATCAATTCACCTTTAGGCAAAAACACATTACCCACTTCTACGGCAGAAGCCAGTAAGCCGCCCGGATTTCCCCTTAGATCAAGAATAACCCGTTCAATTTTGGATTCTTTTTCCAGTTGACGGATGGCCTCTTTTAATTCACCGGCCGCCTTATCAGAAAAACTACTTAACCTTAAAAATGCGGTTCCCGGCTCAACAAAACCTGCATATGAAACATCCTTTATGACAATATCCTCCCGAATCAGGGTAAGCTTAATGGGGTCACTTAAACCCGGCCGTTTAAGTTCCAGAGTAACCTCTGTTCCAGCTTGCCCGCGCAGCTTACCGGAAGCTTCCTCGAGGGTCATCTGTTCGGTTTCCTCATCACCAATTTTTTTAATAATATCTCCCGCGCGGATGCCTGCCCGCTGGGCCGGGGTATTGTCAATTGGAGAAATTACGGTGATATTTCCTTTTTGTTTACTTATTTCCATACCCAGACCACCATATTTTCCCTTGGTGATCACGTCCAATTGTTCGCTTCCTTTTTTTTCAAAGAATACCGTATAAGGATCCAATTCCTCAACGATACCATGAATTGCTGATTTGCTCAAACCCTCCGGATCTACTTCATCCACATAATTCCGTGATATGGTTTCATATACCTGTTTAAGATAAAATAAGCCCTTATCTAATTTGAGGTACATTTGTTCATTATTGGCAAAGCTATTGTTGAGAATAGATACCGAAACGACTATCACAACGGCCAGGAGGATCATTTGGGGCCAGGGGCTTTTTCTGAACATTACTGTTCTCCTTTTGGATATTTTAATAAAGAGTATATTTACAAATTTAAAAAAAGTTTCTCAACCATGATTTGTCCGATTCAACATTTTGAAATTGTCATATTTTTCGTCCATATTAGCTCTTCCCGGTTCATGTCTTCACCGGCCATAGCCTGCTGATGTGAGTCCAGATCTCCCCAGCGATTTCAGCGGATTTACGTTCTCCCTCAATTCGAATAAATCGCTCCGGCTCCTTACGGCACATTTGAGTAAACCCGGCTCTGATGAGTTGATAGAATTGTAAGCCGCTTTTCTCCAGTCGATCCTTATTCCGATTTTGATACTGGTGTCTTTTTTCGGCCTCCTCAGGGGAGATATCTATGAAAAAGGTCTTAAAAGGTTGGAGATTAGAGGTTGCAAATCGGTTGATCGTCTGGATGACCTCTAAATTTAATTTCCGGCCATATCCCTGATAAGCAGTGGTTGAATCATAAAAACGGTCTGCAATAATATGAATGTTTTTATCGAGCAGCGGCAGAATCTTTTGATGTACCAGTTGAGCCCGCGCTGCCTCGTAGAGTAAAAATTCAGTGATTCGATGCATTTCGGAATGATCGTTGCTAAGAAGGAGATCGCGAATTTTTTCAGAAATAGGAGTTCCCCCAGGTTCACGCAAGACTATCGTTTCGATTCCGTTATCCTGGAGTCTTTTTTGTAATTCCTGGATCTGAGTGCTTTTCCCGGAATAATCGATGCCTTCAAAACTGATAAAGTTTTTATAAATTTTCATTTAACCCACGGTCTATTATTTATTTATATTGGTATTCCCGTTCACTCGATATGTTAAGTACCTTGTGTTTCAGAATTCAGGTTATTTGGAATATGAAATTATCAATTGTGATCCCGGTTTACAATGAAAAAAAGTATATTCAGGAGATTGTGAACCGCGTTATGAAAATAGACCTGCTTCCCATTGAGAAAGAAATTATTATTATTGATGATTGCTCTACCGATGGTACCCGGGAAATTCTGCAGACTCACCTGGAAAAAAAGGTGGATCGGATCATCTATCATGAGAAGAATAGAGGAAAAGGAGCTGCATTGCGTACCGGCTTTCAAGAGGTGAGCGGTGAGGTGGTTATTGTGCAGGATGCTGATCTGGAATATGATCCCTCGGAATATGAAAAACTCCTAAAACCAATCCTGGAGGGTAAAGCAGATGCGGTCTACGGATCTCGTTTTGTAGGAAGTGAACCGCATCGGGTTCTGTTTTTCTGGCATTATGTTGGAAATAAACTGCTGACCTTATTATCCAATATGTTTACCAATCTTAATTTGACCGATATGGAAACCTGTTATAAAATGTTCAAAAAGGAAGTTATTGATTCCATTTCTATTGAGCAGAATCGTTTCGGATTTGAGCCCGAAATTACCGCGAAATTGGCCAAAGGAAACTGGCGCATCTACGAAGTCGGTATTTCATATTCCGGGAGAAACTACGAGGAAGGAAAGAAAATTAACTGGAGGGATGGTTTTCAGGCTTTGTGGTGCATTTTTAAATATAACGTGTTCAGTCGATGATGAGATCTGTGTAAAAACAGTCCACTATTTTTTGATCCCCCAATCCAGATTTTTCCATTTTTTACCTCCCCGAAATCGAAAATAATTCAGGGAAAATCGGGTAGATTCATCCACTATTTGAATAGCCCAGAGGCCGATAAGTCCGACATGCAAAATAACCGTCAAAATATATGCCCCGATGGTTTCAAATAAGAGGACACTAATAATAGAGAGCCACATTAACCAATTTAAGTCTGCGCCACCCCGCAGATTTCCTGAAAAAACGATATTGACCGCTTTGGGTATCTGGAGAATTGCCAAAGCATATAAAACCTGGCTACCATAGATAATGACCTGCTGGTTGGATGTAAATGCACCCAGAATCTGTCTCTGAAAAATAATCAAAACGGCTGCCACAAAAATAGCCGTGATTAATGCTACCCGTCCGGCAATTCGCCCCGTTTTGATAGCCAGAAGCTCTTCATCCGCTCCCAGGTTTTTTCCCACCAGAGTCATTGAGGCGAGTCCAAAACCCTGAAATGCCATGGAAAGAACCGATTGAATCCTGAGAAGGACCTGATGGATAGCCAGGGGAATGATTCCCATGCGTGCGGCGAAAAAACTCAGGATTAACTGGCCGAAAGCCCAAACCAGTTGTTCAACAGTCGTGGGAAATCCCAATTTGAAGAGGTGCTTAAATGTCTCGAAATTAGGGGTAGTATATTCTTTAAAGGAGAGAAACAGCACTGACTTACGGCTTCTTAAAAAATAGAGCGACAGGAGTATGCCCACGGAATGTCCGATACCCACGGCCAGAGCAGCGCCCTTCGCTTCCAGGCGCGGAAAACCAAAATTTCCAAAAACGAGCAGCGGAAGAAGTCCTATATGAATGGCATTGGCGACCAGGTTAATTCGCATTGTAATCATGGTATCTCCCGCCATTCGCATGATTCCAAGGGCAATGAAATTTACTACAAAAATGGGTGCGAAAAAGGAAGCGGTTTTTAACCACTCCACCGCGAATTGCCGGGCCACCGGTTCTTCTTCTTTGATAATATGCATCATTTGGGTGGCTCCAAAATACCAGATCATACCAATAAATATGGACATAATTGTGCCAATCATCAGTGCTTGTCCCAGCACATGGTTGGCTTTCCATGAATCCTTCGCCCCCAGGTACCGCAGAATAATAATTGATGCCCCCATCACGAAGGTAAGCAGGACTGCAAAAGTGAGGAGCACAACCTGCAGGGATATTCCAACTCCCGCCAAGGCTGCCGCAGATAAATGTCCAATAAAGATTGCTTCAATGAGCCAGGTGACCGTCTGGGAGGAAAGATCCAGGACCGCTGGAAAAGAGGTTTTCAGGATATCTTTTAATGGAGATTGTTTCACAGCCATCTTTAGTAATTAAATCGAAAAATATTACCTAATTTCTTGATAAGTGTCCTGTTTTGATAATTTAAACGATATAGACTTTAAATTCAATTAGATTGAATCCTCCCGGGATTCAGGAGGATTCAGTATGGGCATATACAATGAATAGTTCTGATATGAAAAAGAATTAAATTTTGATTAGCGATAATATTCGTAATAGTCTGCACCCAAATGGGTAATCTGTTCCTCACCCATCATATAACGCAAGGTATTCTTTAGCTTCATCTGTTGTATGAACAGGTCATGCTCTGGATATAATTCTGGCAGATGCAAGGGACTCTTAAAATAAAACGATAGCCATTCCTGAATACCTGAAAATTTGGACCGTTTTGCCAGATCCATAAAAAGAGCCAGATCAAGAACAATTGGTGCCGCCAGTATACTATCCCGGCAAAGAAAGTCAACTTTGATTTGCATTGGATAACCTAACCACCCGAAAATATCAATGTTGTCCCAACCCTCCTTGTTGTCACCCCGTGGCGGGTAATAATTGATTCGTACTTTGTGGTAAAAATCCTTGTAAAGTTCAGGATAAACATCTGGCTGCAGGATTTGATCCAGAACGGACAATTTACTCTCCTCTTTTGTTTTAAAAGATTCCGGATCGTCTAGTACTTCCCCATCACGATTCCCCAGAATATTAGTGGAAAACCAACCGTTGAGTCCCAGCAGACGGGCTTTGAATCCCGGCGCCAGAATGGTCTTCATCAATGTTTGTCCGGTTTTAAAATCTTTACCTGAAACAGGCGTGTGGGTTTGTTTTGCGAGTTCATATAATGCCGGGAAATCGAGTGATAAATTCGGGGCTCCGTTAGCATACGGAATACCCAATTTGAGAGCTGCATAAGCGTAGATCATACTGGGTGCTATTGCCGGATCATCTGACTTTAATCCCTTTTCGAAGGATTCCAGGCTTTGATGAACCGCTTCCCTTTTCATAAAAATTTCAGTACTACCGCACCACACAATAACCAGGCGATCGCAATTATTTTTATCCTTAAATTTTTGCATATCTTCTACAAGCATCTGAGCTAAATCCCATTTCGATTTTCCGGATTTTATATAGGTTCCATCGAGTTTTTTTACATAATGTTTGTTAAATACACCCTTCATAGGTTTAATGGCTGCTAATTCCGGCCTAATTTTATCGAGAAGATCTTTTTCCAACACTCCTGCTGTGATAGCTGACTGATATGCATCATCCTCAAAAATATCCCAACCACCAAAAACCAAATCTTCTAGATTCGCCAGTGGAACAAAATCCTTGATCATCGGAACACGGTGTTCAGTACGTTTTCCAAGCCGAATTGTGCCCATTTGAGTCAACGAACCGATTGGCCGAGATATCCCTTTGAGAATGGCTATTACACCGGCAATGAATGTGGTTGAAACCGCCCCCATTCCCGGCGTAAGTACACCCAATTTACCCTCCGGGGCGGAAATATCCAGTTTTTGCATATTGAGCTCCTCATCTTTCACATATTTCAGGTAAAAATCGAATTTCAATTTAGACAGAACATGACATTTTGGAAATTATTTAGCGGGTAAGTTAAGCACCCATGTCTTCATCTGCCACTATCTGCTGTTTTTCGGCACGTTCCAGTGTCCATACATGGTACATGCGTTGTATAGCGGTAAAGTTTGCCAGAATAGCGATCATCCAAATAATCAGCTCTAATACATAAGCATGAATGAGGGAACTGAAACCAATATATACGATACGTTCAGGTCTCTGCATAATACCGACCTTACATTCATATCCTAAACCTTCAGCGCGAGCCCTTACATAACTGACCATGAGAGATCCCCCCAGGGCCAGAAAAACCATGATACTGGTTATTGCGTGATCAATTTGAACGAAAAAAATTGCCACCCCCAGAAACATAAAAACTTCCGCATAGCGATCCAGACTTGAATCAAACAATGCCCCAAATTTTGAAGATAAGCCTGTTTTTCGTGCAATCTTTCCGTCAATAATGTCACAGATACCTCCCAAAAGAATGAAAAGACCACCGATTCGTATGTCGTGCTTCGCATAGAAAATGGCTCCAACCAGAGAAGCAAGCAAACCGAGTACTGTAAAATGATTGGGATGTACATGTAAACGGACAACTATATCAACAAAGGGATCTAAAATATTAACAAACCACTTCTGAATGGAGGGGGGGAGTACCGTAAATTTTTTTCTTTTCATTATCTATTCACCTGTATTGATATCTTCAGAAGAATGATATTGGGTTCCGGCAATCAAGATGACAATCTCACCCTTGAGACGGCGCTGAGTAAGTTGTCGGGAAATATCAAACGCGTAACCCCGAATAAATTCCTCGAATTTTTTTGTGAGTTCGCGAGCGAGCACAATATAACGATTTCCGAATATTTTTCCAATATCTTCTACAGTTTTTTCAATCCGGTAAGGGGACTCGTAAACGATCAATGTTCCCGGTTCTTTTGAAAGATTTTCTAGTGTTTTTGTGCGACCTTTTTTGCGGGGTAAAAATCCTTCAAACACAAAACGGGAGGTAGGCAAACCGGATGCAACCAGGGCAGCTAATACGGCCGATGCTCCGGGAATGGGTATCACCCGGATATTACGATGTATTGCTGCGACAACCAACTTGTGACCAGGATCGGATATTAAAGGAGTACCTGCCTCGGAGATTAGGGTAACTATTCGCCCGCTCAGTAATTCCTGGAGAACAAAAGGAATTCTCTTATCCTCATTGTAAGCGTAATAGCTGTGAATTTTCTTTGAGATGTTGAAATGCTTTAAAAGTCTAGCAGCGCTGCGGGTATCTTCTGCCAGCAGAATATCGGTTTCCTGAATTACCTTAATCGCCCTGAAAGTCATATCATCCAGGTTTCCGATGGGCGTACTCGCCAGATACAAAATACCATCGGCCTGTGCAGGGGGAATCTTTGTGTGACTCATTTTAAACTTTTCCGATTAATGTGAAGAAGATAATTGAATTCGATCAACATGTCAATGAAGAATCATCCCCGGCTCTGCAACATGAGATAATTGGTTAAGGAATATCCCGACGAATAAATTGCCGGAGTCCCAGATTAAAGCATATAATAATCAGAACTACCAAAACAGATAGATTTTTAAGTAAACTAATCTGATGAAACATGTGCTTTTGGGGTTGATAATAATGAAAAATATTAAGGATTTGAATCTGATCCAGAAAAGTCCAGATACTGCCCAGAAAGAAAATAAAATAAAACAAGAGAGTGATAACGGCGCTGAGAATGCCAGCTTTGCTGCCTTCATTTTCCACACTTGAGATAAGCAATGAATAGCTCATGACCAGAACAAACAGAATCCAAAGATTGACTACAATTTTCAGAAGTGGCAGGATTATATCCAGACTAAGTTTTGCTTTTAGGAAAAGCGAGATTAGGGATCCTATCAAACCGCAGAGAATAACAATGAATAACATGAGACTGATGGAAAACCACAGGGTGATAAATAAAGTTTTTCGCTGTATTGGATAGGCCAGATGCAGTTCCAGAATTCCGTTTTCCGCTTCTCCGGCTATTTGGCGACTGCTGGCCGTGATAGTCAGTAAGCCTAACAACAAAAGCACCAGAGGATGGTTGAATCCAAAAGCGGCAGCCCCGTTTATAGACAAGTAGGTCAGGAATTGTTCACTGAAGAGGACTCGCATTTGCTGGGGCAACTGATTCAGAAATGCTTCAATAACAGGCATATAATCAAAGGAAGCAAAAATCCATACAATTAAGAATTGCATAAATCCCACAAATAATGCACTGAAAATAATTAATCCCCGGTACAACCGTAAGGTGAGTAAGAGATAATTTTTATTGAGCATTTTTTTCATCCTTATAGTATACCAGAAATACTTCCTCCAGAGTAGGTTCAGGAAAAATGATATCAGCCAGAGGCAGTGTAGTCAGATGTTCCAATAGCCCGCTTAGGTCTCCAGTGAGGAGAAATTCATATTGTAATCCCGCTTGATTAATGAGCTGAGCTTCGGGGAGGCGGAACGGTTCAATAACATGTTTCAGCCTCAATATGAGACGGCGGAATCTTTTCTTTTTAAGATTTTCCAGGTGTTCCAGTGCCACTAATTCTCCCTGCCGAATAATCGCGATGCGGTCGCAAACCTTTTCCACTTCCGGTAAATTGTGAGATGAGAAAAAGATAGTTTTTCCCTTACTTTGGTATTCCCGTAAAAACTGGTAAAACTCATCCCTGATGAGCGGGTCAAGTCCGGTAGTGGGTTCATCCAGAATCACCAGGTCCGGTTCATGAAAGAAGGTTTGTAAAATACCGAGCTTTTGACGAGTTCCATGTGATAACTGTTTTATTTTTTGGGAGAGAGAATTCTGAAAACCAAATCTTTCTGCCAGATCCGTGATTTTAGATAGCGGGCATTTTCTTAAACTTGCTGCATATGCCAGAAAATCTTCCGCTGTCATGTGGCTATATGCCGAAAAATCACCGGGTAAATAACCACATTTTTGCCTGATACTATAGGAATGAGACTTAATATTTTGATCGAAAATAAAAACATTTCCTGATGTTGGATGTAACAAATGAAGTAGTAAACGAATCGTAGTTGTTTTTCCCGCTCCGTTTGGTCCTAAGAACCCGAAAATTTCACCGCGCTCTACTGTGAAGCTGATTTTGTTGATTCCGCAAATTTGCCCGTAGAATTTAGATAGATTTTCAACGTTTATGATCGAAATGGCGGTTTCTCCTCTAAGACTGTGTGGGATGAGTAATGCGGATGTCACCGAATATGATGGATATTTCTAAACTGACTGTTGATTTTACCTTATCTTTGTCTGGAGAAAGATAAGTAATCTTTTTGAATAGTCCGCTGTGATATTCTTCAAAAATTCGTGAACTACCTCCGATGTAGTTGAGCTGAACCTCCGTATAAATATTAGTTGGTAGTACAATATTGACATCACCAAAAACGCCATTTATACCTATGCGTGAATAATTCTGAAATGCTGCCTGTGAAAAATTAAGTTCGATATCTCCAAATATATTGCTGGTTTTAAAGGATTCGATAACCTGTTTGTCAAAATTTAGCCGGACATCACCAAAAATATTTTCTACAGATTTCTTAGAAGGCGGGATTGAAGTTCCCTTTCCTATATTATTGGATAAATTCTCGTCAGGATCCAATTGTTTTACCCCGAACAGACGATATTCATTTTCGGTTGTTCCTCGCCGGTTCCATAAAATGCGCAGTCCAATGAAAATTAAGATGAGGGGCCAGTACCTGGACATCAATTCACCCAAATCGACATAACCGGAATTTCGAAGTAAAAAAATTAATCCCAGAATGATTAGCAGCAAGGGAAGGAAATAGGATTGTGAGTGATTGTCTCGGGCCATATTATTCGTTCCTGTATTTTTAATAATGCGACCGATACTGATTTTCCGGCTTAATTTAAAAAGTAAAATCTCTTAGATAAAGGAATCTACAAATCATACTGATTTGGGGAAAGATAATTCTTTCTCTTTTCAATTCATACCAAAGCATCAACTTCCCCAAAAACCTGAAATTTTTTTTCCTTCCTGCTCAAAGAGATGGTCATATAAAGTGTCGGGTGTGGGAAAGTACAGAATAAAAATAACCGGTCCGAAAAGGGACCGGTTGTCTTGGTGTTGAAGATCGTGATTGGGGATCAGAATATAACCCGCAATCCTAAAAAGATCCTGTTTTCTGTGATCTGCTCCGCAGTTCCTCCCGGGGTATAGATATCTTCACTCAGTTTTTGCCAGGTACCATAGGTATAGGTAACATCAAGTATGGTATTTCGGCCGATTTGAAGACCCACTCCCCCGCTATAAATGCTTTTATCCATATCCGAAGTGGCATCTTTTAGAGGTGAGGATCGGAGAGCATATCCGCCTCGTAAGGATACATTGCTGTTGGGAATCAGAATTTCTGCACCTGCGTGATAATCTAAAGTTGCCCGATAGTCCCTTCGAAAGGCCGGATTTTCATTGAGTAGCGCCTGATAATCTGTATCCAGGGACCATGAATCCGGTTTTTCGAATCGTATCTGTCGCCAATCCTGATAGGTGCTGCCAGCATGAAGTTGTAAGTTTTGTAGCGTGAAACCGATTCCAGCATCAAAACGATAGGGCGTTTTTACCTTATATTGCCAGGTACCCGGTTCGTACTCGAAGGGATCTGTATAACCGTCATCAAAAACCAGCACATCAGAAGAGGAGTATTCTTCAGTCACCGTGAAAGTGGATGGTAATTCAACCGCTAAACCCAGGCGGGTGATCTGATTTAATTTAAACATCCCACCAAATTTCATGCTAAAAGCTTTATATCCTGAAAGAAGGTGTTGATCCAGTGTGTAACTATCGAAATCGCCCGGATAAACGGAGTACAGGTCCTCGCTATCTTCCTGGGTGAATAGCAATGAATATTCTTCCTTACCGCGCCAGATGTTAAATGCAACCCCTAGATCTACAGAGGGAGAAATAGCAAGTGCACCTCCAAATGACCACTGGTGAAGTCCGCCTTCACTGGAGATTTCTTCGGTTTGATAGACATCTCGGTCAAATGCATACCAGTCGTATATACCATTTTCATCAGCCAGCTCAAATTCCAGGCCATTACTGTTCTGATTAAAGCCACTGAAGAAAAGGTACTCATCAAAATCCCGCACATAATTATATCCGAAAGCTAATACAAAACTACCCCGGGTTGTTGGGAGGGGAACCGCCAATCCAATATTGCGGAATCGGGTAAAACTATTATCCATGTCACTCAGGTTATCCCCAAACGTTGCCGAATTGGCATAATGCAAATGAGAGAATTCAGCGGTAAATTGGTTGAACTGCAAAGATGCAAGTCCGGCGGGATTCCAGTAGATGGCAGAATAATCGTTGGCGGAAGTGATTCCGTTACCTCCCATCGCCAGGTTTCGTGCGCCAAACCCTATTTCATTTTGACGGATTCGAACGGCATCAAAGGTCGATTGGGCATTGGTGGAGCAAATGAAAAGTATGGTGAGTAAAATGACGAATTTTAAATTGTTCATTTTCATTCCTCCTTATTATTTAAGGACTTTCATTGCAGAATTTTATTAACGACGTTTCTGGCTCGTTGTGCGGCTACTGGAACTTTTTTCCTCACTGTTTTTACTTTTACTGCTGCTATTTCGGGAGCTGTTTTGAGATCGTGTATTAATACTTGGAGTTGAAGTTTTGCTTGATCTTTGTGTTTGAATATTCTGTTGCCTCGGTGCGGGTTGAGGTCTATTGATCGTTTGTTGTGACGATCGCGGTTCATTCCTGCTGTAAGTTTGAGTACTCTTCTGTTTGTTAATTTGATAATTTCTGTCATATCTGTTCGGTTCCCGTTGTGATTGTATTTCCCGGGCTGAATTCGCTCTTTGGGAGCTTGATGGGTTTACCCGATAAGAATCTGTCAACTTTTTTGGCTCGGTCTGAGGTCGGGTTCTCACCTGTTGAGTTCTAACCGGTTCCGGTCTACGATTGATTTTGATTTCCTCTGTTTGTCGGCTTTGATAAGGAGTCTTGTTCTTACTGGCGTCCCGCTGTGACTGAATTTCCCGGGTTGAGCGAGGTCTTTGAGGGGCGGTTTCCTTTACCTGGCTTTTCCTGGGTTGAACTGTTTTTTGTGTATTCTGTTCATTTGTCCTTGATCTTTGAATACGGGTCGCCGTATTGGAATTTCTGCTGCCAGTACGGGTAGGGGAATCCTCTGCCCGGTTGCCTCTCACAGGAGTTATTTCAGGTTGACGACTGGTTTGGGTTCTGCTGGTCGTGCGCACATCTTTGTTTCTGGAGGAGCTACTGTTTCGGTTATTCTCAGTGTCGGAATTCTGGGTGATCTCAGGCCTGCGGACAATCCTTCCTCCTGAATTCTCTGAATTCTGTTTATTCCCGGCGGAGGTGGATGGCGCGCGGCTCATGCCTCTGGGATCCCGTTGTGGCTGACGCCTGTCCCATTCTCGCTTCTTATAATTTTCGTGTGTAACATGACCGTAAATAGGCTGATGATAGTAAACTGGGGGATAGTATATAATGGGCACGGGATAGTAAATCGGCACCGGGTAATATACAGGATAGGTGCACCAGATATCATACCAGGCATAACCGGGATACAGAATCCGCCAATATCCTGGATAATAGTGACCCGAATACCAGGGATCATAAGAAAAGTAGATATTGAAAGTCCAACCACTACCATAACCATAGTCATAATAATAAGGATCGATCCAGGGATATGGATCATAGCTTACATACCTAATTTGTCTCATATAGTCGTTATAACTATAGTAGGTCTTCTCAACCACATATCCGGATGGGCGGAATCGTAAGTCAGTCACGACTGTCTCATCATATAAATCCTCTTGATAATAGTAAGTTTCATCACCATCTCTATCATAATAGGTTACATCCTGGCTCATGAGATCTGAGGGTGAATATTGGCGAACTGCTCTGAAGGAGGTGTAACATCCGTTAAAAATCGGAGCGGTCATAATGATGCCTAATAAAATAAGTCTTATGTGTAAATGTTTCATGGCGAGCCTCCTTATATTTATGTTGGCCCAAATGCCTGTTAGATGTTCTCTGAGATTCCATACATTTAAAGTCGGGGACAGGAAGAGATAAAATGTCCAACCCCCGAGGTTTATAATATCCAGTAGTTGCATACCCATGATCTTGTCGAAGTGGATTGAAATTTGATCACACATGTCAAGCCTCTCATTTTTTCTACCATGAAAAGAATCAAATGAAATGCCAGAAATTTATGAGGAAGGAGTAAATAGGTTTAACCCATTATATAATAACAAGATAACTGGAGCAAATAATAGATTTGTGTCTTTGAAAAAGCTATTAACTGCAAACCTTGTTAGCAGTTCTGCCGCAAATTAAGTTATCACTTGCAAGGGATGATGATGAAACGATGGAAAAAATGGGGGTAATGTATTTTATCTCTTTATGTCATATCGCTGTATCTTTTTTTGCAGTCCGACCCGGCTTAATCCCAGTGCTTTAGCGGTATGGGTAATATTCCAGTTATGTTCAACTAATTTTTCTTTAATAAAAAACCGCTCAAGTGATTCCGTCAGGTCCTTAAGCGTTTGTGTGGAGTCGAGGAAGGTTGAGAGATCGGGCTGTTCTATTTTTAGGACTTCAGAGAACATCTCAGAGGTGATCAGAGTCCCCGGTTCTGCAAGGGTCATTGCACGCTGAATCTCGTTTTCCAGTTCCCGGACATTTCCGTTAAATGTGGCAGATGTTAAAATTTGGAGGGCCTGTTTCTCGATTCCCTTAACAGATTTAGATAACTTTTTTTGATATTTTTGGATGAAGTGATCGACCAGAATGGGTATGTCTTCTGTCCTTTCACGAAGTGGTGGAATTCTAATTGGAAAGACGCTGAGACGATAAAAAAGATCCTCACGGAAGGTTCCCTTCTGAACGGATTGCTGGAGATCCTTATTGGTAGCTGATATAATGCGGACATTTACCGAGATGTTTTTCTCTGAGCCTAATGGTCTGAATTCACCTTCCTGTAAAACTCGCAGTAATCTTTGCTGAAATGCGGCAGATGTGTCAGCAATTTCATCAAGTAAAATGGTTCCTCCATCGGCTAGTTCAAAAAGTCCCCTTTTCTCCTGTGATGCACCGGTAAATGCTCCTTTGGTATGGCCAAAGAGTTCGCTTTCCAGAAGGGTATCCGGCAAAGCAGCACAATTTTGAGTGACGAAAAATTTTTCCTTGCGGGGGCCATTATAATGAATTGCCCGGGCTATCAGTTCCTTGCCGGTGCCGGTTTCTCCGGTGAGGAGAACGGTTATGTCAGACGGTATGACTTTCCTTACCAGGTTAAACACATCCTGCATTGCCTTACTTTGACCAATAATATTGGTGAATGCATATTCCTTTTCGGCTTCCTGATGCAAAATAATGTTTTCCTGCTGTAACCTCAGGTTGGCCTGTTGCAATTCACCCAAGAGTCTTCTATTTTCCTTCACCAGTGTATACTGCTCTGCTGCCCTTTTAATGATGAGACGAAGACCGTCTGGTTCCCAGGGTTTGTTGATATAATAATATACCTGTCCATCATTAATGGCCTGGATAATTGCTTCAATATCCATATACCCCGTAATAAGAATTCTCACCGCATCGGGTTGAATGGAAAGTGCTTTCTGGAAGAGTTCAACACCGCTTAACCCTGGCATTCGCTGATCTGCCAATATGACGGCAATCTCCTCATTTTTCAGCACCTCAAGGGCTGCCTGTCCATTCAGGGCGAGTATCACCTCAAAATCTTTTCGTAAGGTGCGTTTGATTGCGTTTAAGCTGGACTGCTCATCATCGACCACCAGAATGCTGTGTAAATTTTTACCTTTATCTGAATTGATGATAAGATCCTCACTTTTATTGATAGTTCGATTGTGATTTAAGCATTTGTCCCCATGGGTAATTCTATTTTGAAACGGGTTCCCCGAGCTTCCTGAGAGGTAAAATCTATTTTTCCCCGGTGCTCCTGAACAATCTGATAACTTATACTCAATCCCAAACCGGTCCCTTTCCCAACCGGTTTGGTCGTAAAAAACGGGTCGAATATTTTTTTATGATAATTCTTTGGGATGCCTTTTCCGTCATCCTGAATGATAATTTCTACCGTATTTTTGAGTTTCCGGGTTTTTATCCAAATATTTCCGTTTCCTTCAATTGCCTGAATGGCATTTAGTAACAGATTCATGAATACCTGATTCAAATTACCAGGACGACAATAAATTTTTGGTAAAACTCCATATTCTTTATGAATAGTAATGCGGTTTTTGATTTCATTATTGAGCAGAAGAAGGGTTGAATCAAGTCCTTCATGCAGATCCGCAAGTTTTGATTCAGCTTCATCCAGACGAGAGAAATTCCGGAGGTTGAGAACCACATTCTTGACCCGCTGACTGCCTTCCACACTTTCGTTGATCAGCGATTGAATATCAGATTGAATGAATTCGAAATCATAACGGGTACGTAAAGCGTCGATAGCTCTGTGGAGCTCTGACTCCTGATCGGGAGGATTCTGAAATAGAGATAGCAAGTCGGTTATGGCAGAAATATATGCATCGAGTTCCTTCATATTAGCATAGATGTAGCTAATGGGATTGTTTAATTCATGGGCCACCCCTGCAACCAGCTGACCCAGGCCGGCCATTTTTTCGCTTTGAACTAATTGTGCCTGGGTATTTTTTAGGTCTTTGTATAGCTGTTGTAATTTTTTATTATTTTGGGTCAGTTTTTGATTAGCCTTTTCCAGTTTTGCAACATATTTTTGCCGGGTTTTAGATTCGGTCACTTCTTTGATGAGAATTTTGGTCTCCTCAATATACTGATTGTTCTCCATAGCGATGGCAGTCTGTGTGGTCAGGCTTTCAAAAACTGCCCGGTCCTCCGCCGTAAAATCCTTTTTTAAATAAGGTTGACTTACTATCAATAATCCAAATAAACGTTCGTTTCGAAAAATGGGAAACTGATACCCATCCTTTACCTCTGATTTAAGCAGTGGTTCACTACCGGAGCTAATTATTTTTACCTCCACTGCTTCGGATAAAGGAATTTTCTGAGGTCCGTTAAAGTTACCCCTGCTATGTTCTTTCCTGAGATTTCGATCAAATTTTCGGTAGATGGCACAATATTCCGGTTTTATGGAATCCTGAATAATATTAACCAGTCCTTCCAAAAGTGCGTCATTGTTTTTGATCAGGATGAGTTCATGGGAAAAGTCTTGCAACAATTTGCGGTAATGTACTCTGTTTTTCTCAAGTTTTCGAATTTTTTCAAGAAAAAAAGTGAGTGAAAGCAGCAAACCATAAACAATAATGATTTGATAAAGCAGGCGAGTTTGAATGGAGGCGGTTCGTAAGGCGATAAAGATACCGTAAAGTAGTAAAATCGTGATGGAAAAAAATATTAGAATATGATGGTTCGCCCAGAGATATCTGTGAGTGGAGTAGAAAACATAGGCCATAATTGTGGAAATAAGCAAAATAAATAAAAGTAGATTCCCCATGAAATCAGGTTCACCCACGGCACGATATAAATATTGATAACTTCGAATAAGATAGCTGAGGACAACCGGTTTTTCAGAGATCTGATAGCGCTGACCTGAAACAAGGTTCTCAAGCAAAAGCTCTCTGCCATTTGGGAATCTCAAGCGGGCATGGAAGGTTCCTTTATCCTTAATTCCAAAATGAACAATTGGGCTGTTTTGAGAGAGATAACCACTTCCTCCGCAAATTTCCTGGTAACCCAGAAGCCGGGAGGTGTTGGTTTTCATGGGACCCGAATAGAGCCAGATTTTTGTGCCGATGGCATCGCGATTCGATTGAACCCCGGTTACCTCAAATTGAATAAAATTTTGATTGTTGGTTTGGTTGATGTAAAGGATACTGTTGGTGTCTTTGTTAGAAATAAATAGATCTATATCCCCGTCTTTGTCAAAATCCGCGCCTGCGCCACCGGTACTGTAATGTTGATTAGAAGTATCCACATCAGGTATGACCCGGGTATACTCGATGATACCGTCAAAATTTTGAGCCAGAAATAACATATTGGGTCCGATATTTGAAATCCAGATGTCAATGGTGCCGTTGTTATCAAAGTCTCCCATAACACTTCCATAGGCGGGATAGGGATTATTGATCCCCACGCTGTGGGTTATATCTGTAAATTGCCAGTCATCACCAGCTGAGTGAATATCATTGCGATACAGTGCTGATTGCCCGTGACGATCTGTCACCAGCAGATCTAAATCACCATCCATATCAAAGTCAGAAAAGGTTGCCCCGTTGCTGTTGAAATTTTGTTCTAGATGCTTTATCGGAAGAGTTACTTTCTCAAAACGATTCCTACCGGTATTGCGATAAAATTGATCCGGGACAAACCAGTTGCATACATACAGATCACAAAATCCATCTCCGTCCACATCAGCAAATGCGGCTCCCTGACTGGTATAGGAATCTGAAATCCCCCAACTTACACTGACATCCTCGAAATGACCCCGGCCGTCACCCAGCAATAAACGGTTGGGATGATGTTCATCGGTTATAAACATATCCAGGTTTCCGTCAAGGTTGACATCAGCACAAAAGGTCCCATTGGCATCCAGTGGAGGTTGGATATCAGCATCCCGGGTGATATCACGGAAACGGCCATCTGGTTGTTGCCGGAAGAGACGGGTCGTTTCACCCCACCCGGAAATTATCACATCTACCAGGCCATCATTGTTAATGTCGGCTGCAGTGGCACCCAGTTCCAGATTTTCAAATCTGCGGGGCATCAAATTTCCCCCCAGTCCAGCCTGAATAGTGCCATCTTGAAATGGTTGATCCCTGCCGGGATTTATAAAAAGTCGGTTTAAATTCCGAAACCTCACGATATAGATATCCGGCCAGGTATCATTGTTGAGATCGCGAAATACCACGCCATAACTATCTTCAAAATCTGGAAGAAGGTGGGAAGATTCGCGGAAAAGAAAATTTGGAATAGTATCTGGGTAAATTGATCCGGGTAACCCGATATGAGCTAACCATAAAATAAAAATATAGTTAATAGGAAAGAGAAATTTTTGACTTGAATGAAAAAATTGAGGACTGATTGCTTTAGGTTTCATCATTTGTAGAAAATTTAGATTCCCTTAACACATGATACAAGCATAATTTATGCATTGTTCTTAGGTGAGTCAAAATTTGTACAAACCATGCTTCAAATTTCACTTAATTATTTCATTTAAAACAGAATATTTTCTATATTTAATCAAATTGTCAGAGCATTAAGCCAAGATTTAGTGACTGTTTACTTTGAGACATAAAGCGATAAAAAGAAGAGCCATATTTCAAAAAGTATACGATGTGGCTGCCCGATTAGATATGAAAGTCTATGTGGTGGGTGGTTATGTGCGTGACTTGTATCTGGGAATTGAGGGGAAGGATATCGATTTTGTGGTGATAGGAGATGCGCTGCAATTAGCAGAATCTTTTAAAAAAAACTTTAAAACGGGAAAGGTTGTAAGCTATCCACGTTTTGGTACGGCCATGCTTACTTACCGGGATTTTAAATTGGAATTTGTATCAGCTCGTTCTGAAACCTATGATAAAAATTCCCGAAAACCAGCGGTGATAAAATCGGGTTTGAAGAGTGATCTTTCCCGGAGAGATTTTACGATGAATACCCTGGCCATGAATATCTCTGCTGAAAATTTTGGGAAAGTGATCGATGTATTTCAGGGAAAGTCGGATATTGATCATCAAATTATTCGAACACCCCAGGATCCGGTGATTACCTTTAGTGATGATCCTTTACGTATGCTGAGAGCGATTCGGTTTGCAACTGTTCTACATTTTGATATTGAACCAGAAACCTATCAGGCAATCATAAAAACCCGGGAACGTCTGAAAATAGTCTCTCAGGAGAGAATTACCGAGGAATTAAGGAGAATGTTGTTAGCATCGGAGCCCTCTTCCGGCATGTATCTGCTGCGGGAAACGGGGATCGCGGAAATTATCTTCCCGGAATTACTGGCACTTTCAGGCGTGGAACAACGGGAAGATTTCCATCATAAAGATGTTTTTCATCATACCTTAAAAGTACTTGATAATATCAGTGCGATGACGAACAAATTTGAATTGCGTCTGGCCGCTCTGTTGCATGATATAGCCAAACCTCAGACTAAACGATTTGTAAAGGGTATTGGGTGGACCTTTCATGGGCATGAAGATGTGGGGGGCCGCATGGTGGAAAAAATTGGCCGCAGAATGCGCTTACCGATAAACCTGATAAAATATGTTGAAAAACTAGTCAGGCTTCACCTGCGGCCGATGCAATTGGTGGATGACTCGGTGACGGATAGTGCTATTCGTCGGTTAATGGTTGAAGCAGGGGAAGATTTGGAGGATTTGATGATGCTTTGTCGGGCTGATATCACATCCAAAAATCCGGAAAAAGTGAAGAGATATCTGAATAATTTCGATCTGGTAGAAGAAAAAATGAAAGTAGTAGAAGAAAAAGATAATCTTCGCAACTTTAAGCTGGCGATTGACGGTAATATGATTATGAAAACCCTGGATTTACTTCCTGGGCCCCTCATCGGAAGAATTAAAAATGCGATAACTGACGCGGTTCTGGATGGCGATATTCCCAATGAAGAATTTGCCTGTGTAGAATATATGATGAAGGTGAAAGAACATTTCCTGGATCATTAATTTTGGAAAATATAATTTTTTTGTTTAATCGAGGTCTATGAAGAAAGGGGATGAAGATGACTGACAAGAAAGACAAAGATGAACAGGAAAGGGGAAAAGGGAAGGACAGTGAGGAGACCCAGAAGGATTTGGATGATATCCTGGGTCAGTTGAAGGAGAGTGATAAGGCACCCCAAGCTGAGAAGAAGGGGATCTCCCAGGAAGATTCTGAAAAATCGCCCAAATCAGAAAAAGCGCATTCTGACCAACCGGAACCGGAAGGATTGGAACAGATACTGGATAGTATTTCCGAGAAAGAAGATCTGGAACCTGTTGAGGATATATCAGTGGTGCAGCGAATAGTGGGCGTTTTCACAGGACCCGCACAGGTTTTTCAATATTTAAGAGTGAAACCGGATTTTATCGTACCTTTAATTTTAGCCATTCTCATCGGTGTCACCAGTGGATTCGTGTTTTATGATATTGCACTTGATGATCAGATTGCCACATATGAACAGAATGATAGACTGAGCGATGAGCAGCGGAATCTAATAATTGATGGCATTGAACAAAGCAGAACAGGTATCATGAGGTTGTTGAGTCCTCTGGTTTTTGCTCCGCTGGGTATCGGGTTCATATATGCGGTAATTTCGCTGATTTTTTGGTTCTTGGGTAATGTTTTGCTGGGAGGTAAAGCCCGATTTAAACAGGTATTTTCAGTCTTTAGCTACTCTTATTTAATAATTATACTGCTGGAATCTGTAATTCAATATCCTTTGATATTGTCCAAGCAGACGCTGAAGATTGATATGAGTCCTGCTGTTTTCTTGAATACTGCAGAATTGTCACAAACTCTGGCCAAATTTATTTCGAGTTTTGATATTTTTCATCTCTGGTTTCTGGTGGTGTTTGGTATTGGTTTTTCCATTATTTATGGATTCTCGAAACTAAAGGGGGTGGTTTCCGTATTTATTGCCTGGTTACTTTATGTCCTGATTATAAAAGTGGCGCTGGCATCCCTGACACAAGGTTTATTGGGTTTTTAGTCATTAAGAATGCCAGAAATAATGAAGATTTTGATCTAATATTTAAACAACCAGGCGGAGGAATAAAAATGAATCGTATGCTCACCCTTGTACTGGTACTCATGGTACCAATTATGCTGTCTGCTCAAATGGATGCAGGTGAAGTACTGTCGTTGAATGATTGCGTTAAAATAGCGCTGGAAAATAATGCTGATATCAATACCTCAAGGAACCTGGCCGAGATCGCCCGGCTGGCAGCGAAGGGTTCTTATAGTAATATTTTGCCCCGCATAGATGCGAATTTTTCAGGCGGGCAGCTCCAGTTCGGTGAATCAACCTATTTGGGTGATGTTCCCATTGCTGTGGATCCGACTGATACAACCAAATATATTTATGAGCAACGTCTCCTGACCCAGAGCGGTAGAAAAAGAGATTCCTACTCAGCTGGCCTATCCCTTAATCAGAATATATTTGATGGCGGATTCTGGTGGAATAACATTAAGCAGAAAAAGGTACTGAAAGAAGCCAGTAAATATGATTTAATTCTTTCCGAGAACCAACTGATGAAGTTGGTATCTCAATACTATTATGATCTCTTAAAAAACATGAAACTGCTGGATGTATATGATCTGGCAGTGCAGCGCAGCCAGGATCAGGTGAACCGGACCCAGAGTATGTTTGAAATCGGATCGGTAGCCCAGGTGGATGTCTACCGGGCCAGAGTAAATTTGGGTCAGGATCAGATACGTTATATCAATCAAAAAAATACTGTTCGGCAGTCAAAGCAGTGGTTAAATCTGGCCATGGGTCGTGATCCATTAATTATGTTCGAAATTGATACGACAGTAGCTTTTGAATCACGGGAGGTTACTTTAGAACAGCTGCTGGATCTTTCGGTAGAAAACCAGCCGGCTCTCAAAAGCTGGGAGTTGAATGTTCGGGCCAGGGAATTCAATGTTGCCATGGCAAAAAGTCCTTTCTGGCCTACCTTGGGTGTTCGTCTAACCTATGGTCGGGATAATGAAGATATCTCAAAGGTGTATGGTGATTTTGATAAAAACTGGTCTACCACCATCGGGGCGGGTATTTCCTGGAATCTCTTTAACGGATTTTCGGACCATGTTAATTATCAGACCAGAAAGATTGAATATAAAAACGCCCAGCTCTCTCTGGCGGATTATAAACGGTCCTTACGGTCTGATGTCAAAAATCTTTTTGATAGTTATAATGCAATCATCGAAATAGTTGAAATCAATGAGAAAAATTTGGAGGCTGCCAGTGAGGAATATCGCCTGGCCAATGAACGCTATCGTCTGGGTTCGGGAACATCGCTGGAGCTGCGAGAGGCGCAAGTTAATTTGACGGAGGCTGAGCAGGTGCTGGTAGCTGCAGAGTATACGGCCATTAATACCTACATCGAATTATCTGAAGCGGTGGGTAAAGTAAAGGAAGCGTTAAACCTATAGAAAGTGTGTCATGAAAAAAATACTTATTATTGCGGCGATTGTAATTGTATTAGCGGTTATTGTGATCGCCAATCTGACCTCGGGAGAAGATGCCGTCGAAGTCCAAACTGAAAAGGTCTTCGTAGCCGATATTACTGAGAAAGTTACCGGTAACGGCAAAATATATCCGGTGGTGGATGTGGATATCAGTGCAAAAGTGTCCGGAGAAATTTTTGAGATTAATGCCAATGAAGGTGATACCGTAAAGACAGGACAGGTATTGGTGGTGCTGGATGGGGAACAATACAAGGCATTGCGAGATCGTGCTCAATCTCAGATTTCCGGTGCGCAGGCGGAATTGCGTCTATCAAAAAGTGAACTGAATAGAGCTCATGAACTTTTTCAGAAGCAGTTGATTTCTCAGGCAGAACTGGAAATCGCCCAATCCAAATACGAACTAGCAGAAAGCCGGCTCCAGCAAGCGGAAGCCAGTTTAAAGGAAGCCGAAGATGCTCTGGATAAAACGGTTCTGCGTGCACCCATGAAAGGGGTGATCATCAGAAAAAACAAGGATGCCGGGGAAATGGCACTGGGGTCACAATTCCAGGCTGATGTTGTGCTGGGATTGGCGGATCTCTCCCGGATGGAGGCGCGAGTAGAGGTCAATGAAAATGACATCATAAATGTTTCTTTATCCGATAGTTGTGAAGTGGAAATAGATGCCTTTCAGGATACTACTTTCTTGGGTGTGGTGAGCGAAATTTCTCATTCCGCAAAAACCAAAGCAACCGGAACCATTGAGGAAGTCACCAATTATGAGGTAAAAATACTCTTGGTGGATAAGCTCCCCAGTTTCAGGCCGGGCATGTCCGCCACAGCAGATATCCGTACCAGAACCGAAAAAAATGTTCTTAATGTACCTATTCAGAGTCTGACGGCTCGGGACCGCGAGAAACTGGAGAAGAAAACCGGTGTTGAAAAAACGCCGGCAGAACGGGAGAGCGAGAATCCGGATGTTTCTGAAAAAAAGAAAGTAAAAAAAGAGGATGATTTGGTGGAGGTAGTTTTCGTTGTGGAAGAAGGCGTGGCAAAAATGCGGGAAGTGGATATTGGCATCAGTGATGAGAATTATTACGAGGTTAAATCGGGTTTATCTGAAGGTGAAGAAGTCGTTACGGGTCCATTCCGGGTGCTGAGTCGTACTTTAAAAGATGAGGATAAAGTTAAAATAAAAAATCAGGAAAAGGAATTCTCACTGGCCAAATAAAACGGGAAGGAATTATGGCTTTAAAGAGCATTATTGAGATCGAAAAACTGCATAAAGTGTATCTTCTGGGGAAAACCCAGGTGCACGCCTTGCGGGGTATAGATCTGCTGATTCAGCAGGGGGAATATACTGCCATTATGGGTCCGTCAGGATCCGGAAAATCGACCCTCATGAATATCATCGGCTGTTTGGATGTTCCCAGTTCCGGATTGTATCGGCTCAATGGTCAGGATGTAAGCCATCTGACCGATAATGAGCTGGCAAAAATTCGCAATAAAGAGATCGGTTTTGTTTTCCAGACTTTTAATTTACTCCCCCGTGCCACAGCATTGCATAATGTAGAATTACCTCTCATTTATAACGGTACTGCCAGCTCGAAACGCAAGGATAAAGCCAAAGAGGCCTTGGATAAGGTGGGTTTGACGGATCGGATGCATCATAAACCGAATGAATTATCCGGGGGACAGCGGCAGCGTGTGGCCATCGCCCGGGCCCTGGTGAATAATCCGGCTATGATCCTGGCTGATGAACCGACCGGAAATCTGGATACCAGTACCGGTGAAGAAATTATGGAAATTTTTGATCTGTTGAATGAACAGGGGAATACGATCATACTGGTAACGCATGAAGATTTTATAGCCAAACATGCCAGACGGATTATTCGTCTGAAGGACGGTTTGGTTGAAAAAGAAGAGATTAAGGAAAATGCCTAAAGGAGAAGGGGAATGGCATTTATTGGCCGCTGGATGGAATATTTGCGCTTTGCTTATGAAGCTCTGATATCCAATAAAATACGTTTTATATTAACGACCCTGGGAATTTTTCTGGGCGTAACGGCGATTATTGTCATTTTTACTGCCATTCAGAGCATCAATAGTTATGTGGAAGAGGAATTTTCAAATATCGGATCCAGCAGTCTTTATCTCTCCAAATTTCCCTGGGTGATCACCGATAATTACTGGGAATTACGAAATCGACCGGAAGTGACTTTAGAAGATTATGAAATTCTGAAAGAATCGGTCAAAACGGCCCGCTGGATATCTCCCCAAATCGAAGCCATGCGTACCATCGAATACCGCAATAAAAATTTGGAAGATGTATATACCATCGGTTCTACTGAAGAATATATTTATACAGATAATGCCGAACCGGAATTCGGAAGATTCTTCACGGAAATGGAAGTATACCGGGCAAATCCGGTGTGTATTATCGGTCAAAATGTCTGGGAGGAGCTTTTCGAGAATGAAAATCCTATGGGAAAAAGATTAAAAATTAATGGTTTTCCTCACCGGGTGATAGGCATTTTGGAAAAAAAAGGGAATTTCTTTGGATTTAATTTGGATAATCAGGTAATCATCCCCTATACCACTTTTAAAGGGATAAGTTTTCATCACCGTGGTATTGATATCGCATTTCGCACAGAAGATCCTGCGTTGATTGATGATATGCGCGATGAGATTCGGGGAGTGATGAGACGTATTCGCAAGCTGGCTCCCGGAGAACCGGATAATTTTGCTGTCAACCAGCAAAGTATGCTCACCGATTTTTATAATAGTCTTACCCGGACTTCCTACATAGTGGTATTTATTATTGCCACTATTTCACTGGTGGTTGGAGGAATCGGGATCATGAATATTATGCTGGTTTCGGTTACCGAACGAACCAAGGAAATTGGTATTCGTAAAGCTATAGGTGCTACTCGCAATAACATTATCATGCAGTTTCTCAGTGAATCGGTGGCGATAAGCTCTCTGGGGGGAGTTATTGGGATCATTTTTGGCGTCCTCATTGCCCAGGTTCTGCTTCAAAATATTAAACTGGATGCATCCGTATCTCTCAGTACTGTTTTGATCGGTTATGGATTTTCAGCCGTCGTTGGTATTATTTCCGGTATGTATCCGGCCTATCGGGCAGCACGCTTAAATCCGATAGATGCACTTAGATATGAATGATTTGCGGGGATAGATAACATATGTATTTATCTGAAGTCGCCATTACAGCGTATCATCAGTTGCGCGCCAACCGCCTGCGCTCCGTATTAACTACCCTTGGGATTGTCATTGGCATTGGCACTGTTATTTTAATTGTCTCAGTTTTAGAGGGATTCCGTTCCTCTATTGAAGAGGATCTGAATGTTCTGGGTGCGAATACCTTTCAGGTCGAAAAATATGGACCCAGCATTAATGTGGGTCATAGAAAACGCCAACCCCGCAAGGATTTAACAGCCGAAATGGCCTATGCTCTGCGGGAGTTATGCCCCTCGGTGAAATATGTGGGACCGGAGAACTGGCAATTCGGAGAATCTGTTTTTTATAAAGGAGAAAGAACCAATCCCAATGTTTTTTTGGCCGGTGCAACACCCGAATTTATCATTAACAATGGATACTTTATCGGGGAAGGAAGATTTCTGACTGAGGAAGATGTGCGCAGCCATGCACAGGTAACCATTCTGGGGATGGATATTGTCGACAAATTGTTTCCTTATACCAATCCCATCGGTGAAGAAGTACGAATCCATGGACAGAAATTTACCGTTATCGGAACCTTTGAGGCCCAGGGGAATTCAGCTTTTGGGGAGAGTCGTGATAACCGGGTGGCTATCCCTATTACGGTGTGGCAGGGAATATTTGGCAAAGATCACTCCGTTAACATTACGGTGATGGCGAAAAGTCCGGAAGTGTTCGATAAAGCACAGGATGAAGTGATTGGTGTCTTGCGAAAATTGAGAAAGGTGCCGCCGGGTGAGGAGAATGATTTTAGCATTTTCTATAACCAGTCATTGATTGATTCATTCAATAGCGTGGCAAAATATATCCAGTTAGGTGGCATTCTGATTGGTTTGGTTTCACTTGTAGTTGGGGGGATCGGGGTCATGAATATCATGCTGGTATCAGTCACCGAAAGAACCCGGGAAATCGGAATCCGAAAGGCGGTGGGTGCACGAAAAGGCAATATTTTGACCCAATTTCTGCTGGAGGCGATTGCGCTGTGTATTCTGGGGGGATTTCTGGGTTTTGGGGCCGGAATCGGGTTGGCGGGAGTCATTTCCCTGGCAGCCAGCATGCCGATGTCAATTCCGCTCTGGGCTGTTGTGGCTTCTTTAGTGACTACCACCACCATCGGAATAATTGCCGGTATTTACCCTGCCTATAAAGCAGCTTCCCTCAATGTCGTTGATTCCCTGCGCTATGAATAAATAGCGTTTTATAAAATGGAGATATAAGATTATGACTAAAAAAATTCTTCTGGTACTGAATATCATGTTATTGGCTATCATTTTTATTGTTCTTGCATCTGCCAGAGCAGGTGAAATGACAAAAATTGAACGATCCTTTACGGTAAAGACAGGGGGTACCCTGACGCTTGAATCCGACATCGGTTCTATTAAAGTCCAAAGTGTAACGGATGAAAAAGTCAGGGTGGAGCTACGCCATGAATTCAGGGGATGGGATGACGATGATATTAAAGATTTCATGGAAGACTTTCAGATTGATTTTGAACAAACCGGGGATGACGTAACTGTTACAGCGCATCTGGAGCGTCGCTGGAAGGATCTCTGGGAGCATGTGAAAGTAGAATTTTACATCGAGGTTCCTTCAAAATATAATGTTGATTTGAATACTTCTGGTGGGAGTATTTCTGTGGAGGATCTAGAAGGAGAAATCAGGGCGGAAACATCTGGTGGGAGTCTGAAATTTGGCTCTATTCTTGGCCCAGTTCATGGGAAAACCTCCGGAGGAAGTATTAGTTTGCATAAAAGTGATGGTGATGTTTATGTCAAAACCTCCGGAGGAAGCATCTCCATGGGTGATGTCAATGGAAATGTGGAGGCACATACGTCTGGAGGATCGATCTCGATGGAACACGTAAAGGGTTCGGTGGAAGCAGAGACCTCAGGCGGGAGTGTTCATATTGATGAGGTTTATGGACCCCTGAATGCCAGTACTTCAGGAGGTTCAATGACGGCGTATATTACCAAACAACCGGTCTCTGATTGCAGCATGAAGACCTCCGGTGGAAGTATTACGGTTTATCTGCCTCCAGATATATCTGTGGATGTTGATGCCAAAACCAGCTGGGGCAAAGTGGAGAGTGATTTTGAGGTTTTGGTAAGTGGTTCGCAGAAGAAAAACCAGCTGCGGGGAAAGATTCAGGATGGCGGTCCGGAACTTTATCTGCGTACCTCGGGTGGTAATATATACATTCTTGAAAAATAATTGAGTTGAGATAGTATTCCTGAATTTTTTTGGGCGGATTCTGTTGAATCTGCCCTTTTTATATTATATGGTTGCTCAGTCTTAAATACCGATGCAATTTTGGCTAACATAGCCGGTGAATTCACATGCCCGTTATTTTTGGTATAAATCCCCTGCTGGAAGCGCTTAAGGCCAAAGAAGCGCTTGAGAAAATCTATATTCTTTCCGGTCAGCATCGTCCTGTCTTTGGAAAAATTCAAAAAATGGCCCGTGAACTCAATATTCCTACCGTGCAGGCCGATCGCAAAAAGTTAGATCAAATAAGTGGCGGGAAAACACATCAGGGGGTGGTAGCTCTCCTTACTGTCGTCTCGTATATTTCCCTGGAAAATCTGGTGGACAGGGTCCAGAAGGCCGGTCAAGATCCAAACTTCATCATAGCGGATCGAATCACCGATCCACAGAATTTTGGAGCGATCATCAGATCTTCTGAAGTATTGGGAATACAGGGCGTCATTTTTAGTCAGAGGGACAGTACTCCTGTCACGGAGCAGGTGGTCAAGGCATCTGCCGGTGCGGTCTTTCATCTGGATATTTGCAAAGTTGCAAATCTGGCCAATGCAGTAGAATACCTGCAAAAGTGTGGGATCTGGATTTATGCCAGTTCTTCTCATTCAGAGAAAACCATATGGGAAATGGATTTTACCCGACCCCAGGCAATCATCATCGGAAGTGAGGGAAGAGGCATTCGTCCCTTATTGTTGAAAAAAAGTGATGAGGTTTTCCGTATACCGCAGCAGGGGAAGACCGAATCTCTCAATGTATCGGTTGCAGCCGGAATTATCATGACTGAAATTATGAAGCAACGGATATCCCCCCGATTAAAATAATCTGCAATAATTCCTCATATTTTTTACCAAATTGACTGTCATCACAGTATTGTAATGAACTTCAAGGTTATTATAACATAAATTAAATTGAAAATGGGTGATGAAAATTCTTGGAACATTTAAAGTTCTTGTGTAAAATGACGTATAAATTCAGAATTTTTCCAACAAATCAGGAGGTATCAATGAATCCCAAAAAACTGTCCGGTTTATTCATTATTCTCATCCTGTTATCAGGTTTTGCTGCGAATTCCCATGGTCAGATCGATGCGCTAGTGGAACGTTATGCGGGCGACAATGCGGAAGGATTTCTGAAGCCATTGATTACCGGTTTCGGAGCGAATCTAAACTCCGGATTGTATCGCAGTGCTAATGTTCCCAAGATGGGTCTGCATTTTAATATAGCTTTGAATGCGATGGTGGCTATTTTCCCGTCCGATCAGAAAACCTTTTTGGCGACCACCACCGGGTATTTTACTCCCGAACAGACATTCGATGCACCGACAGTAATTGGTGATCCGAAAGGGGCTACCGCGACTTCTCCCAGTGGGGCAGAATACATTTTCCCGGGCGGATACGATATGAAGTCTTTTCTCATCGGAGCGCCCACATTAACGGTGGGAAGTATTTTCGGCACCGAAGGAAGTATCCGCTATTTTAAGGCCCGTTTAAATGAAGATCTGGGTGATATCTCCTTATTCGGAATCGGAGGACGGCACAGTGTCAGTCAGTATATTCCTATGTCACCGGTCGATATCGCGGTGGGTGTATTTTTCCATACCTTCAAAATCAGTGAAATAGTAACCAGCAAGGTGTCTACTTTCCATGCGGAGGTTGGAAAATCTTTTACAATTGCAAACATTTACGGCGGACTGGCCTACGAGACCAACAATGCCAAGATCGAGTATACGTTCACCGGGGGTTCGGAAACTGAAGAAATAGATCTCGATGTAAAAGGTGACAATAAATTCAGGGTGACGCTGGGAGCTGGCTTGAATTTCGGACTTTTTCACTGGAATATTGATTATAATATTGGCAATCAACATGTGATCAATACAGGAATCAGTATTGGTTTATAAAAATTGAGGAGATAAACAATGAAAAAATTTACTGTTTTATTAATACTAATTGGAATTCTCGCATTCATAAGCTGCAAAGATATTGAGATATTTTACCCCATTCCGTTGACTGTCAGAGCAAAGTTCCCAATCACAGCGACCAATGGCCGATTTGCAGATAGCCTGTTCATCAGTACCGATTCACTCTACGATGATCTACAGGGAGAAATTGAAAAGGCCGGTCTCAGCTGGGATGATCTGGACCGGATCAGACTGGAAGGGGCGGCATACATCGTGTACGATCCTTCCGATCCCAGCACCGTGGTGGATGGACAGTGCGATATCCGTTATCCTCTGACTACACCTTTTGAGCAAATTTTGACCCTTGATAATGTCAATCTGGGAGACATCGAAGGAATTCCGCAGAAGGATCCATTAACAATCCAGGGTGTGAGAGTCGTCAACCAGGTCTGGGATGATTTTTTACTGCAGGTGAAAGCCTCTCCGGGCAGTTCACCTATTTTACTTATTGGAGTAAAGGCCGAGGGTTCGCTGTCAACGCAGAACAGGGTTACATTTACGATGATCGTAGATTTTACCGTGACAGCGGTGGTGCGAACAAAACAGAAGAAATATGATATTTTCGGATGAACCAACTCCCATCAGATTATTTTATGCTGGGGTTGGAAGGAAAATATTGCCAGGGTGAATTGTTAATCCTGCAGATATTTATTTACAGATATTTGACTGCCGATTAAACTGAGTAACACTCCTGTGCCCACAATAAAAGCGTACAGGTAGGGTGTGATCAGTAACTGGGGAAAAATCGCTCCCTTGATAATTTCTCCCATCCCCCACAATATTGCTGAACTCAACAGACCTCCGATAATACCCTGAAGAAAGCCCTCTGCGATGAAGGGACCCTTCACAAAATAATTTGTCGCCCCCACCAGTTTCATAATCTGAATAATATTTCGCCGGGCATAAATAGTCAGTCGGATGGTATTAAAGATGAGAATCGTGATGATAATCAGTAATATCATGGCGAAAATAAAAGTGACTGCAATCCCCAGTCGGAGATATTTATGGAGAAAACGGATGATCTCTTTCTGATAAATGACCTCCTGAACTCCCTCCAAAGTGCTGATGTCCCGGGCAAGTTGGTCAACAGTAGCCGGATTTGAATAGTCCGAACTGATAACGATCCGGTATGAGGCCGGTAAGGGATTTTCACTAATGATGCTCTGGAGGTCTTCACCGAAGATTTCCTGAAATTCCTTGAGGGCATCTTCACGGGAGATGTAATCGATTTCACCGATCTGGGGAAATCGCTGAATTTCCTGTTTCAGACGATTACGATCCTGGTTGCTCAGATTGGGTTCAAGGAAAACCTCAATTTCAATTTGTCTGTAAAAGCGGTAAATAACGTCCTTCATGTTCAATCCCGTAAGCATAAATATCCCGATCAGTGTCAGGGCCAGGGTAAGCGAGATAATAGAGATTGTTGCAGAGAGTCTGGCTCGCCGGAGTCCAATGACTCCCTCTTTAAGAAAGAAAAATAGTCTCATTCAGCCTTCGGTATTTTATGAAGATTCTTGGAATCCAGCTCCTGTTGTATAAGCCCATTATCCAGAATCACGGTGCGATGCGGGGCATAGCGAATCAGATCATAGTTATGGGTTGCCATACAAACAGCGGTTCCGCTTTTATTAATTCGTTCTAATAATTCCAGAATTTCTCGGGAGGCATCGGGATCTAAATTTCCGGTTGGTTCATCGGCTAAAAGAATAAACGGTTCATTAACCAGAGCCCGGGCAATGGCCACCCGTTGTTTCTCGCCGCCTGATAGCAGTTCAGGCATATGGTAGCGTTTATGATTTAAACCGACCTGGGTCAAAACACTCAGCACACGGCTTCTTAATTCTCTTCGATGGGTACCGATAACCTGCAGGGCAAAGGCAATATTATCATAAACATTTCTGTCAGGAAGCAGTTTAAAATCCTGGAATACGACGCCCACCTTCCTTCGTAAATAGGGTATTTGGCGTCTCCGTATATTCGAAGAGCTATACCTATCCACTATAACATTGCCTTGAGAGGGAAGTAAATCCATATAAATCAAACGCAGCAGCGTTGTTTTACCCGCACCGGTCTTTCCGATGAGATAGACAAATTCGCCTTTATGGATTTTCAGGGTGATCCCTTTGAGAAGCTGGCGGTTTTGAGTGACTACAGAAACATTAAAAAATTCAATCATGAGGTAGTTCTCTTTAAAATAAAATGTGCCCGGTCACTGTTCGCCCCGGCCTCATCAAATGAAAAATTTTCAAACACTGCTTCAATTTCGAATGGAGTTTCCCGGATGATCAGATGCTTTATTTTTGAATAGGGGAGTATTTTCTGAATGTGTTCCTCTTCAAATATGCCCTGAGGAGAATAGATCGTAAAATGATTAACTTGTTGAGAGGTCGCTTTTTTATAGTATGATTTCCGGGAATAAGCAAAATCCGAATTTACTACTTCTTCCTCGTCGGCATAATGAAAATACATCTGACAAAATTTCTCGCTCACCACATCAAAAACGAAGTATCCTCCCGGTTGCAGAAGCTGATAGATACGGTTGAGAGCTAATCCATAAACTTCAAGGGATGGCAGATAATTCATCGTATCGTACAGGCAAGTCAGCAACTGGTAGGTAGCTGAAGGTGAATGCACTAACCGGGGGAGTTTATCCACCCAGAAAGATAGACCAGGATTTTTTGTTCGGGCATATTCTATCATAGCTTCAGAAGGATCGCAACCGTCAATCCAATAGCCCATGCGATTCATCTCATAAATAAAATTTCCGGTGCCGCAACCCACATCCAAAATTCTTTGCACCTTTATATTTTTTTTGCTTATAAGAGATTGTATGTACTCTGCCCACTGACGATAGTTTACATGTCGCATGACATGATTGTAGATAGGCGCCAGTGCAGTATAGGGAACACTCTTAATTCGGTGATAATTCTTCTTGTCCTGGCCTGACCGTTTTGGGTTCATAACAGGTGATATCTCTTCTCCTCTCCTGAATAAATAGACAGCGAATGCAGCGGGAATTAAAAGTTGTCCACGATGGCTTGTCCAAACTCGGAAGTTTTCAGCGGTTTAACTTTACCTTCCAGCTGACGGGCCAGATCGTAGGTCACCTGTTTCTTCATAATGGTTTTTTCAATGGCTGCTTCAATCAAATCCGCTGCTTTGGTCCATTGCAGATATTGCAACATGAGCACTCCGGAAAGGATTACCGAAGAGGGATTCACTTTATCCTGTCCGGCATATTTGGGTGCGGTACCATGGGTTGCCTCAAAAAGTCCATGATAATCCCCAATATTAGCGCCGGGTGCCATTCCTAAACCACCGACCTGCGCAGCGCAGGCATCGCTTAGATAATCTCCGTTGAGGTTAGGGGTTGCAATGACATCGTACTCGTCGGTGCGGGTTAAGATTTGCTGCAACATATTATCGGCAATTCGATCCTTGATAACCTTTTTGTCCTGTGGTGCATTCCCACGATAGCGTTCCCATAACTCATTCTCGGTGATAAACTGGCCGGCATATTGATCATTGGCGAGCTCGTATCCCCACTCTTTAAAAGCCCCTTCGGTGTATTTCATAATATTTCCTTTATGAACCAGGGTCAGAGAGGCGCGATTATGCTGCTTCAGATATTCAATGGCTTTGCGAACCAGGTTTTGTGAGGCTGTTTTACTGATTGGTTTTATACCAATACCGGCATCCTGGGGAATATGAGTTTTAAATTCCTTATTGAGATAGTCGATAACTTTTTTTGCTTCCGGACTTCCCATGGCCCATTCGATTCCGGAATAGACATCCTCGGTATTTTCCCGGAATACGATGACGTTCATTTTTTCCGGATTTTTTACCGGGCTGGGTACCCCCTGATAGTATTTTACCGGCCGAATGCAGGCGTACAGATTCAATACCTGGCGCAGGGTGACATTGAGACTTCTGAATCCACCTCCTATGGGTGTGGTCAGGGGTCCTTTGATCGCAATGTAATAGCTACGGATGGCTTCTACAGTTTCGGCTGGAAGCCATTCATTATAAAGTTTTTTAGCTTTTTCGCCGGCATAAATTTCCATCCAGGCGATTTTTTTTGAGCCACTGTATGCTTTAGCTACCGCAGCATCGAAAACCAGTTGAGCCGCTCGCCAGATGTCAGGACCAATTCCATCTCCTTCAATAAAGGGAATAATAGGACGATCGGGAATGACCAGTTTACCATTTTTGAGCACAATGGGTGAACCTTCCGAGGGAACTTTCAATTTTTCGGGCATTTTATCCTCCAGTTTAACGATTTTGACAGACAAAAAAATACACTCGATGTTGGGTAAATTCAAGCGCCATTTTTGAAAGCGTGGTAGATCTATGAGATGTGTAAAACAATTTTCCCGATATTTTTGCGGGCTTCCATGTAATGGTGAGCTTCGGCAACCTCTTCCCAGGGAAAAATCCTGTCGATCACCGGCTTAAAATGACCTGCTGTGAAATGGGGCAGGGCATAATTTTCAAAGGCCATGCTTAATTTAATTTTATATGACAGATCCCGGTTCCTT
>CP070707.1:855735-867514 GCA_020350205.1 bacterium
GTTGGATCGCTCACCGCTAATCCAACTCGTTTTTCTCCGTAATCAATTCCCAGATATCGTGGCATGAGTTTTCCCCAATAAAAAACCGCTCTGTTATTTATAGAGAGCGGTAATTTAAAAAAATGAAGAAAAATGTGTCAATGAATTTGTTCTTTTTAAACTGCCTTACTTCTTCAAGGGCTTTTTTAATATATCCTTCAGCAATTTTCCTGGCTTAAAGTGAGTTTTCCGTCGGGCTGGGACATAAATGATTTCACCGGTACGGGGATTGCGTGCTTTTGGTTTCGGTTTGGTTTCTTTAATTTCAAAAACACCAAAATCCCTGATTTCAATCCGTATCTCAGGGTTGGCTTCACTTAATATTTCGCGAAGTGATTCAAAAACCGCATTAACAAAATCTTCCGTGATGTAAATCTTCTGGCCCAATTTTTTTGCAACCCGCTTGGAAACTTCTTTTTTGGTAACGGTTTTCATCATTCAATCCCTTTGTAATGATAATAACTTGTTATTTTTGTAAAATTTAATCGCAGATTTTTTGTTTTGCAAGAAAAAAAATGTTAAATCAAAGAATATTAATTATTAACGTGACCTAAAATCTGAATGACGGTCTTTCTCCTGGTCTGCTTTTTAGCGATATCATCATATACAATTATTTCGAATTCATATTCTCCTGACTCAAGATTATTGAGATGGATTGACTGCACTACAAAATCTGATGTCTTTCTCCCGGAAAATTCATTGACGATACTCAATTTTCTGGTATCACTGCCAAATATGGTTTTTAGTATACCCCCTTCTTTTTTCTTACTCAGGGCATTTTCAACGCGGTAGTGAACATAGCCATTGTTATCTGCTCTCAATTGATAAATTTCAAAATAGACAGCGAGGGTATCTTTAGATTCAAACAACTGCATGATATTGGGCATAATGTATAAACCATTCCGTTGCCAAGAATGGAACTCATCTGCAGGGATTATATGATCAGCAATTAGAAGATCAGAAATCGCAAGTGAATCTGAACTAAAGTCGGGAATTTCCAGCTCACGTCGGTCTACAAAATTTTTATCCAGCGTTTTGTTGATTACTTCAAACGAATAGGGAACGGTACCTGCATCATATACAAAATTAAGATAATTAATATAATATTCATCCACGATTTGAAACGAATCATCAATCAGGTAAAGATTTTGCGTCTGACGAAAGTCGGTTTTGGGTAAGTGCTCCTGGTTAAGAACAAACAGAGCACTTTCGATTTGCTGCTCTGGAAAATACAATGTCTGCTCCAGCGGGATCCCGAAATACAGCAATCCCTCGGTTTTATCTGAATCTTTAAAAAATTTTATCTGATAGGGAGAAGTAAATGTGCCTCCCGACAAACTAAAATTGAAATTTTCCGGAACCTCATTGAATATATTTTCGGCCACCAAGGTGTAATTTACCCGGGTCCGCTCTTTGAATATTGAAATGGGACTGAGACTCGGTTCAGTAAATTGATATAAACCATTCCAGAATTCATCTGAAAATGCCAGTTGAAACCAGGGATAAATCCAGATCTGCATGGGAGGGTAGATTGCATTGAATTCCATGGATTTTCCGTATTCAACGATATGTATGGGTTTTCCATAACGAATATAGGTTTTCCCACGGTCTGTTCTCCATCCTTCGATTTTTAGCTTCGGAGCCCCGAAACGTAAATTGGCATAGGCAAATCTTCCGAAATGCTCCAACAGTCTTTCATTTTCCCGGGTAAGGAACATCGGATCTTTCTGGTCCCAAAAAGTCTCAATAAGCGTATCTGATTGAAAATCATCTTTATCTTTGGTTAAATAGGCCGGGCTAAATAATTCCTGTTTTTCCTCTCCTGTAAATTCGATTAGTGCCGTCTCAAAACAGGCATAGGCATTATCATATTTCCTTTGTGATAAATAAGCCAATCCTAAAAATAAATTAACATCCTTGTCTTCCGGATAAAAATCGTGCATTTCCTCGAACAACTCCCTCATCAGGTTATAATCTTCGGTTTCATAATAAAGACTTCCCAATAAATAGGCGGCCTCGCGATGGCGCGGATCGACCCGTCTGGCTTTCCTTAAATAACTTACCGCGTAATCATAGTCTTCCAGAGCATAGCGGCGATAAGAAAGTGAAATTTCAGTATCTGTATACCGGTTGTAATAGCGCAGCATATCACGGTAATAGTTGTCCCCTAATTCAATCATAGCCGGCACCATGAGTTCGTTGTACTCCAAGGCCTTTTCGAAGTATTTTCGGGAACTTCTTAATATATTTTGTTTTTTGTATAAAACACCCAGAGCATAATTCGAAAACGCATCATTCTTCTCTTTATCCGCATAATCTTCAATGATTTTTTTTGCTTTAAGTCGCTGGACTACGGATTCGTCCTGCAAAAGTATCAATCCCTGTAAGATATGAGCGGTCGGATTATCAGGTTGCTGATCTAAAATGAGTTCAATTTTATAAGAGAGATCCTCATTTTTTCCATTAAAGTAATCTTCCTTGGCAGTTTCCAGTAAGGTATCAATATTGATAGGATTCGAGAACAGGATGGCATATAGGAAGAAACAGGCAAATATCTGTGAAAAATATCTAATCATAATTCAACGATCATCAGACACCATTTTTTTTAACTCATTGAGTTTTAATAAAGCTTCCAGGGGAGTGAGATGTTCAATATCCATCTTTTCGAGCTCTTTTTCCACCTGGGATTTTTTTATTAAATCCAATAAATTCATTTGATTATGGTCTACATTTCTTCCCGATCGGCGAATGGCCAGCCGGGGAAGATGATTCTGAGCCAGTTCACTGGATTCCAGATTATGAAGCACCTCCTTTGCCCGTTCGATCACTTCACGGGGCAACCCCGCCATCTGTGCGACATGAATTCCATAGCTGTTATCAATCCCGCCCCGTTCAATTTTACGAAGAAATAATACTGAATCTTCAACTTCTTTTACCGTCACTCTGTAATTCTTTATTCGCGGATAAAGCAATTCAAGTTCCGTTAGTTCATGGTAATGGGTCGCAAAAAGTGTCTTGGCCGATACCTTCGGATTATTATGAAGAAATTCTGTAACTGCCCAGGCAATTGACAAGCCGTCATAAGTGGAGGTACCTCTTCCAATTTCATCCAAAATAATGAGACTATGAGTGGTAGCGTTATTCAGAATATTGGCAGTTTCTAACATCTCCACCAGAAAAGTGCTTTCGCCGAAGGCCAGATTATCTGAGGCACCCACCCGGGTAAATATGCGATCCACAATTCCGATGCGTGCTTCCTGAGCCGGCACAAAACTTCCAATCTGAGCCATCAGACAGATCAAACCGACTTGTCTGAGATAAGTTGATTTTCCAGCCATATTGGGACCAGTAAGGATCATTAATTGGGTGGTACTGTTGTCCAGTTCGGTGTCATTTTCGATAAAGGGTTGATCGGGGGGTAACAGATTTTCTACAACGGGATGCCGACCCCCTTTTATCACTATCTGATCACTTTCATCCAGTATCGGCCGGCAATATCGGTATTGCTGGGCAATTTCGGCCAAGCCGGAAATACAATCCAATTCCGCTATTTTTCCCGAATTTTTCTGAATCATACCTCCAAAAGTGGCAATTTTTTCCCGAATCTCCTGAAATAAGCGATATTCCAACTCCGCTATTTTCTCTTCGGCACCCAAGATTTTTTCCTCATATTCCTTCAATTCAGGAGTAATATATCTTTCAGCATTTACCAGAGTCTGTTTTCTGATAAAATAATCCGGTACTTTTTCCTGATGAGTGCGGGTGACCTCAAAGTAATATCCAAATACTTTATTGTATCCCAGTTTCAGAGAGGTAATGCCTGACTGCTCACGTTCAGCTTTCTGAATTTTAACTAGGCCACTTTTTCCATCCCGGGCAATGGAGCGGAGTTCGTCTAATTCTGGATGATACCCTTCCTTGATGATTCCCCCATCCGAAATATTGATCGGAGGGGAATTGACAATTGAATTATCAATAAGCTCAATAACCTCCTGAGGATCTTTAAGTGAGGTACGATAGCTGTTCATAATTTCATTTTTTTCAGATCCCAGAATGTCAGACAACGGTTGTATCAACAAGAGAGATTGTTTGAGAGCTATGAGATCCCGGGGATTTGCCCGGGCAGTAGAAATTCGTCCCATCAATCTTTCCATATCTGACATTTCTCCCAGCAGTTCTCTTACTTTCTGACGAACCGCTGGCAAGGAATAAAAAGCGTCTACTGTTGTCAGCCGATATTGAATCTGATCCAGCCTGATCAGTGGGTGAGTAATCCAGCGCTTCAACAGCCTTCCCCCCATCGGACTCACAGTTTTATCCATGATTGAAATCAGCGTTCCCTCACCAGATTGCCCCAGAATACTCTGGATAATTTCCAGATTTCGGCGGGTCACGTTATCCAGCAACATATAGTCACTTAATTGCAGATAAGATATCTTAGAAATATGAGATAATCGATTTAGATAGTTTTCCTTGATATAATGAAGAATCGCACCGGCTGCAATGATACCGGCTGATAATTCTTCAATTCCAAATCCCTTTAAATTGGGAGTTTTGAAATGCGTTTTCAGAGATTCATATCCGTAGGTGCGTTGGAATATCCAGTCATCCAATCGGGTAGTAACGGCCTTAATTCGGGATTCAAAAAGTCTCTGGAGTTGATCTGAATCTCGCTGTGAAACCAGAATTTCCTTGGGTGAGATTTGTTGAAAATAATCCAGCATCCGTTCCAATTCTACTTCACTTAAATAAAATTCTCCGGTTGAAATATCGCAATAACTGATACCTGCCGTATTATCCGATATATACACCGCGGCAAGAAAATTGTTACTTTTTTGATCTAATATTTTATCTGAAAAAGTCGTTCCAGGAGTAACTACTTCTATCACTTCCCGTTTGACCACTGTTTTTGCCAATTTAGGATCTTCCACCTGTTCACAAATCGCAACCTTATGTCCCGATTGTATCAATTTAGGCAGGTAGGCATCCAATGCATGATAGGGAAAACCAGCCAGCGGAACATCTGCAGTTTTTCCATGAGATCTCTTTGTGAGGGCAATACCCAGAATCTTACTTATCTTTTTTGCATCCTCATTAAAAGTCTCATAAAAATCCCCCATCCGATAGAGCAATATTTTATCATGATGTTTGGCTTTGATAGCCAGATACTGCTCCATTAATGGAGTGGTTTTCAAATTCTGTTTCGAAGATTTTTGAGACAATTTGACAACCTGCTTCAAAATATGAAATTAAGATAACCAATACTTAATATGATTTCAATGGGAGAAATTTGGACGATCTTAACAATGAAAGATTCGGAAATTCAATTGCAAATAATTATTTTAGAATTTTGTCTATCGAAGGTTCAATGGGCAGGGTAAAATAGAAAACGGATCCTTTTTTTTGCTCACTCTCAACCCAGATTTCCCCTCCGTGTAGGTTAACAATCTCTTTACAGATGGCTAACCCCAGGCCTGTGCCGGAAGATTTCGGAGACATCTCTGAATCAATCTGTTCATATTTCTCAAAAACCGTATGTAGTTTATCAGATGAAATACCAGGCCCCTTATCCAGCACACCAACGCGGGCGAAATATTTTTCCTCACCCTTAATCTGCTTGGGGAATAATTCGGAGGTAATTTTAATCTTGCTGCCCTCAGGAGAATATTTCACGGCATTGCTGATTAGATTATTCATCACCTGTTCAATCCGCAGACTGTCAAAATAGAGCAGGGGCAAATTTGAATTGAGCTTGGTCTCCAAAGACACTTTTTTATTTTTTAAAAGAATAGTATGGTTATCCACGATTCGTTGAATAACTGCGTTAATCTCTCCTACCTTGGGTTCGATTCCGAATTTTCCGACTTCCAGTTTAGAAGCTACCAGGAAATTATCTACCAAATTTAGGACTTTTTTTACATTCTCCTTGGCAATGTCCAGCATCTCTTCTTGCTCTTCATTAACTTCTCCCACTACCCGGGTCCTGATTAATTCAATAAATCCCTGGATGACGTTAAGTGGTGAACGCAGGTCATGAACAATCATCGAATTGAAGTCTGCTTTTAATCTTTCCAATTTTTTGATCAGTCTCAGATCATTGAGTACCAGGAAATATCCTTTATTACTTTTTTGCTGAATAAAGGGAAATGCATAGGTCGAAACCGGGATTATTTCACCGGAGGAAGATATGAGTTCCAATTCAATATTTTCAATCTGCTTATTTCTTGTTTCTTTTGCGTTTGTCAGTTCATTAGAAATATCAACCAGTTTTATTTTGCTCTCATCGGAGAAGTAATTCTGTATGTTTTGGTTCAGGAGTTTTTTAACATTAAAACCAACCAGTTTTTCAAAGGCCGGATTAAGATAAGCAATTTTTTGTTCCAGTGTACAGGTAACCAGTGCCAGGGTCATGGTTTCCGCGAGGGCCCGGTATCTTTCTTCAGATACCTGTAGATTCTCATATAGAACCGAATTTTCAATAGCAACAGCCGCCTGGTTGGCGAAGTATTCCAGCGCAATCACTTTATCTTGGTTGGGTTTAAGGCGGTCAACCGGATCTCTGACCACCAGATATCCCAGCATGTGTTTTCTGGATTCAAGCGGGATCAGCAACAGATCATTCTGCTTCCACTCGGTCACAATCTCATCGACCAGTCCATTTTCTTCACGTACCATTTCCAGGGGATTTGTATCATAAAAATAGGAGTGACTAATTTTCCGGCAATCCCGCAATAATTTATCCGTGTGTTCATAACTGGTGCTATTATCCAGACTAACGGGTAATTCTTCTTTGCCGTCAAATCCAATCCTGCTGATCACCTGAAATTTTTTCTGAAAATCATCTCCTCTTAGAACCAATACATCATTCCAACCCAGTGTTTTCCTGACACTTTTTGTAATACGATCAAGTATTTTTTCGAGACTAAGCTCAATTTTTACTTCATTCCCCAACTCAAATATTCGAGCCAACTGACGTAATTTGAGATTTGCTTCTTTGACGATGTACGTGTCTTCCAGAACTTTCTTGATCTTCTCAACAATTTGCTCGATTTGTTTAATGTTCCAGGATGTGAATGGGGATTTTCCCTCAGATCGGTTTATAACAAAAATTCCGATTTCTTCATTTTGAATGTGAATAGGTGCTAACAGTAACTGATGATATCCTAATTTTTCAAACGTGAGTAAGGTTGATTCATTAAATTTTGAATTTTCATAAATATTTTCAAAAGTGACTATCTTTTCACCAAAGATCAGTTGGCTGAATTTCGCATCTTTTGAAAGGTACAGGAGTGTTTTTTCAAGAGATTTCCAGGAAGCTTTCTCTTCGGTACTGTAACTGAATTTCGGAAACAGAAAACCAAAACCCCGATTGATTTGCCAGAAAATGGTATTATCCGATTGAGCCACCTCATTCATTTTTTTACAGGCTAACTGTAACACCGAATCCTCAGAAAACCGATTATAGACCAGATGATCCGTAAAGTTGTCTTTTTCAGTTCCACCTTTATCCTGGAGTAAGAAATTAAACAGCTTGAGACTGAGGAGGTCGTTAATTTCCTGTATAAATGCAGTACCCCGACTACTTTTCCGCGATGGACCCACCTGACCGAGAATCAGGCCTCCGAGCTGTAAATTTTGAGATTCAATAGGAAAAAAATAGATTTGTTTTACACTCCAACCCCATTCCTGCAATTTCCTGAATAAATTTGGATCCTGGGTTTCTGTAACCTGGAAAAATGTACCTTTTTTCATCCAGACTGTAGCCAGTTTTTCCAGATTAGGGGTAATCACCGCATTGTTTCTTCGATGGGGGGGGATAAACAAATTAAAATGATTAACCTGGGTCAGCTGGGGATCAAAAGAGAAAATGGCGATGTAATCGTAGGGGAGTATCTTCGGAAGATGATTAATTAATTTTTCAAAAAGGGACGAAATATTTTTCTGCTGATTTATAATTTTGGCACACATCAGCAGGTTTTCCGAATATTCCCGGCTATTGAATTTCTCCAGATCCAGTTTTTCTTTTCTGAGAATTGCTCGGATATTCTGGGCAATAATTTCCGGTGCTGTATCTTCCCTGAATACAAAATAATTTCTAAATTCACCCAGATTTTTCAACTTTTCGGTTGAAATTTTCTGAGAAAGAATAAATATAATCCCGGCGTCCTGTAACAGAGGTGATTTAAAAAATATCAAAGCCTTTTCATTCAGAAGTAACTCAGATTGGACGAAGGTAATAAACAGATGGGGTCTGATGCGCTGAATAAAATCCTCAATTTCCTCCAAATCCGGGATATAAAACATTTCCACGTCTTCATAGAGAATATTCTTCTGGAGATAAGAGAATAGTTCACGGTTCGGGGCGTGAATGACAATTTTTATGTATTTTTCTTCCATGACCGATAAAGGTAATACACTAATTTATAAACAGAAGTCATTATATACAATGAATTTAGTTATTATCCTCAGGCTGATTCATCAGGTAAATTTGATACAATCCTTCAAGAACCAGGTGGGGCAAATATTGTTCAATGTGATGTGTTCTGGGTTGAATGATTTTCCCAAGACCCCCGGTGGCAATGATTTTTGGAGTTTCCCCCAGTTCTTTTATAATTTCTTCCAATAATCCATCTACAATTTTCACAGTACCGTGCATAATTCCCGATTGCATACTTTTTTCTGTGGTAGTGCCGATAAAGTAATCAGGAAACTCCAGCGAAATTTTAGGCAGTTTTGCCGCTCTTTGATATAATGCCCAGGCAGTTGTCTCAATCCCAGGTGAAATAATGCCCCCCAGATAGTGCCCTTGACTGTTTACTACATCAAATGTCGTCGCTGTTCCCAGATCTACCACAACAACCGCCTCTTTATATCTAAGAAATGCAGCCACCGAATTACATAGTCTATCGGCTCCCACTGAAGCCGGATCAGCATATTTTATCTCTATTCCCAAATTGATTGAGTGATCGACAATAAGGGGTCTAATATTTAGATATTTTTTGCACATTTTCTCATAGATAAAAGTCTTGTTGGGCACTACCGATGCCAATCCAACACCTTTAACTTCTGAAATGTGGGTTTGTATCTGATCTAAAAACTTTTCTATGAATACGAAATACTCATCTTCAGTCCGGTCAATCCCCGAAGAAATTCGCCAGCTGCGGATTAATTCACCTGAATTGAATACTCCAATTTCTATTTGAGTATTACCAATATCGATAGTCAGAATCATCTGCTCCCCTTTACGCTATATCCATAAATCCCCTGATGTGACTCTCTGTACCTTGTTCCCCTGCTGCAAAAGTAAGAAACCAAACGGGTCAATTCCCTTGATGCGACCCTTCAACTTTTTAGTTTGCAAATCAATTTCGATACTTTCCCCTTTAAACGCCATATATTCTTCATATTCGGAGACCACATTCTGGTGGTCTGTTTCCTGGTCCATGCGGTATCTCATCTGATATAAAGGTAATAATTCCTGTATCAGTTGTTCGATTTCCCAGCTCTGGCCGGTAAGCATCCGCATGGAGATGGCCGTATCCCGGAGCACCTCGGGGAAATCTCTATTCTGATGATTTATATTAATACCAATTCCGACAATTAAAAATTGTATTTTTTGATCAACGATCTCACTTTCCAGCAAAATGCCACAAATTTTTTTCCCATTCGCCAGCACATCATTGGGCCATTTTACTAAAAACTCCGATCTCTGATGGTTTCCCGTCGAATAAATTTTATTTTGAAGAAATTCACGAACTACCAAAACAGATCTTAGATTTATTAAATTCAACAGTTGCAGATCAATGGCCGGTCTTAAGACGATTGAAAAATACATGCCCAGGCCTTTAGGACTTAACCAACGGCGTTCATACCGCCCCTTACCCTGCGTTTGTTTATCGGCCACAATAACCGTCCACTCCGGTGCTCCCACCTGAGCCACGCGTATCGCTTCGGTATTGGTACTTTCCAAACTCGCATACTGATGAATCAGTATAGGAACATGGTCGTGACCGTATACCTGCCAGTTTTTCATTTTCATGACGGATAATATATTTATAATTTAAAACGGATCAAAAAGATTTCAATCCACGCCGGGTTCCTGAATTGACTAATCTGGGACAAAATTATTCAGTATACTCTCCAAATACAGAGCGTAAGGTCATAGAAATCTCCCCGACGGTCGCATAATTTTCGACACATTGAATGAGTATGGGCATGATATTTTGCGAACTTTTCGCAACCTCCCTTAAGGAATTCAGGGAATCATGTACAGCCGTACCATTCCGCTTCGCTTTTATTTCCTTCAGCCTATTAATCTGTTTAGATACAATCTTTTCATCGACTCGCAGAATTTTATGTGGAACCTCATCCCGCGATTCAAACTTGTTCACTCCAACAATTATTTCCCTTTCCATTTCTACTTTTTGCTGGAATTCATAAGCACTTCTGGCAATTTCATTCTGGAAATATTTATTTCTTACCGCTTGAATCGCTCCGCCCATCTGATCAATTCTGGAAATATAGTCAAAGGCCTTCTGTTCAATCTGATCGGTTAAATGCTCTATAAAATACGAACCACCCAGAGGATCAACCGTATCGGCACAACCACTTTCATGTGCCAGGATTTGTTGAGTTCGAATTGCTATCCTGGCAGATTCTTCAGTAGGTAAACCAAGCGCTTCGTCCCGGGCGTTAGTGTGAAGGGATTGGGTTCCTCCCAGCACGGCTGCTAACGCCTGAAGAGTTGTCCGAACCACATTATTATCCGGTTGTTGCGCTGTGAGGGTGCTTCCGGCAGTTTGAGTGTGAAATCGCAGCATCATACTCCGTGATTCCTTGGCAGCAAATCGATCCTTCATAATTTTTGCCCATATCCTGCGAGCAGCCCGGAATTTTGCAATTTCTTCAAATAAGTTGTTATGCGAATTAAAAAAGAATGACAGGCGACCCGCAAATTCATCCACCTTGAGACCTGCAGCAATAGCCGCTTCCACATAGGCAATTGCATTGGCAAATGTAAAGGCAATTTCCTGCACCGCCGTGGCACCTGCCTCACGAATATGATACCCACTGATTGAGATAGTATTCCAGCGGGGCAGATTTTTCTGACAGTATTGAAAAATATCCGTGATAATTCGCATCGACGGTTCCGGGGGAAAAATATAAGTTCCGCGGGCAATATACTCTTTTAAGATATCATTCTGAATTGTTCCGCTTATCTTTTTTAGCTCGGCAGACTGTTTTTTAGCAATGGCAATGTACATGGCCAAAAGTATGCCTGCAGTAGCATTTATTGTCATGGATGTAGAGACTTTTTCTAGGGGAATCTGATCGAATAGTATTTCCATATCTGCCAGTGAATCTATTGCCACACCAACTTTACCCACTTCCCCTTCAGACATGGGATCGTCCGAATCATAACCAATCTGGGTGGGCAGATCAAAGGCAACCGATAAACCGGTGGTACCACTTTCCAATAGATAACGATACCTTTTATTAGACTCTTCTGCAGTGGCAAAACCAGCATATTGTCTCATGGTCCAGAATTTTCCCCGATAGGCTGTCGGCTGTACCCCTCGGAGAAACGGATACTGTCCCGGAAATCCCATTTTTTTAAGGTAATCAAAATCTTCCTCCGGTACATATAACCGGTCAATCAGTATATCAGAATCTGTTCTAAATTCCGATTTTCGCTCCGGAGATTTTGTGAGAGCCCCTTTCAGTAATTTCTTTTCCCATT
>CP070707.1:867614-928100 GCA_020350205.1 bacterium
CAAGGCCGTGGTTCGTTTCCCGATGGCAGAATCAGTACCCAATAAAGCAATTTTCAGGCAGGATACATCCTCGATTTTCCCGCTGAAGAAATGTAAATCTTTGCGGGATGGAGTTTTCCGGATATCCCGCAAGGTTACGCTGTAATGTTTCGCCAGAGAGACCATATCCGGATCCTCCGTGAGAAAATCATGCAGACCACAATCAATATTCAACCGCATTTTGATGGCACTTTTCAGGTCATCCCTGGCTGCATTGCTTAACCTGCCACCATCCGGGGCCAGACCCACAACCAGATGTGTGGGACGTTTTCCTGAACTACTGGCATATTGATATGCTTTTTCCAGGTTTTCAAAAATAGGAATACTTTTTGGCGCGCCATCCAGCACTTTACCGGCATCCTGCCCCTGGTATCGAGAGTCAATCACCGACAAAATCCGGTAACGCGCTGTCCGCCGTACCAGCCCGTGAGCGGTTTTCCCATTGGTGGTATTAAAACTTCCTTCACAATAAATGATGGCATTTGCTTCAGGTAGGCGGTTCACGGCTTCCTCCCGGTGAGCATAACCACATAGCGATCACTGGGCAAAGATTCCTTTTTCTGTTGTTCAATCAGAGCAATTAAACCGGCGGTTGAAGCCGGCAGGGTCAGTAATCCTTCCCTTTCTCTCAATAGTTTGGCATACCCCAGCATACTTTTATCCGTTGCATTTGCTGCCCATCCTTGGGTTGACCTGATTGCAGACAGTGCCATATCCCCATCAATAGAGTGCCAGTTGATGAGCGGTTCATTAATTGCCGATTCTTTTATTAACTCCGGTTTTAAATCCTCGCATTCGGGGAGATTCTTTAAGAAGGCCTGCACAATGGGATTTTTCCCGAAGGATGAACCCCCGATAATTCGGGGTATTCTGGATGTTTTCCCACGGCGATATAGGCTTAAAAATCCCCTATAGATGCCGGCCAGAGTCGTACCATTCGAGACCGGAACAGCAATGAGATAAGGTGCATCTCTCAACTCATCATAAATCTCATAAGCGATTTCGCCATAGGCACGTAATTGTAAAGCGGTATTCGCACCACCGGGATTTGCATCATATATTTCATCCATCATGGCCCGATCGCGGGAAACAATAACGGCATTTTCATAATCACCGGGTATCCGAATAATCTCAGCCCCCATTTGCATCATCTCCTGAACCCGTTTGGTATGGTAGTTTTCAGGGATATAAATAATACAACGCAATCCCGCCACTGAGGCAGCAAGTGCCATGGCAACTCCATAATTACCACAGGTCGCCATGGTAATGGCATCAAATCCCCGGCGCAGGGCGTCCATCGCCTGCGCAAAAGCGATACGATCTTTCTGTGTGCCTGATGGATTAGCACCTTCAAATTTTAGAAATATCTGCCTGAAACCTACTTCGCGCTCCAGATTACGCGCCCGGGCCAGGTGGGTGTCTCCCACTTCTGATTCAAACACATCCTCGAATGCTTCCAGACGTTCTTCGACATCTCTATTTTTATCCGCCGCAATCTTTTTCTGGTTTTCAATCTCCGGCCAGGGGGTGGTGACTTCAGGAGATGCCCCATCAAGTAAATCAAATAAATTTTCACCCTTGGCAAGCAGATCCGATTTATCGTCATGATATTGATTCATACAAAATTTATTTCCTGTCTATAATTTTACAATAGTTAATTGAAGCTTTAAAAATGAAGTATTTTCATCCGAATCAATATGATAAAACATTGTAATCATTGCAAACAAAATAAAGACCGTCGTTTTCTCATCGGTTAGGAAGCATAGAAACCCCGCCACAATCCGGTGAAAAAGTGACGTGCATTCACTCCGAGATTTCTTTGATTATACCCACCCTCCTGTACTACCAGGGTGGGAATTTTAAGATGGCCGATCATGAATCCGTTCCTGTAAAAATCCTGCGCCGTTAATGTCCAGCTACCGGTAGGATCTCCTTTGGCGGTATCCAACCCCAACGCAATAATGATAAAATCACTTTTAAATTTTCTTATTCTCCCCAAAGCTTTCTCCAGTATTGTCCGGTATTTTTCTCCGTCTACATTCTCCGAGAGAGGAAAGTTTATATTATAGCCCCGGCCAATACCGAAACCCTTTTCATCCTCAAATCCGCTAAAATAGGGATAGGCAAAACGGGGGTGTCCGTGAAGAGAAATGGTGAGTACATCAGATCTCTGATAAAAAATATCCTGTTGCCCATTTCCATGGTGATAATCAATATCCAAAATCGTTACTTTGCCATAGTGACTCAGGTACTCCGCCGCAATCGCGTTTGAATTGAAGTAGCAGAATCCTCCAAAATTATTCCATTCCGCGTGATGACCCGGTGGTCGTACTAACGCAAAGGCTATTTGACTTCCTCGAAGGAGACTTTCAACTGAAGTTAGTGTACAATCCACAGCCCTTTTTGCTGCCAGATAAGCATTGCGATTCAGCGGCGTGAAAGTATCAATGCAGTAATATCCTGCACGTACAGCCAGAATTTTGGGTGGCCTGGCACTGTTGCGAATAGGGAAAACATAGGGATATACCGATTGTCCGGGATTAAGATTCTGACACACGGTTTTCAGGTAAGTGACGAATTTGGAGTCATGCACCGAACGAATATATTTTTCAGGATATTTCTTTGCCACCCTTTTGGTAAACAGGCCGGTTCTGTCGATTTCACTAAGTATATTCTTAATACGTATCGGTGATTCTACATAACCTCGTTCACGAACATGATGAATATCATGGCGGTCATTTATGACCAGGATTATTTTCTGATCATCCGGTATACCCTGATGCCTAAGGAGAGTGATTTCCTGCTTGGTATATTTAAAAGATCTGAATTTAACCGGATCGTCCGTGAAGGACTGAGTGACCGTTTTAATATATTCGGGCGGACAAATGTCTTTATATTTACGCTCCAGAATGAGCTGAACGATGCTTTGTGCCTCTTTTCTGTAAAGCTTCCTCCCCTTTCCCATATCATCAAACATTAGATAAGGTGGATTGTCGTCGTTGGGATTTAATGGTGTTTCATAAAGGGTATTGGTGATAGGGCGGACTCCAAAATGCTCGTAAAATTTTAATCGGGCAATATTCTCTTTCCGAATCTCAGGATCTCTTGAAATCGCAGGATCGTCCGGCAGGCATTCAAAAAAAATCCCGATACATTGCAAGGCAAGAGCTTCCTGGCGAACACGCTCATAAAGTGCACCACCTAAACCACGACCGGTAACCCGGGGGGCTGCCGAAATAAAATCCAGAAAGCAAAATTTCAGATCCGGTTCATGCTGAATTAAAGCAAATCCCTTGACAACCCCTTTTTCATCGTCCGCCACAAACAGTATAGACCGAAAGCCATGTTTCAAAGGATGGCCCAATTTTTCAGGCAATTTTAAAACTTCATCTTCAGTGATGAAATGGAATTGAGACCGCAGGATGGATTGAACCTGGGATATAGCATATTGATTGATCGGTAAAACGTGATCAAATATTTTTCTAATTCGAAACATTACTCCCTGAAATTGACCTCCAGGTTATAGTATATTACTGAATTCAAGTTCAAAAAAATTCCTGACCTCACGGATGTTTTTTTAACGACACGGAAGTAGACATAATTAACCTTATATCGAAGCTATAAATCAATCTAATCATCATACACGCTGTATTTCATGAGGACCATTAGAGCAGAGTATGGGTCTTTTTACCTTCCCCTGAGTGTTTTTTTCTTCTGACGTACTGGGGGTGCGTCTTTAAATTTCGGGAGAGGTAAATATGTTTTATTTCCTGTCCAAAACCCTGTCTTTTGAAAAAGTTGATCGCCTCCAGATTTTCAGCCTGGGTATCTACCAACAACATTCTGGCACCTTTCTCAACCATCAGTTCTGTCAAGCGGTTAAACAATCGGGTACCCACGCCGGTTCGTTTTAAGTCGGGGCTAACACCGATCCACTCCAGGTAGCCATAAATCCAGGAACTGCGCCGTTTCTCAATCAACGTACCCAAAGCAAACCCGACAACCTTATCTTGTATTTCGGCCACCAGACTTAATTCACCTTCCGATGCGAACGATTCAACCAGTTCATATTCATCCCAGGTTCGGTATAAATTGGGCCACTTATCCGCAGTAAATATCTGCTCACCCAGAGCAAATACAGCCGATAAATCATCAAGCTCCATTTCCCGGATATGCAGATCTCCATTAGAAAATTTTGTTTTCGCTATTATTTTCATTACCCTTCCTAATCCTTTTTGAATTCTATAATAATACATCGTGTTTATCTCAAACTTCTTTTCAGATGAGATACTTACAATTCTATTAGTTTTTATCTGGTTCTGGTTTTTTTCTTTTAATCGCCTGCAGCATCAATACCAGTAAGGTGACGACTGTAATAGGAATGATGAACAGTTGAAATATAGCACTATAGAGTGGCGCCGCATCATGATGGGTAGAGAGGAGCAGGAGGTATATCACATAGGCCAGATAATAGCCAAAGAAAAGTAATCCCTCCCAGCGCGAAATTTTCCCATCCGTAAAAAATATGGGCAAACAGGCTACTGATATAGCCAGCATCACCGGAATATCAAACCTCAGAGCAGCGGATGACACCTGGATACCTTCTGAAGAGACCAACCCTGATAATCCCAACACTGCCAGAATATTAAAAATGTTGCTTCCCACGATATTGCCAACTGCAATATCCTGTTCCCCCTTTATACTGGCCATCACTGAAGTCGCAACCTCCGGAAGAGAGGTGCCGGCAGCAACTATGGTTAAGCCGATAACCAGTTCACTGATTCCCAGATTTTGCGCAATATAAACCGCAGAATTGATGAGAAACTGTGAGCCCAACATCAATAAAACCAGACCAATAATGACAAAACCAAAATTTTTAAGCCATTGAATGATTGATCTTTTCTGAGGATCGTTGGATTCCCCAGTTAATGAATCTCGCTTAAGGAGTTGCTCTCTTTTTGATTCCAAAAACAGGAAGATAATATATCCGATCAATCCAAGAAACAGAATTCCTCCCTCCAGCTGGCTGATAATCCCATTCAGGCCGAACAGGAATAAAAGCACTGAGACCAGGATCATAAGGGGTACATCCAGGCGAATCAATTGAACAGAAATGAATAGAGGTCGGATAATCGCGGAAATTCCCAAAATAAACAGGATGTTAAAAATATTACTTCCTACCACGTTTCCGAGTGCGATATCAGATGCGCCCTTTAAGCTGGATAAAAGACTAACAGCCAGTTCTGGCGAGCTGGTACCAAACGCCACTACCGTTAGTCCGATAATCAGGGGAGAGATCCCCAAGAATGTGGCAAGGCGTGATGCCCCGCGGACTAAAAGTTCGGCCCCGAAAACCAGGAAAATTAAACCGCCTATAAATTTTAAGGTAATTATCATTCAGATTTTTCAGCACGCTCAAAGTATAATATATGAAATGCCCAGTGAAATACAATAAGCATCCTTCTGGGCATGTCCGTTAAAAATCAGAATTAAACAAAGATCTTTTCGTCTATATCCGTTAGGATTAATTCTTCTACCTGCAGTTTCCCGTTTGAGGAGGGTTGTTTATAACGGTAAATTTTACCGGCATAATTTTTTAACACTACTTCATCCTCGGAAATTTTTAACAGATATTGCGGAAGTAGGGGAATTTTACCCCCCCCTCCCGGTGCATCGATGACAAAGTGAGGCACTGCCAGTCCAGATGTCCACCCCCGTATTGCCTGGATAATTTCCAGACCTTTTTCCACTGTGGTTCTGAAATGCTCAGTCCCGAAAACCATATCGGCCTGGTAAATATAATATGGCCGTACTCTTGCCTGCAGCAGCTTTTGCATTAATTTTTTCATTATATCCGGATTATCATTAACCCCCTTAAGCAGAACAGTCTGGTTACCCAAGGGGATACCTGCATTTGCCAGGCGATTCAATGCTCGAACCGCTAGAGGCGTTAATTCTCTGGGATGATTGAAATGAACATTCATAAATAAGGGGTGATATTTTTGCAGCATTTTTACCAGTTTGGTGGTAATTCGGTGCGGCAGGAAGCATGGAACACGGGTTCCAATGCGGATGATTTCTACATGAGGCATACGCCTTAACTTTTGCAATATATATTCGAGATTATCATCACCCAATAAAAGCGGATCTCCACCAGAGAGAATCACATCCCGGATTTCACGATGCTGCCGGATATAAGCCAATCCCTCATCAATATACCTTGTATTAATTTTGGTGGGATCGCCAACTTTTCTTTTTCGAGTGCAAAATCGGCAATAAGATGCGCAGACATGAGATACCAGAAAAAGACAGCGATCCGGGTACCGATGAACGATATTGTTCACCGGGGAATCCTGATCCTCAGCCAATGGATCTTCAAACAATCCGTGATCAATCAGCTCTCGTTTATCAGGTATGATTTGTTTGTAAATCGGATCACCCTTACTCTTGATCAGAGATAAATAATAGGGGGTAATTTTTATATTAAATTCGTTTTCAATATCCCTAATTTCTTCCAACGGAATACTAAACTTTTTTGCAATTTCACGAGCACTCGTCAGGCTATTTTGCAGCTGCCGCCGCCACGTTTCCATTTTATTTCATTCCTCCATTCGAATTAAACCTTTTAATGAAAACTATTTTATCATCTCCGGGTCGATAAAAGTCTTTTAAACGGGCCTCAATAACGTATCCATTTTTTTGGTAAAATTGTTGAGTAGGATGATATTTCTGCTGGGAAGATGTTTCAATAACTATAATCCTCCCTTTTTCTTTCCGAATTTCATCTTCCCCAAATGCTAACAATTTTCGTCCAATCCCCTTCTTTTGCATAGCAGGAGAGACTGCTATCCAATAAATATCATATGTTCCTTCAGTTGCCGGAGTGGGACCGTAACAGATATATCCTGCTACCTCACCGCCTTCGGCAACCGCTACATAAATCATATAATCTCTCTGATCCTTGTTGAATAAATAGACATCTATCAATTCCATGGCCACATTGATTTCAGGCAAGGTAAACATATCTGATTGCTGCAGAATTTCGTAGACAACCGCTCGATGCGGTGGCGTCATTTTAAGGATGTTAAGCATTAATTTTTCGCCCCATTGCTTGATTTATAATGTGATCAATTAGGTTTTCATAGGTCATTCCTGCAGCCCTCGCAGCATTGGCAAATCCTGCATCACGGGAAATATCCGGATTAGGATTAAATTCTAGAATAAATATTTTTTCATGGGCATCGACCCGAAGATCTACCCGACCGTAGTCTCTTCCTTTTAACAGATGATAGATCTGAATCGCGACGTCCTGCAGGCGGATTCTAAGCTCTTCATCCACTTCTGCCGGACACACCGGGGGAGTTTTTTGATACATGGGATGATCTGGAAGCCATTTTGCCTCATAGCTGGCTATATGGTTCTGTCCGGGTTCAAGCCGAGAAAAATTAATTTCAGAGAGCGGTAAAACCCGCGCCGGAGAGTTGCCTAAAAGGCTAATATTAAACTCCCGTCCATCAACAAATTCTTCTACCAGAATTGGCTGGCGATAGGATTCAAGTAGTTGCGTCACACGCTCAGTTAATTCCAAAAAATTCGTTATAACAGCATCCCCAGTTATCCCCAGACTGGCATCTTCCTGCGCCGGTTTGGCAATGACCGGAAATTCCAAATAACAGTTTTTAGGCGGGGAACTGAAAACCTGATACATGGGAGTCGCAATTTTTTTTGATTCCATTAAACGTTTTGTGAGAACCTTGTTTTGGGCCAATCCCAAGGTTAAAGGAGAATTTCCGGTATAAGGTATTCCCAAAAGTTCCCAGACTCCGGCAATACACATTTCTTGCGAAGATCGACCCTGGTATCCTTCGCACAGATTAAATATTAAATCATATTTCCGCTGCTTAAAAATCTCCAGGTCTGAAAGCAGAAATTTAACGGGAAGGTATTCCGCCTGATGTCCCAAATTTTTAACCGCATCGTGGACATTTTTTGCTTCCTCCATCACCGCCGCTTCCGAGATAAAATCCATATCTTGTTGTAGGCCAGATGCTTCCGTCGCATTATAAGCAATACATACTTTCAGACTTTTTCCATTATTCTTCATAATCGAATCCCATATCTTCTGGCAGCAATTTCTACAACCTTATTCAGCATTTTGGGATACGTATATCCGGCAGTTCGGGCAGCTTTAGGGAAACACGAATTATCTTTGGGATCGGGTAAAATTCCGGGAAGGGGATTCAACTCTAAAATATTAGGAATACCATTTTCATCCAACCGCACATCAATACGACACCAATCTCTGATTTGCAGAACTTGATAAGCCTCTCTGGCAACGTCCTCAATCCGCTCTCTCTGAACCGCCGAAATAGTAGCCGGACACTGAAAAATTTCCAAAGGATTTCCGGGAGTATCCCAAACCCATTTTGCTTCATAAGAATACATGGGCAAAGCACCTTCCGGGAGACTGTTATAGGAAATTGCCACAATTGGTAACACTTCAATATCTTCCCCGTTTCCCCAGACCGCAACCGTATACTCATCCCCTTTTAAAAATTTTTCCAGGATAACCGGTTGATTGTATTTCAGAATGCTATCTTGAATCTTATGTTTAGCCATTGCAGAATGATCCACAACCGAGTCATTAAAAATTCCCTTACTGCTACCCTCAGAGACAGGTTTTACAATTGCAGGGAAGTCAAAATCCTTCAGATAGATTGGTTCATGGGGATAAAAAACCTTAAAAGCCGGATTAGGTATCAGGTAATAACTTAAAATTTCTTTAGTCCGCGCTTTATTCAGGCAAATGGCCAGGGTGAGGGGATCTGATCCGGTGTAAGGAATATTTAGTTTTTCACACATCATAGGGACAAAGGATTCCCGAAAATCTCCGAAAAGTCCCTCGGCCATATTAAAAACAAGCTCTGGATGGAAACGCTCAAACATGCCCTGCATGATATCGTTAGCCTCCATTCCCACTACATGATGTCCATTGCTGCGTAAAGCTTCAATGACCGCATTAATCGTTTCCATGGTATCGCCTTCCGCAAAAAAGTCCGGCGGGATATTCTCAGGTTGGGCATCTGATCCATAGCGGAATTTATATTCCTCCAATAATCCCTCTTTGCTACTGTATGCAACTACGATTTTCATATACCAGGAAGATCCTTTGATCTTTAATTAAATTTTTATCCCGAATAATTTTTTCTATTTCCAGCTATCTAACATCCAAAGTGTAATTTTCCGCCACACTTTCTTTCCCCAATACAATCCTTATGCCAAACTAAAGACAATTTTTTAACTACAATATTAACAAGTACATATAACAATATATTTTAGAGATAAAAAGAAGGGATGCCGAAAGAATTATCAATTTGAAAAGTGTGGGTAAAGGAGTGTGATTTTTAATCTCATTTTGAGAAAAACAAATATGTTACGATCAAAAAGTATCCCAAAATGAGAATATTCAGAGTTTTATGACGTGTTCAAGGTTCTGAAGTTGATTTACAGTAACGGATTATTCTATTGCATACTCTTTAATTTTCCGATACAAAGTGGCCAGGCCAATCTGTAAGACCTTGGCCGTTTTCTGCTTATCATCATTAAGGTAATGGAGTGTCTTTTGGATTAAAATACGTTCAACTTCAGACAAACTCATCCCGATATTGAAATTAAGCTCCTGCAGGGGCATGGTCATCTTAGTTGCCAGCAAGGGGAAATGGTATAATTCAAGCATATCATGCTGGCACAATACGACTGCCCGTTCAATCATATTCTCCAGTTCACGGATATTTCCTTTCCAGGGGTAGCGCATCATTATTTTCAGAACATCGGGTTGAATTCCCTGAATATTTTTCAAGTTAACCCTGTTATATTTCTCAATAAAATGCTGCACTAAATAGGGGATATCTTCCAGCCGCTCGCGCAGCGGGGGGATCTGTATTTTGATGACATTCAGGCGGTAATAAAGATCTTCTCTAAATTTACCAGATTCAACCAGTTTATCTAAATCCAGGTTAGTTGCAACAATTAATCGTAAATCCACTTTTAAGGTATCTGTCGATCCCAGGCGCTCAAATTCCCCATTTTGAAGAACCCGGAGCAATTTGATCTGCATGGCAGGAGTTAATTCCCCAATCTCATCAAGGAACAAGGTCCCTCCTTCAGCAGTTTCAATTTTGCCCTTCTTTTGTTTGACCGCACCCGTAAAAGCACCCCGTTCATATCCAAACAATTCTGCTTCCAGAAGAGCTTCCGGGATGGCTCCACAATTCACCTTTACCATGGGTTTATTTGAGCGTGGACTGAAATGATGAATAAAATCTGCAGCCACTTCTTTCCCTGTCCCGGTCTCCCCTGTAATTATCACGGTGCTACGAGAGGGGGCAATCTGTTTAATCATATCTAATACCCGTCTAAACTGCGCATTGATACCAACCAGATGAGGGAATCCGTGTTCTTTTTTTAACAATAATTTTAACTGTTCATTCTCACGCTTAAGATTTATCGTCTCCGCCAGACGTTTCAGAATAATTTTTAAATCCGTGAAACGAAATGGCTTCAAAATGTAATCGTAGGCTCCGCTTCTAATGGCTTCTACTGCGGATTCAACTGAACCATAGGCCGTGATTATAATGACCGCTATTTTTAGTCCGTTTTCGTTAATAAAATTTAAGATATCCAATCCGCTGCCATCTTTCAATCTTAAATCTGTGATCACCGCATCTATCTCTTCGGTTTTTAAGAGATTAATTGCATCCAGGCTTGACGGAGTTGTTTTTATGGACAGCGAATCTTCCTGCAAGCCAGTCTCCAGTGCTTTCAAAGTATCGACTTCGTCATCAACAATCAAAATTTTAATTTTTTCCATTTTTAATCTCTAGACTTGGGTGATGAACTTTAAAACTTATTGTAAAAATTGTTCCTCCTGATTTAGCTGGGCGGTATGAAATTTTGCCGCCATGGGCCGCCATAATTTCATGTGCAATAAACAAACCCAGGCCGGTCCCCGCGGATTTGGTCGTATAAAAGGGTTCAAAAATCTTTTTGCGGTGTGATTCAGGAATTCCATGGCCATAATCCCGAATGCTTACGAGAACTCGATTTGCTCTTTGTGACTGTTTTACTTCGATTACTCCCCCTTCTGTAGATGCATCAAAAGCATTTTGAAACAAATTTCTAAAAACCCGCCCCAATTGAACCCAATCTCCCAAAATCCGCTCTGGGTGATTTGTACTATGAAATTCGATCTTTAATTTTCTCAATACAGCCTCCAGCTTGATTTCCTCCATAAATATCAAAAATTTTTCTGTAAAATTCAGGGGTTCCAGATATAGCTCACTCAACTGGCCATAAGCCATATACTGATTCAGGTTTTGTGTCAAATTTTGAATTTCACCCTGCACCAGCCTTAATAATTGCCTGATTTTGGGCTCACTTTCTTGAGGTCCGCTATCGAGCGCATTTTCCATTATCTCCATATTCAGGCCAATTGAGTTGAGTGGATTTCTGATATCATGCATGATGGCACTGGTCAGACGGGTAATTGTGGCAAGTTGATGTAACTTTTGTTTGCTTCTTTCCAAACTTGCGTTATTGCCGGATTCCTGAAAATTAAAAACGTAATGTATATTACCCAATCCCGGATAACGCAGCTGACTTATGGATAAAAGCACCGGAAAGGGATTTCCAATTTTAGGTTGAATATACAATCTCTGATTGGAAATCTTTTTTTTCCCTGAGGAAAGTTTTGTTTTTAACTGTAACTGAGACGCACGTGTAAAAATCTTAAAGATACTGGTTTTGATAATATCTCCCGGCGAGTATCCCGTCAAGCGTACGGCCATGGGATTCCAATGAGTAACATTCATATTTTTATCACAGTTTGCTGCCCCTATGGGAGATTCTTTTATTATTTGGTAAATTACATCCAGTTGCTTTTGAAGATCATTTTTTACCAGGTTTAATTCATCGATCAATTGAAGATCTTTCTCGCGGAGACTCAAATATATCTCATTCCAGCGCTCAACTAATGAAATGAGAGTATCGTCAAAAATCTTTTGAATTTTTTCAAGAAATATCTGAATATCAACTTTAGGATCAGGGACCTTATGGATTACAAAATGATTTAACACAATTCGCGAAACTCCCAGCAGGGCAAATTGAGCATGAAAATTCTTTTTTAATGCCGGCTTATTTTGTAATGCATTCAAATAATAAGTGGTAAGATGGAAGCGCGGGGAATCAGATTCTCCGAATAAATCCCTTTCAATTTGAGTAAATATCTCCGAGAAAATAAGCCTGCAATCCCTATTTTTGATCTCGGATTCAAATGTCCAGTATGATGTACAAAGTGTTTCACAGGCGGTATCGATCAGGGAAACTTTATGTGATCTGATAAAAGTCTCAAGATCTTCCATAGCATGAGTCACAGTAAATTCTGGATTTTTCTCTGTCTTTTCTCTCCGCGGGAAGTTAATCACTAATTTGACAAAATAAAATTTAATAATATTGATTTATTGAGGTTTTCATAACGAAATTTAGTTAATGGTCTGAAAAATGAATTCACATTTCTGTGAAATCTGTCGATATTTAAAAAATTTAAAACAGGACAAAAATATTAAAAAACAGCAGATTACTATACAAAAAATCAAAAATTTTTATTAAATTAATAAAACAGATTCTATGGACTGCAGATCTTAAATCTTTAAGGAGGCATTTATGCGTATGAAAGTTATGTTTATTTTTATCAGTTTTCTTATTCTTTCCGGACTGCTCATTGGTTGCGGCTCTGTTCCACAACAAAAAGTGGATGAAGCGAATGCAGCGCTTGAGGCAGCAAAAACCGCAGAAGCAGACCGCTACGTCCCGGACCGCTATAATGCTGCTAAAGGTGCTTTGGATGGTGCAATGGCTGAAGTGAAAAAGCAGGATTCAAAATTGATGTTTAAGAATTTTGATGAAGCAGAAAAAATGCTGGATAACGCCATTAATCTGGCCAAAGAAGCCGAACAGGCGGCCGTAACTCGCAAGCAGGAGGTTAGCCAGGAAATACCGCTTCTTATGGAACAACTCAAAGATGCTATCACACAGGTAAAAACTCTGATGAAGAGAGCTCCCCGGTCAAAAGAGAGTATGATGGCATTACAATCTATTAAGAATGATCTGGATAATTTGGAGAGAATTCCGGATTCAGCCAATGCCGCCATGCAGAGTGGAGACTACATGAGCGCCTACAATAGCCTGAAAGGGGGCATAGACCGGGCAAATGCACTGATCAATGAATTGAATCAGGCGATTCAGGCCGGATATTAATCTTCAAAGATAAATTTGTAGAAGATTTAGCTGGATTTTCCAGCCAATCATATACCTGTTAAAGCCACCGAACTGGAATCAGACCGGAATCCGGGTAATTAGTCAGCGAGCACCTTTTACCCAATCCCGGTCTGATTTCATCTGGTGAAATTTATAACCGTCTATTTACCCGAGAATTATAGAATACAACACTATGGACGATAATATAAATCGTCATGACCGGGGAGAAATGGCGAATACCATGTTTCACAAGCAAACTCACTCACGTTCAACCAAAGGAATTTACTTTTCCGCGTTTTTCACAGGCATCACGCTAGCTTATTTTATTTTTTCCAATGCACCTTCCATCGGTGCATATGTGATAAGAGTTTCTGCACCTTACCTGACAAAAACATCCAACGAAGAAAAATCATCATTAAAAACCAACGATCTGCTTACCCGAAAAATACAAAATCTGAAAATTAGACATCAAAAATATACACCAAAGATCCCTTATCTGATCATTAGTACTTCGGATAATCATATCTACCTTAAGAAAGGACCCCGGATAATCCACGAGGGCCCCTGTTCCTCCGGCAGTTACGTCATTCTAAAAGCGGATAACGACAGGGAATGGATCTTTTCAACTCCGCGGGGAGCCTTTAAAATTCAGATGAAACTCAAGGAACCGGTATGGTACATGCCGGACTGGGCATTTATAGAAGAGGGCCGCGAGGTTCCTCCGGCAAATTCACCACAACGTTATAATTCGAAAGCTCTTGGGAAATATGCCTTAAGTATCGGCAGCGGTTATCTGATTCACGGTACTCTGTATACCAGACTCATCGGACAACCTGTTACTCATGGGTGTATACGTCTGGCGAACGAGGAATTAAACCTCGTTTACCGCCACCTGCGCTATGGTGCAAAAGTTTATATTTATTGAGACAGCAAGAGGCAAAATAATAAAAGTTCCAGCATGAAAAATCGTATTTCTCGTAAAAACATCTATAACCAGGATACGGGCCGCAAAAGTCAGTTCACTGCTTTTTTTACTGTCATGCTGGTACCTGTGCTGCTTGCTTTTTTATGGGTGACTATAACTCCCGTATACTGGTTATTCACAGAAGATCATACATTCCTTGATTCAAATTCCACACCTGATAAAATATTACATACCCCGGTCAATTCTGATTCATCAGCATCTGCTGAAAACCAACAGCAGTACAATGATTTGCTCATCGAAAAAGTATATTGGGAAAATAAGTTATTACTTTGCAAGAATGATTCAATTTCCCTCTCCATCGACCTGGTGGATAGCCTGATTTTACTGGAGATACAGGGAGTTATCGTACGGACATGTAAAATTGAGCGATACGAGTTAAACTGGTCTCTGAGATATTTCCGAGAGCATCCAAAATTTTTGTCCTGGTTAGGAACGCCATTTATCTTACAGGAGGATTCAGCATCAATAACCAAGGTCCCGGTTAAAGTGATCCATGCACCGAAAAATCCGATTGACGCGGCACAATTACTCCAAAAAATCCTCCCGAAGGATGATCCATTCGTTGAATTTGAGCTGGAATTTAACAGAAATTTAAGGTTTCATTTTCAGCAGAATGACACTCTGGATTCCCCGGATCATCCGGAGAACAAAATCTATTATTCGGATATCTTGTCCGGAAACAAATTCCAAACGCTGGCCAGTTCTGTAAAAGAATATTTTCCCTCCCAGATGTATCAGATAAATATCGTGCTGCCACGCAATGATGCCAGGGCCATCTACCGTGCACTTCCAAGTGATGCCCGGCTTGCGCTACGCATGTAACCTTCCCTGGATATATCGAACAATCTGTCTGGCATTATTTCGCACAATATGATCCGGTACACCATCCGCTGCTTTCGATTTTAATCGCATATCGCTTGATTCATTTACATAATCTACCACCACCAGGCGATTATCCGGCAGCAAGGCCATTTCTGTCGAAAAAAATTTCAGGCGACAGATCCCTGCAATATTTTCAATTATCGTATATAGAGGTTCTAATCCATATCGCGAAACCTCTTCTGTTGTGAGTTCTTTATATAGACGGGTAAGATCATGCCACCAGGAAACCTGGATCAATCCACAGGCAAAGAATCCGCGAAACCAGAAACGATATCCGTCCCTTTCGAGCGGTTTCACCTTCTCTTGAATCAGATATTTATCTGCAGGATAATTCTTTCTGGCATCACAGATTTCCTGAAAGGTAGTGGCACCATCAACCACCCCCCGCCCCCCGCCGGTGGTATTGGCCGGTTTAATAATGAATGGATTTCCCAGAGCCGCTTGCTCGGTAGATGGTATTTTGATATCATCCTGTATATCATTATAAGGAGGTAATATGACGGTATAGGGTGTATATAGTCCATTGGCAATAAATTCAAGATGCATCGTTGCTTTATCAGAAGCCCAGTTCAATTCTTCCAGTGATTCAAAAACCTGTCCATGATTTTTTAACATCCAATCTTGAATTTTATAAAAATCAGGTGTGGTATCTGAAGCACGGTCAAATAAAAAACGAAATTTTATACGTCCCGCTCGAAGCTTTTCATAGGTATTGTCCAAATTTCCGGCCCAGATTACATAAGTTTTTAAATTTTGTTCTCTTGCCTGTTTTTCAAGCAGATCAATAAAATCCCGATCATATTCCCAATCGGTAGACAGTGCCAGATCGAATATCTGAGGAGTGGTTTGATTTTTCTCGGCGTGCATGAATCTCCCGGAAAATACTAATTTTCGCCATCGTTATCGAATAATTTGGAAATATAAAAGTTTTTATTTGTCTATGTGACAATTAAGTTTAAAAAATGTCCTCTTTAAAATTTAAAACCCGAAATAGTTCCTTTCATCAAAACTGCGTAAAAATAAAAATTATAAATTGAGTTAAAATAGGAACTTTTGTCCATTATAATCGTGAATCAAGCATTATTCGCTTGAAATAACTGAATCCATAGACTATCATTAGAAACTTTTCTGTAAAAATATTTGAGGATTCTTCCGTATGTCAAAGAAGAGATTTTATCCCGGACACCCTATTCATGATTCATTAAACGAACGTATTCTTCTGCTGGATGGTGCTATGGGTACCATGATTCAGAATTATAGGTTGCAAGAAGCAGATTTCCGGGGGAAAAGATTTGCGAAACATTCCAAGGATTTAAAAGGAAATAACGATATTCTCTGCCTTACCCAGCCGCAGATTATTCAGGAAATTCATCGCAAATACCTGGATGCGGGAGCAGATCTCATCGAAACAAATACTTTCAATGCCAATGGTATTTCCCAGCTGGATTATCAGACCGAAGAATCTGTGTTCGAAATAAACTATGCGGCTGCCCAACTTGCCAGACAGGCAGTAGATAATTATACCACACCTACCACCCATAAACCCCGCTTTGTAGTTGGAGCTCTGGGACCATCAAATCGCACTGCCTCAATTTCACCCGATGTGAATCGCCCCGGTTACCGAAACACATCTTTCGATCAAATTGTGACTGCTTATCTCCCCCAGATCAGAGGACTGGTAGAGGGAGGTGCCGATTTACTGCTGGTTGAAACCGTTTTTGATACCCTGAACTGCAAAGCCGTTCTTTACGCCATTGATCACTATTTCGAAGAGAGCAATCACAGTTTGCCAGTGATGGTATCAGGTACAATTGTTGATGCCAGCGGGCGGACCTTGTCCGGTCAGACTCTGGAGGCGTTCTGGATATCTGTCTCACACATGGATCTGCTCTCAATTGGTTTAAACTGTGCTCTGGGAGCCCAGCAGATGAGACCGTTTCTGGCGGAACTCTCAGGTATGGCACCGATTTACGTAAGTGTTTATCCGAATGCCGGTCTGCCTAACGAATTCGGTGAATACGAAGAAACACCTGAAATCACCGCTGCTTTACTGGCTGAATTTGCAGAGAGCGGATTCGTAAACATTGCCGGGGGATGCTGTGGTACTACACCGCAACACATAAAAAAAATTGGGGAGCGTCTTAAGAATAAAAAGCCCCGGGTATTGCCACACCTGAAAAATTTTCCCCGCTTTAGCGGACTGGAACCTTTAACGGTGAGACCGGATTCCAATTTTACTAATGTGGGGGAAAGGTGCAATGTCACCGGTTCTTCAAGGTTTGCCGAACTCATAAAATCTCAGAATTATGAATCAGCTCTAGAAGTCGCCCGGGTGCAGGTGGAAAATGGTGCTCAAATTCTGGACATTAATATGGATGAGGGCATGCTGGATTCCGAGAAGGCCATGGAGACTTTTCTCAATTTAATTGCGGCAGAACCGGAGATTGCCCGTGTACCGGTGATGATCGACTCCTCAAAATGGTCTGTCATTGAAGCAGGTCTGAAATGTACCCAGGGAAAAAGTATCATTAACTCCATAAGCCTCAAAGAGGGCGAAGCCGCTTTTAAACAGCACGCTAAATTGGCTCGCCGATATGGTGCCGCAGTGATTGTTATGGCCTTCGACGAAGATGGACAGGCTGAGACGATTGAACGAAAAGTTAAAATATGTAAACGTGCTTATTCCATCCTGACTGATGAAATCAACTTTCCACCTGAAGATATAATCTTTGATCCTAACATATTTGCAGTAGCGACTGGAATAGAAGAGCATAACGCCTACGCAGTAAACTTCATCGAAGCAACCCGCATTATCAAAGCCGAACTTCAGGGATCGCTGGTAAGTGGCGGAGTAAGTAATATTTCTTTTTCATTTCGGGGTAATAACACCATCCGGGAAGCGATGCATTCAGCCTTCCTATACCATGCCATTAAAGCCGGTATGGATATGGGCATTGTCAATGCCGGTCAAATCACCGTATATCAAGAAATCCCTAAAGATCTCCTTCAGCATGTAGAGGATGTATTGCTAAATCGTCGCGAAGATGCCACGGAAAGGCTTTTGAATTTTGCCCAATCAGTAAAGCAAAAAACTAAAGGCAAAAAGGAAGATCAAGCCTGGAGAAAGACCACTGTAGAAGAACGTCTGATGCATGCCCTGGTGCAGGGTGTTGTCGAATTCATTGAAACAGATACTGAGGAAGCACGCCTTAAATATAATGATTCTCTAAAGGTAATTGAAGGTCCGTTGATGGAAGGGATGAACATTGTCGGTGATCTTTTTGGCTCCGGAAAAATGTTTTTACCTCAGGTTGTGAAAAGTGCCCGGGTGATGAAGAAAGCGGTCGCTTATCTCACTCCCTTCCTGGAAAAAGAAAAAAATGCCGGTGGTCAATTCCGGGCCGCCGGAAAAGTGCTCCTTGCCACGGTAAAGGGTGATGTGCATGATATTGGAAAGAATATCGTTGGGGTAGTTCTGGGGTGTAACAATTATCAGATTATCGACCTGGGTGTGATGACACCAGCCGAGAAAATATTTGAAACAGCGCGCAAGGAAAATGTGGACATCATTGGTCTCAGTGGTTTGATTACCCCCTCTTTGGATGAAATGGTGCATATCGCACGTGAAATGGAAAGGAATAAATTTAAGGTGCCACTCTTAATCGGAGGTGCAACCACCTCTAAAAAACATACCGCGGTTAAAATTGCGCCGGAGTATAGCCATCCTGTTATTCATGTTCTGGACGCCTCCCGAAGCGTGGGAGTCGTCAGTAATCTGCTCAATCCTCAGAAAAATACAGAGTTTATCAAGGAATTACGTTCGGAGTATCAGACTATTCGTAAAACTCATAACCAGAGACATGCAGAAAAAGAATTGATATCTCTCATTCAGGCACGAAAAAACCGCCTGCAAACAGACTGGGGAAGCTATCGAATCGTTAAACCAAAATTTACCGGTTATCGACTATTTGATAATTTTCCCCTGGATGAAATCCGCACCCGCATTGATTGGTCACCATTTTTTATGGCATGGGAGCTTAAAGGAAAATATCCGAAAATCTTTGAGAGCCCAAAATTAGGAAACGAAGCAAAAAAACTGTTTCAGGATGCACAAAAACTCCTTGATCATATTACAGAAAGTAAAGCACTAAGGGCTCAAGCAGTCATCGGCTTTTTTTCTGCCAACTCAGTGGGCATTGATGACATCGAGATCTATGCCGATGCCAATCGAGAAAGTTCTCTGGCAGTGATTCATACCCTCCGGCAGCAAATGGAGAAGAGCAACGAGCAAAATAATTTTGCCCTGTCCGACTTTATTGCACCTCGCGAGAGCGGCGTTGCCGATCATATCGGATTGTTTGCCGTTACCGCCGGAATTGGAATTGAAAAACTGGTTAAAAAATTTGAAAAAGAACATGACGATTACAGCAGTATCATGGCCAAAGCCCTCGCGGACAGACTGGCAGAGGCGTTTGCAGAACTGATGCATGAAAAGGTGCGCAAAGAATTTTGGGGTTATTCGCCGGATGAGGACTTCAGTAATGAAGAATTGATCTCCGAATCTTATCAGGGAATACGGCCGGCTCCGGGATACCCTGCCTGTCCCGACCATACAGAGAAACAAACCATTTTCGATTTGCTTCACGTCACGGATCAAACTGCTTTACGTCTTACCGAGAACTATGCCATGCTGCCTGCAGCCTCAGTATCTGGCTATTATTTTGCGCATCCCCAATCCCGCTATTTCGGGATCGGAAAAATTGCCAAAGATCAGGTGACTGATTATGCAAGGCGTAAGGGAATGGACGTGAAAACGGTTGAAAAGTGGCTGGCACCTATTCTGGGGTATGATCTTTAAAAAATATGCTGTTTTACAGAAGCTCACACAGTCTGCGGATACTCAGGAAATGATGATTGGCGGTATTAGTTAATATAATAATAGTTTTTTCTTGATTTACTTTACGAATAAAATAAGTTTTGAAGCCTTTCCACCAACCGGAGTGAAAAATAATCTTATCACCATTATTCAAATTAATTCGCCAGCCAAAACCGTAATTATCATAATCTCTTAAATCCTTATGGGCTGGAGAAAATGCTTCCTCCAGGCTAAACAGACTTAAAAGCTTTCCGTTTTGGAGTGCCTGGTCCCATCGGAAGAGATCTTCTACTGTAGAATAAATCCCTTTATCCCCGACGATCCCGTTCAAGTAGCTGTTTTCTGCTTTGCGGCGCGGATGATCAAATCCGGTGGCAATATTATCTATCACATCTAGCTGGCTATCTTCACCCGTGTATACAAAGGTATTTCTCATTCCCAGTGGTTCAAAAATATTCAGTTTCATAAAATCAGCAAATGAAATTCCCGAAACCTTTTCGATAAGGGCCGCAAGAAGTGCATAATTCGTATTACTATAATTGTAACGGCGGTCCGGTCTATAATAGCGATATGGTTTATATAAAGTCATCAGGTCTATCATATCCTGATTTGTCAGGATTATTCTGCGGCTTTTCCAGATTCTATCTGCGAAATACATATAATCTGGCAGTCCGGAACGATGGGTAAGTAATAAACGAATAGTAATACCATCGTAGGGAAATTCGGGTAAATAATCACGAATATCGTCTTCAAGGTTCAGTTTCCCACCTTCAGCCAGCATCAATACCGCGCAAGCCGTCAGAGGTTTTGTAACCGAGGCTAACTGAAAGGCAGTATTATCCCGTAACGGTATTTTATCTTTAAAATCTGCATATCCGAAGGAATTTTTATATATCAGCTGGCCCTTTTCGGCAAAAAGAACAGTTCCATTAAAAAGGTTTCGCTTATTCCTTTCGGAAAAAAATGAATCAATTTTTACCGCTTTTTTGGAGGCAATAATTTGGTGGATCTGATTGATCAGAAATTGTTCGGAAGATGGTCTTTCGACCCGGGCAATTTTCTGATTGAAAATAAATACGCTCAGAACAATGATTATTATATACTTTTTCATCACAGATTTCAGTCAGATTCGTCTAAATAATTATTATCGGTATAACAAAAAACAACAAAAGTCAAGATTTTATTTTTCCAACGACTACCTATTATTCTTTTTTCAGATTTGTTCCAATTTTGAGCAACATCTCTTTAGCATCGCCAAATACCATCATCGTTTTCTGATCGTAAAACAGTTCATTGTCCACACCTGCAAAACCGGGGCTTAAGCTACGTTTGATGATGATGATTGACTGTGCCTGGTCAACCTGAAGAATCGGCATTCCTGAAAGGGGGTTCCCTTTTTCCCTGGCAGCAGGATTAATAACATCATTCGCGCCCGCAACCAGTACCACGTCCGTGGTTTGAAATTCATCATTAATTTCTTCCATATCTTTCAAAAGATCGTAAGGAACATTGGCCTCCGCCAGCAAAACATTCATGTGGCCGGGCATTCTTCCTGCCACTGGATGGATGGCATACAAGACCGTAGTTCCATTCTTCTGGAGCAATTCTACCATGTCCTGCAATGCATATTGGGCCTGGGCTACCGCTAAACCATAACCAGGAACAATGATCACCGACTGGGCATTTTCAAGAATCATGGCAGCATCTACCGGAGTGTAGCGGGTTACCGATTTTTTGCCTGCCGTGGCCACCGCATCACTCTCCTGTCCTACCGCGGCAAATAATACATTCATGAGGGAACGGTTCATAGCCTTGCACATCAGGTTGGTTAAAATAAGACCAGATGCCCCCACAATGGCTCCACTGACGATGAGAATATAATTGTGGATGACGAATCCCGAAGCGGCAGCAGCCAGCCCTGAATATGAATTCAAGAGCGCCACGACCACCGGCATATCCGCACCGCCAATGGGTAATACCAGGGTAATCCCGACTAGACCAGCTAAAAACAGGATTAATAACAAAAGTTGCATTCTGTTGGTTCCGGGATCAAGAATAAAAAGCACAATCAGAACCAGAATGGCCAGATGCAGCATAAAATTCAGTGTTTTTTGACCGCTAAAGGTAATGGGGGCCCCTCTCATCAATTCCTGCAATTTGGCAAAGGCCATCATACTTCCGGTAAAGGTTAGCATCCCAATAAAGAGAGTTATGGGAATCGTCACCGCATTATTCAGGTCAACCTGATTGGGGTATCTCAGATACTGTGCGATCACCACCAGCGCCGATGCAATACCGCCAAAAGCGTTAAAAACAGCGACCATCTGCGGCATGGCGGTCATCTGTACCTTTTTCGCCGCGATAGTCCCAATAAGACCTCCAATCAAAATTCCTGCAATGATATACACAAAATCAATAATCTGTCTGTCCAGCAAAGTGACCATAACCGCAATAAACATGGCCAACATGCTGAGGATATTCCCCTTGCGGGCAGTGCGGGGAGAACTTAAAAATTTCAGACCAAAAATAAACAGGCTGATGGACAGCAGATAAATTATATTTATCAAAATACTCATTTTTTTTGTCCCTCTTTCTTAAACATCTCCAGCATTCGGTCGGTAACCAGAAAACCACCCACAACATTGATCGTTGCGAATACGATGGCCAAAAATCCTAATATAGTGCTCAGATTGGAATCTCCTGCCCCGGCAATAATCAATGCGCCTACCACGGTAATTCCAGAAATGGCATTGGCACCGGACATGAGGGGAGTATGGAGTAAGGGAGGAACTCGGGTTATCAATTCAAATCCCGCAAATATCGCCAGTACAAAAATATATATGGATACAATAATGGTTCCGGTCATGAAACATCTCCTTTTTCAGAAAATGACTTTTTAACAATGTCACTTACCAGTTCACCTTTATAAGTAGCCAGCGCATTCGCATTGATCTCATCCTGCAGATCAATGCTGTCATCTTCGGCCTGATACAAATTCTGAAAAGCATTAAACACGTTTTTTGAATACATCAGACTGGTATGCAAGGGCAACTGTGATGGTAAATCCTTAGGACCGTGAATGATAACGTCATGTTTATAAACTGTTTCTCCAGCACGGGAAAGTTCACAATTTCCACCTTGCTCAGCTGCTAAATCGATAATGACAGATCCCGGTTGAAGCATTTTTACCATTTCTTCACTGATCAAAAGCGGCGCCTTGCGACCATAAACCAGGGCAGTGGATATAACCACATCGGTCCGGGGAAAACGGGAGCCGATAATTTCCATTTCCTTTTTTATGAATTCCTCAGAAGCTTCCTTGGCATATCCGTATTTTGTTTCCATATCTTCCGGAATCTCCATTTCGACAAACCGGGCACCCAGACTTTCTACCTGTTCCTTAACTGCCAGTCGAGTATCAAAAGCTTCCACCTTAGCCCCCAACCGGTGGGCCACGGCGATGGCCTGTAATCCTGCTACCCCGGCCCCAATCACCAGCACATTGGCCGGTCTGACTGTTCCGGCAGCAGTCATCAGCAGCGGAAAAAACTTTCCAAGGTGATTTGCTGCCAGAAGCACCGCCCGATATCCCATGACCGTGCTTAAACTACTCAGGGCATCCATGCTCTGTGCCCGTGAAATTCTTGGGATTAATTCCATGGCAAAACCGGTCAGCTTATTCTCAAGCAACCTGCGGACATTTTCCTTTTCTAAAGTGGGAGCGAGGAAGCTCATGATCGTCGCATTCGGCTTCATCATGTCCAGTTCGTGTTTGGCTGTTTCCTTGTTCAGCAGCGGGATCCTAATCTTGATAATGACGTCCGATTCTGCATAGAGATCCGGCGCATGGTCAATCAGTTTCGCCCCGGCTTCCAGGTAGGCCTCATTGGTATAATAAGCTTTTTTCCCGGCATCTTTCTGAATCAAAACCGTCTGTCCGTTTTTGGTCAGGTTCTGAACAACCTGCGGGACCATTGCCACACAGCGACAATTCTGATATATTTCCTTGGGAATGCCTATAATCAAATCTTTTTTTTGCATAAGAAACCTTCTTAGTTTATTTCGGAAGGTGATCGAGGGAGTAATTAATTCAATTTTCTTTTATTATAATAGGCAAATCACATCTTGGTCAAATAGTTATTTATTTTCTTCACTTTAAAGAAATTGATACTTTTAGACTTTTTTTACCGGAATTTTTAAAATAGATTTCACCCCGACCCGAAAAGAGGAGAATTGAGGAAAATTATGGATATTTACCGCCCAGTTTTTTTAGTGATATTTTGTCTTGTTAGTTTTCAGTTGTTGTTTTCCGGAAGCCGAAAACCCAAAGATTATACCCCACAGCAGCTGAAATCAGCAGCGGATACACTCCATATTCAGAATACTCATCTAACATTAGACACATATCTCTGGAGAGATTTCATGCCCCAGTCACCTCCGGACGGAAAACCCCTGCGGGCGGTGATCAACGTTATTCCGCTGGGAAATGTATTCATTCCGGATGGTGTAGAAGCTGACAAATTCTGGATTTTGAAAGAAAACGAGGTATGGTCCGGCCCTCTAAAATCAGTCCGTGAAGATTTGCCTGCTCAAAATAGAGTAAAACTTGAAAAAATGGCACAGGGGGGTCCAAAGTGGGGCCCCGGTATTGCAGTTACCGTTGTGGTTCAAATTATTGATCAGGACGGAAAGTTATATCTTCTTAAGGTATCAGATCAACAAATTCACCGCACCGACTAATAAATTTTCATTTTAAAAATAGAGTTCAATTTTTATTTCAAGGTATGTCAAAATGATTGAAAAAGATTTTTATCGCCTTATCGCTGAAGAGATGAACCTGAAAGCATTTCAGGTAGCCAATACCATCGAACTGTTGGATACAGGTAATACTGTTCCCTTTATTGCACGATACCGCAAAGAAGCGACAGGTAAACTGGATGAAGATCAAATTCGGACAATTGAAGATCGTATTCGCTATCTCAGGATGTTACAGGAACGCAAAGAAACTATTTTAAAATCAATCCATGAACAGGGAAAACTAACTCCTGAACTGGAAACCCGGATCAAAATTTCTCTCAAATTACAGGAAATAGAAGACTTATATCTGCCCTACCGTCCCAAAAAACGAACCCGCGCTACCATCGCCCGGGAGAAGGGGCTTGAGCCTTTGGCCCAACTCATTTTGGCGCAGGAGATCACCACCGGAACAGTGTCCGAATTTGCCGCCCCCTATATTGATGAGGAAAAAAGTGTAAAAAATGGTGAGGAGGCCATTGCCGGGGCGCTGGATATAATCGCAGAAATTATTTCAGATAATGCAGATACCAGGAAACTGGTACGTGAAACCACTCGAAATAAAGGAATCTTAGCCAGTATTGCTAAAGATCCTGAAAAAAAATCGGAATATGAACTTTATTACGATTTTAAGGAACCCGTAAAAAGAATAGTTCCCCATCGCATATTAGCCATAAACCGTGGTGAAAAGGAGGAATGTCTAAGAGTTAGTATAGACGTTGAAGAAAATCAGATTATACCCGATTTATACCAACAATTTATTCACGGTCAATCTATCTTTAAAGCGCTGATGGAACAGGCTATTAAAGATGCTTATAAACGGTTGATTGCTCCCAGTATTGAACGGGAGTTGCGAAATGAACTGACTGAAGCGGCAGATCATCATGCTATTCGGGTTTTTGCTACTAATCTTCGCCAATTATTGCTTCAACCCCCTATTAAAGGCAAAACCATCCTTGGTATTGATCCGGGATTCCGAACCGGCTGTAAAGTAGCTGTTATCGATGAAACCGGTAAATATCTGGAGGGTGAGACCATCTATCCCCATCCGCCTCAGAATGAGGTGTTCGAGTCTAAAACAATTATTCGCCGTCTGATTGATACCCATGATGTCGATCTCATCGCAATCGGAAACGGAACCGCTTCACGGGAAACCGAACTTCTGATTGTAGAATTGATGAATGAGATTAAACAGACCGGGAAAAAGGAAATATATTACACAATCATTAATGAGGCAGGTGCTTCGGTTTACTCTGCCTCAAAAATTGCCCAGCGGGAATTTCCGGATCTGGAGGCCAGTATGCGGGGAAATATCTCCATTGCCCGGCGGTTAATGGATCCGCTGGCAGAACTGGTAAAAATTGACCCGAAAAGTATCGGCGTCGGTCTGTATCAGCACGATGTGAATCAGAAAAAATTGAGTGATACCCTGAGTGCGGTGGTGGAAAGTGCTGTCAATCTGGTTGGGGTGGATTTGAATACTGCCTCGGTGAGTTTGCTTCAATATATTTCGGGCCTCAACGCCCGGACTGCCGAAAACATCGTTAAATACCGTGATAAAAACGGAAAATTCAAAAATCGTCAGGAGCTGACCGGAGTCTCCGGGCTGGGAGAGGTTGCATTCCAGCAAGCTGCGGGTTTCCTGAGAATTCCGGATGGAGATAATCCACTGGACAATACTTCCATTCATCCCGAATCTTACAAAGCCACCCAAAATTTGCTCAAGAAATTTAAAATTCTCGATAAGCCTGCAAGCTGGAAAACGATCCGTATAAACTTGAATCTGAAAGAGATGGTATTAAGCGATTTAGCGGCCTCACTGAACCTGGGTGAACCCACCTTACAGGATATTATTTCCAACCTGGAAAAGCCGGGCAGGGATCCCCGCGAGGAGATGCCCCAGCCAACTCTTCGAAGTGACATTTTAAAAATTGAGGATCTTCGTGAGGGAATGATTCTGCAGGGCACTGTCCGAAATGTGGTTGATTTTGGGGCTTTCGTGGATGTCGGTCTTAAAAGAGACGGTCTGGTCCATGTTAGTGAATTAGGTGAAGGATTTATCAAAAATCCTCACAAAGTAGTGTCTGTGGGGGATATTATATCAGTTAAGGTAATCGGTATTGACCTTGACAGAGAGAGAATAAAATTATCTCTGAAGCAGTCCAAATCATAATTGATGGTCAGTCTCCACTCCGCCCTGATCAATTTACATAATTGTGGAACTTCAAACGGGGATCAAAATATATAAACGAACTAGATTGTTTTATGAAGTGGGACAGGAGAAGGGATCGTTATGAATTTAAATAATATTGATATATCTGGCTCAATATATTAATTTGGCTTAATATACTAATGTTGACAAGGTTTAAGTTCAATCACAAATTAATAACAGAATATAGAGCTGCTTCATCTAACTGATAAGAAATCATGAAACGAAGGAATTTTTTACAGAGTATCCCGGCAATCGGCATAATTCTTCTTGATATAAAGAAAGCTCTGGGTAGTCTTCTCTTAAGTATTTTACCGCTGCAAACCGGAAGTGGGAGAGAAACACTTACCATACAATTGGAGGGGAAATCACCCCAGAACATTCCCCTCAGAAAAGAGAACGGGCTTCAGTACATCTCAACCCTTCAACTTGCCAAAGCACTTCAATATCATACCTATTTTAATGATGCGAAAAAGAAGATTGTCCTGTATTTACCCCAAAACAAAGTAGTCATTACCGCCAATAATGCCTTTGTAATCATTGACGACTTAACCTTTCAGATGCCGGCATTAGCTCTCTGGCGTGAATCTGAAATTTTTGTTCCAGTTAAATATTTTTTGCCCCTCCTGAGCCGTCGAACTACCCTGCAGTTACATTATAATGAATCGGAAAACATCACTGAAATTCGATCCAAAGACATTAATATCAGTAATGTTCAAATCGCGTCCCGTGAAAACGGTACGGTAATCCGTATAAAAACCTCCAAAGATTTCAAACAGGGGGAGGTTACTGCAGATATGCGTTATGGGTGGCTCCATATCGATCTCTATAATGGGAAAATTGATCGGGAGACTGTGGAGAAAAGCAGGGTAACTGGTTTGGTTAGAAAAATAAAGACCTTTCAATTTGATGAACTGGCCAGCATCGCCTTTCTTCTGCGACACGAACCTCTCGCCCAGGAAATTATTCTGCAACCACAGAATAATGAAGTATTGATTGTCCTCAGAACGGACAATACAATCGAAGAAGAATCCCCGGAGATAACAGAAGAAGAATCTGAAGCTTTAGAACCATCAGATGACGTAAAAAAACAACTGGAGGAAGAGCGCCGAAAATGGTTAATCGATGTAGTCGTCATCGATCCGGGACACGGTGGTAAAGATCCGGGAACCGTTGGGCAGAGTAAAACCTATGAAAAGGATATTGTCCTTGCCATTGCTTTGAAACTGGGCAAACTCATCGAAAAAGAGATGCCGGAAGTAAAAGTAGTTTATACCCGAAAAACCGATACATTTGTCCCGCTTCAGAAACGCACCAAAGTCGCCAACGAAAATAACGGTAAAGTTTTTATCAGTGTACATGCCAATTCTGTAAAAAGTCAACGTGCCAGCGGATTTGAAACTTATATTCTGGGTCCTGAAAAGGGTGATAAGGCAAGAGAAGTTGTACTGAAAGAAAATTCAGTTATTGACTTTGAAGACCCCGACACCCGCAGTGAATACCAGGGTATCAATACGATACTCTCAACCATGGCCCAAAACGCCTTTTCCCGGCAAAGTGAATATCTTGCTTCCCTGGTGCAAATTGAGCTTGAAAATCAACTCCGGAGTCTGAATATTAAAAATCGAGGCGTCAAGCAAGGCCCTTTCTGGGTCATGGTTGGCGCAACCATGCCGAATATACTCATTGAAGCCGGATTCTTATCTAATTCTTATGACTTGAAAATCTTGAAAACGGCATCCTATCAACATAAAATTGCCCAGGGTATTTTTCAAGGATTCAAAAAATACAAGCAGGACTATGAAAGTACGATATAATGAATTAGCATCAAGGCATTTCCTGCCATTGATTAACAAAAATGAGTGAAATGGGAAAAACTGCAATACATTTTGATGATCGTGCGATTGGTGTCTTTGACTCCGGGGTGGGTGGTTTAACGGTTGTGAAGCAACTGATTAAAAAATTACCCCATGAAAGCATTATTTATTTTGGTGATACCGCCAGAATTCCGTATGGAACCAAATCGGAAGAAATTGTGCGTCGATTTTCACTGGAAGATTCGTTCTTTCTGATGGATAAGAATGTAAAATTGATCGTGGTCGCTTGTAATACAGCTTCAGCCATTGCGGTCCCCATGCTTCAAAATATTCTTGATATTCCTGTCATTGGTGTATTAGAACCCGGCGCTCGGGCAGCTGCAACCCTTTCCTCCAGAAAACGAATCGGGGTTATCGGTACAGCTGCCACTATCAGAAGCAATAGTTATCAGAAGGAAATTAAGGCAATTACCCCTGAAAGTCAGATCATACAACAAGCTTGTCCCCTGTTTGTTCCTATGGTGGAAGAGGGGTGGACTGAGGATGATGTCACCTATCTGATTGCCAAACGATACTTACATATTCTTCTGGAGAATCAGGTGGATACTGTTATTCTGGGGTGTACCCATTATCCGTTATTAAGGACTGCTATACAAAAAACGCTCGGGCCCGCCATTAGACTGGTTGACAGCGGCATCGAGACAGCAGAAACAGTGAAAAAAATGCTTCATAAAAAGAATATTTCCGCACCGGATAATACGCATCCCAAATACTATTTTTATCTGAGCGATATGCCTTATAAATTTCAGGAAATTGCCGAAAGATTCCTGGAAAGAACTGTTCCGCATGTTGAGACTATTAATTTTGATCAGTTTTTGATAGAAAAGGGAGAGCAGTTCTGGAAAAAGTACCAGGATTTATTGACTAAGGTCTATTAAATTGAGGATGCTTGAATTTCCCGCAGGGAACCAAGTGACTGTGAATTTAATTAAAGTTTAAACTCAGTTGGAAAAAAAATATGAAAACAAGTCTTTTCGTCCTGGCTTCACTTACAATATTTTTTGCGGAGTCACTTCGGTCACAGTCTGCCGGTACCACCAGCTTTGAGTTTCTAAAAAACCAATATAGCCCGAGAGGTGCTGCAATGGGCGGAAACCTGATGGCGGTTTCGGGAGATATTCAGGCGATATTGTATAATCCCGCCAGTCTGGCCGGTAATACACTCCGTTTGTGGGATATAAATTATGTAGATCATCTGATCGACTTCAAAGCGGGTCAGCTCAGTTATGCCCAGCCACTTAAAAGTATTGGTAACTTTTACAGTACCCTTCTCTATTTCAATTATGGGGAATTCAATGAAACAGATGAATTCGGTGATTATACCGGAAGAACTTTCAATGCATCCGAGTTTGCCCTGAGTGCCGGCATCACCAATCACCTGGGAGAAGGATTCGATTATGGTGTTGGTGTAAAATACCTGTATTCCTCTCTGGAGAGCTATAATGCCTCGGCGGTTGCTCTCGATGCAGGATTGATTTATAATGCTACGTTTCTTGATGATCTGACTCTCGGTTTTTCGCTGTTAAATCTGGGTATAACCCTTGATAATTATACCTCACAACAGGAAAAATTACCACTTCTCATCCAGATCGGCTTTTCCAAGCGTCTGGCACATCTGCCTTTACTTCTTACCGGAAGTTTTCAGGACCTGGCCATCAGTAGCGATACCTTCACGGACTATTTGAAACGCTTTGCCATTGGCGGTGAATTTGATATTAGTGAAATAATCAAATTCAGGCTGGGTTACCAGAATCAAATTAACCAGGATGTAAAACCCATTGGCCGAACCATATTGAGTGGTTTTTCTCTGGGTCTGGGTGTTTACTGGCGCCAATTTAGACTGGGATATGCGTATACTAACTTCGGAGACCTGGGGAGTCAAAATCGTCTGGGCATCAGCGGATCATTTTAAGGGGGGGCAATATTATTGTAAATAAAGCTTTACCTTCTTTTTTTAAACCATATTAATCACTGCCCGTAGAACCAAATCCACCACGGGATTTGCCGGCAAAATCAGAATCCTCCTGCTCTACCCATTCTATTTCAGGTAAAATATTTCGATCAAAAATAATCTGGGCAATGCGAGAGCCCTTCTTAATCACGAACGGTTTATCTAATTGGGGATCCCGCGGATTGAAATGTCGGATCAATCCAATTTTCACCTCATCCGATGGTCCGCAGTAATCCTCATCCACAATACCAACATCATTAACCAGACTGATGCCCTGTTTGATGGCTAAACCGCTTCTGATAAATATTTTAAAATAATAATCTTTGGGTGATTCAATAATGAGTCCGGTTGATACCAGTGTTGCCTGTCCCGGCCATAATTCAACATCCTGACTTGAATAGACATCCAGGCCAGCTGAACCTTTTGTCTGACGTTTGGGTAAAGGAATAGATTTATCCTTGCGATAAACACGAATTTTCATCAATTTTAATCCCATTTTCAGTAAAATTAATGGGGAAAAGTTAGAAATAAAATTAGTAAATGATTTTATTACTCATCAATTTTTTGCTTTAAAAAAGTTAACTGAATTAACAGGAACTCTGTAGTTGTTCACTCCTTCAAAAAAACAGCGGTTACTTCTGATTAGTGCTTTCCGGCAGGAATCTTCAATTATTCTTGATGATTATTCATATCAACATACCAAATCACTTCAAAAGTTTCATCTTTTCCAGTTACAAGATTATCCCATCTACCTGTTGGAACTGGGGAAAATTTCTATAATCGATCCAGACAGTCTTGAAACCATCATCCACCAGATCGGTCCGGATTTTATGGTTAACTTTGGTATCTGCGGCGGGCTGACAGACAGGGTGAAGTTACACCAAAACTATCTGATAACCCGGGTCAAACATCCTGATACGGAGGAAATAACCCTCTCTCAACCTGCTGTGTTTCAGAAGACTGATTCAACAACCATTTTGCAGACCGCAGAATTATTTTCCGCCAAAGAGCCTATCCTGGATAAGAAGAAACGGAACGACTTAAGGAAATCAAGCGCCTGTGATCTGGTAGATATGGAGGGTTACCTCATTGCCCATATTGCTCAGAAGTTAGACATACCCCTGATTATACTCAAACAGGTCTCCGATTTTGCAGATCAACACGCTAAAAAACTGATAAAAAATCATGTGCGAATCTGGCAGAATGGATTGAAGCAGGGCCTGTATGAGATCCTCACACTTATCAAACAAACCGAAAATTAATGTTTCATTATTGGTCGAAGGTTGCTTTTCGATACCGGGCACCAACCAATACTTTTAGGGACTGCGGAATGACTTCAATCTTGAGGTGGGCAGCTTCCTGGTGCGGATTTCCATCAGTCTGTATCGGACCGGGAGCAGGTCGGATGATCTCCAAAGAAGTTACCCGATGGCTATGGAAAGCCGAAACCTGATTTATGGTTCCATTAAAAAGTCTATACAAATTAGATACTGCCTGCCGAAGCGTTATCTTATCAAGAATAGCCAGATCGAGAAAACCATCATCCGGAAGGGCTGAAGGAGAAATGATTGCCCCGTTTCCATATTCAGGTGCATTTGCTATGGTCACAACCAGCGGACTAATTTCTATTTCTTTATTATCATATTTAATTAAGATCGTCTGAGGTTGGTAATTGAAAAAAGCCCGAATACCCACCAGAAAGTACGGTAAGGGTCCGCGAATACCAAACTGTTCGAAATTTTCTGCTATATTTGCATCCAGTCCAAACCCGGCGACATTAAAAAAATGGTGATCATTAATTTTTCCCACATCGATGGGAATAATTTGCGGATTTAAAAGTAATTTGATGGCCTCAACCTGTTTGAGCGGAATTTTAAAATTGCGTGCAAATCCATTCCCGGATCCGGCCGGAATAACCGCCAGTGCCACGTCGCTGCCGCACAGTCCACGTCCGACTTCATTGATGGTCCCATCTCCCCCGATGACCGCTACGATGGTAAATCCCTCCTTCACCGCTTCCCGGGCAAGATCTGTTCCATCGCCCGGTTTCCCGGTGTAAGATATATTATAAGACAATCCGCCCGGTTTCAGGATTGAATCAATCCAGCCTACAATGCGAGCTGGATTTCGATTGATTCCGGATTTGGGATTAACAATAAATTTAATTTTATGAATCATATTTTCCTGCCCCAAACTGCTTCAGTTTTTTTCGGATTCCCTGTATTCTTAAAAATAGTAATGATCTGCCCGGCGATTTTACCCAACTCTTGCGGGTCTTCAATATTAAACCAATGAATTTCTTTATCAGCCCTGAACCAGGTTGACTGCCTTTTGGCGTAATGTCGGGAATTTTGTTTAACCTTTTCAGCACACGATTTGTAATCCAAATTTCCATTCAGATATTGAATTACCTCTGCATAACCCACAGTATTTAAACTGTTCAAACTCTCATCGTATCCCATTTCCAGAATATTGGTGACTTCTCCCACCAAACCGTTCTGAAACATCTTTTCCACCCTTTGATTGATGCGTTCATACAGTATTGATCGTTCTTGCATCAAGCCGAATTTTAGAGAGTTAAAATGAGGGGCCGGTAACTTGTTTTTCTGTAAATCGGACAGCCGTTCCCCGGTGCTCATATAAACTTCTAAAGCGCGGATGATCTGTTTGCCGTTATGGGGATGAAGTTTTTGGGAAATTTTAGGATCAACCGCCGATAATTCTCTGTAAAGCGTTAACGGGCCTTCCCGCTTTAAGCGAACCTGAAGTGATTTTCTAATTCTATCATTACGAATCTCCCCTTCAAAAAATCCTTCTAATAACGCTTTGATATAAAGGCCGGAACCACCTACAACCAGAGGTGTTTTGTTTCTTTCAAAAATTTCTTCAATCTTTTTACGTCCTTCTTCGCCAAAACGACCTGCACTATAATCCTGATCAGGTTTCAATATATTGATGAAATGATGCGGCACTTTTCTTAATATTTCCTCTGAAGGCTTGGCCGTGCCAATATCTAAATATTTATAAAGTTGTCGGGAATCAGCAGATAAGATTTCCACATCCAGGAATTTTGATATTTCAAGCGCAAGATCCGTTTTGCCTACAGCTGTCGGTCCCAGAATGACAATAATATTTCTTTTGGAGGGGTGCACCATGATTAGATTCGCTTAAACTTCCGGTCTATCTCTTCCAAACTAAGAGTAACGATGACCGGCCGTCCATGTGGACAAAAATAGGGTTCCCGGGTGGCAAATAATTGATCAATCAAGGCATTCATTTCAAGCTGGGATAATTTTTCACCAGATTTGATTGCATTCTTACAGGCAAAGGCAGCTGCAATTCTTTCATGAGGTTGGTATTCCCCTGCTTCATTTTCCCGGTAATAATCAATTATTTCTAATAAAATTTTTCCCTCGTAACCCACTTTGACATCTGCCGGAATTGCCTCGATCAGAATGGTTCGTCCACTTAATATGGTAATATGAAATCCGATTTTCCGGAGCCAATCTTTTATCCCGTCGAAAATGAGGAAATCTTCCAATGCTAATTCCAGTGTCTGGGGAAATAACAATTTTTGAGAGGGTATATTTTTTTGTTGCGATAAATAGTCTATGAATTTTTCATACAAAATTCTTTCATGAGCAACATGCTGATCGATGATAACCAGTCCACTTTTAATTTGCGAACAAATATAGCGATTGTGCACCTGCCACAGAGTTGGTTGCTCTACTATTTCCGGTGAAAATTCATTTTTTTGTTCCCCCTCATCTTTTTTTTCTCCTTCGGTACTAGACGCGGAAGTAAAACCCATGGCCAGTTGATTTTCTGGCAGGAAATCAGAAAATTGCCCAGAAGGAAAACTGGCTGCACGGCCAGGTGAAGAAAAACCACGGTTGAATTTAAGCTGCCGTTCTATTTCATTACGATTCTGATCCTGATCGGTCATACTGAATTGAGGAATTATTTTATCTGACTGTATCGCCTTTCGCACCGAGGAAAGAAATAGCTGATAGATAGTTCTCTCATTGGCAAATCGAACTTCCATCTTTGTGGGATGTACATTAATATCAATATACTGCGGGGCGATCTGTAAAAAGAATACGAATTGCGGATACTGGGATCTCTCAATCAGATTTCCAAACCCCTGAAGTATGGCATGACTGAGCCGCCTGCTGATGATAGGTCGCTTATTCAGAAAAAGAAATTGGTTTTCACTTGAATTTCGGGCCAAGTCCGGACGGCATAGAAAACCTTCGAGTCGAATTTCTCCCAGATCTTCCTCCAGATAAACCATTCCCTCGTAGAGCTCTGTTCCCAAAACCTGAGAAATGCGTTCATCAAGGGTCGTAGATAAAAAATTATAAATCTCTTTCTCATTATGGATCACCTGAAAACTGATTTCTGGATAACTCAGAAAGAACCGCTTTAAGACCCGGTTGATATGGTTAAACTCTGTGACATCAGCTCTTAAAAAATTACGGCGGGCTGGTGTATTATAGAACAAATTTTTAACTGCGATAATGGTTCCGGGCTTCATCGCTGCTGCTTCCTGCCGTGACATGACTCCCCCTTCCAGGATGATAGCCGTGCCGACCTTATTGTCCCGGGTGCAGGTGCGCATCTCCAAACGGGAAACTGAAGCAATACTGGGTAACGCCTCCCCCCTGAATCCCAGGGTAATGATTCGGTCCAGATCATTAACACTATCTATCTTGCTGGTGGCATGTCGCTGAAAAGCAAGGGAGACCTGATCTTCAGGAATACCTGAGCCATTGTCAATCACTTGAATAAGGTTTTTACCTGCTTGTTCCAGTACAACCGATATGTGTGTTGCCTCGGCATCTATGGCGTTTTCAATCAGTTCTTTCACAACCGCAGCTGGGCGGTCGACCACTTCACCAGCAGCAATTTTGTTGGCAATTTGAGGAGGTAAAACTTTTATCTGTGACACTTTCGAATCCATTCCCTGTTTTTTCTAATCTCTGATATACCCAAAAATTTAGATAGCAGCAATCAATGTAGTCAGACTACCCATCTAATTTTTCTAAAGATTTCAGTGGATAAATATAAAGAGAGGATAAAATATATTCAATCTATTATAAGAATCACCCAGAATTAGTATTTCAATTCCCTGGCCTTATGATAATATTCAAAAAAATTTGTGGGTTTCAAATCACCTGCCCATTTACCAAGAATACGAATGGGATCCACTTTACCGATACCCACCATAAAATTTTGTAACTCTTCTATAAATTGATACATCCAGATTCCAAATCCCAGAATTTCTCGATCACCGAGTTCAAAATTTTTAATATGCAATTGATTTTGATCATCTGTCTGGAAATTGCTTATTCCACTGCAATATTTTTGCGTGATCTGATAACTCTGACGGGAAAACTCTCCGGCTTTTTTTTCGCCCACGAATTCACTCACGAATTGAAAAAATTGAGTATATGCTTTATTAAGCAGGTCGGGATCCAGCGGAAGTTTGACATCACTCGGGTTCTGTTTCAAAATTTATCTCCCACCCATTTGCTGTACCGTATGCATAATTTCACCCAATTCCTGGGACCGGGTATACCCGATTTCCTGAAATGAAGAAAGTTTTGCCCTATAATCCTCTCGATTCCGCTCCTCCGTTAACAGAATAATAGGTATCTGGCTGAACTCACGGATAGCCTGTACAAACTCCACACCATTACTGTCGGGCAGTTTCACATCAGCAATCACGACATCCGGTTCCAGTTTTTTAATAAGATTGATACCCTTTTGTTTGTTTTCTACCGCATATACACTGTATCCAATTTTCTCGAAAGTCTGCTGAAGCATTTTTTGAACAACCATACTGGCGTTGACAATAACAAGCTGGATGGGTTGTAGTGCCTCCGGGGCAGCAGGTGTTTCGCGTTCATCCAGGCGCAGAGGATCCGGCTCAATCAGAAATTCTCCATCATTCCAGCTAATCAGGACATCCAGTGCCTCATCATCTTTCAAATCCCCCAGTTCGACCTTCTGTAAAATGCCTTTCTGGTAAAATATTTTTCCGGTTTGATTTCCACGATTGACTATAACCTTTCCGTTCAGTGAATTTGACTCACAAAATTTTAGAATATCAACTAACTGCCGTTCGGACAACAAACCTTTTACCGCTGCAGTCACCTTCTCGCTGCGCTTTGCGGCCTTTTGCAAGGTTTCGGTCAATCTCTGACTCATTATTTTACCCATACTCAGCGTGATGGATGGAAATCTTTCTACGACCAGATCAAAATCGGTTTTATTTAAAATGAACATTTCTGATGGTTCGGTAGTGACGATTGTAGCTGAACGGGGTGCTCCGGTGAGCAAAGCCATTTCTCCGAAATAATCACCACTGGTGAGTTCAGCAATTAAGGTTTCTTCGTCGGAGTCCTCAGGTTTAACAATAACTTTAACCTGACCACTGATGATAATCCACATTTTGTCGCCGGGATCACCAATCTTGCAAATAATTTCATCTGCATCAAAAGGTTTAAATTTTAAGCGTTCAACAATAAAACTAATGCCATCCTTGCCTAAAGACCGAAAAAAGGGTACTTTTTTCAAGACTTCACTGATCTGAAACATATAATTTTCTCCCTAATAATTATTTCCGAATTTCGAAAGCAGGATAATCAGGTAGACCACAAAGAAAAGTAGGAACAGTAACCAGATAAAAGATCTCGATTTTCGTCGGCTATGCATTCGTCGAAACTCAATCCGCGGCCTTGCGCGTTCATTTTTTTCCGGATTATAAATCCGAGGGGTATAGTCAAATTTACGGTGTTTTGCTAACCTGGTAAACATCGATTTTCTTCCTCGAATAGAGCAAAAATTTTTCTCATACCTGAAAAATATAGAAATTGTTTAGGGAATATAAAAGAATTATTTACCTTAATCGATCTACAAGTACACCACGGAATCATTAAAAAGATCAACTTCTGGGATGATATTTTTTATATATCTTGGCGAGTTGTTGGTTGGAAACATGGGTATAAATTTGAGTGGTCGAAATGTCCGCATGACCGAGAAGCTCCTGAACGGAGCGAAGATCTGCTCCATTATCAAGAAGATGTGTCGCAAAGCAGTGCCGAAAGGTATGAGGATGAACATCCAATGGAACCCTTGCACTCACCACATATTTACGCAAAATTTTCCAAAAACCCATACGGGTCATCGGTTTACCCTGGCGATTGAGAAATACGATATTCCTGGAGGTCGTTCCTTTTGCAATATGCGGACGGGAGCGGGAGAGATAATATCGGATCCAATGAATCGCTTCCTCACCAATGGGGGTAAATCTTTCCTTCGAACCTTTTCCCAGAATTCGGATAACTTCATCGTCCAGGTAAAGATGATTTATTTTCAGGGTGAGCAATTCCGAAATTCTTAACCCGCAGCCATAAAGAACTTCCAGCATGGCCCGATCACGGATTCCAAGAATATCACCGGTATCCGGTTGTTTTATAATTTCGATAACCTCCTGCACCGAAAGTACCTGCGGTAATTTACGCCTCAAACGCGGTGTTTCCAGAAGTTCAGACGGATCGGAATGACTCAGGCTGTTCGCAATAAGATATTGATGAAACCCACGAATGGCCGAAAAATTTCTTGCCATACTGCTGCTCGCCAATCCGATATCATATAGCTGCCCAATATATTTCTGTAATATCAAGGGGGTAATCAGATCTGCCTTCTGAATTTTTTTCTCTTCCAGAAAACGAATATACCGTGCCAGATCATTTTCGTATGAAAAAAGGGTGTTGTTAGAAAGCCCCTTCTCCAGGGCCAAATGTCTTAGGTAACCCGCGAGGTGGTTCTCCCAATCCATACTTACATACTCACGAAGGGATTAGACATTTTTTCATTCCCCACAGTAGTATTGGGCCCATGCCCGGGGTAAAGGATGGTTTCATCCGGCAAAGGGTAAATTTTTAAACGAATGGATTCAATAAGTTGTTGACCTGATGAAAGCGGAAAATCAGTACGGCCTATAGATCCCCGAAAGATTACATCACCCACAAAGGCATGGCCACTGCATACCAAAGAGATGTGACCAGGTGTATGACCCGGAGTGTGTATTACCATGAAATCCAGATTTTCTATGGAAATTTTCTCCCCTTCCCGGAGCGTACGATCCGGTTTGGGCGATTTAAGCTCGGCACCCAAAAAAGCAGATAAGTTAAGCTGAGAATCTGAAAGGTAGGGTTCATCCAATTCATGAATGAGGAGTTGTGCACCAGTAGAATTTAATATTTTCGCATTTCCAATGATATGATCCCCATGACCGTGAGTATTAACCAGATATGCCAGCTCCAGACCCAAATCATCAATCTTTTGCAAAATAGGGTCCGTATCTTCCCCGGCATCAAATAAAATGGCCTGCACGGAATCATAAGCATGCACCAGGTAATTGTTGACAGCAAAATTACCAATCGTAAATTTATAAATATTCATGGAAACTAATCTTCTCGAGAGGGTAACAGATGCTCCGTGATAGAGAGGGCAATACCGGACATAGTAACTTCAGGTGCCAGTTGTGAAAAATCACCAGACAAGATAGAGGAGTCGACATTACTGTAAACCGAGCAGCCCGCTTCTTTTTCGACAATAACACCCGAGACACGACCCCGATTTTCACTAAAAAAAATGATTTCTCCTAACGACTCACTGGGTACATAGCCGGTACAGGAGTGTAGTTGAATATGACTGTTTTCAGTATAAATTGTAATCAAATTCTCCTCTTTATCACCAATAGGGACTACCGGATAAATTTCGAGAGAGAGGCGACGGTTCTCTTTTTTATTTTCTAGAACAAATCTAAAGTGATTCACGCGTTTAACCGGTGAAACTCCCAGAACCTTACTAATAATATTGATATCTTCATTTTTAAAAACAAAATTTGCCAAGCTTCTTACTCCCTTAAAAATCTGTTATCTGTTAAAAATTTAGGTATTCAGAATGCATTATCCAAATATAAATTATTGAGTTTCTGATTACCCAATTATTTTGCCCATTCATCTTTACCACTATACGTATTTTCAGAAGAAAGGTTGTTCGCACATTTAAATTCCGTCGGTTGCCCGAATCAAGGTCATTCAAATTCTGATTTTAATAAGCATTTTCGCCCCGGACAATCGCCATGATTGTCATCAGAATAATTTTAATATCGAACCAGAGTGACCAGTTTTCGATATAGTAAACATCGTAGCGTGTCCTCTCTTCAATCGGGGATTGCCCCCTTAAACCATTCACCTGTGCCCAACCCGTAACGCCACTTCGAACCCGGTGGCGTTCAGCGTATTTAGGTATATTCTGCTGAAATTCGTCCACAAATATTTTTCTTTCCGGCCTGGGTCCGACCAGACTCATCTCACCCTTCAAAACATTGATAAGTTGCGGGAGTTCGTCCAGACTACTTCTGCGCAAAATTTTCCCGATTCCGGTAACGCGAGGATCATTTTCTTTTGCCCATACCGGACCTGTTTTCTTCTCTGCATCAACGACCATGGAGCGAAATTTTAACATACTAAATTCCTTTCCATCCAAGCCCACCCGATCCTGCCGGTAAAAAATCGGTCCGGTTGAGGTGATTTTAATAAGGGCTGCAATTAACAGTAAAATGGGGGAGAGCATAATTAACCCCAGTAAAGAAAGCAGCAGATCAAAGGAACGTTTAAGAAATCCCTGCCATCCTGAGAAGGCTACAGATTTAAGACGAATCACTGGGGTTCCTGCGATTTCAAAGGTACTGGTATGAGAGGTAATTATGTTCAGCAAGTTTGGAATAAAAAATAATTCAATATTTTTACCCTCGGATTTTTCAAGGATGTCCAAAACATAGTGATCTTCAGTGTCATCAAAAGTGAGCAGGAGGGCATCCGGTACCAGCTGGTCAATGAGTTCAGGTAAATCCCGAAGCTGACCTAATTGGGTAACATCCAGCTGACGGATGTCTTCATCACTGCAATAGCCCAAAATATTAAAAAATTGATTTTTATCTCCCCGGAGTTGTGGATAGAAATATGGAATAGTTTTTTTTGATCCCACCAGCAGAAGCTTTTGAACACTATATCCCCTCGGAATAAGAATTCCCCTTTTAAAACGATGAAAGACATAACGGGCAATCAAAATAAATATATTGGTATTTATATACATAAAAAAGAAAGTCAATCTTGAATAAGAAAATCCACGGTATAAAAAAGCCATACTCATGGCGATTAAAATTCCCCAAAAACAGGTTTTCAATATCCCCGGAATTTCACGGGTAAAACTGGAAAAATATCGGGTTCGGTAGGAGTGCTCAAATGCAAATAACAGAAGGTAAATCAGGGTAAGAAAAAAAGAAGCGATCAAGTATTGCAGGAATGGAGGATATCCTTTCGTCACCGGAAATATATTCTGTATAGGTGACTGAAATCTCAAATAATATGAAAATATGAAAGCAGATTCAAATGCGATTGCATCAACTATAATTTTGAGTCCCGGGATAAGCAGATTTTTCCTAAAAATTTTTGGATTCATCGTCAACCTGTATTAACGATTCAAATAAAGGGTTACTTTTTGTTCAATAAAATATTGAAGGTCACTTTTAAATTTCTCCCGATCAAACTTTTTTGCATGTTCATATATGAAATCCGAGTCCCAGGACACAGCATCGCTTTTCTTAACCGCCTGGATTAAATTTTCGGTATTTTGAGCAGAGAATAAAATACCCGTGCCTTTTTTCCCCTGAGAACGATCGGCATCAATAATGGTTTCAAGTGCTCCTCCTCTGGCAAACGCAATTACCGGTTTGCCGCAGGACATTGCCTCTACCGGTACAATTCCAAAGTCTTCTTCGCCCGGGAAAATCAATGCTCTGCACTTTGAATAATGGTGAATTAACTCCTGGTGAGACTGCCACTCCAAAAACTGGATATTCGGTTTGGCGACTTTCAGAAGATTTTTCCTTTCTGGTCCATCTCCGATAATTACCAGTTTTCTGCCCATTTCATTATATGCGAGAACAGCCAAGTCTACCCTTTTATAGGGGACAAGCGCGGAAACAACCAGATCAAAATCATCATGAGTTTGGTGAACCTTGAACAGTGAAGTTTCTACCGGAGGATGAATTACCTGGGCATCTCTTCGATAGTATTTTCTAATTCGATTTGCAACATGTCGTGAATTTGCAGCAAACCAATCTACCCGGCAGCTGCTGCTGACATCCCAACTTCTCAAATAATTTGCGAATACCGGAATAATTTTACCTGATATCTTTCCGACCTGTCCTGGACCAAAATAATCATGATACATATCCCAGACATATCGCATGGGTGTATGCAGGTATGAGAGATGAAGCGAATCAGGCCCCGGAATTATCCCCTTTGCAACGCAGTGTGAGGAAGAAATTATAAGTTGGTAATCTTTGAGGTTAAATTGTTCAATCGCGGTTGGAAATAACGGTAAATAATGCCGATATTTTCTTTTTTTAAAAGGTAGTTTATCAATGAAGGAACAATATATTTCATGGGATTCGATGGTTTCTGATACGCTTCCTGGATTGTACAATAAGGTATAGATGGGGGCCCTCGGAAAAATTTCGCAGAGAACCTCCAGAACTTTTTCCCCTCCGCGTTTCCCGGTGAGCCAATCATGAACTATAGCAACTTTCAGTTGATTATCCATCTTAGGATCGAAAAATAAAATTTTTTGGGTAGCATTATTTTGCATCAATTTAAATAATTATATATTCGATTCAACGGTCTTTTTATAACTTTTCGATAATGACTTGTACCCGTTCGGATTCACCTTGTATATTATTGTCAGAATAATTCTTTCGTTTTTAATGGTATGTAACGTGTCAAATTATTAAGCTAATATATTGCTGATTTACCAAGCCTGAAATCTGTAACATCTGGTTTTTCAGCACGTTCATTTCTTAATCTTGGAGACACCATGGCTCACCTCTGGCACGGCATTTCAACGGGTGCAAAGCCCCCTTCAGACATCAATGTTGTCATTGAGATCCCGAGCGGATCCAAATGTAAATATGAATTAGATAAAATTGCCGGAATTATACGGGTTGACCGTATTATCGCAAGTGCGGTATATTACCCGGGTAATTATGGTTTCATCCCACAGACGTTCGCTGAAGACAATGATCCTTTAGATGCTCTGGTACTCTCGCAAATTAGTTTTCATCCCGGTATTATTGTGCGGTCCAGACCGATAGGTGTCATGAGAATGACAGATGCAGGTGAACCGGATGATAAAATATTGTGTGTCCCCCTACGAGATCCCCACTACCAGGATATTAAATCGGTCAATGATCTTCCCCAGAATATTTTAAATGAAATTAAGGAATTTTTCCGGGTCTACAAAAATCTCGAGGAAAAAAAAGTCGTCATTGAAGGAGTAGATGCTTTAGAAATAGCTGAAGAGATCATCAATCGATCCTTGAAAGGTTATAAAGAAAAATATCTGAGTGAGTGATATTCCCTGAGCAACTAATTGCAGCCTTATTTTACTCTTTAAAAACTTTTTGCAGCCCCTGCTTCATATTTTCCTGCAATGCTCAGAAAAAAAGTGGAATACTCCGGTCTTTTTACATTTCACATTTTTAACTAAATTATTTATATTATTCCAACGGGTATTTTATTTGTCCAGCGTCTATGCAAAATTTATCTGAAAAACAACTTCTAGCCCTGGATCTCAGCCGGAATTTGGCCGTTACCGCCGGCGCTGGTTCAGGAAAAACCTCCGTGCTGGTGAATCGCTATCTTCATATTCTATTACATTTTACTCATCTCTCTGTAAAGGAGCTTCTGGCAATTACATTTACAGAGAAAGCGACTGCAGAAATGAAGGATCGAATTTTTGATATGATCCGCCAGCAATATCGGGAAAACCGGAGTCAACAGGGACGGCTTTTTGAAATCCTGAATGAAATTCACGAAACCCAGATATTTACCATTCATGCCTTTTGTAGCCATCTCCTCAGACAGTATCCGCTTGAATCTGGTTTAAATCCGGACTTCTCCATTCTAAGCGAGGTGGAAACAGCCGAATTACTTCACCGGATGTTCCGAGAATTTCTCGGTTCATTTGACGTAAAATCACACCCCCAGAGTAAGGTCATGTTACGCACATTTCGAGAATTTTCACCAAACCGTCTGCTCGAAATGCTCACATTTTTTTATCACAAACGAACTCAGCTCTTTCAATTTTTAGAAACTTTTGCGCAAAAGTCGCCTCAAGAAATTCAAAGGGACTGGCAAAAAACATTTCAAGACTATCATCAACACACTTTACAGCCACTTCTTAATAACACATCCTTCTGGAACGACCTGAGAGTTTTATCTGAATGGAAAACAGATCCCCATACGACAGGATTTGAAGTCCAATCCCAATTGAAGCATCTCCTGGATCATTATCAAAAAAGCCCCCCTGATGATGTTTCCCGCATCATCTCTTTTATACAGATCATCGATTTACTAACCAAAGGCGATCATGGGGCCTATTCTGCTGTTCCCGGTGGAAAAAAAAGCTGGGGGGAGGATGGTGTCAACCTGTTCAAGAATATATCGGTTCAGGCAGCCGGGATTGCTTCTCTCCTCATTCCTTACGAATCTGACATAGAGCGAACATTTTCTTCCATTCAAAAGGGATTGGCCTTAATCGTTCTTGAATTTTTCCGCCAGATTGAAAATGAAAAATTAAGACTGAATGTGTTGGATTTTGACGATCTACTGATTCATACGCTCAAACTGGTGCATTCCTTTCCTGAAATCCACACCCACCTGCGAAAACAATATAAATTTATTCTGGTTGATGAATATCAGGACACCGATTTGTTGCAAGACAGTCTGGTTCATTTGTTTTGTCATGATCATCTGGGAAATATGGATCCCAATAAGGTGTTTATTGTCGGCGATCCGAAACAATCCATCTTTGGGTTTAGAAACGCTGATGTTTCCCTTTTCCAGACTTTCATGACGGAAATATCATCGCAGGTGATAGAACATCAATCTTCTGAACCGGCTCGGAAAAATGATCAAAAATCCGATGGCATTATCGTTCTTGATCAAAATTATCGCAGTAACTCCCAACTGATACAATTTTTTAATAAAACCTTTCAACCCATCTTTCGAAGAGATTCCGAATTTGATGTTGAATATCAGGCACTTCAAACCACCCGGGAGGATAGGCAAGGGAAAATACCAGTTGTCAAGCTGGACATATTTCCAGAAGAGAAAAAAGAACGAACTGAAGAGGTCATTAAACAAGTCCATCAAATTGCCCAATCCATACAACACATTACTGATAATTCGGAATTCCTAAAATTTAAGGGACCGAACCATGACCCAACATATGAAAAATTGGAATTTGGTGATATTGCCGTGCTAATCCGGTCAAGAACCCATCTGAATCGCCTGGAACAAATATTCAGGCAACATGAAATTCCTTATCAGACTTATAAGGGAGTTGGCTTTTTTCACCGACAGGAAGTCCAGGATATTTACTACTTGTTAAGAAGTAGTAAATATCCGGAAGATGATTTTGCCTTAATTACAGTCTTGCGGAGTGATTTTATCGGGTTATCGGACATAACTCTTTTTTATCTAAATCAGATCCAGGGAAGTAATTATTGGGATAGACTCCACCGGATGCGGGATGCGCTGCAATCCGATCATATCCCACTCAAGGTCTTTGATAAAAAGTTCGCGCAATTCCTACAAGAAACAGGTCAGAAAATAACAGTCCCTGAGTTAGAAAAGGATATTATTGAGACAATTTTATCATTGTATCCAGCCTGGCATCAGCTCGCCGTTAACGGTGAATATAGTAAGTTGTTGGATAATATTATTGAGAGGCTCAATATACGGGTGTTACTCAGATACCAGACTGATGGTTTACAAAAACTGGCTAACCTCGATAAAATGATTCATACTATTTTTGAATATGAAAATCAGTCATCCTTATATTCCACAGATTTATTGGATATACTTAAAAAACAGATTTCAGGGGAAATTCAGGAAGGTGAGGCTATCATTTTCGCTGAAGAGGAAAATAAGGTAAAAATTATAACCTATCACAGTGCGAAAGGGATGGAATTTCCGGTGGTATTTTTACCATTACTTGAAACCTCGTTTCAGTATAACCGCCAGCTCCTGTGGGACAATACCTATGGATTTTCGTTCTTACTCGAACGTTCAGGGAATGCATCGGATAAAAAATCTTTTGCTTATAATTTTTTAAAAAATCGTGACCGGCAAAATATCTATGCCGAAGAAAAAAGATTATTCTACGTTGCTGCTACCCGGGCTAAAGATTATCTCTTCCTCCTTGGAACAACAAATAAGGACCTAAATCCTCCACAAGATTCTTACCTGCACTGGTTGTTCGAAGCGCATGATTTATATGGTGATATATCACCAGAATTCACAGATGAAAGGGGAATTAGAATAAGGCTTCACGATGACCAGGCAGAAGATTTGGCTCATGTGCAGAGCCCTGATGTCACAAAATTTCCCATGAGGGATCGGAAAACATTAACGGCTCGGGACATAAAAAATATTTATCCACTCAGGGTTGAACCTGATTTGCAGACCTATTCGGTAACTCAACTCATGATTTTCAGGGAAGATAAAGATCGCTATTTTCAACATTTTTATCTTCATGACGGTCAATTGAAACTATCCTCTCTTAACCGAGAATTTATCGACGAACCTGGTGGTGCACTGTGGGGTTCACTTATTCATAAAATGTTAGAAGATTTTTACCTAAGATCTCCTGCAGATGATCAACATAAAATAAAACAGCTGCTTCAACTTTTTGAATTCGAAAATAATGAAAAAAATATTCAACAGAAACTTCTGCAGATACTCGATCAGATTCGTCACGAAAGATTCGCACAGAGTCTCGATCCAAAGGAAACCTACAGCGAATTTTCAGTGGAATTGCGTCTGGAGCATTTTATTCTGAAGGGAATATTCGATGTTTTGTATAAAAATTCCAGGGGTATCTGGGAAATCATCGATTACAAGACAAATAGGATAAAAGCATCCGAAACGGCCAGTCTGGTAAAAAAATACTCCTTTCAGATGAAAACTTATGCCCTGTTGCTGGCGAACATCTTTCCTGATCAGCAAATCTATCCTGTTTCATTACTCTTCACCGAGCCGATGAAAAAGGAAGAGTATACTTTTAATGTCCTGGAAATTGAGGAGGTTCGTCTTGAAACGTTGGGTTTATTAAACCAGCTGTTTGAATTTGAAGCCTCAATTTTCAGACCAGGGTCATCTACCATAAAACAAAAGAACCCGGAGAACAAGAAATGAAATCAGCCATATTTTTTGTCTTAATTGGTTTTGTTCTTTTTTCCAGCTGTCAGTCAAATGATGGTCAAACCGTAACAGAAGAAAAAATCCGGGCGTTCACTGATACCCTGGGATATCCCCACAAAGCATTTCAGATTGATTCAGTCATGACGCGGATAAACCGCATCCATGGAAGAGAAAGAAGGAATATTTTATTCATTCAGGAAATGCGCCCGGAGATGAATTGGAAAATTGCAATCTGTCCCCATGATGATTATCACTACGCCGGAGAGATTTATCCCTATGTTTTGGAGAATCTTAAGACACCTACGATCCTCATTTTCGGAGTAGCCCATAAAGCGAGAAATTTTGGTGTGGAAGATCAACTGGTATTCGACTCTTTTACGCATTGGGAAGGACCCTATGGACGGGTGAAAGTATCTAATTTGAGGGAGATACTTCTCTCAGATATTCCCCCAGAAACCTTTCAAATCAATGACAGTCTTCAGCAAACGGAACACTCCGTCGAGGCTCTCATTCCCATTCTCCAATATTATCAACCGTCCGTTGAAATATTACCTGTTTTAGTGCCCTATATGAATTTTCAAACCATGGAGAAGCTTGCATCTCAGTTGGTGGAAACGCTTCATAATATTCTGCAGGAGCATCAGATCGTGTGGGGTAAAGATTTTTCAATAGCGATTTCAAATGACTGCGTACATTACGGTGATGAGAGTTGGGGTGGAAAGAATTATGCACCCTTTGGCACTGACACGGCGGGATATCGGGCAGCCACCAATTTTGATATGAATATCATAAGCGAATGTCTTATTGACCAGCTGGAGCCCCAGCGTATCCGCCGTTTTTTTGAATATACCGTGGATATGAATAATTACAAGGAGTATGCCTGGACCTGGTGCGGGCGCTATACGATTCCCTTTGGACTGTTAACGGGTTATTATCTTCAGCAAGCAACAGGTCGAAATCCCTTGGAGGGGCAAATGCTGCGTTATTCCACCAGTATTCGGGGAGAAAAAATTCGGGTTGAAGACCTTGGCATGGGAGTGACGTCCCCGGCAAACATGCGGCATTGGGTGGGATACGTGGCAATTGGCTATCGGGAACTATAAAGTAACTTGTCGAAAAAACTTCACATAAAATAAAAAAGGCCGAATTACTTCTGCAATCCGGCCTTTTCCTTTTCATTTCTACTCAATTATTCATTTTCTTCAAGTTTTTTCTGCATTTCAAACGCTTCCTGAGCTTTGTCCTTCATACCTTTCTGCGCGTAACATACTCCCAGGTTATTCCAGAGCAGTGAGGAATCAGGGAACCTGCGGACGGCACCCTCTAGTACCGGCATCGCCTCATCAAAAAGTGCCTCGGCTTTTTCTTTATAAGAGGGGTCTTCAGTTTCAGTAAATTTGTCATTATACTGTTGAGCAGCCTGCATATAACTCAAGCTAAGCAATTCGTAAGCATTTTGATTGTCCGGTTCCATCTCAACCGTCTTCTTGATATAGGGGATGGCTTCCAAGTATTGTGACTCATTATAGAGGATAATAGCGACATTGTTGGGAATAGCTGGATTATTCGGTTGTAATTCCATTGCCGTTTTAAAATTTTGGAGTGCCTCATCCCATTTTTCCTGTTTGGAGTAGATTTCACCCACTGCCAACATCGCATCGACCGAATTTTCATTGACGCTCAATGCTCTCTGGTACATAGCCAGTGCTTTGTCAGTCTGATCAGATCTGTAATAAAAATCACCCACAGTCACCATCAAGGTATCATTGGTGGGATTCATGTCAATCGCTTTGAGTACATATTTCTCGGCCGTGGCGGTATCCCCACTCTCCAGGAATGAGACAGCCATCGGCGTGAGAGGTTCCATTCGTGAAGGCATGGCCTGATGGGAAAATAAAAACTTCTCGGCTGCCTGGGAAAAAAGTTCTTTTCGTTTTTCCGGATCCTGTTCCTCCCGGGCTGGATTGTAATAATTCTTCAATGCCGAATTATAATTTTCCGCAAAATACTTGCGTTGAAGCTGATCAATCTGAGTCTGATAAGTAGGACCAATGGCTAAGCTTTTTTCAAAAGCCTGATTCATTTCCTCATACTTTTCAAATCGTCCATGTAAATCTCCCAAAAGATACCAGGCCTCGGCATTATTTGGATATTTTTGTACCGCATCCTTGGCAAGGGTATAGGCATTTTCATACTGCTGCTGGTTCATATTGATCACAACCCCTTCAACTTCCGGTGGCCGACATCCTGACAGAAGCATGACGACAAATAGCCCCATGACGATAGTAACAGCGAACCACTTTTTCATTACTTTAACTCCTCCTGGTTTTGATACACTTGATAATTTAATTGTTTTATTGATTTTTCAAAGGGTGGAAATAAAATTCCCTGTTCTGTAATTATTCCCGAAACAAATTTGGCAGGAGTGACATCGAAAGCGGGATTCCAGCTTTTGGCTCCCGGAACGGAAATCTCCAGCTTATTCCAAATCCGGGTAATTTCGCTTGGATCACGTTCTTCAATGGGTATGAATTCTCCTGAGGGTACTGAATGGTCAAATGTAGAAAGAGGAGCGGCCACATAAAAAGGAATTCCGTGATGCTCAGCAAGTACAGCCAGACTGTAGGTGCCAATTTTATTAGCCACATCCCCATTGGCTGCAATTCGATCCGCACCGACCAGAACCATATCCACCATTTCCCGCTGCATGGCATAGGCCGCCATATTATCTGAAATGAGAACTGCCGGTATTTTATGATAATCAAGCTCCCACATGGTTAGTCTCGCACCCTGCAGAAGTGGCCGCGTTTCATCTACCAGTACCTTATCTATTTTTCCCTGTTGAGCCGCATTAAAAATAATTCCCAGCGCCGTTCCCATACCGGCGGTGGCAAGTGCTCCGGTATTACAATGGGTTAATACGGTCAGGCGGTGCTTAAAGAGATCAATACCATGTTTAGAGATGTTTTCACAGCGATTGATGTCATCCTGCAGAAGGAGTTTTGCCTGTTCTAAAACCAGATTCAAAAGATGTTCTGGATTCGATTTCTTGGACCTCGATATCGAATCAAGTATTTCCTGTAGTGCCCACTGCAGATTTACAGCGGTTGGGCGGGATTCGGACAGGTAAGATGCTATAGAACGGGCCTGGATTAAAAAATTCTGGCGGGATGTTGGTCGCTTATTTCTCAAACCCAGATATAAGCCGAAAGCGCCCGCAATACCCAGCGCTGGTGCACCCCTGACACGCAATTTTCCAATCGCCTCGAAAACTTCCTCGACACAGGATAGTTTTCTTATGGTGAGTTTTCCCGGTAATTTTGTTTGATCAATAATTTTAAGGGAATCATCCGCCCATTCAATATTAATAATCATTAAATCCTATTCAGTTAAATCGCTGAAAAAGTTAGGATAATGAAAATTTCATATCAAGATATTTATTTTTTAAGAAGGTATATTTTACGTATCCTTTTAACAATAAATCAGAGTGTAACTTACAAAAATTTGGAGAGTAACTTGTTGGTCTTTTCTACCATGAGGGTGAAAGTTTGAATTTAAAAATAATCTGTTGAATCTCACTACTATTTCAGTTTTATAACGAGTGCATCTAAGATCTACAGAATATACAAATGAATCATTTTATCAGCATCATAATAATATCCATAACATTGGTGCCAGTCGGTCCGGTCATAATTAGTCCCCCGGTCTGGCTTAAAAATGTATAGGCATCATTATTTTCCAAGAATTTCAGAGGGGACATTCCCATATTATTTGCTTTTGTCCATATGCCAGGATCTATCATGCCACCAGCGGCATCGGTGGGACCATCGGTTCCATCCGTTCCACAGCTCGCAATCAGATATTGATGCTTCTCTCCACTCATGGCCAGCAGGGCCGCCAGGGCAAGCTCCTGGTTTCTTCCTCCTTTTCCCTTTCCCCTGAGGGTGACCGTTGTCTCCCCGCCCATGAGGATACAGGCAGGTTTTTTAACCGGCATATCTCGTTGAGCTATCTCCTGAGCAATAGCTGCGGCAACCCGGGCAATCTCACGAGCCTCTCCCTGTATTCGGGATGAAATTACCAGCGTATTGTACCCGAGTTCCTGCGCAACGTCTTCGGCAGTCTTTAAAGCGCCAAGATTATTCCCGAGGATAAAATGATTCACCTTCCGGAAAACCTCGTCCCCGGTTTTCAAGGTATCCGGAATTTTTGACTGAAGTCCCTTTACAAGGTATTCTCTTATACTTTCAGGTACAGCATCGGACAATTTATATTTTTCTATTATTTGCCAGGCATCCTGGAAGGTTGCAGGATCTGGGGCCGTAGGTCCTGAAGCAATAGATTCAAGGGGATCTCCGATGACATCCGACAAAATCAGACTCACGCAGGTCGCCGGATAAATGGTCCGGGCCAATTGCCCGCCTTTAACCAGGGAAAGATGCTTCCGAACCGCGTTGACTTCCTCAATGTTAGCGCCGCAACTGAGCAATAATTCAAACATGCGCTGCAAATCCATAAGAGAAATTCCCGGCGGCGGTTTCTCTAAAAGAGCTGATCCGCCTCCGGAAAGTAAACAGAACACTAAATCATTTTCACCCGCATCCTCGGCAATCTGTAATATCTGAGAAGTCGCCTGAATTCCGTTCTCGTCCAGAACAGGATGACCCGCTTCAAGAATACGCATTTTCCGGCAGGCCACACCATGGCCATACTTAACAGAGATAACCCCGTAAAAAATTCTGTCGCCCAGTAAATTTTCCAATTCTCGTGCCATAACTGCAGAAGCTTTTCCGGCGCCGATGATATAAATTCTATCATATTTATCCAGATCGAACTGTTTATCTTCAATTTTGAGGAGTCCTTTTTCGAACCGCAATTTATGTTTGATTAACCGATCGGGCTTAATGGCATCTATTGCTGAATTGAGAATCTGGATAGCATTTTCCCTGAGATTCATTATATCGAGCCTTTTTTCATGCAAAATAGAGATCATCCGCAATTGATGCAACCATTTTAAGCTTATCCGGCAAGTAGGGAGCTGATTCAACTTATACCGACACTGAATTCATATATCATTCCATAACTACCCATCATGATATAATGAGACATCAATTGAGCTTCAGAGAATTTTGAAGGAAACTTGTTTTGTTCTGCAAGGTATTATCTTAAATTCACAGACCAATTTAACCGGGAGTTCATATCCGAATTCTGATTTATTTAAAGGAATACCTGTTTCGTTATCGATCGAAATTCCTGTGGGGAATAGTCTTTGTACTTTTAACTAATATCTTTAAGGTGATCAGTCCCCGCATAGTCCAAAAGGCCATCGATCTGTTGCAGCACTCCTTCCAGATGACCCAGATTCGCAACTATGCCCTGATGATCATCGCAGTAGCCTTCGCGCAGGGATTTTTTCTGTTTTTGATGCGACGCACTATCATTGTCGCGTCCCGGGAAATTGAGAATGACCTGCGTAATGACCTCTTCTGGAAATTGGAGGAACTTTCTTCAAGTTTTTACAATCAGATGCCCACCGGAGATATTATGAGCAGGGCAACCAACGATATGAACGCTGTAAGGTCGGTCCTTGGCCCTGGTATTGCATACTCCGTGAATACAATTATGGCTTTTCTGTTCGTCATTCCCATGATGATCACCATCAGCCCCCTTTTAACCGCGATAGCTCTTATTCCTTTTCCAATTATGGCTGTTATCGTTAATCGTTTCGGAAAAGCCATTAATAAACGCTATGAAAAAATCCAAGCTCAGCTGGCTGCTATCAGTACTTTTGTGCAGGAGAATCTATCCGGCATTGCCATTATCCGAGCCTTTGTGAGAGAAAAACATCAGATGGAAAAATTTTATGAACTGAATGAAGACTATCTCCATAAAAATCTCAGTTTTGCCCGGGTGTATGCCGCATTTCATCCGGTTCTGATGCTTATTATCGGCTTTGCAGTTGTTCTGGTATTACTGGGAGGTGGAAAATTGGTTATTGATAAAACTATTAGCATTGGTGAACTGACCGCCTTCATGTTATACCTCGGCATGTTGGTCTGGCCCTCCATTGCCCTGGGATGGGTCGTCGGACTTTACCAGCAGGGTACTGCTTCAATGAAACGGATCAGACATATCCTGGATGCTGATCCTGATATTGTCGACGGGCAGATTTCTTTGTTTCCTGACCAGCCTGAAGGTAAAATAGAATACAAAAATTTAAATTTTAGTTACGAAGAAACCCCGATTCTGGAAAATATTAATCTGACCATTCATCCCCAAGCAACCCTGGGTATTCTGGGACAAACCGGAAGCGGCAAAACCACATTGGTACGATTGATTCCTCATCTCTATCCCCTCTCCACCGGCCAGTTGTTCATCGATGAGCGCGATATTAATGAATATCAATTGAGCGCCTTGCGTCGGCAAATTGGTTATGTTACACAGGATACTTTCCTGTTCTCAGATACCATTCACAATAATATAGCCTTTGCAACACCCGATGCATCCCGGGAAGAAGTTATAAGTGCCGCAAAAATTGCTGCCATCCACACTGAGATTCTGGAATTCCCCGAGGGATATGACTCCTATCTTGGCGAACGGGGAATTAACCTTTCCGGCGGACAAAAACAGCGGGTTTCAATCGCACGAGCCATTCTGGCAAATCCCAAGATACTGATTCTTGACGATGCCTTTTCAGCACTCGATACATATACCGAGGACAGCATTTTACAGAATCTAAAAAAAATATTTCCTGATAAAACCGTGATTCTAATCTCACACCGCATCAGCACCTTGCAGAATGCCGATCATATCATCGTTCTGGAAAGGGGAAAAATTGTGGAAAAAGGTTCTCACGATGCCTTACTCCAACAGGATGGTTTATATGCTCACATATATCAGAAACAGTTGCTGGAATTAGAAATAGAAAGTGTCAGCTGAAACGCGTTGCCGAAAAATCTCTAAACCCGGAAATACTGTTCCATGAAAAAAATTCTCTTAATTCACACCGGTGGAACATTTGGAATGATGCCCCTTCACCCCTCACAAGCACTTGCACCGACAGATATTGCAGATCTGATTCTGAAATATTTACCCGATATTCAAACCCTGGCGGAAATCGATTTTGAAATTTCATTTAATATCGACAGTTCCAATATCCAAATTGAACACTGGCAAAAATTGGGTCGTCTGATTCGGCAAAATTACCAGAAATATGACGGGTTTGTAATCATTCATGGTACAGATGCTATGGTTTATACGGCATCGGCATTATCATTTATGCTGCAAGGACTGGATAAGCCGGTGATCCTGACCGGATCTCAAAGACCACTGGCTCTTATACGCAGTGATGCCCGCTCAAACTTAATCAGTTCCATTGAACTCGCAACACATCCCATTCCAGAAGTAGGAATTTTTTTCGGAACCACTTTGTATCGCGGTAACAGAACAATTAAGATATCCAGCACCAGTTACGAAGCCTTTGCCAGTCCCAACGCTGCCGTCCTGGCACAGGTTGGTCTGGACATTTCTCTTTCCAAAAACATCCTCGAAGCAGGGAATTCCTTACAATACCAGGATTCCTTCGACCATCAGGTCATCTGTTTCAGATTTCACCCCGGATTATCTCCGGATTACTGCCAGCACTTTATCAATTCTCCCATTCGCGGAATTGTTCTTGAGGCACTGGGGGTGGGAAATCTACCAATCAATGAAAATTCTTTCATTCCCTGGATAGAAAGTATGACCGATGCGGGTAAAATTGTCATCATTACTTCCCAGAGTCCTTATGGGAGAGTGGATTTATCGCTGTATGAATGCGGGCATCAAATTAAAGACGCCGGAGGGATTCCTGCTTCAGACATGACAACTGCCTGTTCACTGATAAAATTGATGTTTTTACTGGGAAAATTTCCCTCGGACATTAAAATGGTAAGGAAAGAATTTCAAACAGCCATAGCCGGAGAAATGTCCATATCCTGAAAACCTATAATATCATGGGCAAAAAAAAGCGAATCTGTAAAACAATTGAAATTTCAGCTGAAAAACCTTTCCGATACAATTTGAGTCAAAATGAACAAATTGTCATATTCCAATCTGATCAATCCTATTATGCTTTGGAAAATCGGTGTCCCCATGCAGGGGCCTATTTACATGAAGGTATGGTGGAGGGGGGAATTCTCACCTGCATCTGGCATGGCTGGAAATTCGATTTGGAAACCGGTCAAAGTCTAAATGAATATTGGGCACGCGTAAAAACCTACTCTCTAACTGTTGAGAATAAAGAGCTTTTTCTCTTGCTTGAAGATTAATTTTTGAATCAACTTTTCGGCTTAATGATAATATCTTCTTTCACCGGCGTAAATATGCTAATGGCAATCGCTCTTTCTTTTCCAACTGCGGTTGAGTGAGGTATATTGGGACCGATGGCACAGATATCACCTTCATTCAGGACTATTTTTTCGCCATCAATCTCAAATTCTAGTTTGCCCTCTTCTACCATAGTTACCTGTTCCTGCGGATGGGAGTGTTCTGGAAAATTCAGTCCCGGTTCATAGACATACCGCACCAGCATAATACTTCCGGTTGAAAATACCTGTTGCGTAAGTTTGGGATCCAAAGATTTCTTGCCGGTTTTCTGCCAGGAGGAACGAATGTAGCGCGCCATTGATTCTCCTTTTATTTACATATATATTTGAAATTAAAATAATTAAACGGGTTGATTTTGTCAATTTGTTTTTTATTATTGAGCGCTATCTAGCACGACATGTACGAATTGAAAGGTAGTAATTTTATTACATGAAGCAGGAAAATATCCAACACCATGCAGAATTGCTTTGCCTGATCTGCCAATCCCCTCAAAAAGATCATCATATGGAGGTCCCCAACCGTTTTAAACCGGAGGAGACTTTTACACTGGTCCGTTGCTCCCACTGCGGATTCGTCTTCCTTTACCCCCGACCCGATGAAAAGGAAATTGAAAATTATTATGAGGATGAAGACTATCAACCCCATCAAAAGGATCCGAAATCTTTGTCCGAATATATTTATCAAAAGGTTAGAGTATGGAATAACAGCTATAAACGCAGACTGATTGAAAATCTGATTTCCAAAAGTTCCATTCTGGATTATGGTTGCGGTACTGGAGAATTCTTATTGGAAATGCAACATGCAGGGTGGGTCACCTATGGATTTGAGCCTGCAGTAAAAGCTAAGACAGTTGCCCAACAATATGGGCTCAGATTGCTCAAATCTCCAGAAGATTTGAAAACTCCGGTAGACGTCATGACACTCTGGCATGTGCTGGAGCATGTGCACCAACCGATTAGCTTGCTTAATCAGTTAAAGGAATACCTCTCTGCCGATGGTTTACTCATTATTGCGGTTCCTAATCCGAGAAGTGTTGATTCACGAATGTTCGGAAAAAACTGGGTCGCCTACGATGCCCCGCGTCATTTATATCATTTCCGTCCAAAAGATATTGATTCACTGCTTCATTCTCTGGGTTTCAAAATTATTGAGTATAAAGGATTATACTTCGATCCCTGGTACAACGCGCTTCTATCAGGCACATTTGAAAGCCATAATGAACCACTGATGAAAAAAATTTTTATAATTCTCAAAGGTTTTGCCGCAGCGTCCCTGGCCTTCGGGGAGGGTCTGGTATCCAGCAAAAAAAGTTCCAGTGTAATTTATATTGCGAAAAAGGAAAAACTATAATATCCTATAACAAAGAAAATTTAGAAATTTTAGAATTTGGAAGTTGATAGAGTCTGTACCAAACTAATAATATAATAGAATATTTTTGGGGGAATCCGATGGTCAAAAAGGCAAAAAAGGATAAAAAGATCAGCCAACCAGAACAGATTGATAAGCAAAGCAGCATCCTGGAGTCACTCGAAAAACCAAGATATATTTTTGTGTTTTTTATTTTTCTATTTGTGATCCTGGCAATTCACTACAAACCGATGGTATTCGATGGATTGGAACCGGGTGGAAGCGATGCGGTTTCCGGCATTGCCAGAACCCACCAGCTACAGGAATGGGAACAAAAGACCGGGAAGTATCCACTCTGGAATCCATATATGTTTGGCGGAATGCCTACCTATCACCGACTCGCTCCGGTCATCTGGTCGCTGGACACCATCCTCGAAAAACTGGATTTTCTGCTTGACTGGCGTATCTGGTATTTCCTGGCGGGCGCCTTAGGTCTGTTTCTACTGATAAAATTTTGGGGGTTGCCGGCGGCGGCGGCAATGCTGACAGCAACCGCCTTCGTATTGATGCCCCATTTTCAGGCACTCGTCCTGGTAGGACATTTTGCTAAATTCCGGGCCCTAATGTGGATGCCGTATGTCCTGCTCACATTTCTTTTCCTCACTCGAAAACAGACTATCCTGTCCATGCTTCTTTTTTCGCTGGCGCTGGCCCTGCAACTCAGGACCCAGCATTATCAGATCATATTCTATACCCTTGTTTTAATCTTATTTACCGGTATCCCGCAATTATATACCATGATTCGAAAGCAACATTGGAAACCGCTGTTCAGGCTGGCAGCATTATCTACTGCATCGGTGGTTATCGCAATCCTGGTAGTGGCTCAGAATCTCTTCTCCATTCGTGAATATACCCCTTATTCGACCCGTGGCGGCTATGCCATCTCCATCCAGGATACCAAAGCTTCTGTACAAGATCAAAAGGGAGTGGGATTCGATTATGCAACAAACTGGTCTTATTCAGTATCCGAATGGTGGAATCTTATTATTCCAAAATTTCACGGAGGTACCTCCAACGAAGTATACAAAGGCGATGCTGTTCCACAATGGAAGAACCAGGAACTACCGACATACTGGGGAACCATGCCATTTACCCAATCCTATGAGTATATGGGCATTATCATTATATTTTTAGCAGTGATCGGGATCATCTTCCAATGGCATAAATGGGAGGTGAAAAGTATCACCTTTCTTACCTTGCTTGCTCTCATTCTCTCGCTGGGGAAAAATTTCGATATTTTATATAAACTATTTTTTTATTATGTGCCCTATTTTGACAAATTTCGGGCGCCAGTGATGATTCTGACACTGGTGATGTTTTCATTCTCAGTACTGGCAGCATTTGGTCTGTCATTCTTACTACAAGCGGATCTCAGGCAGAAAGAGGTGCTGAAGCGGTTATACATACTCTTTGGAATTTTTACCGTCGTATTGATTATACCGCTGGCATTCGGATCCACCTTTTCTCTGACGCATGTCGGGGAAACCCAAAGATATAACCAAACCATAATTGAAAACTTAAAAAAAGTAAGACTCGAAATGTTAATCAATTCCTCGCTTCTCAGCCTGATTTTTTTGGCTGGGGCAATCATCGGTATTTTTGGAATTATTCGAAACTGGTTTCGCCGAGAATACGTCTGGGGAATTCTATTTGGCATTATTATTCTTGATTTTATGATCCTCAATCTCCCTTATCTGAAGGGGAAATTTATCAATCCTGCGAGTGCTGAGCAACAGTACCGAGCGAATGACATTGACCGAGAGATCCAAAAGGATAATTCTTTATATCGGGTATTTCCTTTCGGTCCTTTATTTTCAGATGTACACTGGGTATATCATCACCAATCCATAGGGGGATACTCTCCCGCGAAACTCCAGGTAATACAGGAAATCGCTGATAATTGTCTCTATCAACATATTGAGGGAAAATATCCGATTAACTGGAATGTGCTTAATATGTTGAATACCAAGTACCTGATCATGAATCAGCAAGTTAACTCATCCAGGCTGACTATGGTTGCTGCTCTACCCGATCAAAATCTCTTTGCCTATGAAGTTAAGGAAAGTCTCCCCAGAGCCTATTTTGTAGAAAATTACCAGGTAATTTCCGACGGCATCGAGAGATTAAAATTTCTCAATTCTCCTGATTTTCAACCGGCCAGAACTGCCATTCTGGAAAAAAAACCAGCCGGAGAAATCAGTAATCCAGACAGTAGCACCCTCACCATCACAAATTTTACGCCTGAATTAATAACACTGGATGTATTTACAGATAAAACGGCCTTGCTGGTATTGTCTGAAATCATGTATCCTCCCGGATGGCGGGCAGTTCTGGATGAATCTACCGATTTAGAAATCTATAAAACCAATCACTTATTGAGATCAGTGGTCGTTCCCGCGGGTACTCACACCCTTAAATTTTATTTTGAACCCAAATCATACTATGCAGGTTTGCGGGTCTCCCTCATCAGCTTAGTTGCGATTTATGTTCTGGTTTTACTGTCGCTTTTAATTCAATACCGCCCTGCTTTAGAGGCCATTTTGAAGAACCGGAAATCTTAAAGCATGAAAAAGGTTTTAATCATTAGTTATTATTGGCCTCCTGCCGGAGGACCGGGTTCGCAACGAGCTTTGAAATTCGCGAAATATCTTCCTCAATTTGGGTGGCAGCCCGTAATTTTAACCGTAAAAAATGGTGAATTTGCCTATCTGGATCATTCCCTTGAAAATGAAGTAAGACCGCATTGGGAAGTATACTATTCAAAAACCTATGAGCCTTTTACATTTTATAAAAAATTGACCGGTAAAAAACCCACCTCTGTTTTGCCGGTTGGTCAATTGACTCAAAAAACCAATCATGTTCCGGAAAAAATTTTTCGCTGGTTACGAACCCAACTCTTCATCCCGGATGCACGGGCAGGCTGGATCTTCCCCGGTTACCTTAAAGCCAGAAAAATCATCCGGAAGGAAAATATACAAGCCGTTTTTAGCTCCTCACCACCCCATTCACTCCAATTAATTGCCTATTTGGTGAATAAAGAGTTTAAACTCCCCTGGGTTGCTGATTTTCGTGATCCCTGGACCGATATTCAATACTATAAAGTCAGCCACAGAAGCCTCTTTACCCGGAAGCTCGATCAATCTTTAGAGAATCTGGTGCTCAGACAATCCGATTATATAACTACCGTTTCCCGAAGCATCGCCAAAAGTCTCCAGGCCAAAGTCAATCCTGATCTGCAAAAAGAAAAAACTTCTATTATACCCAACGGTTGGGATCCTGATGATTTTCTGGAGGACCCAAAATTGAATACGAAAAAATTTGACATTGTCCATACCGGAAATCTGAATGCCACCCAAAATCCCTTAATACTATGGAAATCCCTGCAATCTCTCCTGAAAAAGGTTCCTGATATGAGGAAAAATGTAAGAATTCGATTTAT
>CP070707.1:928200-935495 GCA_020350205.1 bacterium
GCAAAGTCTGATCAAATGGTTTTGGATATAGCCACCGGTACCGGAGATGTCTTGCTGACATTATTTTCCGGAAGTCAGAAGCTGAAAAGGGGTGTTGGTCTGGATATGGCACAGGAAATGTTGACACATGGCCGTCACAAAATTCATCGGTATTCATTTGATAAAAAAATAGTATTAATTCCGGGTGATTCCTTGTGGCTACCCTTTTCTTCGCAGAGTTTTGATGTAATCACCATCGCTTTCGGTATAAGGAATTTAATAGATATCAAACAAGGTCTGGCAGAGATGTTGCGGGTACTAAAACCAGGAGGTCGCCTGCTCATACTGGAATTTTCATTACCTGGCAATAAATTATTCCGGAAACTTTACCTGTTATATTTTCGCAAAATATTACCCTGGCTGGGTGGTGTGATCTCCGGGGATCGATACGCCTATCGTTATCTGAACCAGACAGTGGAGTCTTTTCCTTATGGCCTGGCATTCAATCAGGTCATGGAGGCAGCCGGATTTCAGGAAGTTTCAGATTATCCTCTGAGTTTTGGGATCGCTTCTATTTATCAGGGAGACCGGCTTGGGTAGGAGATTTCATGCTAAGGAAGCAGGTGTAAATCAGATGAAGCCAAACCTGTCTGGTCATTTCGATATTGTACAGGTACAGGACCGTTTAAGCGGGCAGGTCGGTGAAAACCAGTCCGGTGACAAGAAATTCTGGCGGGCAAAAGTTGAATTGCCGGAAATGGATTTACTTGACTGGCTCGGTGGGATGCGGCTTTATCCTAAATTTTATTGGTCGGACCGTCAGAGTCAGAATGCATATGCCACCGCAGGATCCGTTTTTCAATTCTCAGCACAGAATTGGCCTGGTTATGCAAAACTTTTTTCCGATATTCAAATGATTTTGGATAAATCTCATCCCGAGTTACGACTTTTTGGTGGTCTGCGTTTTAATCCTGGCTCGCAAAATTCCCCGGAGTGGCAGCTGTTTGGAAATTATAAATTTTTTATACCAGCCCTGGAAATTTTTCAGACACCACAACAGCAGATTCTTACCTATAATTACTCCCCTCAAAAAAATATTCAAGAAAGACAACGCATGCTGGGATTGGTCTTGACTAACTGGAATCCCGACATGAATTTTCCTGGTACAAAGACAGCAATCCGGTGTAATAGCCGGACAGAAATTCCAGGACAACAGGAATGGATAGACCGGGTCAACCATGCCCTGTCCATGTTAAAGAAAAAAGAGCTTGATAAAATTGTGCTGGCAAAGAAATCGCTTTTGCAATTTGTGGAGCCACTTGATACCCTCAGCATTTTTCGGCAAATACGGCAAGAATATTCAAATTCTTTTTTCTTTTTTTTCCAGTTGAATCCTGATTTAACTTTCATGGGTGTCTCCCCCGAACTTTTGTATTCAAGGCGGGATGATAGAATATACAGTGAGGCCCTTGCCGGAACACGACCGCGGGGCAAAAATACAACTGAAGATGCTCATTTTGAGAAAGAACTGAAGAACGACGGTAAAGAACAGCGAGAGCATCGATGGGTTTCTGGCGAAATCGAAACAAATTTACAAGATATATGTTCAGAGTGGTCCTGTGTGAGCAGGGAAGAGGTGATAAAACTGGCGTATGTTCAACATCTGCAAACCCAATTTCAGGGTTTATTGAAAACCCATACCACCGATGGACAGATACTTGAGGTTTTCCATCCAACACCCGCGGTGGCAGGAATTCCCCGGCCGACTGCCCTGCATCATATTCAAAAGCTTGAAAACTTTGATCGGGGTTGGTATGCCGGCCCAATTGGATGGTTGAGCCGTGAGAAAACTGAATTTGCAGTTGCCCTGCGCTCTGCCCTGATGTATAAAAAGGAGGCATTGATATACGGCGGGGCGGGCATCGTTAGTGGTTCAGAACCTGTCAAGGAATGGCAGGAAGTTGAAAATAAACTGAAAAATTTTACTAATCTTTTTACCGGTCTATGACCTTACATCATGAAAATTTGAATATGTTATGGGGCTCTTTGATCATTGATGAGCTAATCCGTAACGGTATAGACTATTTTTGTATTTCTCCGGGTTCCCGATCCACCCCACTTACCGTGGCCGCTGCCCGCCATCCGGATGCAAAGACTATTGTCATCTATGATGAACGCTCAGCCGCTTTTCATGCACTTGGCTATGCCCGGGGTCGAATGAAACCTGCGGTTCTTATCTGTACCTCAGGTACCGCTATCGCGAATTACGCTCCGGCCGTTGTTGAAGCCGCCATGGATTATGTTCCTTTGATTATTCTCTCAGCGGATCGCCCGGCGGAAAAAATTGAAACTGGGGCAAATCAGACTATCCGTCAATCGAAGTTTTTTGGAGATTATGTCCGCTGGCATTTCGACCTCCCCAGCCCCAACGAAGAAATTAATCCGGAAATGGTTCTAACGACCATCGATCATGCGGTACATCAGGCAGTTTCAGATCCCTTGGGCCCGGTTCATCTCAATTGCCATTTTCGAGAACCACTGGCCCCGGTAAACAAAAAGATTTCCCCTAGTTATCTGAGAAAATTGGATCAGTGGCATTCAAGCACCAAACCATATACAGTGTATTCAGTAGCACGAAAATCTGCCATGAACAGTGATCTGGACCGATTTGCCGACGTTATCAATTCTACCCGGAAGGGATTATTGGTCATAGGAAGACTTAAATCGCAGGAAGAGCGTCAGGCCGTGCTGGCTCTTTCCATAAAATTGGGATGGCCGGTTTTCGCTGATATTTTATCTGGACTTCGTCTGGGAAATCAGCAGGATAATCTGATTTCCTCTTTCGACCTGATGTTACTGGCGGAAAATATCCCTGTCAAATTCAAGCTCGAGACTGTTCTTCATCTAGGAGAACAAACTGCTTCCAAGCGATTTTTACAATTTATTGAAAAAGTTAAGCCACCGAATTATCTCATGGTATCCAGTCACTCCTTTCGCAGCGACCCCACCCACAGCGTCAGCTGGCGACTGGTTTACCATCTGACGGAATTCTGCCGGGTGATGGAAAAACGTGTTCATCCCCGACCTGATAGTCGCTGGTTAACTTATTTAAAGGATCGCTCACGCGAGGTGTCATCTCATATCGATAAGATATTGGGAAAAAAAACTGAATTAAATGAACCGGGGATCTCCAGATCTCTCTCTGAACTAATACCGACATCTCAGCTGTTGTTTTTAGCGAATAGCTTACCTATCCGAGAAATGGACATGTTTGGTCATTCCGGTGGGGCAGAAGTTCGAATTGCTGCGAATCGGGGCGTCAGTGGTATAGATGGTACCATTTCAACAGCACTGGGATTTGCTGCTGCCCTCAACAAACCGGTAACACTTTTAATTGGAGATCTGGCGTTTTTACATGATTTGAATTCACTGGCACTCTTATCGGTAGTTACCGTTCCTGTAGTTATTATACTGATAAATAATGGAGGAGGTGGCATCTTCTCATTTCTGCCCATCTCACAATTTAAGGAGGTTTTTGAACCATACTTTGGCACTCCCCACACCCTCTCCTTTGAATATGCTGCCAGGCTTTTCCAACTGAAATATGCGGCTCCTCGAGACATGCAGGATTTCAAAAAGACCTATAAGTCTGCAATCCGGGACCAGAGGTCAATACTGATTGAAGTTCAAACAAACCGTCAGGAAAACCACGATTTTCATATGAAAATATATCACCAGATTATTGCGCTTCTGGAAAAAACCCATTGATATGATTCGCTGGTATTCAAAAACGATTGGCAATCCTTCCTATCCAGTGATCGTTTTTTTGCATGGATTTATGGGATCTCATCATGATTGGCTACCTGTTTGTCAACGTTTATCCACAGAATTTCGATGTCTTATCCTGGATTTACCAGGCCATGGAAGAACAAGAGCCGCCCTTGCATCAGATTATACCATGTCTTCAACAGCGAATAGTCTAATCGAATATCTTGAGAGTAAAAAAATAAACCGTTCTATACTGGTGGGATATTCCATGGGAGGACGGCTGGCATTATATTTGACGGTGCAATATCCGCAATTTTTCCAGAAAGTGGTTCTGGAGTCTGCTTCTCCTGGCCTGGAAAATAAACAGGAAAGGGTGTTTCGCCAAAAACATGATCAGCAGCTTGCCGAAGAACTGAGCCGGATACCAGCTGAGGAATTTCTGGAAAAGTGGTATTCGGCACCCCTGTTTGCCACACTGCGAAATCATCCCCGGTTTGATTCTTTGATCGCAAACCGTTTGAAACATAAAAACGCTAACTGGCCGGCCTCTTTGCGTGGAATGGGAGTGGGTGAACAAAGATCCCTCTGGGATAAAGTAAAACAGATAGCCGTCCCTGTTTTAGTTTTGGCGGGAGAAAAAGATGAAAAATATCGTTATATTTCTCTTAAAATGAAAGAATATAATCCCCGTATTTCATTATCCTTCGTTCCGGAATGCGGACATAATATCCATTTTGAAGATGAAGAACGGTTTTATCTGGAATTGATCAAATTTGTAAAAAGTTAAAGGAGATTTAAATGAGTCAGATACCATGGCAGCAAGTGCAGAAATATACCGATATCAAATATCATAAAGCAGAAGGAATTGCCAAGATTACCATCAATCGACCAGAAGTTCGCAATGCATTCAGGCCCTTAACGGTTTCGGAGATGATTCGCGCGTTGCATGATGCCTGGGAGGATCCGGATATTGGCGTCATTATCCTGACAGGGGAAGGTGATAAAGCATTTTGTTCCGGCGGGGATCAGAAAATTCGCGGAGATTCCGGTTACAAGGATGAAAAAGGGGTTCATCGTCTGAATGTACTGGAATTTCAACGCATGATCCGGAACTGTCCCAAGCCAGTCATCGCCATGGTCGCTGGATATGCTATTGGCGGAGGTCATGTGCTACATGTCATTTGCGATCTGACGATTGCTGCGGATAATGCAGTGTTTGGTCAAACCGGCCCAAAGGTGGGATCATTTGATGGGGGATACGGATCGAGTTATCTGGCACGGATTGTGGGACAGAAGAAGGCCAGGGAAATATGGTACTTGTGCAGACAATATGATGCCCGGCAGGCGCTGGAAATGGGACTGGTAAATACTGTGGTACCATTGGAAAAACTGGAACAGGAAACCGTTCAATGGTGCCGGGAGATTCTGGCAAATTCCCCCACCGCTATTCGCTGCCTGAAAGCCGCCATGAATGCCGATTGCGATGGCCAGGCGGGACTGCAGGAACTTGCGGGTTGTGCAACTATGCTATATTATATGTCTGACGAGGCACAGGAAGGCCGAAACGCTTTTGTTGAAAAACGGAAACCGGATTTTTCAAAATTTAAAAGGCAACCTTGATCGGGAAGGCAGGGGGATGTAAATTTTAATGCGGTAAAATGGGAAAGTTAAAATCGGGGATTAGCTGCGACGTATATGGTACTGGGTTATAATGGGGAAAAGCGATAGAGGTGCAGAGGGATCCGGCCTCAAATTACTGGTATCCAGTCTCCCTTGTAAATTGATTGTTGTTAGTTAAAATTGTAAATTGAAGAATCCGTGATGAAAAACTCAAATATCAGTGTCTGGCTTTTGGCTAGCAGGCCCAAAACTTTGTGGGCTGCTATCGCTCCGGTGCTCATCGGTACTGCTATGGCCTATGGTGCCAATAAGGAACATCTGCTTTCGGCGATTTTAGCAGCCGTTGCAGCTGTTTTGATTCAAATCGGAACAAATTTTTCCAATGATTATTTTGATTTTGTGCGAGGTGCAGACCAGAAGGGGCGATTGGGTCCAACCCGGGTTACCCAGGCGGGATTAGTTACACCTTCAGCAATGAAGCTGGCGACTGTGTTGGTTTTTGGATTGGCTATCCTGGCAGGTATTTTTTTAATCTACCGCGGTGGCTGGCCAATCCTGATCATTGGAATTCTTTCGATACTTTTTGGTATCCTGTATACCGCGGGACCGTATCCCTTGGGGTATAACGGTTTGGGTGATATATTCGTTCTAATTTTTTTTGGAGTGGTCGCAGTGAGTGGAACCTATTATGTTCAGGTTCTGGAAATTAACACTTTGGTCATTCTGGCTGGATTATCGCCGGGCCTGTTTTCCATGGCTATTTTAACGGTAAACAATTTACGGGATGTTCAATCCGATTTAAAGGCGGGTAAACTCACTCTGGCCGTCAGATTTGGCGAAAATTTTGCCCGCTGGGAATACCTTCTGAGTGTGCTGATTGCCTGTCTTATTCCTATCTTACTTTTTTTTCTGACTGAAAGCCACCTTTATGCACTGGCAGCCTCCTTCGTATTTGTAGCTGCCATCCCTTCTATTAAGACGATTTTTGAACAGAAACCGGGAATCATCTTTAATCAGGTCCTCGCTACAACCGGGAAACTGCTTCTGATCTATAGCCTGCTGTTTTCCATCGGCTGGATATTATGAAACTTGCTTCCCTGGAAATTTTTCAATTTCAAATTTCCTTGATAAAGCCATTAAATATCTCGGGACAGATTTATTCTTCTCGTCGAGGTTTGGTCATCCGTTTAACTGATGACCATGGTCATTTTGGGGTATCTGAAATAGCGCCTCTTCCGGGCTGGCACCAGGAAAATATTCAGGAGGCTTGCCATCAGCTCAAAGAGGAAGCACCCCGATTCTTGAAAGCGTTTCCTTTGCAATCTGACGGGAAGGATAAATTTATTTCGGTTATACCGAATGAATGGGATAATTTTTATCCTTCCGTTCGCTGGGGTATGGAAATCGCGCTGCTGCAACTTCGGGCAAATCAGAACAGTTGTCATTTGTATCATTTATCAAATGAATCTTACCAGCCTTTTATTCATATCAATGCACTGTTAACGGGTAAGAATCACGAAATCCTGCATAATGCCAGCGACCGATTAGCCGAAGGTTATCATACCTTGAAGGTGAAAGTGGGGAGGTCTCCAATAGATAAGGAAATAAAGTTAATTAAGGAATTGAGGGACAGTATTGGACCGGAACCCAAAATTCGCCTGGATGCCAATCAATCCTGGAACTTTTCGCAAGCCATTTCTTTTTTAAGGGCTGTGAAGGATGTGGGAATCGAATATATCGAAGAACCAGTTCAAGAGATTAAGGATCTATCAAAACTGCAACAGGATTCTGATATCATGTTAGCTCTGGATGAATCGCTTTATGGACAGTCTCCGGAAAAGATCCAATTACCACCCAATGTAAAATATTTGATTCTGAAACCAACCCGAATGGGGGGGATGAAAAGAGTATTCGATTGGATTGGTCTT
>CP070707.1:935595-977602 GCA_020350205.1 bacterium
AATATTCATTGTTTTCCTAAGACATTTGTTCTAATTCTTTTTCATTTATCCAGATATCAAATTCCTGCTTCAATTTTTGTATCCACTCTTCCCGAAGGGCTTGCTCATTTTCCCGCTGTGCACCTGACTTGACCAGGGTTTCTACTTCCTGCAGTTCTTTTCTGCGTTCCGGAAGAATGTCACCAGTTTTCAAAATATAAAAATAACGATTTTCCTGTACGGGTCCGATGATCTGATTTTCTCCGGCATCGAACGCAGCCTTGATTACTTTCCGGGGAGATTTGATACTCTGATACCCAAGACTTCCACCCCGCTCCTTCAGCTGTACTTTTTCAGTATACTGCCGTGCCAGACTTTCGAAATTTGTGCCCGGCATTTTTGCTTTTTTCAGAATGGTCTGCGCCGTCTTTTCGTCCTTCAGGGCGATTTCCCAGATTTTAATCTTCTGCGGATCGACATAGTTTTCTTTATTTTTTTCATAGAATGCTTGTATCTGCTCGGAGGTGGGAGCGGCCTTTCCCTGAATTTCTTCTTTTTCGAAAATTTCCACCAGTTTACCATCCATGAAATCATTTGCAATTTTTTTAACGTCGGGAAGTTCGTCTATTCCCGCTTCCCTGGCTTTTATGATCCAGGCTAAATATCGCTGGATATAGTCCTGAAGAATATTTTTTAATGCATCATGATTATTAAACCGGTTATGGGAGGTTCGAAATGTTCCCTGGAATTCGTCAATAAAATAGCCTGCGGTTATTGTGATGTCACTAATTCGACCCAGGACGATGGAACGCTGCTGTTCGGTAAATGTTTTATCCGTTGGTCTCCCGGTAGCAGCCCATTCTTCAACTGCACGCAAAAATTGTTCGATTCCCTCATCATAGACTTCACTACCCAGTTCCTGGCTGAATTTTTCGGAGAGCGCTTTATAAATGGAATCGCCTTCTGGTCGATAAAATTTGTTATAGATCTGTACTTTCGTTCGGGCTTTCTCCTGCTCTGATAATGCGACTTTTGAGGTGTCGGTACTTTCAAGTACCTGAATAACGAAAATTCCACGGTCCGTTTCAATAGGCTCCAATAATTGATAGGTTTTTGCGTGGCTTACCTGAATATCTACTTCCGGGTCCAGAGCACCGGGGCTATAAGGATTGTATAATCCCCTGAGTTTTTTGAGATTCGGATTATCGGTATATCTGGAAGATTCTTCCGCGATATCTGCTCCCTCTTTTACCCGCTGATAAATAGAGTCGGCAATCGTTATAGCCTGTTCTTTGGTTCTTGAAGCGTGAATAAGTTTAGACTCTTCAAAACCAAGCGCAACGGCAATCATTCGGGGTTTTCGGGATTGTATCTGAGCAAATGCCTGCACCATTTCCGGAGTAACAAATTTATCCGTGATAAGGATTTCGGGGTATTTAGCCGCAAGGACTCGCTCTTCACGGCGTGTGACCTGTTGCTGAAGTTCGGGATCCTTGTGATAATTCAGATCACGGGCCTTCATCGCTTTTGCTTTGTCTTCCAGGTAGTCCGTCAGAATTTTTTTCCGCTCGTCCAGAGGAATTTGTGATATCATCATCCTCGGCCTTCTCTGTCTTAAAATATTCTCGAAATCGGCGCGGCTAATGTCCAAATCACCCACAGATGCAATTATATCAGGCGATTTTTTACAGCTGAATAAACCAGCTATTACAATTAAAATGAAAATGCCAAAAATCTGCTTTCGTCCCATGAATCTTGACTCCTTAATTCGCTTTTTGATACCCTAATGTGTTTGTTTTAAAGCCAGTAAAATTATCGGACTATCATATGTTTTGCAAGAAGTTTTTTGCAAAGCTCAGGTAATCCACAACATTACTCCCTTTCAAGTCAATGTGAACTTTAAAACCCTTAGTCTGACTAAAAGTGAGGGGTGCGATATCCTGATTTATATAACGGGGAAGTTCTTTTTCAATAAAACTATCCTTTTCTGTCACTGCCTCGTCGAATGTCAGAGTCATCTTATTTTTATAAATTTTGACCTGTTTTATGAAACGCTGACCGGCCAATTATTTAATTTTTACCATCTCAATAAGTTTCACCACCTGTTCGGGTAAAGGACCAAATCGGTCCCGTAATTCTTTTGCCAAATTATCGATACTGAGCATGCTCTCCAGATTAAGGAGGCGGTGATAAATCAACACCTTTTCATTTCCAGAATCAATATAATCATCCGGGATGTACATGTCAGTATCCACTTCCACGGCTGCATCAACCTGTGGTGCCCGTTTCTGAATCAGCTCTGGGGGTAAGGTTTCTTCCTGAATCTGGTGAACTGATTCCTGTAATATTTTTTGGTACAGATCATACCCAACTGCATTTATATACCCACTCTGTTGATGTCCCAGCATATTTCCGGCACCGCGAATTTCAAGATCCCGCAATGCAATCTTCAAACCCGAACCCAGATCTGTAAACTCTTCGATGGCATATAATCTTTTAATGGAAGTCTCACTTAATCGATCATGCGGCGGGACAATCAGATAGGCATAGGCCTGCCGGTCGGAACGGCCTACTCTTCCGCGCAACTGATATAGCTGCGCCAGACCGAATTGATCAGCCCGGTTTATAATAATGGTATTACAATTTGGAATGTCCAATCCGTTTTCAATGATCATGGTTGCCAGCAGGACATCATACTTTTTGTTGTAGAAATCATTCATGACATTTTCCAGATTGCGTTCCCGCATCTGACCGTGGGCAATACCAATTCTCGCTTTGGGAACGATCTGCTTTAACATCTCCGCAACACCTTCTATGGTCTGAACCCGGTTGTGGACGAAAAATACCTGACCTCCTCGATTTATTTCATAGGTAATGGCACGGTAGATAAGTTCGCGGTTCCAGGTACAGATTTCAGTAATAATAGGTAAACGGTTTTGAGGAGGGGTATCGATATTCGACAAATCCCGTGCCCCCATCAGGGCCATCTGTAACGTCCGGGGGATGGGTGTTGCCGATAAGGTCAGGGTATCCACATTGATTTTGAGTTTACGGAGTTGTTCCTTGTGTTTCACCCCAAACTGCTGCTCTTCGTCCACAATTAATAATCCCAAATCCTTAAATTTTACATCCTGCGAGAGTATTCGATGTGTACCGACAATGATATCTACATCTCCAGTTTCTAACCTCTGCAACACTTTCAATTGCTCGGCACGACTTCTAAAACGCGAAATAACTTCGATATTCACCGGAAAGTTTTTCAGCCGGTCACGCAGCGTATGGAAATGTTGTTGGGCTAAAATAGTTGTGGGGACAAGAAAGGCGGCCTGCTTGCCATCCGTAATAGATTTAAAGGCTGCCCTGATTGCAACTTCTGTCTTTCCGAAGCCAACATCACCACACAACAGGCGGTCCATCGGTTTGTTTCGCTCCATGTCTTCCTTCACTTCACGGGTGGCGCGCGATTGATCCGGCGTGTCCACATAAATGAATGATGCTTCAAGTTCCTTTTGCCACAGGCTGTCTGAAGAAAAGGAGGTCCCGCTAGAGCTCATACGGGTGGCATACAGATTTACCAGATCCCGGGCAATATTTTCAACTGCTTTTTTGGTTTTCTCTTTGGTTCTTTCCCAGTCAGGACTCCCCAGGCGGGTTAACTGGGGATGAAATCCTTCATCGCTGATATATTTTTGAACATGGTTGAGCTTATCCAGATTGACATATAAAATATCGCGGTTATCATATTCAATCTTTATGGTCTCCTTTTCTGCACCAGCGATTCGAATTCTCTCTGTACCAATATATTTTCCGATTCCGTAATCGATGTGAACCACATAGTCACCCGGTTTCAGACTATTTAACTGCCGGATGATAGATCCGGATACTTTCAATTTTCTGCGATTACGCCGGGCTTTAACACGATCGAAAATTTCATGCTCGGTGAGTACCTGTAACGGGCGATTTGGCCAGCTGAAACCACTGTGTATATCCCCCTGAATAAATCTCAGGGGTGGGAGCCAGCCCATCTCTGCCAGAATAATTTCTTCCAGTCTTTCCCGACGGGTCGGTGTATCAAACACGACATAGATCGGATCAGGTTTTTTTTGCTTTCTGTCAAAATGTTTGTTCAAATATTTAATGAAGAGCTTTATATTTCCTTGAAAAGGCTGGGCTCCCTGAGTTTTAAAATCAATCACCTCACCCTCAGAAGTCTGCAGGTGGAGCTGGAAAACCTGTCTGAAAAGTTGCGACTTTTTTTTCAATTCCGGTTCTGTCACATAAGAAGAGTTTATTACAATTTCCGATTCCTTATCTTCCAATTGAATTTGCTGTGCCCGGTCAAGCCATTCCCGGATAAGCTTGCGCGTCCTCTCCCAGTCGTCCCAATAAACCAGCGACCCTTTACCGAGAAATTCAAATAAGGTAGCTTGCGGGAACGATTCTGAAGATTTACCACTGATTCGTACTTTTTCAACCTGCCTGGTGGAAAGCTGGGACAAAATATCAAACTCCCTGATGGACTCAATCTGGTCATCAAGTAACTCGATGCGATAGGGGGAGTCTGCCTCAAAGGAAAAGATATCGATAATGCCACCCCGGACACTGAATTGTCCAATCTCTTCGAGTGCCGGAAGCCTTTCGTAACCGGACTCAATTAGCCACTCTATAAGAAACTCCCGATCGATTGCATCGCCTAGCTTCAGATAGGTAAGGTGCTTTTGAATTTCTGCCGGTGGATATATGCGTTGAATCAAACCGACTGGTGTAGTCACGATTATGCATGCCGGTTTCTCCAGTATGGAAATGAGTGTATTTAACCTAGTACTGTGAATTGCAGGGGTGAATGTTCCCTGATCATACGGAAGGGTTTCCGCCTGCGGGAAGTAGTGGACCCGTTCTTTGAGCGATAATGATTGCAGATCATCTGTTAATTTTTCGGCTTGTTCGGTGTCCGGTACCACCACCAGTAAGGTGTTTTCAAAAAGTTCATAAATGTAGTTCAAAACAAAACTCTGGAAGGAACCGGTGATACCTTTTACAGCAAGGATTCTATTGGTAAATAGCTTTTCACGAAGTAATTCGAACTCGGGACTTGGAGTAATGATCGATTTAAGTTTCAGCATAAATGTATAATTTTATTATTCCGAGTAGCGGATTTTATGGCTTGAATTGTCTGAAAATCATAATATACCTTGAAAAATCAGGATTACTGGCAATCCATTCCTTCCGTTAAATAACAAATTTAAGCAATTTGTGCCGAAAAAATTATGCCTAAATCAAAATATGGGTAAATAGGGGGGATGTAAAATTCGTATCCCCAGTTGAAGGCATACTAATTCCCACCGGAAGTTATTGAGAAGATCTGAATGGAAGGAATCTCTAATCGGTTTGAGGTTCCATCTGAGTATAATCCAGCTCCGATCCTAGAACACTATGTGGAATCAGATAGACCGCAAGCAATAACAGCGCCGCAAATATGATGGTCATCCGGCTGCTATGATTATTGCGGTTTTTAAACCAGGCGAATAACCACCCCAGCATAGCGAACAGAGTTTTATTATCGGTCAGATCATAACCGAAGGGAAAACCGGTCCAGAATTCTACGAATGCATATTTTTGTACCGCCGGACCCAGAATAAATCCCCCTACTAGGAAAAATGCAACGGTGTAAAGCATCAATTTTTTTGGTTTACCTGCTGCATCCAGCGCTTCCAGTGCGGCGCGATTGGAAAATAGCATGGCCAGAAACATGATGAGTACATGGGGAATGAGCACGGTGGCCGGAACAGGTCCCTTATATCTCAGGATAACTGCCTCATCTCCGGTAAGTGAAAGCCTGGTATCATCCTCAACAAGGTAAACATAATAAATGATTTTTCCTGCAGCCGGCTGCCGGGGCAGAAAGGCCTGCAATGTCTCTCCACTCCGCTGCAAGGGAGTCTGAGTCCACTCATCATGAGATCGGTAGCGTTTATATTTCACATAACCGCCTATCGCAGTATCGCTTACTGAAAGTGTAATCGAAACGTCGCGATCAGTCGTTTCGCTACGTAGTAATTTAAAAGGAACCACTGAACTTTCAAGGGTCACGCTTCCGCGAATCGGGTAGGTAGGGCCGGTTAACCTTTGATATACTGCAGATGAGATGGTGATCAGTATCGCCAGAATCCATAGCGATTTTTTATATTGGGATATTTTTAAACTTGGTATTCTATCTGTACTCATCTGATTCTCCAATTTTATTCTGATGTTTGTAAAAGGGTTTAATATATTTCCTGAATTATATTTCTACAAGTCTGGATTTAATATTTTTGGAGGAAAAATACCATAATAATGTGACTCGTTGTATTATCGTCAATATTCTAATAATCCAGTTATACATTGAGTATTACTGATCCGGGTCATCCTGACCCTGGTTTTGTAGTCCACTTCTCAGGTACAGGCAGGATGATGTGAATCAGACCGCCTGGAGGAAGGATTATTTTTTTTCTCGGTAAATGATGATTCTTTGCTAAAACTCATAATGACAATGACTTAGATGTCTATCTGAAATATAATTTTTTCTTTTTTGAAGCACAGGTTATATTCATTTAAAAGAGAAAGGTTACCGATCTTGTTCACCTTACATGTCAATCTCCGCTCATTCCTGAGTGGTCTGCTGTATTTTTTCCTGACGGTTGTCATATTCATCAGCTGTGCTGCTTCGAAGTACAAAAATGCGGAAGCACTTTATTCGGAAGGGGCTTATGAACAACTAATTCAGTCCCAATTTGAGTGCCAGGATACCTCTGAAGCCTGTTTCAGGTTGAAATATCTGCAAATGGAAAGTTATAATCAACTGGGTGACTGGCAAAACTCTCTTCTTGCTGCCCGGCAGGCCAGCGATCGGATTGTCTCCGGAATCTCGCTAGATCAGGTTAATCGGGTTAATCTAGTGCAAGCCAATATTGTACTCGAAAATATCAATAAAATAAAAAAAGATGAGCAAAAACTGACCCTCCTCCGTGAACTGGAATCAGATCTTTATCAGGCCGTGGCCTTAAATAAAAAATCTAAAAAAACAGCTGACTTATCCCAATTACAGCTGTTACTTACCCGGACATACCTATTAAAAATGGATTTTTTTGAAGGTAAAAATCTTGAAATCATCCATGATCATATTCAGAAGGTTATTTCAGAATATACCAGTGAATTAACATCATTGGGTTATGATCAATACTATCGAATAGAGGCAGATTTTAAAATCTATCAACCTGACATGAGGAATTGGACTTCCAGCGGGACAATTTCTGGTGATCGCGAAGAACTGTTGGTGAATTTGAAAGAACTCTATATCGAGGCTTTGGCACTAAGAAAAATCCCTCTATATGAAAAGGGATTTACAGATCAAATAGAGGGACTTCTTAAAAATATTGATGAATTTATGAAAAAACTGATCATTTAATGACAATGGTTTCCAGTGCAGACGGCATTTCCATTCACGGACCATATTACATCATGGCAGACATAAAATCCCTCATATTTTTTACTTTTTCCAGATTCATGATCAGGTCGACCATTTGATCCCTTCTTGCCTGAGATACTTTCGGGAGCACCATGCTGTCAAATTTATAAAGTAATTCTTCTTCACTCATGGAATCGCGATAATCACCCTTGGGATAATCCACTCGCAAGGTGTGGGATTTTCCACCGGTGGTTTTTACCGTCACTTCAGTGGCCTTCAGGCGGGGAAATAATTCTTCGAATTCAGCATGGGCACTGACTTTAATTTTAGGGAGCAGTTCCCAGATTTGGGGATCTTTTAATTTTGCATCGGTGAACTGTGCCGGTGTGACCATACCATCTACAATAGCAGCAGCCAGACAATAAGGAAGGCTGTGGTCTGCTGTCTCTTTGCTGGTTGGTTTGTATTTAGATGGGTCCGAGAGAATATCTGCAGCCCTTGCCACTGTCTTGACATTTACTTCTGCAATATCCTGAGGTTTTAAGCGATTTTCCCTGGTTATTTTCAATACAGCGGTGATAGGTGAATGTGTGAGTGCTTCTGCGGCGAATGCTTTCATACTACAGCGTAAAATTCGCCAGTCTTTTCCCAAATTTTCGGTGAGAAGGTTCAATTCAAATTCCGGCCCGAAAGTATCAACCAGTCCTTCCTTCCCGTCAATCACATGTTCCGGACCGCTATATCCCTTTAAAGCTAACTGAGCCGCAATAACCCCGGATTGAGTCGCCATGGGATCCACGGTATTCTTCATGTTGGTCAGTTTTCCCGCAGTTACAGCCCCCAGAGTACAGCAGCGACTGCCTGAGATTCCAATGGCATTGACCATCTGATCCACGGTCAATCCGAAAATCTTGCCGGCAACAATGGGAGATACAAATCCGGTCAGGGTCGCATGGTGCCATTTTCTCTCCCGGATTCCGGGATGGGCGAATTCACACATGCGCTGCTCAAATTCATAGGCGAGTACAATTGCCGTAATGACTGCTTTACCATCTTTTGCCAGGGCTTCCGCGGGTGAAAGCGCAGCGGGAATAATGTCACTGGGATGGGATGGATCTTCCTCCCAGTAAATATCATTATAATCGAGAGCCCGGATCAGCAGACTATTCATGAGTGCAGCATGATTGATGGGGAGTTTGGTTCCACCAACAAATACGGTCGCTTCAGGAGTCCCACCCATTTTTTCATGCAGGGCCTGCTGAATCTGGACATCCTCGGTGTCCCACCCACCGAAAGCACACCCAATAGAATCCAACAGGAATCTTTTGACCTGAAAGATAACCTCTGCAGGCAAGTCCTCATATTTCAGGTTGACGGCAAAATCAGAAATTTGATGGCTGATGGTTGGCATGGGAATCTCTCCTTTTTTGAATCATTGGGTCTCTTATGTTTACAAAATCCTAAATTTAATGGGTCAGTGGAATGGTTTCAACAGAAAGATAAAATCGTAAAACTCATTATTATACTTATTTTGCTGAGTGCCGCCACTCAAATGCAAGCTATGCTGATAAATCATAAACTAAGTGATTGATCTGATCAAGAGATTATTTCGGGAAGAATCCGGAAAGTCAATTTCCGGATTCACGGGTCGGGAAATTTTTACAGGAGTCTCAAAATATCATTATACATCACAAAGACAATAAGCAATAGAAGAATTGCCATACCTACCTGCTGAATTTTCAGCTTGGTGCGGGTACTCAGTGGTTTTCTCCGAATCTCTTCCAGCAGAACAATCGTGATATGGCCTCCATCCAGGGCTGGTATCGGCAAGATATTAATCAGTGCCAACATAATGCTCAGGTTGGCAATCAGTTCCAGCAAGCTGGAGAAGCTTACTTCTGCAAATTCAGCTGCAAGTTTGGTAATCATAATGGGACCACCCAACATATCCCGGGCTGATTTTTTACCAGTCACCAGCCACCATAAAGCTTTTATATTTAAACCTGTTATGAATACGGTTTTTTGAAATCCTTCATTGAGAGCAGCAAAAAAGGGAAGGGCTTCCCGTTCAATATAAACGTTAATACCGATCTGTCCGACGATGAAATCCTTCCCGTTTTCGTCTATTTGAGAAACCGCTTCGGGCGTTATTGTCTTTGCAATAATTTGGCCGTTGCGTTCTATTTGAAAACCTAAGGGTTGGTTTGCATTATTACGGATAATTTCGGTCATTTCATCCCAGCTTGCCGTTGGCATATTCGCAATACTGATAATACGATCGCCACGCTGTAAACCAGACCTGGAAGCTGGTGATTCGGGCAATATATTTCCCACCCGGGCAGGAGTTTGTGGTGCCATATCAAGCTGTTCTGAAGCATTTTGAGCCAAAATTTCCGCTCCAAATATAACCTCCTGTACTTCGCCTGCCCTTTCTATAGTGAAAGTAATCTGATTTCCCAGATTAGAAATGTAATTTTCAATGACATCATTCCAGGTGTTTACCGGGGCATTGTTAATAGAAAGGATTTTATCTCCCACCTGGATGCCGGCAGATTGTGAAATACCATCTTCAATCATATACCCTACAGTCGTGGAAGGAATAACCTGCTGACCTTCAAAGTGCAGTAATCCACTCATGATGACCCATGCCAGGACAACATTCATGGTGACTCCCCCCACCAGGATCAGGGTTTTCTGCCACCAATTTTTAGATGAAAATTCATAGGGGGCGCCGGTCAGCTTACTGGTATCCATGCTTTCATCGATCACCCCGGTCATTTTTACGTAACCCCCGAACGGAATGGCTGAAATACAGTAATCGGTGTCCCCGATTTTTATTCCAAACAGGCGGGGAGGGAATCCGATGGAAAAACGTTCTACCCGCACTCCGAATAATTTGGCGAACAGAAAATGACCCAGTTCATGGAAAAAAACTAAAACACTGATAACAAAAAATATGGATAAATAACTCATTGATTGACCATTCTCTTTATGTGCTGATTATTAGATGCATTTTATTCTGAAATGTTTCCTTTTCAGTACTTTTTTTTAATACTTATATCGCAACGTTATCAGGGATAAATTTGTTTCAAAGGTTTAAAGTTCTTTACGATCGAAAATTCCGCAGAATCCGTTAGATTTATTAATTTACTGTAAAGCCGCAGATTTTTCTGAACAGGATAAAAAGTAATTGCATATTCCTCGCAAAATTTATCGTGAATCGTTACCGCCAGCTCTGCTGCCTGCAGATTTTTCCGGTAATCCCATACTGAAGTGGTGTGCTTTACCATATAGTTTTTCATTTCTTTCTGACGTGAATCGGGCATGTTTAAAAAATCGACCAAATCCTGATGCTGAGATCCGAATAAAACTGATCCATGCTGTAAAATAGCATTTTCATAGACTCGTTGAGCACTCCCGATGAGTTTTTTACCGGAAATTTCCACTTCAAATTTTGCTGATGTCGCAAAACAAAGAAAAGCCCGGTCGGTTTTATAAATGTTCCGGAAATCTGCCTGACTTGGTTCAAAAGATGCAGGTATTCCCATTTCCTGCAGTGCAAGTACAAAGGGAATGTGGATAAGGCGGTAGAAATCATGAATATCTAAATTTTTGTAGGGGTAAATAACACTATAGGTTAGTTCTGAGGCATGTAAAATCGCTCTTCCCCCGGTCGGTCTTCGAACCACATCGATTTTTTGATTCCGGCAGCGTTGTTGATCAATATCGGATTCATTTTGATGATATCCCAACGAAATGCAGGCTGGTTGCCAACCATAAAACCGCAGTATTGGCCGATCTATTTCCTTTCCGAAGTTTCTGGCCAACCAGTGATCTGCCATCATATTATAATCGCCGGAATAATCCTGAAAGGACCAAAAATACCAGTCTGGGTGATCAAGCCTGTCCACGAAGGATTCCCCGCTCACTCCGGTGAATAAAATCTACGATTTGCTGAATCTCTGGGAGAGATTTGAGTTCCTTTTTAATTCTATCTGTGGCTTCACTTACGGTATCATTGGATTGGTAAATCATCCGGTAGGCACGCTTGATTTCTAAAATAGATTCTTTGCTGAATCCTTTTCTCTCCAAACCGATAAAATTGGTTCCCCCGTATCGGACCGGATCTCCCATAACTCGAATGTATGGAGGAATATCCTTGTTAACGCGTAATCCTCCCCCGACAAAGGCATGCTGGCCTATTTTAACGAACTGATGAATAGCTGTTAATCCGCCTATAGTTGCATATGAATCAATCTCCACATGTCCCCCCATATTCACTGCGTTGGCGATGATAACATTATCACCAATCAGGCAGTCATGAGCTACGTGGACATAGGTCATAATAAAACAATTCTTTCCAATGGCCGATTTATAATGATAGGTTGTCCCACGGTGTAAGGTTGAAAACTCTCTGATGATGGTATTTTCTCCTATTTCCAGGTAGGTTTTTTCGTTTTTGAATTTTAAGTCTTGCGGAGGGACACCCAGAACCGAATAATGGCCAACCTGGCAGTTTACTGCCAGTCGGGTACCGGAATCAATATATGCGCCGGTTCCAATCTTAACATTGTCCCCGATAATGACATCCTCATTAATGGTACTGAAGGCACCAATATCCACATTTTCGCCGATCTGTGCTTTGGGATCAATGAGTGCTGATGGATGAATTTTCCCCAAATTTATCTCCTTGAAATGTTCACACTTCTTTTAGATCAAGTATGGCTGCCATCATTTCCGCCTCGGCAACCAGTTCCCCATCCACAAACGCCTTCCCTTGCATTTTAACGCTGGAGGTACGTTTTTTCAGCAGATCCAGTTCGAAAATCAATTGAGAGCCCGGAATTACCGGTTTACGGAAGCGAACATTATCCAATCCCATGAAATACATCATTTTATCGCCGGGATTTTCCTCTGCATTCAGCAACATGATACCACCTGTTTGTGCCATCGCTTCAATAATTAAGACACCCGGCATTATGGGATGTCCTGGAAAGTGTCCCTGAAAGAATTCTTCGTTTCCGGTAACATTTTTCAGACCGACAATCCGCTTGCCGGCTTCGAATTCGATAATCCGATCGACCAGTAAAAAAGGATAGCGATGGGGAAGAATCCGTTGAATGGCTTCGAAGTCAAAGACAATACCCTTTCGTGCAACATCCTGATATTTACGGGTAAGTTGCTGTTTTTGAAAGAGCGATCTTAATCTTCGGGCAAATTCAATGTTACTTTTATGTCCCGGTCGTCCGGCTAAAATCTGACCTTTGATGGGGGCGCCTACTAAAAATAAATCACCTAATACATCTAAGACTTTATGCCGTGCCGGTTCGTTTTTAAAGCGGAGCTGGGTATTATTTAAAATCCCGTTCTCTCCGATAAATACCTGTCCGTTTATATTGAGTGTCTCCCGAATTTTTTTCTGGTTGACTTCATCCAGCTTTTTGTCGCAAATAACCACGGCATTATTCAGGGTACCCCCTTTAATTAAATTTTGATCGATCAGAATTTCGACTTCATGCAGGAAACAGAAGGTCCGCGCCGGGGCAAATTCTACGATGAATTCCTTTTCCAGTGAAAATAATCCTGAATGCTGACTCCCCAGGGCCGGATTTTTATAATCGATCATTGCTGAAATCCGAAAATCATCCAGCGGGAGAGCTATCAGATCTATTCCTCGTTTTTCGTCATGAAAATAGGTTGATTCTTCAATGATCAGATAGTTTTTTGGTTGTTCCTGCTCTACTAAACCGGCTTCCAGCAGAACATTCACAAAGGGCATAGAGCTGCCATCGCCAACCGGGGGCTCCGGAGAATCTTTTTCAATCCTTTAATTGTCAATTTCAAGCCCGGCAACGGCCGCCAGGACATGTTCCACGGTGTAAATGCTCACGTCATCTTTCTGAAAGTTTGTCCCGCGGAGACTGTCGATCCCATTATCGGGCGCTACAAAATCAACCAGTGCCGGAATCTCAAGATCCTTATTTACATCAGTCCGGACAAAGATAATGCCATGGTTTTCAGGTGCTGGCCGGAAGGTAATCGTCGAGGTTGACCCGGTATGTAAGCCTGTGCCGGTATATGAAATTGTGGCGCCAATCGTCTTTTGCATTTTATTCATTGAAATGATTTCCTCACGTTAATGAGAAATAGTAGCCAATATGATTCGATCTTAATTCCGTAAATTAATAATTATTTTAATTTTTCCAAAGCAGAAATCCATTCATCAAGTTGCACGAGAACGCAGTATGCGGGGATTCCATGATTTCCAAGTTTACCTGCTGGTTGTTGACAGGTCCCATTCAATATTTATAAATTGGAGCAGTCGGTCTATTTTAACTGTTCAATCTCTTTTTCCAATTTCTGAATCCGCTTAAGAAGTTCCGGGAGTTGATTAATCACCGCTTCGATTCTTTTGGTACGCATAATCGGTCTGGCAGGATAACCAAAGATAATTTCCTTATCCGGCACATTTTTGGGAACACCGGATTGGGCCCCTATCTGGACATAGTTTCCGATGGTAATATGTCCCACCATTCCTACCTGACCGCCTACCATCACATGGTGCCCGATTTTGGTTGAGCCTGAAATACCTGATTGGGCAGCCATTACGGTCCATTCCCCAACCTCGACGTTGTGGGCAATATGCACCAGATTATCGAGCTTGACACCCTTTTTAATAACTGTTTCTCCCATGGTAGCCCGATCGATGGTGCAATTAGCGCCAATCTCTACTTCATCTTCTATCAGTACCCGCCCGATCTGGGGAATTTTATGAAATGTTCCTTCATAAGGTGCAAAGCCGAATCCATCACTGCCAATCACGGCTCCATTATGAAGGATGACACGGTCCCCGATCTGACAATTTTCCCGGATGGATACCAGCGGATAAAGTAATCCGTTTTTCCCGATTTCCACGTTATTCATGATTACACAACCATGTAAGATACGGGTTCCGTCACCAATCCTGCAATTTTCTCCGATGGTTACATGTGCACCAATGGCAACCTTTTTTCCCAGCTCTGCAGAAGGATGAATGACTGCCGTGGGGTGAATTCCCGGTTCCAGGATTTCTTTCGGTGGATTAAAAATGAGAAAGATCTGCAGGAAGCGGAAATAGACATCATCAACCCGTATCGCGGGAAGAGGGAGGTCATATTCCATTTTCTGGTCGATAATCACCGCACTTGCTCTGGTTTGATCAAGAAAAGGTTTATATTTGGGATTTGCCAGAAAAGTAAGTTCTCCCTCTGCAGCAGAATCAATTTTTGCCGCCCCGTGGATACGGGTGGCGGAATCACCCACAATGTGGCCCTTTACTTTGCTTGCCAATTCCTTTAAAGTGAATTCAGGCATGGATATCAATCCTTATATATTCTTGATTTATGTGATTAGAATATTTTTGGAAAATCAAATTATTATAAAAAAAAGCTAAATTCCAAATAAAGAAATAAATGTCATAAAAAAGGCTGAAATATGGGAGCATATTTCAGCCTTTTCTGGAACAATCGTAAACTTGTATTACTGTTTGCTGAGTTCTTCAATAATTCGGTTTGTGATATCATACATCGGTTTTGCATAAAGGACCGAACCGGGGACAACGTCGAGGATGTAATCATAATCTTCAGCTTCCCCGACTCTCTGGATTATCTGGTTAATCTTGTCATAAAGAGGTTGTGTTAGTTCCATATTTTTTTTGTATAATTCACCCTGAGGTCCCAGTTTTTGATAGCGGAATTGTTCAATATTCATCGCCAGTTCCTGAGCTTCTGATTCCTTTTCGGCTTTCTTTTCTGGACTCAATAAAAGGCTCTGGTTTTCAATTTCTTTCACAAGGGCCTCATACTGTTGCAGCATGGTGTTATATTCAGATTCATACCCTGCTCTGATCCCATCAAGTTTCTTTTGTACTTCCTGCGCCTCCGGAAATTCATTTAAAATCCTTTGGGAATCAATATAACGGATTTTGTTCTGAGCATAACTCTGATTCCAGCCTAACAATACAATCAATAACAGAATAATGGTCCCACTGAACATTCGATAATTTTTCACTCTAACCTCCTGCGATTTAATTTTTTTAGTATAATTATGTTCTATAAGTAAATTTAAAATCTTCCAAATTGAAAATGCGTTTTCCAGCGGCCAGTACGGAATCCCCTTGGAGTGAAATAGTCGACCCCGTATCCAAAATCAACCCCAATGATGCCGATCATCGGCATGAAAAGTCTTACCCCGAATCCCATCCCTCGCTTAAGGTCCTGCAGGTTTGTTTCGTCAAAGCTGTTCCAGACATTTCCAGCTTCCAGGAAAAATAGTCCGAATATGGTGGGATTGGGTGCAATTGGTATTCGAAATTCTGCGGAGAATTTAAACATAGACTTCCCACCCAGGGGTTGGCCGGAAGCACTGATGGGGCCAACCACACCCTCATCATATCCTCGTAAACCTTCCGAGAAACTCAGGCCTGATCCTCCCATATAGAATAATTCTCCGGGATTGATATAATAATTTTTATATAATCCGCTGATCACCCCCAACTTTGACTGGGTATATAAAACAAATCCTGCAAATGTGGGAATGTACCACTCAACAGTAAAAATGTTTTTCAGGTAATCTTCGTCACCTTGCAACGGTCCACCGGAAATCTCTGTCATTAATGAATATACAGAACCCTGGGACGGGAATTCCGGTCGATTCCGGCTGTCACGTTGAATAATTTGTGTCAGGCTGATCTGGGTCGTGGGTCGGTCATAGAATAAATAACTACTCAGCAAATCAGGGTCACGAACATTGAATATTTTGGTCTCTGCAACCCGAAATATCCAGTCACCGCGGAAATAATTATCGGGCCACTGAAAACGTCGCCCAAGTTGAATTGATCCTCCGCGAACCGTACGATCCCATGGATAAAATCCTCCGCCGCTGCGGGTGTTGAACAGGGAGAATCCTGTCAGCGTCGGTGTATTAAAAGTCCAGGGCTCGGTAAAACTCAGTGAGATAGATCGATAATACCTTCCGAAATACCAGTCGAAAGCCAGACGTTGACCATCGCCACCCCCCAGCGGGTGGGCGAGGGAGAAATTGTTTAGTGCTAATCCGACACTCCCGATCATACCATCGCGTTGACTGTAACCAGCAGACATATTGGCAGTATCAGTTGATTTTTCTTCTACATTCACTTCCAGGTTGATATGTTTGTCATCACCCTCAATTAATTTTACATCTGGAACAACATTGGCGAAATAGTTGAGTACCCATACGTCCCGGACACTTCTTTCCAGTTTGGCCCGGTTAAAAGTGTCTCCGGGATAGATTTTAAGTTCCCGGCGTACTACTTTCTCGTTCGTTTTCGTGTTTCCTGTGATAATGATTTCTTTAATCCGGACGACACTTCCTTCATTAACGCGAATATTAATATCTACCGTATCTTCGCCGGCCGGAATTTCCAATGGCTGAATATTGGCAAACAGATACCCCTGGTTGTAATACAGATTTTGAATGTTTTCTCGGATACTTTTTTCGAAATCTTCCTGGTTGTAAATATCTCCCTTTTCAAATAACAACTGTGATCTTAATTCCTGTTCAGAAAAAACGGTATTTCCCTCGAATGTCACTGCTCCAAAATAATATTGCTGATTTTCATTGATGTGCACATCAATGAACATGTCTTTTTTATCTTCACTGTAATAGAGAGAATCTTTAAGTATTTCAGCGTCTCGGAATCCTTTTTTACGGCAATAGAGAAGTAGATTTGACAAATCTTCCTGATACTTCTTTTCATTAAAATCTGCACCGCGCCACCAACGGTCTTCCTTGATCCCCTTGAATTGCTTTTTCAGCTCCTTTTCGGTAAGAAAATTGTTTCCGAAAATGCGAATTTTTTTGACCTGAACTTTCTGACCTTCATCGATCTTAACCTCGGCCAGGACGGTATAGGTATCACGATAGACCGTATCGATGGTCACTTTGGCGAGAAGATAACCCTCTTCCTTGTACTTCCGTATCAGATTTCTCTTTCCTTTATACATTTTGAATGGTGTTAAAACCATACCTTTGTAAAACTGTAATTCAGCATCGACATCCTTTTTTTTCAACTTGTCATTTCCCTCAACAATCCAACCGTCGAGACGGGGAAACTCCTCCAGCTTGATTAACAGATCTAATCCACTGTAAGTTTGCCTCTCCACAAATATCTTTATATCGGAGAAGAGTTTCAGTGACCAGAGGTTTTTTACGGCTTTTTGGATATCTTCGGAAGTTATTTCCTCACCGGTCCGCAATCCTGAATTTAACAAAATAATCGAAGAATCGGCCTTTTCGTTTCCTTCGATACGAATATTATTAATTTTGAATTTTTGAGGTTGTGCAAAGCCTGTCGCTCCAAACAGCAGGATGAAGAAGAAAGCAATTTGGAGATAATGTAATCGTCTCATAGATTCTGACATTTCTTTTATTTAAAAGCCCAATAACTTAATTTTTTCGATACTTTATTGCAATTAAAAATTAAATGAGTGTTTCAAACGAATTCGAAAATCCTGCACATTAGTTGGGTCATAGTACGTTGGCTCAAAAAGAAATCGATCATATTCAAATTCCAGTAAAAGATTTTGAAGCAGCCGATATTCAATTCCGAAACGGTGGTTTAAGCCAAATTTAGGTTCATCATATATGGAGACCAATTGTCCAGAATAGGTAAAGTAGATATCAGAAAACAAGTATTTACCAATTGTGATTTCTGAGCTTTGCAGCAGCAGCATAGCCGGGTCGAATGTATTTATGTATCCGTATCTGAGATAGCTGGATTCAGGAAGAAATTTCCATCGGGGCTGCAAACCATAATAAAGGAGATTGGAAGTGATCTGCAGACTAACCCTGACATAATCAAGTTTTAGCCCCCGTTCCATTTTTCTCTCCAAGGGTCTGACCAGCGGCCGGATTAGAAGATTTTCTGTGAGAGTAGCCCCGATATCTCCAGCTTTACTTGAAATATTATCCACCGAATAGCCGAGATAGGCCAGTACATTCTCCTGGGTCTCACCAATGGTAGGATCACTTGAAACAAGTTTAAAACGAAAATCCTCCCACCTGCCGCGTGCTACCTCCTGCTTTGTCTCGGGATCGATCGTGTACAATACCAGGTATATATCACGCGGAAAATCAGTGGAATCCCGGGCAGTAGTCCAGGCCCGTCCATACACCTCCGGGAAAAGTTCAAATTTATTGAAAATCGCCCCAAACCGATCAACCCGGAAATTCATATCCAGATATTCCACCCGACCGCGGGTGGATTCTACACTTCCACCTACTCTGAAGGTTTCATCAGACAGGCGTCCCGTGAATTCTAATCCTTCAGAGACGTTATCGATATTCAGATCCAGATAGACTTCTCCGATGATGGCAGGTATATCAACAAAATATCGGTTTCCGGTACCAGCTTCAACTTTCACATCCCAATTGATGTTCATCAGAAAATCCATAACCTTGTCTTCCTCAAAGTCGGCAATTTCTTCCTCATTAACCAGGAAGGGAAAAGTGACCCTGCTCTCTGTCAGAATGACCTTACCTCGAACTTGAGGTTTATCCACCGGTCCATAGAAATAAAATACCTCAGATTCCTCCTTGCCCTTCGCTGCAAAATATCCGATATCCCCGGGATTCATCAAACCAGGAATTGAGAGCGGTATTCCCCGTTCCTTTGTCTCAAGTACCAATGTTCCAAAATTTATTCCGATCTCTTCGAAATTCCAGGGTTCCAGATAATTATCCTGCACTTTTACACTGTCGAGATTATAAATTCTGACCTGCTGATTATCAATCTTGCCTTCAATGTTGCGAATATTCAAAAATTTAGAACCCGCCTTTAATTCAATATCAGCCTTGATATTTGTTAAAGGGGGAATAACAGATTCAAATTCCATCCTTCCATTATATACAGTAAGCTGTCCTGCCTCTATTTTGGGATTTTCTCTGGTTCCAGAGATCTCCAAGGAAACTTCACCCAGGCAAAGGGGATTTCTGAAATAATCGATGAATGCAGGTAATTCTGCCAGAAAATTACCCTCTGCATTCAGCTGTAATCTCATCGGTGAAAGCCTGTTGGTGGGTAAGATTCCTGATATTTCCACCAAATAATTCCGTTTATCGACATATTCCAATTTCTGAATTTTAAAATAATGATCATTAATCTTGAACAGGCTTGCTGATGGTGGGATAGAATCTTCAAACGCCAGATTAAGTCTGGAAAAAGAACGATTTTTTAACAATCCTTCCTGCATGAAGACCGTACCGGCTATATATGGACGTACTGAGGATCCTTTAATATCCAACTTGTAATTCATGTCGCCCTGGACTAGGGTGGAGTCTCTGAAGATTGTGGAGGCAATAAAATTGCTCTCAATGGCCTCACCCCTGAAAGTGGCGAGTAAATCATCATGAATAATATCCCATTGGAACTGAGCATCGATAATGGGATGATTATTGTAGGCAAATATCGCTTTTCCGAATTTAAGGCTATCTGTGTTATAGCGACCCTGAAGAGTTGCAGAATAATAACCATTTTTGTTAATGATAAAGTCTTCCCCTTGGATATTGAAATCAATCTGGGGTTTACTGGAAGTCCCTGAAAATTGGAGGTCCCCAAATAAATATCCTTCCTCAATCGCACGAGCTGCGCCCGCTAATCTACCGAGATAATCATCAATGTGGATTTTTAGCAGATCAAATCTACCCTGCATGGGTGCATTTTCCCCATAGGCGATTGTCAGATCCCCTTCGGCAAGATCCGGCACTGTCAGTTTTAAAAATATGTTTTTATCATTTGATTCCAGTAAAAGATTTCCTTCTAATGGGTTAGGTTGACTTTGCAGGGAAAAATGTCCTTTAAATTTTCGGTTTGATTCGATCAGATTTATAGCATTACCTGCAAATGTAAAAATAGATTCTTGGGTCTGACGATTGCTGAAATTAAGTTTCACAGTGGGGAAGTTTACGGGTCCGGAAAGAAGAAAGTCACCTTGAAAGTTTCTGTTAATCCAGGAAAAGGTGCTAAAAGTGCTGAGTGAATCAAATGGAATATTTTTCACCTCCAGGATTTCGAAGGTAGGATTTTCCCACAGGTTAGAGACTTTTGATGAGATGAGAAGGCCCCGGGGAAATGACTGATAATTACTTATTGAAATATGATCCTCAATCAGTTCAAATGTTGCATCGGTTTGCATTATGACACTTGAATCAGATTCAAACAGACCCCGGATGTTACCCCTGAATGTCAGGGTGGGAAAATCGCCATCAACCGTCGTAAAATATTTCATATTGGTATTGTTCAGGCGGTCAAGGATCGGAATGTCATTCGCTCCGATGGGTCTCTTACTGGCAAGAGTCAGATCAAGCTTCATCTTGTCAAAATTAATTTTTCCGGTTCCCTTATGTCTCATTCCGACAGCTTCAGTTTCAATGTCTTTAAATTCCCAGATTTTATCGGTGTATATGAATTCCAGGTTGGCGCGATAGAATGGAACAATGGCATAGTAGAGTTTAGAAGAATATACATTACCACTGATATAAACTTGTGACGGGGGACCATTAATCTCAACATGGCCCTGCAGTTGTCCCTTGTTCATTAATTCCAGGATAGGAACCGATATCTTTAAATTTTTAGCGGAATAAGCGTCAAAATTAATTGAAAAGTTAAGTTCCGGCTTAAATATGGAGCCCAAATTTCCAGACAGGGTGAAATTTCCATCTTCAACCCGTCCTGAAACGGGCGAAAGTAGCATTTGATGTTTCTGGAAGGTTAGATTGAATGGATCGGTATGCAAATTCTGGTCAAATAGCAATCCACGCATATTTTCAACCCGGATTTTTCCGCTAAGATTAAAATCATTTATCAGAAAAGTTTCGGAGGTTAATCTGACCTTGCCAGCCGCATCTGCTTCTTTTAAAGCGAAACTGTAACCGTTTAGGAACGGGATACTTTCTTTAAGATAACTGCTTTGAACATCTGCCAGGATATCCAGATTTTCTTCGTATAGATTGATATCTCCCGTTAAATGCAAATCTGCAGAGTTCGATTCGAATAATTTACCCTGTAAATGTAAACTGATAGAATCTGCTGTTTTAATAACTAAAAATCCATTCAAATCGGCTATCAACTTGGTGGTGCCTTCATGGGTTTTACCCCAGTGTATTTGCCCGTTTTCGATTAAGATACGGTCAATTTCTGCAAGTTTTTTAAATCCTGATAAAATCTCTGAGAGTTGAAGTCCCGGTTTGTCTGTGTTCAGGGAAGTATCTTTTTTTTCAATTATAAATAAAAATTGAGGATTTTTAAAAGTGACCGATTCAATTACGCGAAGGGGATCAAAATTATTATATATGAGCTTATGAATACTATAACCTATTTGTATTTCTTCCAGGTTTAATACAAATCGATCTCCCGGAATTCCGATTGATATGTCTGTAAAAGACATATATCCGAATCCCAGTGAGAAATCATTCAGAGCAAAAGAATCACCTAGATATGGACGAAGGCGCTGCTGTACAGTAAGACTTATTTCCGCACGCACCGGGGTAAATCGCCATACCAGGTTAATGGACAAGATTGCTGTAAAAAGAATGATAAAGAAGTAAAAAACCCAGGGATTTCTTCTCATATTTTTTCATCAGTCCGAACTATAATCGTCCAACCATCATCGATATTGTACTCTTTAATCGCAAAAACCAAAGATTTCGTTCCCGTCTTTTAAATATTATCGGACAATTTGGATGTTCAAGAAATTTCTAATGTATAAAATGTAAGAAATAAATATAAATTTTTCAAAATATATCATAAATATGCACTATGTTTACAGTTTCAGAAAATATCCTGCCCACCATAATATTCTCAACCTCTTCACAATCAGTCGCGAAACTTGACATCGTGATCCTGGCAGCAGTTGTCAGATACCTAAAATTTAAATTATTACCTTTCTCGGTTTAACCCCAATAATCATTCACCTGTAAATTTTTGGAAGTTGTAAGTCTGTAGATTTTGGTGAAAAAATATTTATAGATCGTAAAATGATATTGTCTAAAAATAATCTTGAGGTGTCGAAAAAGAGAACACTTATTATAAAATAAAGTGCGTCCAAAAAACTTTGATACCCAATTCTATTTTCTTTAACTATAATAAACACAGCATGTTAGAATAATCCCCATAATTTACTCTCCGCCTTTTTATTTGTGGCATATAAGTTGCGTTTCTTATTACTGCCTTTGTAAAAAAGTACTTATCACCTGTTTAAACGGAATTGAACGATTTCCTATGATACGAATCTTAAAATTGCAATATCTGATGGTATGGCTAATGCTGATAATTTTTACACAGCTGTCCGCTTCTCAGTCACTTTTCCACAAAGGCGATCTAATTCATCATTCATCTGCGATGGGGAAACAGGAAGTTTCTTTATCGAAGCTGGTCATGGCAGATGTGAACGTGAATGAAATTAAATATCAAGGGAGTGAAGAATTGATCATGAAAGATCAGCTAAAATTTAAATCGGTTGGGACAAAAAGATATAGAGAATCTTTCTTTCTGTCTCCGAAACAGACTGCGAAGAAATTTTTAGTATTGAGCGGTCATACCGGGGTGGGAAAAAGTGTTTTGGCAATTTCTCTCGCCAATATCCTAAGTCAGGATAATGGGCGGGTCATTCTAGTGAACCTGAGTCGGTATAATGCATCGGTGAAATCCTGGCTTGAGAAAGTTGCTCTAGATAATGATAGACCGATGAAACAGCCGTCTGAATCTCAAATGATGAATGCGAACATTGTGTCACTCTCCACCACCCTGGACTATCTAGACTATAAAGAAGACGCTGCAGGGAAATTTTATGATATTGAAAATACCATCGAATATTACCGGGCAATATTCAAACCGTTCACCTCTGAATATGATTATATAATTTTTGACACCCAAACAGGTTTGAATGAATTAAACCTCGCTCTTCTCCGGGATTCTGATAAAACGATTCTGGTCAGTACGCCGGATGTATCATCAATATCGGATGTCTATTCCCTCATAAAAACTTCCTCCTCTTTTACAACAAAGGCAAAATTTTATTTAGTTATTAATCAGGTTATAGAACAGAAATCTTCCATCGAGGCACACAGAAAACTGAATTTCGCATTACGTCAATTCCTAAACAGTGAGATTGAATTATTGGGTCTCATTCCTGCAGATGATATTCTTAAAAATAGTGCTCTACAATATCAAATTTTCCAGAATCACCCAGAGAAATTTCCGGCACTCACAAAGATGAAAAGAATTGCCCAGTCTCTTTTAAGTGAGCCCCGCAATCATGCGGTACAGAACATGGTTTAAGCTAGGATTCATGACCTTTTTATGCAATAAAATGAATTATTGGAGATAAAAGAATGAAAGAAAATAAATCACGGAGGCCAGAAATGAATACGAAGCGACAGGTGGAGCCTTTATGGCAAGATTATTACGCGGATAGAGATCCGGAAGTACGAAACCGATTGATGCATAAATACCTGGGTGTCGTTCATTATGTTGTCAGTAAACTGTTTAAGGCGATTCCGAGTTATGTAGAACGGGATGATCTGGTAAATATTGGGGTAATCGGACTTGGAGAGGCATTGGATCGATATAATCCGTATTTTGGGATAAAGTTTGAGACATATGCTATTCCCAGAGTAAAAGGGGCAATCATCGATGAACTTCGTAAACAGGATTGGATACCACGTTCCTTAAGGTCGAAATCGAATATGATCCGCCGGGTAGTGGAAGATTTGGAACAGGTGTACCGGGGTGATGTGCCTGCACAGGAAGTGGCTCAACATCTGGGCATCTCATTTGATGAATATCAACATTGGCAATCTCAGGTTAATAGAACAAACGTGGTTTCACTCGATAAACCCAATCAAAATTATGATGAGCATAATTTATATGATGTGGTAGAAGATGAAAATTCTACCAATGCCCTGGAGTGCATCGAAGACGAGGAGATGAAAAAAATCCTGGTTAAAGTTATTAAGAAACTTCCGGAAAAAGCCCGACTGGCCATAACATTGTATTATTTTGAACATTTGACTTTTAAAGAAATAGGAAAAATCCTAAATGTTTCTGAGTCACGAATCTCTCAGATTCATAGTGAGACCACGGAACGAATGAAAAAAATGATAAAACAGGAATTAAGTGCCTAAGGGGAGATGATCTAACTCAATATCAATGGAATAATTTGTCAAGGATGAATAATTCATGAATCAAGGAAATTGGAATCTTGAAACCGTGCATGGGGAAATATTCCGTCTGGAAAAATTATCATGTTCCCCTTTAATAGCTGCACAGCTCATGAAATTCCTGGAGAAACCTAATCCTTCTACAACCGATTTGGTTGAGTGGATATCATTGGATCAAATTCTCACCGCCAGAATTCTAAAATTAGCCAATTCACGCAATTATGGTTTCAGCAAGCATATCTCAACCCTCAATCTGGCAATTATCACAATTGGACTGCAACCCCTGAAAGATCTGCTGAGGAGCATCACTGTAATTGACCAGTTTTCTGATACGGTAGTAATGAACCGGAAAGAAAATCGGGAAATTTTTTCGCACAGTATCTGCGTGGCAGAGGGTGCTCGCCGTTTGGCCGCTTTAGTAGATTATCAGACATCCGGCGAAGCTTATATTGCAGGTCTATTGCATGATATAGGTAGACAAATTTTAACTCAGATGTATCCAGAAGATTATCGTCTTGCCTGCCGCCATTCACAAAATCAGAGCATCCCGGCCTGTGAAGCAGAAAAACACATATTGGACTGTGACCATGGACAGGTAGGAGGCTGGCTGGCACGTTCCTGGAATTTTCCCGATAACCTGATAGATACTATTGAAAATCATCACCAACCGCAAAACAGCAGCTGTGATAAAAAACTGACTTATCTGGTTCACCTTGCCAATTTGATTTGCCATTCAATGGATCGTCCGGATGACGATCTCGCAATCCCAAATCATTCCGATCTGGAATCAGAGATACTGGAGAAGTTTAAAAAGCATTTTTTGGTAAACGGAAGAAGCTTACAAGATTTTCAGCAGCTCTTTGAAATTAAAAACAGGAAATATTCAATCGCTTCATAGTCAGGTTTACAGGCCTGATTCAAATCATAGGAGTAGCTCGATGCAAGTGGAGTTTCAGGATAATCTGGATATTGAAGAAATATTCGATACCTTTAAAGAGCCGGATGCAAAAGTACCGCGGATTGATGTCATAATTGAAAATTACCTTTCGGTGGTGAGTCAACTGAAAAAAGACCTGAGTACCTTAAAAGATGACCTCACGCAACATCGTAAAAGCGATACTGGTTTTACTGATTCGCTGGCAGAATATTTACGGGTTCAGAGTCTATCATCCATCATTACCCAACATCTGGAATTGTCTGAAATCTGGGAGAAACTGGAGGGGTTTAGTCAGACAGTAGTACCCCTTTTACGCAGCGAGATATTCCTTTGGGAGGATGATAAATATGAAGGGATCAGCCAAAAAAATTCCCCTGATTTCAAACTTATTGTGAACTGTGCGCACGAGGAAGGGATTATTAAATGGTTGTATGAGCAAAAACATCCAGTCGTGGTGCCGCTTTCGGATTTTATGATTTATGATAAATTGAGAAAGAAAAAAGGCAATGTCATCATTATTCCGTTATTAGATAATGATCAGGGTATAGGGGTATTTATCGTTCTGGTTGAAAAGAATAAATCTTCTTTCAGTATCCGGGATTTGGAGTACTTAAATGTACTGGCGCAACAGGCAGCTTTAGCTATCATATTTAAGCGAATGAATAATGGTATCGATACCAAGCAGAAATTACTAGGGCAGATGCAAACTCGTTTCATGAAACTGCTACGTCTCGCTACGGTGGGAGAGCTTGCCGGCGGCATTGCACATGAAATTAATAACCCGCTACAAATTATTATGGGTAATGTTCAAATGGCGAGAATGGGGCACAAATTGGAGGAGAGTCTGGGAATTATTGAAAAACAATCTGTACGAATCGCAAATATTGTTAGAGGATTATTAAACATGGCACGCCAAGATCAAGAATCATTCTCTGAATTTTTGGAAATTAATCCTTTGATTGTTAATACGGTGAATCTGATTCGCGGACAAATGGAGAAACGGGAAATTCAGGTTGAATTAGATCTGAAAAATAAAATCCCGGCCATTCAGGGAAACTCGATTTATTTTCAACAGATTTTATTAAATTTTCTGCTTCATGCAAAAATGCAAATTAACCATAATGGATCCATTGCTATCACGACACGGGTTGAGGATGATGAATGGATCGTTCTGGAAATAAGTGATTCTGGTGTGCCAATGCCCAGCGAATATATTGAAAAAGTGATTGATCCGTTTTCAGAACTAGAGAATTCACAGGAATTAAATCTGGGATTAACTGTCAGTGTTCAAATGGTACAGGAAATTGGGGGCGAGGTCGAGTTTCAACCCCAGAAGAAAACGGGAAATAGAATCATCATTAAAATTCCGATTGGTTCTTTCGATTCGAAACATATTCAGGATGAGGTTGTTTCTACAGGATGAATTTCGGAAGTCAATATGATTTTATCCTCTTGGGGATGAAAGTTTAAATGGTGAGATTTTATCCGCGCTTTGTGATATTTTGTTTCATGCCTGTCTTAATTTGTAATTCAATTTTTATGTGGGAATCCACCCTGGTTTTTTATTAAATTTCCAGCGTCCGGATAGATGTCAGAAGGGAACGACTCTTTTTAGGAAAATCTGCAGCAGAATTGTTTTTTCAGGTAAAGTCAATTCGAATTCTGTTCGATTTTAGATAATTACGCTTTCGTTTTATTAGATCATTTGATTACCTTTAAAATAAAAGATCATTAACAGGAATCAATTTTGATAGATCTGAAAAGTTTTATCAAAATCATCATGATAAACTATGAAACCCGGAAGGGATGAGAAAGAGATGATAGAGAAGTCCAAGAATATCTCAAAAGTGCTGGTAGTGGATGATAGCCAGGAAAGTGTCGATCTGCTGGAATATTTCTTAAAACCAGCCGGCTATAACATTATAAAGGCACGGGATGGAGCAGAAGCGCTGGATATTGTTGAAAAAGATCCCCCGGATATAATATTACTCGATATCATGCTTCCAAAAATTAATGGTTATGAGGTATGCGAAAAACTGAAGAAACGTCAGTCTACATTTCACATTCCCATCATCATGATTACTGTTCTTAAGGAATTGAAAGATAAAATCAAAGCGCTTGAAGCCGGCGCGGACGATTTTTTATCAAAACCGTTTGACAGTGTTGAATTACTGACCCGGGTTAAATCATTGCTCCGGATTAAATACTACCATGATGAAATTATTAAAAGAAATCAGGAGCTGGAAAAGCAGAAGGAAGCCCTGTTACGAGAGGATTTACTAAAAAAAGAACTTACCAATCTAATTATTCATGATATGAAAAATCCGCTGTTTGTCATTCAGGGCAATCTTCAGATGATGGAAATGAATCGGGAATTATCACCCTCCGAAACCAGTGATCTGTATACTCAGAGAATTGCCAGAAGTAGCCGTAGTTTATTAAGAATGATCCTGAACCTTTTGGATATAAGCCGTCTGGAACAGAAAAAAATGGAAATAGAACCTGTACCGACGGATTTAAATTCCATGGTAAGTGACATTATCGAGTCCTTCAAAGATATCCCAGAACATCAGTCCAAATCGGTTCATTTAAAAATGCGGGAAGCTCTCTCCAAGATATTCGTCGATAAAGAGATATTCGAAAGAGTTTTGGAGAACTGTTTTAACTATATCTTTCAAAATACCCCGGAGTTTATGAGTATCGAAATTGAAACAGCCGGTACCGAAACAGATAGGATACAACTTCAGATTTCCCACGATGGAAAAATTATTCCTGAACCATTCCGGGAGAAAATATTTTTAAAAAATGCCCAACCAGAGTTAAAGAAAGCCGGATATAAACCCGCCCGAGGATTGGGGCTAATTTTTTGTCGCCTGGCTATGGAAGCACAAAATGGAAAAATCTACCTGGATCCATCCAATACTGAAAAGAACCGATTCATTTTGGAGATTCCAACGCGCGAATCCTACAAAAAAAATATCACCGCCTCCCCGGGAAAATAGGTATTCCGATAGGGTTTAATCATCAACCACCACCATGGCGATGGAAGAATCTTTGGAGTGCGAGAGGGAAAGATGAATTGTTTTTTGCGCCAGTAATTCTGCTGTTTTTCCATACAGGTTAACTTCCGGTTTTCCCAGAGAATCGTTAACCACTTCCACATCTTTCCAAGTCATTCCTTTCCCCAAACCGAGGCCGGTAGCCTTGAATACGGCTTCCTTTGCGGCGAAACGCGCTGCAAAGCTTCCCTTATTCTGTTTTTTGCTGCAATATTCAATTTCCACATCGGTAAAAATGCGTTTAAGGAATTTATCACCATATTTTTTTAAAAGATTTTCTATTCTCTCAATTTCGATGAGATCAACACCAATTGAGTAGACTGCCATATGTACTCCTGTTTTTTCCTTCGTAAATGTGAAATTCAGTAAATCCTTCTAGGAATCACTGTTCTATAAATTTCTTAACCCTAAAATTTTCTTCCAGTGATCTTTAGCAACGGGAAGAACTGATAATCGGGAGTTCCTGAAAAGCAACATCTCTCTGAGACTCGCTACTTTTTTTAATTCATCGCGCGTAATCGGTGGAAGGATCTCCCGCTCAATTTGTATATCCACCATGAACCAGGTGGGATCGTCTTCGATGGCTTTTGGATCAAAATGCACATGGTTTTTGTCAAATTGGGTAAAATCCGGATAGGCCTCCTTCACAATGCTGACAATTCCGGAAATATGCTGCGGTTGAGTGCTGCTGTGATAAAAAAGGGCCAGATCCCCCCGCTGCATTTCCATCAGAAAGTTACGGGCCTGATAATTTCTTACACCATCCCATATGGATCTTTGTTGGGATTGTTTCTTTAAATCCTCCCAACCAAATTCATCGGGGTCGGATTTTAACAACCAATAATTCATCATCTAACACTCCACTTTTATATTATTTTTATTGATTGCCCAGACCCCAGATGCGCGGCGAGGCAAGCTCCACCGAGTTGTTGGATTCATCTCGGAAATAAAGTGATCTCCCGCCCTCAGGCCAAATAATATCCGCTTCAATCGTTACACCCTTTTCGGTCAGGTATTTGTACCAGTCTGGTAGATCATTTTCCGGCACGGAAAAGGCAATATGACCGGGGCCCCTTGATCCATGAAACGGAACAGCTTGACCCGGCTGACCAGTCTCTTCAGGATTGAAAATCATGACCATGGAATCTCCGCACTGGAAAAAGAGATGACGTTCCCCGGATCTGGAATGAAGCTTTAAACCCAGTAAATCACCGTAAAATTTCTGTGCGTCATCTAAATTTTTTGAATATAGACATGTTTCCAGTATTTTCTTAACCTTCATCTTTATTTCCCTGTATCTGCCTCGGTTATTTTTTTTACATAGAGACCATCAAACCAGGTGTACCAGGATTTACCATCATCTTTGGAATGCTTAATGATATGACGGACATTTCCAGTAGGTTCTAATTCCAGGGTCACTTGAGCCTGTTCAACCGTACCATCCGGGTTGATTAATTCACCCTTGAAATGCATCACATTTTCTTTATATTCTCCGTTATACCAGATAACCCGTCCATTTTCATCAACCCAGTTTTGTTTCCATTTATTTGTTGCCGGGTCATAATAATTTATACTGGTTCCCCTGGATCCGCGGGCGGAGGTCCAATTTTCTTGAATGAGGCAACCTTGCATTAATTTCCGGATATAATTTTCGCCCACTTTTTGGCCCTGCGGATTAAATACCTCCCACTCACCAAGCCAAAAGTTAAATTCCTGATATTTGGGATTGTGCAGACAGGGGTAAATTTGTTGCTCCAATTGCATGAATAATTCCTGGAATTCAGGCTCATTTCTGATATTGACTAAATCGGGATCGCTTGAAAGCAAATGTAATTGATTGAAACCAGCATTTATTGCTCCGGCAAGTGCCTGAATGGATTTTCCCTTTTCATCGAGAAGTGAATAAGCACAGGCGATATTATAACGGGTTTGAACCGGGGCAAAACCTAGGTTATCTGCATTCTCATAGGCCAGAAGTGCCTTGTCTATCTGATTTAGGCTGATATAGGTAAGACCCAGATAGAACCAGGCTTCACCAACTAGTGAATCAGCCGCTAAAACCTGCTGAAATTTGTCCCTGGCTTCAGTCCAGTTTTGGTCCGTGAATTCCTGTTTGCCCTGTTCGAGCAGATCCTGGGCATTTAATCCGTCTATAGATAGGATGATACATAAACATATTTTTATTGATAGTGTCAAGGAGACAGCTGATTTATTCCAGAACATAGTCATAAGATTTTCCCTTTTTTGTGGCAAGAATTTACCTGTTTTTAGCCACTAACGAGTTAGAGTCATCGATTTCAGCAGCGATCGGTTTCCCACGCTAAGACGATAAAAATATATCCCGGATGATACTCTGCTGTTTTGATTATTGGTGCCGTCCCAAGTCACCGAATATTTGCCAGGGAACTGCACAGAATTCACCAGCGTTTTTATTTCCTGTCCGAGTGTATTGTAAACCTTAACCTGTACCAGGGATCTTTCCTGGAGCATATAGGAAATTTCCGTCGTTGGGTTAAATGGATTGGGAAAATTTTGATACAAGTGGAAAATATCAGGATATATCTTTTTTTCAGCGATGGTAACCAAATTTTCAATTAAATCACGTTCATAGGCTCCATTACCGTGTGTAGCAACCCTCAGTTTTCTATTGGTTGGGGAGATACTTAAATCAAAAACCATGACTGCTTCTGGTAGTCCCTCATTATAATCTTGCCAGTTGCTGCCACCGTCGAGGGAGACAAATATGCCAATATCGTTCCCGATATAAATGCGCTCAGGATAAAGCGGATCCACAATTACAGCTGAAGTGGGAACATCGGCTAGACCGGTGGATATATTTTGCCAGCTGGTACCGTAATCGCTACTTGTGAAAAGGTGGGGTGACCCGAATCCGGAGAAACTAAGATATACGCGCGATTCAGCGGTCGGATCGACAGTGAGATCGGCCGGAAATCTGTCCGGCAGTCCTGCTGAAATATCCACCCAGCTGTTTCCGCCATCGGTGGTTCTATAAACTCCGGCGGGATTGCCGCTGAAGGGGGCAGTGGCTGCATAAACTACCAGATTGTTCTGGGGAGAAATTGCCATGGCAATCGCCGGATTTCCGTCTAGGGCCTGACCACTATTGGTGGCAATCCAGCTGGAACCACCGTTGGTAGATTTATATATTTTATCACGACCGGCGTACAGAACTTGGGGATTATCGAAGGCTACCACGTACGGTGCAATAAAACTGGTGGGAGATGATGAGGGGACAGAGGCATAGAACCAGTTTTGCCCGCGATTGGTTGATTTAAGCAGATTCAGGTTCTGCCAGGAGGCGTAAAGCGTGTTATCGTTCTGTGAATTAATACCTGTCCAGGCGCCATCCCCCCCGATAACGCGAATCCAGGCCAGCTGACCGTCATAGATGATTGTACTGTTGTCCTGCAGTCCACCCATCGCAAGGAATGAGTCTAGCGGTGAGCTGGAAAATCCATTGTAAAATTGGACAGTTTGATAACCACCATTACAACCCTCAAAAGTTTCTCCGGCATCCAGGGAGCGAAACACTCCGCCATCAGTTCCGAAATATACAATATCGGGATTTGTCGGATGAAAAGCGATGTCATGATTGTCGGCATGGATATAATTGGGAGGACCCTCCGGTCCACCAACCGGTGGTCTTCCCAGAGTTAATCCCCCGGCTGCTTTTTCTACCAGATTGAAACCACCATTAGTTGATTTCCAGACTCCAATCCCAATGGCAATGACCAGGTTGGTATCAACCGGACTCACCCCTACATCATGAGAGAACCAGCCCTGATGTTGCGAGTAGTCCGCTGTGGAGACAATGGTCCAATTGGCACCTTTATTGGAGGATTTGCATAACCAGCTGGCTCCATTAGATGATGAGAAGCCATTGCCAAAACTGGCATACATTACATCCGGAAATGAACGGGACAAGGCAAGGTGGCCTTTGCCCTGGTAGGATATAGGTACTCCCTGTATAATTTTATTCCAGCTGCTGCCGGAACTGGTTGTGCGGTACATGCCATATCCTGGGGAAGCAAAATTGCCACAGGTGATAAGCACGATACTGGTGTCCACCGGGTGGATAAGCAGGTCCCATACCATGATTACCTCATGAACTTTTTGCCAGTTTTGTCCTCCGTCATTGGATTTATAGGTACCCTCTGTCGTTCCTGCCCAAATCGTCTGCGAATTAAGCGGATTTACTCTCACTACCTGCACACCTCTCATTTGATGAGAGGACCAGTCCAGACTCTTGGTCCATGTTTGACCCCCATCGATACTTTTTAATATACCGATACCATAGCTACCGCGGGTTGACCGATAGGCCGCCCCAGTACCGGCTGACTGATAATTATATACTTCTCCGGTCCCGATGTAGATGATATTAGAATCTCCCGGCGCAAAATCTATGGAGCAGACGGAGAGTACGGGAAATCCTGTGGGGACATATTCCCAGGCAGTGGTCCCTACACCGGCTGATTTGCTTCTCCACAAACCACCACTGGCAGATCCCGCATAGATGGTGTTCGGATTTTGCGGATTAAAAGCAATAGCTATCGTTCTCCCGCCGGTATTATGTGGGCCAATCGTCTGCCAGGGTTCGGTATAATATTGATTTTCTTTTTCGGCAAGACGCTGCTGTAACACTTTTTCATATGCACTGTAATGAGAAATATCCGGTATGCTGCTATTAGGGTAGGCCCGCTGTTCGCCAAAAAAATTAAGTGCCCTATAGGCACCTGAAATTCTTGTCTCGGTCGACCAGGTAACAAAATAAAAATAAGCTGTAATTAAACCTGTCAGACCAATAAGAATAAGTGCTGATAACTTGATTTTTCTCATGATAGTATCCTCTACACTCGAATTACTATTCAGATAGAATTAATCCCCAAAAATTCAAAAAGTCGACTTTGGGTCATAATATTGATTTATAAATAACACAGAATTTTAATTGACCAGGGACTCCTTAATAATTTAGAGTAATTTTCACTCAAAAATAAACCCAAAATATCCTGGATTCTTTTTCAGATCGTTCAAGAATAATTTGCAAATTACATTCTACTGATTTTTGGTACTTTTTTGTAGAATGCGTGTTTGACACCGCAGACAAATTTAACTACTTTTATGCGGCAGAACATTTTTTTCGTTTCATTGTTGTTCCAACACTATGCAACAACGGCAAAATTTTGATCTTGTTTGTCCTGACAAATCGTGGTTGGCACAATTTATTCTTATTGAGTCTAACCCATTTAAATTAATAATTGCTCTTCATTTAAGGCAACAGAACCCGGTCAGAATCGTAAACTATAAAAATTCAGTATAAATGAATCCCTTTCAAAAGAAATCAAATTCTATGTTGTACAAAAATCAGAGAGGCAAATATCCCATGAAACAAATCAACCTTGGTGCCTTATTCATGGTAGTTTTTATTCTGGCCTGTGCCACCTCTTCGAGAGTTTCAAAAGAGACTGATGAAAAAAACGAATTAACCATGAATCTGAATCAGATTTTACCGGTAGATCCCGCAGTTTTTAAAGACACTCTTGATAATGGCGTTATATATATGATTCGGAAAAATGCAAAACCGGAGAATCGGGCTGAGCTCCGGCTGGTGGTTAATGCAGGCTCTATTTTGGAAAGCGATCAACAACAGGGTCTGGCTCATTTTTGTGAGCATATGGCTTTTAATGGAACTCAAAATTTCCACAAAAATGAATTAGTAGATTACCTGGAATCAATTGGAATGCGTTTCGGCCCGGAGATCAATGCCTATACCAGTTTTGATGAAACGGTTTATATGCTTCAGGTTCCTACCGACAGTTCCGAAATCATGAAAAAAGCATTTCAGGTTTTACAGGATTGGGCAGCTCACATTTCTTTTGATTCAGAGGAAATTGAAAAAGAACGCGGCGTAGTGGTGGAAGAGTGGCGTCTGGGTCGTGGTGCCGATGCCCGTATACGCGATAAACAATTCCCGATCCTCTTTTGGAATTCACGCTATGCAGAGAGGCTGCCGATTGGGGAAAGAACAGTTCTGGATACTTTCCATCATGACACTTTACGCCGCTTTTATCGAGACTGGTATCGCCCGGATTTGATGGCTGTCGTGGCAGTAGGCGATTTTCAGGTGGAAGATATTAAAAAGTTAATTATAGAAAATTTCTCTAACTTAAACTCCCCGTCCAAACCCCTGACAAGAGAATTATACCCTGTTCCCGGTCACAACCAAACCCTCTATTCCATTGCTTCAGATCCGGAAGCCAGATTCTCTAATGTCGGTCTCTATTATAAATTACCTGTGAAGCAGGAAACCACAGTCGGAGAATACCGGCAAAATCTGATCGAAATGCTTTATAACCGGATGTTTAACCAGCGGTTATCCGAAATCTCAAAAAAAGAAAATCCTCCGTTTCTATTTGCCAGCTCCGGTAAAGGACGATTTGTTCGAAGCAGTGAAATATATTTACTGAATGCAGTGGTGGAAGACAACGAAATCCCCCGGGGCTTTAAGGCTCTGGTATTGGAGGCCAAACGCGTGAAAAAGTTTGGATTTACTGAAACTGAAATGGAAAGAAATAAAATTTCCACCCTGCGGATGATGAAACAGGCACTTGACGAAAGAGATAAAACCGAATCACAATTATTCGCAGATGAGTACATCCGTCATTTTTTACAGGAGGAACCGATTCCTGGTATAGAAAATGAATATGCCATGTTTAGTGAATTAATGCCGGGAATTTCTCTGGAGGACATTAACGCCCTGGCCAACTCTTGGATCACCGAAACGAATCGGGTTATTTTAGCCTCTTACCCGGAAAAAGAGGGCATACTTCAGCTTCAAGAACAGCAACTGGCTGCGTTAATAGACAGTGCGGAAAATGTTGAATTAGAACCCTATGTGGACGATCAGCTAGATTTACCCTTGCTGCAAATAATACCACAACCCGGATCTATAGTTTCGGAGAATTATATTGAGGAACTCGGTGTTACAGAAATGATCCTGCAAAACGGAATTAAAGTGATCTTAAAAACAACAGACTTCAAAAATGATGAGATTCTTTTTACTGCTTTTAGTCCGGGTGGAATTTCGCTGGTAGAAGATTCAAATCTGGTGGCTGCCAGGACAGCAGTGGCTGTGATTCGTGAAGGAGGATTAGGGCAATTTAGTCAGGATCAGCTTCAAAAAAGACTTGCTGGAAAGATCGTGGAGGTCTCACCGTACCTGGGTGAACTTTCAGAGGGTATCTCCGGAAATGTCTCCCCGCAGGATTTGGAGACTCTTTTCCAATTGGTATATTTATATTTTACTGAACCACGGGCAGACAGTGTTACCTTTGTATCGCTTAAGAATCGTTTCAAAGCGTTCTATGAGAATCGGAGTGCCAGCCCGGAATCGGCCTTTCAGGATACTATCACTGTAACGGTAACCCAGAATCATCCCCGATATCGTCCATGGTCGGTAGAAGATCTTGCGGAAATGAATTATAGAAAATCATTGCGCATCTATCGTGACCGCTTTGCAGAACCCGGAGATTTTACCTGTATTTTTGTCGGGAATTTTGAGAAATCTGAGATTATATCATTGATTAAAACCTACCTGGGTGGATTACCGACAATCTCCCGACATGAAAGCTGGGGAGATGAGACATATGATCCACCGAATCGGGTTGTCAAAAAGCAATTTTATAAAGGATTGGAACCCAAAAGTCAGACATCGCTCATATTTACCGGGGATTTTAAATGGACTATTGAAAATCGTTTTAAGGCGGATACTTTTATTGACCTACTGCGCATCAAATTGAGGGAAAGAATTAGAGAAGATCTGGGGGGTACATATGGTGTTCGGGTGTTCGGGAGTTTTTCCCGCTACCCCCGCGAAAGATTTCGGGTGACTATTAATTACGGAGCGGATCCAAAGCGTATTCCAGAGCTGACAGAAGCTATCTTTGAACAAATCGACAGTTTAAAGTCAACCCTTTTGCCGGAATCATACCTGCAGAAAATCAAAGAAATAAGTCTCCGCGAATATGAAAGTAATCTGAAGGAGAACAATTACTGGCTGGAAGCACTGGAATTCCGTTACTTCCACGGACAAAATCCCGAAAGTATCCTGAAAATCAACAGCTGGATTGAACAGCTTCGCTTGCAGGATTTTCAGGATGCTGCCCGGATATTTCTGGATGAATCCCGATATATACAGGTTACTCTGTATCCTGAAGGCCCCTAAGAATGGGTAAGCCGTGGAAAATCGTAACTCTAGAGGACAATTATAAAAAGTGTTATTCAAATTCCATACAATCCGTTGGTTTTAATTCGGATGTACGGGTAATGAGATTCAGAGTGTGGGGAATAAAATATTTCTGGTAAATATCATCCAGACCTGAAAAATTGTTATTTTCGAACATCTTTTCGATGGCCTGCAGATCTTCAGCCATTCCTTTTTCAAATTGATTTTTCAGGACACGATTGGCAATATAGATATTGATCAGGGTAATTTTATTAAGATTCTTCATATTTTTCAGAGATATCCAAGAATAATATTTATCTAATATTATTATCGTCGTTGTTCTGAAAAATGAAGTCCTCTCGGTTGATCCAGATCTCAATTTCAATATTATTTTTTTAAATTCTTAAGGGATTGGCGAAGATTTAAAATTAGATAAAAGCATTGTCACGAAAGGACTAATTGAATGTTTGATCAGAAAGATGGCAGAAGTCTCACTTTAATTACCATTTTCAACCTGTTCATCCAGGTAGGGAACACCGATTTCCTCGGAGACAGTCTTCCGGGTAAGGGGAATGACCGAATTCGCGAAATTCAAACGTTTTTCCAGAACCTGTTCTTCTTGTGTATCCTTCCGGAACAGTAAAAGCTGCCAGTAACATTCCTGAAAAGCCTTCCGGGAACGGGGTTCCAGATAAAAATTGTTCTCACTCCACCATTGGTGACATTTATTAAATACATTTTCATGTTTATCTTTGGAGGCTGCTTTCTGGATATCATAGGTAAGAGCGAATGCGCGCTGATGGCATTCCAATCGTCTTTCAACACTCGCTGTCCTAAATCGGGCAAAATGTTCCCGTTTTATTAAGTACCAGTATAACCAAAAGCCAATACCTGTTAAAATTGATCCCGAAAATAAAAATAGTAGCTGTTCCATCTTTCAATCCGTCTGCTTGATATGACTACACATATCATCGGATCATTGAGCAGAAAAATAAGTTGATCCTTAAGAATACAAAAAGAATATACCCTAAGAATTGGCTGGATAATATTTTTCATAAATTGGATGTTTACACCTACCAATTTATCTTGTAAATTATATCGGATCATGGAGAAAATGTCTTTGACAGGCTCTGAATTGAAACCATCAACACGTAGTATGGCAACTCTTATTATGCAAAATTTCTTTAAGTTTCGAGAGTATTTTGCCAACATTCCGGACGCCCGGATTTACAGGAAAAACCAGCTGAGTCTGATTGATACCGGAATTCCTGTCCCTAACTGGAATGCTATTATCAGTAATGATTCCCAGCTTGATGGTATTCTGACAAACGTCGAGGAGTATCTGTCATTTTTCAAGCTTTCCTGCAGTTTCTGGTTAGGACCTGATCAGGAGAGCTCCGAACCAGCAAGTATTTTGAAAAACCATGGTTTTAGCCCAATGGGAAAATCAGCGGCGATGGCATTGGAACTGACAAAAATAGATACACTGCATTCCCCTGAATCAGAACTCAAAATTGTACCGGTTAAATCCAACCGGGAGCTCGAATATTACCTGCGGATTCTCAGGCACAGCTATCATCTGTCTCAATACGCCATGGATATGCTTTACGGAATATTTGTCCGGCAAGACCTCAAAGACGATTCGGTTTTTTATCACTATATAGGTCTGCTCAAGGGGAAACCGGTGGGGTGTGCCTCATTGTTTTTGGCCGCCGGAGCAGCCGGAATTTATTACGTGGGAACTCTGCCTGATTACCGCGGTAGGGGTATCGGGAAGTCGATGACCACGCACTGCCTGAAAAAGGCGCAGGAGATGAATTTTCGCTTCGCAGTCCTGAGGGCTTCGGAACTTGGGGAACCGATATATCGGAAGCTTGGATTTCTGGAGTACGGTCATTTCCGCAATTTTATTCGGATTATCCATCCTTTTATTAATTTTGGCTGGAAATTAAGATATTACTCAAAACTGGTATTAGATAAATTCACCGGAGATGCAATATGGTTCTCCTGAAAATTGAGAAGCAAGACAGTAAACCTGTTTTTCGGCAGATTATTGACCAGGTGATTGAACTGATCGAAAATAAATCATTAAAGGAAGGCGATTCTCTTCCCTCTACCAGAAATCTTGCGGATACACTGGGATTGGATCGAAGTACCGTTTACAGGTCATACCTGGAATTGACGGCCCTGGGTTATCTTGAGAGCTGTCCGGGTTCCTACACCCGTGTCCGGAAACGCGCCCGGGTGGTGACTGAAACATCTAATTCAGAGCCTGGAATTCTTGACTGGTCGATTCATTCCAATTCTGAAAGTAATCAGCTGTACGATTTTTTCCTGAAATTTAAACCGGAGACTGCTGTCCGGATTCCAGATGACCTGATTAATCTTTCTCCGTTGGATCTTGATCATCGCATTTTCCCGGTCGATGACTTTCGCCGTTGCCTGAACCAGGTTCTGGTTAATCTGGGTCCAAAAATTTTACGGTACGGTAGCTATCAAGGTGATCAAAATCTGCGGGAGGATATTGCCCGGCGTCTTCAAATCCATGGGATCTCCATTTCACGGGATGAAGTTTTGGTTACAAACGGAGCACAGAATGCCATTGAATTAGTATTGAAATTGTTGGGAAAACCCGGCGAATATGTGGCGATTGAATCTCCCACTTATGCCAACGTTATTCCTCTCATTCGTCATCATGGCATGAATCTGCTTGAGATTCCGGTTAATGATCAGGGGATGGACCTCGATCAACTTGAGCAGATGATTTCAAAAAGACCGCCAATTCTGGTTTACACGATCCCAAATTTTCAGAATCCGACTGGTATTACCACAGATCAGCCCCACCGGGAGAGATTACTTGGAATATGTGAAAGATACAAAATTCCTCTGGTGGAAGATGGTTTTGAAGAAGAAATGAAGTACTTTGGAAAGGCTGTCCTTCCAATAAAATCTATGGATCGTAAGAAAATTGTGATTTATCTGGGAACGTTCTCAAAAGTTCTTTTCCCGGGGATTCGGGTTGGATGGATTGCCGCGGAAAAAGAATGCATCAACCGTCTGACCAGCATCAAACGTTTCGTGGATTTATCCAGCAGCTCAATTATTCAGGCAGCGGTGTCAGCATTTATACGGGGAGGATACTATGACAAGCATCTGAAAAAAATGCACCGGATATTTCGCAAAAGGATGACAACTACGTTAACCGCTCTGAAAATCCACCTTCCGCCGCATGTCAAATGGACTAAACCCGACGGAGGCTATACCATTTGGGTGAGTCTGCCATGGGCTTCGGAAAGCGAGCGTGAATTCGTCGATACTTTTATTAAGAATGGTGTCTTGGTGAGTCCTGGATTATATTATTTTTTCAGTTCGCATTCACATCGGTATTTCAGAATTTCAATATCCAGTTTAAACGAAGATGAAATAACAGAGGGTGTGAGACGTCTGGGCAAATCACTTCAGAAAATGAAGGAACAGAGGGATTAATATGACCATACCCCTGAAACAAGGATTGATATACGGACCGGTAAATTCAAGAAGGCTGGGACGTTCTCTGGGAATAAATCCTCTGCCCAGGAAACTCAAATTATGTACCTTTAATTGTGTATATTGTCAGTATGGTTGGACCCATATCCATGGTGACACCCTGGAAGATTCCACCCTCTGGCCGGAATCTTCGGACATTCTAAAAGCCTTGGAAACTGCCTTGAAGGAAATAGTGCCCGCACCTGATTACCTGACTTTTTCCGGGAATGGTGAACCGACCTTACACCCTAATTTTCCAGAGCTGGTGGACGGACTGATTCATCTGAGAAATCTGTATGCACCGCAGGCCAAGACAGCTGTTCTTTCTAATTCGACCACTGCACCAAGATATTCGATTCTGAAGGCGATTAAAAAACTTGACGTTCGTATCATGAAACTGGATTGCGGTAACGATCGCTGTCTTCGGAAATACAATCATTCTGCAAAAGGTATCGGTTTGGAGGATATTGTGAGCGCCCTGAAAAATATAAAGGACGTCACCATTCAATCGCTATTTTCTGGGGGAGAAGCGGGCAATTATACAGATTCCAATATTAAGGATTGGCTGACTCAGATTCGCAATATTCAACCTCTGATGGTCCAGTTGTATACATTGGATCGCGGATATCCTTCGGACAAAATTTTTCCGGTCTCAAAGGAAAATCTTGCTGAAATAAAACACAAACTGGAACAGCTCAATGTAGTGTCTCAGATTTACTTCTGAAAAGCCATTACTCAAATTGCGGCTCATTATACTATCTGACATAAAAAATGACGGTTTGTGTCATAATAATCCGGGAGGATTCATGGATAAAGGACGATTTTTAATTTTGGATGTATTTGCCGAGGAGAAATATGCAGGCAATCAATTGGCAGTTTTCATGGATGCTGCTACATTTTCCGATAGCGATATGCAGAGGCTGGCAAAAGAGATGAACTATTCCGAAAGCACTTTCATATTGACCAATAAGGAAGAGAGCGCGGGTTACCCGGTGAGAATTTTTACACCCGCTGAAGAAGTGCCTTTTGCCGGGCATCCTACTCTGGGGACGGCCTATGTGATTCACAGGGAGCTTATCAAGAAACCAGTGGACGGATTAACTCTAAAGCTCAAAGTAGGGGATATTCCGGTCTCTTTTAGCTACCAAGATGGAAAATTGCAGACATTATGGATGACTCAGAAAAAACCGGTTTTCGGTGAAATTTTTGAATCGGACGTGATTGCAGAGATGCTGAGCCTGCTGAAGCAGGATATTGATGAGCGTTTCCCAGTCCAGGAAGTTTCCACTGGTCTTCCTTTTATCATTGTTCCCTTGAAAAGTCTGGATTCGGTGAAAAAAGCCATCGTAAAGCGGGAACAGTTCTTTGACTTTATCAAAGACCGGGAGGTAAAGTCTGTTTTGATTTTTTCCTCTGAAACATATTTACCTGAACATCAGCTGAATGTCCGGGTGTTTGTCGATTACTTTGGCATCCCGGAAGATCCCGCTACCGGAAGCGCCAATGGGTGTCTGGCGGGATATCTGGTAAAGTACCGCTATTTTGATATCGATGTTATCGACATTACGGTGGAGCAGGGTTAT
>CP070707.1:977702-1014958 GCA_020350205.1 bacterium
CAGTTGATGGTGATCCAACACGGTGCGGATATAACCGGACTCAGATTGATCACTGCCTTAAGAATATTGCTGAAAAAGGCGTCCATCAGGAGTCGGCGGGTGTTCAACATTTAAAATTCTTACTTCATCAAAAAGGTAAAATTTTGCTTTCTGCAGGGGAGCGTAAAAAGCTCAAAGCCCATCCGGAAATACTCAAACTACGGATCGATTCAGAAAATTCTCCCTTTCAGGGTATTCCCGCTGAAATCCGGAGATCCCTTTTTGAAATATTGCTGTCCCATGCAGAGGGTGCAGTCAAAAAAGAGGGACGATCTTGGCATGAGATCGATCCATTTCAGGATCCTGAATTTCCAGAACCATATCGCTTTGAAAATTACTCAATATAGGAAAATAAAATATGCAGCAAGATGATACGCATTCCAGTAAGTCAACGTATTTGCTCAGTGAAATGACCTGGCCAGAAGCCCGTCGTCGGTTTAAAGAAGTGGATATCGCCCTGCTTCCGGTTGGGGCGATAGAGCAGCACGGTCCGCATCTCCCACTAGATACAGATGCCTTTGATGCAGATTATTTAGCCAGGCAGGTGGCTGCCGCCTGCAGTCATCCAAAGCCCTTGGTTTTTCCGTTAATTTCTTATGGGGTATCTTATCATCATGATGATTTTACCGGAACTATCAGTATCACTAATGATACCTTGTCACGCATGGTCTACGAAATTGGGATGAGTGCAGCGAAAAATGGCATTACCAAACTGGTTATCATCAACGGTCATGGTGGGAATATCCCTACCCTCAAATTTGCCGCGCAGATGATTAACCGGGATGCCCGTATTTTTACCACAGTGGACACCGGTGAAACCAGTGACACCGATCTGGATTCTATCTGTGAAACAAACAATGATGTGCATGCCGGAGAGATTGAAACCAGCACCTCTTTATATGTCCGACCAGAACTGGTAGATATGAAAAAAGCCAAAAAATTTGTTCCTGAATTTTCTATAAAATATCTCAATTTCAGTGCCAAGAGAAGTGTTGAATGGTTTGCCCGAACCTCTCGCATATCTCCCAACGGAGTGCTGGGAGATCCAACCATAGCCACTGCTGAAAAGGGTGAAAAGATGTGGAAAATAATGATACGGAATCTGGTGGAACTGATAGAAAGTTTAAAAAATATGAGCTTGCAAGAAATCTATGAAAAAAGATTTTGAAAGTGACCGTCAATGAAAATTATCTCCCTGGAAGCGTGGCCAGAGCGAATGGCTCTGAGTGAACCATACACCATCGCCTATGAGACGGTCGATCATACGATCAATGTATTTATGCGCATTGAGACTGATGGTGGTGTAATGGGATTCGGATCTGCGGCTCCGGATCAGGCTATCACAGGTGAAACAGCTGAAACGGTTCTGGCAGCTGTTCAGGGTCCGATATTTTCATTATTGAAGGGAACAGATCCCCTGCGGATATCACTTCATATGGAAAAATTAAAAAACCTGATACCTCAACAACCGTCTGCGCTGGCCATGGTTGATATGGCCCTGCATGATATTCTGGGAAAAAAGGCCGGGCTTCCGTTATGGAAACTTTTGGGCGGCTTTAGAAACCGCATAAAAACAAGTGTTACTATTGGCATACTTTCCACAGATCAGACCGTTGAAATGGCCCGGGAGTGGAAAATCAGGGGCTTTAAAAGTCTTAAATTAAAGGGGGGAAAGGATGTTCAATCCGATATTGAGCGGGTGTTAAAGGTCCGTGAAATGGTCGGAAAAGGGATAGAGTTACGTTTCGATGCCAACCAGGGGTATTCAGTGTCAGAGTCATTAGAGTTTGTAAATAAGACAAAAACTGCCAATCTTGAACTCCTTGAGCAACCAACACCCAAGGATCAACTTGAATTATTGGGAAGTGTCACAAGTGGCGTCGCTATACCGGTGATGGCAGATGAGAGTTTGATGAATCTGGTTGATGCCTTCCGTCTGGCCAGAAAAGATCTGGTGGATATGGTGAACGTAAAATTAATGAAAGTGGGGGGCATTATGGAAGCATTGCACATTAATTCTGTTTCACGCGCTGCAGGTCTTGAGGTGATGGTAGGTTGTATGGATGAATCTGCCCTGTCGATAGCAGCTGGTTTACATTTTGCCCTCGCCCGACCTAATGTGGCTTATGCAGATCTGGACGGTCATCTGGATCTGATGGACGATCCTGCGACTGGTGCGGTTATTCTTAAAAAGGGAATTTTATATACCACTGGTAAACCCGGGTTGGGTTTTGAACTTTAAAAATTAAATATTCTGAAATTGAGTATTGCTAGCAAGAGGAATAAAATAATTTTTGTGAAAAGGAAGGGCTTTGGCCAGACAAAAAAGTAGCAAAGGGTATGGATTCGGAACGGCCCCTGTTTATTTAGCGGCCATAAGTACGATTTTAGGAGCTATCTTATTTCTCCGGTTTGGGTATGCGGTTGCACATACCGGTATGCTTGGATCGATACTTATTGTCTTGATTGGTCATGCCATAACCATTCCCACGGCCCTGGCCATTGCTGAAATTGCAACCAATCTAAAAGTGGAGGGTGGAGGGGAGTATTTTATTATCAGTCGTTCTTTCGGACCGATGATCGGGGGAACTATCGGTATTTCTCTTTATCTATCTCAGACGATTTCGGTTGCTTTTTATATAATTGCTTTTTCCCAGGCATTTATTCCTTTGTTTGACTGGATTGAGATAAAAACCGGATTTATGCCCCAGATCTGGATGGTGAGCCTGCCCGCAACCGGATTACTGATAATACTGATGCTTAAAAAGGGAGCCGGAATCGGTGTGTCCGCCCTGTGGGTGGTTGTCGGGATACTGGCAATATCCCTGGTATTTTTCTTTCTGGGAAAAAGTTCCTCGCCTGTTTTGCGTTCAGACCTATTTGAAACGGTTAAAGATCCTGATGAGTTTTTTAAGGTCTTCGCGATTATCTTTCCCGCTTTCACTGGTATGACAGCTGGTGTGGGTCTTTCGGGGGATCTAAAAAATCCCCGCAAATCAATTCCTCTGGGAACCCTTACGGCCACCTTCACCGGAATGATTATCTATATTCTTATTGTGGTTAAGTTTACCTATAGTATGTCGCCTGCTGATCTGGCCGCAGATCAATTTGCCATGAGTAAAATCGCGTTGTGGGGGCCCATTATTCCTATCGGACTGGCCGCGGCCACCATTTCTTCTGCCATCGGTTCTATTCTGGTAGCGCCGCGAACCCTGCAGGCACTGGCTGGAGACCGTGTATTTCCCGTATTGTCCCTCAATAACTTTTTAAAGAGTGGAAAAGGTGAGTCAAATGAACCTACCAATGCTACTTTATTTTCCTCGATAATCATTGTAGTGTTTGTGGCGATGGGAAGTGTTGATTTTGTGGCACAGATCATCAGTATGTTTTTTATGATTACTTATGGTTCTTTATGTCTGGTAAGTTTCATGGAACATTTTGCCGGCAATCCTTCTTATCGCCCCACATTCCATTCACGCTGGTATCTGTCCCTCATTGGTGCCTTGGCTTGCTTTATTATGATGTTCCAGATGTCCCCCGCCTATGCGCTGCTGGCGGTTGTATCCATTGTCCTGATTTACCTCAGCTTGAAAAGGCTACATCCCGGGCAGGATGATTTATCAGCCATGGTAAAGGGGGTTTTATTTCAGCTGACCCGAAACCTGCAGGTGATTATCCAGAAGCGACAATCGCAAGAAACTCAGACCCGCTGGCGACCTTCCTTTATTGCCATCTCTTCAAATTCATTCACACGTCTGGCGCCATTTGATCTGTTACGCTGGATTTCACATTATTACGGTTTTGGTACTTTTATTCATTTTATCAAGGGAAGCCTGGATCAGGAAACGCAGCAGGAATCGAAAACAAAGCTGGATCAGTTGATTACCCAGAGCAAGGCCAGTGATGCCGGAATTTATGTGGATACTATCATCTCACCCAGTTTTAAAACAGCAATTGCCCAAATTGTACAAATCCCGGGAATCTCAGGAATGGAAAATAACAGTATCCTGTTTGAATTCGATAAGGATGATCCGGGTGAGATCAGCGATATTATAGACGGCTGTAACTTTGCCACGGTGGTCGATTTTAATGTCTCTGTGTTACGATCCTCTGAACGACATTTTGGGTACAAACAAAGAATTCACATCTGGCTAACCCCGGGCGACTACCGTAATGCCGGACTTATGATTCTCCTGGCCTATATTATCATGGGGCACCCTGAATGGGGCAATGCGGAGATCGAACTTTTTGCGGCATTCGGTGAAAAAGAACTGAACCGTGAAGTCGCTAAATTGAATAACCTCATTAGCCAGGGACGAATTCCCATCTCGGATAAAAATGTGCAGAAAATACCCTGGAATAAAAGACTGAAGTCCTACGAGGCACTGGTATCAGAACATTCCGAGAATGCGGATCTGGTAATCATGGGATTTTCTATCAATAAAATTGTTGAGGAAAAAGGAGAATTTTTTAAGAGATTTACCAATGTGAACGATATCCTCTTTGTAAGAGCAGGTCAGCGTATTGCCATTGAGGAAGATTATGCGGAGAAAAAAGAAAACAAAAAAGAGAGCTGAGTTAGATAATTTATCTGGGATTATCGGTCCATCAATTTCCACGAGCTGCAATTCGTGAACCGGCCAGTGATTTGATACAATATTGAAGTACCGGTGAAAGACGAAATTAAATCTTACATACTTAATAAAGATTATATTAAACCTGAAAATATCAATTTTCGATTCCCCCCGAGATCTGGTTTAGCTGCATTTTCATTTAAACCAGATATTCAATTTACCCATACTATTTGTACTTTGCCTGTCCTGGGTGGAAGTTATGCGCTCTGTTAAAGTATCACCAGATCGGGAAATTGGTGGGGAGAGAAACCGGTGCCACCTATACCTATACCTGTACCGGATCAGTACGGGATGTTGTCTTACAAAATACCCGATTAATTCTTACCACTGCAAGACATCGCCGGTATAGTGTAGCAGTTTAGGATATGAGCCCTACCAGGGGAGTATTTCCGGACTCTGAGGTGGGGCAATCATTCCAGGCTATTATTCAAGGAAAGGATACGGTCCTTGAATTTGTGATAAGACTCATTCGTAGTCCAAGGCAGAATGAGAATAAAAGATGGACTCAATAAATTAGTACCTTTGTCGTTGTGTTCCCTCTATCCTTGGCTCCGTGTTATGATAAAGATCCGGTCTAAACTGACCCAATATATCACTTGCAAAATGAAAGCAGAAACCGTTTATTTTATAGAACTCTGTGATTCTGTTTTCGTTAGTCGAATTGGTTTGATTTTTCCTTAAACCTTTAAAAAAAATTGCATCAGGTCAGACTAATACATATTATTAATTGTTTAAATATTTAATTCTGATAATTTCTATATAATGGGGTTATTATGAAATTCAGTACTGCTCTACGGCAACCCACCCGCCGTCGACTGGAACGTTTGGGAGAAGCGGATATCGTCGTAGGTATTCCCTGTTTTAACAACGATTCCACCCTGAGTCATGTAATCCGAACGGTGGAGGAGGGGTTGCATATAAATTACCCGGATAGGCGCTGTGTTGTATTCGTAGCAGACGGCGGATCAGTGGACGATTCCCGCGAGGCAGGAGACGAGCTGGAAGCCAGCCCCTGGATCGAACGTATCATAGCCATTTACCGGGGTCTGCCAGGCAAAGGTTCGGCAGTCCGGGCTATCTTTGAAGCAGCAACTATGCTGCAGGCTAAAGCTTGTCTGCTATTCGATTCAGATCTGCAGTCCATTACCCCGGACTGGGTCAAGCATATGGCAGACGCTATCCTTTCCGACGGGGTGGATTTTGTTGCCCCCTATTACACCCGTTATAAATATGATGGGACGATTACCAACAATATAGTCTATAACCTGACTCGGGCGCTGTATGGCTATAGGGTACGTCAGCCTATTGGGGGTGATTTCGCTTTTTCTCTGCCGCTGATAAAAAAATACCTGCCGAGGGATGAATGGGAAACCGATGTGGCACGCTTCGGTATAGATATCTGGCTAACTACCACCGCAATGGTTCATAAAATGAAGATTGCCCAGGCTAACCTGGGGGTAAAAATTCATGATGTAAAAGATCCTGCAGAGGCTCTGGGTCCGATGTTTCGGCAGGTGGTGATTACATTATTGAGTATGATGGAAGAAAATGAATTAATTTGGAAATCAGTAAAAGACAGCAGGCCGGTTCCTATTGTTGGACCTGAGTTGAAAATCGAACCGAAACCGTTCCAGATTAATGTGAGCAAACTGGTAAATGATTTTAAAATCGGTTTTAATAATTACAAAGAAATATGGCGGAAAATTATCGCTCCAGATAATTGGCTGGTGATAGAAGAGCTGGCAAAAAAAGATGAAGAAGAATTCCTGTTTAAGACAGAAATCTGGGCCAAAATTCTGTATGATCTGGCCGCTGCATTTCATCACTGGCAGGGTAACCGGCAGGTGATGTTGGGCCTCATGACGCCCCTCTATTTTGCACGGGTAGCATCGTTCGTGAACCGGACTATCGATATGAGTAATGAAGAAGCCGAAGAAGTTGTGGAAGAGCAAGCCGAAGTATTCGAACAAAACAAGGATTACCTCATCCACCGCTGGGACTTGGATGTCACCTACAATTCCTGAAGCCTGCTAAATGAGAAAAGTCAGGTTTGTGGTGGTTTGGTTCCCGGTTTGCCTTCGGAGAAATTATTATAAAAACGGGTTGTTGGATAAGCAAAATCAATATCCGGATTTTTGGTAAATTCGTTGAGGATGCTTTCCCAGATTTCCTGTTCACTACCCCGTCGTTTACGCGGTTCAATCATATAACGGATGGTAAGTAATACCCCGCTGTCTTTAACCGTTGTATACACGGTGGGGGTAAGGGTAGTATAGAATACCATGTACTTTTTACTGGCTTCCTTTACCCGTTTTTCGGCTTCTGCACTGAGATGCAGGGCTGATTTATTTGCAATTTCCAGTAGGATTTCCTTGGCTCTTTGCCAGTTGCTTTCAAAGGTTATCAGCACCGGTATCTCGTGCCAGATAAACCGGAAGCCCTGACTGTAGTTGGATATGACCTCGGTTAATACCAGGCCGTTTGGAACATGCACAATCCTCCCGGTGCTCTGCTCCGCATCCACCCAGTTCCCGATTTCCATCAGGCTGAATTTGAATACCCGAACGTCAATGACATCTCCTTTATAGCCCCCGATTTCGATTCGATCCCCTACGATAAAAGGACGGCGCCATAAAATAAAGATCCATCCGGCAAAACTGGCAACCAGGTCCTTCAGCGCAATCGCCAATCCGGCGGTGATGATTCCAATCAGTGTCGCGAGAGATTGAATTCCGGCAAACCATACCCGGGCGACCAGGAAGAAGCCAATAATCACGGTGATATAGGTGGTGGTCTTCTGCCAGCGATAACGAGGTGATACATCTTCGGTTCGTTTCCAGATGATCCGCAAAGTGATGGCCCGGACAAAAGCAAGAATGATAATGATGGTCACCGAAAGAAATAGTTTGTGCTGAGTCCCAGAAGTGACCCCGATAAAATTTTCGATCCAGCTCGTAATGTCTTGTAGTGGCTTCATAATCTTGGTAAGAAAGTACCTCTAATTAAATCTAAGCAAATTACGGATTGATTTCTACTTTCCTTTTCGATCCCATTTCAAGCGGGGGAGTTTGAATATCTCTCCAGACCAGGGCTTTCCTTTCGGGAAAATTCCCTCTTTGGCTAACCGAACGTCTTCCACCGAGTAAAATGCCTTTGGGTTATAGGTTTTGATTAAATTTTCCAGTTTACGTAAATCCTTCCGTTTAAATATTATAAAAATTATTTTTACCGGTCCGCTGGCACCTTCGCCATCCACTGTAGTAACACCATAACCGTCGGATTTCAGGTGGTTTGTTAGAGAAGTTGAGTCCTTGCGGGTGATAATCCGTAATACCTGCTCCCCAAGAGCTAATTTACTCTCCAGCCATATCCCCACAAAATTGCCGAAGGCAAATCCGAAGGCATAAGCAATATAACAGGCTACATTATTAAGATTTTTAAAGATTTGTCCTATGGCTAATAACCAGATGATGATTTCAAGAAAACCCAGAAATGGGGCGACAATCTTTTTTCCCCGGGTGATGAATGCAATTCTTAGTGTACCCACAGAAACATCTGCAACTCTGGCAATAAAGATGAGCAGAGGTAAGATAACCCAGGTAAATAAATCGGAGTTGATAAAAGAATCATTCAGAAAATCCAAACCGTTATCCTTTCAGGCTGTCTTTTAATGAAAACAGGTTAAAATGTGAATTACTCAGTTTCGTCATAGAGTGAAAAGTGAATATTATTTTTACCTTTCTTCTTTACCTGGTACATGAGATTATCTGCTTTCTGAATGATCTCGTCGCTGGAGTCCGGTATTTTTTGGTAGGTCATACATCCCATACTGAAGGTAATTTTATATGGTTCAGTTAGAAAGAGCTCATTTAATTTTTCACCAAGGCGCTGCAGCACATCCCGGGCTTTATTTTGATCTGTCTCGGGGAGTAAAATGCAGAATTCATCTCCCCCCATTCGGCCCACGATGTCTGTTTGACGAATCGTTTCACGGATGGTTGCGGCGATATTTTGGAGAAGTTGATCCCCGGCGTGATGTCCCAGAGTATCGTTCACGTTTTTAAAATTATCTATATCCATATAGGCCAGGCTAAATCGATGGCCATACCTCTTTGCACGTTGGGATTCAATCTTGAGGGTTTCCATAAAGAATTTGGAATTCGAAAGTTGGGTGAGGTGATCCGTTCGGGAATTTAGTCTTTCTTTTTCAAGTGATTTTTTCAAAGCTGACAGAAGCACCGCTACCAGGATAAAAATACCCAGACGCATGGAAGCATTCCAGTAAGGGATAAGTATATGGGTATATGGAGGAGAGGTTTGAAGATCTGCCTCGAGCCAGGCAAAAGAACTGAGAACAGAGTATATGATACCACCCGGTTTACCTGTTTTCCAGGTGACTAATATAATGGGAATTAAGTAGAATATTGAAAAACTAACCTGATATCCGGTAATATAGTCTACCAAGGCAATAAGGAGAATCAGCAGGAAGCCGGCTATCCAGACAGGGAATGATTTCTTCCAATCCAAATTTAAAGATCCTTGTTTTGATAAAGCAGCAAAGATTTCACATTTCTAATAATGGTGAGTGACCTCAGCATCAGGATATAATATGAATTACTCTTATAGAACCGGTAGTTTAATTTTGAGAAGGTGATTTCGGTGTATAACCAGTTTGATTGACCGATATTCCCTGTCAGAATAATTTTTCAAGCACTTTAAAACCATTTTTTTCTTTTGAAATAGATTAACATTGAAACAAGGGCAGTCAGCATAATCCCCCAAACCGTGGGGTAGCCCCAGGGCCATTTCAATTCCGGCATAAATTCAAAATTCATTCCATAAACTCCGGCGATAAAGGAAAGAGGAATGAAAATAGTGGCGATGATGGTCAGCACTTTCATGACCTCGTTCATCTTGTTACTGAGGCTGGATAAATAAATATCCAGAATGCCGGATACCATATCTCGAAATGTCTCAACCGTATCGATCACTTGAATGGTATGGTCATATACATCCCTTAAATAGGGACTGGTATAGCTGCTTATCAGCGTTGTTTCATCTCGGGAGAGACCACTGATCAGCTCTCTTAATGGCCACACGGATCTTCTCAAGAATATTAGCTCACGTTTAAGAAGCTGTAACTCTTTAACGCTACTCTGATTAGGTTTTTCTATTACATTTTCTTCGAGTGTTTCAATTTTCTCTCCCAGTTTTTCCAGCAATATAAAGTAATGGTCTACAATCACATCGATAATAGTATAAGCAAGATAGTCAGCACCGTTTTTACGCAACCGACCCAGGGGATTTTTTAATCTTTCCCGAATGGGATTTAAAACATCCCCTTCGCGTTCTTGAAAAGTAATAACATAATTATTGCCCACAATCAGGCTAATTTGTTCGTGCTCGATTTCCTGTTTCTGGGTATCGAACGACAGCATTTTCAGCACCACAAATATATAATTTTCAAAGATTTCAACTTTCGGACGCTGATCTGTATTTAGGATATCCTCGAGAACCAGCGGATGTATCTGGTACTTTTTTCCCAGTTTTTCTAAAAGTTTTACGTCATGCAAGCCTGTAATATTAAGCCAGGTAATGGTGAGACTGTCTTTAAAAGGGAAGGCCTTTTCGATGGTGGGTAATACCATAGAATCGATATTTTCAGTATCATAATCAATCACAGCAATCGTGACCTGATCAACCTTTCTTTCTCCCACATGAACCATCGTGCCTGGAGACATTCCTGTTTTTCTGGATTTCCTTTTAATAAATCTGGTTACCATAATACCTCTCCCTTACAGAGCTGGTAAATAGAGACTTTGACTTATCTCCTGCAGGTTTTAAAAATTCTTATTCTGACTTCGGTTTTTTTGTGATTGGGCAATTTGAGATTAATGATTTTATGAATCAGCTGCTTTGATAAAACAAATCGTATTATTTTGATTTTGGCATGGTAATATGCATGGGTTTGACCTTCCATATATCCTTCGCATATTCCATGATCGTCCGATCACTGGAAAATTTTCCGACTCTTGCAACGTTTATAATGGACATTTTAGTCCAGCGACGCTGATCTTTGTAAATTTTGGTCACTTTTTCCTGACATTTAATATAGGCCTCATAATCAGCCAGAACCAGGTAATAGTCGTTCCCTTTAAATAAAGAGTCAATGATAGGTTGAAATAGTGTCGGCTCTGAGGGTGAGAAATATCCGGATTGAATCATATCGATAGCTTTTCTTAGTTCCGGATTTTTTTCGTAGAAGTCTCCGGGGTTGTATCCTGTCTCTCTGAGCTCCTGTACTTCCGCAGCAGTAAGACCGAAGATAAAAATATTTTCCTTACCCACTTCATCCTGTATTTCAATATTTGCTCCATCCAGAGTTCCAATGGTTAAGGCACCATTTAATGCAAATTTCATATTGCCAGTTCCAGAAGCTTCCATTCCGGCTGTTGAAATTTGTTCCGATAGATCAGCTGCGGGGATAATCATTTGTGCCTGACTTACTGAATAATTGGCCATAAAAAGTACCCTAAGTTTATCTTTTACCTCCGGGTCCTGGTTCACTTTATCCGCAATTGAATTAATTAACTTGATGATAAGCTTGGCCATGGTGTAGGCTGGTGCCGCTTTACCGCCGAACAGAATGGTTCTGGGTAAAAAGTTGGTCTTTGGCTTTTCCTTGATCCGATTATATAGTGTGATCACATGCAGGGCGTTAAGTAATTGTCTTTTGTATTCGTGAATTCTTTTTACCTGCACGTCAAAAAGTGAGTCAACCTGGATGTCGAAGTCATAATGCATTTTTACACAATCAACCAGTCTCTCTTTGTTTTTGCGCTTTACTTGCATCCACTGATTCTGAAACTCTTCGTCTTCTACAAAGTCTACCAGCTCTGTTAAGCGATTGAGATCAGTTATCCAGGAATCACCGATATGGGATGAAATCAATTTTGACAGGGAAGGATTACTAAGCTTTAACCATCGCCGCTGAGTAATACCATTGGTTTTGTTGTTGAATTTTTCCGGCCAGATTTCGTAAAACTCTTTAAAGACTTTGCTTTTCAGAATGTCGGTGTGCAGAGCAGCCACCCCATTTACCGAATGACTTCCCACAATGGCCAGATTAGCCATTCGAACCCTTTTTTCTTTCCCTTCTTCAATGATGGATAATTTCTCCAGACGGGCCAGGTCTCCCGGATACAGGCTGGTTACCTCATTTAACCAGCGGCGATTAATTTCATATATGATATGCATATGTCGTGGGAGCAGATTTTCCATCAGCTTAATGCGCCATTTCTCAAGCGCCTCAGGTAGTACGGTGTGATTAGTATAGCCGAATGTCTGAACAGTAATATCCCAGGATTCCTCCCAGGTTAGATGTTCCTGATCCAGTAGAATTCGCATCAATTCCGGAATCGAAAGTACCGGATGGGTATCATTCAACTGGATCGCCACTTTCTTGGGGAAAAGTTGGAATCCATCAGAATGAGTCTTTTTATAGCGTCTTACAATATCCTGCAGTGAGGCGGATACGAGAAAGTATTCCTGTTTTAAGCGAAGTTCCCGTCCCGCCAGAAAATCATCCCGGGGATACAGTACTTTAGAAATCATCTCGGATTGAATTTTCTGCTCCACTGCTTTCCCATAGTTACCGGAATTAAAAAATTCAAGATTAAAATCGCGGGTGGATTTGGCTGACCAGAGTCGAAGATTGTTGACGGTATTGTTCCCATAACCTGGTATAGGAGTATCATAAGCCATTGCAATAACTTCTTCGGCATCAATCCAGTCGAAATATAAGTCACCATTCTGATGTTGCTGACTTTCCATTTTACCGTAAAATTTCACGGGATAAATATATTCGGGTCGTTCTATCTCCCAGGGATTTCCGTAACGCAACCAGTGATCCGGTGCTTCCGCTTGATAGCCGTCAATAATTTTTTGATAAAAGATTCCGTAATCATAACGAATACCATATCCATAGGCTGGCAGTTCCAGGGTAGCCATAGAATCCATGAAGCAGGAAGCCAGTCGCCCCAATCCCCCGTTACCCAGACCGGCATCCGATTCCATTTCGCTGAGCTCTTCCAGCTGAAATCCCAGTTCGGAAAGGGCTTTTTTTAGCTTACTGTATAAACCTAAATTTATGAGTGCATCTCCCAGGAGTCTGCCCATAAGGTATTCCATGGACAGGTAGTATATCCGCCTGGCACCTTTGCGATAATAGGTTTGCTGGGTCTTGATCCATTTTTCTACCAGCCGGTCCCTAACCGCCAGGGCAAGGCTGTCATAAAAATCTCTCTGGGTTGCAGAGTACTCATCCTTACAGAGCGAATATAAAAGGTGATTGATAAAGGATTTTTGCAAAGATTTTCTATCAGTCCCCTGAAATTCCTGGGTAGAGGGTGTTAATTTTTTCAGGGCAGGGCTTACTTTCCTTGATTCTTTGATTCCACTCTCTTTCAAATTCACATCTCCTGTAATAATTATTTTAAGGCCATAATATAGCAGCAAATAAGTGAATAGTCACTGGAATTTTTTTGTAATGTTCCTAAGAAAATCGGGGATTAGCTCTTTACCGGCGGATTAGTTTTGTGCTCTCGGCTTATCATGAATTGTACCCCGAGCAGGATAAAAATATTCAGGATGAGGCCAACCAATGCGCCGAATTGTTCTTTATAAAAAACAAATACCTGGGTGACAAAGATGGAAATTAAGATAGAACGTTCGAACATCCTGTAGGCTCTGATTCTTGATTTTGGGAGTAACCAAATTCCCAGGAAAGTGAAAACACCGGAAATAGAAGCGGATAAGATCTCTGCACCTTCTACAAAAGAGAGTCGACCACTTTTATCAATAAGATCTTGGAAGATTTGCAGGTTAAGTATTTTTTCCCACCCAGCCCCTTTGAAAAAAATCAGGATGATGATAAATAAAAACTGCGTGATAAATTTAAATAGAAAGAAAGCGATGATCACATATTTAAATGCAGGTAAAACTGCAATTTTTTGGTAGGCAGACCGGATGTAAGCTTTGGTATTCTGATACAAATTGTCCGGTGGAATGGAGCGGACTGTAGTTTCAAGTAATACTTTTTTCATACTATTGGCTAATGGTGCCTGGAAACCGCTTCTATCCAAATAATCTATTGCTCGTTTTTTTTCTTCGATGTCCAGATCATTGATGGCCAGTTCCTCTATTTCCCGCAGGGCATTGAGGAGATATTCCTGAGGCGAGTATTCACTCTTGCGGTGAATTGCCCGGATCACCAGGTAGATCAGAATAAATACAAGGTAGATGAGGGCAACAGATGGTTGAAAAAAATAATCGTTGTCCTGAGTGACAAATTTCCCGATTTCGTCGATAAAAGTGCCAAATCCGATGCCGCCAATAATAGCCGAAATGTTTTCAATCACCCTTCCAATAAATGAGAACAATAGAAATAAAGCAACAAGCATGAACAATCCGCCCCAAAGCATATGAGCGATATGTAGGGTATCTCCACCCACCTGAGGATATCCGGTGAGTTCAAGAAAGAGACGGATGATTAACACTGCCGCAATGGCAGAGACTAGAAAATACTCCAGATAATTTACAGCATCAATTCGCCGAAAAAACATTTGGCTTTTCAACATGAGGATATTTTGACCGGATACTTTCCCGGGTTTAGTTGGGTATTTTGAATTTACTCCTTTGGATCGTCCAATTGTTTTTTATCTATAATCGGAACAGGTAAACTGGATCGGAGATGCAAATCCCGCTGCGGATACGGAATTTCAACCCCGTTTTCCCGGAACTTCTTGACAATAGCGCAATTAATCCGTGATCGGATGCGTTGATATTCATAGGGATTTTCCAGCCAGATGCGCAGCTGCATGTTCCAGGATGAATCCCCGAAATTCGAGAATATCACTTCTGGTTTGGGTTCTTTAAGAACTTCCGGACTTTCCTGGGCGACCTTTTCCAATGATGTGATCACCGTTTCCAGGTCTGAGTTATATGATACTCCGACCTCAACATCTAAACGGATTTTGGGATCGCCATGGGACCAGTTGATTACTTGGCTGGAGATAAATTCTGAATTTGGAACAATAATTGTGATGTTATTCAGAGTCCGCACGGTGGTAGAGCGCATATTAATTGCGGTGATATTACCTTCGACATTCCCTACGGTGATGCGGTCACCAATTTTTATTGGTCTTTCAAAAAGCAGAATGAGTCCGGAGACAAAATTGGAGGCAACATTCTGGAGGCCAAATCCGATTCCAACCGAAAGCAGGCCAAATATGACTGCCAGACCGCTTAAATCAATCCCCACAAACTGAAAGGCTACGACCAGACCCACAATCATGATCAGGTAATGACTCGCCCTCAGCATATTATATTGGGTCCCCTGATCAAGCTGGAATCGGGATAAAATATTTCTGACAACAACCCTTTGCAGGAGTCGGGAAAATGTGTAGAAAAAAAGGATCATCAGGGTGAACAGGATCAATGATGAGGGTGTGATCCAGGTCTGATTAATTTGGAAAAGATGATACTGAAGAATTTGATTGAAATATTCCATAAAACTCTTTAAGGTCATTAGCAGACTCACGATTTATTTATAAGGATATCTTCGAGGCTAGTTTTTCCTTTTCTTTAATTTCGGAATGGAGGGTTTCCAGTTTTTTAAAGTCTCCCTCAAACAGCGTTTTTAATTCCCGTAACTTATCAGAATCCCTGAGTTCCCATAATTTTTCACCCATGACGGTGTACATTCTGTCGCGATCCCCCTTCAAACGGTGAATGTCCACTTTCAGGCGGGTCAATTCAGCTGCGTCAACTGAAAAGTCTTTTACTTTACCAAAAACCTCTTTCAGAACATCCACACCCCTGTCCGCCACCTCACTCAGACGATCACCCACTTTTTTTATTTTCTCATCAGTGGTCTCTGTTTTTTGGGTCGTGGTTGATTCCTTGATGGTTTTCGGCATTTCCTTAGGTTCCCCTTTAGCTACGGGTTGTTTCTTTGATTCTGGGCCAGCGGTGCTCGTTTTTTTTTGCTGGCTTTTTTTTCGCGATAGTTTTTTGCAATGTCGATTTGCTGCGAGATGCTGATTTTGGTTTAGTTTTTTTTGTGGCTGATTTTTGCTTGCTTTTTGAACTTTCCATAATTTCTCCTCTATTCAATGATTTATCATCAATACATATCACTACAGGATTCTATTTTTAGTAAATAGCGTGGGCAATTTTGGATGCCAAAGTTTTTACTAATTCTTACACTTATAGATCCCTTGTGAGTTAATATAAGTTTGACTTTGATTGATTAAAAACTAATTGTTCACACAATAATATATTTAAAACAAGCCGGGGAGAGACTCCTGTACTTTCTGAAAAAAAAAGACATCGGCCTTTTACTAAAAAGCAACCTGGGTATTCAGCAGAATCTGATGATGTTTAAATTCAGTTTTTTCAGTATTGATAATATAATTTAATTGGAGTTCCGTTATAGAGGAGGGCCAAAAATTTATTCCTCCAATTAACCAGTTTGAGTTGCTTCTTCTGTCGGTATCAAAATTGTCCCATCGCAGCAGAAGTTGTGTTCTAGCACCCACCATATAACCAGTCGTCAGATGAAATCCGGTTGCCTGAATATCTTGAAACGTAGTGTCGGTAATAAGTTGATTTAATGTACCCTGAAATTGTCCAAAGATTGTTTCTCCTGAAAACAGGAATTTCCCGGCTGTGAATCTGAGGTCAAGACCAGCTAAAGTCCGTCTCCCGTCAAAGAATAAGGGCTCAAAAATAAATGGATTTAATTGCTCACTGATGTGGGTAAAAGCATCCTGACTAAATGCTGCGTTTAGACCCCAATAAAGACTAGTATTACTTTGATTTAAAAAATTTTCCCACAGACAGTCAATCCGTCCGACAAATAGAAATTGGTTATCATCGTTGGCGTTTGTGCTAATTCCGTTGCCATTAAAAATTCCGATGTTATAGTTTAAAGGTAAATTTTGTATGGGCATGCCACGGGCTTGTAATCCTATCTGTCTTCCCGGTGCCATAACAGTTACGACCCGGGATCGGTTTACAAAATCAATTGACTCTGCCGGTATCAGAAATTCATGACTGAACGGTGCCTTAAATTGACCGAGGTCAATAATTAGCTTTTTTGAAAATCGGTAGTGGAGTTTTGCGTCCAGTATCACCGGAGAATTGATAAAATTCGTTCGCATCAGATATCCGAATTTCTTATCGAATTCTCCATAGACCATGAATCGCGCATTTGCAATATTAAATCCGTTATTGCCCGGAAAACTTCTTTCAATTTGAAAATCTGATACAACCTGTAAAACCAACCCGACACTGAAGTAATCTTTTTTGAAATAGTCCCTAAATTTTTCAAAATCATTTTCTAGGTCATCAGCATTGGATACAGAAAATGTCATGAATATAAGGAGGATAAAACACCTTAAATCAAATCGATTAGGAACTTTCATGTGATAAATCTCTTGTTATGGGGGGTTGGGAAATCAGGGGGAACTGACTTGGAGAAATTAACCGAGATGCTAGAAGCTCGCCCATGATTGTCTCGGTCATTTCGCTCATAAAGGGGAATTCGAAACGGATATCGAAAACATATGCTTTCACCCTCATTTTTAACAAAGAGCGACCCTGGTGAATTTCATTTTTCAGGATAACACCAATCGGTTTGTTTAAATATACATAACGCGAGACAGCTGCAGCCCGATACGCGATTAATTTCGTTCGACTAACATCGATGTCAGGTGGCAGATAAAATTCCGCCACAACCTGACAATTCGACTCACCTGAATTCGCGTTGGAAACAGACTGGTTCACAATTTCACTGTTGGGTACCGAAACCAGCGAATCATCCGGGGTAACAATTCGGACGGTTCGTAATCCGATACTCCGAACCTCACCGTAATGTTGACCGATCTGTATTTTATCCCCGACCTGAAAAGGACGGTCGAACAAAATCATGATACCACCGAAAATGTTTTTGAGAATATCCTGGGAGGCAAATCCTACTGCGATGCCTGCTGAAGCGGTGACAGCAATAATTGTCTCGATGGGTGGCGCTAAAATTCCGGCAATGATCAGGTAGAGAACAGTTGTCCATCCAAATATGCGGATTACTGGAATAATGCTTTTGATAGTGAGTCGGAAACGTGTCCAGCGTTCTGCGAGAGTCTCCAGTAAACGGGTGATGTATTTCATGAGAATGAGGGCAACGACAAATACGATCACGGACCAGAATACTTTGGAGAGAGTGAAGCGCCATATTTTGCTACTCTGTGAGATGATATTTTGTGTCCCTGGTATCTTCGGTAATCCCTCTTCTATCGATTGAATAGCTGTATCGGTACTATCCTGGTTTTGTTGAGCAAGTATGTGACTATTGGAAATTGAAAGGGAAACCAGAATAAATACAAATAAAATTAATAATCTGCTGCGATATATCATAAGATGCACTCCTCTAATGCAGAATATTTTTTGATTTTAAAGTGCGCACGATAGCCCTATACAAAAAGGGGTGGATATGATAACCATTGGGATGGGGCAAAATAATACCATTATTATGCAGTCTGTTCAACATGAGAGCGCTTTTTGTTTCATTTTGATGAAAGATCTGGGAATGTTGCTTGATATTGATAATTTCATGCTGCATAAATGCAGCCAGCGTAAATAGTTCTTCATAGGAAAGTTGATATAGAAATGAAAAATCGATATTGATCAGGGGATAAACGACCAACCTGTCGGAGAGTACTTCCCGAATGGCACGCTGCCAGAATAGCATGGCCACTGTGATATTTCCATTGGATAGATCATTAAGATCTTTGAAAAACAGATTTTGTAATAATTCCTGTTGTTTGTCATCGGTTCCCAGTTTCTTGAATTTACGACTGTTGAGAAGATCTTCAGGGATGGTGAACTCAATTTCAAAGCCACTTACCCGGTGACGTTTGAGGACGATGTTTTTTACTTCTTCTTCCGATAAATCACCTAATTGAATAACACTCTGGAAATACTTGGAAACTAGTAATACTTTTTCCAGATATTGCCAACTGTACAGCGTGGAAGTGACAATCCAGAAAATTTGCTGATTGGTTTCTGAGATGAATAAAAGGAATTGCTCTAAACCCTGAAATCCATCAATTAATCGAATGAAAAGGTTCTGGATGTTTTCGCAGATAACGATATATTTTTTTTCACTTTTTTCCAGGCGTCCTTTGAGATCCTGATAATCCCGAGCCTCATCCATTTGAAAGACACTTTTTAATACTTCAAAAATTTTTTGCTCGTTATATTCTGTTCGAGCAAAATCATATTTAATGATGGGGCTAGATTTAAAGTGATAAAATTCGGCAAAATTAAGCAAGGTGGTTTTACCACTACCTCGTTCTCCCACCAGGGCGGTTGCGGCATTCAGGCCGCTTTTCCATTTATAATATTGGTTCTCAATTCTGGCAAGTTCATCTTTTCTACCGGTAAAAAATCTTTCATCCACCAGCGGACTCAACCGGAATAACCGTTGATAAACATAGGGTAAAGCTTTTATTCGCCGGTCGGTTTCGGTGAGGAAATTCGTGAGTTCTTCCTCGATGTTTAAGGTTTGGGGGGAGAGGCGGGTAATTTTCCTGAATTTTTTATAATACGCCATCAAGTCATTAAGCTTGTTATATATAAATCGGGAAGCGATGGGGATTATTCGGCGACTTGTTTGCCAGATTTTTAGAAGTGTATTCCGGAATTCCTCCTCTGTACGGGTTTTAGCAACTCGAATTTTCAACTCTAAAATTTTTTCACTATCTGCCAGTTCCTGAATTTTATTTTCGAACTCGGTGGTGATGCCGACCAGTTTTTCCTGCACCAGCGTATAAATGAAAAGACTGTTTTCTACTAGTTCCTTTATCTGGTTAAATGTTCTTTCCAGGCCTTCAATCACAATTTTTTGAGTCTCCTCCAATCCCTGCGCTTGATCCTCTTGCAATAGATTTAAAGCTGCTTCCAGATTGAATTCGACAATTTGATCTATTTCGGAAATGTCGCGAACGATCTTTTCCAGACGTGTATGAACCTCTCGGGAAAGGGATAGAAATTGATTTTCCAATTCTTTAAAGAAGTCTGCCTTAATCAAATCCTCCAGTGGTATTTCGCTGGATTTAGATTTGGGAGGTATATTTTCAAGATCTCTGAAGGTGAAGATGACGTGTTGGTCGGATAATGAATCCAAAGCATGGCTGAGTTCAGTTATATAGTTTCTAACGTCCGCTTCAATATTGGCCTTGATGATGCTATCCATCATTTTCGGCAAAGCATCCTGCCGCAGCGCCTGTAGTAATTCCCGATTTTCCTTAATGATGATGTTTTTTAACTCTTGTGCATTATCCGCTTCAACTGAAGTAAAGTTTTCAAGTGAAGACCTGATTATTTCCTTTGATCTTTCGAAGGGTGGGATAAAGTATTCGGCGATTTTATGTTCGACTGAATCGACCGATTTGTTACAGGTAATTGCACTCTGAATTTGTAACAATGAAAGTTCCAGGTCCTTTTCCCACTCCCATTGTTCTGCTGAAAAATGGTGAATCCAGGTGGTATGAAAGTCAGAATAACTTTTCTGAGATTTTTTCCATTCCAAAGCAACCCTATTACTATTAAAATGTCTATTTGGTAGTGCGAATGTTCCGGCATAACTCCAGGCTCTGGAATAGTTATCTGCAACATCTTCCCATTTACTTTCCATCCTGGCGACTGAAATTTCGGGATGGTGATTCAGCGCTGTTTGGAATTCGTCTATTTTATGTATCGTATCACGCAATATTTCTTCGAAGTCCTTCTGCGTCTGAACATCGATATGGTGGCACATTGAGGCTGTGCCGTCTTTAAAAAGCAGGAGATCCTTCAGGCGTTCACTGTGCAGATGCAATTCAAACAGTAATTTTGCGAGATTCTGCAGGTAATGCTGCCATTCATCGATAAGGAGGTTCATGGCCGGAAGAGCGAGATATTTTTCGGTCAGTAAAAGTGGTGAAAACTGGCGATTTCTGGTTGCGGGTGTGGAAGGATTTAGTTTAAATATTTTTTTTATTTGATTAATCAATCGATACCAAGACTGTTGTATTTGTTTGAAACCTTTATTTTTCCGTTTCCAGATTCGGAGGAGAAGCGAATCCGATTCCTGGGCTATGAAAAATATCTGATCATATTCCAGCATGATTGACTGAGGAATTTCCTCCCCGATATGGTGAAATTCCTTCTTCCATTTTGACTGGAGATCGGGGAGTGATATTTTCTCCGGAAGTTGTGCTACGTTTTCCGTCCACTGAATAATATTTGTCAAAAATTGACTAAGGTTTTCAGAAAAACGCTGTATGGAAGGATCATCTGAAGGCCATCTGCTGAGAATCTGGTTAAAGTTCTGGTAAATCTTCACGATGGGTTTTAATTCATCACGTGTTAATTCCATCCAGCGGAGAAGGAGTTCCCGCAGAATTCTTCGATTAACATTAAAAGCTTGTTGAGAGTATTTGGTGGGTGTCATCGGGTATCTTAATTTTTTTTGATTTATTCAAAGCCGAGAGTTCAGCTGAAATCTAATATAGTGGTAACAATTAAACAGAATAAGTGTGGTTCCCTGTTGTTAAATCCTAAGTGTCAGGTTCACCTTTATTTTTGAAACTTGATGCCCTTAAACTTAAGGTAAATTGAACTGCTTACTCCGTTCAGGAGTCTTATACTGCCAGGTGATTAATATACAATACTTATCTAAACCTTTTCTTCAGAAAGACAATAGACTGTGTGTTGATAAATTTCTACTCTGAATATTGGCCGCATAAATTTAATTATATTTTATAGATTGGAAAAGAACTATTTGGAGATAAGTTTTTAATGGTAAGTTCAAAAAACAGCCAATTTTCTTAATGCATCTTTCTCTCAAACTCTTGTTAACCATACAAATGTAAGGTTAATATTCACCGAAGTGTATCATCAGATGAAGGATAAAAGGAATTGTCAATAGGCTTACTTTTGAGGCGCTCTGATTCTTTTGAATTGGGTATTGACCGTATTCCAGTTTTGTAATGAAAAACAAGTTTTCCGCCGTAGAAAGCGCCGGATAAAACCGTACCTAAGCCAACCAGCGAAATGATAAGGTAGATTAATCGGAATCGTTTGAGTATTAGTCCACGTTTTCCGGAGCGCCATAAGGCTAACAGATTGATAAGACAGGCGCTGATGAACGCCAGGGATTCATGAATTTCCATGATTTTTCCCGATTCCGTTGTTAGTAGAATATGATTTTTATCCCACAATCCAGAACTTATGGCAAGTAGTGTTCCAATACTTGCACCGATAAGATTGATCCAGGCAGCGAAGTGCAATTTTTCGTTCCGACTTATCCAACCCAGAATATCGAGGAGCACACTCATAACAAACAGGGCAATCACAAAATGAACCATGAACGGATGGATGGGCATAGAAAATTACTCCTGATTTATACAGCCGGCGGTGAATTACCGTTAATATTCTATTTCCGGAATATTGCGTTGTAATTTAAGAAGATCTCCCTTGATCAATCCAGCACGAATCGCTATTTTTCAAAATTGCAGATCAAGGAGAAAAATATATGCCTAAAATGAATGCATTGGTCTTAGAAGAGGTGCGAAAATTTGACAGCCTGCAACTCCAAAAAGTGGTACTTCCCGATTTAGGACCTTTTGATGTACGGGTGAAAATAAATGCGGCTGCCTTAAACCATCGTGATGTCTGGATTATCCAGGGATTATATGCTAAAATTAAATTGCCTGTCATTCTGGGTTCGGATGGAAGCGGGGTTGTCGTGGAAGTCGGTGAGAGTGTTGATAAAACCTGGGAAGGTAAATCTGTCGTCATTAATCCCGCCTTGGATTGGGGAGACGAACCTGCTGCACAGCAACCACAATTCAGAATTTTGGGTATGCCAGATCAGGGAACCCAGGCAGAGTATGTGGTGGTACCCGTCGAGAATATTCATGATAAGCCATCTCATTTGTCGTTTGATGAGGCTGCTGCTTTACCTCTGGCAGGACTCACAGCTTTCCGGGCGCTTTTCACCCAGGGCGAAATTGGACCCTCAGATGTCATTTTGATCACTGGAATTGGTGGGGGGGTGGCAGCCATTGCTATGCAAATGGCCTTAGCTTTGGGGGTAAAAGTTTATATGACATCCGGGGATGATCTTAAAATTAAAAAAGCAAAGACTTTAGGTGCGATTGACGGTGTCAATTATCATGATAAGGATTGGTCCACCGCTTTATTCACTCTAGGAGGAAAATCTGGATTTAATGTCGTTATTGACAGCGCTGGTGGGCCGGAATTTGGTCAGCTGCTCGATCTGGTGAAAGCAGGGGGCAAGGTGATCACCTTCGGTGCGACAGCCGGAAATACAGGGGATATAAACCTCCGTAAAATTTTTTGGAAGCAGATTCGGATTCAGGGAACCACTATGGGAACACCTGAGGATTTTCAAAATATGTTGCAGTTCATCACAGAGCATCAGATAAAACCCATCATACATGCGGTTTATGATATCTCTGATTACAGAAAAGCATATCAAGATATGAGGGATGGACAGCAATTTGGAAAGATTGTTTTAAAAATAGCTGCGAGTGGATAAAGGCTAGTGTGACGCCGGATTATTTTTTATTTAGTTTTAAACTTTTAATCAGGTCTTTTTTAACATTTTCCGGAACAGGAGTGGTAGGATGAGTTTCCCGGAAGATGTTCACCGTCATTTTAACAGTATCCAGATAGAATTGACAATCGGGACATTCATTCACGTGTTGGATCAGTTCCTGGCACATGGGGTTTTCCAGGTCCTCCCCCAGATAATTGCATAATTCATTCAAAACTTTCCGATCATGTTTTTTCATTTTGAAGGTGTCCCTTTAATATGTTCTTCCATATAATGTGCGAGTTCTTCCCTCATATAAACCCGCGCACGTTTTAATCGAATTTTCACATTCGATTCGGTAATGCCAAGAATATGGCTGGTTTCTCTAATTGACATGTTTTCCAAATCTCTCAATACGAATACACTGCGGTATATTTCGGGAAGCCGGTCAATTGCCTCATCCAGGTGCCTGCGAAATTCATCGTTTAACATATCCTGCAGGGGCAAATCCTGCCACTCGTGAATATGCATTTTTTCAGGATCATCAAATTGCTCTTCCATATCCTGATCGGTATAAATGGTTCTTTTCTCTTTTCGCAATTTCATAAGCGCAAAATTGGTAGCGATCCGGTATAACCAGGTAAAAAAGTTTGAACGCCCATCGAAGGAATCAATCTTTTCGTAAACCGCCAGAAAAGTTTCCTGCAATATATCGGCAGCATCATCCGGATTTTTCAGTATCCGCAGGGCCAAATTATAAATACGCTCACTATAGAGCTCTACCAATTCAGTGAATGCGGCCTGATCACCTATTTTTGCCTGTTTAACCAGATAAGCCGTTCGATCCGTTTCCATTCAACCCGCTAAAGTTTAGATTAAATTCAGTTTTTAAAAGTTACAAAATGCTGCCTGAAGTTTAAGACTAACCTGAATATAAAATATAGCGCATCACGGGAGAAAATAAAATGGGAATTCTAAATGACAAAACCGGTAAACATCTGCTTGACCGCTCAAAAAGAGTTCTAAAGAAGAAATGATTTGCGTCACTCTGATATTGACAAAATGAATTAATATTTTGTTGCATTTTGCATAATATTAATTATATTTAGCTCTTCATTATTGAAATTATGCTCAAATGAAAATAAAATAGTGTCATTAACTTTAATATTAAGGAGGAAAATTTGACCAAGGCTGAAATTCTTAAGATTTGCAAGGAACAGGATATCAAGTTCTTGCGATTGCAGTTTACTGATATTTTTGGAGTAAACAAAAATGTTGAAGTGCCTTCAACACAGTTTGAGAAGGCGCTGGACGGGGAAATTCTGTTTGATGGTTCCTCAATTGAAGGATTTGCCCGGATCGAAGAGTCGGACATGTTATTAAAGCCTGACTATAAAAGTTTTCGGATATTTCCCTGGACCAATCATGAAGGAAAAATCGGGCGATTGATTTGCGATATCATGAATCCGGACGGTTCACCCTTTGAAGGTTGTCCGCGCCAAACATTAAAGAGGGTCTGTGCCAAAGCCGAAAAAATGGGATACGTGATGCAAGCCGGTCCGGAGGCGGAATTTTTCCTGTTTCTTCATGATGAAAATGGGAGCCCGACCCGTGCCACCCATGACTCTGCCGGTTATTTTGACCTTGCGCCGCTGGATTTGGGCGAAGATGCCCGGCGTGAAATAGTCAATGTACTTAACGCCCTGGGTTTTGAAGTGGAAGCTGCACATCATGAGGTTGCAATCGGGCAGCATGAAATTGATTTTCGCCACGCGCCAGCGGTAGAAACGGCTGATAATGTTGCCACTTTTAAATTTGTGGTCCGGAAAATTGCTCAGAAATACAACTTGCATGCGACCTTTATGCCGAAACCGGTTTTCGGGATTAACGGATCCGGGATGCATGTCCATCAGTCACTTGTTAAAGGAGACAAAAATGTATTTTATGATCCCAATAGTAGCGATGGACTGGCAGTTATTGCCAAACAGTATATTGCCGGTATTCTGAAACATGCCAAATCGTTTGTGGCGATTACAAATCCACTGATCAATTCATTCAAGCGACTGGTCCCGGGTTACGAAGCTCCGGTAAATATTGCCTGGTCAGACCGCAACCGCAGTCCCCTCATCCGGATTCCGGCGAAACGAGGCAATAGCACCCGCATTGAGGTTAGAGTGCCAGATCCCTCCACCAATCCATATCTGGCCTTTGCCGTTATGCTGGCGGCTGGCCTGGATGGAATTGAAAATAAACTTACGCCTCCGCCGGCGGTGAATAAAAATATTTTTACCATGAGTCAACGGGAGAAACGACGTCTAAAAATAGAAGCGCTTCCCCCGGATTTGAATGAAGCGATCAAATATCTGGAAAAAAGTAAATTAATGCAGGAAACTTTGGGAAATCATATTTTCAACCATTTTATTCAGGCCAAAAAAATGGAATGGGCGATGTATATTTCCCAGGTGCACCAGTGGGAACTGGATCGTTATTTATCGTACTATTAAAATTTACAGTCTGGCTGCTGAAGGATAACCGAATTATCTTTCAGTGGCTGGCCTTAATTATTTGCTCGTACCTCTCCGCTTTTATGGAGTGAAAATTTGAACAGCACCGGTCCAATAATTTGATTGAGGGTAATTGATGAGATAATCAATGTTGAAATCCCAATCCCAATTGGACCGGGTATCTGCTTCAGGGTAAGGGTAGCTAACCCCAGAGTTAGACCTGCCTGACCAACAAAGCCCATCCAGCCATATTTTTTTATCTGATCCCCGGAACGATTTACCCTGCCGGCTATATTTGTCCCAAGATAAGTTCCGATCAATCTCAGTGTGACCAGGTAAAGAGCTAATTTCCAGTTTTCCAAAAATACCGGAAGTTTCAGAGATGCACCGGCAATAGCGAAGAAAGTTACAAAGATGGGAAGAGAAACCTCTTCAATTGCTTCTATTAAAGGTTGTCCGGCACGACTGAAATTTTGAACAAAAATTCCAGCTACCATGAATATCAAGATAACCTCCAGCTGAAATATATGTGATATCTCTATGCAGAATATGATGAATCCGAGAAGAAACAAAACCTTTTGCTCCTTAATATACTTCAGATACAAGAGAATAATCCCCCCCGCCGCAATACCGAAAATCATGGACAGGATAATTTCAATAAACACGTTCAGGACATAAATCAGTTGAATTTGTTCTTCCCGCATAATCATGGGTTTCGCAAAAGCTATGATAATGGAAAATATGATGACAACCACCACGTCTTTGAAGACGGTTACTCCCAATACAAAATCCGTAAAAGGACCCTTTGCACGGGTTTCGGCAATCACAGCAATTGTAGTGGCCGGCGACTTGGCAATCGATAATGCACCGAAGAGCATACCGGCACCGAGAATGACCAGAAAGGATTCATTTTGCAGGAAAGAAATTTTCTTGAAATACGCTAAAACAAAAGCGGTGAATAGAAGTATCACAATGATAATTTGCCAGAATATCGCACTGTTAATTAACCGGAGCTGTTTTTTGATTGCGCTGAAACGGAATTCTCCCCCGGCGGTGAGTGCAATGAGGCTTAATGCGATGTTATCGATGAGCTGAAGATTTTTAACTACTTCCACTGAAAGGAGATTCAGAAAGTAGGGGCCAATCAGGATTCCGGCAATTAAGTAACCGGTGATTTTAGGGAGTTTAAAGCGTTCGATCATCTTTCCTGCAAGATAGGCCACCACCAGAGTGAAACCCAAAGCCATCATGCTTTCCGCCATGACATGTCCGTCACCTCCGAAGTCGATCCGGGTGAGAAACAGCATGAGTAGCAACACCAAAATTGCCGAAACCACAATTCGATTCATGTGAGCTCTCCCTGTCGCTGCAGAATATGGCGGATACTGACTGCGGTGTATTCATCGAAGAAAAGAATGGCCAGAATGGTTGCGCTCATTAAGAAATCGCCCATAAATCCGCCGTAGAATAACTGAAAATTAAAAGCCAGCGCCAGAGAGACACCACCGAAAGAGAGCAATGCTTTACCGACATTTCGGGGAATGGGGAAACCACAATCGATGCGACGCGCACTTATCCAGCCTCCGGCATACTTTCCCAGAAATCTGATCACAATGAAGGCCACGATCAGTAGAATTTCTTCCCCGAAGTGGAAGTTCCAGGAAGCGCCTGCAAAAACCAGTAAAAACACATAAGTCGGTTTTTCTGCCATATGAAGAACTCGCATCACCTTGTCAGTCTCCCGGTGAAATTGGGCCATTGTTATGCCCACAACCATGGTAATGAAAATGGGTGAAAGCCTGAGATAAAATCCTACACCGCTGGAAAAAATAATGAGTCCGAGCACTATGAGAAAGGTTTCATCCTGCCCAAATCGGGTGCTGAACAGAAAACGGAAGATGACTCCGATGACAATACTAATAATGATAGATAAAAGAATCCACTGCCATTGCCCGCTGATCCAGCGGAGAGCCGGGGAATGATAAATAGCCATAGTTATACCGGCAATTATGATACCCCAGATGCTGTCCAAACTGGATACGAATTGCAGTAAATGCGCCAGCCTTCCTTTTACCTTTTTTTCAATAATAATTCTGCCAATTGAAAGAGGGGCTGTCATGGAACCTAGTGCGGCGAGAATGAGTATAGCCTCAGGTCGACTACGGAGAGAAGGATGTCCGATGAAGTGGAGAATCGCACCCATCCCCAGAAAAATTATCATAAAACTGACCAGGCTTTGTACAGAAGTGAATAAAACATAATTGCCGGGGAATCTACGAATGTTTCGCCAGCGCAACTGCAGTCCAAAAAGCAGACCCACCCATCCAATGGCCATGCTGATCAATGGCTTTAAATGAATAATGACATCGTCATTAAGAAAATTAAACATCCGGGGTCCCAGAATGACACCAATCAGGATGTATGGTACACCGCTCATAATAAGTCCGGAAAGCAGGGGAGCTTTCAATACCGTACTTCTCCCAAAAAAACGAACCCCGATGAAGGTGGTTACAAGAATTAATAATAATCCTAAAAATGGTGTCATTCAGCATGTCCCGTTTTTTGACTGTGACGAGATGACCTGAAAAAAACCGCAGGTTATTTTGTTTTGACCTGCGAATTTTGGCCCATTGTCATTTAACCTGTTATTTTTGATTCGCTTCGAAATCAAAAATACATATGGATCTTAAAATATATTCTTCAGAATTTGAAACCATAAAATGATAATAATGCGAAAATAAATCAAGTAAATTCAGTCAAATAGAATATTTGATTAAAACAGTTATATTCATCCCAATTCTTGCGAATTGAATTCTTGCTGTCTATATTTTAAAGGTAAATCAAAAGGGACAAAATGTCTGGACGCCTGGAACTTCATTACAGTCCTGATTTAACTCACCTGGTGAATCATTTTTTAGAAAAGAATCTGAGATTCACCAGAGCTGATGGTGGAACGTATTACCTGACTACCCACACTTGGCGAATTCCTCCTCTGAAACGCCAATGGACACTGCAGAATTCCTTATCTTATGCAGTAGATTACCCATTCAAGAGCATGTATTCTTTTTTGACTCTGTTGTATGAAAAAATGAATATTCCGCTGCAGCGGGCATTATTTTCTGATCAGTGTCTGATGCTCCACGAAATAATAATACATCTCCGGGACGATCTACAATATTTCTATTCGTCGGAGCATCCTCCCACTCCACAAGTGATTAGAGAATTAACCGCCTTTTTTAATATCATTAGACTGGAAGACGCAGATCGGGAAATCATAAAGTCTGCCACCCAACGGCTGGCCTTAAGCACCAGCGATAAACTTTTACAGAATCTGGCGATTATTTTTACAGAATATTTGCGGGTACTTGAAGGAGATTATCTTGATGAAGCCGGATTGTTAAAAGAAATTACCGGAATACTCGACCAGGATTTTTTGAATCAACACTTCCCTGTATTACAGACCATAATCTATGAGGATATCAGTTTTCTGAAAAAAAGACACCTGGATCTTTTCGAAACATTCAGGAAATTGGGAGTGGATGTGTATTTCCTTATGGCCTATGGTAAAAACAAGGAAATTTTTGCTCCTAAGGATTTACTTTTTAATAAAATAAGACACACCGCGGACCACGTTGAAGGATACTTAAATATACGAAAACTTAGCGATTCCTTATTTCAGATCCACCATCCTCAATTTCCTTTTTCAGATAAAATTGAGATACTCCCTGCTGGTAGTCGCCTGGATGAAATAGAGAAAATTGCAGCCATAATCAAAACCGCTGTGAATTCCGGAGAATGCAAATGTACGGAGATTGCTGTATGCAGTCCCCAGTTGGAGATTTATAAGCCATACCTGGATATATATTTTACCCGCTATGGTATTCCCTATACTCATGATGGAGCGATTCCCCTTCACCAAACGCTGCCGGTTAAAAATTTGTTACTTTTATTAGAAACAGTACAGGAAAATTATCCGGTATCCCTACTGGAAAGTGTGATGGCCTCACATTCACTGAGATATAAGGGGATGATTTCCAATCCGTCGCTGCCGGGGATGTTATCTACTTTCCGGGTAAAACAAGGGCGAAAGGAAATTTTACGTTATGTAAAGAAAGAACAGCTGCTGGAAGATTCAGAAGAACGGGAAAAGAAAACTAGTAGACCCTATCAGGAAATTGCCTTAATACTCAAACAGATATTTGATGACCTTAGATTTTTTGAAAAAAAACATCCCCCGTATTTCTGGTTTGAAAATATTTTATCCCTGATTGAAAACCACAAAATGACACAGAAAATCACGGTAGAAGCAGAAATTTCCGCGTTCACTTTCTCTCAGGTTAATCTTGCAGCCCTTGATCAATTGATAGAGTCTCTTCAGCAATGGAAAAAATTTTCAATGATGATTCGAGGGGATATTGCGATTGACCTGCAAGAGTTTCTTGAAATTTTTAGGTTTATCATCCAGTCCACTTCGGTAAACATACGAATGCCTGCCAGAGTAGGTGTACAAATAGTTGCCCTGGATGAATTAATGAAGAATAATTTCAAGCAAATATTTATTATCGGAATGGAAGATGACGCTTTTCCGGGTAAGGTTAAGAATAGCTTTTCACCGCCACAGTATCTCCTGCCGCATCTTATTTCCTTTATAGACCAGGAGCACTTTCTGCGGGATAGAGAACAGTTTTACCAGATAGTGCAGAACCAGGCCGCAAGATTATATTTTAGTTATCCCAGGTATCATCAGGAGAAACCTCTGCTCCCCTCTATATTTTTGAGAGAATTGGAAAGACTATCTGATGCCCCGTTGGAAAAGCAGGAGAAACTGCATCTTTACTCTCCTGCCGATGTGATTGATCAATTGCCTATCGAGCGGGACAAAGATGGAACGACAAAGATTGATTTTGAGCAAATTCCTGCTGATCTGCGGCCCTTTATTTCTGTGGATGATGTCAAACAGTTAAATCTAAAAATGAAAGTGATCGCCAGTCGACAAACTACAAAAGACCTCTCGGCCTGGGAGGGTAATTTAACTAGCTTTCCCCCAGTGAGTGCGTATTTACAGAGACGTTTTGAGACAGTTCACTTTTCGCCAACTCAGCTCGAAATGTACGCGTACTGCCCAATGATATTCTTCTTCGAGCGCGTTCTGGATATCCGGAAAGCAGAAGAACGTGAAGCTTATCTGTCTCCTCTGGACCGGGGAGTTCTCATTCATGACACTCTTTTTCGGTTTTATACGGAGTTAAATCCGGAGAATCGAAATTTACCTGGACTCATAAAGATCGCTGATGAGGAATTATCGAAGCTATCTGTTACTGCGAATTTACTCTGGGAATTGGATAAAGGACATTTTCTGGGAAATGAGGATATGAAGGGAGTTCTACCTGCATATCTGGAATATGAAGAAAAAATTTCTTCCTTTTATACCACCCATCCGGCACATTTTGAGTTATCTTTTGGTCGACCCCTTAAATCAGGGGAGACCCATGATACCCTATCTACAGAAACTCCTTTCCTGTATCAGGTAAAGAATGAAAAATTCTTTTTTAGTGGAAAAGTAGACCGGGTTGAAATAGGTCCAGATGGAGTCTTACTCATTGTTGATTATAAGACCGGGGTTCTCCCTGGATTACGGGAGATGTGGGATGGTCAAAGATTGCAGCTGCCTATTTATTTAATGGCTGTTTATCATCAATTGATTCAGAAGTATCCGGAATTAAAAATGGGAGGGGGAGCGTTTTATGCTCTGGGCCGCGAAAATGAGATAGAAAAACGGGTTATCTTTATGGACAAAGAGTATAATTTTGTTGATCAGGATCTCTCAAAATACGCCGGGCTTCCCAATCAGAAATATCTGATTGAAAATTCCCCGGCCACTCTACAGGATTTTATCAATCTGGTTCTGGATCACGCCGTGTCTTATATTCGCGAAATCCGAAAAGGTAATTTTGTGCATACCGCTGATTCTTCCAGATGCAGATCCCGCAATGGGAAAATGTGCGATTATTTTCCGGTCTGCCGGGTGAATGCGTTGAAGCAGGCTCATTTAAAAAATTACTCCGATCATAATCCAAGTTAACAGTTTTTCGAGCAGTCACGGTTTTTTAGGAGACTCTCTTCCGGAATTTAAAAACCGCCAGTGTAATAATGATTATTCCGTAAAAAGTCATCATGGCAGAATCCCTGCTCAGGTAGCTGAGCCCTGACCCCTTTTGAAAAATATCTCTAATAATGGCCATGAAGAATCGCATGGGGTTTAAATAAGTGAATGCTTGCAAAGATCCGGGCATGTTATCGATTGGGATAAAAAAACCGCTCATGATAATCATGAATACCATAAAAAACCAGGCGACAAACATGGCCTGCTGCTGGGTGTGGGTGAAGGTTGATATGAATATGCCCAATCCAATGGTCGTGATGAGATACAGAAAGGACAGAGAAGCCAGTAAAAGGTAACTTCCATTCATTGCAATATTGAAAAGCAGAATGGCTACTGTCATCACGATAGCAAGTTCCAGATATGATAGAATTAGAAATGGTATAATTTTTCCCAGTAGCAGTTGGTGCTTCCGAAGCGGGGTTACCATGAGTTGTTCCAGAGTACCTATTTCCTTTTCTTTGACCAGGCTCATCGCAGATAGCATCATAGGTATAATTGTAAGCAGGACGACCACAATGCCGGGGACCATAAATTGCTGACTATCCAGCTCTAAATTATACCACATTCTTTCCACCATATTGACGATATGAAGGGAAATTCGGCGTGTTAATGACACGTCCGGAGAATTATTTTCCAGTCCGTATTTTACTAAAATAGCCTGGGCATATCCGAGTGCAATACCCGCAGTGTTTCCATCTACTCCGTCCGCCGAAATATGAATTTGAGGTTTCGCTCCGCGCTGCATATCCTTACTGAAGCCGGCCGGAATCACCAGTGCAATCTGAGTTTTCCAGGATCGCATATCATTATCAATCCTGTGAAGATCCTGAGTGAAATCCTTTATATCAAATCGCTCGGTCTGACTGAAAGCATTGATGATTTCACGGCTGATAGCGCTTTTATCAAAATCAACCACGCTCATTTTGATATGCTTCACATCGGTAGTTATGGCAAAGGCTAAAATGAGCAGTTGTACCAGCGGGACGATAAAAATTATACCCATCATGGGACGGTCTCTGAATATCTGACGAAACTCCTTTTGCATCATTTGGAGAATTCTTTTCATATGTCTAGCGTTCCAGATTGATGCTGAATTTACGAATTGAAATGACCAGTAAAACTGTGGACATGATGCTCAGATACAAAGTTGGCAAAAACAACTGCATAAAGGTGCTACCCTTCAATATGATACCCCGGATGATAAAAAGGTAGTATTTCGCCGGAATGAGATAGGTAAGGTATTGCAATAGTTTGGGCATTGAGCTTATGGGAAAAATGAAACCTGATAAAAGGAATGTAGGAAGCAAAGTGACAATGAGGGCCAGCATCATGGCCACCTGTTGTGTCGGAGCAATGGTAGATATCATCAATCCCAGGCTCAGGGCAGTTATGATGTAAAGGGTTGATAAAAACAACAGAAGCATGACGCTTCCTTCAAAAGGAACCTGGAAAAGAAATATGCCAATCAGCAAGATAATTATCCCGATCAAAAAGGCCAGCAGAATATAGGGAAGCACCTTTCCAATGATAATTTCATGTGGTCGGACAGGTGATACCAGAATTTGTTCCATTGTACCGGTCTCTTTTTCTCGGGTAATGGTAATGCTGGTGAGCAGGGCCGAAATCATGACGAGTAACAAAGCAACAATTCCCGGGACAAAAAAGTAGGTGCTTTTCCGATCCGGGTTGTAAAGCAGAGTGCCCCGGATTTCAAAAGGAATAGGTATCATGTCATTGCGGTTTTCATTGAAATTCATAATAACCTGATTGACATAATTTCGAATCATGGTGGCTGCATTGGGATCAGCCGCATCAATAATGAACTGAATGTCTACCAGGGATTCCCGGGTCAAATCTTTGGCAAAATTTCCGGGAATAATCATCACCGCATGTGCCTTCCTTTTTCTGAACAAATCATTGATATCCCTCTCCTCACCTTCGAAGAAAAAAAGACGAAAAAATTCGCTTCCCCTAAAGGAATCAACAAGTTCCCGTGACAAGGGTGAATGTGAATAGTCGATCACACCAATTCTTACTTCCTGAATTTCCATTTTCAATGCATATCCGAACATAACCAGCTGCAAGATGGGCATCAGGAACAGAATAACCAGCGAACGTGGATCTTTCAGAATATGCAAAACCTCTTTGATTGCGATAGAAATGACAATTGGCTTTTCTTTACCCATAAAATCCTGTTTGGGTTTTCAGTGAGTTGATGCCTGCCGCATCAGATGTACGAATACACTTTGGATGGTAGGCAATTTGTATTTTTCCCTCAGATTATCCGGTCTGTCCAATGCAATAATTTTCCCGGTGCTCATAATAGAAATACGGTGACAGTACTCTGCTTCATCCATGAAATGGGTGGTCACGAACACGGTAATCCCCCTGCTTGCTGTCTGGTAAATGACATCCCAGAATGCACGGCGTGAGGAAGGGTCGACACCCGAGGTCGGTTCATCCAGAAATACAATGGAGGGATCATGCAACATGGCCGTTCCCAAGGCTAATCCCTGTTTAAATCCCGGAGGAAGTGTCCCGGTGAGTTTATCGCGCCAGGGAGTGAGCTGAAGATCAGCAAGTAACTGATTTTTTTTAAATTCTATGTCGGTTGGATTCAGTCCGTAAATTCCCCCGTAAAAATCAATATTCTCGCTAAGGGTTAGATCATTATACAGAGAAAATTTCTGGCTCATGTAACCGATTTTTTGCTTAATACGTTCACTTTCTGCGTAAAGGTCAAGTCCCGTTACCTTCCCCTCACCGGAAGTCGGTTTCAATAATCCGCAAAGCATCCGGATCATGGTGGTTTTCCCAGCACCGTTTGCTCCCAAAAATCCAAAAATTTCACCCCGTTTTACATCAATAGAGACCTGGTCGACTGCAACAAAGTCACCAAATTTTTTGGTTAATCCGGAGGTTTGGACGGCGATCTCACTCATCTTTAATTTCCTGGTTAATCAAATACAGGAAGACATCTTCCATACTAGGTTCATGGTCTATCCAGTTTTTTAAATCTCCGCCACTCTGTTTTTGCCATTTTTGCCAGTCTCCCGGAGAAGGTTTTTCGGAAAAACTTACATGCAGTGCATTTCCAAAAAGCTGTGTTTGTCTTATTCCCTCTAAATTTTTAAAAAAATTCCGGAGTTTTTGCATGTCTCGACCTTCACAGCGGTAAAGTGGATAGGGATATTCTGCCTTAATTTTTTCGGGGGGATTGATTTCGATGATCTTTCCATTATACATCAGAGCCACCCGGTCACATAATTCTGCTTCTTCCATATAAGCCGTTGAAACCAGGATGGTGGCTCCTTCCTGCTGAATCGATTTCAGTATTTCCCAGAATTCCTGCCGGGAAAGCGGATCGACACCATAAGTCGGTTCATCCAGGATAAGTATAGCCGGTGTATGAATCAGGGCACAGGAGAGTGCCAATTTCTGTTTCATTCCTCCGGATAATTCCCCGGCAAGGCGTTTTTTAAAACTTTCCAGTCTGGAAAATTGATATAAGCGGTTAAGACGTTCGGTTCTGTGTATTGCCGGAACTTTGAATAAATCGGCAAAAAATTGAAGATTTTGTTCAACACTAAGATCCTGATACAGGGAAAACCGTTGCGGCATGTATCCAAGTATATTCCGAATTGCTAAAATATCAGTATTGGAGTCCATTCCGGAAACAATAAGCGAACCGGATGTGGGTTTTAGCAGGGTACAAAGTGCCCGGATCAGGGTGGTCTTGCCTGCTCCATCTGGGCCGATCAAACCAAACAGCTCACCTTCTTCGACCGAAAATGAGACCCCGTTAACAGCCGGGTAAGTTCCGTAGACTTTTTTAAATTCTATAATTTCTAAGGCAACTTTCACGTTTTTTACTCTTTCAGAAGATGAACTTCAACCGGCATTCCGTGTTTTAGCAACCGATCTGGATTGGATATATTGACCTTAAGTGCATAGACCAGAGACGTGCGAGTTTCCGGTGTCAGGATCGTTTTGGGTGTAAATTCTGCTGTGGAACTAATCCAGCTTATGGTTCCTGTTAAAGTTTGCTCGGTTCCATCTAGATGAATTTTGGTTTTTTGCCCCGTTTGAATGTGGGGAAGTTGTTTTTCGGATACATATATTTTTACCCAGACTTCATTCAGATCAATAATTTCGGCGAGCGGAGCCAGGGATGGAACAGCCTCGCCGGTCTCATAAAATTTGTCAGTTATGGTTCCGCTCAGAGGCGCTGTAATACGGGCATCATGGATTTTTTTTCGAACCGAACTTAATTGTGCTTCTGTCTGTATTCTTTTGGAATCCACTGTGCGAATTTGTTGTAAAGCAGTCTGGTAAACTGATTCTGCATTCTGTAACTGGTTTTTAAGATCATCCACATTTTGCTGGGAAATGGATTCTTCTTTAAGTAAGTCCTCATAGCGTCTGAATTTCTCCTGTATATATTTCAACTCCTTTTTAGCGCGTTCTAACTGAGTCAGTGCAATCAGTTTCTGATTATCAACCTCCTGCAAAATGCCATTCAGATTCTGTCTCTGGAAAGACAGTTCCATGGTATCGATTTGGGCCAGCGTGGCTCCCTTTTCAACGGGATCTCCACTATCAAAGAACAGCTGGATGATTTTTCCACCGGTCAAAGCCGGGACTTTAACAATGGTGCCTTCAATGACACCAGTATAAACTTGATTGGTTTGCTTTCCATCAGAACAGAATACAACAGAGAGGCCGAGTACCAACATTAAAATTTTTAGATAGCGAAACATGTTATCCTCACGGTTGATATTGGGTATCGATTTTTCCGGTTACATAGGCCAAGAATGCCTGATCCTGCAACCATTTAATCTGAGCCTGCCGGAGTTGCAAATCGGCAGAGGTAAGAGCGATCTCTGCATCATTAAGCTCAATAGTGGTTGCCAGACCCTGTATATACTGGTTTTGTATGATTTTATAACGGTCATTTTCCTGTTTCAGGAGACGGCGGGTTAATAGAATCTGATCCAGATCACTCTGCAAGTTTTTATAAGCCTGTTTTACTTCGTTCCTGATGGTCTGGATTTGTTTTTCCTGTTCAGTATTCAGCTGGTTAATTGTATAGGAAATCTGGTTGACCTCATGCTTGCGGCGTCCCCAATTCCAGGGCTCCCATTGTAAATTAATCCCGATAAAATAGAGATCAGTCCATTGTTGTTTCAATATCTGAACATCGGGATATAAATAATGAAAAGAAGCCTGAGCATAGAGCTGGGGATAATAGC
>CP070707.1:1015058-1037954 GCA_020350205.1 bacterium
TATCTGGGATTTTTTGGAACAGTGCTGGGATTTATCTGGTATTACCAGGGAATAAAAGAACTGGGTCCTTTGAAAGCCGGCATTTTTATTAACTTTGTACCGATCAGTGCCATCATTTTGTCCTTTTTCATTTTACGGGAACCCATAACAATTTCCTTGTTCGGTGGAGCAATACTGGTAATTATCGGCGTCTATTTTACTAATATTTCTCGAGCTGAGCAGCTAAACAATTCTGAGAGCAAGGTCCCGGCCAAATAAAGGAGAACAGTCGCCAGCACTGTTTGCCAAAATTTTCCCTGATAGATTTTATTTCTGTAAACCCAGCGGAAGTTCCAGATCATTGGAAGTGAGCAAAGCTTCATCGTGTAATATTTCCTGCACCGTTCCATCCTTTACGATACTTCCTTTGTTGAAGAGAATAACTCTCTGACAGGTTTCAAGAATCATGTCCAGATCATGTGAGGTCAAAATAATTGTTTTTGAATTTTTCTGGACCCAGTGTATGATTTTCCTGCGATGAGCCATATCAAGATTACTGGTTGGCTCATCCAGGGCAATCAAACTGGGGTACATGGCGGCTACGGTGGCGATACTGGCCAATTTCCGTTCTCCAAAACTCAGGTGAAAAGATGATCGATGCTGCATTCCAATTAATCCAACTTCCCGCAGTGCTAATTCTACCAGAGTCCTAACCTCCTCAGGCGCCTTTCTCTGATTCAGTGGCCCGAACGAGATATCCTCAAATAAAGTCGGACAAAATAGCTGATCATCAGGGTTTTGGAAAACAATTCCAACCAGTTGTTTGATGACCTTTACATTTTCACGATTCATTGGATGGCCAAAAATCTCAAGCAACCCGGTTCCCTTACGGACACCATTGAGCATGGTTAAAAAGGTAGACTTTCCTGATCCGTTTGGACCCACTACGGCCACCTTCTCCCCATCACCAATGGAAAGAGAAATGTCACGTAAAGCGCGGGTACCATCCGGATAACTGTAGTTCAAATTTTCAGCTTTAACGGCTTCCATCATTCATCCTGCTTGCATAGGAAATAAACTTTTCTGAATCATTTTCCTGCCAAATCAAGAGTTGAGAAATGCAAAAATTACCGGTCCGATCAACAGGATCAGAAAAATCAGTAATGCAGTGCTGTCTGTCTTTTTCCAGTTCAATTCTGTCAGTGTATGAACTTCTCCCCGGAATCCGCGTGATTCCATTGCCAGATAAATTCTTTCGCCTCGTTCAAAGGTTCTGATGAATAAGACCGCAATCATATTTGCAAATACTGCCAATCGTTCCAAGACAGGCAGTCTGAAATATCTTGATTGAAAAGCCAACATCATTCGCTCTACTTCATCGATAAGTAAAAAAATAAACCGGTACATAAACGAAATGATAGCAATAGCCAGTTTTGGGACACGAAATTTCTCCATCCCCTTTAACAACAGCATCATATCAGTGGTCGTAGTAATCAGTATAGACATAAACAGAGCCAGAACTGCTTTTATGTTAATTAACAAAAATTTTTGCACACCATTTTCATAAATGGACAAGAATCCGATTCGATGGGAAATATCTTCCCCGTCAGGAAAAAAGGGTACAAACATCGAAATCAGGAAAATCATTGGATATAATTTCAGAAGCTTACCCAGAAAATGAAACAGGGACACCTGACTCATGAAAGCCAGAATCAAGACTATCCCAAGATAAAGGAAAAATAAGATATTTTTATCAAGAGGAGTCATCACTACCGCAGCTATAAAAAAAAGCATCATAAACAATTTCAAACGCGGATCAAAATGATGCAGAGGGCTGTTCCCTTCCCGATGATGATCAAAAAATTCATGTCGCATTTTCTGGTTGATCCCTTTTCGTTTTTGCGGATATCACACCGTTAATAACAGAAAAAATTATCAAAATAATCCCCATCCCCAACATGGCCGAAAGAAATTGATTTAACCAGGGATCGAAGTCCATGTTCATTACATAATCCGAAAGTGGAGTCGAAACTGTGACGCCGGATTTCTGGTCGCCCTGAAAGCGCTGGATTATATTTTCCAATCCATCCGGCTGATGTGAAGATAGGGCGGTGAGTATTGCAAGCAAGAGTAACATGGATGGGAGGATTAAAAATAGAACCTGAGGTGATTTCACTCTATTCATGAACAAGGTCCGATTTCGTGAAAAAAGTAAAAATTAAATCCGGGCGATTCGCGATGATCAACTCAGCAATCAGTACCGTCAGAATACCTTCCAGGATTCCTGTAACACTGTGGACAACCATCATCACGCTGATAATCTTTTGTAGCGGAGCCAATCCAGATAAACCAAGTTCCAGGCCACAAATGAGAGCACCGGCCTGAATCGAGAACCAGGCTGTAATGAAAATTGACAGAGCTCGTAGTGGAATATACAGGGCATATTTTCGAGCAATTTTATAATATAATGAAAGGAAGATATAACTTATCAGAACCGGTAAAATCGCAATATTGAGCACATTCGCTCCCCAGGCGAATAAACCCCCGTCCTGAAAAACAAGCATCTGGACGGTCAAAACAACAAGCATTACAAAAATTCCCATAGCAGGTCCAACAAGAAGAACAGCCAGGGTTGCACCTGCCAGATGTGCAGATGTGCCTCCCAATACCGGAATGTTAATCATCTGCGCCACAAACAGGAAAGCAGTCAGTAAAGCCACTTTTGGAATAGTATTTTGAGTAAGCAGGTGTCTGATTCGATTCCAGACCAATCCCAGAGTGGTAATGGCAATACTGTTTGTCGCTACCATAACTGGCATACTCAAAATACCATCCGGAACATGCATAAGTTACTCCAGGTTTTTACCCGTCGAGGAAAAGTTCAGATTGCCATGCTTGACCCCTTTGGAGGAGATGAGCAGGTCTGCCAGCTGTTTTACATCCCGGCTCATACCTTGCATCACAATTGTTTCCAGACAATTAAGATGATCCAGATGAACATGCATGGAAGATAACACCAGGTGGTGATGACTGTGCTGCAATTGTGTTAATCTTTCGCTTAACTGACGTTTGTGATGATCGTAGAGAAGATTTACCACAGCCACCACTTCTCTGTTAGTTTCTACTTCTTCTTCGACCAGAGCATTTCGAATCAGATCTCGAATAGCCTCGGAGCGATTCGAATATTTCTTCTTTTTAATGAGCTGATCAAACTTTTTACTCAGGGCTGCGGGGAGCGAAATACCAAAGCGGATAATGTTCATATTTTACCAGTATTATTTTTTTGAAAAAAGTAACACGAAAAAGGCAAAATATCAACCAGAAAATTCATTCAAAAATAAACTTCCTTTAACGAAAGTTTATTTTTATAGGCTGGAATCAGGATGAGAGGTCCTGCTTATAACCGGGGCTGTTTATCTGACTCTATGGTGATGTCACAATTTTTAGCTGATCGCCAGGCTTTATTAAATTATCCTGTCGATTATTCCATCGCTTGATGTCACGAATTGAGACACCGAATTTAGAAGCAATATCCCACAAGGTATCGCCGCTTTTGACCGTATAAATTTTTGTTTGCTGGGATTCGGATTCAGGTTGTAAGCTGGTTGTTGATGCATCAGCGGACCTGTCAGGAGTTACAGCAGCAAATTGGGAAGAATTTTCCGGTAACCAGATATTCAATTGTTGCTCCGGATAAATCATCCGGCTTGAACCCAGCCCATTCCAGTTTCGTATTTCTCCTACCGAGACTCCGTATAAAACCGAAATGTCCCACAATGTCTGTCCTTTAGATACAACATGAATATATTTTTCCCGTCCGGCTACATTGGTCACAGGCTTGGTTCGATAGGTATATCGAGTCGGTCTTTGTGCAGATTGCCGTGCTAATTGCCTGGCATACTGTTTATTTTGGGGATACGGAATCACCAAATAATGACCTGTCCGAATCATAGTACCGCGGATTTTATTAAATCTTTTTATTTCTGTAATACTTACCCCGTATTTGCGGGAAATCTCAGATAAAGTTTCTCCCTGACGGATCAAATGGTTGATATAGGTAAACTTTTGATCATCGGGAACTTTGGCATAATTTACCAGAAAATCTTCTCTGGTATCTTTCGGAATGTTGAGCACCCATTCATCTAAATCTGGCGGTGTACACCAGCGTAATAATCCGGGATTTAATTTTTTAAGTTCATTGAAATTACTGTTCACACAATTCGCAACCACATTCAAATCAACACACTCCCGGACGGTTACAGTATCATAGACAATTGGTTCCTCCGGTTCAACGTAAAATCCATACTTTTCAGGGTTTTTCGTAATATGTACGGCGGCAATAAAAGTGGGAACATAATTTCGTGTCTGGCGCGGGAGTTTGGGCAAATCCCAGAATTCGACAACATTATAGGTGCGCATTCTGCGCTCGATTTTGGCTGGACTAAAATTATAGCCTGCAATCGCCAGATACCAGTTGTCAAATCTTTCATAGAGATCCCTTAGATGTTTTGCTGCGGCCCGGGTTGATTTTTCAGGATCTCGCCTGTGGTCATACCACCAGCTGCTATTTAATCCATAGGCTTTTCCAGTACCGCCAATAAATTGCCAGATTCCGACTGCCCGGGCGTATGATCGGGCATTGGGGTTAAAACCACTTTCAATCATGGCCAGATAAAATAATTCTTCAGGGACTCCCTCCTCTTTTAAAATCGGGATGATAAGATTTTTATACCAGCCGGTGCGTTGTAACCATTTGGTAAAAACTCGCCTTCCTCTGCCCTGGAAATACTGAATGGCATTTTCGACTTTCTTATTCAAAACCAGTGGTATCATTAACTGCTGTTCATCTTCAATAACATCCTGAATCGTCACAGCCACGCTATCGGAATCGCGCTGCGTCATGCCTTCATCAATTTGGTTTAAAATTTCGAACACATTAGCTGCAGTAAGGGTATCCCTCTCAATCCCGTTAAGCCTGGCCAGATATTGAGAATAAGCGTAGGAAATGTCCGCCAGAGTTTGTAACACCAGGCTATCCTGGCTTATCTCGGCCTTTTCTTGATAAAAAACAGAGATGTCCATGGCTTTCTGAAAATAATAATCAGCACTTGCTGAATCACCCATTTGTTCAGCATTTTGTGCCAGTTCGATATAAGAACGGGCAACTTCGATTGAATCAACCATCGATGTTTCCGGCCGGGTAATCGTCATTCTGTCATTTTCAGGCGTCTTAAATGATTTTGAGCTATGACAGGCCAGTATCAGTACCAAAATCAATATCGATTGTATGAATATTCTCATCTTATCTTTTCCTTTTCAATCATTAGTCGAGCAATTCTCCTAGTTAGTTCAGAGGTAGAAAATCCTTCTACCGTTGGTACTGTCACCACCTTTCCCCCATTCTCTTCAACGATATCTCTTCCCACAATTTCACTAATCTGATAATCTCCCCCTTTAACCAAAATATCAGGGATAATTGCTTGAATCATATTCTGTGGTGTCTCCTCGTCGAAGAAACAGATATAATCAACCGCCATTAAGCCGGCTAATACAATGGCGCGATCTTCCTGTTTTACCAGTGGTTTGCCGGGACCTTTTACCTTTTCCACAGAGGTGTCAGAATTTAATCCTACAAAAAGACAATCACCTAATTCACGGGCCTGTGTTAAATACTCCACATGTCCGCGATGTAAAATATCAAATACACCATTAGTAAATACGACCGTTTTCCCCAAATCTTTAAACTTTTGGCGTATTTTTACTAACTCTATCAAGGGTTGAATTTTATCTTTAAGCATGTGAGGCATCGGATCCATTTGAATTTTACAAATCTTTACGAGATTTAAGCACAGATAATTTCAACTTTTCGCGATTCACAGGCACCACACCTACCTCTTCACACACCTGTCCGGCGGCGAAATTTGAAAGCGTTACGGCTTCTTTCATATTCGCCCCTCCAGTAAGGGCAAAAGTGAGGGTCGCGATTACCGTATCACCTGCCCCGGAGACATCGGCTACTGTTCTTGCCCGGGTTTCCACAAAGGTGAATTCTCCGCTGTTTTCCAGAAGTGCCATACCCTTAGATCCTCGAGTGATCAAGATCGCCTGACAGTTTAACCGGGACAGTAACTTCTTCCCGGCGGAAATTATGTCGTTATCATCCCGTATCCGAATAGCAAGTGCTTCTTCCACTTCTTTAGTATTCGGTTTAAACAGGGTCGAATTTTTAAACTCAAAAAAATTTTCAAATTTCGGATCAACAGTGACAATCTTTCCTTGCCGAATGGCCAGATCAATAATATGGCTTACCAGGGGGGGTACCACCACCCCTTTATTATAATCCTGAATTAATATCGCGGAGGTTGAATCGGCATTTTTGACAAATATTTCAAACAACTTTTCCTGAATTTCTGTGGAAACCGCATCAATTGTTTCCTGATCAACCCGGGCAATATGCTGATTATTCCCAATAATCCTGGTTTTCACAGTGGTTGGACGTTCAGGTAACACCAGTATGCCATCTGTTGGTAAACCCTGTTTGCGCAGCATTTCGAGAAAGTGATTACCCATTCTATCGTCACCAACCAAACCTACCAGTAAGGGGATCTGTCCCAGACTGGATAAGTTAAAGGCCACATTGGCAGCTCCGCCAAACCGCAATTGGGCAGATGAAATGTTAATTATGGGTACAGGTGCCTCCGGGGAAATACGCGTTACATTGCCCCATAAATACTCATCCACCATTAAATCACCGAACACGATTACTCTTTTTTGCTGAGCCTCGTTAAAAATCTCAGACAATCTCTCTTTTTTGATTCGGATCAAGGTTGACTTTCTCTCGTGTTTCTTAAAGATGTGCTAACTTTATCACTCAATATGAGTAAAATCGTGTAATTATCCCGTCTTTTATTTACAGCAGATCAGCCTATTTTCGGATTATATTGGCAAATAAATTCTGTATCGGCTCCTTAAAAAGACTGATGACAAAAATGAAAATGAGTAAAGGAAACCCCGTAAAATAGACCAGTTTCACAAATCCAGGAACCCAGGAAAAGTCTAATAAAGGAACAAAAGTAACCATGATAAAACAGGCCAGTACATAATATTCCAAAAATCGCATTATTTTTTTATAATATTTCTCAACTTCCATCCGCTCTTCACTTTGTAGCTCTGAGCTTTTAGAATCCTTCTTATTCATTGAACGATTACCTTTCAATTCGTATTAAAACTTCCATTCCCTTATTTACTTTGGGCGCATAAAGACTGTCAAATTAGACGCTGAAATTCAAGCAAGTTTAACGTATTAAGATTATCTGGTATCCAGAAATAAATTTTTTGTTCTCAACTAAAATAAAACTATAAATTTATGAAAAATATTTATCAGGACAATAAAAAAATTATAATTGAATAAATAACTGATTATACTTAATAAGAATATATTCAATCTTAAAACAGATTATAAGGGGAGAGGTGGAAGAAAAGATCTGAAGCCGGTACGGATATTAAAGCCTAAATTATAGCATAAGAATCAACTAATTCCGCTTTTTGATTTAGCCGTACTTAATCAGAAGAAGTATCTTCAGGATTATCACCTGACAATGCTTCAGCAGGATTACTGATTGAATCGGAAGAGGACGGAACTCTCTCAACCGGTTTCTTTAAACGTTTCTCAGCAATACCGCTGTGATCCAATATTAAACTGAGGACCACTTCACTGGCATCCCCCATAACTCCAAGACTATCACCGTTCGCCCATATCTGGACCCCATCCGCCCGCCCCAACATAAGTTTTACATTCTCAGCAGCGGAGATTTTACGTTTTAGACCCGGAATGAGTATGTATTCCGTGGTATCTTTTTGGTCCCTGATCTCTCTAACCCAGGTTCTTTCCAGGGAGAGTAATTCTACCTGAACTTCACCGTTATTAGTTCCGGAAATTTCCGAATCTTTTGCAATGGGCGGCGTTAACAGACTGTCCTGCTGTTGCATTTCGCTGATATACTCAGATACTGAAATTTCTTTAATCTCGGGCGGAATGTTTTTAACAAAAATATACTGTTTGTAAGCAAAATACCCAACTGCACTAACGATAATAATCGTGATAAGGATCCAGAAATATCGATGCAATTTATCAAGATTTATTTGGATAACTAACTTTTGAAACAGAGAGGGTTCTTCACTCAACTCGATAGCAGATTCTTCTTCAGGTTCAACCGGAGATTCTTCTTGGGGGGGAATATCCGATGAGTAGGGCAGATCCTTTTCCAACGGACCGCTACCAAAAAACAGATTAAAATCCTGCCATACTTCATCTTTATCCTCTCCAATTTCCTTCAGATATCTTTTAAAAAATATTCGATCGTACCCTTTAGGTAAATTTTCGAACTGTCCACTTTCAATATATTCAAGGTATTTGAGAGAAAGTCGGCTTTTACGGGAAATTTCTTCAAGAGACAATCCTTTAGTTTGCCGCACCTGTTTAAGATTGTCAAAAAATTCTTTCATCTGGGTTTCACTCTTTTACCGTATATCCTTCAATCGTAATTGGAGCGAACTTCTGCCATTCCAGCGATTTTCCTCCACTACATAAACACAGTCTACCAGGCCATTCTTTCCAATTTTTTCTAAATGTTCGGCCATATTAAAACCGATGGCGTCATAAACCGCACCATTCTGTTCAACTTTTAATTTTAAATGATTTTGGCCTACAATATTAGGATTACCAAGAATTTTCAGATTTCTACTCATAAATACCGGTCTGAGATTCATAGGGCCAAATGGGCCCAGTAATTTTAATAACCTGATAAATCGTGGAGTGAACTCCTGAAGTTCTATTTCACCGTCGATTCTGATACAGGGAACAAGATCTTCTGGTTTAAGCTGTTTTCCCGCCGCCTCTTTAAAACATTCCACAAATTCAGGAATTTTCTGTTCATCAATGGTTAATCCCGCTGCATATTTATGGCCGCCAAATCCGGTAAGTAAATGGGAACAGTCCTTTATGGCCTGGTATATATTAAAATTCGAAATACTCCGGGCACTCCCTTTGCCTACGCCATCAACTACGGTAATCATAATAGTGGGCCGATAAAAACGCTCTACAATCCGGGAAGCCACGATACCAATCACACCTGGATGCCAATCTCTTTTGTATAATACAAAAGCCTTATCTTCTTCGGGATCAAGCTTTTGGTGTAACAGGTCAATAGCCTCTTTAAATGTAATCTCATCAATATCTCTGCGCAGGCGATTTTCCTTCTCCAGTTCACGAGCTGCGGTTCTGGCTTGCTGAAGGGTGGGAGCACTGAATAGTTGCACAGCCCGTTTAGCATCTCCCAATCTTCCCACGGCATTAATTCGGGGAGCCAGGACGAAAACTATTAATCCGGCAGTAATCTCTTTGTTCGTCAGCCCAGAAGATTCCAAAAGTGCCCGAACCCCGAATCTGGGATTATAATTGATTTTATCCAAACCGTGCCGCACCAGGATCCGGTTCTCCTCCACCAGGGGAACTATATCGGCACAACTGCCGATTGCAACCAAATCAAGATATTCATCAAGCTCTGCTTCGGGAAGTTCAAACTTGCGATAAAGACCCTGGAGGAGTTTAAAAGCGACACCTACTCCTGCTAATTCCTGGAAGGGGTACTCAGAATCCACTAATTTGGGATCGAGAATGGCAACCGCATCCGGAAGTTCCTCTGCCGGTTGGTGATGGTCACAGACTATCGTATCCATGCCAAGTTCTTTGGCCAAACGTATTTCGTCCACGGCTGTAACCCCGCAATCAACCGTAACTATCAGGTTGACTCCATTGTCGGCCGCTTCCTGAATACTTTTACTGGAGAGGCCATAGCCTTCAGTCATACGATCGGGAATGTAATAGGATATCTTTGAGCCAACCATCCTGGAGAGGACAAGATAAAGCAGCGCTGCTGACGAGACTCCATCTACATCATAATCCCCATAAATGAGGATATTTTCCCCGGTAAGTAACCCCTTGTGGAGGCGTTCAACAGCTTTTTCCATATCCTTCATCAGAAAGGGATCATACAGATTTTCCAATTCTGGACGAAAAAATGTATAGGCCTTATCGAACGAGTCAATCTGACGGTTCAGCAGAATTCGGGCCATTATGGGGGGTACTGCCAGTTCCTTGGCTATCTCTTCAATCAGCTTTTCATCATAATCGCAATCTACAACCCATTTGTACTCCATTCATACACCTATGTACCTGATTTATTTTTAACATATATTTTGTCGTAGATTGAGAATATTTTGGGAAAAAATATGGCATCATCTTAAAATCGCTTTTATGAAACTCTAAATGAATTTAATTATGCTGCTTCATAAATTGCAACCGGTTTTTCAGAGATCGGAACCCAATTTTTATGGCCAAAAATAACTGCACCATACAGTCTTTGCTAGAGAATGAATTCATCTTATACTATCGCAAAAATCTCAAAGTACTTTATAATAAGAATCATCTGAATTTTTGTTTTGTGTAATTCATTGCATTTATTGTTAAATAAAACTAAATTTGTGCGTCGAATTTATGGAGAATATGATGAAAAAAATGATATTGGCTCTGTTAATTTCCTTTATATTGATTTCAATCTCACACGCCCGTTCGCCATACACCGAATTTAAAATCGGATACTTTTTCCCTGAGGATGCCAAGGAGGGAGTCATCTGGGGGTTAAATCTGGGGCGAATGATCGATGAAAGCCTGAGCTGGAGTTTTGAACTTAATTACTATCAAAAAACCTACAGTAAGGTCTCCGAAATTCAAGACACAACCTATCAAAGTGGTTTACAACCACGAGAAATTCAGGAAGAAATAAACTATAAAACATACATCATTCCGCTTTTCTTAAAATTGAATTGGGAAAAGCAGATGGGTTATAAAAGTCCGCTTTTCCTTAGAATATCAGGCGGTTTAGGTTGGGAGATGGTGTGGAATAAAGAGTCAAATTATTTTACGGATAATTTTGCCACCCGTTTTTATCATGGATTTGGCTGGCAGGGAAATTTAGGCATAGGTTACCAAATAAGCTCATCCGCCAACTTTTTTATCGATGGCTTTTATAATGGTTCCAGGCCAAGCAGAAATAAAGGTACCACCGATGCCGGATTTCCTACCTGGGAAGAACTAAATCTTTCCGGATTCGGGGCACGGGTTGGTGTAAGTGTGGTGGGATTCGGGTGGTAGAGTTTTGGATTTGAGCGTATTTACAAAATTGAATAGAAAAATTCAATCCGTCCAAAAATTAACATATTGGGCGGTTTTTATTAGTGGAATTCTTTTCAGTAACTGGCTTGCATGTGGTAAACAGAAAGTTATCACCCCTCCACCGGCAACTCATAAAATCCCTCTGATCAGGGTTGCGTTAGACCCGCAGATTTCCAGTGGAACACTATTATTTCGTGAACCATTCAGATTGGTGAGTGAAGAGGCCACCTATATCTTAGACGAAGAAATGGGACAATTTTTCGTCCAATTCCAGAATGGATTTCTGACAATCAAAAACACTGAACGATCATTCTCCTTCAATAATTTTCATAGTATTGAACTGATACCGGAAAATGAAGGAATTTTCCTGTGGAATAATATTTCCTATTCAGGCAGAATTATTTTTCGCAAATCCAAGCAGTCAGTCCAGTTAATAAATGTTCTCCCGTTTCCCCAATACCTGGAAGGGGTCGTTCCTTATGAAATACCCACCCATTCAGATGAATATTATCAGGCGATTTTAGCTCAAACGATTGCCGCAAGGACCTACGCGCTCTACCGCATAAAAAACCCGGAATCAACAAATTTTGATCTCTACGCGGATACCCGAGATCAAGTTTATCAGGGAACTCGAAACAAGTCCGAACTGGTTCAGAGGGCGGTTCTGGAGAGTTACGGCGCCATTTTAGAGACTCAACAGAATGATTTAATCAAAATTCAATATCATTCCACCTGCGGGGGTACAATTGACCCCTCGGTCTCTCAACCTGAAACTGAGATGCCAGTACTTCAGGACCATTCCAGCAGCAATGATTTTTGCATCGTTTCTCCCCTCTATCGCTGGGTCACTCAATTGACAACCCGTGATATTCTGACAAACCTGGTTAATCTGGGCTTTTTACCTCAGACGGAAATCCAGGTATGGACCGAAGAAGGTTTTGAGATGAATCTGGAAGTACTTTCTCGAAAACCTTCAGGAAGAATCGAAAAATTAGCAGTGAGCGTTGGAGATAAATCTATACTTCTGCAAGAATGGCAAATAAGAAGATTATTCTCCGCGAAACCAGGTCAGCTGCAACCCAGCACTCTTTTCTTTCTAAAAAGCTCACCCTCGAACCCGGGATTGGTATATGTTATTGGTGCCGGTTTTGGCCATGGGAGGGGAATGTGCCAGTGGGGCGCCATCGGAAAAGCCCTGGAAGGCGAATCTTATAAAGACATACTAAAATTTTATTATCCGGAACTTATTCTAAATAAAATTTACTGATATGAAAAAAATGATCTTAAAATATTTTCTGACAGGTATCATGACTTTACTGTTTACGGGCATTTCATCCGGTTTTAGTCAGATGCGTTCCGAATTAAAAGATTTTCTGTGGGATAAAGACTTTGATGACTTAATTGCCAATTATGCAGAAGAAGTTATTTCTCTCCGTGACGCAGGGGATCTTCAAAAGCGTCTGGAAATGCGTTCCTTTAATGAATTTCCGGGCTATCGAATTCAGACGTTTGCGGGTTCTAACCTGGATAATGCCAGAAAAATGGCCGAAGATCTGACCGCACTGAAATTGGATTCAGTTTATATAGTGGAATATGAAGGCCTCTTCAAGGTACAAATTGGAAATTTTCAGGAGAGGCTTGAATCCGAGAAAATGCTGGATCAACTGCGATTTAAAGGCATAACCAATGCCTGGATTGTAGAAACCACCATTCATATAACCAAACAAACTCTGACATCGCCTGATACACTCGCGCCCAGTAGAGAACTTCCCTCATTATATTTTGCAATACAACTATTTGTCACTAAAGACCCGGAAAGAGCAAATATATTTTCAACTGAATTTCAGCGAAAGGTGGGAGAACCGGCTTATATTATCCAACGTGGTGAATATTGGAAAGTGCTTTCCGGGAAATTTACACAGGAACTCTTAGCGAGACAGCAGCTTGACGCACTAAGGAATGGTGGTTATTCGGATGCCTGGCTAACCCAAATCTCTCCATGAATTCCGTTCTCCTATCAAACTCCTTCATTACATTTTTCTCGTTTCGGTGTTAATTATTATTTTTCAACGAACTTTTTTAATGTTCTTCCCGTAAAACCTGAAGTATCTGTTTTCAAGGAATTGTGGTAACCGGTGCTTTATCCGAAAACAGCAAATATCAGAAGGCTTTCATAGAACGAGGGAATCTTTAATGCATTTGACAGGAACGCTTATTACAATTGGTGCACAAAAAAAAATTGATCTTTTTCCTATTATTTTATAGATTTAGGTAGTAAAATGGTTCAACGAATAATTATCTGAGGCAGTATTTCCCTCAAAGGAATAGCAATGACCGTAAAAATATTATTCATCATCATTCTGGGAAGCATGTTTTCTCTGACATGTGAGAGATATATAAACTCCCAAATTGATTCAAACCTCAATGATCGGGAAATTATCGTCTCGGGAACGGTGGTTAACGAGTTTACGGGTGATCCAATCAAAAGAGCCCTGGTGAATTTTGGAGGGAGGGATACACTGACAGATCATCAAGGCTATTTTAAACTACCTTATCGCCTTACTGCTGATAATGATCGCAACAAACCAGTCGAAATGACAGTAATTGCTGATAATTATTTCAACTATAAGTCGACTTTCATCATTGCCCCGATAGATTACACTCTATTGGTTAGTATGACCTATGCAGCTCCTATAATCATAAACAGTGTGCTGGTGCGTTACTACTTCAGTGTTGAGGAAATGGATCTTATTGTAATACAGGCACTTCTATTTGACTACCAAGGTGCCGATGATATTGACTCCGTCGTAACAACTCTTTATTACCAAAATGAAAGAAGCCTTAAATTTAGAACCTCCAAAATCCCTATGAGATTTGTAGAGAAAATTTCCCAAAATGCTGCTCATTATCAGGCTGTTGCTATTCCTAATTATCAGGATATCTGGAATATCCAGAACAATTTTGATGTCTATGTAGTAGATTCTCAGGGATATTCGTCATTTATTCAGGACGTACCACTCAATCCTTTTACGGGTGATACATTGATATTTCCACCGGTCTTTTACATGCCGAAAATGGATTCAATATTCTCTCAATAAAGCAATCTGAATGATGAAATCTGTTGGAAAAATTATTCTTCTGGCCTGCCTGCTACTGAATACCAACCTTGTAGCGCAAGAGGTAAAATTACAGGGTATTGTGGTAGATGCTATGAATCAGCAACCATTGAAGGGTGCAGATGTGTATCTTTCCAAAACTTCCATCGGAAGCGTAACCGATGAAGATGGTTATTTTCTGATCACCAGCAGAAAATTTGCCGAAAAAGACACGCTGGTAATCAATTTTTTAGGCTATAAACCGTATCGTATCGCTCTCAAATCCTTCAAAAATAACAGTAAAATTTTATTGGAACCCGCCAGCCTGGACTACGGTGATGAAATTATTATCAGGGGGGAACGTGAAAATCTTTTAAAGCAGGATATCCCGCAATCCCGGATAAAAATTGACTACCGGGAGATCGAACAATTTGGAAGCAGCGAAATAACTGATATTCTTAAACCCGCACCGGCCATCCGGATCGAAGGGAATGACCTCGACGGAAGACGAATTCAGATCAGGGGCAGTAATGCTGACGAGGTTAATGTCTATCTGGATGGAGTGCTCATCAATAATTTGCGGTTTGATAACTCCGCAGATCTTTCCATCATTCCGGTGGAAAATATTGAAGAAATGGAAATTGTCAAATCGGGGAACTCAACCCTCTTAGGGAATGGGGCCTTTGCCGGAGTGGTAAATATTTCAAGCCGCAAACCGGATCATGCGGGTGCATTTATTAAAGCAAAAGTGGGAAGTTTTGAGAACCGGCAACTCCTGGGAAACGTAAATCTTTTTTTCAACAAAAGGCTAAATTTTAGTTATTTCGGACAGCTTAACCGATTTTCCCCGGAAATTGAATATTACCAGGATGAGCGTTTCGCCTCAAAAACCAGAAGCACCGATATCATCACGGACAAGCAAAACCATACAGCGACCATGAATTATTTTACTAACACCGGGCAATACATGGGCCGCATGATAATGTATTTATTAGATTACGAAAAACCGGGCTTTCAGAATAATTACCTGAATTTCCTGACAATTTTTGGATATGACGGAAATGTCTTTGGCTCACCGAACTTTAAATTTGTGGCCAATCATTTCTATTCTGAAAATAACATCATTCGAAGTCTTCCCGAACAGACAGTAGAGTTTAGTAATAAATACATTTCAAATCGGATCAATATAAAACTTGCGAAAAAATTTCAGTATCAACTAACGGAAATACAATTATTAACCGAGTATCTCCATGACGATTTAAAAAACATTGCACGGGTGAAAAGCCAGGGCATTCAGGATCAGCGAGCAGATGAATCCTTTTATGACAACAAGTTAAGTCTGGCGAGTGTTTTTTCTTTCAGTGATAAGCTTGAAAACTGGCCGCAATTAAGTTGGAAAACCTATATTGGGCTACGGGGAGATGTAGTCGCATCCGGACACAGCGATGTTTCCCCCAGCGTCGGCGCCCAACTTGAATTCAGAACACACCCCTGGGAAATTACACCTTACGCTAATTTTGGCAAAAATGTCAACTACCCTACCCTTCTCGAAAATGCTTATGTGCGCGGGATATATAATGTTTCCCTTACCGATACACTTTCTGAGCGATTAAAACCTGAATACAGTAATTCAGCCGAATTCGGCATTAATCTTAAATATTATATATCAGAAAATTTCCTGGACAACTTGGAACTTACCTATGAATTATTTAATCGAACCAGTTACAATAAATTGATAACTCGACCATTCGACTATGATATCTATTACATTCAAATCGGGAGGAATATCACCAAAGGTTATGAAATATCATTTAAGATGAATGAGCTCTGGAGACGATTCCTGCTGACTGTTTCCTGGATCGAATTAAATATTTCAGATCCATTCTTATATGCCTATAAACCTGAGAGTAATAAGAGTGTTAACTTACAATATCACAGTGGTTTCGGGCTTTATATCAACAGCAGTTTTTTTCATGAGGGTAAAAGTGTCGGATGGTATTTAGAAGACGCCAGTGACGATATTATTATTCAGCAGATCTCCCCGTTTTATGATATGGATATTATTATAGGTTTTCGTATTCCGCTCCAATTTTTTACCACCGAACTTCAATTCGCTGGCTACAACATTTTTGACAATAGTGGATATGATTACTATTATCTGAAGAAACGTAATATGCAATTTTCCCTGGTGATAAAGTATTAACTGCTTTGCCGGGGTTTTCCCACTAAATCATCAAACGCCGTCTCTAAATCGCTGAATTCAAAATTATAGCCGGTATTTTCTAACTTTTGAGAGCTGACTTTTTGACTGACCAAAAGGGTCTCACTGGCCATTTCACCCAGCAAACCTCGCAATATTTTACCGGGAATATGGAACCAGGATGGCCTGTGAATTGAGCGACCCAAAAGTTTGTAAAACTGCTGAGCTTGAACCGGCGAAGGAGCGGTCAGGTTATAAACACCATTCAGGGTGTCATTTTCCAGGGCATGAAGAACCGCACCGCACACATCCTGCAGGTGAATCCAGGACATCCACTGTTCGCCATCTCCAAAATGCCCCCCGAAAAACAAGCGGAAGGGAATGCTCATTTTGGATAAAAGTCCTCCGCCTCTTCCCAAAACCAATCCAATACGAAAAATCACTTTCCGGGTATCGGAGTGGTCAATCTCCTCAAAGCTGCTCTCCCATTTCTGCGTCAAATTCGACAAAAACCCTTTACCCGCCGGGAATTCTTCATTCAGGATCTGCTCTCCTCCATCACCATAGAAACCAATAGCCGATGCCTGTATCAGCAAATGTGGTTTTTCTTGGACCTTTTTGAATGCCTCCGTCATCGCCCTGCCGGTATGGAGCCGACTCTCAATAAGTCGCTGTTTTTTATTTTCTGTCCAGAGCCCAGAGCCTATATTTTCTCCAGCCAAATTAATAAAGGCAAAGGCACCATCAGCCAGTTCCCACCAACCCTCTGCAGTCCGCGCATCCCAGGATGCAATATTTACATTATTATTAAATAGTGTCCGATAACGCTGCGGTTGCCTGGATAAAGCAACAATTTCAAATTTCCGATCTGCCAGAGTCTTTGTTAAAAGCTGCCCGATGAATCCAGTTGCTCCGGCGATGACAATCTTATTTTTCATAACATTAACAATTCATTCATATAGGTGTAACGTTTCCGAGCTGTTCTAAAAATAAATAAATTAATTCAGAAAATATATCAATAAATCTTCGCAATTAAAATTCATTGCCACTTTGTAAAGTGCTTCATTTTTTAAAAGATCGTTCGAAGATAGTAAGATAAAGATTAATAGCAATAGGCATGATACTACTTCTTTCAAAAAATAAAACGCTGGCAGATGCTTTTATTGGCGACCTGAAACACGAAGGCTTCCAGGTACAATTCTCCAAAGATTTTAAAGATATAAGAACCACGATTCACAGGTTTCCCGCCTGTCGCATGATTATCATGGACTTGGAAAGCTTCCGGAAAAAAGCACCTGATATTCTGCAACAGATTAAACAGGATGCACTCCTGAAATATATACCCATCATTTGTATCATCAGAAAAGACCAGGTTGTGGAACAACTGATCGCTTTTGAGTCAGGCGCAGATGATTTTATCTATTTTCCTTATACAACTCTGGAATTACAATTGAAGATACGAACCCTCCAGGGTTTACTGGATCTGCAAAATCAGTTAAAGGATAAGGAGAGTAAAATAAAAACTCTGCATCAGACTCAAAAAATCTTGGTGACTCTCAGCCATTATATAAACAATACCCTTTCCCCTTTATATAGTCTGGCTCAACTGACTAATGATAAAAGTCCGACTGACACCAAAAAGTTAAAAGGAGCAACAATTCAGACTGTTGAACTTATCAAGAAAGTTCTTATCGCACTGAACAATTTTGTCCAAACGGGGGAATTCAAACTGGTTGAAAATGGAATCTACCGGGATTTAATGATAGACATCGAAAAAGAATTAGAAAAATCAAAACTAAATTGAATCTCGCCACTTCTGTTGCTGTTTGCTTAAAAACAGTTTTAATCCTTTTTGACAATCAGCTGTGCGACGGCTTTTGGCATTCACTTTACTTGCTAATTCAAGACCATCCTCTATCTGACGTTCAGTAAGCTGTTGAAACAGCTCTTTTGTTTGTATCATGGCTGTAAAACTGTTTTGTTCCAGTAAATTTTCTGCAAAGTCCAGAGTACCTTTTCGCAGGTTTTCATCCGCTAAAACCCCATAGATGAGACCAATTTTATGGGCCGCTTGGGCAGATAAAATTTCACCGCTGATAGCCAGATGTAATGCCCTGGACAATGAAATTCTACGAATTAAAAAATTCATGACAATTGCCGGAATAAATCCGATCCTGACCTCAGTAAAGCCCAGTTTTGCTTTTTCTGAGGAAGCAAAAATGTAGTCACAACACAATGCCAATCCACAACCACCTGCCAGGGCAGGACCATTCACCATGGCAATGGTTATTTTAGGCAGTCGATATATTTGATAAAATAAATCAGCCAGATTGCGTGAATCTTGCTCATTTTCCTGTTCCGAAAATTCACTGATTGTCTGCAGGTACGCCAGATCTGCTCCGGCACAGAAGGCATTTCCCGAACCAGTGAGAATAAGCATCCTGATTTGCTCATTGAGACTGATTTCATCAATTTCCCGCCGTAATCTTTCCACCAGCACCGGACTTAAGGCATTTCTTTTTTCGGGACGATTAATGGTTAAAAAACAAATATCGTGATACAGTTCTTTTAATATTAAGTGGTCCAAGGTCTATCCTCCCGGTTATGAAATAGGATTCCTGAAAAACAAAAATACTTCAATGATATTTCAATTTCACGATGGTCACTCCTGTATCTCCCTCACCCCATTTACCTAACCGCTTCTCCTCGACGCGTTTATCTTTTGACAAAAATTTATTGATTTCCCGTCTGAGTATACCACTTCCTTTTCCATGAATGATACAGATCTCCTGCCAGCCGTTATTAATGGCCTGGTCAAGATAGCGGTCCGTGGCATTGATTGCTTCAAATGAATCCATTCCTCTGAGATCGATTTCCGGAAAAATTCCTGCTTCGAGTCCATCCACAACAGAGCGTTCATTTTTAAAAACACGATTCGAGCTTAACTCACGTTTGTACAATTTTTTAAAGTCACTGACCGAAAGATTCATACGCATATCTCGCACCAGCACCCAGGCTTTCTGTTCACCGTCGGGTTCGGTTAATATTTCAGCTTCCTCTCGAAGTGTTTCAATCCAGACAATATCACCTTTTTGAAAAATTTCCTTAATCTCTTGCTGTGGTGCCGTTTCTTCGAGAATTTTTTCCGCTACTTTTTTGAGTTCATTAATACTCTGGTGAGCCTGTTTTATATTTTCCCGTGATGCCTGACTTTTCCGAATATCCGCAACGAGTTTTTCAATCCGCTGATTCGCTTCTTCCACAATTCGTTTCGCTTCCTCTGCCGCTTTTCTGCGGACTTCTTTTTTCTCGCCTTGAATTTTATCTAACTCTTTCTGATAAAGATTTTTCAAACCTTCAGACTCAGTGAGTTTAATATTGATTTCTCGACGTTCCTTTTCAGCCCTTTGCAGACGATCATTCAGGCTAATAATTAAATTTTCAAGCTGATTTTTCTCAGCTCCCAGAATCTGCATGGCCTCTGTAAGTACCACTTCTGATAACCCATACCTGCGGGCAATCTCAAATGCATAACTACTTCCCGGAATTCCAACCTGCAACCTATAGCTGGGCAAAAGTGTTTCAAGATTAAATTCCATTGAAGCATTTTCAACTCCTGTGGTGTTAAACGCAAAAGCTTTCAATTCTCCGTGATGGGTGGTCGCAACGGTAAGGCATTTTCTCCGGACTAATTCTTTTAGATAGGCAATTGCCAACGAAGAGCCTTCCCGCGGATCTGTTCCGGTGCCCACTTCATCCAGCAGAACCAGTGAGTCCTCAGTCGCCTGGGCTAATATTTCCTGCAAACGAACCACATGGGCAGAAAAGGTGCTTAAATCCTGTTCTAGATTTTGCCGGTCGCCTATATCGACCAAAATATGATCAAAAATCGGAAGTATACTGTCCGGATGAGCCGGAATATGCATACCCAGCTGCGACATAACACTGAGCAGCCCGATCATTTTCAAGGAAACTGTTTTCCCTCCGGCATTGGGGCCGGTAATAATCAGCGTATTGAAATTTTCTCCCAGAGTCAGATTGGAAGGAACGACTTCCTGCCGGTTCATTTTAAGCAATAACAGAGGGTGGCGGGCATTCAGAAGACGTAATTCTTTTCGATCGGATAGCACAGGCGGAGCAGCTTTTAGAATGACCGCTAAACGGGCCTTAGCATGGATGAAATCGAGTCCGCCGAAATTCTCAAGACTGAAGTATATATCATCTCTGACTTCCCGGATTAACCCTGACAAAAATTTCAGAATACGAATAATTTCTCTTCGTTCTTCAAGTTTGAGGTTCTGAATCTGATTGCTGACTCGCAGCGTTTCCATGGGCTCAACAAAAGCCGTTGCGCCGGTTCCCGATGTTCCATGTACGATACCATTGATCCGGCTGATATATTGTTGCTGAATTCCAAGCACCAGCCGCCCGTCACGCATGGTCACTATATCATCCTGTGAAAATTCCGAATATCGCTTCAAAACTCTAAGTAATATTGTTTTTTGTTCACTTTCCAGACGATGGATATCGATCCGGATTTTTCTCAGTGCCGGTGAGGCATTTTCAATAATTTCTCCACGGCTGTCAATCGTCGATTCTATTTCCTTGAGAATTTTGGGGTGTGGATGAATACGTTCCGCATATTTTACCAGATTCGGGGATGATTCACGGGCGGATTTGATATATCTCGATAATTCATCGAAAATAAAGAGATTACTTTTAACCTCATTGATCTCGGATGCTTCAAGGTAAGATTCTTCCGGTTTAAGTCGTTCCAGCAGCGGACGAATATCGGACAGGGAAGACAACGGAATAGCGCCATCGCTCTGCAGGAGACCTACCATCTCTGTCACCTCTGCATGAAGAGTTTCCAGAGTTTTGCGATTTTTCTCGATCCGAATATTTTCCAGATTTGGATCACCATAGGGGGTGCGAATGAGTTCTTTGAGTTTACTCAGAAGACTGGGAAGTTCCAATTGAAGTAAATTCTCATCAACCGTCATAATAATCAGTCATCCTTATATAAGAAGTATTTCATGGCATTCTCACTCAATTTTCCCTGCAAATCTTCCCAGAGATGGGTGAGTTTTTTTTCCAAATTTCTTGACGAAAATGAAAAATCACTGAACAAATTATATACCAGCGGGACGAAACGCTGCAGTGGTTTATAAAAAAGACTATCATTTCTAATACTTTTTAGTGAGTCCTGGAAAGGCAAAAATCCCAAAAGAAGCAGAAACAGGCTAATAAATATGGCCCCTTTTAATGCTCCAACGACTCCTCCCAGCAGTCGATTCAACCAACCCAGCAATACCATTTTACTGAGTTTACCCAGCAGACTGGCTGACAGGCGGCTTAACAAATACACCCCGATAAAAATGATCAGAAAACTCAGAAATACCCAGATAGCAGAAGGTATTTCAGGAATATTCCGATGGAGAATTTTGCTCAAAGGTCCAAATCCAACAATAGCAAGGAAGGCACCAAAGACAATACCCACCAAACCTAATATTTCACGGAAAAATCCTTTCCAGACACCCAGAACTGTGAAAATCCCCAGGATGCTAATGAAAATAATGTCAAAAGCACTCATATCTATTCTGATTTTTGTGAATAAAAAACGGGCTTTACAGCCCGTTAAAAAAATAAAAAAATTTCTAAGCTAATTCGCTCAAAGGGTAGCCAGTTTTTGTTGCACGATTTTCTGAACAATTTTTCCGTCAGCACGACCTTTCACCTGCGGCATCAACTTACCCATCACTTTTCCAATGTCCGCAAGTGAGGTAGCAGAGACATCGGTTATGACGGTATTGACCAGTGAGACGATTTCTTCCTCAGTCATTTGCTGGGGCAAATATTCCTGAATAATATTCAGTTCTTGTTCCTCTTCTTCGGCACGATCGAATCTCTGCCCCGCTTTGAATTGCTCTATCGATTCCTTGCGTCTTTTTGCGGCACTCATGAGAACCTGAATCTCATCCTCCAGGGAAAGAGTCTCACCTTTATCAATCTCCGTATTTTTCAGCTGCGATCTTAAACCTCTAATCGTCTCAAGACGGATTTTATCTCCGGACTTCATGGCCAATTTCATATCTTCCAGCAATTTTGGCTGTATACTCATGATATCTCTGTATCCTTCAATTATCGCTGTTCGGCCATGATTTTCCTGATTTTCCGGCGTGCTGCATTTTCCTGACGTTTCCGTTGTTCGCTCGGCTTTTCGAAATGCTGATGTTTTTTTATATCAGACATCAATCCAGATTTTTCGCATGCCTTCGTGAAACGTCTGAGAGCCCTTTCAAAAGGCTCATTATCTCTGACCTTAATATGAATCATTAACGCTCTGACCCCCTTTCAGCTGGTTAAATTTGAATATTCCAGTTTATTTA
>CP070707.1:1038054-1043709 GCA_020350205.1 bacterium
TTTATCGCAGCCGGGATTATAGCTTCAATGACACCCAAACCATTACTGACTCCAGAGGAATTCCCTTTTTGTCGGAACCCCTGAAGGATGAGTTAGGGCGGAGTGCACAGTTTGATATAATTAATGAGTTTCAGGGCCTGTCCGAGATTGAATATGCCGGACGCGGAGTGAGATTTGATCTGGGAAGAAATAACGGCCTTGTGCACTCATATGTTGATTCCAATAACGTTAAAAATGGGATAACATACTTTTATGCTGTAACTTCCTACGATCGGGGTGATAAGAATGCTATTCTCTCCCCGACTGAGAGTCAACGGGTTGTTAAACGGGATGCCGTTACCAGACTTTTTGGTTTCGATGTGAATACCGCTATGGTTATTCCCAATGCACCGGCTACCGGTTTTCTGGCCCCCAAGTTAACTAATGGAATGGATAATCTGCCTACGCAGGAGATTGGGGATGCCACCGGAAAGGTGTGGATTGAATTTCTGGAGCCCTTCCAGGTCAAAGACAATAATAATTATGAGCTGATTTTTGAAGAAGTTGAGGTAGACTCGGCGGTATTCACGACCGGCTATTCTGTTTTTAATTTAGAATCTAAACAAACGACTTTTATTGCACGGGATACAAACTGGGTGACATTAATATCCGGCGTGCAATTGGTGGAGAGTTCGGTGACTGTCACTAGTGTCGCTGGCTCGACAATAGATCCGAGTCGATATGAGGTAGATTTTATTGCTTCTCGTGTAAGAGGTTCTGCGGTGGGTTCATTGCCGGATGGGGAGACATTTACCGCCTCTTTTCGGGTTAAACCTGTCCCCTTAAGTGTTTCAATGAATGGGGAAGATAATAATCCGGTGTTTGACGGCATGCGTATTTTCGTCGATGATGATCCAACCGGACTGGATTCTCTGAGCAGAAAGGGAGGAAGGAGTGGATTCAGCGCGATTAATACCGGTACCAATTTCTCGGATGAATTTACCAAGATCAGACTGGCTGTGGTTGGTGCAGCACAGCCATTTCCCTCTGATTTTGAAATTCGATTTACCGATTACGATACTACCCAGGATGGTAACCTGGTATCGCCTGCTGATTCGGCAATTACCTTCTCCCCCAGTCAACCGGCAGTGAAAACCAACTTTAGAATTGTCGACGTATCAACTGGAGATAGAATTGATTTCTTCATTAACGAGGTAAGCGGGTATCGAAATTTCCGCTGGGATTGGCAGGAAACTATTGTTCTGATCAAACCGGGAGCCAGCCAGCCGACTCAGACAACTTACCAGGTGAAATTTTCACCGCCCGTCGATACTCTGACCTCCAGCGCCGGTGAAGACAGTCTGGTCATCGAACCAGCCATATACCCGGGACAGGGAGATGTGTTCCTGTTCTTTTCAACGAAACCGTTTGATATCGGGGATAAGTTTACATTCGAAACCCAGGAGGCATCCTTTGAACAGAATTTATCCGAGGGTGTACTGGATGACGTTTATGTAGTTCCAAATCCATATATTGCCTACAGCTCTGCCGAAATTGCCTTCAGAACTGGTATCCGGGATGATCGGCGATTGGAGTTCAGAAACTTACCGAAGCGCTGCACAATCCGGATTTATACCATTGTGGGTGAGTTGGTAGATACTATTGAAAAGAATGATAATACCAACTATGCCACCTGGGATCTGCTCAGCTTTGAGTCCCAGGAAATCGCCTATGGGGTATATATTTTCCATATTGATGCACCGGAGATCGGGACCAAGATTGGCCGCTTTGCGGTCATTAAGTGATCTAAGAAAAAGATAAAAATGCTCCAGAGACATTCACTATTTAAAGAGAGAGAAAACGTATGAAAAAGAGTTTCATGTTCCTGATTTTGATCATTCTCTCCATCTTCCTGTTTATTTCTCAGCCGGGGTTTACCCAGGCCAGCTATCAGGAGGTTGAATCGGTTAACCGTGTGGGAACAACGGCTGCACAGTTTCTTAAAATTACCGCCGGTGCCCGTCCGGTAGGTATGGGTGGTGCCTATACTGCACTATCAACGGATATTTTGTCGGTCTTTTGGAATCCCGGTGGATTATCCAGGGTGATCGGTAACGGGGAAGCCATCTTCAATCATTCGGAGTGGTTAGCGGAAACGGATTATGATATAGGGGCCTTCTCTTTGAACCTGGGCAGGTTTGGTGCTGTGGGTGCACATATTATTTCATTCCGGACTCCCGAGGAACTGGTTCGCACCGTAGAGCTTCCGGAGGGAACCGGTCAGACCTGGGATGCTAACATGGTTTCTTTAGGGGTAAGTTATGCCCTCAATCTTACCAATCGATTTTCCATAGGGTTAACCGGAAAATATATCCAGGAGAAAATTTTTAACGCGGTTGCCCGGGGTGGGGCGGTTGATTTAGGAATTATGTACGATACTCCCCTTAAAAATCTCACGCTGGGAGCTGCCATAACGAATTTTGGTACTAAAATGAAATTGGATGGGAGGGACATTTTTATAAATCACGACCCGGTACAGGAACCGGGAGCAGTCAATGAAGTCCCGGGACAGTACCGGATGGATAGTTACGACATACCGCTTAATCTCCGTTTTGGGTTATCTTACCGGGCTATTCAAACGGATTATATCCAGTTTGTGGCTGCAGTAGATGGTGTGCAACCGAATGATAATTCCGAATATCTGAATGCAGGTGCAGAATTGGGTGTACGTAATATCGTTTTTTTACGGGCAGGGTATAAATCGCTTTTTATGAAGAACAGTGAGCAAGGCTTGACGTTTGGTGCCGGTATTCGCTATGATGTGGTAGGATCAAGTCTTAAATTTGATTTCGGATGGGCAGATTTTGGACGTTTGAAGAATGTCCAATTTGTTTCTTTTGCCATCAGATATTAAATTAATGTAGTTTTATTATTAAAGATAATTGTAAGAAGGGGCTTGATGTGTCATTCTGAAAGGAGTGAAGAATCTATTTATTATCATACTTTTAAAGTATATCAATTTTATTAAAAATGACTTGTGACTTTACTTTAGCGTTTATTCTTTAATTAAATAATTTCCTATGTTTAACAGCAGATGTAAGAAAGGAGGTGTCACCCCATAAAACTTGGTCTTATTTAATTTTTCATAATTTTTTAAGTTAACCAAAGATATAGGGGGTAGGATGAAGTATCTATCTATTATTTTTGTAGTAAGTCTGTTTCTGGTATTTTCAATTCAGGCGCAGGATCGTTTCGATCGCTCCGCCCAGATTATGCCCGATACTCTGGACAATGGTGGTATCGGTAATATTGTCGCCGGTGTCGATTTCGATAATGATGGCAATATGGAAATGTATGTTGTTAATAATAACTGGAATGACAAGACTGGTTATGAGCAAATCCCGCGTATCTACAAATGGGAAAATCATGGCGGAACCTGGGAAGTAGTCTGGGGCACCCGCTTACCGTTGGAATTCCAGAATACCTGGCCGGCATTGGATAAGGGAGACCTGGATGGTGATGGTAAAATGGAAATCATCTGGGGTCCGGTAAACAACACTGCCGGTGGTTTGCAGCCACTTCCGGAACGTATTTTGGTATTTGAAACGCCCGGAGATGGTACGGATAATATGGGTGTCGATAATGGCGATGGAACCTGGCGCCCGAATGCGCAATGGACAATTACTACTACGCCAAATGCTAATATCAGACCTTTCCGATGGCTGGTGGCCGATGTGGATAATGACAATGATCAGGAGATTGTGTCTGCCTGTCGCGCTGGAGATTACATCCAGATCTATTCAGTGGACGATGTGCCGGATGCAGCAGACAGCACCGAAACCTGGTCGCTGGAATTCAGTACCGGCACCAGTGATTACGGAGATGTCGCCATTGTTGGCGGTAATATGTACTTCTTTAAATATCTCACGGGTGATGTCGTAAAGGTTGTAGCAACTGCCCCAAATACCTACCAGGTTGCAGCCACGCTCACTGGTGTGGCAGGTACCGGTACCTGGAAATCTGCCGCCACGGTTGATGTTGATAATAATGGTACTGAAGAAATCATCCTGGCGTCTTATACACCTGATAATAATGTCTGGCTCCTGCAGGAATCTGGTGATACCCTGCTTGCAACCATGATTAAGGACGTTCCCGCCTCCTCCAACCGCAACATGGGCGGTGCGGCAGGTGACCTGGATAATGATGGCAACCTGGATTATGTGTTCGGAACCCGAGCATCAAACCCCCTGGGTATTATTCACCGCTTGGAATACCAGGGAGGATCTATTACTGACCCCAATAATTGGGAATTAAGCATTATTGATTTTGAATTATCGCCCTGCCAGCAGTATGATGTCGTATTTGTTGCTAATATGGATGCTGATCCGGAAGATGAAGTAATTTACACCGCTCTCAAAAGAGGCTTGGGTGCAGATGACCCACCAGCACCTGTTGCTGTCCTCGAATTAATTCCGGAAAATCAACCCATCATCCCTTTTATAGAGGATGTACCGAATGACCAGGGCCGTCAAGTATTCGTGGTGTGGCGGGCAGCTGCAGATGACACCATACCCGGCACTGCTTCGGTTGGTGGAACCATTCCGGTGGCCATTTTTGGCGCCGAAGTAGAAGATTTTCCGGAAGTCAGCATTAATGGTAAACTACTCAAACCTATTAAGGTGAGTGCCCAAAATCCTGAGCAATTCCTGATTTCCCAGTATGTGGTCTGGAGACTCGAAACTGGTCCTTTTGGTACAGCAGCGGTCCAGCTAGCTTCAGTTGTTCCGGTACAGGTGCCTTACTATGCCGCACTGGTTCCTACCCTGGGTGATGGAGAAGAGTGGGCGGGCACTTTTGTGGTATCTTCGCATACCCCGAATCCGCAGGTTAACTGGAAATCTTTCCCGAAAATCGGAATTTCAGTTGATAATTTGATACCAACGGCACCAACAAATCTCAGCGGTACTCCGGTTGCTGGCAATGTCGAATTAGTCTGGGATGAATCACCCGATCCGGATTTCAACTATTTCTCCATTCGCAGGGGAAATACACCCGGCTTCGATCCCAACATCGGAACTGAAGTGGGAACCACAACCGATCCATTCTTTGTGGACCAAAGTGTGGGTGGCGGTGACTGGTTCTACCGGGTCGTGGCATTCGATTTCAATGGAAACGAAGGCTATTTCTCTGACGAAGTTTCGGTTGTGATGGGTCTTGAAGGAACAAATGGCAATATTCCCAAGGAATTTGCCTTGCATCAGAACTATCCCAATCCTTTCAACCCGGAAACCTGGATTTCATTCGATCTGCCCAAGGGTGTCGATGTTTCGATTAACATATACAATACCCTGGGACAGAAAGTGAGAACCCTGGTCAGTGAAGCCTCTCCGGCCGGTTCTTACAAAGTCTTGTGGGATGGAAAGAATGATCATGGTGTTCAGGTAGCCACCGGTATCTACATCTATACCATCAAGGCTGGAACTTTTATCCAGTCACGCAAGATGACCTTTATGAAATAAGGGATTATGTTGATTGACCCTCAGGATGAAAACCAAGGGGCTGTCTGTCTGGACAGCCCCTTTTTTATGATAAGATATGAAGATATTTTCTAGACAGAATATTCATTTATTTTATCTACAATTGCCAAAAAATTACTTGCCACGAGATTAATCTCGT
>CP070707.1:1043809-1049352 GCA_020350205.1 bacterium
CGGGGATATACCTTCCATGAATACCTGGTAGGTAAACCCTTTGAAGGATCACGTCTGCGGTACAGCACCACTGCCGTTAATGATGGTAGACAAAGTTTTGGAATCTTTAATACCTTTTCATTTATTCAGGAAGGAATTCAATTTGGCGATCTCATCACCAAAATTGAGTACAGAGTTAATGCCCAGCTTAGTGCGCTGCGGGCTTTTTTAACTGCAGTTGGAGATAATGCAGCGGATATACTTCAAATTTCCCGGGAAGCACGTCAACTCATTTTAAATAAAGATGCCGCTGATAATCAACGAGCATTCATTCAGATGGATTATTATCCCGATAGTACTTTAGCCATTACCAATTTTCCCGTATTCGACCTGCTGAGCTGGTCACCCATGGAACGAGCACTTGAAAACTTTCAGGGCCTGGTTAAGGTGCGTAAAAGTGTCAGGAAACCCGTTGCGTATGTAATTCCTGCATCAGAAAAAAGGGTTATGGAGATACTTGCCAGGCACAGAATCGAAATGAATCCTTTGACTGAAGATAAAATTTTACAAGTGGAGGCATATCAGATAATGCATGTTACCTCCATCACCGAAGAAGAGGAAGAGGTACCCTATGTAGATGCCTATCTGAAAACAGTTCAGCGGGAGTTTGCCTCAGGAAGTGTTATTATCTATCTGACTCAACCAGCCGGAAACCTGATCCCCCTGATTTTGGAACCGCAATCGACCTTTAGTCTTTGCGGTGAGGGCAGTGGAAGGAAATATAATTTTCATGAATACCTAACCGAAAACTCAGAATATCCGATTTATAGACTGATGGCTGAATCTGAAGTGCATCAGGTGAAAGGCGAAAATAATTAAATTGATTATGCTGGATAAATTTATATCTTCTAATAAACCCTGATTAACAAGGAGAGAAAGATGCCTAAAAAAATGGATTTATTTTTACTGCTTTTGATGATTATGATTCCGGTTTCCGGATTTTCACAGGTTTTACTCAATGTTGACCAAAATAGTTTTAACATAATGGATCCAGCTCGTGTTTTGTGGCAGGATAATCGGGAGAACAGCACTTTTGTGCTGGTACCGTATTTGGAGGATCTTGCTGAAATTTCGGGACATTTTAATATTCTGGATGAGGATGTTGAAGGGAATCAATATTTCTGGATTTTTGCTTTAGGAGATGAAACTATTGATAATTTTACCCTTGAGGAGGGGATTCTCTGGAAGATGAACCGGACTGCCCTGATTAAAGTGCCTAATCTCCAAATCATGGGTAAATTACCTCCCTATTTTAAAGTACAGCGAATCTCTTTCCGCAGCATGGCTCAGGCTCCCGAACTTTCCTATGCAAAATCATATCAGGGAAATCAGGAGACTTTTCAATGGATTGAAACCCTGATCGATTCGGTCAGTATCGATTCCATTTATCAAACCGAACGACATATCAGCGGAGAAGAACCATTTTATATGAATGGGGCATTAGATTCTATCACAAGCAGACACTCGAATAATCCTCAGATATTTAAAGCTCAAAATTATTTAAAAATGAGACTCGAAAAATTGGGCTATACGGTAAATCTTCATCCGTTTGGGGGGGGGAATTTGTATGATGTTCAGTTTGTCCAGGGCCAAAACAGTATCGGATGGGCTATCACCACAGACAGAATATTTGGAACCTCAGATGCTGGAGCAAACTGGACTTCTCAATATGAAGGGAACACAGGAGCAGATCTTTGGTCAATTTTTCCTGTAGATAATCAGACTGTTTTTGCAGTGGGAGATTTTGGAACCATTTTAAAGACCTCAAACGGGGGAACAACCTGGAATACTCAAAATTCTCCAACAGGCAGTTTCCTGTTTGGAATACATTTTGCCAATAGTAATCTGGGATGGATTGCCGGGGATACTGGAAATATTATGAAAAGTACTGACGGGGGATCCACCTGGATAATGAAAAGCACCCCGACCAGCAATCGGTTATATGACATCGATTTTGTTGATCAATTAAATGGTTGGGCTGTAGGCCGGAGTGGAACAATCATTCACAGCGGGGATGGCGGAGAAACCTGGCAATTGCAATCTTCGGGAACCACCAGCCGACTCTACGGTGTACATTTTTTAAATCCTGATACTGGGTTTGTGGTCGGGTGGGATGGACGCTTATTGAGAACGGTGAATGGGGGAATTAACTGGACCGCTTTAAGCCTCCCAACATCGAATTACATCTATGACATAGATTTTATTGATGATCAAAATGGTATTGTGGTGGGATGGGGCGGTACCTCGCTTAAAACCTCAAATGGTGGTAGTTCATGGTCCGTTGCTGGAAACATATTGAATTCTGATGCGTACGGTGTTGATTTTGTTGATTCTCAAGTTCTCTGGAGTTCTGGGAGTGGATTATTTGCCAGCAGTAACGATGGGGGCGTTAGCTGGCAATCTCAATTACATCTCTTGCCTGATGCAAGTCTGAATAATGTTCTCACCACAAAAACGGGGACAACTTATCCGGACCAATATTATGTTGTCTGTGCTCATTACGATGATGCACCCTCTGGTGCCATCGCACCGGGTGCAGATGATAATGGCAGCGGAACCGCTGCAGTAATAGAAGCCGCGCGGGTTCTGGCATCGCAAGATTTTAAGTATTCCATCCGGTTTGTTCTTTTTGCAGGTGAGGAACAGGGTCTGCTAGGCAGCGCTGCATATGCGAATCAGGCAGCTGCCGCTGGTGATCAGATTCTTGGTGTTCTCAATATGGATATGATCGGTTATGATGGAAATAATGACGGGCGCATGGAAATCCATGCTGGAACTATGGCGAGTTCCCAGGAAATCGGAAATCTGATGTTGAGTAATATTTCTTTATTCCAGTTACCGCTGGTGGCTGATTATTTGACCGTTGGCAGTTCGGGGGCCAGCGATCATGCTTCTTTCTGGAGTGCGGGTTATCCGGCCATCATGCATATTGAAGACTTTCAGGATTTTACTCCCCACTATCATACCGTCAATGATAGATTATCCACCTTGCGCCAAACCTATTTTCATAATAATGCCAAACTGACAATCGGAACACTCGTTATGCTGGCTCAACCGGATAGTACAACAACTGGATTACCCCTTTCTCCAGTTCCCCAGGATTTTGTATTACTGGAACCTTATCCCAACCCCTTTAATCCACAAGTAAGCCTGAAATATAATCTTCCGGCTTCAGATCAGGTTAAAATTGAAATTTTTGATGTGCTGGGGAAAAGGGTGAGGTTAATGTTGAGTGATCGCCAGGAAGCTGGCTGGCATGAAATTTCCTGGGATGCACGCAATGATAAAGGCCATTCCGTTTCATCCGGTATGTATCTCATCCAGATTCAAACAAATAATACGGTTCAAATGAAAAAGGTGGTATTGATGCGCTAATATTCTTATTGAAAGATATAAAAGTCTGGATTTCTTAACATCCCCCTGTTTCCCCCTTTAAAGGGGAATTGGGGGATGTTCATTTTTACGGTGTTTGAATATTCTGTTCCTGATGCCATTTTAATATACTTTCCTAGAGGTGGCCATCAGATCTCCCGCTCTTTCCAATTCCACCAGCGCAATAAATCCGGGTCATGACTCTGGTGCGATGCATAATATACTGCACAACGAAAAACATACAGCACACAACGATCCAATTTCAGGCCGGATTCCACACATAATTGATGGTACAGGCGTTCTGGATCTTCTCCCTTTAAATCTACGATGGAACGAATTCCGAGAGTCCATAAATCCTCAGCTATACTGGGACCGACTCCAGGAATTTGCATTAATTCTTTTATAATAACCTTTTTGTTTTCCATGATAGGCTTCTTTTATATTTATTTTTATAAAAATTTATACTCTCTTCTGATATAATTGTAACCTCTGTGTGAAATACGATTGTTTTTATCAAGAAATTCTCTAAAAACGGGCTTATTTATCACATTTTCCAGAATCATCCCCAGCTCTAATTTACTGATAACCCACATTTCCAGGCTCTCCGGATAGGCCGATAAAATTGCAGTTTTAATAAGCTGAAGGGTTTGTTCGGTCCCTTTTCCCTTCAATTCAATCTCCAGCTCAAAATGACGGATGCTTTCATTCGCAATTTTAAAAATCGTTTCATCCAGGGCACCTTCGGCAATAAGGGAATCTGATAAGCGATCCGTCAGCAGCCGAATTGTCCGGTGGGTGGTTCGTTCTTGGATGGGGTGTAATTCCAGACCTTGTAAAGTTTGAATAGGGTGATTGGCTGAGAATTCAAATTGTCCGGGTTTGAAAGTTGGAATTGAAGTAGATAACACCTTAATGATCTCGCTGAGAGAAGGTTGATCCCAGGCTCGTTCGATTTCTAGCCGGTGAACCGCTCCATACTCCTGAATTTTTTTGTCTCCCTTGATGGTGATGAATTGATTTCCATTCTGGGTTCTAAAACGCAGCGCAAGCCTGTTTTTTTGTAACAAACGCTCTGTGGTATCAAGGTAAATATCCCTTAAGTACATCTTATTTTCAGGTAGAGCAACGTATCTTTCTAACTGTTTGAGATCTTCAATACCCCGCCAAATTTCCTCCGGGTGAGGATGAGTGATTAAAAATTTAAGTTCAATTTCGGAAAACATCTTTAATTATGGTGTTTTTAATGAATGGGTAACGAATCCTAATTTCTTCATGACTTAAAGGGAGAATATTTCATAAAACTTCCAAAACCTCAATTGAGCAAATACAGATCTTCTTTGTCCAACTTAAACAGTTCCCCGGCTTCATTTAAAAGGATGATAGAATTCCCGTCAAAAGCTACCGCTTCTCCTCCGGGAATTTCAATCGGTAACCAGTATGTTTTCCCCTTGAAAAATTTACCGGAGGGGACATCCTTCTGGAATAACCACAGACTGGTCTCAGTGAGTACCAGCAGTAATTTACCGTCAGGGTCAATATCCGCTGCAGTCACGCGTCCTTGAATATCAAACTCTTCCATCAGGGTGGCCGGGATTTCGAGGCCATTTTGGAAGGGATCGATCCGGTATAGCCTCGTTTTTGAATCGCTGCGGTGTTTGGTGAGTAGGTAGATATAATGATCGGCCCAGAACAGTGCTTCAGCATCATAATTTCTCTGGCTGGCGGGAAATTCTTGCTGTTCGGGATAATAATATTGAATTTTTTTGAAGATCCGGGTAATGACTGTTTCCCATGGATACGGCTCCTTAATTATATACAAAGCCAAATCCCGTCGAGCATTGCTGTTATTTCCACAGTCTCCGATAATCAGGTTCCCTGCATCATCGGTTGCAATCGCTTCCCAATCCACATTTACGGCATCAGGGATTTGAATCCCCCTGTAGTTTTCCATCCATTCTGGTTTTAGGATTTCCCCATGGGAGTTTATCGGAAAGATTCTGGCTTCATCACCGGAGTCATTCAGTGTCCAAAATACATCATTCCACATTCTGCTTTTTACCAGAGCAGAGGCTTCATTTAAATCAGAAAAATCAATTTTACCATAAGGCTTTAGAGTGACATGATTAACATGA
>CP070707.1:1049452-1064120 GCA_020350205.1 bacterium
GTGTGGATCCCCGAAAGAAGCATTCGGGGATGACAGGTAAGGGGTGATTGTCGTCTCTGCGGGGAATGCTGCCACAAAGTGGTCCCTTTGGGAGGATCCAGCTTCCAGGGACGGATTCTACAGCAGAAACATCTAGGGATGACAGACCCAAAAAATTCTACTCAGGATTTGTCAGTCTCTATCAGAAATTCCTGTTCATTCGGAATATCCAGTTCAACCGGGGTGGTTTCCCTGGATTTTGCGGACTTCTTTTTGGAAGACTGCGTGCGCTTTTTCGGGGTAATTTTGCCTGATCCTGCTTTGGCACTTTTTTTAGCAGCTATAAGTTTCTTTCTATCAATACTGTTTGTAGGAGCAGATATTTCAGGAGCATCCGCATTCACCTGTTTCACAGTCTTCTGGGCTACTTTCGCTGCAGATTGAGATTTCTTTTTATTCCCACCGCGTACCTGAAAATTTTTCTCAATCTCTTTCAAACTCCTGTTACGTTTTGCTTTAGCCTCCCGGATTTGTCGAATAATTTCCTCCACCCGGGTGGATCTGCCGCTGTTCTTCTCAGAATTTTGAGTTCCGAGAACACTTGAGCGACTAGAATTTTTTCCTGAGGTATCAGCATCTTCAACCTTTAAGTGATCCTTTTGCAGTACTATTTTTTCATCAATGAGATTGAATCGATTCATGATTTCAGCCCAATTTTCCAATTCTTCCTTGAAAAAATGCATGCGGGCTTTGGAAGGATTGAAATGAGAAGGCAGCTCATTTTTAAAGGCTTTCTGGGTTATGTCAAAAGCTTTCTCAAAACCCAGGAATTTAGCTGCCTGGATAGGCGTCAATGCAGTCTTGCTCGTGGCATAAATCCTGAAGTTAAATTCATCAAGCAGCCATTTACGTAACCATTCCGGATCTTCCTGGTTCAGTTCATCCAGTAAAGGGAGATAATCGCTTTCCATCCTGGCATATTTTATTTGCGCCAATCCTATTTTAGCATCCTTTTCGGCGGGATTCTTCTTCAGGATTTCGCTATAAATTTTTGCTGATTTATCGTATAATTTACCCTTCCGGTAACTTTTTGCCAACTCCAGTCTGGCCTCGACTGTTTTTTCCACTTTGGCATACATCTCATAATACCGCATGGCCTCATCATATTTGCGCATTTTTTTCAGAGAACGAGCCAGCCATTTATAGACGATTCCATAGTCTTTCTTAATTTTTAGCAATTTTTTAAGAGGATCAATAGCCCGGGAAAAATCTTCCTTTTCATAATAACGCCGGGCCCAATTCAATAAAACATAAAACTGAATCGTGGGATCAAGAAATGATAAATCCTGGTTCTCGACATACACATCAAAATAATTCGACAGAATCTGGCGCGACTGTCCCTTCCGGCGCTTGTTATTATTGAGCTCTGAGAGTATTTTTTTAAAATAAACATTGAGTTTCGGTCTGAGCAATCCTTCATTGGAAATCACCACCTCATCCACGTTTTTACCCCGAGCTTCCTGCCTGAATTTATTGACAAATTCTTCAACCATATCCGGGACCTGGGTAAGGGAAAGGTCGACAATACTGGTAAATTCTTTGTCTCCGATGACGAAAAACGCCCTAAAGTGAAGCCGCTCAGCTTCCAGTAGCCATTTCCGTATTTCCAATGAGATTAAATCAACTTGGGCTTTTGCCATTATCACTCCGGTGAAGGATTCCAAATTTATATAAAGTTAATATGTATTGAATTATTTTTTATTGCTTGTATCGCTATATACTTTTTAACCCATAATGGGTTGTAGAGTTGCATAAAATTTTACATTATTCACACATAACGTTTCAGTCATGAGGATGTTTCAAGAATTCTTATATTATCGTCCAGGTTCAGCTTTTTATTGAGTAAAATTAAATTTATTCTTGTTACCTTATAATTAGGCCAATTCCGGTGAGCCAGGACGCCGGTAAAAAACTTAAACTTTTGTAACATTTCTTAAGTCCTTCTTTTTATAACCTGTCAAAAGTTAAATCCCTGAGAACCTCAGAGCGCAGATTGGATATGTATTCCCCGGATTTAAACAAAATGCAATAACAGGATGACAATTCTCTCAAAATCAGGGACTTATTTTTCCCCGATGAATTTCACTAAATTTGCTGTTTTATCAGCAAACGGTTTTATTCGTCCAACGGATGAAGTGAGCACCGTGGTGACTCCGGGACCATGTCCGGAGATAACACTGTTCGCATGTGAAATAACACCGATGGTTACCGCCCCTTCCCGGTATATCCAGCCATGAGAGGCATCTGAATCGATGATCGCTACCAGGTCTCCCAGTTTCAGGGTATCCAGGTGATATTGCGCGATCGCTTTATCATCAAAAATCTGAATATCATAATCACCGGAATGGGCAGAAATACTTCCCAGGCCTGCACCCATAAGCTTGGCGGGGATTTGATGAGTTACCCCAATCTCAAGGAATTTTCCGGCCTTCACATTAAGTTTCTGCAACAGACCCGGATCCAGATTCATGACCAGAATTTCGGAGTGATACCGTAACAACTGTAATCCTACTCCGAATGATCTGATCATGATCTTATCTCCTATTGTCAATTTTTCGAGGATTTCAGGTGGAAAATCCACCATCACATGATCGATGCCACCATGCTTTCCGGTGACAACTCCCCTGGCACCCTTTGCTTCCCCGGAAATGACCTGTGCAGGATTGCCGATACAGGCCAGAACATTCAGGGCGCCATTGGGCGAGTATTCACCCGCAGACGGTCCCGAATTCCGGATGCTGACACCCGGTTCCACATGATCTGCCATCCACCCCACTGCCGGCGAACCGATCTGGACATTATAAGAAATACCGCCTACACTGGGGTAAACCGCAGCCTGTCCCCTGGAATTGATAACATAACCGGTTTTTCTCAGGGTCGGATGATCAATTTCCCCGACGACGCTTAATTGAACCAGTTTATCAATATTTAATTGTAATTTCATTCATTCCTCATACCAGTAGTGGATCATCTTACCACATTTACCTTTTATTTTTAAACGAACGGATGGATAGAGTGATTCATAATTATCAGCCCACCATTTCCAGAAACCTTGATACTTTTACATTTTAAAATAATTACACCTAATAAGGTATTCTTTTACAAAGCCATAAAAAATTGACTGGAAGATGATTCAGGGTGTTTACCCCTTTCCATCACCGTATAGAAAACATAAGATACTTCACATGGCAGATGTATCAGAAATTATCAAATTTTACTGAATTTTGCCGAAATTATCAATCATTTATTTTTTTAATGAAAATGTTCTCATTACTCAACTTCTATTATTAATAAGATTTTTAACGAATTGGATATTGAAGTATGAGAATTTTTTCTATACGGGTAAACTACTCGATACCTGAACAGTCGGAGGGACTTTCACGTATTTTTTTATTGAGATAAATGAATGATCACATCGACAATCGCATGACCTGTATCACGGCTATTTTCCAGCAGGACAGCCTCACTACTGATTCTGGCATCCTGAATATAACCGGCATCCTGGATTATGAGCGCAACTGCCTGAGCACGCTGTTCAGCCAATCTCTGGTTATATTCAACATTACCGGCGGCAGCCTGTCCAATGCGAATAACAATTTTTTCACTGGAAAATGCCCGCAGAGATTCGCCGATCTTTTCCAATCTGTTTTTTTCTTCGGGGCTGATCTGCAGTTTTCCCAAAGGAAACTGCAACCCATTGGCTCTAAGCAAAATATAACCGTTCTGCTGAATCACTTTTATGTTATGAGGCGTTAACTGCGATTTTAAGTTATCTATTTTCCGCTGGATATTCTGATTTTCCCCCAGATGCATCCTCAATACTGCAATTTCTTCGGAAAGGAGTGATATTGAATCCAATAGGGTTTCATTCATCGCCCGTTGCCGGTTTAATTCCCCCTGCAGTTCCTCAACTGCCAGATTGACATTGTCCAGACCCTTTTTTACTCCATTGGAGGAAGAAAGCGTGATATTTAGCGTTGTTTCAAGTTTACGGAGTGATGCTTCAAGGGCCAGTATATACTCTTCAACAGCGGTATCATTCCGGTTTAATTGCTTCGCAAGTTGCACCAGATAAAGTAAATGTTTGCTTTCCTCCAGCAAATCGGCAGCTTTCTGTCCCAGGGAAGGATCGTTATACTGTCTTTTACTTAGAATCCGATCCACCTCATTGAATAATTCATTGACTTTCTGATAAGAACTGGGGGTATACTTTTCTGCTTGAAGATCTTTGGCTTCAGCGATTAAAATACGGACTTCGGAAAGTAATTTATTCCGAACCGCTTCAAACTCTGCCTCCCGATACAGGAGAATCACTTTATTGATTGATTCATCCGCTTGATTTTGGGCGTTATTCGCAAATTTGGCGGTCAGTTCCTGAAAACTTCTTTCGGCTTTGTTGAATATTTCCGGGGCAAAATCATTAGCAGCATGGAACAAGGCTTTATCCCGTGCTTCCAGAATACTGCTTAAATACGGTTTAATGAGTTCTGATTTGGAATTAAGATCATCAAATAGCTGGTAGACTCGCAGCAGATCCATTTTTTCTGTTTCATTCAGTTCCCGTTGTTCCTGTACTGCTTTTAATCGATTATAACCTTCCAGATATTTTGAGAATTTTTCAGAAAATAGTATATCACCCCGATTGAGGCGAATAGATATGATCATTTCATCCACCATCGGAAAGTCAACACTCTCCTGGGCTATACCCGTTTGAATGACCAGCAGGAATAATGTTGTGAATACACGAAATCGGAAGCTCACAAATAACCCTTATATTAAAGCTTTATAATTTAATAGAATTTAAATTCTAATTAAAGTAAAATAATTAAACGTACAGAGAGCCTTCCGGATTCACCCAAATTAAAATTCAAGCACGTCAGACAAATTCGCATAATGATATTTCTCTTTACTTTAAAAGTACGGTTTTTTATTTTACGCTTCATTTTCTGAAATTCACTTACTCTTAAAATAATGAGGTCCTTCATGGAAACTTCCAACCGCAGCCTACCGAAAAATGCTTATCGGAAACTGGAGCCTGGTGAAGAGTATATGCCAGTGGTTCCCAATGACCATTTGTTACCAGAAGTGACAGGTTATTCACTTTTTTGGGGCATTTTCTATGCGGCCATATTTTCAGCTGCCGCTGCATTTCTGGGATTGAAAATAGGCCAGGTATTCGAGGCCGCCATTCCGATTGCTATTCTTGCGGTGGGCTTATCAGTATTTCTTAAACGAAAAAATTCCTTGTCCGAGAATGTAATTATCCAGTCTATCGGTGCCGCATCCGGCGTCATTGTAGCCGGGGCCATTTTTACCATTCCCGGCCTGTACATTCTGGGCCTGGACGCCACTTTTCTGCAAATTTTTCTGGCATCTCTTTTCGGCGGATTTCTGGGAATACTGTTCTTAATCCCATTCCGGAAATACTTTGTCAAAGAGATGCACGGAGAATTCCCCTTTCCTGAAGCCACTGCAACCACCGAAGTACTGGTAGCCGGAGAATCGGGAGGAGAGCAGGCTAAAGTCCTCCTTAAAGCCGCGGCGGTTGGCGGACTATATGATTTTCTGGTTTCCGGTTTTGAGCTGTGGAAAGAAGTAGTCTCAACGACCGTATTTGGTTGGGGAAAAGCACTGGCGGATACTGTTAAACTGGAATTCCGGCTGAACATCGGTGCTGCGGTGATGGGTCTGGGATATATTGTGGGTCTGCGTTACGCCATGATCATTGCCGCCGGATCATTCCTGGCCTGGTGGGTTCTGATCCCCATGGTCTATTTTATCGGTCAGTATGTCCCCCAACCTATTCTGCAGTCCACTTTCCCAATCGGAGAAATGACTCCTCTGGAGATCTTTTATGATTATGTGCGACATGTTGGTATTGGTGGTATTGCCGCAGCTGGAATTATTGGAATTATTAAATCGTGGAGAATTATTTTCGGAGCTTTCAAGCTGGCAAAAGACGAAATATTTGGTGGTGCATTGAGCCATGAAGAAGAAAAAGTCGGCCGCACTCAGCTCGATATCAAAATGAAGTGGGTGGTTTCATTTCTCATCATGACGCTGCTGGGCATATTTTTATTCTTCTCCACCGGAGTCGTGGATAATGTTGGACATGCGGTAGTCGGCCTGATCATCGTCACAGTGATTGCCTTCCTGTTTACCACTGTGGCAGCCCGTGCGATTGCTATTGTGGGAACCAATCCGGTTTCCGGAATGACCCTGATGACCCTCATTTTATCATCAGTAATTCTTGTAAAAGTGGGATTATCCGGAGAGAGCGGTATGCTGGCCGCCCTTATAATCGGGGGCGTCGTCTGCACCGCGCTTTCCATGGCAGGCGGTTTTATCACTGACTTAAAAATAGGATACTGGCTGGGAACAACGCCCCGAACCCAGGAGCGATACAAATTTCTGGGGACTCTGGTCGCTTCACTCTCGGTAGGTATCGTTATTCTGGTACTTTACCGGACATTTGGATTTGGTCCGGGAGGCCTGGAAGCACCCCAGGCTTCCGCCATGGCTGCTGTTTTAAAACCGTTAATGTCCAATCAGCCCGCCCCCTGGCTGGCATATCTCGCCGGGATTTTTATGGCGATTATTCTGGAAATGATCAAGGTTCCGGCGCTGGCTTTCGCGCTGGGAATGTACCTGCCGATACATTTAAACACCCCCATCTTGATTGGTGGCATAATTGCCTATATCGTCTCAACCCGTTCCAAAGATGAAAACCTGAATACCGCCAGAAGAGAAAAAGGAACCCTGATTGCATCCGGATTTATTGCCGGTGGTGCGATCATGGGCGTGGTGTCCGCTTTCATTATCTTTTTCGGTCAGGAATTTACCAATTCAGACTGGACTATCGTTACCGCCATTGGGGATTCCTATAGACACTGGACGGAATCAGCGGGTTCTGAGGCACTTGGTTTCTTTATGTTCCTGCTGCTCTGTATTTATATGATCTGGGAATCCATGCGCATTAAAAAGAAATAGAAAAAATGACCTTCATATTAAAGCATGAAAGCCTCTTCCAACCGGGAGAGGCTTTTTTTGCAAAACGAATATCAAAAACCTTCCAGCCCCTCGTTTATTCGTCAGAGATCTACAGTAGTCCCATCCCTGAATTCTGGACCACGGCAATCCCTGCCGGGGAGACATAATCCACATGAACTGTCTTCCTGAATGTATTTTTAGGCCTGCCTTTCGAGCCTCGGCGCAAGCAGGGGACCCATATTCATCCATCCCTGGGACCTGGATCCCGCCATTCCATGACGGGTAGATATTCAATCCCATCTCTAAAAAACACGCCGAGATTTCCCTACAATAATCCCCAACGCTTCCGGAAGAACCATTCAATCGCCAGCAGCGTAATGATGGCAATGAGCCAGTAATAGCTATTCCAAATCACCAGTTCGTGGGCAAGCAGCTGGGTCTGCTCGGCAAATTGAAACTGATGCGTATTTTTCAGAAATTCCCGAATCCGCCAGTGTTTTCCACCGGTATGCCCCGCAAGTTGCTTCATAAGCGAAATATTGGCCACGGTTTCCTGCCATTCCAACGCCAATTGTTCAACAGCAAACTTTCCCCGCACCTCACCAAGTAATCGCTCACGTGAGGTTGCTTTGATTTTATATTCATAGACACCGCTGGGAATACTGGCAGTGCGGTAAGCATAATATCCACCCTGATTGGGAATGACGTCCTCAATCTGAAAACTATCGCCCTGAATCACCACATTCACAATAGCATCATTGACTTCACGATAAAATTCATCAAACACCTGGCCGGAAAACTCCACCAACTCGCCTAACTGATAGACTTGCCGCTGCGGTTTAATATGAATTCTCTGCAGGTCTTCCCGACTGACCAGCCATCGTATTCCCCGGTCAATCAGACTGCGGAAAAAAGTCTCTCTCGCCGGATCATCCTGCAACAGGAAATGCCAATTCCCGAATCCGGAAACAGCGAGCAGTAGTGACTTATTATCTTTGCCACTGGCTGCCATTAACAGAGGAACCTGATCTTCTTCGGTGGCAGCCTCCCGAGTTACCAACACACTGCTGGTCTTGTGCAATTCCAGATCCCGACCAAAATCAGTTACCGGCGGCAATTCGTGCCACAATTGAGAGCGATTTTGGGATTCATCCTGCAGTCGGGTTGCGGGGTGTAACAGACCGCCGGGAGTGATTCGGACAAGGCTATTTTCGGTCCGGGACAATCTTGACTTCAGGGTGACTGGAATTATATCCTCAATCGGTGCAAGGTTAGCCAGATAGGTGTTTTCGTTCACCATACAAAAAAGCGGAATATCATTTTTTTGAATAGATGCCAGGACAGCAGATAAATAATTTTTGTCACTGATACGGGTCGGGTAGCCGAGAAAGATGAATACATCCTGAGAATCCGGCTTGAGCTGTTGAAAAGCCGGCTCATAAAAACGACCCTGACGATTCTCTGTGAGAACAGTCATCTCAATGTTGGGGAGTTGCTTCAATATGTGAATTAGTATTCTCTGATCGAAGGAGGGTTGACCGCTTATGAGGAAAAGCCGGTATTTATTCTTCAGGACCCTTAAAATAAATTGCTGATGATTATTGCTGGAGGTCATTTCACCGGGCAGCGATTCAATCTCAACCCGGTAAGAAAAATCTCCTGCTGTCTGGGGGGTTAATGTAAATTCAACCGATTTTTGAAATCCGCTCGGAGGTAACAAAACTGTTTTAGCCACAGTCTGGCCAGCATCCCCTCTGATGCGAACAAGTGCATTGGTGGGAGTAAACCCTGTCTGAGAGAGATTAACGGTAACAGTCATACTGTCTCCTGCATAAACCACCGGATTAAAGCGTACACCGGCCACTTCCACATCTTTTTTTGGCAGGGTATCCCCCACCGTAACCGTAAAAACAGGCACCGGACTCTTCATGGCCTTCATCAGCGGATTCGCTCCTTCATTAAAAATGCCGTCTGAGAGCAATAGTACACTGCGAATATTGTAATTCAAAAGACTGTCCAGAATCAACGTCATGGCAGTGGAAATATTGGTGCGCGTTCCGGTAAAATCGAGGCTGTCTTTCTCCATCAGATGTAAATTCTCCGCAAAACGATAGGGCCGAATAATCACCGAGTCGTTATTCCAGCCTCGCTTCAGTCGATTCAGAGCATAGTTCAGAGAATCACCCCGCAACCCGTAGAGTTCGTTAATTTTCATGCTGCCGGAATTGTCAAACAGCAAGGCAAGGGTCGGCTTTTCCGTTTTTTGGATCATATAATGAATCACTGGTTGAAAAATAAGGGAAAGTAAAATAATAAAGTTTATCGCTCTGGCCGTGATGAGCACAACTCTTCTTTTCTGCGATAATGGAGGAAGTGTTCGGGTATAGAAAAAGATCGCAATTGCGACCAGAATCCAGCATATCAAAAAAATAATCCAGGCCGGGATGGAAAAATTGAGGTAGAGTTGTTCAATCATTGGTATCCTTTTGATACTCCGGTAATCTGAGGGAGGGAAATACATTGAGATCCAGATTATTCCCGCCATTTCTCCGTAAATACTCCAGGCCCGCCCGGGCAATCATGGCTGCATTGTCGGTGCAGTATTTTTGGGGGGGGAAGATAACATTCAGATGATATGCTGCTGCATCCTCCGTCATCCAGCGCCGAAGGAGAGAATTTGCCGCAACCCCGCCTGCCAGGGTAATATGACGAACTTGAAAAGATCTGGCAGCCTCAATAGTCTTTTTTACCAGAACCTCCACTGCTGCTTTTTGAAAGGAGGCACATATATCATTCAGAGAAAACCGGCATTGTTCTTCTCCCATCTCATTAATTTTGTTCAGCACCGCTGTTTTTAATCCACTATAACTGAAATCGAATTGACCACTTTTCAGTAAAGCTCTGGGGAATTCTATAAAATCAGGATTTCCCTGTGCAGCCAACTGGTCTATTTGCGGTCCGCCGGGGTAAGGTAGTCCCAGAATTTTCGCGACTTTATCAAAGGCTTCACCAACCGCATCGTCCCGGGTTTCTCCCAGAATACGGTATTCCAGATGATCCCTGACCAGCACAATCTGTGTATGCCCACCGGAAACCACCAGACAGATAAAAGGAAAGGGGATACTTTTCCCTTCCAGAAAATTGGCGTATATATGCCCTTCGATGTGATTCACCCCGACCAGCGGAATATTCAGCGCCAGGGCCAGTCCTTTGACATAATTCAATCCGACCAGCAATGCGCCGACCAGTCCAGGTCCGTGAGTAACTGCCAATCCCTTAATATCGGACAGCCTGACATTCGCCTCGACGAGTGCTTCATTTACAATAGGAATTATTTTGCGGACATGGGCCCGAGATGCCAATTCCGGAACAACACCGCCAAAATCAACATGAACAGCCTGGGAAGAAATAATATTGGAATATACTTTCCTGGGAGAAATAACTGCCGCAGATGTTTCATCACAACTGGTCTCGACCCCCAGGATCATGCTAAATTTATCCTGCATTCGGTATTTTCTTTTAATTAGACCGTATCTTTTGTACAATTAACTCAAAAACCGGAGGCCGGGTTTCAATGTGTAAAACATTTGCATCCGTTTCAAGATCTGCTTTTACGCGTTGTATGCCGGGACTCCACACTTTTTGAAAATCAATTATAATTTGGAAATCCTGCATACTCAGGTTGGCTAAAATTTTCTCACCGCCTTTGACATAAATATTGGCTGTGGAAGGTAAGGGAATAACCTGAAAATTAGCTGGTTTATTGACTACCGTCACGGGAACATCCAACACCTCTTTTTCAGCTAATCGCTGCAGATCGAAGGTTACTTTTACCTCAGCCGGGGAATATTCGGCAAAATATTCTTCAGATTCATGTATTTTAAAAACTTCTGTGAAAGGTTTTTGCGGTTCTTCAAAACTCTTCTTCTCGGTTTCAATTTTGTTAATTTTTGCAAACATCTCCGCCGGTCCGGTTACCATGACCGATTCCGGTTCAGAAACCACCTTTACCAGTATCTTCCCCGGCGGTTCTACGATATCATACCCTGCTTCCACCGGCAGCTTTTTCTCCATTTTTCGATCCAGTTCAACAACCAGGGTTCTAGGACGAAGAATTGACTTGACAGATACAGCCAATTCCCGCGGGAAGTTCACATATTCCAAGTGATCCGGTGGATTAAACTCAACATATCTGGGTGCACCGGAGAGATCCACCTGGTAATAGATTCTAAAAAATCTCAGACGCAGCAGATCCATACCCTTCCCCAGGAATTCTACCCTGGCCGTCTGGTCTAAACGATATTTAAATATTTTATCCTGGTCAAGGTTCGCAAATTCGATGGGCACGTCGATAGAGTATTCATAAGTCCGGTTCATCTTCACCATAAACCAGAGCAGGAATGCCAGTAACATGACGCCTAGAATGGCTTTATAATTTTTTCTGAAGTCTGGTAATTTAATTTTCATATATCAGTTCGTTTCGGATGAGAGAGGTGGAATATTTTCAATTGAATATGATCCCCTTCTTTTTTACTCAGGGATTGAGCAGCATTCCCGCAATTCTGGGCAATCTGTAAAAATCCCCGGCTGTCCCAGGTCATCAGTAGCTGATCTACAGGGACATCGCCAAAGGTTTTCATAATTCCTACCAGAAAAGAATGATTAATCTGAATCCTCACATCCTGAGGGCTACCCAGACTCTCCCAGTCTTTCATGGTAAAATTAAGGATTAAATTGCCGAAATGATCCACATGAATCACTTTTAGCCGATATTCATCGTCACCTAGATCTTCGTAAGATTCATAAAAAGAAACCAGTTTCTGGAACGGATCGCAGAAATCCGATACCACATCACCTTTTAGGAGTCTTACCGCCGCCGGCGCAAAAATATCTCTCCCATGAAAGGTTGGACTAACTTTTTTTCCGAACTGCTTTTCCCGGATCCGATAAGCCTGATATTTTGTGGACTGATAAATGTAGCTGAATACCCCATTATTGGGACCGATGAAAAAATATTCACTGCTTTGCACGACCAATCCTTCCCGGCGGGTACCCACTCCCGGATCCACTACCACCATATGGACCGTCCCCGGAGGAAAATAAAAAGCATAATTCATCAAAGAAAAAGCAGCCTGTTTTATTCCAAATGCTTTAATGGAATGGGAGACATCCAGAACTTGCAGGTCTGGCAGACCCTTCAGCAGAACACCTTTCATGGCGCCTACGTATCCATCCTCAGTTCCAAAATCGGAAAGCAAGGTTACATAGAGCGGCGATTTTTTACTTTGTGTGTTTGACATTTTTTGCAAAAAAAAGTTGACCTGCTGTTCAGTATTATTTTCTCTATTTTGCCTCCGCATAGAGAACACGGTTCCCCGTCCTTTTGATATACCTGAAGAAAATTCTGATTATCACCCGGTGTTCCCTCAACCGTCATGTATGCTGTATAGGATGTACCAAAATTATCAATAGCAGAATGAATAATCTTTTTCACCGATTCGTACAGCCGGCGAATTTCAGCAGTACTGAGACTTCTCGCCGGTCTTTTAGGATGAATTCTGGCATCGAATAAGATCTCATTAGCATAGATATTTCCAATACCGGCAAGAACACGTTGATCCATCAATACATTCTTGATAGTCACATTTGTTAAATTTAATAATTTCTTGAAGTTATTTAAAGTAAAATTTTCCCGGGTAACATCAATACCAAGCTGTGGAAATTCCGGAGGAGAATTATGTAAATAGATTTTGCTAAATTTTCTGACATCCTGGAAATACAGTGTAGAATCATCCTCGAACAGAAATGAAATATGAATATGCTGGGGATATAGTGAGCGTGATTTTTCACGGATAAAAATTCCGGACATTCCCAGGTGAAATACCGGATAGGTCTCCTCCATTTTCCAGATCATGAACTTTCCGGTGCGGCTGATCTCCTCCAGTATTTTTCCCTGCAAAGACCGTTTAAATTGGTCAGGCTGGATATTCTGAAATATAATTGAAGGCTGAACCTCTATCTTCAGCAGGCGCTTGTTCAAATATTGTTTTCTGATTTGACGAGCTACCGTCTCGACTTCCGGTAATTCAGGCATGAATTTCCTTCAGTTTTGAATAATTCACAGAGAAAAAAACCGGCTTAAATACAGCTTGAGTGGCTAACCAGATGTTTATGTCCTTATCGGAGAGATTCTGTATGAATTGCATGTGAGCAACACATTTATTTTTACAGTCCCCACTTCCGAGACCACGATAGAGAAAGCGCGTATTGAATAAATGATGGAAATCCAGATTAATTTTACACTCTGCATCGGTCTCCGGAAAAATAATAACATTTTCTGCTTTAATTGCCGGGTGGACGGTAAAATAATCAATATGCCAGTAAACAGATTTTTCCTTTTTCAAATGCCTGCTAATTCTTGCCAACAATGATTTTCGATGTCGACCGGTATACAGGTAAATTCCCGGCTTGAGAGTCAGCCTGCAAAGTGCACCGATTTCCAGGGAAATGGTCTGATCTAATTTCAAAATCAGCTGATAGCAGCCGGTTTGAATATTGGTAAAAGACTGTGGATCGAATTCAGAATATGTCATCGCCGTCATTTGTTTTCCGGGAAATTTAGGGCCAATTCCGGCTTTTTTAAACAGAAACTTCGTTATATTATTTCTTTAGCTGTATACTTTTTTCGTCTTCACCACTTTCCTTATTGAAAGCCGGATAATACTTTACTTCATCTTCCTCAAATACCCTGGTTTTAACCAGAGACAGGTTATCCAGCTCTTTTACTTTTTCATTGAAGGCGGATTTGGTAAAAGTATTATCGGGAAAACGGACTTGGTAGGATTTATACCAGCCATCCAGGTTAAGGGGATAATTCTCCTGCAGGATCAGCAGCATTTCTCTCTGCTGTCGGTCCAGGCTCTGTAATATGCCTTCTGTGTCCCTGTCACCGAAATAGTAATTGGCATACTTGGAGACATTATACAGAATAAATCCGATCAGCACCGGATTCAAAATCGGCAGATAACGATCACGTCCCATTTTAAATTCGGTATAGTCTCTCACATTCTGGGGAATATAATTGGATCCATGGCGGTACTCAATACCAGGATAGTCGAAGATATCCTGGTCAAAATCATGAAACATTTGAGAAAAATCTGCAAAAGGAGATGCGACCGGTGTGTGGTTTCCCAGACTCATTTCTGTTTGAATTCTGAATGGGTGCTGCAGGGCACGTAATTGAATCAATTGTGCCGGGCTGGGTTTTGTACCGCCAAATGGCTTATTCCATGTGGCCTGAATGCTATCGTCGGAAGACTTTACCTCATCCTGCAGGTGCAGGGCAAGTGCTGGCGAAATAAAAAACAGGGTCGCAAATATGAGGCATAAAGTGCAAATACCAATCTGTCCCGGGAAACTATTGTTCATTATAGTATCTCAATGGGATCGACATCAATTACCAATTTAACCGGCCATTTCTTGATATTCTTTTTCTTTAAAAAAGTTTCTTTTAAAATATGACGAACATAGGAAAGGGAGGCATCTTTTTGTTTTTCCTGCTTTATCAGGATCTGATAACGGTAAACGTTCTGAATTCTGGCAATGGGACTGGGTGCAGGCCCCAGAACTGAAAACAATT
>CP070707.1:1064220-1084707 GCA_020350205.1 bacterium
ATGTTTATGATTACACAATTTTAATCCTTCTGGTACTCATTTTTCTGTTCACTGTGTTCTTCGTAATCAAAAGGACCAGAAAAAAGCAAATCCAGACCTCACAAAAAGTAAGGCGGATCAATATTATTGTCGGTACATTAACAATACTGATTTCAATCAGTTGGTTTTATCGAATCGGGGCGAGCCATGATGAAGGGGTGAAAATATTACTCCCCGTTTCAATGATGACCTCGAAACCGTTCGTTTTAATGTCTGTGTTATTGTTTCTAATAGGACTGGCCCTGATACTCATGGGTGTAAACCAATTTTTATTATTCAGAAAGACAAAGACCAAAATCTAAGGTGGCATTTCCCGAATGTGTACTTTTATCCCGGCGTGTCATCAATTCCGTTTTGGTTCTTCTGTTGGTTTAATCCCGCGATTTTTAGTCTAACAAAGTGATAGACATTGTGATGGTTCCTGACATCCTGCACTTTTTAATCGACTTAATCAAAGGAGTGTCTCATGAAAGCAGTTATCTGTACAAAATACGGACCACCGGATGTTCTTCGACTGGAAGAGGTGGAAAAACCGACTCCCGGGGATAATGAAGTACTTATTAGAATCTATGCAACTTCGGTAACCGCAGGGGATGTGAGAATTAGAGGCTTCGACGTCCCGTTCCTGTTCTGGATTCCATTTCGAATAACACTGGGATTCAGAAGACCTAAAAAACCCATATTAGGAGTTGAGCTGGCTGGTGAAGTTGAGTTGGTAGGCAAGAAGGTGACACGATATAAGGTTGGTGACCAGATATTTGGCGCTCCGCCCTGGCTCAGTTTTGGCACGTATGCCGAATACGCCTGCCTGCCGGAAGCAGGAATACTTTCAACTATACCTCATAATATGAGCTATGAAGAAGCCGCCCCGGTTCCTTTTATGGGGATAGGTGCGTTGTATTTCCTGAGAAAAGGCAATATTCGGAAGGGGCAAAAAGTGCTAATTTACGGAGCTTCCGGAGCTGTGGGAACCTATGCGGTGCAGCTTGCCAAATATTTTGGTGCCGAGGTAACCGGAGTCTGCAGTACCGGCAACATCGATATGGTGAAATCTTTGGGCGCGGATAAAGTAATCGATTACACTAAAGAGGATTTTGCAAAAAAGAGAGAGAAATATGATGTTATTTTTGACACCGTCGGTAAAGGTTCGTTTTCGGGTAGTATAAAATCATTAAAGAAAAATGGAGTTTATCTTCAAGCAAATCCCGGATTGTCTCAAATGATCCGGGGAATCTGGACTTCCGTGACGACTGGCAAGAAAGTGATCGGAGGCACCGCCAGCGCATCAGAGCAGGACCTAATTTTTATGAAAGAAGTCATTGAGGCCGGGAAGTTAAAAACAGTCATAGATAAACGTTTTTCGCTGGATCAGATTGTTGATGCCCACCGATATGTGGACCAGGGACATAAGAAAGGAAATGTGGTAATAACCGTAGAGCATCTTAACAAGACCGGCTTGAATAATTAAACCAGTCTTGCACTTGAAGTCTTCAAAGATTTTTATTGTTTATCTAAAAATAAATGCGGGTAAAACTTTTGTCAGGTGCGGCGACGCTTAGGTAATTTTCTATGTAACGAATAAAAGCAAAGAAGAGCGCTATTGTTAATCGGTATAGTGGTACTTATCCTCCTCCTTTTTGGATATATTATTTTTGAGGAAATATTCGGGGATAAACTCCGATGGATTTATCCAACCATTTTTGGCCTCATGATATTTCAGGACATTCTTAAAACCGGCACTGAATTGGAGATTTATCTGGCAGCAGGTATTATTTTTGTTTTACAGATCTCCTGGATCCTCTATTTGCAGAAAAAGGAGAGTGAGAAAAAAGAATGAAGAATTTTACGATCGAAAATTGGGTTTAAACGAAAAGGAATAAGTAACCCACTCTCGTCTAAAACGAGAATATGTGGTATTTTGCATTATACTATCCTAAATGTTTATCAAACGAGCGGAGGTAATTTCATTGAAAGTGTTATTCATTGGTGGGACGGGAAATATCAGCACGGCTGTGAGCATGCTTGCTGTTCAAAAAGGTATCGATCTGCACTTACTGACCCGGGGTAAAAGTGATTCACATATTCGGGGCGCGACATATCTCAAGGCCGATGTGTATCGAGATAATTTATCGGAGGTCTTGCATGGTCAGCACTGGGATAGCGTGGTTAACTGGATGGCATTTAGTGAAGAGGATATTAATCGGGATATCGAAGTCTTTGCCGGACATACCGATCAGTATATTTTTATTAGTTCGGCATCCGTGTATCAGAAACCCCTGCCTCATCCCATCATCACCGAATCCACCCCGATATCAAATCCATACTGGGAGTACGCGAGAAATAAAATAGCCTGTGAAGTGCGCTTGAATCAGGCACTTCAGGAACAGGGTTTTCCGATGACTATCGTCAGACCATCACATACCTATGAGACTGTTATTCCCCTCGCGTTAGGTGGTTTTCGTGAATACACTACGGTGGATAGAATGAAAAAGGGTAAGAAAATAATTGTTCATGGAGATGGAACATCCCTGTGGACCATCACACATTCAAAGGATTTTGCATCAGGATTTGTTGGTTTACTGGGTATTCCTGAAGCAATTGGGCAGACTTTTCACATTACAACTGATGAGGTACTGACCTGGAATCAAATCACTGATATGGTCGGGGAAGCAGTAGGCGTTCAGCCCAATCTTGTGCATATTCCGTCCGAGTTCATTGTAAAATTTATGCCTGAAACATACGGCAGTTTACTGGGAGATAAATCGTACAGCGCCATATTCGATAATTCTAAAATAAAAAAATTTGTGCCGGACTTTAAAGCGACCATACCTTTCTGTGAAGGTATCGGGAAAACCATTGAATGGTTCGAATCGCAACCAGAGCGACAACGAGTAAATCCGGAAACGGATAACCTGATGGACAGGGTAATTTCACTTTATGAAACTGCGTATTATGGAACTCTGCTATGACTGACTATTAAAAATTGTCAAATATAAAGTAAAATCAATGTCGAGGTTCACATGGACAAGGCACTGACCACAACCACGTTTGAATTGCATGGGTATCAGGTTGTCAAACAGCTCGGGTTGATCCGGGGAATTGTGGTGAGATCCCGGTCGGTATTCGGGACGATCGGAGGAATGCTGCACACTTTAGTGGGCGGAAATATTACTTTGTTTACCGAATTATGCGAGCGTACCCGGGAAGAGGCATTTGAAATGATGATATCTCATGCCGAGGAATTAGGCGCCAATGCCGTGATCGGGGTGAGATATGATGCAACCGAACTGATGGGGGGTGTCACCGAGGTGTTATGTTATGGGACGGCGGTGGTTGTCTCGCCCCGAAAATAAAAGATATAATTTAGTTTAAAATCACTGGAAAGATTTATATTTTGTAAATTGCCCGGCGATTGACGAGCATACTTCTCGTCTTCAGGTACCTTTGTATTTTTAGAAATTTGATTAGATTTGCAGGTTTCCCGGATTTAGGGGACAGGAAGAGGTGTTCTTAAAAATCTCTTTTGCTAACGTCTTATAGATTTTAAGTTGATTTTTGTGAACCGATGAAAGGAATTGAAGTGTACAATTCTGGGTCAGGCAGAATGTTTATGATCCCAAGGAAGGTATTATGAAGGCAGTTTTTTATTATGACTACGGACCGCCGGACATTCTCGAAATAAGGGAAACCGAAAAACCTGTACCAAAGGATAACGAAGTCCTGCTCAAGGTTCATGCGGTTTCTGTTAACGCTTCGGACTGGGAATTTCTGACCGGCAGACCGCTCTATACCCGCATGTGGGGACTTCGAAGACCAAAATTTCAGATTCTGGGATCTGATATAGCCGGGACGGTTGAAGCGGTGGGAAAAAAGGTAAAGTTATTCCAGCCGGGGGATGAGGTGTTCGGAGATATTATGGGAAACTGGGGCGGATTTGCTGAATACGTCTGTGCCCCGGTAAACAAATTGATTCTTAAACCAGCAGATCTGACATTCGAAAAGGCTGCGTCCCTGCCGCAAGCAGCCCTGGTAGCCCTGCAGGGGTTGCGTGATAAAGGGAAGGTTCAGCCCGGACAGAAAGTACTGATTAATGGTGCGGGCGGCGGTTCAGGTACCTTCGCAATTCAGATTGCTAAAATGCTGGGTGCCACTGTGACCGGGGTCGACCGCACCGAGAAGTTGGATTTAATGTTGTCCATCGGTGCCGATCGGGTTATTGATTTCACCAAGGAAGATTTCACCCAGAACGAACAAACGTACGATGTGATTCTGGATTTTGTGGCCAGTCACTCGATTTTTGACTACAGACGTACTTTAGCCCCCCGGGGTAAATATATCATGGTGGGCGGTTCTCTGCCCCATCTTTTCCAAACCCTGTTGCTGGGATTTATAATTTCGGTGACCGGCAAGAAAAAGATGGGCGTCCTGGGGGCCAGGCCCAACAAGGACCTGGATTTTATGCTGGAGTTAATAGAATCAAACAAGGTTGTACCCGTGATCGATAAGCGTTATCCTTTACACGAAGTTCCCGCGGCACTCCGCTATCTCGGAGAAGGACACGCCAGGGGCAAGATCATTATTGTTGTGCATCATGAAGAGAAGACTACCGAAGTAAGAAAGGACGGACATGAGGCATCGCTCGGTTGATTTATCGCTATCTAAAGTAGCGAGAATTATCGGACTGCTCTATCTTGCCATCATTATCTCCGGCATATTTGCCGAATTTTTTGTTCGCCAGTCGCTTTTTGTCGCAGCGGATGCCGGCGCTACTGCCCAAAATATTATCGCGTCAGAAGGCTTGTTTCGTCTGGGCATCGCAGCTGATATTATCATGATTTCGTGTGATGTGGCACTCGCCCTGCTTTTTTATATATTGCTCAAACCGGTGAATAAGTCCTTATCCTTGCTGGCGGCGTTTTTCAGGCTGACTCAGGCAGCCGTGTTAGCAGTTAACCTGTCGAATCTGTTCATCGTTCTGCAACTTCTTAGTGGTTTGGATTACCTGACAGGGTTCAGTTCAATCCAGTTACATGCAGCGGTGATGTTATCAATTAAAGCTCATGCTACCGGATATTCGGTTGGGTTAATATTTTTTGGAATTCATTGTGCAATTCTGGCATACCTGCTTTATAGATCAGATTTCATCCCCCGAATTCTGGGCGTTCTGATAGGGATTGCTGCCCTGGGTTATTTGATAGACAGTTTTGCCCAGATACTTGTAACAAACTATGCCAATTACCAAAACATATTTACCCTGGTGGTTTTCCTGCCGGCATTTGTCGGGGAATTATCGCTTTGCCTGTGGTTACTGGTCAAAGGAGTAAAAGTTTCTGAAGAAAGGAGTACTATATAAATGAAAGCCGTTGTTTATATTAAGTACGGGCCTCCGGAGGTTTTACAAATAAGAGAAGTTGAAATACCGACCCCAAAGAACAATGAGATATTAATAAGAATTTACGCAACTGCGGTGAATGCGACAGATCCCATATTTCGAAAAGGTAAACCATTCATTTCCCGATTCGCGACCGGCTTACTGACACCGAAAAATACCATACCCGGGGATGTTTTGGCCGGGGAGATTGAGGCAGTGGGTAAAGAGGTTACATTATTTAAGAAAGGTGATCAGGTTTTTGGAGCGACCGGGGGAGGTTTCGGGGCACATGCCGAATATATATCTCTGCCAGAAGAGGGGGCACTGGCTCTAAAACCGGCCAATATGACCTATGGCGAAGCAGCGTCGATTTGTGACGGCGCATTGACGGCACTGCCGTTCCTGAGGGATCAGGGGAAAATTCAGAGGGGACATAAAGTTCTTATCAATGGAGCATCAGGAGCAGTAGGTTCTCAAGGAGTGCAGCTTGCCAAGTACTTTGGGGCAGAAGTGACTGGGGTATGCAGCACGGCAAATCTGGATTTGGTGAAATCTCTGGGAGCGGATTCCGTTATTGATTACACCCGGGAGGATTTTACCCGGACCGGCCAGAGTTATGATATTATTTTCGACGCTGTCGGTAAAAGTTCATTTTCACGCTGCAAGCGCGCCCTGAAGCCCAATGGCATCTATTTGACCACGGTTCTATCATTGGCCATCGTTCGTCATAGGTTATGGACCTCTCTGATCGGCAGCCGAAAAGCCATGATTATGTTTACGGGAATCCGCCCCGCAAAGGAACGGGCCGAAGATCTGCGTTTCATTAAGGACCTTGCTGAAAATGGAAAGATCAGCGCGGTCATCGAGAAACAATATCTCCTCGAGCAAATCGCCGAGGCTCACCGCCATGTCGAAACAGGGCATAAGAAGGGAAATGTAGTTGTTACCTTGGATCAAATCAGCAAAATGTAAAAAACAGTTTACCCATACTGTTTTTTTAAGATGTGTCAACATCGACATCGGCCAGGTTATTGAATTTTACTAAAAATATTTGGATTACAAATTCTCTCCTACAGATGGTTTCATGTATAATGAAGATCATTTTTCTATCGGTCAGCTTGAACAACTTATTCAAGATCAAACAGAACGCGTTAATATTGGAACATTCTGGTTTATTGCAGGTCTCTTTTTTATTCTAATTGGATTACACCGGTCTCTGGAGTTGGCCTCGTTAGGGATTGGGACAGTCCTGTTTGGTCTCGAGAAGATTATCAACGGGAATTCTCTTAGGTCCCGCTATTCGAAAATTCTTTCCCAATACTACCTTCCTGCAGAAATTGACTGTCTTAAATGTGGAAATAATTTAGAATTAGATCTGCAAGAAAGAGTAAGTGGTAAATATTTCTGTCCGTTTTGTAATCAAACTTTTCGTTTTACCATCGAACCTGAGTAGACTTATCAGATCTCTACCGGGCGATATTCTGGACAGCAGATAAAGGAAAATTGAATGTCTCTTTGGAGCAATAAGTAAACTGCAGGAGTGAACGGAAGGACTGTTTTCTTCAAGGTGGAAATTCATGATATACCAAAAATGTAAGGGAAATCGGTCATGAAAAAACTGACCCCCGCCCTGGTTGTAAATGCCCGTATTTAAGCATTTACCATAATTATGACGGTGTATACACTGAGAGATACATGCGTTTACCAGCAAATCAAGTATATTCTGGCCGGAGGTTCGTACGCGTCACTGTTCTATGTAGATTTGAAATTTTATAGACTAAAGCAATAATCAAATTATACAAAAATTAAAATCCGGGAATAATAATGGAAATTATTGATTTAAAGAAAAACTTTCACCGCCCTTATTTCTGTTGCCTTGAAGAGTGGTCCGAGGATCTCAAAGAAGCTGGGGATCACAAGGAAAATTGGTTTCGTAATATGCAGGAGAAAGGTCTGCGGGTCAAATTGGCCCTAGAAAATGAGCAAGCATGTGGCATGATACAGTACCTTCCCGTTGAACATTCCTTTGTGGAAGGGAAGGATCTGTATGTTATTCTCTGTATCTGGGTTCATGGACATAAGCAGGGGGTGGGGAATCGTCAGAAAAGAGGAATCGGGAAAGCCCTTCTCCAGGCAGCGGAGGAGGATATCCGCTCGATGAATATGACAGGCGTCGCAGCCTGGGGAATTTCCTTTCCGTTCTGGATGAAAGCCTCCTGGTTTAAAAAGCAGGGTTATCGAAAAGTGGATAAAAATGGAATGGCGGTTTTAGTGTGGAAACCTTTTAGGGAAAATACCACACCTCCCCGCTGGATCAGGGAAAAAAAGCGACCCTCAGGGACAGCCGGAAAAGTCACGGTCACGTCGTTAATCAATGGCTGGTGTCCAGCCCAGAATATGGTCCATGAAAGAGCAAAAAGGGCGGTGGCTGAATTTGGTGATAAGGTTGAATTTCAAGAAATCCGCACGGATGACCGAATAAAATTTGAACAGTGGGGTATTGCGGATGCCCTGTTTATTGATGGGAAACAGGTGAGAACAGGACCGCCACCTTCCTTTGAAAAGATTCGAAAAAAAATCAGCAAAAAGATAAAGAGGTTATAATTCAGACATTTAATTTTCGGTAAACTGCCCAATCCCCTTAGGTGGATTTACCACAAAAGAAAATAATGAAGAGGATCACCCAAAGAACCTTTTTCTGGTTTCCCGGGATCTTTTATATTCTGTTCAGGGGTTATTAACCTGTTCTGTGCTGTTGGCTGATGATGCCTCATACGAAGGCGATGGTGCCACTGTTTTCCCGGTCATAAATGATCAGATTCAAATGCTACCTGAAAAAGTGATATGCACCGGAGAGGAAAAATGGTCTATAGAAATGACTGCGACCGATAAAAATTTTGGTCCTGAGAACACCCTCCAGACGGGATTTCCCTTCAAACAAAAATTGCCTGAGGAATCTGTTGGGTAAAGTGAAAATGATTATTTTGATCCACGTTTTAAAGCATTCGTCGACGGGATATTGATACCTGTGGTTCCCAAGTGTTAAAAAGAACACCCGGAGCCTAAACATAACAATTTTCCCACCGCCTGTTTTTAATTTAATATGGGTACCAAGGTTCGCAAATTAGATGAGCACGCATTCTTTACTAGATCATGAAAATTTTCGAAAGATTTATGAACAACTTCGGGGAGTATCCCTGAATCCCGAACGTCATGAGACCCAGAATGCATATGAGCATTGTGAACAGGTCAGAGAACGGGTTCGTGAACTGGCGGCAAGAAATAAAATCAGCCTCTGGGAAACACGCTTTCTGGAGAATGTAGCGCTAGCGCATGATATCGGAAAAATTTCAGGATCTTCCAGTCCCAGAGCCTCCCTGAAAATTTTGCGAGATCTCAAACTGGGTGATAAGCAATTCCTTGATATGATTAAATATCACGATATTAATCTCCCCTGGTATCAAGCTTATTTACGTGGTGAAGCACCGTCAGAAAGTGATTGGCGGAAGCTGAGCCGTAAAGTTGAGTTGAAACTGTTACTAATATTTATGATCGCAGACAGAGTGGATTGTCCGGGTGGATGGAAAAACAATCAACCACTGCGGTGGTTTTTAAATGAGGCCAGATGCTTTAATTTATATACATTGCCTATTTTAACCCAGGGGAATGGATCCTAACGACTTGGTTGTAGGCAAAATTTTATCCCCTGAAATGAATATCGCGGGTAGTATGGGATTTATGCTTTACTTTTCTGTGATGATCCTGACATATTTGAAGATCCCTATTAAGGTATGGTTGGATTATAAACAGAAGGCTCTGAATCACACCGGTATACACCTCTTGATGAATCCAACACATTAATAATGACTGACTTTTGTGCTATAATGACGACGCCACAGGAAGACACAACTTTCCTATCTCCATACTGCAACCTCGTTAACTTGTTATAATAAAACAATAAATCTACCCAGGCTTTAAAGACGTTAACTTTATCAGCCGTATTAAGACTAATCAACTGGAGAAGGTCGAAGGATGAAGATGAAGAAAATTTATTTATTAGCCATATTCATGCTTTGCTTGTTTTGTAGCAAGAAAAGTGTTGAGCCTGTACCAGTAGACAACCGAGATATTTTGGAAAAATTGGGCGATTTGGAAGGCATCGAGGTTACGGAAATATCACCTCAAAATGGATATGAACGTCAATTTGAAATTGATATAATTCAACCGGTTGACCATTCCAATTCTACCGGAGCGTTTTTTAAACAAAGGATGTATTTATCACATGTTAATGAGACTGCTCCCATGGTATTATCAACCTCGGGTTACTCAGTATCTGCGAGACATCGAGCAGAACTTGCTGATATTCTCAACGCCAATTTGCTGGCAGTTACGCATCGATATATGGAGGAATCTGTTCCTAATCCCATCGACTGGCAATACCTGAATATTGAACAGGCTGCAGGAGATCACCATTCCATTACAACTTTATTCAGACAAATTTACTCGGGTCCCTGGATAAATTGGGGGGGGAGTAAAAGTGGCCAGACAGCTCTTTTTCACCGACGTTTTTATCCAGATGACGTCGATGTAACGATGGTGATGAGTGCTCCTCTGTTATTCAACACCACTGATCCCCGGCTTGAGAATTATGTTAAAAATGAAGCGGGTAACGAAAGCTGCAGAAATAAAATTATACAATTCCAAAGGACGATATTGAAAAACCGCCAGGAAATCTTGCCCATATTAGAATCACATTTAGTTAGTCTGGGGTACGGATATTCCCTGGGTGAAGAAATCATATTAGAATATATGGTACTGGAATTTCCATTTTATTTCTGGTCTTTTGGATCAGGTGATTGTTCCACCATCCCTGATTCAACGGCATCGGTTCCAGAACAGTTATCCCAGCTTTTAAACATTGTCAACGTGGTTGAATATACGGATGTGGGGAATCAGTATTATAAGCCTGTTTATTATCAACTATATACGGAAATCGGATATTACCGCTTGATCACCGAACATCTTCAGGATTTGTTAACTGCTTTACCCCAAAATCCCTCGCATAAAGTTTTTGCGCCGAACAGTAACACGATTTCTTTTAATCCCGCGATTATGCAGGATATAAACATCTGGCTTCAAACTGCGGGAAATAATATTATTTATGTGTATGGGGAACAGGACAGTTGGACAGCGGCAGCGGTTGAGTTGACCGGACAGACCAACGCCATTAAAATTGTCCAGCCCAATGCGAATCATTTTCTGAGAATTTCTGATCTTGATGAACAGCAATTGGTTTATGAAACATTGGAAAATTGGCTGGAACTAGAATTAAATAAGAGGGGACCAGTTTATCGTGCGAATCCCGGTATTTACAATAATTTTTATGATCTGTTTGTCATGCCAGAAAAGGTGAAAAATAAATTTCAAATTTTCCGGAAATACCACTCAGTTGGACTTGAACCGATTTAGAATGATTATGTTTGTGTGTTTTTGGAGAATTCCTTCTTTTTGGGAATTTTCGAATACATGGTTTTTATGCAGCCTGATAAAGATCTTTTGTAAAACCCTGGAGGAAAGAGCTTAAATGAAATGTCATTTTGTTATTATCCTTGTCTGGTTAACAGGGGCGGAAGCAAGTGATACCGCCGGGCATGAAATTAAACAATCTGTAAATTATGGCGATAGCGGATATCCACTGGTGGAAGTCACCGGCGGAGTAGGATTTATCTGGCTTTTTCAAGGAAATATAACATTCTCTCCTGCAAAATTTATCTATATTCAACCGCGTTTCTCATATGTGGGTATTGCGCAGGAAGCTGGTTATACGGTAGGTTTCCAGAAACGTTATCAGGAGAACTCAATCTTTCGTCTGGGGGTGGGATACTCCTGGGGTTCATCGGCTACCGTCAATCTTGCTGGTGGTGAAGGAGAAAACTGGAGTTCCTATTATTTCAGAGTAGGATTGCTCATTCGGAAGAGCAGTGATTTTATCTATAATCCCAATATTAATATTACCAAAACCGATACGGACTTACTGTTCAGCTTTAATTTCACTGTTGGTTTCGCCTGGTTTAGATGAGGAATATTAATTCGTCTATTTATTTTTGAAAGAGACCTTGTAATAATTAAGGCCGGGCAACCTTAATTGCCCCCTTTGGTTGTTTAACTGGAATATGGGTTCCATTAAAAATTGGGACACATCATGGAAAAACTTTTGATTACCATTTCATCTGTTATACTTACAGTCTGGGGTATCGCCCATCTGTTTCCCACCCGGAACATTGTGCGGGGATTTGGAGAGATTCAACGGGATAACAAACTTATTATTACCATGGAATGGATTGCTGAGGGACTTTTTTTGATATTTATCGGGGTTTTAAATTTTCTCATCACAATCTATGGACAGTGGCAATCCCCCGAAGCCCGGATAGTTTATGTGTTATCGATCTGCTTTTTGTTCATACTGGCCATCCTGTCCTTATTCACCGGAGCCAGGACAAATATCATTCCCATAAAAATCTGTCCGGTTGTAAAGTTAATATGTGCGCTCCTCATCATGCTCAGCATTATCATGTAAATAAAATGTCACAGATGCCATGAAAAGGTTCTTGAACTGAGAAAATCACGGGCGATCTGGCAGCACTGATTTCAAGAACTTGTCTGAAACAATCCAGACGTATAGCAGGCGTTTTAAATTTTTAGATTTTGAGATGTACCTTGAAGTTGTTGCTGGTCAAATAGCCAGTAATATTTTTATTTCTTGACCGTTTGGGAATATTCGATCTTCGGGATATTTGACCGAATGCAATATTATCCGCATTCCTTTCGTAGGAAGCTCAAGTTTATAAAAACCGAGCAAAATCAATTAGTATGAGGGAAGTAAAATGAAGTTATTTAAAGTCATATTTCTTTGTTTTACTCTGGTGATTCTAGGAATTACACATTGTAGCGATCCCAATGATTCAATCCCTAAGCCCGATCCGCTTGTTTTGATCCTTGTACCTACAGCTGTCACTGTTTACAGGGGATCGGATGGTTCCATTGACCTGGAAGTAACTGGCGGAAATGTACCATACAGTTATGCCTGGTCAACCGGAGACACCTCAGAAGACATCGGAAATCTGGAAGCCGGCACCTATCGTGTAACCGTTACGGATGGGAAGTCCCAGACAAAAACCGCTTCTACCATTGTGTCGCCTCCCGGAAAAATAGTTTTTACGCTTATGGCCAGTGGTGGTAATGACGGCATCTACATGATGAACTCCGATGGGAGTAGTTTACACCAGCTAATAAGAAGTGGGGAAGATATTATATATGGAGGGTCGGCATGGTCTCCTGATTCATCTACTATTGCCTTTTATTCACACCCGATATATGAAAGTACCTGGTCAATTTATTCTATCAAAACGGATGGGAGTAATCTTACAAGATTAACAAATATACAGGATGCCCATGATTATTCCCCAACCTGGTCGCCAGATGGCTCCCGGATTGCATTTCAAAGAGACATTTCAGGTTCTTCTGAAATATGGATGATGGATATGGATGGTAGTAATGCTCATCGGATAGACTCGATTAACGGGGGTGGTCCGGAGTGGTCGTGTAAAACCAATTTGATTGTTTTCTATACCGAGCGTCATGGAAATCCGGAAATATATTCTATGAATGCGGACGGAACAAATGAACAGCGTTTGACCAACAATATTTATACGGATGTGTGGCCCGCCCTATCACCCGATGATTCCATGATTGCTTTTGTATCTGATAGGTACGGATATAATACCATTTTCGTCATGAATAGTGACGGTACGCAATCCCGTCAGCTCACCAGTGGATCTTTTGATAGCCGACCGGACTGGTCGCCAGACGGCACTCGTATTGTTTTTACCTCAAACCGTGATGGCCATCCTGAGGTATATGTTATGGATTCCAATGGAAGCCGTCAAATACGGTTAACCTATTCGAACGGGAGTGCGATACAACCTGAATGGTGCCCCTGATGTGAAAGATTTATGTGCAAGGTGCTTTTAGCTTTTGAGATCATGGTTTTATTTCTTGAAACCCACAAAAAAACTTAACCCGGTGTGCTAATAAACTAGAAAACGTCAAAGATGTCCAAATTTTAGAGTAGATGTCACGCTGAATTTAGTTCAGCATCTCTTTTTTTCCGAAATGTGATCCTGAAATGCCTGTCCGGCCAGACGGAAATTCAGGGTGATATAGATATTCTTGAACCATAAAAAAAATATATATTTTTATTATTTTACAGTTATCAGCACAACGGATCAAAAATATAATTAAAACCAATTAATTTTTTTTGGTGATACATGCTAAAAATATCTGTTCTCCAGAACGAGACACATTTTCTTCAATTGACAGGTCTCCTATTCTTAATTTTATTCTTTGACGTCCGGGCCCAGTCTCAATTTCCATCACCCATGCTAAACCACACACGGGCGCACCAGAGAGTTAATGGTGAAGAATTTTCCGGAGTACGCTGTAAGATCGGGGGTCTAGTTCCCAAACCGGTCGAAGTATACCTGCCGCAACGTAACCTGAAGAGGGATTCCGTACGGCTGTTGATTCACTTTCATGGAGCCACCGATGTGCCCATCTATGCGGTTGAAAAATCGCATGAGCCCTATTGTTTAGCGAATATCCAGCTGGGCAGCGGATCTGCTGTATATGAAAATGCTTTTTCAGCAGAAAAGGTATTGAGCAGGCTGATCAAGATGGTCGGGGACTCCCTTGACTTGGTATCCGGTACAGAAAAACATTTTTCAAAAATTTACCTGAGTGCATTCAGTGCCGGCTATGGGGCAGTACGGGCGATTTTGAGTCAGCCTAATGCCGAGCGATTGGTGAATGGGATTATTCTATTGGACGGACTTCATACTGATTATGTGCCGGAAAGGCAGCTTCTGGCTGAGGGTGGGTCACTCAATACTGAAAATCTCAAGCCCTTTCTTAATTATGCCCATCTTGCCATGCAGGAGAAGACACGTTTTATAATAACCCACTCGGAAATTTTCCCTGGAACCTATGCCAGCACGACCGAAACGGCCGATTATTTAATTCAGGAATGCAGACTCTCCAGAAAGGCGGTATTAAAATGGGGAGTGCTGGGGATGCAACAACTCAGCCAGGCCCAGGGGGGAAATTTCATCGTGCTCGGTTTTGCTGGGAACAGTGCCCCGGATCATGTCGATCATTTTCACGCCTTGTTTCATTTCTTAGATTATATGAATTAGCGAGTCACATTTTCCGACCGAAGATGCACATAAAATTAAAATAGAAAGAGTCTCACCATGGGGAAGATAAAAACAGATTGGAAATTACCGCCCTTGTGTTTACCGGTTGCCCTATTAGGAGCCAACGTTTCTGGTAGGCCCAATTTTTTTACCATCGTCTGGTTTAACATGATTCAGGATGATCCGCCGCTTCTAGTGGCGGGCATCGGTCAGACACATTATACCCGAAAAGGTATAAAGAAAAACAAAACCTTCAGTATTAATATTCCCTCTTCTCAACTGGCAGAGATTGTGGATTTCTGTGGATTACATTCTGGTCTAGAGGTGGATAAATCCAGCCTCTTCAAAGTATTCTACGGAGAGCTTGAGACAGCGCCGATGATCGATGAATGTGTCCTGAACCTGGAATGTCGACTGGAGTATTCAAAAGAGTTTAACAGCATGGAGCTAGTCGTTGGTGAAATTGTCCGGATTTACTGCGAAGAAAGATGTCTGACAAAAAGCAAACCCGACTATCTGAAAATGGACCCTCTACTGTTCTTCATGCCACAGGGACCATACTTTCGGGCAGGAGAATTCCAGGCCGAGGCATTCAAGATTGGCAGGAGATATCAAAAACGAAAACAATAATTTTCGGATAAGCATGATGTTTACAAAGAAAAGGTTGAAATTCTCATGTCATTCAATGCCAAAAGACTAGGAATTGCATTGATCTTTGGATTTTTATCCGGGGTACTCTGTTATCTCGGCGGGATTTACCTGGTGGGTGTGGATAATAATCCCATTCATTTTTTCTGGATTGTTTTGAACCGTACCCTGATTGGCTTTGTTATCGGTCTTTCAAATTTAGATCTGAATTGGGCTTTACATGGCGCTTTGATTGGGGCAACAATTGGTTTATTGTTTCCCTTTTACATTTTCATTTGTGGCGGTGCCTTTCCGTTAATCCTGATTGCTTATTTTCTCAGCATCCTGTTTGGCATATTCATCGAGTTCTTCACCAGTATTGTGTTTAAAGCGAAAGTCAAATAATTTAGTCTATTATAAAAGCACGAGTAAAAACCGTATGCGAGCTCATTCATATGACGACATTCGTATTTAACAATATTTTTAAGATTATTATTTTGATTGCTGTTGCAGTCTCGATTGCCATATCTCGGCCTGTATTGGCTCAGGAAAAAGCCAATCTGGAATTCTTACTCGGATTTAATGCTTCAAAAATCAATGGTGGCTATCTCGCGGGAAATTCCGGGATGACGCCGTCCAATTATAATCTGGGTTTTCAGCTGGGATTGAGCCTCCGTTATAAATATGCGAGTTTTGTGGATCTACTGCCTCAAGTGGAATTTATTAAGAAAGGCTCGAAATGGGGCCAACCTACTCTCGCAATAATCTATGAGGGAGATTATATCAATTATGAAATATCCTATGTTCAATTTACTTTAAACCATGCATTTCATCTTTGCTCTTCTCGGAAGAGGGGTCTTGACTTTTTGCTTGGGATCTATGGGGCGTACAAATTGAACGCCAGTGAAAGATGGGTGTTCGAAAATACCCCTGAAGGTGGATTACCGCCGGGGAATCTGAATGACTACCTGAGTGATTGGGATGCAGGGTTATCCCTTGGAATCAGGCTATTCTCTATGAAAAGTCGAGTTTCTCTTATGTTACGGTATGATCACGGTTTGAAACAGATAAACAATACGGCTGAAAAGCGTGCATTAATTGACTTTGAAGAGAAGTCTAGCCAGAGAATGAGAGGAATTTTCCTTACCATTGGAATAAAATTAAAATCATACCATTAATCTGAGCGCTTTAAGCTTAAAATCCGTTAAGACTATCCCGAACCGTTTTGGAATGGTATTCGGAGGAGTCTGTTTATTTTCGGCGGGTTATCTTTTTGAATGACCCGAGAATCACTCAGACAGCCCATGAAGAATTCATGGTGCTTTTACACCCAATTAGCCAAAGGAGAATGTTCATGTCATCCACTGATTTTGGAAACTCCCTGGAAGCATTAAAGCAGGAGATGCTTTCTCTGAAAGAAAGGATTGTCCAACTGGAAAACCGCTCGCAGCATCCGGTTAATTTACCGCGAACGATGTTGTTAAGTGACAGTTTTCTCGCCAGGGCCTTTGCGGTCTTGGGACTTTATATTGTTTCCAGTTTAATAATCTTTATTCCCCTTTACGCAATCATAATAGTTTTCATGCTGATGTTTGGACTTTTTAATTAATTGAATAGACAAATCTGATCGTAACATCACGTCGAAAACATTATTACAGTTAAAATGTTTCTCTTAATTCTTATGACCGCAGTTGAAACCTGCTGTAAATTTTTTTGAGAGAATTGATGGGAAGTCCGGATTTTAACGTATGGAGTTCGATGATGAAATCTGCAGGCATTTTATTCATTTCAATATTTCTGGTAATTGTTGTTTGGGGATGTTCCATGGAAAGTATTAGAGAGAGTTTGGAAGGAGTCTGGGAGATCAAGGGAATTTCCACCGTGAATGGTAGCATTTCACTACCCAACAGACCCATTCCCAGTATTTTCATTTTTACTCAGCGCCACTATAGTATGGTATGGGTACTTAGTGACAATCCAGATCCCTTTTTTTCTGAACGCTGGAATCCAACTGATAAAGAAAAAATAGAGCGTTATAATTCTCTGGTGGTGAATTCCGGTACATATAAACTTCTGGGATCTCATTTGACAGCATTTCCGGTTGTCGCACGGGTTCCGGAGTTTATGGGGGGCAGGCTTGTGTGCGAGTACAAGGTAGAGGAAGATACCCTAAGACTGAAACTTATAGATGAATATTCCTATGACAATGTTCAGGCTCCCTGGGTGGCCAGCGGAAACGGGCTTATCCTGACACTTGCACGCATCGATCAATTTGTTGAATAGTATTTTGAACCGGCACTAAAGGGAAGATTATTTTCATTAAGACTATACCCAATATTCTACTTTGAGGAACTCTTCTTGAGAAGAGGAAAATGTGAAGCATGATGATTCTAATATTTCTGGTCGGTCTGATCAGTATGGTTTCATTTTTTCACAGATTAGTCTGTATACATCTAAATTAAAATATACTAGGTTTATACGTGAAACCATGTTAAAGTCACCTCGGAGTATAGTGAGATGAAAAAAGAGTTGATGTTTAAAGGTGTTCTCTTTTTTGTACTTTTAATTGCAACATTTGTAGAATCCTTGTATAGTCAGGACGTTGCAGGTACCATTGCTTCCTCGGATCAGAACTCTCACCTCAGATGGTCAGCACCGCCGGAATCTCTGACGGCAGAACTCGAAGATTACATTCCCCGGTATATGCAACAACAAAACATACCCGGCACTGCCATCGCGCTCATTCAGCACGGAAGAGTTGTGTGGACCAGAGGTTTTGGGGTGATGAATACCATCACCAATGAACCTGTTACCGCAGAAACCCTGTTCGAGGTCGCCTCCAATAGTAAACTGATCACTGCCTACATCGCTTTGCGATTGGTTGACCAGGGAGTGCTTGCACTTGATGAACCTTTAAATAAATATTTGTCAAAGCCCTGGCTTCCCCCCTCCAAGTATAGAGATACCATCACTTTACGTCATGTGTTGTCCCATAGTTCAGGTCTGGGACATCTCACCTTCAGCCGGGAATGTCTTTTTCTCCCGGGTAGCGGTTTTTATTATTCCAATAAAGGTTTTCTCTATCTGCAGGCAGTGCTAGAAGAGGTTTGCGGTCAGCCACTGGAGGAGGTAGCCCGGGAGCTGGTTTTCAAACCATTGGGGATGTCATCAACCAGCTTTATCAATCATAACGGAATCACAGGTCGCACGGCTAATGGCCATTTTTATGCCATTGTACCGGTAATGTTTTTTGTGGTTCCTTATTTTATCGTCCTCCTTTTTGGTGGTCTGATCGGACTTCTTATACACAGGATTTGGAAAGGTCACTGGAAGGTAACATCTGGCATGGTTCGGGTCACTTTAATCCTGGTGTTTGTATTGGTAATGCTGCCCTTCTTTATTTTTTTGGGTAAGTATGGGCTTTTAAAGTTTGCCTGGTTAATTTTTTTTTGTGGGGTTGGAGTTGTGGGTACATTCGTCGGCGTAATTTTTATTATTCGCATGGTTATCCGGGCAAAATTTAAGAAACGTTTGAGGTATCAGGGTGTTCTGACCACTATTTTAACTCTTCTCATAGTGTTCATTTTCATGGGACTTGTGAACCAGATTGATAACCTGCCCGTCCCGAAATGGCCGGCGGTTCCGGCCGGAGCGGCAAGTACCTTACGGGCAACAGCGGGAGATCTGGCTACATTTCTGATTGAACTCTCCGATCCGCAATACCTGAGTATTGAACTGGCGGATCAATTACAATCTCCCCAGGTCCAACTCGCTGATCAAATGACCTGGGGTTTGGGTCCGGGAATCCAGCTGGGTCAGGATGGTAAGGCTCTCTGGCAATGGGGACAGAATTTGGACTTTCAGAGTTTCCTGATTATTTATCCTGAATATGGTTTCGGGGTGGCAGTCATGACCAACAATGATGTGCGAAATCCTGATGTCGCCATTAAAATTGCACAATCTGCCCTGGGAAGTTCTATGGATCTCATTCTCCGGACATCCCATCTGGATTTTAATTATCAACCGGGAGAATAACATTTCAGCAAATTTATCAATGTGTCGTTTCTAAGTTTGTCACTGCCCAGAAGATTTCTCCCCCAGAAGAATGAACCGTTGATACTTTAAAATTAGAGAACAGAGTACAAATATTAGAAAGAAAAACGGCTTGAAACAGGACTGGATTTCTCCTATGAAGGGATATCTTACTGGATCTGAAAGGAAATTAGCCATTCCGTCAAGCATCGTATGTAACATCTTACTCCAAAACCCCGGGGTATATTTTTTCAAAGAAGTTTTCTCCGATCTCCTTTACCTGCTGGAAAATGAACATTGTTTCCTTTCGGACTGAGTGGCAGTTACAGATTCTGAAGACCTGAGCGATGAAGATTGAAATATTCCAAATTTTATGATATCAATAAATAAATTTCTTTAAAACCAATAAAATAAGTGAGGTTTTATGTTCAGTAATAAAAATCAGAACAGAAATTTCCATTACTTATTTTTCTTAATCTTCTTCTTACCAATATTTTTTCAAGATCTAATTCAAGCCCAAATCGCAGATCCGGATCCGAAGAGATTTAAGGAAGAGATCGAAGCCTTTATTCTCTGGGATGCCAAGAACAGTGTCAACGAAAATGCCATCCTTTTTGTGGGAAGTTCGAGCATCAGGCTTTGGTCCACCGCCTCATACTTCCCGGAATTCTATGTAATTAATCGGGGATTCGGTGGATCGCATATATCTGATGTAAATCATTATTATGAGCAGATTGTAAAAAAATATAAACCCGCCAGAATTATTTTTTACGCTGGGGATAATGACATTGCGGATGGCAAGTCAGCGCAGCAGGTTCTGGAGGATTTTCAAGTTTTTACTTCCAGGGTCGCGCGGGATTTTCCGAAAACCCGGGTCTATTATCTTCCCATCAAACCCAGCATCAGTCGCTGGCAATTCTGGCCCCTGATGTCGGAAGCCAATACCATGATTAATCAGTTCATTCAGCAAAAACCTTTTCTTACCTATGTCGATACGGCCACACCCATACTGAATGCAGCCGGAGAACCCAATTCGGACCTTTTTGTAAAGGACGGTTTGCATTTGAGTGTGAAAGGTTACCAGTTATGGAGCAAGATACTGTTACCTTTCCTTGAAGAAGAATAAGATATTTAAAACCATATTTTGGGCGATGTTTTCAACGAAAA
>CP070707.1:1084807-1126577 GCA_020350205.1 bacterium
ATTGGTCTTGCCAGGACAAAAAAGCTGGGTATCGTGATCAGCAGCACCTTTGAGAGTGGCATAACAATTTCGGTATTATCTCAATTATCAGGGATGTTGCGTCCTGACAATCTCGCCATGGGTTTAGATACCTTACGCTGGCTGAAAAAAGATCTGTTACAGGAAGACATAATGATTCAGCAGGGGCAGATTGACATTCAAAAAATTGCAGCTGTTGGTCAAAAGATAAACTGGGACATGCTTCAATTCATAAAAAAAATTCAGCTGTAAAATACGTGTGTCCAAATGATTGAAAATTCCACCCTTCATTTTGAATTTCAGACAGATCAACCCGCACTTATGACTCCTACTGAGGTGCTCAGTTATTCCAATATAATGATTACATCCCACAAGCTTCGGGAAATATTCCTCCGGCAGGGTATGTCTGCAGGTGACCGGGTTGGATTAATCGGCCCCAACAGTATTGACTATGTCCTTTCTCTGTATGCATTGTGGCAAGGGGGTATGGTAGCAGTACCATTAAGCACCCGCTGGCCCGAGCGGTTAATTGAAAGAATGATGAAAAAAATTGATTGCACGTTTCTCATCAACCTGTCAAAGAAAAAGTACTTATACAAGAATAATGATATAAAACTGATACAGGCGAATAAGCTGATCGAGAAGTTGCCAAAGGCAAAAAATCTTGAAAACAATACTCAGCTTGTTTTCAGTTCCAAACAAGAGGCAACGATCATTTTTACTTCCGGCAGTATCCAAGAGCCAAAAGCAGCTGTGCACACCTTTGCCAATCATTATTACAGTGCACTCGGATCCGCACAAAACATTCCTTTTACAAAAGGAGACAACTGGGTGTTATCCCTGCCGCTTTTTCACATTGGGGGGATAGCGATATTGTTTAGAGCGCTCCTGGGGGGAGGAACTGTCGCTATTCCTGTGCCTGATCAAAAACTGGAACTGACCCTGCGGGAACTCCAAGGTACTCATATATCCCTGGTGCCTGCCCAGTTACAGCGCTTACTGGTAAATCCCGGAAATTTGGGTTTCCTGAAAAAAATGAAGGCGATTTTGCTGGGGGGAGGGCCGTTTCCTGACAGGCTTTTGGAACAAGCCTTCAAAGAAAATCTGGCAATCTTCTGCAGTTATGGTTCAACTGAAATGAGCTCCCAGATTACAGTAACAGCCAGGGACGATGATCTCCCGAATGTTTTGACTGCCGGCCGAATCCTATCGTATCGGGAGATTACCATTTCCCCTGATTCAGAGATTTTAGTCCGAGGACGAACGCTTTTCAAGGGTTATATCGCGGGTAAAAATATTGAATCTGCCAGAGATGAGGACGGTTGGTTTCACAGCGGGGATCTGGGGAGGTTGGATCAAGAGGGTACTTTGACTATCATCGGACGCAAGGATAATATGTTCATCTCCGGGGGAGAGAATATCCAACCCGAGGAGATCGAAGATGTATTGCTTCAATATCCTCTGATTTCTGAGGCGATTGTTGTGCCGGTAGATCATGCGACATATGGAAAAAGACCGGTGGCTTTTATTAGATGGCGAAAAAGAGAGGGAGAAGAACCAGAATTACAAGATGACAAGATACAAGAATACAAGGCAAAGGTTAAAAATCTGTCCGTCCAAAAGACGGGATCGAAGGCAGATTTAGTTAAGGACCGGGAGAGAGAAATAAGGGAATTTCTGGAGAAACGGTTACCGAAATATAAAATTCCGGATCATTTTTTCGGCTGGCCGGCGGGGGAAGAGGCAATGAAAATCAGCCGAAAACGTTTTGTAAATCTGGCAAAAAGTATAATCACAACTCAATAGATATAATTCCCTGCTGATTTTCCCTCAAAAACATTTACTTTAGACCGGGTGTGGGAGATATCCAGCGTCTGGGCCGAGAATCCCAATTTCGCCGGTCGTTGGCTGTGACCCGGGAATATTTCTCATCCAATTTCCGAATTCGAGCGGACATCTTTTCCACAATCCTAAAGGCAAGAGAAGGATCCTGTTGAATACGACGAAGAAGAGTCTTTTTGTCAATAGTAATCAGAGAGACTTCCCCTTTGGCTCTGACGGTTGCCGATCGGGCCTCTTTTTCAAACAATGCCATTTCTCCAAAAAAATCTCCTTCACCCAATTCCGCGATAAGCACCTCTTTACCCTCCAGGCGGTGAGTAATCACCTGCACCATGCCAGACTGTATGACATACATGCACTCTCCGAATTCCCCCTGTCTGATAATGATTTCTCCATCTTTATATATTTTTCCCAGTGAAGTGTTATCCATAATTGTATTTATTCTCCTTTGTTTCCTTCCTTAGAAATATTAATCAATGAAACGGCTGAATTCCAGGCAAACCGTCCCATGAAGGACAGTCGTAAGGTATTTAAAAAGATTTCCCGGTAAGATGAACTACCGCTAAACAAGTCCCATAAAACTGTGCTCATAATTTTTCGACCCTGCGGCTTCCTTTGCTCGGTGATTATCGTTTTTAAGATTGCTCTGCGGGTAAAACGCAGATTCTGAAATAACTTTGTAATTAAAAAAAGTATTTTTCCAAACTGATTATCCGAATCGATACGTTTACAAACCGGCCAATAACTCCTTTTAAAATCTTCAGTGGCGATGCCCTGCAAAATGGCTGTATTGGCTGCCGCTTTTGCTGTAATGAATGCTGCACCAATCCCATCTTTATACAGGCGGGAATAACTGGAATCTCCGATAAAAACCACCCTGTCGCAGAAAGGCCGCTGTGATCCCCGGGTATTGATACTGGGCCAGCACTGACAGGATCCCCCGTCCAGTGCAAAATTTGGCGGGAAGCAACTTTTTACCTCCGGGGACTGCATAAAATGGCTCACGAGGTCTTTGTCGATATTCTCTCCCAGAATACAGACGGTCACGAAATCTCCTTTTGGAATGATCGCGGCAAATTCCAGTCGTGGCAGTTTTAGCAGAAATACATGCATGGAGCTGCCTAAATATTGCTCAATAATTTCTGATCCCAGATGATATTCCTTAATGAAAGTTTTAGAATGACCCGGTGCCCGGTACCCCGATATAATTTTATCGAGATTAGGAAGGCTAGAGGTGTTAATCCCATGTGCAATGACAACCAGGTCATAGGTCTGTTTAGACGCTTCAGGATGGTTATATACCAGTTGGGGAAAATCATCTATGAAGGTGATGGAATCAACCCGGCTCTTAATAATGTGGGCGCCTTTTTCGATTGCTTTTTTGAGTAAGTAGCCGTCAAAGCTGTCCCATCTGCCAATTTCGGTGCCTCGGGGGCCACACCCCCGGTATACTGCCCCGATTCGCTTTTCATGCAAAGGTGTTTCAATACGGGCACTGCCGACATCAGTATGCATCACATAGGAATCGATTCCACGTTGAACAATGCTGGCAGGAAGATTGATACCTTCGGCGGCGAGATGTTGTACCAGAGTTTCGGAGATAATTCCACCGCATTTATTACACCCCTGGGGGCCGCTTTTGCTAAAATCCTTTGGTTCGTAAATATCGATGTCAAGCTTAAGGTCGACTCGATCAGAGAGTCCCAGCAGAAAATAGCTAAAAAATGACCCGGCCGGACCACCTCCAACCACCCCAACCCGGGAACCATTTTTGAGCTGTATGGAGGAAGATTGTCTTCCACTTTCCTTTAGAAAATCCTGTCCGGTAATTTTATGTGATTTCATCCAGTTCATCAATTTTTTGGTGTTGATCTTTTGGAATGTCTGAGGGGAATTTAGAAAATATTATTGAATAATCAAGAATAATTTGGAGATTTGCTCAAAATATCCAGCGGGTATTGCCTTATTTCGGGCTGAAAATTTCTCATTTTTCTGAATTGAACGAATCAATATGGAGAGTGGATACTAAATCTTTACGATCTATTATCAATAATTAATGATTTACATACAGAAATCCGGTGCCTGAAAAACCAAAGTGAAGAGCGATGATCAGCTGCTCAATACCATTATTCCTTCAGATTATCTACTTTGAGTTACTGATCACTTGCCCCGTGAAACCTCACAAGTAGGTTTTATTCTCAATCGCAAACTGCAACAGTTTATGATGTCCTTTCAACCCCAGTTTCTGAGCGATATTATTGCGATGATTTTGAACGGTCCGAATACTGACAAAAAGTTGCTCGGAAATTTCCTTGCTGGTTTTATTTTGAGCGATAAGTGCAAGAATTTTCTTTTCGGTTGGTGTTAGGTCTCCCAAACCGGGTTTTGACTTTTCAAGGGAATGCATCCGGCTGCGTCTTTCAAGGAGAAGGTGGGAAAGTTCCGGACAAATGAAGTGATTTCCCTGGGAAACTGCCTGCAAACAATGCAAAAGATCTTTTGAGGCGTTGTCTTTTAGCAGATATCCTTTTGCACCCAGGTTCATGGCTTCATTGAAGTATTCCTCATCCTTATACATGGTCAGAATAATAAAATCAGTTGCCAGTTTTTTTTGCTGCGATTCCCGAAGCACCTCTAATCCATTCTTACCAGGCATGGAAATATCCATGATGACCATGGCCGGTTTTAAATTACTTATTTTATCCAGAACCTCGCTGCCGTCACCGCATTGATCCACAACAATATACGCCGGATCCTGCTCTACAATTTTAATAATTCCCTGTCGGAAGATGGGGTGATCATCGGCGATTAGTAAGGTGAATGTTTTATTCATCGGAATTTAGCCCTCTTTTAATAGCGGAATGATGAGATGAATTTGGAATCCTTGTCCCGGTTTGCTTGAAATATTAATGGATCCTGCAATGAGTCGTGTCCTTTCCCTCATATCTGCAAGTCCCATCCCCTCTTGGGTGTGGTCTCCGATCTGAAATCCCTTCCCATTGTCTGTGATAGTTGTTTGTATCTGATATCTGTTTTTATGAATCACTACGGTTGATGAAGTTGCCTCGGAGTGTTTCATAATATTGGTCATGGCTTCCTGGATAATACGGTAATAGTGTATCTCAGACCTTTTTGGTAGCAACCGGTCGATGTTTTCGATTTTCAACTCAAATTTTATTTGGGTGGCATGAGACATTTTATGAATCATGGATTCAATCGCTTTGGTCAATCCCAAACTATCCAATTGGTGGGGATGAAGATTGTGGGAAATCTCGCGGACTTCGTTAATTGATTCCTTGATGATGGATACCAATTCTTGGAGTCTCGTTTCACCGCCTCCAGAATCCTTCATGTATTGTTGCAGCTCATTGTTGGCGATAAGCAGATTCTGACCCAGGCTATCATGTAATTCTGCCGCAATACGTTTTCTTTCCGCTTCCTGCGATTCCATTAAGTTATTTGAAAAATCAACCTGGTTTTTTTGAATTTGTTTCAGGTGGTTTATCCGATATAAATGTGCCGTCAAGATTAATCCCACCACGAGTAATCCAATGGAAATTCTGAACCACATGGTTTGCCAGAAAGGGGGTAAAACGATTATTTTTAAAGAGGTGCCAGTTTCGTTCCATATACCATCACTATTGGAGCCTAGAACTTTAAATTTATACTCGCCCGGATCCAGGTGGGTGAAAGTGGCATTCCGACTGCGTGAATCTGTAAAAATCCAGTTCTCATTAAATCCTTCCATTTTATAGGCATATTGATTTTTTCCCGGAGCACTATAGTCAAGAGAAGAAAAATCGAATGAAAACACATAGTCACGGTAAGACAATTTTAATTCGGCAAGGTTTGAAAAGCGTTTCCCGGGAGATACCGGTTTATTAAACTTTTTAAATGAAGTAATGACGATGGGGGGGATATATTTATTTTCTTCAATACTGTCCGGGAGAAAAGTAATAAATCCATCAGGACATCCAAAGTAAAATTGACCGTCCTTACTTCGATAGTATGCGCCTCCGGAAAATTCATCACTCGGTAAACCATCTCCGGAGTCGAAATTTTTAAACGTCTTAAAAGGGGAGTATTTTGAGAGTCCCTTATTGGTGCTCATCCACAAATTTCCTTGATTGTCTTCCAGGATTCCGTAAATATGTTGATTCGGTAGCCCATCTTTTTCGAACAAATGATTGAATTCTTGATTTGTGGTATCTCCTGTATACATATAAGAAAGTCCACTTGAGGTTCCAACCCACAGGATTGATTGTTCCGGTGTTCGGGATACATAGATGGTGTTGACAATGTTGTCACAGAGACTTCGAGGATCTGAGGGATCGTGAAGATATCGGATGAAATGATTCAGCTTCCTGTCGTATCGGTTCAGTCCACCACCCCAGCCCCCAATCCATATATTACCTTCATAATCTTCATAAATTGATAGGATATAGTTTGTGGAAATACTAAGTGGATTCTGCATTTCAAACCGAAAATGATCAAATTTTCCGGAGGCAATTTCGAGTCTGTCCAGACCCTTATCGGAGGTTCCTATCCACAGGTACCCCTGCCTATCAGTACACAGGGTTTCAATGTAATTCGAACCAATTCCTCTTTCATTTCCTGGATTATGTTTAAAATGTACAAACCGGCTTGTTCGGGGATCGAGACGGTCTAATCCTCCCCCGAATGTGCCGATCCACAGATGACCGTTCAGATCTCCGGTAATACTCTGAATATTGTCATGACTCAAACTGGACGGATTATCAGGATCGTGCCGGAAATGTTTGAACTTGCCACTCCGGGGATCAAATCGATTTAACCCAGTGCCGGCAGTTCCTATCCAGAGATATCCATCTTGATCTTTGAAAAAACAACGGATCAAATTTCCACTTAAAGAATTTTTTTCAGTTTCGGAATGACTATAATGAAAAAACTTTTTTCTTCTCAGGTTAAGTTTATTTAATCCGTTGGTAGCAGTACCAATCCAGAGTATATTCGACTCATCCTCATAAAGGCTGAGAAGTTTGTTTGAACTTAAGCTGGCATCATGACCAATTTGGGTTTTGAAATGGGTAAATTCGTTACGATCTTCAATAAAACGGTTTAATCCCTGGTCTTGTGTCGCAATCCAGAGACTTCCTTCGCTATCTTTGTATATTGAACTTATCTGATCAGCGCTGATACTGCCTGCATCTCGGGGGTCATTCTTGTAGTGGTTAAAGCGGTTGGAAAGCAGGTTGAAGCGATTTAAGCCATTCTCCATGGTTCCCACCCAAAGATCCCCTGCGGAATCTTCACAAATAGAGGTGATCCGGTTACCGCTGATACTCCCGGGATTCTCAGGATCATTCAGATAACGTTTAAATATAAATTCATGAGTCAGTTTTGAAGTATCTGTAGAAATGGAGCATAAACCATTCCAGGTCCCGATCCATAATATTCCGCCACGATCCAGGTATAAGGTCCGGATGAAATTGTTACTAATGCTGTTTATATCATTCTGATCATGTCGGAAGACTGTGAATCGGTCACTCTCTGGCAGATATAAATTCAATCCGCCGCCCCAGGTGCCGATCCAGAGATTTCCGAATAAATCTTCTTCGATTGCAGTCGGTCGACTGTTGCTGATACTTCCGGGCGTATCATCCGGTAAATACCAGGTAAAAATCCCTGATCCTGGATCATACCTGTTTAATCCCCACCAGGTTGCGACCCAAAAAATACCAGATTTGTCTTCATGAATATCCCATATCCAGTTATGAGAAATACTGTTGGTATCACCGGATTGTTTTTTAAAAATTTCGAATGTATAGCCATCATACTTATTTAAACCATCCTGCGTTCCAAACCATAAGAATCCCTGTGAATCCTGGAAAATGCAATTTATAGTGTTTTGAGATAAACCGTTGTCAGAGGAAATATTTCGGAAGTGTAAAGGTGAATTGGGTTGAGCATTCTGAGCAATAGATGAAAAAGAGTAACAAATAAATGTAAAAGAGACTGCAAGGTAGTGAGAGATTTTTATTCTGGATCCGGGAAACATTGATATCAAACTGGCTAAGTTAATTTTTTTATTTTTAACGTATAATTTATTCGGAAATTATTCAAAGGGCATGATATTGATCAATATTGTAATAAAAATTTTTATAATATTCAAGTTTTCAGATTGTCTCATATTGTAATATTGTTTGTTTTATTCTATATTAAAAGTGGGTAAATAATATTTTTTGTTTCAATCAAGGCTGATTCAGGATTCTGAAATCTTTTTTATTAGGCAGGTAATGTTCTCATCATAAATTTTAATTGGGAGATTAATTAAAAATGAATAGTAATTCAAGTCTGATCGATAAGACATTTATGAATACCTTGCTGTTTCTGCTATTTATTTTGGTATCCGGTTGTCTCTATGCTCAAAATTCCACCTCGAAGCACTTTAAGGTTGAATCAATGAGCGAAGGTGTATATGCCATTATACATTCACCGGGTGGTTATGCTATTTGCAACGCGGGAATCGTAAACTTAGGGGAGGAGACCCTTGTCTTTGATACTTTTTTAGCGCCTGGAGCTGCTCTGGATCTGCTCAAAATCGCGGTTGAATTAACCGGAAACCCAGTAAAATATGTGATTAATAGCCATTACCATAATGATCACATTCGCGGGAACCAGGTTTTTAAGCCCTCTGCCACAATCATCAGCACTGCTGTTACACGCGAACTCATGGCAGAAAATGAGCCAAAAGAGATTCTGCAAGAACAGGAGTATGCTCCACAACGATTGACTCAACTGAAGCAAGAATATGAGACGGAAACAGATGAGAAAACCAAAAAATCTTTGCTCATGTGGATCGGTTACTTTGAAGCAATGGTAGAATCCCATGCCATCCTGAAAACCACCCTTCCGGATGTAACCTTTTCCAAAAGCTTGTCAATTCATGGTTCTCAAAGAGAGGCACAATTGTTCACATTTGATCTCGGTCATACCACCAGTGATTTGATTTTATACTTACCCGCAGAAAAAATTGTTTTTGCAGGTGATCTACTGTTCATCGGAATGCATCCCTACCTAGCCGACGGAAACACCACTCACCTCGTCCAAGACTTAATGCAGTTAAAAACATTTGATATTGAAAAAGTACTCCCGGGGCATGGTGAGGTAGGCACTTCGCAGGATATTGACCTTATGATCAAATATGTGAATCAGATGAATTCTCTGGTAGAAAGACTCGCCGCTCAAAATGTATCATCCGAAGAATTGGAGCAGGTGCATATTCCGGAGCCATTTGACAGCTGGGAATTTTCTAATTTTTTTCGACTTAATCTAAAATTTATGTTTAATTCTTACGCGAGGTGAAATCGGGATTTTACTGCAGTGAATTTCAGATTCATTTAAAATCAGACGCCCTCTCCTGAATTTGGTAGAGGGCGCTGATTAATTATCTTGTTAAGAGTATATTCGCAGGATTTATTGATTTTGACTATTTCATTAATATTAATTTCTTTGTCTCAGAGAAATTCCCCGTATCCAGTCGATACAGATATACACCACTGGCAAGGTGGGAAGCATTCCATTTATATTGGAAAGTTCCTGCAGGCAGTTTTTTGTCGATAAGGATTTCTAATTGTTCTCCCAGGATATTATAAATTTTAAGGGTTACATAACTAGTCTCTGGAAGTTTAAGTTCTATCGTCGTTTCCGGATTAAAGGGATTGGGATAATTCTGTGAGAGCGAATATTGTGCCGGCAGATTTGAATCATTCTGATTCTGAAGTCCGGTGGCGAAACCGGTAACCTGAATTCCATCTAAGCCTACCAAGTCGCCATCATTTCCGACATACTGCCAGCCAAGTTTGAGATTTTGATTATTGGCATAAGCTGAAATGTCAATCGTTTTTTGTCTCCAAATCCATCCCTGACCATCGTTTTCGGCTTCCCATAATTGAGTCCAGGATCCGCCACCATTGGTTGAAATGTGCAGTTTTAATGTTGCATAGCTTAACCAGGCAGTACTGTATCCGGCATAAAATTCCAGTGTGGCAGAACCACTCCCCAGAGCGAATGATTCACTGATTAGCCATTCATCCTGATTCTGATTGACCCAGGGGCAGATGGCTGAAAACTGACTGGTTGGATCGATTTGATTGAAATTATTATTCTGCGGATTACCCTGCATCCAGGTATAGCTTGGATTTAGAATTTGGTTGGTCCAATTCGATGGTGGAAAGGGTTGGGAGTCAAAACCCTGTTCGAGCACTGTAATCGGATTGGGCCCCCCACCACCAGGGGTATTCTGGACTGCGGCCAGAGCACTCAGTTTACCGCTTCCATAGGTATTATTTGCAGTGGGACCTGTAAAATTATCTTTTCTGGCGGTTGATTTCAAAATATTCAAAGTTTGGGTATAGTCAAGATTATGATTTCGCTGCAACATGAGAGCCACAGTGCCGGTTACGTGGGGTGAAGCCATACTGGTTCCCTGCATCTTTTGGTGTTTTCCCCCTTGTAGCACGTTCGAACGTGGGGTGGTATTGGGTCCAATGGTCAGATTGCTCGAAAGAGCTGCAATTATAACTTCTCCCGGTGCCGAGAGGTCAGGTTTCATCCGGTTATCCCGGGTTGGTCCGAGGCTGCTGAATCCAGAGATATTTCCAATAGTTGGATTTCCGGGTTGAGTTTGGGTAATCCCGTCCATATCAACCCATTGATTTTTTGTCACATAGGATCCAACGCAAATCACTTTTTGTGAGGTGGCCGGTATGCCGATCGACTTGTCATTATCACCCGGGAAAATCAAATTCTGGGGATCATTATCGGTGGTAAAATATCCGCCACTCACCATCCAGGCGTCGAAAGTACCGCTTCCAAAGGTATATAATGCCCAGTAAACGGCGTTTAGATTATATTGTCCACCGTTACTATCGATCACCAGAACCACCCTGCTGTGATTATTGTTGGGATCACTGATCGTAGTGGCATCGACAGTAACAATGCCTAATACCTGCCCACCGCCAATATCGAATGAGACATTCTCAATTTTTTGTCCAGGAGGAACAGGGTTGGTGTACCCCAAAAGGTTGAATTGAGCATCATAAGCTGCAATTCCAACCGAGATGTTCCCGGGAACATACCACATATCGGCCACTGAAGTGCTCACCCCTTGGGGAATAATCCAGATGGTCTGCCGGACATCATTAATACTGCTTCCCCCGGTGGTGTAACTGAGGTGAATCTGGTCAGAGCCCTCGTTTCCAGCAGCCGCGACGATAACCCGACCGGCAGCAGTAAGATTACTCAAAGACTGTTCATAAAGGCTGGTCCCATCATGGGCTCCAAAATGTCCTCCCAGGCTGAGATTGATTACCGCAGGTTTTCCGGCGGCCTGTGCTTTTGAAAAAATATAGTTACATCCATCTACCACATCGGTGCTGGCAAAACCGGGACCACTTCGAAATCCTTTTACAAAAACAATATCTGCATCAGGGGCAATCCCGGTATAGCCCGAAAGGGCGTTGGGTCGACCCGCGGCGGTTGCCGAAACATGGGTGCCATGACCTCCTCCATCGTCACCATCAACTTCCTGGCATTGTCCCAGATCTATTTGACTTTTGGAATATTCGGTTCCATAGGAATACCCCGAGGGAGGATTTCCAGTTCCTGACATATCCCACAGATATTGGATTCGCGTACCACTATTACCATCAAAGTCTTCATGCTGCCAGTCTATACCGCTGTCCACAACTCCAACAATAACACCTTGACCACGGTATGCCTGCGGAAGACCGGTACCGCTGTGTACTGAATTTGCTCCAATTTCGACATGACTTACATTGAGTTTGGGATAAGCCTGGGTAGCAACTTCCATGAAAACTGTTTCAGAACGTGAAGCGATATCCATGACTCCATTAACTGGCAGCTCAGTAGTAATAATATCGTTGATGAAAGAAAACACCTCCCCACCATTTGCCTCAACCTGAGCGGCGGTCAACATGATATTTTGTGATTTAATAAACAGGGGAATCATGGTTGTTCCGGACGGTCCACTCCCTAGTCTGATTAGTTTTCCGTCAATGCCCCACTTTTCGCCGGATTGATTTAATTTATAGATCAGATTTCTCAACAGCGGATCCATTTTTTGCGATTCCGGAGAGCCGGTTTCCGGAACACTTTGTATCATCAGTGATTGATCTATATCTTTAAAACTTTTACGGAGACCCACCTCTCCCGAAAGGGTAGAGGAGACAAACTGAAAAAACAGTAAAAAAATTATGATACTAAATACTTTTCTCATTATGCACCTCCAAATAATTTTTAGATTTAATAGGGTTCATTCCTTGTAGCCAGGTGAATCTGGTCAACAAAATCCAGTTTTGCCATTTCCTGTAAAGATTTGATTGTTCCTGAACCAGTTAATATATTTCCTACCACTGATTCTATCTTTATCCCTGTTTTTTCCAGGTCTATCCTCTTTCGGTCGTCAATTTCACCCTGACATTTACCAAAGATTTGGATGGTTTCATCTGTACCTTTTTTCTTTACTTCCTCCATTTTCTGCAACAAAGGCACATCAAATTTTTCTTTTGCAGGTTTATTATTGGTAGACGAGCACGACACCAGACATACCGCCAAGAATATGATCAAAAACTGATAGTGCATGATGACCTCCATTAATTTTATATTTCATTACTGACTCACATAACTTTTTATCATCTATGGCCAGGGTACCAGTGTGTGAAGAAAAATGTCTTCTCCGGTATTCAGATGGAGAACAAGATCAGGACCCCCATAAGCATTCGCCACGACTGGGCCTGTAAACTGAACAGTACCAAAAGGTTGTCCATCCTTTAACATTACTCCCTGGGCACCCCAGTAATTTGTATCGATCACGATGTTAAAAGCTCCGGGATCATTTAATGAAGACCCTGCAGCCCATGCCGCATGAGCATTCTGATATTGATAGGTAACACCGTTTAAAGTTGCGCTACTGTTATTTGTCAATTGACCATTCAGCACATGGATACCTGCATTGCTATTATGGGTACGACTACTGTATGAGTACTGGGATATATTTATCTGGAAGGAAGGAGAACTAACTGTTCCTCCATAGTTCTCATTATGAATGAGTTGAGTCCAGCCGGGTTCGATACTACCGTATTCAGTACCCGTATGAGTAATATTGAGCGTTAACATTTCTCCTTCGTAAAGGGTTGTACCGGATAATACTCGCTGCCATTCTCTGTTCCATGCCGGAACGAAGCTAGAGGGGCCAGGAGATTTAGGATTAGCGATCACAAAACCGCTCTGACTTTGAACCTGAAGATCGGTTTGTCCCTGGATAAAAATCCTGAAATTTAGGTTGTGCTGTTCTGTAAAGTCTTCCCAGGTTCCATTCAGGTAACCGTTAAAAGTCGTAAAGGTCAATTCTATGGTGGGTCCGCCTGCAAAAATGACCACGAGTTTATTGGATGGATTCGGATTATATGTCCATATATCAGATCCCTGGGCTGTTTGAGTGAGAGTACCGGATAATGTTAAATTATTGCCGTTTAGCTCACTGGCACCCCAAACTGCCTCGGCAGCAAGATTGACCGACTCATCGCCTAAATCTGCGACCTCATATCCTGCATTAAAGGATTCCTGGCATAATTTCACAAGCTCCGGCGATGTCCCCCCTGTTCCGACGAGGGTTACAGTAGCGATGGCATTTTTAGCCGGGTCTGCAACACTGGTTGCCTTGATAGTGGCCACAGCAGGTGATGGGAGGATGGTCGGTGTGGTGTAGAGGCCACTATTTGAGATTGTGCCCCATGAATCACCTTCCAAAACAGACCAACTCACTGCTGTGTTACTGGTTCCGGTTACCAAGGCTGTAAATTGCTGGGTTTGACCAATTTGCACAGTAACCGTATCCGGGCTTATTGTAACCACAACGCCGGTTTGCCCGTTTGAAATTATTACCTGAACCTGAGCTTCTGCAGAACCACCATCACCCTCAGCTTTTACTTTTAGATTATGACTGCCATCGCTAACAGAAGCGCTGTTCCAGGAGATGGTAAATGGTGAATTATTGTCTGTTCCGATTTCACTTCCATCACAGTAGAATTTTACCTGGGTGGCATTTGATACAGCAGAAGAAATTTGAATTGTGCCAGAAAGAGTATCTCCCGCTCCGGGTGAAGTAATCGAAACCGTAGGTGCTGGGACGGGTTGGGTAGGATCTGATTTATCACCACAATACAGTAGAAGTAGGGATAGAGTAGTTATGACCGAAAGGAAAAAATTCTGCACAATTCGAGTCCTTATCATTATAGTCTCCTTACCTGTTTTTTAAAGTAAACTTCTCATCAATCCTGGTAGATCTAAGAGATTTTCTTTTAAGATAAATGCCCGGGCACCAATTTTTTTTGCTTCTTCGCGGTATGCATATTCATCGTATTGGGTTACAAAAACAATTTTAGCATCCGGATGGTTTTGAAATATATTCTGAGAGGTCTCAAATCCATTCATGGGTTGCATGGCGATATCCATGAAAACCCAGTCCGGGATGATTTGATCATAAATTTCAATTGCATCCATTCCTTTGTCGCACTCGATAATATTATCTACATCCGCGACCTGCGTTTGAATAATTGATCGGATAAACCTGCGAATTTTAGGATTATCATCCACAATTAAAACCTTCATTTCCATTCCTTGTGCTCTGAGCTTATTTGAATTTCTTTGATGTAATTTCAATTTTGAAAAAATCTGTTCAGCGGAAATTTTGGAAATTTTGATGAATTTGTAAATAGAGTACTCTACTCATTTTATATTGAGAATTACTACTTATTTTTTTGAGTATTTCTACTCAAACGCAGATAGGATGGAGAATTGAGTTTAAGCTCAAAGGTAAGTTATGATGATGTGGATTACTTTAATAGGAATGAGATACAAAAAGAATGTGATGATTGAATATTTTAGCAAAATAAGAAAGGGAAACCCTGGGGTTTCCCTGATTTCAGATCCGAGTGCTTTTAGGTCTACAGGACGGCCAGTTCTTCTTTTTTCTTTTTCAGTCTGTTGATATCTTCCTTGCTCATTTTAAAATCGAGAATAATTCTGTCACCTCTGATTTCAGTATTAATTTTATTCAGCACATCAACGGCCTTACGGTCTTGACTTACCGAAAGTTTTGCCGTCGCGATAAAACCTTTCAGAGCATCATGAAACAGCTTAGCATTCTCTTTATCACTGAACTGGCTCATGCCATGAAAGGAGAGCTTTTCATCAAACTTGGCGGAAGCATTCATATTTTGAAGTGATTTCAGGGCTTCAAATCGTCCTTCCCGGGAATGCCGGTTCATTTCATCCATCATCTTTTCGACGAATCCCTTGGCATCCATACTTACCCAAGCCTCCCCTTTATAGCGAACATCCTTTAACCGCCGCTGCATCTCCGCCGTAATTCTGGTTTTTTTTCTCTCCCCGGTCCTGTCCAGCCATGTTTTAAGTTGGTTTTCATTACCCAAAATAAGCCTGCTGTTATCCGCAAAGCAAAATGCGAATTTGTCATCGTCTAAATTATAAATCGTGTGTTCAGCATAGGAGGAGGTGACCACCTCTCCTTCATCGCTGTTTTGTAAAATATATTCAGTGATTTTCTGGGGGTCATAGTTTCCTTTGATCAGGGCGAACAGTTCCGGTTTTTCTTGGTTCTCTTCCGGGATCAGGCAAAAGTACAGTTCTTCGATATCCTTCCGGATATCCAGACCGGTGGCATCTAAAAATTCCTGATAATCTTTTGAATAGAATGGATTTTCTTCCAGGTTCTCTTTCACCATGGCAAAGAATGGACTTTCCCGGATAGCCTTTATGTTCAGAAATCCCAGACCGGATGCCTGAGCGGGAAGCAGCGCAATTTCTTGTTCTGCATCACGGGAAAAGGGCTGGGAATCTTCCCGGGAACATTGCCAGAAAAGACTTAAACTTAAGATGATCAGTGCAACAAAAATCCACATTTTTTTCATTGAACTCTCCTAAAAATTTTTGCGTGAAAAGATATAGGTTGAAGTTGTAAGCATCAGTATTCCAAAAACTACCGAGGTCCAGAGGGGCATCCAGGAAAAAACCGGCTGGCCCTGGACCAGTAAGCGGGTGATATTACCCAGTTCTGCGGTTTTCGGTAAAAAATAATAAAAACTGTCCAGAAGAATGCCCCATATTTTCCCGGATAATAGTGCATAAATCTGATCACGTTGTAATAACAACGGACTGAAAAATAAGATCAGATAGGTGATCATTAAAGAAAAGGCACCGCTGCGGGTAAGAATTCCCAGTAAAGTCATCAAGGCATAGAGAATCGCAAATGTCAGGACTATCATGATGCCTGCCATTAAAAAACCCGCATGCCAGAATCCTGTTTTGAGCGACAGGATGAGCCAGCTGAATATGACCAGGTAAAAGACATTAAATCCCACGATAGCGACTGCCCCCAGATATCTGCCCAATAAGATGTGAAATCTGCCCAGCGGTTTTGAAATAAGTAAATCCACAGTCCCTGTTTGCATGAGACTGGGGATTAGTCCGCTGGTGGCGAAGAGCGACATGAATAATCCACCACTAAAAAGTAATACGGCCACAGCGCTTTCGATCTTGAAAATCAGCATTTCAATGTCGATGAGCTCTTTACTCTCCTGGCCAAAAAGGGCAACAGAGGATTGCATTCCGTCGACGATATCCAGATTTAAGGCAAACATGAAAAGAAGACAGATTAAGGTGGAGATTCCGAAAAAGGCTATAAAAGTCTTCTTAGCCAATGATTCACGGAATGTTATTTGGATGAGAGCTAGGATTTTAGAATTCATGATGGTTGTGAATCCTCCAAAACTTTAATGAAGAAATCTTCCAGAGTCACTTTGTGGGGAATAATGGCTTGAATCATTAATTGCCGTTTCCGCAGTTCGTCAATAAATTGATTCAGTTGTTGTTCATCTGAGACAGAAATCAGTAACATATCATCTTTTTCCTGTGCGGATATCTGAAATTGATTTAGAATATCAGGTAATTCTGCTTTCCCGTTCTGAATCCTGAGTTGATAGGTGTGCTTAACAGAGATAAATTGCTGGACGTTTCCTTTTTCGATTAACTTCCCGTTTTTTAAAATGGCAATCTCATCTGAAACACGTTCAACTTCGGAAAGAAGGTGTGAATTAAGAAATATTGTTTTTCCACGTTCCTGCAACGCCAGTAGAATGTCACGAACCTCTCTTCGGCCAACCGGGTCGATGCCATCGGTGGGCTCGTCCAGAAACAGCAATTCCGGGTCATTAATCAGCGCCTGGGCTAATCCGAGCCTCTGTAACATACCTTTGGAGAATTTTCGGATCTTCACTTTCCCCCACTCTTTCAACCGCACAAGCTCCAATAACTCTGGTATTCTCTCAAGCAAATACGATCTGTTGAGGCCAGCCATTTTGCCGTAATAATAAAGGATTCTTTCAGCACTTAAAAATTCCGGGAAACGATGATTTTCAGCCAGATAACCAAGCTTACTGTGGCAGGAATAATTTTTAATATCCTGACCGAATATTTTTGCCTTGCCGCGGGTGGGAAAACATATCCCCAGTAACAGTTTAATTAGGGTCGTTTTTCCGGCACCATTTGGCCCCAGAAGGCTGAAAATCATACCTGGTGTAACCTCCAGATTGAAATCCTCCAATGCCTGGATCCGGCCATTGGCGTAGTACTTTGTTAAATGATGGGTCTCAATTACTGTCACATTGAATCCTTCATATCTTTATTGAATTCATACGATTTGAAGCAATATGAGTTGCTGTTTTAAAAATTTTGAAACAATTTTGTTCCCTTTGCGAAAGTAGAGTTGGGAATGCAGGAAATTATACTTCCTGAAATAATGACGATAGTAATTTACATGATTGGAATATATCTGAATAATCATTTTTAAAGAATCGACGGAAATTTATTCCGAAACAGATAGATATGATATATATTATTTTTTAAATTTATATCTTTGGTCAGAAAGTAAGGCGAGTAGTGGACGGTAAAAACTTAGATAAATTATACGCCGAAGAATTTTCCCTGATGATGTCTCCGGAGCATTCAGATTATATTAAGCTGAATCTCAAGAAAATAAGGGAATATAGACGAAGTTATAATATCCCGGTTATTGGGATTGCCGGATCCGAGGGAAAAAGTACCACCAAGGGAATGCTTTCAGCAATTCTGTCTCAGCGGGGACCTCTCCTGGAAACTCCGCTCGATTGTGATTCTGCTACCACTGTTACGACAACCCTGCTGCAATTGGAAAAATCACATCGATATGCCCTGATTGAATTGGGTATCATCAATCATGAGCAGTTTAAACTGGCTGTCGAGGTGACCGAACCCAATATCGGAATTATTACCAATATCGGAGAAGCTCAGCATACCAGGATGGGAGATAGATATCTTCTGGCTGACGCTAAAGCAGATCTGATTCGTCATATGAGTGCTGAGGATTTTGCCATCCTGAATATCGATGATGATCTGGTCAGCGGAATGGAATCATTGGCCAGCACCCAAAGGGTAATTAAGTATGGATTCAACCAGGCTGCGCATTTTTATGCGACTGATATAAATTTTTTAGGCCCAGACGGTGTGGAGTTTACTCTGAACAACTATTATAAATTTAAACTTCCGGTTTTTAGCTCGACGGCAATTTCCAATGCGTTGGCGGCCATTGCCACCGCCCGGGTTCTGAATTTTGAATTTGAAGAAATTATGGAGGGTTTAAAGGACGATTTTAAACTGATTCCTGGACGGGGAAATTTCATCACTAAAGGAGATATTCAGTTTCTGGATCATACCTATAATGCCACCGTGAATTCAGTCTCCAAAGCATGCGAATCATTGGTGCAGTTTAAAAAATTTTCAAAGAAATTAATTCTGGTACTGGGAAGTCTGGAAGATTTAGGTGATGCAGCAAGAGAAATTCATATGAATATTGGTTATTACATTTCCGCACTTCCTATCGAAGTTGTGATTACAGTGGGAGATGATGCCCGCTATATTGGAGAAGGTATACGCAAAATAAATCATAATAAAAAGACCGTTCAGCACAGCCCGACGCCGAATGAAGTACCGGCCACTGTCCAACAATTCCTGGAACCTCATTCTACCGTTTTGATGATGGGCGGGAGGGCGTTGCATCTGTCGGACCAATTGCATAAGTTAATTACCACACTTTGAAGTTTAACACACATTAATTTTTTAACTAGCCTGAGTATTTTTTCTTCATTTAATATTCATATTTAAACCCAAAAGAAAAATATTTCTGAAATTTTTATTCCGGATTCTGGATTGATATTTGCGTGAAGCGGGAATTATCCCTAATTTTGGCACTTACAAAATAAGAAAGGTAAAATAAATGTTCTATATATTTTTGAAACAATTGGTTTCACTCCTGTTTGTACTTTTATTGACGTTTGGTTGCCAGAAAAGTGCAGATCTAGGATCAAATTTTAGTTTACCCGGAGAGAAACATTTTAATAATATTCAGAAATTAACTGAAGTCGGAGAAAATGCGGAAGCCTATCTCTCATTTAATCACCAAATGCTTATTTATCAGTCTACCCCGGAAAAAAATAGCTGTGATCAGCAGTTTGTTATGGGGCTGGATGGGACCCAAAAAAGACTGGTCTCTACCGGAAAGGGTCGCACCACTTGTGGATATTTCCTCCCCGGTGACTCAACTGTTGTATATGCCTCTACGCATCTGGCCGGAGAAAACTGTCCCCCGGTGCCAGATATGTCGCGCGGGTATGTTTGGAAGCTCTATGACAGTTATGATATCTTCCTGGCAAAACTGGACGGGACAGTTCTTAAAAGACTGACCGAGCAGCCGGGATACGACGCCGAAGCTACAGTTTCTCCCCGAGGTGATAAAATTGTTTTTACTTCCACCCGGGATGGAGATCCCGAAATATACACCATGAATCTGGATGGGAGTAATCAGGAGAGACTGACCTTTGAGAAAGGATATGACGGGGGTCCATTTTATTCCTGGGATGGCTCAAAAATTGTTTTCCGGGCCAGTCGCCCCAAAACAGCCGATGAATTATTGGATTATGAAGATTTAGTAGAAAATGGTTTGGTGCGTCCTTCTATTTTGGAAATATATATAATGAATGCGGATGGCAGTAACATAAAACAGGTGACAAATTTTGGAAAAGCCAGTTTTGCACCTTTTTTTCATCCAGATAATGATCGTATTATTTTCTCCTCAAATGTTCAGAGCGAAAATCCCCGAAACTTTGATCTATATATGATCCACCTGGATGGTACGGGTCTGGAGCGGATTACCTTTAATGAAACTTTTGACGGTTTTCCGGTATTTACGCGGGACGGAAAAAATCTGGTATTCTGCTCTAACCGGTTCAATAAGAAGGAAGGGGATACCAATGTTTTTCTAGCCCAGTGGGTAGATTGAACAGTTTTTCGATGAGAAGGACTGCCTATTGGAAAAATTCGCAAAAGATATAAAAAATTAGATAAAGGTTATTCATGTATCACAGTTTTAAAGCCTTTATGAATGGATTGATTGATTATGCAGGTTTATTTCCACCGGCCAGGTTGTCGCTGGAAGAAGCATTCGATAGATTTTTGGCCTATCAGGAGCATCCTAGTGGTTGGATTCTGTCTCATTTTATCTGTCCGGCCCGCTTACTTCCAAAGTTGATAACCTACCGGAAGATTCTGCAGGAAAAGGAGATTAAGCCCTTCCTGACAGTATTACCGGATAGTGATAAGACTCCCGGTGTTTATTTGCGGGCTTTTGAGAAAAACATTCAAAAGCTTGATGAATTTCTTCAGAGAATGGATCAGTGGGTAAATATCGGTGCTTTTGAATTCAGAATACCTTCAGAATTTCTTGCGGACAAGACATTTCCACCTCTCCATGAATTTTTCCTGGCGATCCATGAAAAAATAAAGCAGGTCGGGATCCAGCATCCAAAACTCTTTTTTGAATTGCATAAATCAGGGAAATGGCTGAAATATGTTGATCTTTTCGCAAAAGAAATCGAACGATTTAATGAGTTAATACTGGATAATGAATTCTCTGAATTATCCGGGATCGCCGGACTTAAGTTACGTTGTGGAGGAGAAAGTCCGGAAATTTTCCCTTCCGGTGATGAGATTTCCGTGGTTCTTTCTGCTTGCTCCGCCAGACGGATTCCGTTTAAAGCAACGGCAGGATTGCATCACCCGATACGGCAATTTAATTTATCCGTTCAACATATGATGCACGGATTTTTAAACGTTTTTTGTGCTGCTATGCTGACTTTTCATCATCGCCTCAGCAAGGATCAAATTCTCACAATATTGAATGAGGAAAATCCAGGGAAGTTTTTATTTACGGATGATCATTTCAGATACGGAGACTGGATACTGACTACCCCTGATATCCAGCAGCTCCGGGCAAAATATATCAAATCATTTGGTAGCTGCAGTTTTGAGGAGCCCAGGGAAGATTTAATTACTTTAGGATTATTAGAGGAATAATTTTTTAAGGCGTAAATTAAATGGATACAACCACCAATCCCCACCTACGTTCATTTATTGAAGTGAATGCTGATTCACATTTTCCGATACAGAATTTACCATATGGCTGCTTTAGACCAAAATCAGGAGATTTTACCCGTGTGGGTGTTCGAATCGGTGATTGGGTTGTGGATTTGTCGGTATTGGAAAAAGAGGGATTTTTCGAAAAAACCGGTTTAGGGGATCATCGGGTTTTCCACCAGCCCACTCTTAACTCTTTCATGGCGAATGGGAGGGTCATCTGGAGAGAAGTACGAGAAATACTCAGTAATCTGCTTCGTCATGATAATCCTAAACTCCGTGATAACAACGATTTGCGAAGCGAGGTCATTATTCCAGTAAATGACGTTGAGCTTCAGCTTCCGGTAGAAATCGGAGATTATACAGACTTTTATTCTTCGCGGGAACATGCCACCAATGTGGGTATCATGTTTCGGGGAAAGGAAAATGCTTTAATGCCTAACTGGCTTCACCTGCCAGTGGCCTATCATGGCAGGGCTAGCTCAGTAGTTCTGTCCGGTACTGATATTCGACGTCCCTGGGGTCAGATAAAAAATGATGATGCTCAATTTCCGGAGTACACACCCTGCAGGTTATTGGATTTTGAATTGGAAATGGGTTTTTTTATTGGCCCGGGCAACCCGTTGGGTACACCGATTCCTGTTTCAAAAGCAACTGAACACATTTTCGGGATGGTGCTGGTCAATGATTGGAGTGCCCGTGATATCCAAAAGTGGGAGTATCAACCTCTGGGTCCCTTCCTGGGTAAGAACTTCGCAACTTCTGTTTCTCCCTGGGTGGTCACCTTGGAAGCCCTATCGCCCTTTAAATGTACCGGACCTGTACAGGAACCCAGACCTCTACCTTACCTTAATATCACTCCAAACCAGACCTATGATATTCAACTTGAAATCTTTCTGCAGGGGCAGAATATGTCTGATCGACATCGTCTCAGTCACTCGAATTTTCGATATCTTTACTGGAATATTCAACAGCAGCTGGCCCATCATACCGTGAATGGTTGTAATTTGAGAACAGGCGACCTGCTGGCCTCGGGAACCATCAGTGGAGCGGAGGCAGAGGCGTTCGGAAGCATGCTGGAACTGGCGTGGAAAGGAACGAAGCCACTCCGTTTTCCCAACGGGGAGGAACGTCGATTTTTGCATGATGGTGATTCAGTCACGATGACGGGATGGTGCCAGGGGCCGGGCTATAGAGTTGGTTTTGGGGAGGTGAGTGGGAAAATCCTGCCGGCATCAAAATTATTGTAACACACATATCTAAAAATTTAAGTGGATTAATATGGAACAGAAACAGGACCTGTATGATGTGCTCATTGTCGGAGCCGGACCAATCGGCTTGGCTTGTGGTATAGAAGCAACTAAAAAAAAGTTGCGCTATCTCATTATTGAAAAAGGTTGTCTGGTCAATTCTATTTTTCATTATCCGACCAATATGACTTTTTTTTCAACCTCTGACCGGCTGGAGATCGGGAATGTTCCTTTTATTTCTCATGGAAACAAACCGACTCGCAGAGAGGCCCTTGAATATTATCGCCGGGTGTCTGGAAACTGGAAATTGAATGTTCATATCTATGAAAAAGTGCTGGATATTCAGGACATGGCCAAGAATTTTAAGGTTATCACTGAAAAATCCAGTTATCTGGCGAAAACCTGTATTATCGCCAGCGGTTATTACGATAATCCAAACCTCCTGCACGTACCGGGGGAAAACCTGCCCAAAGTCAGACATTATTATGGTGAACCGCATCCCTATGCTTTTAGAAATGTTGCCGTTATCGGGGCTGGAAATTCTGCGGTTGATGTCGCACTTGAATTGTTTCGAGTGGGTGCGAAAGTGACCATGATCGTCCGAGAGCCGGCATTGAAAGACGGTATCAAATACTGGGTGAAACCGGATATTGAAAACCGTATCAATGAAGGCTCGATAGATGCTTATTTTAATTCAACAGTCCATGAAATTAGTGAAACTGAGATTATTTTTGATACCCCTTCCGGAAGGAAACGGATAATCAATGATTTTGTATTGGCTATGACCGGTTATCACCCAGATTTTGAATTTCTAAAAAAGGTTGGGATTGCTTCCAAAAAAGATAAATTATTGACGCCAGTCTATGATTCGGTGTCATATGAAACAAACCGTCCCGGTCTCTATTTAGCGGGGGTGGTTTGTGGTGGAATGGAAACTTCAAAATTATTTATTGAAAATTCCCGGGAACACGCCGGAGCAATATTCCAACATATCAAAAAAACGTATCTGTAAAATTATCTGAAGACTGTAAGAGGAAGCTTTATTTCCGTATCTTTGTTAAATAAAAATATCTTTTCGGATTTACTTCTGAAGTGGTATCGCGAGAACCATCGTAAATTACCCTGGCGTGAGACCAAAAATCCCTATTATATCTGGATCTCAGAGGTGATGCTGCAGCAAACTCAGGTCAAAACCGTACTCGCCTATTTCCCCGCTTTTATTGAAAAATTTCCCACCATGCAGACCCTCGCCAAGAGTAATCTGGAAGACGTGCTGAAGAGCTGGGAACTGATGGGCTATTATGCCCGGGCAAGAAACCTGCATAAGGCAGCACAAATAATTGTGGATAAATATAAGGGAGCATTACCAAAGGATTATCAGGAAATCAGAAGTTTGCCAGGAGTAGGGGATTACATCGCCGCTGCGGTTTGCAGCATTGCTTTTGGTTTACCATATCCGGTGATAGACGGAAATGTAAAACGAGTAGTTGCCAGGATTTTTGAAATTGATGTTCCTGTTAATGGCAGCAAGTTTTTACGAATGTGTAAACAAAAATTATCCTCTATTTTTAACGAAAAACGGCCCGGGGATTTTAACCAATCCATGATGGAGCTTGGTGCCACCCGATGCTTACCTAAAAACCCTGATTGTCCCGAATGCCCGGTAAAAAATTATTGTGGCGCCTACTCACATTCCACCCAGAAAAATTATCCTATTAAATTGCCCAAAAAAAGTATACCAGAATTCAAGATTGCCTTGGGTGTTATATTGCATGAGGATAAATTATTGATTACGCGGAGAAAAGAAGACGGATTGCTGGGCGGATTATGGGAGCTGCCCGGAGGAAAAGTACAGGCAGGTGAATCGTCTTCTGAGGCCTGTATCCGTGAGATTCAGGAGGAAGTGAATATCAGGGTGAAGGTATCAGGTTTTCTTACCCGGATTAGACATGCGTATACCCATTTTCGAATTCAGGCGGAGGTCTTTTTATGTCAGTACCATTCCGGTAATATTAAATTGAATGGACCGGTAGACTATCGCTGGGTCAGCGCTTCTGAAATGGATCGATTTGCCTTTCCGGCTGCCAACCATAAAATTTTTAAATTATTAAAATCTAAAATTGATTACTTTAAGTATTATGAAACGATTTAAATTTAATTCGGTAATTATTCTTAATAAATAGAGGAAATAGGTTGATTGCGGAGTAATACATTTGTATATTTGTTATTGAGAATAATTCTCAATAACAAATATAATCATTATGATGCAACAATTAAAACCAATTGGGATTCTTTTAGGCCCCTTAATTTTTACATCAATTATTTTAGGCGCTGATTCTTCCAGCGTACATTATTCCGGTGATTTTTTGGGTTTATTTGATGCACTGACTCCAGTCGATGCTCCTGATACTTTAAGAAAAAACCGCCAGTTTGATGCGGCTGCAAACGTGGATATTTTATGGAAAATGAATTCCCGGATTCGTGGAAATATCCAACTTCAGATGGGATCGGGTTTTGGAGCACTCTCCTTTGCAATATCATCGATTGTTGTTACGGACCTTAATATGGAGATCGATATACATCCAAGATTTTACCTGACTCTTGGCAGCTTTGATACTCCTTTTGGTACTGATACACCTTACCTGACGAATAATGCCAGTTCCCAGGGGAATTCCTTTTTTCTGAACACACTTTTTTACGGTGCCTTCGCGGGTACTGATCTGGGAACTCTAAATACTCTTGGCATAAAAGGTGAATTCCTCACTAAACAGGGTCGCATTACTGCAGCCATCACGAATGGGACAGATGAAAGTGCCTTGAATCCGGATGGAAATTTTGGTTTTGTTCTATCTGGAATTAGCAATTTATATTTTAATAAATTCCAGGGTGGTCTCGCATTGATATATAGTGCGGATAGCAGTAAATCAGGAAGTTCAGGAACAAGAACTCATTTTTCAGGGATTTTAATTGATGGATCTTTTGAACATGCGGTAGATAAATTTTTAAAGGCATATTTTGGGGCCATGAACTATGATGATAAAAACCAAGCGACCTCTGATGTGGTGTTGGTCTGGAAAATTGAAGCACGTTATCCTGTAGCTCGGGGGTATATAGGTGCCCGAATTTCAAGCTGGCTTCCCTCTGAAAGCGATACCAGCAGATCTGGAGTGGTGATACCGGAAGCAGGCACTGGTTGGCGCTTAAGGCAAATCCAACCATTGGGAAATCAAAAAGTTTTTAGATATCAACTGGGATTCGGGTGGCCCCTATCAGAAGATTTAATAATTAAAACAGAAATTTTTTATGATGATCATCGAAAAAAATTTCAGACAAATAGTATAGATGTTCTGGGAATAATATTGGGGTTGAATGCCCATTTTTAGGATTATAAACAGAGGAAAACCTATGAAACCATCAAAATTACTCGCCATTTTTTTCATACTTATATTATTTTGCGTTTTTTGCAATCCCCAAGATGGTTCAACCACCAAAGATCTCAGCCAGAGAAAAATCAAAGTTGTTACCACTACCGGGATGATTGCCGATGCGGTTCAAAATATAGGGGGTGAGCGAATCGAAGTCATCGCCTTGATGGGACCCGGGGTGGATCCACATTTGTATAAAGCCAGTGAAGGAGATGTCAACCGCATGAGTAATGCTGATATCATCTTCTATAACGGTCTGCATCTGGAAGGGAAAATGACCGAGATCTTCGAGCGTCTGCGAAACCGGAAGACTACCGTCGCCATTGGAGAAACAATTCAAAAACAGGATCTGCTGGCCCCACCTGAATTTGAGGGGAATTATGATCCTCACATCTGGTTCGACGTTAGTTTGTGGTTAAAGGCTATTTCTGCCATCGCCGCAACATTGACTGAAATGGATTCCACTCACCGATTAATCTATGCTGATAATTTTAATCAATATGGAAATGAATTGACTGACCTGCACCACTATGTTCTGGAACGAGCCAGCCAGGTTCTGCAAGATAAAAGGGTGCTGGTGACCGCACATGATGCATTTAATTACTTCGGCCGGGCTTATGCCTTCGAGGTTCGGGGTTTACAGGGAATCAGTACGGCCACCGAGGCGGGAACAGCTGATATTCAAAATTTAGCGGAATTCATTGTTTCACGAAGAATTCCGGCAATTTTTGTGGAAAGTTCGGTGCCACCGCGAAGTATCGAAGCGCTTCAGGCTGCAGTGGAATCACGCAAATTTGATATCAGGATTGGCGGGAATCTATTCTCTGACGCAATGGGAGACGCCGAAACATCTCAGGGGAACTATGTGGGAATGGTTCGACATAATATTGATACAATAGTTGATGCTCTGTTATCAGGAAATCAGTAAATTGTTTAATAAAGATTGAAAAGGTTTTTTTTATGTCTGATAAATTAAAAAATCAAAATCCCCAGAATGCTGTCGAAGTTGAAGACCTAACCGTTGCTTATCAGGAAAAACCTGTACTGTGGGATGTTGATCTGCACGTGCCGCAGGGTGTTTTACAGGCGATTATTGGGCCAAACGGTGCAGGCAAAACAACCCTCATAAAATCCATTCTTGGTCTGGTAAAACCGTCAGCGGGCCGGATTCTCATATACGGTCAACCCTATGAAGAACAAAGGGATTTGGTAGCCTATGTTCCTCAGCGAGGAAGTGTCGATTGGGATTTTCCTACCAGTGTTCTCGATGTCGTCATGATGGGGCGGTATGGCAGTTTGGGCTGGTTTAAAAGACCCGGTAAAAAAGAGCATCAGCTGGCGCTGGAGGCATTGGAAAAAGTAGGAATGTCAGAATTTAGCCGCAGACAGATCAGTCAACTGTCAGGGGGGCAGCAGCAGAGAGTATTTCTGGCGAGGGCTCTTACCCAGGATGCTCAGGTCTATTTCATGGATGAACCATTTCAGGGTGTAGATGCCACAACCGAAAAAGCAATCATAACGCTGCTTAAAGATCTACGAGCAGCGGGAAAGACCGTCCTGGTGGTTCACCATGATTTACAGACGGTCAGTGAGTATTTCGATTGGGTTCTACTCCTGAATGTAAGACGAATCTCCTGCGGTCCGGTACAGGAAGTTTTTACGGATCAGAATCTTAAACTGGCTTATGGCGGAAAAGTATCCTTTTTGACTCATCATACGCACACTGAACAGGATCAAATAACCAATATTTAAAAGCGAATATGCCAGATTTATTTTCACAATTATGGAGTGATTATACGGTTAGAACTGTGGCGCTGGGTTCCGGTATCTTGGGAATTGTCAGCGGTGCCCTGGGAGGATTCGCTATGCTCCGGAAACAGAGTCTTCTGGGTGATGCAATTTCCCATGCGGCTCTGCCTGGAATTGCTATTGCCTTTTTGCTCACCCTCTCAAAATCTCCATTGGTGTTGGTACTGGGTGCTGCTTTATCCGGCTGGCTAGGTACACTTTTAATCATATCTGTCACCAGAACCACCAGGATCAAGGAAGATAGCGCTCTTGGTTTAGTCCTGTCAGTTTTTTTTGGCTTTGGCCTGGTACTGCTCACATTCATTCAGAGACAACCTTATGCCAGCAAAGCTGGACTGGATAAATTTTTATTTGGACAGGCAGCCGCATTACTGCAGAGCGATATATGGATAATGAGTATTCTGGGTATTATCATACTGCTAATCGTTGCCTTGTTTTGGAAAGAATTTAAATTATTAAGTTTTAATCCTGAATATGCGGCCAGCCTCGGTTTACCGGTTCGATTTTTGGATATATTGTTAACCAGCCTGCTGGTAATTGCTATTGTAATTGGATTACAAACAGTAGGGGTTGTATTAATGAGTGCCATGGTGGTTGCACCGGCAGCCGCCGCCCGGCAATGGACTGATCGGCTGGGGAAAATGATTTTATTGAGCAGTCTCTTTGGCGCTATAGCTGGCATTAGTGGTGCTTTTCTAAGCAGTACACTCGAAAGACTCCCCACCGGCCCCACCATCGTCATTTGTATGAGTTTGCTGGTATTGATATCCCTGCTTTTCGCAACAAACCGGGGACTGATCTGGCGCTGGTTAAAAGAACGTAAAAATCGACAAAAGCTTCAAGTTGATGCTGTATTAAGTGATTTATACATTTTAGCACAGCAACATGAAAATATTGAACATAGTCACCCCATCGAGGTTTTGCGTACGATGAGTATCGGGCATGGGGGGGTTGATCGAACCTTGAAGGAATTACAGAAGGAAAGGATGGTAGATCAAAAAGAGGATGGAACTTGGCGGCTCACCAGACAGGGATTTGAGAAAGCGAAAAATATGAGTGAGAAGGGAGAAAACCTGTAATGTCGCAAGCCCAGATCGAAATTCAATTAATTGCAATTGTGGTATCGGTGGCCTGTGCGCTTCCCGGAGTATTCCTGATGTTGCGGCGCATGGCCATGATGAGTGATGCCATTAGTCATGCTATCCTGCTGGGCATTGTTCTGGCATTTTTTGTCACTCAGAATCTTTCATCGCCCCTTCTGGTTATTGGTGCCGCGTTAACGGGAGTCTTAACAGTGGTGCTGGTTGAACTCTTGCATCGTACTCGACTGGTTCGGGAGGATGCAGCCATTGGGTTGATATTTCCATTATTGTTCAGCCTGGGTGTTATATTAATTTCGCGATACGCGGGCAATATCCACCTGGATATTGATGCGGTGTTGCTGGGTGAACTGGCTTTTGCACCTTTCGATCGGCTTATGGTCTTTGGACGTGATATTGGTCCCAAGTCGCTTTATCTGATGCTCGGGATACTTTTCCTTAATATCTGTTTCATCGGTATATTTTTTAAAGAGCTAAAATTGGTTTCATTTGACTCCGGTTTGGCAATGGCGCTGGGATTCAGTCCCACTCTCATCCATTACAGTCTGATGAGTCTGGTATCGGTTACTGCCGTCGGTGCATTTGACGCAGTGGGCTCAATATTAGTGGTTGCCCTGATGATTGGTCCACCGGTATCAGCCTATTTGTTAACCGACAGATTATCAATTCTTTTGCTATTAAGTTCTGGTATCGGGATCATTGCTTCGGTAAGCGGATACTGGATGGCAAATTTAATGGATTCATCGATTGCAGGGTCTATGGCAACTATGGTCGGATTCTTGTTTCTTCTAATTTATTTATTTGCACCAAATAAAGGTCTGGTGTCACTTGCACGTCGCCGAAGAAGACAAAAAATACAATTTGCACTGGAAATGCTGCTGGTTCATATACTGAACCATCAGGGTAAGCCGGAAGCCCAGCGAGAATGTCATGTCGGACATCTTTCAGAACATCTTTATTGGGATAAGGATTTGTCACGCCAGGTATTAAAACAGGGAGAGCGGGAGGATTACCTGCAGAGACAGGATGATTATCTTTTTCTCACACCCGAAGGACAGGATATAGCGGAAAAATCAATGTTGAGGTGATTAACGAATTTATCTTTTATATTTGGCTTCTTGCAAAGAAAATTAAAGAAAATTGTTTGATTTTTTATTTATTTTAAATATGTTAGTGATGAGTGTAAATAACAATAATGAGTATAAAGACTGTTATGAGTGATCAGGAAGATCCCAGGTTTTGCCCCGTCATGAACATTTTGTGTCCTCAGGGGGAACAAAAGGCCAAAGAGTGCCGGTTACGCTTCGAGGAAGATTATGATCCGGTGCGGAATATAAGGGATTTTGATATTTTGTGTTGTTCTTATTATAGAACCGACGAGATTGACAAGAGTACCCCGGTCGTGTAACCTTTCGATATTCGATACATCCAAATAACTCATCATGATGGAGGCAGACATAACAGCGAGGGAACATTTTATCCCTTCTTATGTATACTCTGTCTCAATATCCATTGTAAAGGATATGCCTGATTTGATCTGTTAATTAGTGATGTTAAATAAAAAACATTATTTAAATATGCAAAATGAGGAGAAATATTATGGCTTATGAATGGAAGTTTAATAAACGCCCGTATTCAGATGAAGAGGCGAAATCGTTATTGAAAGACGTGGTTTCTGCGGAAACATCGGATTGGCATTATAATAAGCATCATAAAGGGTATGTCACGGCCTTAAATACTATAGAAACTGAACTTGAGACCGCTGATCGTTCGGCTGCGAACGGAAATTATAGTCACGTTGGAGAGCTTAAAAGGCGAATGACCTGGAATCACTCGGGTGCTTTATTGCATGATATTTACTGGGCTAATCTTGGGGGCGACGGAGATCCCGCCAAGGGTCCGGAAGTGCTGGCTGCAATTGAAAAAAATTTTGGTTCATTCGAGAACTGGAAAAAAGATTTTAAAGCTGCGGCGGTATCTGCAAAGTTGAGTGGTTGGGGTTTGTTAGTGATTGATACTTTATACAGTGGCAGATTGTTGAATGTATTGGTGGATGAGCATCATTATGGCGCCATCTGGGGGGGAATTCCCTTGGTAGCTTGCGATGTTTTCGAACATGCTTATTATCATAAAGATGGTCCCGGTCGTGCCACCTCTATTGATAATTTCCTGGCCAATTTAAACTGGGCACGGATTAATGAATATTATAAAAAATATTCCGGTTAAAGTAACTTGTCGACTGGATTCTAACCGATAAGAAAAAGGGGTTCAGGGCAGAACCCCTTTTTTATTTCTACTCCTCAAGTGTGGTTAAATCCCCTTCATCCTGTCCAAGCGCCCTTGCTTTGAGAACCCGTCGCATAATCTTACCACTGCGAGTTTTAGGAAGTGCATCGGAAAAAATGATTTCTTCAGGCCTGGCAATTGGACCTAGCTCATGACTTACATGTTCTTTGAGCTCCTCTCCGAGTTGTTTGTCTCCGCTTTTTCCCGCTTTCAGAATCACAAATGCGTGAATCGCATTTCCTTTCAGTTCATGGGGCAATGCAATTGCAGCAGCTTCCGAAACTAATGGATGGCTAACCAGGGCACTTTCTATTTCTGCAGTTCCAAGGCGGTATCCACTTACCTTGATGACATCATCTATACGGCCGATTATCCAGATGTATCCATCCTCATCAATACGTGCAGAGTCCCCGGCCTTGTACCAGCCCTGTTTTTCGTAGTCTTTCCAGTAAATTTCCTGGAAGCGTTCCGGATCTTTGTGAATGGTTCTGGCCATCCCGGGCCAGGGAGTTTTAATAACCAGTTTTCCTTCTTCCCCCCGTTTAACTTCCTTTCCTTTATCATCCACCACAGCTACCTCATTACCAAAGAAAGGGCGGGTCGCGGAACCGGGTTTCAGGGGTGTAACAGGGAGGGGGGTGATCATAAATCCTCCGGTTTCGGTTTGCCACCAGGTATCCATGATAGGACATTTTTCTTTTCCAATGACCCGGTAATACCAGCGCCATGCTTCAGGATTAATCGGTTCTCCCACTGATCCTAAAAGACGCAGAGAGCTTAGGTCATGCCGATTTGGCCAGGCTTCACCGAATCTCATCAAACCGCGTATGGCTGTTGGAGAGGTGTACAGGATGGTAACACCATATTTTTCGATCATCAGCCACCAGCGATTGGGATAGGGATGATTCGGTGCGCCCTCATACATTAGAATGGTGGCACCATTGATCAGCGGGCCGTAGACGATGTAACTGTGACCAGTGATCCAGCCTGGATCTGCGGCACACCACCAGCGGTCTTCATCGGTAATATCGAACACATATCGATGGGTGGTTGAGGTATAGACGGTGTAGCCACCATGGGTATGAACCACGCCCTTCGGTCTGCCGGTTGTACCTGAGGTATACAAGATAAAAAGAATATCCTCGGCATCCATGACTTCCGTTTCACATTTTGCACTGGCAATGGGTAAGGTCATGAGATCATGGTACCAGAAATCACGGTCGTTTTCCATATAGACATCCTGTCCGGTGCGTTTCACGGTAATACATACCTCTATGGTTGGTGATCTTTTCATGGCCTCGTTGGCAATACTTTTCAAATCGGTTATTTTACCCCGTCGCCAACCACCATCAGCAGTTATCAATACCCGGCTATCGGCATCTTCAATTCTTTCAGCCAGTGCCTCTACGCTGAATCCTCCATAAACAACGCTGTGGGCCGCACCAATTTTCGCGCAGGCCAGCATGGCGATAGCCAACTCCGGGATTTGTGGCATATATATGGTAACAATATCACCTTTCTGAACGCCCATACTTTTTAAAACGTTGCCAAATTTAGATACTTCCCGATTAAGAGCATGATAGGAGAATGTCCTTAAATCTCCCGGTTCACCTTCCCAGATAAGCGCCAGTTTATTGCGACGCCAGTTTTTCAGATGACGATCAATGGCATTTTGAATGATGTTGATTTTTCCGCCCACAAACCATTTGTAAAAAGGCTTTTTGGAGCTGTCCAATACAGTGTCCCATTTCTCGAACCAATCCAGTTTTGACGCCTCTTCAGCCCAGTATCCCTCACGATCTTTAATCGATTTCTGATAATGTTTTTCGTAATCCTTAATAATTGCTTTTTCGATCACATCTCTGGAAGGATGATACCATTGGTCATTGGTATTTTTCTTTTTCTTGTCTGTTGTCATGACAAACCTCCGGTTAATTTTTTATACTTTCTATCTGCTAAAACCATTAACTATCATATTCATCTGTTATCTAAGTTTATAAATTTTTGTACTGATTTACGGCAATAATTATGTTGATTTGGAAAAGGATATTTTGGCCAGAAATATTCAGAACATTCTTCTGGCGTGGAAAAATTCGCAATCAAAAAATAGGACTTCATAAAGTCTGAAGCAAATTGAAAATGGTCTCCGTTGAATTTTTTACTGTGGATGGGAGTAAAACTTATATTTGGGTTTTTAATAAACTCCTGAATCAGCAGTTTTCAAAGATGTTATTGCTGTCGATACATTTATAGATTAATATGAAGCAAATTAAAAACTGAGATGAGAGTTAACATATGAAAAGAACTGTGAAGTTGAACGGAAAAATTCAGAATCTTACTGGCACTGAGGTAAAAGTAGGACATAAAGCGCCGGTTTTTCAGGCTACCGATTTACAAATGAAACCGTTTAACTTTTCTGGCAAAAGTGGCAGAGTTACCGTAATCTCGTCAGTAACCTCTCTGGACACTGCCGTCTGCGATGTAGAAACGCGCCGTTTCAATGAAGAAGCCGCCAGTTTGGGTGATGGGGTTGAAATATTAACCATCAGTAAAGATTTACCCTTTGCCCAGAGGCGCTGGTGTGGTGCAGCCGGTATCGACAAGGTAAAAGTCGTATCAGATTACCGGGATTCCTCCTTCGGCAATGCTTATGGCGTTTTAATTAAGGAATCAAACTTGTTGGCGCGTTGCATATTTGTTGTTGATAAAAACAATATTGTCAAATATGTGCAGCTGGTTCCGGAGATTGGGCAGGAACCGGATTATCAGGCTGTGATCGAAGAGATTCAAAAATTGCTTTAATGCTGAAGTCTGATGTTACTCATAATTTTTTTCAGGTTAATATCTTGAAGCTAAAAAATTCATAGCCAAAGACATCCGATTCAAGGGCCTGGATTAATTAACAAGAATGAAAGAAACGAATCCCCCATTTCCGAAAGGGTTTGGGGGATTTTCATATGCAATTGAAATGAGATCCCGCTTGCTAGATGTTTTGCGGTTGAAAGGAGACTACCTTAAGGTAAATTATTTCAAATTAGAATTATTTATGAATATTAAAAAATGATCATACCCTCGTTAAAATCATGATTTTTAACAAAATTTTTACTCAGACTTAGGTTGCTTTCACTTTTTTTGATTTTTAAACGACTCCAATTATCAAAAGAATAATCACATTTTTTATTCCTTTTGCTTCCGGGATGATAGTTGATGTTTAATCTTTTGAAGATTTTCTGAATTGGTTTCCCGCGCACAAAACCAGTAGTCCGTTCTACCATCGGGAGTATCCCAGGCCTGAATTCCGATATAATATTCGTGTCCAGCAATGAAATTTCCAGTGACTAATTCTGTTTCTCCGGCCGACAGAGTGCTTTTACCAAACCATTGTGAATAATTGACTCCCTGTTCCTGCCAACGCTCGTAGACATAGAGATCCAAATCGTTAGTGTATTTAAAAAATATCAGATTAATAATTACTGGAGAATTTGAAGTCGCTATAACACGATACCAATCATTGATGATTCGAATGCCATTGTTATTGGGACTCACATAATTTCCAATAACTCCCCCAATCACACTGCCGGCGTCATTAATTTCCGTATCACCAAAATTAAGTGCTGGCATTGTAAAGGTATTAGTTGAATCTGCAAAATTGTTGTTTGGCTCTAATTCATGATATAACGCAGGAATAGGGCCTGAATCAATATTTTTCAATTGCACTAAACCTTCCCGATAATAATCTGCTGCCATGGGGTCTTTATCATCAATTAAAATATCCCAAAAGGAAGCGATTAATCCGACGCCATCCGTAAAGTACTCTCTCCTCTCATCCCAGATATGTTGCGGTGCATATTGTCCGGTCTCCGTAAAATAATAATAGGTTTTAAGAGCGTTGAAAGTGCCAGCCGGAACGTTTATCTGAACGAGAGACATATCGCTGGGTTTCGGATTCGCCAGTGTACCGGAGAACAAAAATGTGTTATTTGAAAATGAAGTTGATTGAGTTGACACTATTTTGCGCCAACCTCCTGAGGTCCACATATCTACCCCATCGGAGCCCTGATAAAGAACATAGCTGTACATATCAAATTCACCGGCATCACCCAGCTCTACAACGTTCAGTCCGGCACCGGTTCTACCTTGCCATTGAAGATTATCATCGACTACATAAACGGCATAATCCCCATAAAATTCTGTTTCGCTTGATCCCTGAGCAGAAATGAATCCATGTTTTTTATATACGTCATATAACCATCGTTTTCCGTTGGTGAGAGGAAAGGTGAAAACCGGTGCGGGGGCATCTTCTGTGGTAAATTGCCAGCTATAGTCTGTTCCCATTGGATGACCAGACAGATCCTGTATACCAGACTTTACGGTTACCGTATAGTCTGTAGAATAATCAAGATCACCTGTAGGGGAAAATGTCACTGTTCTGTTTTCATTGCTGAAACTAATTGTTCCGGTAACATTTTGGTCCATATAAAATGTATTGGTGTTACAACTACTGGTGGTAAGAGGTTTGGAAAATGTTACCGATATTTCTTGTGAGATCGGCTGATTGCTTGCACCATTACTCGGGATAGTGCTTAAAATGGTTGGGCCGGTAGTGTTGTTAGGCTCTGGACTGGTGCTGTCTTCGCTGCAGGAGGAAAATAGAAGAATCGTAAAGAACAAAACTGAAGCTAAAAAAGAATTTAAAACTCGATCTTTGTCGAATTGTCTAAACATAACGATCTCCATGCTTCCGTTGATTTAGTGAATATATGTCGTTATTTATAAAACAATTTCAAAATATTTCTATCGAGATTTAAAATATTTAATAAATTAAATTAAAATTATCAACAACTATTTGAACCGCACTTTTTTGGTTAATGAGAGCGAACTTTATCTATTACAATCTATTTCGTATTACATAATTAAAAGGAAAAGCAAATGAGTTGAAATTTCTTTGAAGGGATGAGTACTATCTCATGTAGAAAAAATCATCTGGTGTCAATCGTAAATTTCGCTCCCTTGAATCCTCGAATCCTTGACCCCTTTTTACGCTTAGTTCCATGCTATCTGCGCTTTGCCACCTGCCTCTTCTATTCCTTGTTCCGCCGAATAAGCAGCATCGTCAGGTCATCGATTAAGGGAGATTGGCCGTAAAACTTTCTGATATTGGTGTTGATGGTTTGAATCATCTCCTGGGCATTTTTTTGTCGCGATTTGTTTAGAATGTCTATTAGATTTTCCTCACCAAAGAAGGTCACTTTTTCGGGGTCGGTCATTTTTGTATCAGAATACGCCGAGGCTTCGACCAGTCCGTCCGTGTATAAAAACAGACCATCCCCTTTTCCCAGCCTGACGGTCTTGCTTTTTAGAATTTTCTCGAAAACCTGGCCTTTCCGTTCCAAACCAATGCCAATTCCGGGCGTTATGATCTCTTTTACAGCTAAATCGTTCTGATTTGGAATCAGAATGGGGTGATTATGTCCGGCCCGTAAAAGCATAATCTGATTTTTACGGGTATCTAAAATACCCATGATAATAGTAACGAATATCTGTCTGTCAATCAGGGGATCGGAAAAATAACGATTCAAGCGTAATATAATTTCTTGTGGTTTGTCAGAAAACTGACATGCGAAACGTATCAGGCTGATACATTGTGCCATATAGAAGGCCGCAGAGGTTCCTTTGCCCGAGACGTCTCCAACCACAATGAGATATTTTTCTGGGGATAGTGAAATCAGATCATAAAAGTCTCCTCCCACTTCGGTAGCGGTATTGATATGAGCAGCTACCTGGTATCCTTTAATTTTCGGGAGGGTTTTGGGGAGAAGCCCTAACTGTACTTCTCGGGCAATTCGAAGTTCATGCTCCAGGCGATCTTTATCACGAAGTGAAGCTATATTAAGCTGTAATTGGTTCCCCATACGATTGAAACGGTCGGCTAGCTCTACAAATTCATCTTCGCCCTCCATTTCTATCTTATACTCCAGATTCCCCTCGGATACCTGTCGTATACCCTGGGTAAGCTGGTCAAATTTTTGTATAATTTTCTGTGTAATTTGATTACCGAATTTGACGACCCGCTGAATAATAAGAAGATTTACCAAAAAATAAATAAGCAGCCAAAAATAAAATATGATCATAAGGTTAGATTTGAAGAAATCCCAGCTTAAGAAAACAGCCATATCTATGGCATAATATCCCCGCTTCTGAAAATCCTGGGTATATAAAGGAGCATATATTCTCCCAGCCGTATAAACATCCTGGCCAAAAACAATAATTCTGCTGGAAGATGATTGTCTGTCTAAATTCGGTGCGATAGCAGTTAATTTTCTCATCTGAAATTGTTGAGATTTTCGGGGAACCAGGGCGAAGGGAAAGGTATTAAGTGACCAATATTTTCGTTCCCTTTCCCAGATTCTTATTTTATATAAATTCGAATCCCAAGTTTGTAGGGTAAATGGATAGGCCAACAAACCATTGGATAAAAAATGAGATAATCTCTGGTTCAGATTATTCAAGAAAAGGGTATCAATTTCAATGAGATGATAATATATCGAAGAATCTTGGTCTGATTTATAAAGGAGAACATAAGAATAAGAGCTACTATCCAGATCCGATTCTGTGGGAAGTTGTAAAATACCGAAATCCGGCGGAGAAGGAGGTATCACAAAAGAAGCAAAATTCGGAACATTATGGATTTTAGCAATACTGTCAGGTTGAAATATATATAGGGATTGACCGATTCCTGGCTTTCGGAATGTATAATCCTCCAGGAATTCGGTAAGGGTATTCTTCAGTTTATTTGCCTGCCAACTAGAAATAAAAAAGTAAAAAACCAAGGTTAAAATAATCAGTTGAGTAATTTGAGGAATGCTTGATTGTAACCATCCTGCAATTTGTAATTTTCTTTTTAAACTGGCATGGTGATATACCAATACAAAAGGTATTTTTAAAAGAACAGCCAGCAGATACAGCTTAAAAAAGTGGGATAAAATTTTGGGAAAATAATACCAACTCACGGTACTTTGCGAAATGACGGTATTGTAGATGTCTGGCGGCGTGTAGATACCCAGGAAGAGAATCAGACTAACGATAAAATAGAGCCAATTTTCAGCTTTGGTTAGCGATTCAGTCCAGCCAGTATAGCGGAGAAGAACCAGAACTAACAGAATCTGTCCAATATTCCATAATATGGGATCTGAGAAGGAAAGCACCTTGAAACCGATAATCAGTAAAAACATGAAGAACAGATAAGATAGCCATCTTCGTCCTTCCCGCCGGGTGAGAATAAAGCTAAGTGTCAAGGTAAGGAAAGAGAGCAGGATAATCTGCAGAACGGTAGGAAATATAGTTGGCTCAGAATCCTTAAAAAGATTAATGGTATCAAATTTTAAAAAAAATGATAGCCAGACAGAATCCAAAATCCAAAGCAGGGTAAATAGGAGAATCCAGGCTTCTTGCGGGACTTTTAATTTTTCTGACCAGGATTTATTAAATCGATGCCAGAAAAAAGCAAGGATGAGTAGGATGGGAGTATAATTTCCAAAACCAGTTTTTAAGGAAATACAAAGAAAGCTAAACGTTATGATCCAACCCGCGAAATAAAAGAGTTGTGAAAAAGAGTAGAATTCAGCACTTTGTAGCCTATTCCAGAATTCTCTAAGATGTATATAAGATTTGAATTTGTAGGTGGGCAATGTGATTTCTCCAGTTGAGATGTCGTCCACAATTTACAGGTAAATACGTGAAAGCAAAAAGTAAGTTTTGAAATTATTATATAAGAGATATAACCAGATTGCTAAATGAGAAAAATAAAATTATTGACTAAATTTGTTAAAAATAATATATTCCTAACAAATGTGAATGAATTAATTATTAAAATGTTGAGATTTGAATATAATTAGATAAAGTTTAATTTATTATTATATGTGAAACGTTTAATTAATGAAACAGAAATGGATTCTGTATGAAATATCGAATACTATTATTCGTCACCTTTTTATTCTTTTCCACACTCCAGGCAGCCAGTAACGAAGATTGCCAGATGTGCCACTCGGATCCGGATTTGACGACCCAGCGTCATGGCCGGACGATATCCCTCTATGTAGATTCTGAAAAATTTGACAAATCGGTCCACCGTGATTTAGAGTGTGTGAACTGTCATTATGATGCTGATGTGGAAGATTTTCCTCATCCGGACAGACTGGAAAAGGTCAATTGCGGAAATTGCCACGGCGATGCGGATGAAGAGTTCTATCAGGGAATTCATGGCGTTGCTTTAAAGAGAGGAGCACCCTATGCCCCCACCTGCAGTGAATGCCATGGTGAACATGATATTCTGCATCGCACCGAGGTAAATTCCCGTACCTACAAAATGAACATTCCTGTACTCTGTGGAAAGTGTCACCGCGAGGGAGCGCCGGTGGCGCGAGTCTACAACATTCCGGAAAAGGATATTCTGAATAACTATTCCCAGAGTATCCATGGAGAGGGTCTATTTAAACAGGGTTTGATTGTTACCGCAACTTGCAACGATTGTCATGGAAATCATCTGGTTTTACCTCATACGGATCGCCGCTCTACCATTTCTGCCCGTAATATAGCTGAAACCTGCATGCGTTGCCACGCCCGCATTGAAGAGGTTCATACCAAGGTTATTCGTGGTGAACTCTGGGAAAGGGAACCCGGTGCGATTCCAGCCTGTACCGACTGTCATCCACCACACAAGGTAAATGTGGCTAATCTGGTTATCCGGACCTCCGATAAAGAATGCCTGCAATGCCATAATAAACCTGATATTCACAAAACCGTAAATGGAGAGAAGGTTTCACTGCTGGTTGATAAAGAAGATATCCAGGGTTCGGTACACCGGAATATACCCTGCGTTAAATGCCATTCCGATATTACGGTGGAGCATAAACGTCCCTGCGATACTGTGGGACGGGTAGACTGCTCTAAATGCCATGCTCAGGTTGCTGAAGATTATTTTGTAAGTAATCATGGTAAAGCCTTTTTTGAAAAAGATCCCAGTGCTCCGTATTGCACTGACTGTCATGGTAGGCATAAAGTGCTGTCGCACCTGGATGAGATGGATAGAACCTATCGGGCTAACATTCCCAATTTATGTGGTGATTGCCATGAGAGGTTGGCGGATAGCGAAAGACTGCTTACTCCGCAAGGCCATGTTTTGATCAATTATTCGGTCAGTGTGCATGGAGAAGGATTGGTTAAAAAGGGTTTATTGCCGAGTGCCGTCTGTACCGACTGCCATACCAGTCATTACATTCTGGTGAGTACAGATGAACGGTCGACTACTCATTACAGTAATGTTCCGGCCACCTGTTCAACCTGTCATAAAGGCATCTACAATGAGTTTGAGAACAGCATACATAGTGAACGAGTAAATGAAACAGACAAAAAGTTGCCTAATTGTGAAGACTGTCATTCTGCCCATCAGATCAAGGAGATTCAGCAGGATAAGTTCATGACAGAAGTAACCCACCAGTGTGGTTCCTGTCATAAAGATCTGTCCGACACTTACCTTGAAACTATGCATGGAAAGACTTACACCCTGGGCTATTTAAAGGCAGCAAAGTGCTCGGATTGTCATGGTGCCCATGATATTAAGTCGCATGACGATCCGGATTCAAAGGTTGGATTCAAGAATGTGGTTGAAACCTGTCAGAAATGTCATCCTGATGCCAACCGCAGATTTACCGGATATTTGACCCATGCAACCCATCATGACAAAACCAAATATCCGACCCTGCACTTCACTTTCTGGGCTATGACTTCCCTGTTAATCGGTGTTTTCACATTTTTTGGATTTCATACCCTGTTATGGTTGCCCCGTTCTTTTGCTCATCTAAAGATTAAGCGATCTCATGCCACTGTTCATAAACGATATTATATTCAGCGATTTAGCTTAACTCAACGGATCACTCATATCTTCGTAATTTTGAGTTTTATTCTGCTGGCTTTTACCGGCATGATGCTTAAATTTGCCTCAATGCCCTGGGCACAGACTCTCTCAGAATTTTTGGGTGGGGTTGAAGCAGCCGGGGATATTCATCGCTTTGCCGCAGTCATAACTTTTGGATATTTTATCTCGCATCTTATTTCGGTTTTCCAGATCAAGAGAAGGACCAAAAAATCCTGGAAAGATATGATTTTCGGAAAGAACAGCATGATGTTCAATAAAAAAGATCTTAAGGATTTTGTTGGCACCATCAAATGGTTTATCGGTAGAGGTCCCCGTCCGGATTACGGTCGTTGGACATACTGGGAAAAGTTTGATTATTTTGCGGTATTCTGGGGTGTGTTTATTATCGGTTTTTCAGGTCTAATGCTGTGGTTCCCTGAATTTTTTACCAAGATTTTTCCGGGATGGTTCATCAATGTGGCAACAATTATCCATAGTGATGAAGCCCTATTAGCAGTTGGATTTATATTTACCATTCAT
>CP070707.1:1126677-1138654 GCA_020350205.1 bacterium
TGTGGAGCTGAGGGGAGTCGAACCCCTGGCCTCTTGAATGCCATTCAAGCGCTCTCCCAACTGAGCTACAGCCCCGATAATGATCCAATTAAAGCGTTAAAAGATAATAGAAGAATATGTTGATGTCAATATGGATTTTAAGTTTTGATCTCCTTAAAACTTTCAGAATGATTGTTTTTCTAACGAGAAGTAAATATATTCTTTAAAAAATAGAATATGAAAAAGAACATCCTATTCCCGTTCATTTTTTTTCTTTTCCAAATAGCTTACAGCGAAAGTGTTTACCATATCCAGATTGAGGGAACAATTGATCTGGGCCTCCCTCCTTACATCGAACGAATTGTGAAGGAAGCCACAGAAGAGGATGCAAAGGGTTTGATTCTGGAGATTAACACCTTTGGTGGCAGGCTGGATGCTGCCACCCAGATCAAAGATATTTTGCTGAATACAGAACTTAAAACCATTGCTTTCATTAATAAAAGAGCCATCAGTGCCGGTGCTCTTATTAGTTTGTCATGCAAAGAAATCCTGATGGTTCCCGGAAGTTCCATTGGCGCAGCAACTGTCGTGGATCAATCCGGAGAAAAAGCCTCCGAAAAGGTGATCTCTTATTTCCGTGCAGAAATGGGTGCCACTGCAGAACGGAACGGAAGAAACAGGCTGATAGCGGAAGGAATGGTGGATGAAGATGTGGAGGTTGAAGGACTCTCTCCCAAAGGGAAACTCATCACGTTAACTGCTGAGGATGCGCTGAAATGGAAAATTGCCGATTATTTGGTAACTGACCTGGATTCGCTGTTGGAGAAGACCGGATTAAGCAGAGCAGAAATCGTTTATTCTAAAATTAACTGGGCAGAGCGGGTAGTTCGATTTTTAACCGATCCAATGGTCAGTTCACTGCTAATCTCACTGGGACTTCTGGGGTTATTTTTTGAAATTAAAAGTCCAGGATGGGGTGTCCCGGGAACCCTGGGACTGCTGTTTTTAGCATTATTTTTTGGTAGTCATTATATTGTAAATCTGGCAAATCTGGTGGAAATCATCTTATTTATATGTGGGGTCGGATTACTGCTTTTGGAGATATTTGTTATTCCCGGATTCGGGATTGCCGGTGTCGGAGGAATTATCCTGATGATGGCGGGATTATATTTAAGTCTTATCGGACAATTAAAACAGGTCAGTACCTCAGATTTTAGCAGTGCTGCCGGATATTTATCCTTATCCTTCATCATCACTTTTGCCGGAGTTCTTCTTATGCTAAAACTGTTTCCCAAAACAACTATCTGGAAAAGAATATCACTTCAGGAATCGCAGGATAAGGACGAGGGCTATATCGCCTCCCGGGATTATAGCCATTATCTGGGCAAATCGGGTGTATCTTTAAGCCCCCTTCGTCCAGCAGGTATCGGTTTAATTGATGGGGAAAGAATGGATGTCGTGAGTGATGGAGATTTCATTGAGAAAGATAAACCCATTGAGATAATAAGGATAGACGGATATCGCCTTATCGTGCGAGAATTTCCTAGAAAGAGAAGAAAAAAGAATGAATGATGTTTTATTAGTTGTCATGTTACTGGGAGGTGTTTTCTTAATTGCCATAGAAATATTACTGGTTCCAGGATTCACTTATTTTGGTGTGGGCGGCATCATTTTTCTGGTAATCTCCATCATCTTTGCATTCCTAAATTATTCGGCACCAGTAGCACTCGGTATTATGTCAATTTCTGTAATTATTGTTATTGTGTTTTTTATATGGTTTTTTAAAAAGGGGATCAATCGAGGTTTTTCATTAAAAGGAAGTGAAAATTCTAAAGAAGGATTCTTATCTTATCGGGAAGATTACCAGCAATTTATTGATGAAAGTGGCATCGCACATACACCTTTGCGTCCCTCCGGTACTGTTATTATTAAAGGTATAAAAGTAAGCGCTATTTCACAGGGAGATTATATCGATTCCGGGGAATCAATAATCGTCATTAAGGTTGAAGGCAATAAACTTATCGTAAGAAAGCAATAAGAAAGGAGTAAATAATGGACCTGTCTTCAGGAATTTTAATGATCATTCTTTTTTTTATTTTACTGTTTCTAATTTTATTCTTTTATTTTATACCGATTGGTCTGTGGATTACGGCCCTTGCAGCACGAGTACGAATTGGACTGGGTAGTTTGGTAGGAATGCGGCTAAGAAAAATTCCTCCATCGCTTATTGTGAATGCCTTGATAAATGCCATCAAGGCGGGACTGGATATTTCATCCAGCATGCTGGAAACGCATTTCATGGCCGGTGGTAATGTCGTCCGGGTTGTAAACGCGCTAATTGCTGCCGATAAAGCCAACATTCCCCTTACATTTCAACAGGCAACCGCCATAGATCTGGCAGGCAGGCAAGTTTTAGACGCGGTCCAAACCAGCGTAAATCCTAAAGTCATTGATTGCCCTAAAACCGGGTCAATTTCAGCAGTCGCAAAGGACGGTATTCAGCTTCAAGCCAAGGCTCGGGTCACCGTACGAACGAATATTGAAAGACTGGTGGGAGGAGCCACAGAGGATACCATTATAGCCCGGGTGGGAGAAGGTATCGTATCTGCCATCGGTTCAGCCCATAGTTATAAAGAGGTTCTGGAAAATCCCGATAAAATTTCAAAAGCTGTTCTCAACCGCGGATTAGATTCCGGTACAGCCTTTGAAATCCTCTCCATAGATATTGCCGATGTTGATGTAGGTAAAAATGTGGGAGCCGAGCTGCAAACAGATCAGGCAGATGCGGACTTAAAGGTGGCGCAAGCCAAAGCTGAAACCAGGCGGGCTATGGCAGTGGCGCAAGAACAGGAAATGACCGCCAGAGCCCAGGAGATGCGGGCCAAGGTGATTGAAGCCGAAGCAGAAATCCCGATGGCCATTGCCCAGGCATTCAGAGAAGGAAAATTAGGAGTATTTGATTTCTACAATCTAAAAAATATACAGGCAGATACGGATATGAGACAATCTATATCAGGAGAAGGCAAAGAGGAAAAGAGTAAAAAATAGAACTGGTAATCCGGGGGGAGTGATTGCTCTCCCCCTCCAAAGAAAGCAAAATAATGAATGAAATTATTACTTTTATAGTCATCTGGATAGTACTCTATCTGATCAATCAATTTACCAAGAAAATGAAAAAGCTTGAAACCGGAAAACCGGGTCAGGCCAAGCCACAAGTTGCGCCACCTGGTCCTGAAAAACCTTTCTGGGAAACTAATCAGCCGGAATATCCTGCTCCATCTCCTCCCGCTTTCGAAGAGGAAGAGTTCGAGGAGGAAGAGTATCAGACGATTGAAAAATTAGATACGCCTGAAAAAACCGAAGAAATCGTTACCGGACAAGATGGGGATTTCGTAGGAGAAAAACTCGAAAGTTCTGACACTGAAAAGTTAACATCGATAATATCTGCGGAGAAAAAAATATCTGAAGAGATTCATAAACTTAGCCTAAAAAAATATTTTATATGGAAGGAGATTTTAGATAAGCCGCTAAGTTTACGAGGAAAAGGAAACCGGGCTCCCAACCGGGTATCCTGAATCCCCGTTGAAGTCGTCTTTACCGTTCTCCTACTATAGATTTTCTACTGAATCAACAGCCAGGGATTCACCTTCGACAGGTTTTTTAAACCAACCCAGAATTCGTCTGAAAAACAGGCTCATATCATCAAACAGGGTGTACAGAACCGGTACTGCCAATAAAGTGAGAGCAGTACTGGTAAATAAACCTCCGATCAGGGTAATTCCCATCGGTGCATAGGGGGCACCGATGAGTGCTGCATTCCCCAGGGCCATGGGAAGCAGACCACCAATTGTAGTAAAACTGGTCATCAGAATTGGCCTGAAACGGAGTCCACCGGCCTCCAGAATGGCCACTTTCCGCTTAATACCCTCATTCCGGCGTCTGTTAATCATATCGATCAACACAATAGCATTATTGACTACCACACCGATAAGTATGATCATACCGATACCTGCCATCAGATCCTGCGATGTTTCAGTAAGGAAAAGGGCCAGGTATGCACCAAACAACGACAGGGGAATCGCGACCAGAACCGACAATGGCAAAACGAACGATTCAAACAGTACTCCCATGAGCAGAAAAACGAAGATCACAGCTATTAACATGGCATTCTTAAAACTATCATCCTGTTCGCGCATTCTCCAGAATCTTGACCCTTTCTCCCAGGAGTATCCATAAGGTAATTGAAAATCCTGCATGATTTCATCAATTTGTTGCGACATCTTCTGCAGATTATTCATGGGTGTTTTGGCCTTTACTTCCAAGTACGTTTTGCCATCAGTACGGGCAATCTCCCCGAAGCTTTTTTCCAGGTTAAATTTTGCCAGAGAAGACAGAGGTACAGGTTTTCCATTTCGATTGATGAAGGTAATATTTTTGAGTTGACCCAGGTTTTCCCGGTCTTCTTCCTGCAATTGAATGCGCATTTCAATTTCTTTATCAGAGGCATAGAACCTGGGCAGCATAATTCCCCGTACCGCATACATGATGGTATAAGCCACCTGGTCCGGATTAATGCCATTTCGTTGGGCGATATTGCGGTTCATGACAACTTTAATTTCATCTCCTCCTATCTCCTGATCGGTATCGACACTGATTACGCCTTCAATAAGACGCATCCGGCGTGCCGCTTCATCTGCAAGTCGTTCAAGTCTGTCCGTATCATCACCGTAGATCATGATTGAAACACTTCCCTCATCCTCCTGCGAGGAGCCTCGCCAGGAGGTTCTGAACCGGATTCCCGGACGGGTCGGCAATCGCGGTTTCAGATCGGTCAAAATTTCATCACTGGTCAGGTCTTTTATCAAAGGGAATCCAATGACGGCACGTATGGTTCGATAAATATTGTCATACCACTGATCTCTTTCTGATGCTTCGAGGAAAACCCTTACTCTGCCAAATGTTTTGCGAAAACCGGTATCAACCGCTTTAATTCGATATTTTTTTGCATAAGTAAAAAGGGTATCTTCCACCTCTTTAAAGAAGGCATCAGTTTCATCGACAACATAATTCGAAGGCATATCAAATATTAGATTCAGGTCGCTGATATTGCCGGGAGCGGCATCACTGGAAGGTACTTTCGGTGCTAAAACAAAAAATGTGACATACATCAGGACCAGTAGGACAATCATGGCATCGATACGATGATCAAGAACAAAGGAGAGCACACGTTGATAAAGTTTTCGATTCCAGACCACGATGGGGATTTCAGGAACAGGTTTGTCAGAAATCATTCGGGTGGTGGTTAAAGGAATCAGAACAAGGGCTACAAAAAGTGATGCCAGAAGTGCAAAAATAACCGGAATGCCAACTCTTCTGAGATAAAAGAAGAAGGAATCATCAATGAGTAAAATTGGGAGAAATACTACAATTGTAGTAAGAGTTGCCATGGTGACTGCCAGAGATACTTCACTTGCCCCAATAACCGATGCTTCTTTTGGTTTGAATCCCTCATTACGTTTACGATAAATATTTTCCAGAACTACAATTGCATTATCAACCACCATTCCCACACTCACCATGAGACCCATCATCGTTACGGTATTCAGGGTCCAGCCAATAAAATAGGTAATAGTAAGAGAAATTAGAATTGAAAGTGGAATCGCAAGGGTCATGATAATGGTCATGCGAATCCGGCGCAGGAAGAAAAAAATAACCAGCAGTGCGAAGAATCCTCCCCACAGGGCAGTATCAATTAAATTCCTGATCGATTCTTCAATCAGATCACCCTGTACAAACAGTAGATTAATTTCTGCGCCTCGAAGAATTGGTAATCGATTAATTTCATTTTCCAGTATTTCTTTTAATTGATGACTCAGTGCCACTGTATTGGCTAAAGATTCTTTATAAATGGCCAATTTGATGGAGGGTTGCCGGTTTACACGCTGTTGCCAATTTCTTTCGGGGACATCATACGTGACATCTGCCACCTGTCCAATGGTTAATCCGGTTTGATTGAGTGGAATTCTACGGATGTCTTCCAGGTCCTGAAATCGCCCCAGTGAACGTACCAGGAATTTTTTTTCTCCCTCCTTTACCCATCCGGAAGAAATAGCAAAATTGTCCTGCCGCAATTTCTGGATTGTTTCGAATAAATTAACCCCATAGGCATCCACTTTATCCTGATTGACCAGAATCTGAATGACTTTTTCAAAAGCTCCCCACACTTCTATATTTGCCACCCCGTCAATTCTTTCTATCGGACGTTTGATGTGGTGTTCTACCAGATAATAGGGATCTTCCACACTTTGCGGGATTGAAATGGACAGCATGATGACCGGTTCATCGTCCTGTCCAAATTTTCTTAAATAATACCGATCCAGATCATCGGGAAGCAGTGGACGAACTCTCTCCATTCTGTCCCTGAGCTGATCATAGGCAAAATCCATATCGGTACCCTGGACAAATTCCAGACCTATCCAGCATCCATCTGTGTGACTGAAAGACCGAACTGTCTTTACTCCGTTTACAGTACGTACTTCCTCTTCCACCGGTCGGGCAATTTGCTCCTCTATTTCCCGCGGATTTGCATTGCGATAGGGAACCCAAACACCCAAAAAAGGTGCCCTGAAACCGGTTGGTAATAATTCAATCGGGATTTGCTGGAATGCGATAAAACCGATTACCAGGATTGCCAGAAATGATACTGAAATAGTTACCGGTTTTTCAATGGCAAATTTTGGAAGTAGAGATGATTTATTCACAGAAACTTAGTCTCCTTTTTCAAAAATTGCATAGACGGTTGGAATAACTACCAGGGTGAGTAAGGTTGCACTGATCAAACCCGCAATTACCGTGATAGCCATCGGTGTCCGAATCTCAGCTCCATCTCCCCAACCCATAGCCATGGGTAAAAGTCCCAACACGGTGGTGGCGCTTGTCATGAGTATGGGACGCAGACGAGCTTGACCCGCCTGGCGAATAGCATCCAGTTTAGACAAACCTTTTTTCCGTAACTGATTGATGTAATCAACCAATACAATTGCATTATTTACCACTATACCCGCAAGCATAATCAATCCCAGAAAAACCATGATATTCAGAGGTATTCCTATGATAAAAAGAACAATGGCGACACCTATCAAAGCGAGCGGCACCGTAAATAAGATAACAAACGGATGCAAGAATGACTCAAATTGCGATGCCATCACAATATAGACCATAAAGATGGCCAGCAGTAATGCAAGTTGCAGGCTGCCCAGAGAGACTTCCATTTCCTTATTTTGACCGGTAATTTCGAAAGAAAAATCCGAAGGCCAGTCGATGAACCGTAATTTCTGGAAGATATCACTGCTTACACTAAACAGGTCACGGCCCGCGATATTGGCCATGATCACGGCAGATCTTTGCTGATTGATGCGCCGTATTTCACTGGGACCTTCCTTGATGCTGATATTTGCAACCGTCTCCAGCGGGATCGGAATCTCTCCTTCCGGATTAATATTCAGCCGTTTCAATTGCTGAATGGTTTCCTTATCACTTTCACGAATCTTTACCCGTACATCAATTCGCCGATCTTCCTGTTTAAATTGAGTGGCGATATCACCTCGTACTTTATTTCGAACAATATTAGCCACATCCAAAATATTTAAATTATAGTAAGCGAGCTTTTCGCGGTCGTAGATAATTTGAACCTCGGGATTCCCGGTTTGCAGGTTGGTTTTCACATCGTAAACACCGTCAATTTCAGAAATTGCCTGCACTGTTTCCCGACTTGCCTGGGCGAGATCCTGCAAATTATAACCTTTTATCTCAACCTCGATGGGTGTTTTGAAACTGAACAATACCGGTCGCGATATCTTATATTCGATCCCAACGATATTTTTCAACTGATATCTGACATCCTGAATGACTCTCTCTTCAGTCTTTATAGGATTTCTGGTTGGTTTTAGTTTTGTCGTTATAATAGCGGTGTGTTCGCCGGCTTCCCGGTCTGAAATTTTTGTCAGATCCACCCCCGCAACTGTGGCTGAGCGCTCGACTTGCTGAATTTCATTTAATATTTTTTCAACAGGTTCTATAAGCTCAACCGTTCTTTCAACCGGCGTTCCAATTGGTAAGGTAAGTTCTACATAAAATTCGCCCTGATGAACCTCCGGTATGAGTTCGCTGCCTAAATTAGGCAATATTAAAATGACAACCAGTAAAAATGGAAATACCGATAATGCTATGACTTTCCCTTTATTGTTTAATGCCCAGTCAATGACCAGAGGATAAAAATTATAGATGCGTTGAAATCCCCGATTGAAGATTTCCATAAATATTTGCAGGGGTTTCGATAAAATGACCTGTAATCCCCGCGTAAATATTTTAAAAATAAATCCAACCAGTAAGATAATAGCGGTCAATATCTTACTGAAAATATTCAGTATGAAAAATATTATAAATCTCAAGATCAGGTATAAAATCCAAAACGGTATTATTGTCATGAAAAATATTTTCATGAACAGTGAAGATTTCCTGAATCGGAGTCTGATAAATCGCCATTGCTCTTTTAGTTGTTTTACACTTTCAAAATGAAGGAAGAAGTCTTTTGGCTTACTCTGAAATTTACTGAATTGAGCAAAATCAATTTGTCGAGAGGCCAGCATTGGAATAAAGAACAAGGCAACACCCAGGGATGCCAGGAGTGAAAAAACAACTGTCAAAGCCATATCCCCAAAAATTTGACCTGCTACCCCTTTGACAAAAACCATTGGAAAAAACACCGCGATTGTGGTTAGAGTAGATGCAGTAACAGCCGCACCTACTTCTTTTACACCACGGACTACGGAAGGAATAAATGCATCACCTTCCTCTCTGCACCTGAAAATACTCTCAGAAACCACAATGGAATTATCCACCAGCATACCTATACCCAGTGCCAGGCCACCCAATGACATAATATTAAGAGAGACATCAAATAATTTCATTGGAGCGAAGGTGGCCACGATTGAAATGGGGATTGACAGACCGACGATCAGGGTGGTCCTGAGATTATTTAAAAAGAAAAACAGTACAATTACGGCCAGAATTCCACCTATAATTGCGGTATTTTTGACCTCATCGATCGAGTTTCCAATGAAGATGGACTGATCCGTCAACAAGTATAGTTCCAGGTTATCCGGCAGCGAATAATTCAAATAATCAGTCATTTGTTTCTGGCGTAAACGTTCGCGAAATGAGTCCTGGCGGTTCTGCGTTGTCGCTGGTTTCTTTTCTGTTTTTTGTTGCAAACTATTAACATATGCCTGCTGTTGAGGCGTGCCAAAGACTTTTTCTTTCACCCGTTTTGCAACCTCAACAATATTGGCACTTCCCTCTTTGTATATCTCCAGCTCTACACTTTCTATTTTATTCAGACGGGTGATAATTTCTCGCTCTTTATGAGTACGGTATACTTTCCCAATATCCCCCAGACGTAATTCTCGACCGCCATCCAGACGAAGAATAAGATTTTCAATCTCATTAACTGTCTTAAATTCATTCATGGTTCGAACAACATACTCAGTCTGACCTTCTTTTAAATTTCCACCAGCCAGATTAATATTTTCCCGGGAGAGTCTCTGGCGTAAGGATTGGATGTCCAAACCCATCAGAGTAATTTTTTGCTCATTTAATTCTACCCAGATTTCTTCTTCAAATCCGCCTTTAACTTTAACTGCCGCTACACCCTCAACGGTCTCCAGTTCTCTTTTGATCTGCTCCTCAGCGACATATCGGGTATAAAAAAGATCTGAACCGCCAATCAGTGCAAGGCGCATGATGGGATCCAGTGACGGGTCATATCGTAAAATGATCGGTTTATCCGCATCCTCCGGTAGAAAGACCTGATCGAGCTTTTCCCTTGCCTCCCCGACCGCATCCTCCATTTTAACATCCCAGTTATACTCCAGGGTAACGTCAGATTGACCTGCTTTAGAAACAGAACTGATTGAGACCAGATTGGTAACCACACCCAATGCCTCCTCAATAGGTCTGGAAACAGTCGTTTCAACCTCTTCAGGGGCAGTGCCCGGATATTCAGTCCGAACCGTCAGGGATGGATACGAAATATCCGGCATTAAATTGAGGGAGAGCTGACTAAAAGAGATCCATCCAAAAACCAAAATACCCATGATAATCATCGTTATGGCTACCGGACGGGTGGTGGTCATTTCAAAAAAACTTTTATCTTGCATTATTTTTCTCGGCACATTTGGTATCTGGTGGTTCTTTACAAAAATCTATGCTTTATATTTTTATCTGAAAATGACAGCCTACTCAGAGGTGACTCTCCGATATTCTGCCAGTGGAAATATTTTTCATTCACTATATGAATGTTGTTTCCATCTTTGAGTCCACTCTGACCGACCACCACTACTTTGCTGGTATCGGATACTTCATTTAAAACCTCAACCTTTTCAGCATCCTCAAAACCCTTTTTCAATTCAAGTCTAGAGACTGTATCACTGCTTACAACAAAAAAATAGGTTTTCTCGTTTTCATAGACCAGGGCAGCCTTGGGAATAAGTAGCGTATTTTCCCTAACATCCACAATCAATTGAACACGAACAAACATGCCCGGTCTGAGCAAATTTTCTGAATCCCGCACTCCCGCCGTTACTTTGAAAGTTCCACTGGTTGGATCCACAATCGGGCTGATCCGTTTTACCCAACCCTTGAAATCAGTTTGAGGTAAAACATCTGTTTTTATCAAAGCCGCCTGGTTCAAATAACATTTGGGAAGCTCATCCTGTGGCACGAATAATTTTACAACCTTCTCGCGTGGATTGGAGACCAGAAATAGACGGGTTGAAGTCTGTATCCGATCACCGAGTCTAACAACTCTCTCACCCACAATACCGTTTATGGGGGATCTAACAGTCGTATAATCCAAATTAAGTTTGGCCTGCTTCCACTGCAGTTCAGATTGTCTCAGTGCCAATCTACCAGTTTCAAATTCTTCAACGCTGATCAGGTTTTTCTCTTTTAGCGCTTCAAACCTGGCGAACTCCGAAATCTGCTTATCGTACTCTAATTTGGCTCTCTGTTCTTCCAGGAGATATTCATCCTGTTCGATTTGGAGCAGTGGCTGATCTTTTTTTACTATAGTACCTTCCTCGGCGAATATTTCCTCAATAAGCCCGGGAATTCTTGAATAAACATCTGCCATTTCCTCGGTTTCCAGGGTAGAGTTATATAAAAGAAAACTGGCAATCTCGCCACGGACTATAGGTGTTACTTCCACTGGCACAGCATTGGCTTCTGGTTTTGGTATTTTTCCCTGCTCGGTGGATGTCTTTTCAATATTTTTAGCTTCTGCAGAGCGGGAACTGTCTGTTCCCGAATCACCATCGGCCTTACTGTCCTCCGTCCCACAATTCAATTGAAATACCATAAATAATGCGATGAAATAAAATCCCCATGTACGCATTTAAGTTTACTCCTCTCTGAATAATACCTCGCTGTCACGTTTGTTTGATAAAACGATTTCAGTGCAATTCAGTTTCACTAAATTTTATGTTCCAATGATATAGTATCAATTGACAAAAATCCTAAAAGATTTTCATTATCAATACTCTTAACTGATCGAAACTGGCATGTAAAACAAGTAGCACATAATTTAAAGTAGTTGTTCCACCATCCCAAATAAATTGACAGAATGAGTAAAATTCGCCATCAAATACCGAAAAAATAAGGCCTAAAAAAAACAGATTGAAGAAAAGTATAAGAACAAAAGAGAATAGATACCCCGATTTCTGCAAATCGGACTGCCCTGAATGGAACTCTACTATCAGGTTAATCAGGTGAAATTGATAGCTTAATCCCAATAAAAAAAATATATACACTTCAAAATTTTCCGGAAGTATGAACAGAAAAACTAAAAATATTAATGGAGCCAGTGGAAAAATATAGGGCGCGAGTGCGATAACAGTATTACCCCCCTCGATTTGAATACGACCGCCCTTCAGGCGTGAGG
>CP070707.1:1138754-1151460 GCA_020350205.1 bacterium
TTCACTTTGTGGCTGGGCAGGGGGAGATTCTGGTATAATCGTTCATACCGAAAATGGGTGGGAAAACCTGGAGTACTCAAAATTGCCCGTTCAACTATCTGCTGGATTTACAGAGAAAGGGCAAGTACATTCAATTCAATTCAAAACCATAAAAAAACCGCTACCCCCATCCATGGAAAGTAGCGGCGGTTGAAAGAGAACGAATACCTTTCGATAATCGTCCCTCAACGGGTTTTATTCTCAAGCTCTAGGGCTCTGTGTTCGTCAATATCAAACACTTCTGCGATTAAATTATCTAAAATTTTTATATCGGTCTCTTCAACAGTCGGCATTTTTTGCTCGGGTTCAGGTTCCTGGACCTGCTTTTTAAATCTCTTTAAAAATTTCATAACACCTCCGATGTGTATATTCCTGTTTCTTCCTTTTACTAATGGTATCGTCCGATTTTGAAATCTCTTGAGTGACGCAGATCAAAATTTCAAAAAAAGGGAAAAAATTTTATGATTATGTCATATGATAGTCATCTCAAGCGATCCCTCACTCAACTTTTTTCAGTATCCTTAATTCATGTGTTCAATCTAATAAGTGCGGGAGAGTCTAGAGATCTGGTATTTAAGATCTCTCCATTCCATCCGTCTGTCGACGGATTTCAGTCGAGATGACCGTGTCCCTTTGTCATTGAATGAGTTAACGTCCATTTGAATGACTCATAAATCAACATCTTCGGTGCTAAAGCAATAATCATAAAATTTTTAAAAGAATCATAATGTTTTCCTTTAGCCTGATTAAATTAATAATAACATACTATTTTTTAGGTAATTAACCCGTTGTGCATAATTCCGTAGAATCAACTGACCATAAAGTAAAGAGGGGATGTCATACTAATCCCGCACGAGTATTTTAGTGTGGGATCAGAATCTCGGGTGGGAGTTCTGGAACAAGATCCATCGCCCTCTGTCCGACCGCGTCGTCCAAGCGGGCGCTCAGGATGACATGTAAAATAATTCAATGATTTTATTGATCATAATTATACTTTTCCTTATTAGTATGCACAAAGAGTAATAGTGAGTAAAAATGTCATTTCGAGTGACCGAGAACCCAACACCTCATTCTCCAAAAATAGGTAAAATTAATATTGGGTTCTCGGGAGTCGAGAAATCTGTCTCTTTAGATCTCTCCACTTCGTCCCGGCTTAAAGATCCAGGACTCCGGTCGAGATGACAGGTTCTGCTTTAGTTCTCGAATGACGTAACATTTACGGGATAACTCTATTGAATTACCTGGGCGGAGCAAAGGATATAAACATTAAAGATTTGCATGACTCTGAAAGGGAAGAATGCGGAAAGATATTCTGCATCATATCCCCTATTGGGGAAAGAAAATTAATCAAAGAAAGGTAAAAAAATGTGTATTACTGGATTTACCAGGAAATCTCAGAGTCTGAAAGACGGTTCATTGTTTGAGATTCACCATACAACGAATCATTTTCCACATGCGTTGCAATAAATTTTGTGAGCTGCTCGGGACTTTTAAAAGTTTTCCCCTCAAACAAATCCTCTTCCACCAGTCGTATTTCCAGGGCACCCTTTTGAATGTGGTATCGGGCAAAAATATAATTAGGCGGTTCCGGTATACCGGAGTGGATTTCGGTTATGGTTAAAAATTGAGCATTTTCAATTTCTCTGGCAAATGCCCGAAACAGCGACGTCTCATTGTTCTCGGTAAAAATTACCAGATATTCATTTGAATTGAATTGCAGGAAATGAAGAACTGCCTGAGAATCTTCATCGCCGTCAGGGCTTGCCCAACTTCCCAGAAGTGAATCATCAACCACGGAATTTTTTGTGTCGCATAGGGGAACTTCTGAATTAAAGGGACAACCCGATAAAAGAATAAGCGGTACCAAGAAAGCCAGAACGTGCATAAGCCTTTTTATGATCATCATGACCTCCAAGACTCATGAATTTTTAGATATGGTACACATTAAAATATTGTAAATCAAATCTTTTATTTTCCAGATCATTCCGTTAGATCCGGATTGGACCACATAACACTAAAAGTTTTTCAGACAGGATAACAGGATAAACCATTTCAGGAATTAAAAAATAATTTAAACCCGGTTTATGGGAATATCTGCTTGATACGTATTTATCCGGTTAACCTGTCCAAATATTTGAAAAATGCCACAACACTGTCTTTTAATATAATCTATTCTAGACAAAAAAATTACGTCATTCCGGCCCCCGAACCGGAATCTCATTAATATAATAATTAACGCAAAATATATGAGATCCCGAACTGAATTCGGGATGACATAAAAACAAATAATTATTCATAACAAAGAACTTTTTAAATGTATCTAAATACTGTTTTCCCCATGTTCGCTACTTAAGGAGCAACATTCTGCGGGTTTGAGAAAATTCCTGCTCGCGGGAGACAGCCTTTAACTGGAAAAAATAGAATCCACTGGCAATTCCGGCATGCCGGGAGGTATCCCACTGATAGCGATAAATCCCAGCCGGCAATTCTCCAGAGACCAGGGTTGCAACTTCTTCCCCAAGGACATTAAAAATCTTTAAAGTGATATCTCCCGAAAGCGGAAGGATAAATTCAATGGTTGTTACCGGATTGAAGGGATTAGGATAATTTTGCATTAATTGGAATGTCAATGAAGATTGATCGCTATCTTTGTCTACCAATCCAACCAGTAAACCCGGTTCCGGGGTCGGCAATTTCACATCGGTATAAATAAAAAATTGTCCGGGATAGAGATTAACTGTTAATCCTGCTCCCCCAACAGTCAGGCTGTCTCCCGAAAAATAATCGTACCAGATACCGGGATACAAAAATTGGGGATCGATGCTTTGGGTGGTTACGCCAAAATTGCCGACAATCGTTGCATTCATGCTGGGATGCATGAGTCGAATCCTTTTTTTACCGCTGGGATCATTCAACCAGAATTCAACATTGGTTTCGGGACTGGTGAACAACTCATTTTCATGCCGCAAATTCAATAAAGCCCCAAAGGTTTTAAATAGTTTTTCCCGCATGGATTGACTTAAATAATCCCAGCGAATAGGTTTTTCGCCAATCCGGCCATTATAATCGATCGAATAATCGTACCCCAGTTCTCCAAATTGCCAGATCATTTTGGGTCCGGGATAGGTGAAAAAAAATGCCCCGACCAGTTGCATGCGTTGCAGCGCAGTTAGAGTATCCTGAATTGAATAAGCCCCACTGCTGTTTCCATAGGTAACATTTTTATACATCAGCCGTTCTTCATCATGACTTTCCATGTAAGTAACCAGATGAGGTTTAGTCCAGGTTCGGTTCCCGTAATATCCCCAGGAAAAATCAGATTTTCCACCGTCATGATATCCCATGGTCGCTTCATTATAATTATAATTCATATTTCCCCATAGCATCATCCCATAGGAGTATTCTGCCAGTATTTTTTCTTCACTATTGGGAGCGAAATGTTCCAAGATTATATAGGCGGTGGTGTCCACTTCCCAGATTTTATCCGCCATCCGTTTGAGAATGTTAATTCGTGCCTGATCGAAATTTGAACCATCTCCGGGTGTATTGGTAAATCCTTTTGTGAAATCAAATCTGAAACCATCGATTTTATACTCGGTCAACCAGTATGTATTTACCCGATCCACGAATATCCTGGTAGCCATACTTTCATGATTGAAGTCATTACCCCAGGAAAAGACCGGATTGGGAGATACCTGATTAAACCAGGGATTTTGAGCGGAGGGACGATTGTTCTGCGCATTCCAATAAAGACGTACCAGAGAACACTGCCCATAGGCATGATTTAAGACAATATCCTGAATGACTGCAATCCCATGGCGATGGCATTCATCGATAAAGCGCTTCAGATCATCTTTCGGTCCATAGTATTTATCCGGTGCAAAATAAAAAGAAGGATTATATCCCCAGCTGGAATTCCCCTCAAATTCATTAAAAGGCATAAGTTCAATGGCATTAACACCCAGATCTTTCAAATAACCCAGAGTATCGATCAGGGTCTGATAATCATGCTTTTGTAAAAAATCACGGACCAGCATTTCATAAATCACCAGATCCTTCTTCTCAGGTCTTTGAAATGTATCTGAATAGACCCAGCTAAAGGGGATCTGGTCGGTCTGAAAAACTGAAACAATTTCAGAGGTTTTCCCTGAGGGATAACTTTTTAGGTTAGGATAAATACTGGAGGGAATATACGGATCATTAAACGGGTCCAGAATCTTGTCCGCATAGGGATCGGCAATTCTTAAATCCCCTTCGACCAAGTACTGAAAGGCATATTCCTCGCCAGGGTTCAAACCATCTAGGGTGATCCAGTAACGGACACTGTCCGGATTAATCTCTTCCCGATTCATATAATAGAGCGGATCCACCAACCAATTATTAAAATCTCCTATCACATAAACAAAATCCTTATACGGTGCGAATAAAGATACGATAACCGTGCTCGCATCCTGATAATTGATCCCATCCACGACGCCCGGGGGGACAGGGGCATTAGGCGCCGGAGGATTAATCATCACCATAAATGCAGAAGTATCTGTAATCCCGGAGGTGTCTTCACTTACCACAGCAATTTCCTGGAAACCGGTTCCAAAATTGGCAGAAATAAAATCATACCTAATCGTGTCGTCCAACACTTCATGAACCAGATTTTGATTGACCAGTACCTGCATCTGTTGCACTTCAGTGCCAATCGGGGCAGCCGTCGCCTGTACGACAATTGTATCGGACCCGTTTGAAAAAAGTGGCGAACGTCTGGGATCTCCAAAGGAAAGATTGACCTCAGGACTTAATATCACCACCGTAATTCCCGGTTCATAGAGATCAAGGAATATATCCGCACCTCCCACAGCTCTTCCGGTTACCGTAGCTGTGGAATTCCTGAAAACAAATGCCAGTTGTAAAATCTTTTCATTTGGATCGGTTAGATTATAGTAAATTCTCGGAAACCCAATGACAAGTTTATACAAATCCGTAGCGATGCGTGAGAGTTTAGCTTTGGGAATATTGACGTTCCACGGGGCCACGACATGCTTCCAGTCACTGGGACTGGTGCTGTAATTGGTGATGACGCCGGTATGGGCATAGACATCAGTACCGGTATACCCCATCATACCCTGATCTCCCTGGGTGGCATCAAAATAAACTATGATGGAATCATTTTCAGTGGCATAGGTGGGGTCAGAATATACCTGGGCCAAAATTGAAAAGGAGAAGGTCAAAACAAAAAGGCTGGCAAATATAAGTTTCATTAACAATGGTCTCCATGTGTCTTCCAGATTTTAGTCATTTTAACGATATTAGCAGTAATAAGCTCCCCTTGTTTATTTTTTTCCGATATAGATTCTGGTGGTAAAACCTTCAATTTTATCAAAATAAAGTTCACGAAAATCAGGGGGATCATCAGCTGATTTGAAGCTGGTCCAACTGTACGCATCGAGCAATACCTGTTGCTCTCCGGTGAGAGAAATCACAATTTTTTCCGCAGTTTTGTTCCGCAAATTTGAAAGTATTAAAGCAGCGGATGAATCTTCCCAGCGGACAAACGCCCCCACTGACCCGGAAAGGGATGCGACCGGTAACTGCATGAAACTTCCCTGTGTCAGTGACGGATTTGATTTCCTTAAATGGATCAGCTCTTGATACATGGTGAGCAGTGCTGAATCCCCTTGCAACCAATGAATCGTAGATTTTTCAAATAAAGAGGGTTTTTCTATCTCCCCTAATTCCTGACCGGCATACAGCAAAGGAAGCCCGGGTAAAGTGAACAGAAGAGAAGCATATGCCTCAATCGCCTGCGCTCCAAATATCTCCATGCTACGCTTTTGATCATGATTTTCCAGAAACCGAAGTCGGAGATGATTTCTCGGATATTTTTGTTCGATTTCCTGAAGGATGCCCAATACCGCAGCGGTCCGTAATTTTCCATTTCGGATATCATCCAGGGCGTGATATTCCGTCCAGCCATAATCTGAATCAAAGCCAGACAGCAAAATTTCAGGATCTTCCCATTCCGCAAGCAGGTAAATATCCGGCTTGGCCCGGCGAAGATGAGGGAGAGTTTCTGTCCAGAAATCATAAGGCACCCTGCCTGCAACATCGCAACGGTAACCGTCAATATCAAATTCGTTTATCCAGAATAACAATGTCTCCTGCATGTAGTTGCGCAGGTCAGGATTATCATAATTGAAATCGATAACATCACTCCATTCTTTCTTTTCCCGGGTGAACCGACCCTGTTTATCCCGCATGAACCAATCCGGATGCACCTCAAGCAGGTGATTGTCATGGGCAGCGTGATTCGGGACGATATCCAGAATAATTTTCATATTCCGCCGATGGATTTCATCCACCAGCTTTCGAAAATCGGTTTCATTTCCATAGACAGAATTGATGGCGCGAAAATCTTTTACCGCATAAGGACTTCCGACGGTACCTTTTTTGTTTTTTTGACCGGTGGGGTATATGGGCATCAGCCAGATGATGTTGACCCCCAGATTCTGTATATGGTCTAAACGTTTTTCAATAGCGGCGAATGTTCCTTGTTCACTGAATACACGAGGAAAGATTTCGTATAATATTCCTTTCCTGGCCCATTCCGGAGCCGGTAGAATATCCTGACCGCTGAGATCTGGCAATTCCCGCTCGGAATTTTCCTGGCGGTCGCACCATAACACAATGAACAGAATAGTGATCAAAATGATGAAGGTTATTAATTTTGTTTTTTTACCATATTGCATTTTTAAACAACATTCTTTTCCTGGATGAAATAGGAAGAGAAATCAAGATTCAGCATGGGATTATCCGGAAATTTTTCTTTTAGGAGTTTGTCCAGTAACGCAAATTCTCCCGGGTGAGTTTCAATGGTGGAATCCCGCACATCGATCCCGGCCCGTATACCATATAGCGTAATGTCTAAATTAATATAGTTTTCCGCAATCTGAACAATCGCTTTGTTCATGGTCCAGGCCACTTTCTTTTCGATCATTCGGTTCACTTCTCCCATAAGCAGTTCTTCATGATCGCGAACCAGTACGATTTTATGGTCCCATACTTTTTCAAGTTCCTTCTCATTTAAACCGTAACTGAACACATGGCCTATTTCCGGTATTTCCGTGAAAGAAAATGATACAATTTTTACTCCCCTCTTTTTGGCGGCTTTCAAAAATTTTCCCAGCTCCAGAAATTCGCTCCTCCAGCCCGAGATGTAGAGCTCCGATTGGGCATTCTGAATCATTTCTTCTGCCTTGGAAATAAGATTATCATAGCCTGAAATATTCCAGAGTTGCTCCGGTTCAATATCGATTTTTACCTCTGAAAGGCTTTTTCGGAAGACTTCTATCCTCTGGGCATACCGTTGTTCCAGAATCTTGAGGAACTGCTCCGGCGGTAACGGGATATACTTTTCCGGGTTTTTGGATATAACGCTGACCGCTCCATATGATTCCAGACGACTGATCACATTATAAATAGCCGACCGCGGAACACCGCTGTTTTTACTCAGTTCATAGCGGGTAACCGGATAATGATGAATCAAAGAAACGTAAGCTTTGGCCTCATATTGTGTAAAACCCAGGTTACACATTTTTTGTGAAATTGCGTCCAGCATGGTTTTTTTCCTCCATCAATTTGAATATTTGCAATTTTTTTTGTTATCCTTTTACACTGCCCAGAGTTAATCCTGAAATAAGCCACCGACTCAGAAAAATAAATAATAATACCACCGGGATGCTGACGACGACTGCACCAGCCGAATAGAGCCCCCAGGCTACTTCCATATTGGATTGAAACAGTTTCAACCCTAACGGAAGGGTAAAAAGATTGCGGTCCTGGATCAATACTGCGGCCACCAGATACTCTGACCAGGCAGCCATAAATGAGAATAGAGCCGTAATGGCCAATGCCGGCAGTGCCAGGGGTAAAATAATCCGGTAAAAGGTATACAGCGGTGAAGCACCATCCATCATGGCAGCCTCCTCAAGGCTGTAGGGAATGGTATCGTAATATCCCTTCATTTGCCAGATGGTAAAGGGCAGCGCTGTGGCCGAATAAGCCACAATAAGCCCGATATAGGAATCATAAAGTCCAATCTTTATCAGCATAATAAACAGGGGTAACAATAGCATGGTTACCGGAAACATCTGGGTGGTTATAATTCCGAGCAAGGAGGCACTTCTTCCCCGGAAACGATAGCGCGAGAATGCATAACCGGCTGTGGCCGCCAACGCCACCCCGAAAATGGTCACAAAAAAAGATATAACAATACTGTTAAACATCCACCTTAAGAAGGGCTCTTCATAGAAAAGCTGATAATAGGATTGTAAATTTGCCCCTTCAGGGATAATAGCCAGGGATTTGCTCAACAGGCGGTCACCCGGACGTAAAGAGATAGAAAAAACCTGCAAGACCGGATATATGGCGAACAACGTAAAGATCATCAGAATAATATGGGCAGCCACTTTGCCTTTAGCAGACAGACTGCGGGGATTACGGGACAATTATTATATTCCTTAATTTTAGTTCAGGTTATTGTTTTAAGATCAAAGATGAAAGATCAAAGAAGAGTCTAAGAGGATTAGAATGAATCGTGATTATCAAAGGCTAAGTATCTTTTCATCTTGTGTCTTGTAATCCTGTTCCTGCCAACTGAACAATGTCTTATATCTTTAATCTTTGATCTTAATTTTTCCTTTTCAAACTAGAAAATTAACTGTTTTTCTCGGGCCTTGCTCCCTGAGCCTTGCCCCTTTTTTAACCATACACATTCTCAATCACCCGGGTCGATTTAATAAATCGCCAGCTAAATATGAAAAGAATGGCAAAAATGATCATGGAGAATGCCGCGGCATACCCCATCCGGAAATAGGTAAAAGCGGATTTGTAAACCCAGCTCACCAGGATATGGGTTTTATCCGAGGGCTCGCCTCCGTTACTGATCAGCCAGACAATATTAAAATTATTAAACGTCCAGATCACACCCAGGGTGATGGCTGGCACCATGACCGGTTTCAGCAGAGGCATGGTGATGTTTTTAAACTTCAGCCAGGGTCCGGCACCATCGATATCCGCCGCTTCATACAATTCATCCGGAATACTTTGCAAGCCGCCCAGAGCAATAATCATCATGAATGGGAATCCCAGCCAGATATTGGCGATCAGACATGCAGAAAATGCTCCCCATTCGGTGGAAAGCCAGGGTATCTGCATTCCGACAATTTTTTCCAGCCACAGATTAACTGCACCGTATTCCGAGTTAAACATCCCGCGCCAGGTCAGGGCGGTAATATACTGGGGAACCGCCCAGGGAAGGATCAGGAGAGTTCTATACACCGTCTTTCCGCGAAGATCCTTATTGAGAAGGAGAGCCAGAAAAACTCCAATGCCCACATGAAAAATTAAATTAATCACCGTCCAGAGAATGTTTTTAAACAAAAAATACCAGAAACTCTTCTCGGTAAGTACCAGCAGATAGTTATCGATTCCTTTCAGACGCCAATCGCGAAAATGCGACAGACTCATATTTGAAAAGGAGACCACAATATTGTAAATAAAGGGATAGAGCACCACCAGGCTCATAATGAGGATAGCCGGGGCAATATAGAGATATGCCAGTCGATTATGATTTATCTGTTGTCTGGCCATGCAAGAGCCCTACCCTTCCCGATTCTCTTTGATCAGTTTTTCAGCCAGTTGCTGCATTTGTCGCGCAGCTTCCTCCGGAGCCACCTGGTTTGTAAAAATTCCCTGGTATGCAGGTCGCATGGCATCCCAGATCCAGCGCATTTCCGTGAATACCGGCATCGGACGTCCAACCATCATCTGATCCAGAGCCTGCTGGAATAAAACATTCTGTTCGAGAGCTTTATTCTGAAGCGTTTCCAAGCGAGAAGGAATGATATTAAACTGGACGGCAAAATTAAGCTCGACTGCCGGGGAGGTCAGATATTTTATGAGAGATACAACCATCTCGAGTCGCTCTCCCGATAGATTGTGATTAAAGCAGTACCCCATAGGAAACACCATAGGTGTGGGCCAGAGTCCGGTTTCATCGATTTTCGGAATTCGTGCTAAACCGATGTCGATATGATTTTTAAGATAAGTTCCCCAGGACCAGGGGCCGTTGATAATCATCGCCACCCTGCGGTCCATGAACAGTGCATTGGCTGTCTCATAATCACTCTCCCGGGGGATGATCTGATACTTGTTGGCCAGATCATAAATGAGTTGTGCAGCTTTAGTTACCTCGGGTGTATTCAGGGTCGGATTTTTGTTTTCGTCCACAATCCATCCCCCATACCCTCCGATGAAGGGCACCGCGAAAGCTGGCTCGGTGTAGTTCCATGCCAGTGCATAGGTGTCTGGATCACCGTCTCCATCTATATCTTTAACGAGCTGGTCTTTCATGTCAATTAATTCTGAAATGGACCGGGGGGGATTTTGAACGAGATCCTTATTATATACCAGGCATAAATGATTCCCGACCCGATCGGCAATCTGATAAAGATGATCCTGAAAATAAGTATTCGCTGCAACGGGTTCCTGGATGAAACTATCCAGCAAAGCCGTCTCGAAAACGTCTTCCAAAGGTCGAATTACCTCCAGTTCGGCCAGCGGACCAATAAAATCGCTGGCGCAATGGATTAGATCTGGTCCCTTTCCTGCCAACGCCGAAATGATAAAATTAGTCCGCAGTTCTTCGGGAGAATAGAACAGTTGGGTAAATTCATAGCCCGGAAAGGTTTTGCCAAATTCGTCCAGCTTTTCCTGCAGGAAATCTCTTTCCACCGGTCGCAGGGAAGTCCAGATAATCACCTTATTCTTCTCGCTTGAGCTGCAGTTCAGAAGAAAAACCGTGCTCAGGAGAATGACCCCTGCTATCCAAACTGGACCTTTAATTCTGATTAAGTTCTTCATCCCTATCATTAATCTACTTTAACCTCAGTGGATAAGTGCCGGAACCAATTGAAATACAAACCAATGGAAAGCAATATCAGTAAAATGCCCAGCCATAAAAATTCATCCCATCTTTTAAATATGACAGCCATCCCGGTGAGAAACAGAACAATTTGCCAGGGCACTGCAAAAAAAGTTGACAGGATATCGCGTCTATTTTCCTGATTAATTTGCTGACGGGTATGATCCGAGAGCTTTTTGCGAATCGGTCCCCATATACCAAATGGCCGAGTACGTTTATAAAATTCCAATAAGGTACTCTCGCTGGTGGGTCGAGACGCATAGGTACCAACGATCATTCCGACCAACGAACTCACTGTCGCAATAATAAAAGCGAAATACTCCGGAATATCAGGAATCAAAATACGTTGAACCACAGCGGCCAGCATACCTGCAACTGTCCCGGCCGCAAAACCATATCCATTCATTCGCCACCAATACCACCGCGCCAGAGTCGGAATCAATAATCCCGCCCCGAGACTGGAGGTGATCCATCCCCAGATTTCATTGATATTTCTGATGGCCAGGGTAAATAACAAACCCAAAAGCACAATAATGACTGAGGAAACGCGCCCATGTAACAGTAATTGTTTTTCGGTTGCTCTGGGATTCAGATAGGTCTGGTAAATATCTTTGACCCAGTAGGCCGCCCCCGCATTAACGGTAGAATCAAAGGTAGACATGGCCGCTGCCATCAGACCGGCTACCAGCAATCCTTTTACTCCCAGAGGTACCAGTTCATTAATCACTCGCGGTAGTACAATTTCCGGATCCTGAATGTTACCCAGTGCCACTCCCATGGTAGCAATGGCGGCAATAAAAGGCCAGCGGAATGAAAGTAAAAAAGTCCAGAAAAGAGAGAGAAGTCCTGATTCGCGGTCACTGCGGGAGGCGAAAAAACGTTGAATCATGTACTGGCTGGTACCGCCGCTTCCCTCAATTGTCACCTTGATCAGATAAAATAAAATTGCAATTCCGAACAGATTATAGATAGAATAAGTAGATTCTGCCGGCATATCCAGTTTCCAGGTGGGGATCATACTGGTCCAGGCGTCGCGGGTGGTTTCGATGGGCATAAAGCCTCCCTCCCGCAAAGGCACTGAAACCTGAAAAACTTCCGGCAGATCAAACTTGAAAAACGCCAGCAGGCATATATAAATAATGGTTACAAAGATTAAAGTTCCCTGAAACACATCCGTCCAGACGACGCCATACAAACCACTGGCAACCGTGTAAATCATGGCCAGGAAAATCATCAGGGTGGCGGCCCAAAATTCGGATGAGAGCCCCCAGAAGGAGGGGATTCCCAGAAATTCACCAATAAATTTACCGGAACCAATGGCAAAATAGGTTAACATGGCGATTGTCACGATAATGATGGAGAAAGCGGCGATCAACCGGGCCACATCTCCCTGACGATCCTTGCCAAAACGGAAGTGCATCCACTCCGCCAGCGTCATCACCTGGGCACGCCGATTCCACTTCCCCTGGAAGATCATCAGAAAAGCCATGATCAGGGTAACACCTCCCCGGATCTCAATAAAAAAACCAACCGCCCCAAGTGCAAAAATAAAGGCGGTATTTATCATGGTACCGCTTACATCCAGGTTGGAGGACATACCGGACGCCCCCAGAGCCCACCAGGGAAGGCCACGATCTCCTAAAAAGTAGGAATCGATACCACTGGATGCTTTGCGCTGAAAATAAATGCCGA
>CP070707.1:1151560-1154142 GCA_020350205.1 bacterium
CAAAATCATGGATGTAATTGAGAATGGAGATGTCGACAACATCAACCGAAGTTCCGGCTGAATCATTGGCAGGATTCAGGTCTGATCCGTAGACAGTATAACCGGTAATTAGAAAGGTTCCACCGGCTGCCGGTGTCCATGGCGTCGTCATGGTTACGGTATCACTCGTTCCCGGATTTAAAGTACCGGCATAGGTCTGAGTGGCACTGCTGCCATCATCAATGGTATAACCAATTGTAAAACCAGAGGCCGGGTTCAGACCGAAATTGGTGATTCCTACTTCAACTGAGGCAGTGGTCCCGGCATACGGAATGGTGCCGGGGAAGGTGGCTGCGACAGAGGTGGCGCCAATATCATCATTCACCGGGATAAAAAATTCCCAGTAATCATTATCGGTATTACTGGAACCATTTCCGCCCTGAGCAATAAGACTGTCCCCGAACTGGACGGCCGTGGTAGCATTTTGTTGCACACCAACTGTCGTGGTTAATAAGGGAGTCGCTGAATTATACATGTCCACAACATAGATTTTGTTGGTTGTTTCTTCAAGCACGATTGCAAAATATGAGAATGACACGCTTGGATTTCCGTACTCAAAAGAAAACCATTTAATCCATAATTGTTGATTCGGGGATGTTCCATAAAGTTTCCAGACAACCCGGTCATTTGTAGCTGTGGGTGGCGTATTGGTGAACTCATCCCACATGCCGGCGATGGTCAAATCGGGTAGACTGGAATGAGGTAAATTAGTGTTCACATTGGCAGGCGTACCAGTCACGGTGGTGTCAAATGTCACTAAACCGTTGGCACTCACCTTGTAGTGCGTAACAGGTGTTCCAAAAAAATCAAATGCGAAAGGAATGGCAGCGGCAGTATCCGACCATTGGTTCGTAGCAAGGCTTGCTTCAAGGATAATGTTCCAGCTGGTAATCGCTTCTGCATCACTACCTGTATTCAATCCACCCGGATTTCCGCCATCGAAAACATAGTTTGCCGAATAAAACTGGGCATTGGCCGGTTGGACCATAAACAGGGCGAAGAAAAGCAATAAAAATGGTATGTAATATTTAAATTTCATATGAGCCTCCATAAAATTAATATTTCAGTTCGCCTTTTTAGTCCAGAGTAGCTGGACTTTCTTGGACATTTTTGTGATTTAACTGATTGGTCCTTTTCTGCATAGGCTGCTGAAATATCCGTTCGCCCTGTCGGGATTGGACCGTGGGTTGGCCTGTGGATTTTGCGGCACCCGGATCACGACTAACCGTGGTGGCAACCTGGGAAGTTCGGGTGGGTCGAATTTTGATGGTTCCTCGAACTGTCACAGTCCGCATTTCAGATACATTTTGGGGTGGCGGAACCTGATCCTCAATTTGCGCCTGCTGGTAGGTCGAGGTAACCAGCGGGCTATCCTCAGCCAGCAGCGAGGATAGTGAGACGATCAGTAAAACCGCCAGGATAAAATACATCACCTTTTGTAGCATAACGCTCCTCCTATTTGGTTTGGTGTCAAATAAAATTCGGTTTGAAAACGGCGGTGAATATACAGATGAAGGAATGAAGAATTACGCGGGTAAAGCAACATTCCCCATTAAATCAATGGCCTTTCATCACCTCCTTTTAATCGGAAATATTCAAAGGTTTTTATATGAGTTGAAAACTTACCCGATATATTAGATCAGTTTTAATGAAATTTTGGAAAATCATCCCTGACATTTTTGGTAACTTCAAAATATATTGATTTTTTTTCGGAAATCAAGATAATAACAAAAAAATTAATTTTATTGTATTTATGTTGAGAATTGGGGAGTGGAATATACATTCATTTCAAATTGGATTTCGGTCTATTTATGAATGGGATTAAATCTATCAGGGTATTGTTTTCTGTTCAAGAGATTTATTCGACTTCCGAAGTTTTACTTTTATTACCTATAAAAACATACTATTTGTATAATGCAAATTGACGCTGAATAGATTGTACCGTATTTTAGGAAATAACACCGGGAATAAAATTCAGTGAAGATCAGTCCTAAAGGATTTTCTCTCAATATTTCTGCTACTGCTATGGGCGCAGTTGTTCTGGCCCTGCAAATTCTAATCATTCGCCATATATTGCAGCTGTTCTTGGGAAATGAACTCACCATCGGATTGTCGCTCTCCATCTGGCTTTTGGGAACTGCCACCGGATCCCTGCTTTTCACCAAAATAATCAGAAACAAAATATTTCGCCAGTTGACCCCTCTGCTTCTTTTACCGCTGACGTTAATTGTCTTCTCGCTGATCACCTGTTCTCCCCGTCTGTTTAATTTTATTCCAGGAGTACCGCTCAGCCTGGGAGCCACCGCGTTGATATTTTGTATCACTATTTTTCCTGTTTCACTGCTCTGCGGTATGCTGTTTCCCTATCTGGTAGAGGTAACGGTGGCTAAATATGGCAGCCCGCTTGAAAAAGCAATTAAATCGGTCTATTTCTGGGAAAGTCTCGGTGCCCTGCTGGCCGGTATTCTGCTGAATTTTGTGCTCTATTCTTTCTTTTCCAGCTTCCAGCTGCTTGGGCTGTTTTTACTCATCTTTTATACGAT
>CP070707.1:1154242-1162215 GCA_020350205.1 bacterium
GGTAAGGGCGCACATCTGGACTATAAATCGGTACTGGAAGACTTTCCTGCCCAATATCGCGGGAAAACTTTTCCCGCACTTCCATATACCGCCTGGCAACTCCTGGAACACCTGCGTTTAGCACAATGGGATATACTTGAATTCAGCAGGGATGAAAAGCACCTATCACCCAAATGGCCGGAAGGTTACTGGCCTTCTGAAACCGCTCCTCCGGATGAGCAGGCCTGGGACGATTCGGTGAATAAATTTTTATCGGATTTAAAAGCCATGCAGGAATTAGTTAATGACTCCAGTACCAATCTTTATCAAAAAATTCCTCACGGGAGCGGTCAAAATATTCTTCGGGAGGCAATTCTGGTTATTGATCATAATGCCTATCATCTGGGTCAACTGGTAATGTTACGTAAAGTTTTCGAAGGTACTAACAATGCCTAATTTACTGCAAATCTTCCTACATATAAAAATCGACCACAGGCAATTCATATGAAAACTCTGGATTGGGTGATACTGATTTCCTCACTCATTTTTATTGTTACTTATGGGGTGTGGAAAGGCAGAGGTAGTAAAAATATACAGGGATTTTTACTGGCAGACCGGAATATGCGCTGGTTACCTATCCTTTTATCCATTATGGCAACTCAGGCCAGTGCGATTACCTTTCTCTCGGCTCCTGGACAAGCCTTTGTGGATGGTATCCGATTTGTTCAGTTTTACCTGGGCCTGCCAATCGCCATGGTGGTACTTTCCATTACCGCTATCCCCATCTATCACAAATTAAAAGTATACACCGCCTATGAGTATCTGGAGAATCGCTTCGATCTTAAAACACGCTCGCTGGCTGCACTGTTGTTTTTAACCCAACGTGGCCTGGCAGCCGGTTTAACAATCTTTGCACCTTCCCTCATTCTCTCCATTTTACTGGGCTGGAATCTTTATATGACCAATCTTATTATCGGTCTCCTGGTCATTATTTATACCACTTCCGGGGGAACAAAAGCAGTTAATTGGACCCATCTCCAGCAAATGTTCATTATAACCCTGGGGATGCTTTTAGCTTTTTTTATGATGATAAAATTACTGCCTTCCGACGTATCGTTTTTCCAGGCTACTCAGTTGGCCGGAAAAATGGGTAAACTGAACGCCGTTGATTTTTCTTTCGATTTCGGGAATCGCTATAATATCTGGTCAGGAATTATCGGTGGTTTTTTCCTGCAATTGTCCTATTTTGGAACGGACCAATCGCAGGTCCAGCGGTACCTTACCGGAAAATCAATCTCTCAAAGCCGGATGGCACTGCTCCTGAACGGAATCGTAAAAATTCCCATGCAGTTCTCTATTTTATTTATGGGTGCTATTCTGTTCATCTTTTATCAGTTTCAAACCCCTCCCATATTTTTTAATTCAGTAGCGGTGGAACAGGTAAAGCAGAGTGATTACGCCGGAAAATTTAATCAGCTGGAAGTTAAATATGACGAACTTGCCCGTCAGAAAATGATTGCCATAGAGAATTTGAAGTCTTCATTAAAAACCAAAAACGATTCGAAAATTTCAGAAGACCAAAAAATAGTCCAGGATTTGCAGGCTGAAGCGACCACAATTCGAGGGGAGGCAATCAGCCTGATGCAGGAAAATAATCCCGATATGAACCCCAGCGATACCAACTATATATTCCTCTCATTTGTGTTAAAATATTTACCGGTGGGGGTGGTGGGTTTACTGCTGGCGGTTATTTTTGCAGCCTCAATGTCTTCCACGGCGTCGGAGCTCAATGCACTTGCTTCCACCACCATCATCGATATCTATAAGAGAATGATCAAAAAGGATGGTAGTGATCGTCATTACCTGTGGGTTTCCCGCCTGGTCACTATAATATGGGGAATTTATGCCATACTCTTAGCCGAAACAGCCAGCCGATTAGGTTCCCTGATTGAGGCCGTCAATATCGTTGGTTCACTTTTTTATGGCACAATACTGGGGATTTTTTTAGTTGGATTCTATTTTAAATCAATCCGGGCAACCGCTACTTTTACTGCAGCTATTATTGCAGAGATTCTGGTTTTCATCTGTCATTTCTTTACCGACATTACCTTTTTGTGGTATAATCTGATCGGCTGTCTGGGAGTGATTGGTTTAGCATTCGTAATACAAATACTCGATAAAAGGGAGGCACCGGTTTGATGTTTAACGGCTCCCTATCAACAGGGCGAAATCCGGTTGACCGATTTCGCCCTGGCAGTATTATTTATTTTTTCCATTCATTTAATAGAGATTCCATTTCGGCCTGATTAAAGGGAGCTCTGTCCATCTCAGTCGCCATCTTCAGCGCCTCTTCCATGGTTTTAACCGCATCTTTTTTCTTTCCCATTTTTTCCAGAAAACGCGCTTGTAAGGTGGTGTTCCAGTAATTTTTTTCGATCGACTGAGAAATATCCAGCCACGCTTTACCCTTCTCCAGCTCAAGATTACTATCTAAAACGTAACCGGCAGCCTGATAGGGAGTTCGCCAATTAATCGCCTGCGCTGCAGCTTCCATGACCATCGTGTTGACGTCTACCTTAATATTCAAGGGAATTTGCAGTTTTTCCCATTGCAAAACCAGGGTTGCTGCATCGTCCTGTAAATCTATAACAGAGAACATCATTCTTTCGGTAAACTCTGCAGCAGCAGGTTTTACCTGAAACCGAAGGGCATCTTCTTCCTGCTTGTACCCGGATGTGCCCCACAAATCAGTATTTTTATTAAAAATGATGGTCCATTCTCCCGGTGTAGGGATGGTGAAAAAGCTATATTTCCCCTTGGCGAGCTTATTGCCTTCGATGGTTACATCCGAATCGAAGGATATAAGCGTGGCCCTGTTCGCACCGGTCCGCCATATTTCATTATAGGGGACCAATTCTCCCCAGATAACCCGGTTTTTTACACCAGGCCGAAAATAATCCACCGTGACCTTGGTGATTCCAATGGTCTGTGAGACACTGGCTTCAGGGCTCAGTCTGGGAAGATCAAGCTGTGCCCAGCCTGTAGTCATCACCAGAAATAGTAAAACAAATATAACAACAGCTGTGTACAATCCGCGCATGGTGCTTCTCCTTTGTTTTAAAGTGAAAAAATTTAAAGATTATCTCTGACATGATTTATTTTTTTGCGAGGCTAATATAAAAAAAAGTTGCTGATGGACCAAAACATTTCAGAGAGCCCTAAATATTTTTCTTTCCTAGAAGACTTCTTTGATATTGCTCACGATATATAATGTGATCTTGATCTGACTTGTTGTTACCAAAAATATAAGGATCAGCACTCTTCCACAAATCAGAAAATTATTGCCTGAATGTATCCAAAAATCTTTCGATACTGCCCCAAACTTCCGGATATCCCAGTAGATCATTATGATGCGCCCCCTCAATCAGCAGGTACTCCCGCAGGGCAGGAAATTTTGGAGCCAGTTGCTGGGAATGAGCTGCCGGAATTATGGTATCTTCTGCACCATGAATCAGAAGAACCGCCTGATTTAACTGGGCCGCCACTTCAAAAGAGGCATATTTTTCATTCAAAAAGTGTTTTACAAGCCAATCCGGATAATGCTTCCTGGCAACATCCTCCAGGGAGGTCCAGGCAGATAAGGCTATTAGTCCATGAACACTTTCAGGATATCGTTTGCCAGTTAAGAGGGCGACTGCAGCCCCTAAAGACCAGCCGCACAGAACAATTTTTGATGCAGGATATGTATCCACAATCCAATCGACTGATTTAGCTGCACTCTGCAGGAGAGTACTTTCATGTGGAGTGCCTTCACTGCGACCGTACCCCGGATAATCGATAGCCATAAAATTTATATCGAACTGCCGGAATTGACCCATCACACCACTGAGCCAGACCGTCTGTAAATTCTCACCATTTCCATGGAAGTACAGGACAAATGGAAATTCCGGATTTTTAATAAAATACCACGCCTGGATATTCACATTCTCCGAAACTGTGAGTCTGAGTTGAAGAAGCGGGCTAGGGGGAGAATCGGGAACCGCGACAAGACTTCCCGGGTAGATCATTTTTCTGACCAGGAATTTCATCGAAAACCCTGCCAAAATAAAAACAGAGACTAAAATCAAAAGTAAAATATAATTACGAAACCCGTACATTTCTATTTTGGATAAAATCAAATATGTATTCAACTTTTAGCGCTTGTCCCCGAATAACTTTTGTGTTAATTCGAGGTAACGATTTGAAAACCAGAAGCCCAGTTTACTGCGATCTCGTGACAAGAACTGATAAATTATATTGGCAAACTCTGGCGTTCTCAGATATCCGTAAGATTTATGCGGATTTCGTTTGTTCTGATAGACATAATTATTGAACACTACCTGATCTTGCGGTCCAAGTCCTGCTGTATTCATTTCATAATCATCAGCCAGATTATAGTTCATCGCCACATGATCTCCCAGATCAGAAAGATTAAACCAATTTTTTCTAATATTCTCAGGTGTTACAGGTTTTGAGGCATTTCCATGTTTCGGAAAAAATTCAGTTAAAAATTTCGACATCACCAGCGGTTGACCCAGCGGCGATCCGATAGTTATTAAAGTGTCAACACTGAGTTCTGATGCCAAAGAGCAGAGTACTTCATAAGCAATAATTGATCCCATTGAATGGGCAATCAGCAAAATATCCTTATCCCTGAATTTCCGGAGTGTACCGATAAGTCTTTGTTTAATGACATCCCTTGCTGCAACTTCCTGATCGTTTTCAGCTTTTACAGTGGCAGTATAGTATAAATCTAGATCCTTGAAATAATGGCGAATAATTAGATTGGTAACCGACTGGAATGGTGGAATTTTATCTTTTTTCAAGAAGATTTGATCCATCTGCCTTTCCAAAAAATCCAAAACTTTACGGCGCCATTTACTGGGGGATTTTTCAGAAAACTCGGTAGCTGTCGTATAGGGGAATTCAATATAATGTGAACTCTTTGGATCGGTTTCCTGGACATTGAGTGGGGTGGGATGAAAAATGTCCGCCCAATATACCAGTTCAAACCGAAAAAAAACACCCGGATGCTGGATTCGGCGAAGTCCTTCGTTAATTGCCTTACACCACCAGGTTTTTAAGATTTGCGCAGGAGGTTTATTACCTAATCCATGAATACCAATGATAACCCGGGAGCCCATATTCCCAATTCTCCCTGCAATAAATAATCTCCCTCAAATGTTATGAATTTCGCGGAAAGACGCAACCAGAGAGAAAATTAAAAATACTATGGCTAGAAGAAAGTCGAGTTACCAAAATTTTACCGGAATTCACAGAGGAAAAATTTAATCCTCTTCGGTCTCGGGAGGTTCAGGCAGGTCGCGGGCCTGTGAGTCAATCGGAGAAATTTCCGGAGCGTCTGCCGTCCCGGCTCCCATCTCTTTTAAGCGTTGAATGGAAGGAAGGATTCGGCTTTCCAGAGAACCGACTGATTTATTATATGATTGCACCGTCATGTTTAACTTTTTGCCCATATCACTCAGATGACCACTGAAGGTGACAAAACGGTTGTATAATTCCTTGCCCTGGTCGGCAATTTTCTGAGCGTTTTCTGCCAGCTGCAATTGTAGCCATCCATAGGCAATCACTTTAAGCAAAGCGAGTAAAGAAACAGGGGATACGATCAAAACCTTATTCTCCAGGGCGTCTTCCAGAAGTTTGCCATCTTTCTCAAACGCCGCCGTTAAACCGGAATCGTAAGGTACCACCATCACCACAAATTCAGGGGATCGGTCAAATTGGGACCAGTACGCCTTTTGTGCCAGTGATTTCATATGAGCTCTCATGGCCCGGGAATGTTCTGCCAACTTCCGCTGACGGGCATCCTCCTCCTGAATTTCCTGAGATTCCAGATAGGCATTCATGGGAACTTTCGAATCTACCGGTATAATTCCCTGATTGGGAAGATGAATCAGCATGTCCGGCCGCCCCTCCTCCACTGTTACCTGTTCATTAAAATCCACATAAGAGATCATTCCCGCCATTTCGGCAATTCTGCGAAGCTGAACTTCCCCCCAGCGTCCCCGAATCGTGGTTGATTTCAATGCCTGAGTAAGATTTAAAGTAGTTTTTTGCAGTTCCTGATAGGATAATCCCAGCTGGCTGACCTGCTGGATCAACCCCTGATAGGCACCTTCCCGTTTTTGCTCTAACTCCTGAATCTGTTTATCAAGCTCCTGCAGATTTTTACTCAGCGGATCCACCATACTTTTAAATTCTTCTTTGTGCAATCCCCAATCTCTTTTCTGAAGCTCCAGGACTTCAGACAATTTCTCGCGTGCTTGGTTTAAAAACAGGGAAGAATTTGCACTTAATAAATCGGATGACAGGGCTTTAAAAGATTCTTTAAGTTTATCCTGGGTCATTTCCAGCCATTTCATGCGTTCAACATCAGCTTCAAGATCTTTTTTGAGCTGCACATTTTCAATTTCCAACATTTTCTGTTTCGCGGAGAAGCGGGTCTGTAAAATGATCCAACCCAATAGCAGTCCGGTTACCAGTCCGATCGCAATATATCCCAGGTTAGGCCACATACTTATTTCCCTTTAACTAAAGTCAATTCAATTAAAGAATATTCAGCTCATTTGTCAAGTTCAATTCGATGCTAAATTCCATAATTAGCAGGAGAAATTAAAAAAGTTAATTTTGTGTTTACCCTATCTGAATCATTTCGGGAGCTTTCCAAAAGCCCCTAACACCCAACGCATGCATTTATGGCCAAAATCCACCGGTTGACAGTACATCATCGGACAGGCACCAGAAATAACCGTAATACCCTGTTGGTGACAATAGTCCGCCGCTTCATCCGAAACACTTCCCTGGCCAAAAGAGCGATGCATCCATACCCGTTTAATGCCAATTTCCGCACATTGTTTAACCAGCTCATTCGCCACTCCGGGCCTGGTGCAAATAACGACACCATCGACCGGGGTGGGGGTGCTTTTTAAATCCGGATAGCAGGGATCCCTCCCTACCATGTCAGCATTCGGATTGATCGGGTAAACCGTATATCCTGTTTCTTTCAGTTTCTTATAAATTAAATTCCCAGCTTCGGGTGATTCATTGCGGGATACGCCGGCAACCGCAATACACTTCTGAGAAAGAAAGTCATCAACTTTTTCTTTTAAGGTATCCATGGGTTTTACTCCTTTATCTCATATCCCAAAAAAATCTTCCCGGTGTTTCTTAAATTAAGTCGCCTTCTTTCCAACCAAGCTTGATCAACTCTATTTTTGCCGGATCGGCTGTACCCAAATGATGTCGAGTGTCTGCCAGATAAATATGTTTCGCCGGGGGATTCAGGGGGCGATCTTCCTGAAAATATTCCCGTCTTTGGGCCAGCAGAATTCTCAGACCGGTCGCATCTACTGCCACCGGATCCAAGCCGACCAGTAATCCCCGGTATGCCCAGGTATACTGAGCATTAAAGGCATGCGGCCCCACACTATGAAAGAGCGGGGTAAGCATAACCAGTATATTCAAACGGGTTTTACCTTCAATCTGCGGCAGTTTCCATAGTTTTGCTAAATCCGCGCAGGTGTCTCCGTGGTAATCGGATGGCCGTTCCACAAACATGATGTAATTTTTCAGCAAGGTGCCTACTCCCGACCAGTAATGGGTCCTCAAGGGTCTCACATTGATTAAAGCGGTGGCATTTTTAAATATGGGATTTCGCAAAATCCCGCGATCATCAATACTAATATTTTTGTCTGTTACGCCGGCATAACGAACTCCGCTGACAATCGCACTTTCCAAGGAGGGTGGTGTGGGAAGATAATGCCAGATGTTGGATTTAATACCCACGATATCGGTAGGAGTGATCAGTTGTTTCCAGGCTTCTTGAACATCGGAAGAACCCGTCAAAGTCATGACCGCCTGATGGAGCATCTCCGACAAAATCTTCTCCCGGGGTTTTTGATCCTTATCAAGTACATCCGCATGTCGGATCAGCA
>CP070707.1:1162315-1168703 GCA_020350205.1 bacterium
AAATGGTGGTTTTCTCAGAAAAAAGGATCTGGTTTCCCATGTGACCCGTATCGAACTGCCGCTGCAGGTGGAATATCACGGTTATACCATCTATAAATGTGGCCCCTGGACGCAGGGTCCGTATTTACTTCAGTCACTCCAGCTTCTGAAGGGATTTGATCTTAAAGAGATGGGGTTTCTCTCGGCCGATTATATTCATACCGTCATAGAATCCATGAAATTGACAATGGCGGACCGCGATGCCTTTTACGGTGATCCGCGATATTCCAGTATTCCCATAATGGCTTTGCTGTCTGACCATTACAGTGACCTTCGTCGTTCTCTCATTGATAGGGGTAAAGCATCTGATGAAATTATTCCCGGTGATCCGTTTCTGATGAAGGAAAGATACCTGAATAAATTCCCGCAGACTGGACAAGGGGGAACGACCACCCTGTGTGTTTCAGATCAGTGGGGTAACGTCGTCGTTGCCACTCCCAGTGGATTAGGAAGTACCGCCGGTTCAGGCGGGGAAACCGGTATCATCCATGGTACCCGTTTGGTGAGTCTGAATACCTGGAAAGGACATCCCAACTGCATTGAGCCAGGTAAACGCCCAAGAATAACGCTTACACCGACTCTGGTTTTGAAAAATAACCAGCCGCTAATTGCGATCAGTATTGCCGGTGGAGATTTACAGGATCAGGTAGCCTTGCAGCTGTTGCTCGATTACACTGAATTCGGGATGTTTCCGGCAGAAGCTGTGAAATCACCCCGTTTCGCCACAAGTCACCATACCGGTTCGTTCGGACAGGATCCCCCCCAAATAGCCAGCCTCCTCCTACAGTCAAAAATTCCGAAGGACGTTATTGAAGAATTGTCAAAGCGAGGGCATCGTACAAAAATCAGGGAAGGAGGGATCGGAGGTGCCGCAATGCTTTTAATCGATTCCGATTCCGGCCTGATATATGGTGCAGGTGCTGCTGCAGGCGGAATAGGGGATAAAAGACAATAAAAGGAAGGTGGTTGAAGGAGAAATTGACATGAAATTTAAAATTCTCGAACTGAGTATGGTATTCTTGCTGTTGGGCAGTGCTCTTACATCAGCGGATTCCTTTGAAAATCCCCGCATGGGAATTGTGATTAGCAAAACCAGTTTCCAGCATCATTGGGGAGTAACCCAGATGGCGGCTCATGGATGGGCAGGGGTGGCGAATCTGGCCGGTATGCCCTATGATTGTCTCTTTCTGGAAGATATCCCGCGAAATGACCTGTCATCATATCATGCTCTGGTTATAGCTCAATGTGGATATGTTGCAGATTCACTTTATATGAAATTGCTTGATCCACTACACGATTACATAAAAAGTGGGGGAAGTCTCATCATCGATGGGCCTTTTGCAATTTATTCCGGCGATGCGATCGAGAGGAATCACTCCGAACTCGACATGCTTATAGGACTTCAGTATGAAGGATTTCAGGGTGACTCTGAATATAGAATCCAGGTAAATACCACAGAACATTTCATCACCCGGAATCAAGCTCGGGGGGAGTTCGTGACACAACATCTGGTAAATGGGTTAAACATTCTTAAACCTGTAGAAGGAGGTGAAACCTTACTGGTATTCACAGATGGAAAGAAAAGTACTCCCTTTCTTTCCACAAAACATTTCAAGGCCGGTGGGCGTCTCATCCTCGTCAGTGATTTTAGTACCTGGGCCGGGGCAGCTTCTTTCTTCAGGAATGTCCAGCCACAGGTATTCTATCCCAATCAACTCTTTAATCTGATGGTTCGGGCAGTACAATGGGCCGTTTATGGCTCCCCGGAGAAGCCTTTTCCTGCACCTCAATTGTCCAATGCAGCCCTGACAGCAATCATCAGATTAGATGCTGATGCCAGTGGTAATCTGGATGCACAGATTCAAACTATAAATTACCTGATTGGAATTGCCAGGCAAAGTGGGGTAGTGCCGGTGTATGCCTGGGTCTCCAGCAGTGCCACCAAAGCCGGCTGGCAGGATCTTGCTCCGCTGGGATCTAAATTAGAAGCTGTGGGCGGGGAAATTGGCACGCACAGCCGTTTCCATAAAATTGACCGTGACATGAATGAACAACGCTGGGTCGAAGAGCTGGACGAGGCTATTAAGGAAATTGAGTTCAATACAGCGGATTATGAATATCCGGTTGGCAAGATCGAGTGGTTTATTAATCCGGGTAATACCATTCATATGGATGACTATGAACAGATCGCCCGGAGATTCACTCTGTATATGACGCATGGCTTTGAACAGGACATGCCCCTGGGCTATGGAAATCTCACCTGGTATACTGGTCCTCATAAAAATATGGTGGTTCTGGAGAATACCCCCTCACCGGATTACCAGTGGTTTTATGATCCTACCTGGAGTTATACCACGCAGCAGATTACGGCCTATGAAGAGGCGATATTTGAGCATCTGTTTCTGAACGTCGGAAAAGGAGTCCTCTTTAATCAGATGTGGCATGATTATTCCATTACCTCGCAACCGCAATATGGGAAAGACCGGATCATTAATAAAAACAATATTGCCATGTATGATGCACTCAAAGCTAAATTCAGCACTCATGATATTTATTGCCCCACTCCGGAAGACCTGCTTCAGAAATTAAGGATTATGGCCCAGTGGAATTATCGGTGGCAAAGTAATGGGACAACGGTTGATTGCTACCTGGATTTTTCTCACTGCCGCTTGGATACTCTGCCTAATTTCACAGGAGGAATGGGTATAAGGGTAGAAAACAGCGCTAAATATATTCAGGAAGTAAAAATAAATGGGAGGGACCACCCGGCATTTAATCAACAAGTGGTCATTTTGCCAAATCTAAAGAATGGAGAAAACCATATTCAGATAAAATTAGGGGATATCCCCAGTGAGAAACCACGCCTCACCTATGCATCAAAACGTGTTCCTGATGTTGACGTGCAGGATGGGAGCATTGAGGTGACCCTTCTTACTCGAAGCAAGGCCCGTTTTAATTTTTACAGCCCGTCTCCTGCAGTTGTTTTGCATGCAGATTGGCAGGAATGGAACCATCGAGGAGATAAAATATTGAAGGGTTTTATTTACTCTGATCGTGAGATAAAGCTGCAATTATTACGAAAGGATCTATTTACCCTCTATCGGTGCGATGCCACCCTGACAGGATTGGAGGAGAGCGATAAAAAGATCACGCTGGTATTTGAAGAAGAGGAGGCTACTGACCGGGAAGTCATCTTTGGTACGAAAGATCCACCCCAGCAAATCCTGTGGGAATCAAAACCGGTAAACTGGCAGACCGAAGAAGGGAAGTATTCAGTGGTCCTTCCTGCTTTTAGTGGAATTGGAAACATGGTTATAAAATTTCAATAAAGAAGAAATTCTGTAAATTTACTTTATTATAAAAATAATCTTTACAACGCAATATTTATTCAGAGGAATTCCAACCATGAAAAAAACTATAATGACTTCTGTCTTCATGATTTTATCACTGCTGGCGGGTTGTCTTCAAAATGAGACCAAAGGAGAATGGCAACCTCTGGTAGATTGGGGACACTGGCGCCTGGGGCAGAAAGCGGATCTGGATTTTCTGAAAAGAAATCATATGACGATTACTTTTGGAAGTGGTGCGCCAAATTTCGAGTCAATCTCCCGTGAAGAGTTTAATCAAAAAATGGAAGAAGCCCGCTTATTTAATGCCTCCTATCATGAAAAAGGGTATATCGTCTTGCGTTATTTATCAACATCATTGAATGGGGAAACTGCAACCAATAAGGATCAGCCCCGGAAAGATCAGATAGATTATCTTGACTTTTACAATGAGCGCTGGAATGACTTCGCCGACCTTCTCGGTCCCCGTCCTGAAATTGATCCCACCAGCTGGATTATGGTAAGACCAGACGGATCCTTTCCCCACTACCGTTATGCTCCTTATGGACGGGAAACTACCGGCGAATTTGAAGCCTGGGGATGTCCTGATAATCCGGATTACGTCCAGGTGATGGAGGCAAAAATCCGGGCACAAGCTGAAACCGGAATCGACGGATCCTATGTGGATTGGACGCATATTGCCGGGGGAACCTGTTACTGTGATTATACCCGGGCAAATTTTATTCGATACCTGAAAGAACATTTACCCCCCGACCTTGGGCAGGCTAAGTATGGGACCTCAGATTATGATCAGATGCAATTACCCCGGGAACGCGGAAATGATTTCTGGATGGAGTGGGTAGTATTTCGGGGATTTACAGTCGCAGAATTCCACCGAAAACTACGTCAGGCTGCCCGGGAAGTTAATCCGAATTTCCTGATCTCAGGCAATATTTTTGGCGGTTTTGGTTACGGCCCGATTGCCTATGATGCTGCCGGCAATATCGAATTACTTGGGCGGTCAGGATATGATGACTTTATTTATTCGGAAATGCAGGAATTTTTGGACAGTGCTCCCCGAAAAACAGAGGACGGCATCAAAATTACCAATAGCCCTGCATTAAAGTTTCTATCTGCCGCTTCTCATGGAAAACCGGTGATTGTCTATGCTACTGAAATTACCCCGCCTATCTTTCCCAATCCGACCGAAAAATGCCTCAGTGCCATGGCCCAGATCAATATTGCGGAGGCTGTTGCTAATCATGCTATTTTCCGGGAAAAGCGGGAGACACCCCCGGGCGCTACGACCATGTATCAGTTTTTGGCGGCGAATGAGCAGTACCTGTTGGGGGCACAATTATCCGGAAGAGTGGCTGTCCTTGCTTCCCTGAATCAATATCTGGCTGATGAAATCAGTTTTGCTTTCAGCGCCTCCCGGGTACTGGCTGACCGTGGAATCGCTCATGTGATGCTGATCGAAGATGATCTTCTGACAGATAACCTGGCCCCATACGATCTCATCTGGTTGCCCTATTTACCGTTATTAAGTGAAGAAAAACAGAAGGCGTTAGAGCGATATGTGGCAAATGGAGGTAAGTTGCTGGTCTCGGGCGAATGTGGCAAAAAAAATCAGTATAATTTGCCCCAGAAACAGCTGGTATTGGCTAATATGTTGGGTCATCAACAATATCCGGTTGACAAAAAAGAAAAAGAAATCGATAAAGGTAAAATCGTTTATCTACCCTTGTCAATTCCGGATCATCGCTTCCTGATCCCGGCCAAGGCGAAATCTGAATTTACCACCTTTGGACCATCCATGGCGGATGTTTTTCCTGATATACCGGAAGGCTATACCCGCAACCGGATTCATCCAGAATTACGAAGTAAACTGGAAACGGCTGTGGATGAAATTTTGAAATTACAGGATAAAAATTTAACCCGTCTTACCGAATTGCATCCATTGGTTGAAATAACTTCGATGGAAAATGAAGAGAAAAATATACTTTTACTGCATCTGGTTAATTACGATGTGACCCTGGATGGGGATATTACCCCACGGGAAAAGATCCCGGTTCAGATTTCATTGCCGGATGACATGCAGGTAAAACAGGTGCTCTATGCCGGAGATTTGACCCAATTAAAACCAATCCAGTATGACATAGATACATCAGGGGAAAGACAATTTTTAACCACAGTTTTATCTGAGCTGGGGATTTATGGTTTGATAGTGGTAGAATTAAACTAGGGTGGTCTGTGATGATTTCAAATAAGTGTCTTACCGGTTTCGTAATCGGACTTATTCTTCTGGGTCTGTTTCATTGTTCAAAAAAGAGTCCTACCGAAACCGGGAACGGGGATTTAATCCTGGAAGAAATTGAGGATGTACTGCCTAATCCCTTCAAGGGGTTTGTTCCCTGGATCGGAAACCAAAATCCGGTATATGATACAAAATTACAGTATAAAACTTTTGAATGGCGGGACATCGAACCACAGAAAGGAGTTTTTAACTGGACCTATTTTGAACAGGGGTGGGGCAATATTTCACAAACCGGAAGAAGAGTGGGTTTCCGAATTTCAGCCTGCACCCCCGGCAGCGGAAATGTCTACGATATTCCGGACTGGCTGGTCAATGAAGGAGTAAAGCTACGCCCTTATACCATTGATGGACAGCAGGGCTTAGCACCAGATTGGGACGATCCGATTTTTCTGCAAGCGCATCAGAATATGATAGAGGCCCTGGGTGTGCGGTATAACCAGGACAACAGGGTGGCCTGGATAGATATCGGCTCTTATGGATTCTGGGGCGAATGGCATGTTTACTTGAATGATTCTCTGGCTGCGACGCAGTCCACCAAGCAAACCATTTTAGATGATTATTTTTATGCTTTTCCGGATAAACCCAAAGTGATTGCCTTTGATGACAATTTTGCCACGAAATATGTGACGGATCGTGGAGGTGGAATCCGTAATGATTGTCTGGGAACTACTGAAGCAAATAACTGGTATCTGGAAAGCCTGAATCA
>CP070707.1:1168803-1174359 GCA_020350205.1 bacterium
GTCATACCCATGCATTTCAAGACAGAAAAATCATCCAATAAGGCGTATGAGGACGATTTGGGTGATTTTGCCAAGATGTTCGATATCGTAACCGAGTATGGGGATTGTAATATTACCATTAATGAAAAGGCCTTACACGTAGAACCTCAGTTATTCATCTTAGAATATTTGAAAGAAAATTAGAAAAAAACGAGGATTTAAAGCGTTTAACAGCTGCACTTGTATGCTTGCAAAACATCGGATTGTCTTGCCTGATGAAATATTCAGACCAAGCAGACAGTATTAAACTTTTACTTCAAATTTAATGAGCAGGATCATGAACGCAGGAAGTTATAGAAAAGGCTTTCGGTTTGGCATCGCGGCATTTTTCGCTAATGCGACCTTGTTCACCCTCCCTGTGTTTGAGAAAGTGAGATTTCAAAAATGGGTCAGAATTTCTTTTCTGGCCAATGCCCTGGTGACCCCTCTTATTGCCTTTGTTTATTTCTATTCTGATTTTTCAGAAAAGATACACCTTCTGGGCATTCCGTGTACCATAACAGCTCCATTGGCCATGTTACTTTTTGCCCTAATGTTCAAAAAGAGCCTCGAAGGAGCTTATTTTCAAATCACTAAAAAATGGCGGCACTTTTCTCTTGACAACCTTCGGGCTGTCGCAATTTATGCAAATTGTATGGCTGTAGCTGGCAACCGGCAATAAAGCATTATCTCCACTCTTAAAGGAAACGCCTGAAGATCTCACTTGCATAAGAGGGTTTGTTTAAGCGGGAAAGCTGAAATCTGTAATCGTTAGACACTATCCGTTCGAAAAGACGGCTAAAGCTCACAGGTATTTTAAAACGGGAATAAAAGGGGCCGGTGGTCATAACTGTGGATCATGACAACATTACCCAGCCAGTATTTCTCCTCATGAAGGTCTTTCCGGGCGGCTAGTAGGACCGTTTTGTCAATGAAAAAACTAAAGGGGTTTTCCATTTGAAATTCAGACGTCGCTATTTATATATGTTGTTTATTTTTCTTGTTATGGTTTCCTTGCTCGAGCTCGTATCTCAGCTGCTAAAACATCCCAATGTCATGGAGGTTGTGGGTGAATCTCCTTTTCTCCTTACCACAAGCAGGCACCAAATCGGCGATTATTCAAAATATGTCGAATATGATATTGATGCCGGTTGCTGGGCAACTGCAATTGCCCAAATTTCTCATTTTCACCGGCTCAATCCCACCGGAAAAATTGAATACACAACGACAAAAGGTAAAAAAATAGAAGTTGATCTCGACGATTACAGCTTCGATCATGACCAATTTGCGAACAATCTTAACAGACAATCAACCACTATTTCGAAGGATCAGGTTGCTAAATACATCTATATATATTGCTACTCTTATTTACACGGATTTCGGATCGTCTGGTTACCTTTCACATGAAACAATGGTGTTGAGACTGGAGAAACACCTGGATTGCAAAGTAGGATTTTACGAGTACACAAAACAAGAATATTTAAGTGAGAAAGATAGAATTCGTAGACTAATCAAATGTGAGATAGACGCTCAGCGTCCCCTGATGTTTTATTTTGATAATGGCAATGATTTTGGACATGCTTCGGTGCTGGATGGCTATATGGAGCAGGAGGAGCGATTCCTGGTCCATCTCAATATGGGCTGGGGTGGTCTCGCAGTGACGGTTGGTATGATTGTTTTAAAAAGTTAGTTGGCGTACGTGATGATCTGCAAAACAGATTCTTAATAACATTTTTACCAAATAATGAAGCGGATATTTAAAATGATTAAACGATAAAAACTAATTAAATTCGTGATGAGCTCCCGCAGTCAACCTGAGAGGTGAGGGGGCTGAAACACCGATTGGTATATCTAAAATAATTCAAGCGGAGGTATCATGAAATTCAAGTCTCTGATGATTATTAAGGCCGTTGTTTGTCTTGGTTTTGGTCCTTTATTACTTTTTTTACCGGCTCAGTTATTGCATCTCTTGGGTACTTCTTATGGTCCCGGGGCAGCTCTGACGGCCCGGGAATATGGGGCGGCACTCATGGGAAATCTTATGCTCACCTGGTTTGCCAGAAATGCCGAAAAATCAGTTTCACGCAAAGCAATCATACTTCATCTGTTTGTTTATGACGGGATTGCTTTAATATTTACCCTCATTATTCAACTATCTGGAGGATTAAATATTTTGGGATGGGGAATCGTGTTTGTTTATTTATTCTTCACGATTGGTTTTGGATATCTGTTCGTTCAGGAAAATAAATCTACCTAAACTTCAAAAGAATGTTTTTATGGGTTTTATGTTAACTATTTCAAATAAAAGATAAAGAAATCAGTTATCTCGCATGTTGTCACTATGAATTCCAGACTGGTAACAATCAAAAAATTTTCTTCACCCTGGGAAGCTGATTTAGCAAAGACTCATCTTGAGGCATGTGGAATAAATGCTTTCATTATTGATTCACAGACAATCAGTGTTAATTGGCTTTTCGCAAATGCTATAGGAGGAATCAAACTGCAAGTATATGAAGAGCATGCCACGGAAGCTAAGGAGATATTATCGAATGTTGCTGTAGAAGTCGAAGAATTAAACCGTGAAGAAAAAATAATATGTCCTGAATGTGAGAGTGAAAAAGTGACACAAATAAATTGGGAGAGAAGATGGTCACTGGTAAGTATATTATTTCTTGGATTTCCCGTTTTCTATCCCAGAAATCGATATCAATGTCAGCACTGTGGAAATAAATGGAAAGAGCGAAGCGGGCGAGCCGTGAAAACTGATTAGAATATTTGTTTTCCAGGAAGTTTTTCCCGACAAGGAGATGTCCCCGGTCGAACGGGATTCCTTCGCGACGGAAAAGTCGATCATAAACTTGATGGCAATATTATGATAACTTTTTTACTTTATGCCGAGAGCATGGTAGCTTAAGTTTTAGATGGTGGATGTCAAATGTCTCAATGAATTGTAAAATATATGAAATAATATACTGGAAAGATTAATAAGTTGGACCAAAATTATCCTCAATCTAAAGGTCAGATTGTCTACTTCTCTCATGGTGGGGGCCCTCTTCCCATTCTTGGAGATCCCAGCCATAAGGCAATGGTGGATTTTATGAAAACGCTACCTGATCGCCTCAGGAAACCGGATGCTATTCTGGTTATCAGTGCTCATTGGGAAGAAAATAATGCCACCTTACTAGGTGCAAAAAACCCACTTATGTTGTATGATTATTATGGCTTCCCTGCAGAAGCCTATGCAATGACCTACCCAGCTCCCGGCCATCCTGAGCTTGCCAAAAGGATCGCCAGATTACTGGAAAAAAATAATATTCCCACCCACATTGATCTTCAGCGGGGATTTGATCATGGCTTATTCATCCCCCTAAAGCTTATGTACCCTCGAGCCGAGATCCCGTCGCTTCAACTTTCCTTATTACGCGGGCTTAATCCGGCGGCGCATATTGCGCTTGGTAAAGCTTTACGTGATTTGTTGACAGAGAATATCCTGGTGATTGGATCTGGATTTTCATTCCATAACATGCGGGCATTTTCCTGGCAGGGTGTAAATGCACCGGACCCCGCAAATGATGATTTTCAGGATTGGCTGATTGAGGTATGTGTCGGTTCACTCTCCCAATCCGAGCGCGTGCAGCGACTTATCGAATGGCAGAAAGTCCCGTCTGCTCGCTATTGTCATCCTCGCGAAGAACATCTGCTTCCTCTCCATGTATGCCTCGGCATGGCGGAACAGCCTGCGACTCTGATATTTGATGACTATATTTTGGGTAAACGCGGGGTTGCATTCCTGTGGCAGGGAGAATAGAAAATATTTATAGCACTTTGCGTCCATTCCTGTTTTTTTTACAGCGGCTCCGGTGACGAAACTAATCTGATTCCACCCTTTCTGGAAAAATGCGAGCGGCCGGAAAAAAACCGAATTTATTTTCATCATGGCTCAGTGCAACCAAACCTCAGTATTATTCCGTGACCAGCATAACCCCCGTTCTTCAATAACCCGGATCATCAAAATATTGATTTATCATAAAAAACAGGAGAATTGAGATGAAAAAATTCTTGATAATTATGATTTCTTGTACATTTTTTATCTTACCCTAGATTAAAATCCCATGTGTAATATCTGTTTTAATATTAATTTCCCCAAATTTATACTCAGGAAAAAAGCCAATGAGAAAAAAACTACGGACCAAACGATGCAAATTTTTAAAAATATTGTTATCTGTCCTCTTATGTTTTTTCTGGGTTTATACATCCGGCGGGCTTGCCCAATCTGAAATCGGTTTTAATAATGAGGTCTACAAACTGAGAGTGCTTCAGAAGATCGACAGTTTAGTGGAAGCAAAATATGTTTATCCCCAGAAAGCCAAATTATTTGCACAAGAATTCAGGAAAACCTATGAGGGTGGGTCTTATATATCCTTTACGGATATGAGAGAATTTGCCGGACAGGTTACCGCCGATCTGATACGAATTACGCAGGATAAACATTTCAACTTTCGGGTTATAGAACCAACCGATGTCGGGGAAGAACCACAGGGTTCACTTCATCATCCCATTCGCTATCACCGTTTAGGGATAAAAGAAAATAATGGATTTTTCAAACTTGAATGGCTTGAAGGAAATATCGCCTGCCTGGATTTCAGAAGATTTTACTATTTTACAGATACCAGGGATCTGATGAACGCTGCCATGAAATTTATGTCTAACGCAAATTCTATCATTATCGATCTGCGGGAAAATGGAGGTGGTTCAGGAGAGTACCTGAGCAGTTACTTTTTAGTCTATCCAACCCAATTGAACAGCTGGTATTCTCGGGAAGATGATTTCTTAACAGAATACTGGACTATCAAGGAAATTGGAGTGGAACGATGCACTGACGTTCCTCTCTTTATATTAACGAGTAAAAGAACATTCTCCGCTGCGGAGTCATTCGCCTATGATATGAAAGTAAGAAAAAGAGCTGTAATTATTGGGGATTCAACTAAAGGAGGGGCTCATTCCGTTGATCTCTATAAAATTGATGATCTGTTTGAAATATACATCCCAACCTCCCGGGCAATCAATCCCGTCACCGGGACCAACTGGGAAGGAAAAGGTGTGATCCCTGATATAATTATCCCGGCAGAATTAGCCCTGGACACCGCGATTGTTATGGCAAAAAAAGCAGCTGAGGAATATGCACAGGCAAAGGAAACAAAACTCACATCAGCGATAAAAACCATGCAACTTCATATGGATAATGCGGAAACTCTTTTCCGAGAAAACCAGAATACCGGGGCAGAAAGTGCTCTCAACTCAGTTTTCCAAATCGCAATTCAACATGATCTTGTCAATGTATTCTTTATTGATGTATTGGCTTATAATTATTATTCCTTGAAAGATGAACAAATATTGTATGCCATATTAAAAAAGAAAGTTGAATTATTCCCGAAATCCTCTGCTGGTTATGAATCCCTGGGATATGCCTATTATAAAAATAATAGAATCCCCCAGGCGCTGACCAGCTTTGAAAAAGTTCTGGAGCTGGACCCGGAT
>CP070707.1:1174459-1181665 GCA_020350205.1 bacterium
GTTTTTGCCATGATGCTTCTCCCGGATAGTCTCTGTTCAAAACTAAAAGACTGAAGCATAATAATCAATGATTTTTCATCCGAGAAAATTTTTTTGTACAGATTAACATTCTTTCGGAAATGGAATCTGCATATCACCTCGGCCTATAAAGGATTTCCCTGCAAAAAAATATCTATATCCAAAACCGGGTCAGTCTAGTTTAAACAGCCACATAAGATGTCCATATCCGGCGGCATCCATATCCTCTTTAAGAATGAAGCGAAGTGCAGCAGAGTTCATACAGTAGCGCATATAGGTCGGTGCCGGGCCATCCGTAAAAACATGCCCCAGGTGAGAATTTCCCATCTTACTGCGTATTTCCACCCTGGTTTCGAAGACCAGAGATTGGTCAATTTTACGACTGATATATCTAGGATCAAGGGGGCGGGTAAAACTGGGCCACCCGGTCCCGGATTCATATTTATGGGTTGAACTGAACAAGGGTTCACCGGAAACAAGATCTACATAGATACCTGTTTTCTCGTTGGCGTTATACTCATTATGAAATGCTGGCTCGGTTCCGTTTTGCCGGGTCACCCGAAATTGCAGCTCCGTTAACTGATTCCGAATGTCATCATCTGCCGGCCGCTGGTATTGTTTGGGTGAAAGGGTCCCCCAATATTTTTTGAGAAAAGCGTCTCTGCCCGAGGCCTGACGATAACTATGATACCGTTCCGGATTTTTTCTGTAAAAATCCTGTTCTGACTCTTCCACCGGTATGAATTTACTGAATTTCACAATTCTGGTTACCAGTGGTTTTTCAAAGATACCGGCTCTATCCAGATTCTGTTTTGATTTTTTGGCAAGCGCCTGTTGTCGGTCGGTGTGATAAAAAATATAGGACTCATATTCCGGACCACGATCGTGGAATGAACCACCTTCATCTGTGGGGTCAAATTGACGCCAGTAATAATCCAGCAGCTCCGGATAGCTGATTACCCGTGCATTGTAAGTGACCTGAATGGCCTCAACTTTTCCGTCAGCCCCTTCTCCCTCGGCATATCCCGATATAACATCTACCGGACCATCCAGTTTTTCAAACGCTGCTTCCATGCACCAGTAACAACCACCGGCAAATGTTGCTTTGGCAAGATTTTCCTGAATAGCCGAATCCGGCATTTCTTGAGATTGTGTTCGCGTGCATCCCCAGAATACCAGAATTAATATCATAAAAAACCATTTATATGATTTCATTGTTTTCACCTCATTTAGTTTTCCCCCAAAAAATACGATATATCTGTTTCCAGTGTATCACAAAAAGATCAAATTTGTGTCACATTTCATCCCCAGAAGCAGATATTTAGTTAGAATGAATACTGAGGGAAAAGAATATTCAGGACAGGGATAGTGTTAATATCAGATGTGGGTCTGAGTAGCCGGGGGGGTAAGAGAACGGAAAGATATGGGTATGAAAGAAAGGGTCAATCCTTGCAGGCAATTATTTTTCGCTCAATCCCAGACCCCGAATCCCTAACTCCTGCCCTCTACCGCTTCTTTCCAGGTTGGTCTAGCCGGGCCACTCTGGCCTCATTCCATCTTCCGGATCCGTATCTCCGTATCAGGAAAATCACGTAATAATTTGAGTAACTCATTCACATCGGTGCGTCCAAAGTGATAGGGGTAGAGGATTTTCGGTTTGAACGCCCGGGTGGCATCGGCCACCATCACCGGCGTCATGGTATAGGGAAGATTCATGGGCAGGAAGGCAATTTCGATACCGGTCAGTTGCTTCATTTCCGGTACATTTTCGGTATCACCGGCGATGTACACTTTTTGATCTCCAAAGGTGATCACATAGCCATTACCTATTCCCTTAGGATGGAAGGGTTCACCATTATCCCTTTTGTGGACCAGGTTGTAGGCGGGCACCGCTTGTATGGTCACACCCTTGATGGTAATCTCGTCACCATTCTGTAGTGGAAAACTATCCGGTAATTTCCCCTCGCAGGCTTTTGAATAGATATAAGAAGTTTCGTCTTTACTCACCTGTACGATGGCACTGGAATCAAGGTGATCTCCATGATGATGCGTAACCAGGATCAGATCGGCTTTGGGCATACTTGAATAGTCTGCATAGCGGCTGACCGGGTCAACATGAACCACTTTTCCCTTAAAGGTGAACATCAGAGTACCATGTCCGATAAAAGTGATGGTAAGTTCGCCCTCGCCGGTTCGGATAGTATCCGTCTGAAAACTATCTTGACAAATTCCGGAAAATCCAAAAATGAGAAGTATGAATAAAGTTACCCACAGGATGTTATTCATCATAGTCTCCTTTGTTTAGGATTTAAGATTAGAGATTAAAGATGAAAGATCAAAGAAGAATTTCGGTGAAATTTTCCGGTGGTAAAAATTATTTCATTACTCTGATTCCAGAAGAGATACGAACTTTTCGGCATTGATCATTACATCGTCTGCCCCGATTTGGTCGAAGGGATTCTCCAGATGATCCTGGATATTGTCCAGAGAAACCAGGATGATACTCAACAGAACCGGCAGAACATATTGCAGCCCCGGGGCTGTCTCACCGGCAAACTGGGCGAAATAAGGTCCGTATAACACCGGAAGGAGCACGATGAAAATATCGCTATACGCCCGCAGTGATTTAGGAGTTCGGTATTGATAGATATGCTTGATGCTTTCGAAGGCGACCATCATTTTACTTAAGTATTGATTTAAACGGGAAGCTTCTCCGGAAGCCAGACCAAATTTTCTCAATCCGTTGATGAATTTTGATAATCTGGAAAAGGTCAGATAGATTTCCCGTTCAAATCCTTCGGTATCTTCAACGGGGGCGATAAACAGATTTCGGCAATTTTTCAGGAGTTCGCCCAGGGTATCACGAGCATTTTTCAGCACATCCGGTTGACTGTTTTCCAGCCAGTCCCGTGACGCAAAATAGATTGCTCGGCCATGGGCTTTCATGTGACCGTACTGATCCAATGCAGTTTCCCGCCGCTTATAGGCGCCACCGATGGAAAATACTATAGGGAAAACAACGGCAATGGTAATAAGCGCCAAAGGAAAATCTGCGGTCAGATCCAGCTGTTCGCATAAATAAGTAGAGGAAACGGACAGAAAAGCAATCACCAATGATTTCCAGTTCAGAACCAGGTAGATCCCTTTTAAACGGTTCATAATATACCCTCGTAAACTTGATAATGTTCACTGCCAATTGTTATATAGAATTATCGGAATGGGCACGGGGGTGTTTAGGATTATGTCAAATCACTTGAAATGTTGCAAGCAGGTCTCGCCTTAGTCAATATTTTTTGCAACATATCAGCCGTATCATGGTCAAATTGGGTATCCACGCACTCACTGCAAAAAAGGAGAGTAAAATGATTCAAAATTATGTGAAGAGTATAAGCCGAAATTTTTTCAAACGCTGGCAATTTTCCCTGATAAATGTTCTTGGATTAGCACTGGGCCTGGGAGTTAGCCTGCTACTTCTTCTTTATGTCCGGAACGAACTGAGTTACGATCAATTCCACCCTAAAAGTGACCAGAAGTATCGGATTGCTACCCGACTTGCATTGCCCAATCGCCAGATGGAGCTGGCTTCGGGTCCCGGACCGTTGGGACCCACACTGCAGGAACAATTTCCGGAGGTGATTCATACCGGACGGTTGAGGTCGGCCGGCGAAAAAATTATATCTTATCAGAACAAGTTGTTCAGGGAATCGGGTATCTATTTCTCCGATCCCGGGGTGCTGAATATTTTCGCTGTTGAAATTTTGAACGGTGATCCAAATACATTTTTGGAGGTACCTTTCAGCCTGGTTCTTACCCGGGAAACAGCAGAAAAATATTTTGGCAGCGAGAACGCACTGGGAAAAACAGTGAAATGGAATAATAAACATGAATTTACGGTAACCGGGATTGTTAATAAAATGCCCGAAAATTCGCATTTTAAATTTGATATGCTGGCTTCTCTTTCCACTTTGACCCGTATTGGTGGTGGGCCTGAACGTCCGGATCATTGGATGGGATTCAATTTTCATACCTATATCGAATTGGCGGAAGGGACCCTAATAGACGGTCTGGATAAGAAATTCACCGAATTATTGATTGCCAATACTGCTGAATTTACAGCCCAACTGGGGGTAACGGCAGAACTGTTTTTACAGCCCCTAAGCAGTATCCACCTGCATTCCAATTTAATGGGAGAGCTTGAACCGGGGGGAAATATCGCCATGATCCGGATTTATATCCTGATAGCGGCTTTTATTCTGCTGATAGCCGGGATAAATTTTGTCAATTTATCCACCGCCCGATCCAACGAACGGGCCCGGGAAGTGGGGATGCGAAAAGTCCTGGGTGCATCACGGGAAAAGTTAATTGCACAGTTCCTGGGAGAAGCCCTTTTTTATGCATTTTTAAGCATGCTTATTGCCCTGCTTTTCATTCATAGTATGCTTCCTTTCTATAATGAACTGATCGATAAACAGTTTTCCATTCAGCTGTTTTCTGATTGGCCATTGGGGTTGACTCTGATTGGCCTGACCATTTTAGTGGGGATTCTGGCAGGTATTTACCCGGCGTTTTATCTGTCGGCGTTTCGCCCGGTACAGGTCCTGAAATGGGGCAAAAAATCCCGTCGTGGATCCGGTTTTTTCCGGTATTCTCTGGTAACAGTACAATATGTCATCTCTATCGCATTAGTGATTTGCACCGTGGTAATTTACACCCAACTCCATTTTATTAGCCATAAAAACCTGGGATTTAACAAAGATCAGGTGCTGGTTATTCCTTTAAGCGGAGAAGTTCATCAAAAATCACCGCTGTTTAAAGCGGAAATTGGCATGATTCCGGGAATTGAACAGGTGGCGCTTTCCTCTCATGTTCCCGGTCGGGGAAGAATGGAGACCCTGTTTGAATTTGAAGGACTGGCAGGATCAGAACCGCAGTCCTTCCCGCTTCTGGAAATTGATGAGGATTATGTGGAAACTATGGGAATAGAGATAATTAAGGGCCGGAATTTTTCCCGCGAATTTCCCGGAGATTTAGAAGGTTCGATGCTGATAAATGAGACGCTTTTAGAACAGCTGGGATGGCAGGATCCCATTGGGAGGCGGGTTTTTATGACAGACGTTGAAAAGGAAAAATTCATACAGGTTCCTTATCAGATCATAGGGATTGTACGGGATTTTCATTTTGAATCGTTGCACCGCCCACTGGAACCACTGCTGCTTAAAATGCCCCGGGATATCGGCTGCCTTTCGATAAAGATGACCACCACGAACATACCAGAACTGTTAAGTTCCATTGAAGCGGTATGGAAAAAAATAGAGCCGGCGAGACCGTTCGATTATTACTTTCTGGATGATACATTTGATAAATTATACCGGTCCGAACAGAAACTGGGTGAGATTTTTTTTGCGTTCAGCGGGATTGCCATTTTTATTGCCTGTCTGGGCCTGTTCGGTCTGGTGTCCTATAACACGGAACAACGTACCAAAGAGATCGGAATTCGTAAAGTGTTAGGCGCTTCAGTGACTTCCTTGTTCTTCATGATATCCAGAGACTTTATGAAATGGGTGATTCTGGCCAACCTGGTGGCCTGGCCACTGGCTTACTGGGCTATGAAGAACTGGCTGGGCAATTTTGCTTATCATGTTAATCCTGGGATTTGGATATTTTTAATGTCGGGCATACTGACGTTGCTGGTCGCTATCGGCACCGTCAGCTGGCATACTATCCGCATTGCTCACGCTAATCCGGCAAACAGTTTGCGGTATGAATGATGAGACAGGATAGCAGAATAAAAGAACACATTAAGATATGATATCAATATTATTATAGTGAACCCGTCATGCGTAATTCAATGGAATTAATTGTCAGTAAAGTAGAGAAAATGTGTCATTCTGAGCGTTAGCGAAGAATCCCGATTGGTTGTATGGGAACAAGATCCTTCGCTCTGCTCAGGATGACATATAATATAATTCCGCGTTATTATTGAACTTAATTATGCATCTCTTTTTATTATGCAAAAAGGGGTTATAGTAGCGAATGCTATAAGTGATACTCATGTGAATAGATGTGGAATGACTGGTTTGATCATAGCCTGCAAGAATTTCACGTATTACCGGGGTTTCCACTGATACTTTGCGAGAGAAACGGTTTCATTTCGATCAAAGTGAATACCCTCAGAGTGTAAAATAGATTTTTGCATGTTCCATGCAACACTATCAGGAGGAAAGCTGATCCGGCCCTGGCTGTTAATCACCCGCTGCCAGGGTACATCGCTATGGGAAGGTAGCCGATGCAACGCATAACCGACCTGACGGGCCTGACCGGGAAGACCGGCCAGCCTGGCTATTTGACCGTAGGTGGCCACTTTTCCTCGGGGGATTTTTCTTACCACTTCAATAATTATACTGTAATTGTTTTTTCCTCTGCTCATTAGTGATATCCTGAAGATAGATAAAAATAAAAAAGGGAGTGCATAAGTCAAAAGGAAAATTCGGCTTATTATTTCTAATGGAACAAGATTCCGGTTCTTCTGAAAGAAGTAGCACAGAATCAAAAAATCATCACCAGTCTCATGATGTTTCTGGATTACAATGGCAAAAAATCCGGCAACAATAAAAACATCCCCCGAATTCTCTTCTTAAGAGAAAACGGGGGTAGTAAAAAGATAATATGTTTATGCAATCTGGGTGCGATATCCGTCTGGCTTTATCGCAGGGTCACATTTCCGGATGCAGATTCCATGGTAATTAAAGGATTATTTCCGGAGCGGGTGATAATTTTTTTATCATATTCTCTGCCATGCTTTTCAAAAGTCTCTTCGCTGTCGAAAGCTACGGGTGCGGAGATGCGGCCACTGTGATGTCTTGCGATCATTTCAAAACGTCCCTTGAGGCTATTTCCATCGTAGTCAAGTGTAACATCCCCAGATGCGGCTGAAAGTTCAAGATCATGTTCTGCGGAACGCGCCAGAGAGACCGAAACGTCTCCCGAAGCGGCACTGAATTCACTCCCGGCTACCAGTTCAATTTTTTGAACGTCAATGTCTCCGCTGGCACAGCTGAGATCAAACTCGCCCCGGGCATTTTTAATTTCCATATCTCCTGAAGCGGCGTTGAATTCAATGGACCCTTTAAGGTCTGTGGCACTGATGTCTCCACTGGCCACCGAGATTTCCATATCTCCTTCGACATT
>CP070707.1:1181765-1193825 GCA_020350205.1 bacterium
TCAGTTTTGAAATCTCGGCCGAGGAGCTTTATTATTTCGACGAAAACACCAATGCCTTTGCGGTTCATCCCGGTACCTTTACGGTGACAACGGGCGGTTCTTCCGATAATTTGCCCTTGAGCGGCTCTTTTACGGTTCTTGCAGCTCCCGAAAAACCAGATTTGGTGGTATCCCATGTACGTTGGGTACCCCGATATCCCACCGGGCAGGACAGTGTTATTTTTATATGTCAGGTGCTGAATCAGGGCACCGGACCAAGCCCTTCGGGAGTAATCCATAATGTGGCATTTCGCATTAATGGCCAGCTCTACTCGCGTTCAGCAGACTTTACTCAATCAATTCCGGCGGGGGGGGCGGCATTACTTGCTGCTAATTTAGGCGTCTCCGGGAACAACCGCTGGCCAGCCCAGCTGGGAACCCATGTTGTTGAAGCCTGGGTGGATGATCAGAACAGTATCCCGGAATGTATCGAAGATAATAATAGACTGGCTGATACCCTGGAAGTTATCCCGGTTCCTCCGGAAAACCTGGCCTATCGAAAACCTGTTATTGTATCGTCTATTGAGGGGCCGGGTCTGGAAGGGGACAAGGCGGTGGATGGATTTTATGCCACCCGCTGGTCTTCCCAGTTCAGTGACCCCCAATTTATCGCAGTGGACCTGGGAACTTCACGGGATATCGGTAAAGTTGTGCTCACCTGGGAAGCTGCATATGGTAAAACTTATGTCATCCAGATCTCGAACGATTCAGTGAATTGGGTTCCGGTGACGGCGGTCGCAAATGGGGATGGGGGAATAGATATTCTTCCCCTGACGGCCCATGCAAGATTCGTCAGAATGTATGGTCTGCAGAGGGGCACCGAGTGGGGTTATTCGCTCTATGAATTTGAAATTTATGGTCCTGCTTCTACCAGCAGCCTGGAACATAACGCCTCGCCTGATGGTCAGGTGCAGAGTATTCATTTAGAGAATAATTATCCGAATCCTTTTAACCCAAAGACCATAATCAGTTGGCATTTGGAGGTTAGCAGTCGGGTTAACTTGACAATTTATAATCTTGCCGGGCAAACTATTGCAACCCTGGTTGATGATAGATTCCCGGCGGGATCACATTCAGTAGAATGGGATGCTTCGCACTTTTCCAGTGGGGTGTATTTGTACAAGCTGGAAACGGAAGGTTTTGTGGAAACGCGCAAAATGATACTCATGAAATAATCTCAACTGATACTAATGGCGCAATTTAGTACAAATTTGGACAGGATAACGGGATGAAACCTAATATAGCTTAAATTAAAAGAGTTTCGGTGCAAATAAAATCAAAATCTTTGTCGGGAGATAAACAATTAGAATGGGGATATACCTCGAGATAAATAGAAATCAGAGGACGAAAATTGCCAACATTTGTCATCGCTTTTTGCTTAAATCAGATTCCCCCATAAGCAGGAATCCCCTGAGATAATTTCATCCAGTTATCCTGTCTGAAATAAAATTCTTGGGAATCATTTGATACAGACTATTAAAAGAATCTGGATAGAATCTTTTCATAAACAGCCAATTATCCCGGCGGATTGAATAATGGACCTTTAAAGACCTAACAGGGTTTAAACAGCCCGTTTCCGGTCCAGCAGATTATGAATACTGATATATGCTGCAGGTATGAGTACCAGCGTGATCAGGGTGGAGACTGTCAGTCCCCCGATAACCGCCCGTGCCAGGGCAGCCTGAATCTCTCCGCCGGCACCGGTCCCGAAGGAGAGCGGCAACATGCCCAAAACCGTGGTACAGGTCGTCATCAGGATGGGGCGCAGACGGCGGCGACCAGATTCCATAACAGCCTCGGAGATACTTAACTTTTGTTCCCGCCGCATCAGGTTGATATAATCCACCAGCACAATGGCATTGTTGACCACAATTCCAATAAGCATAACAACTCCCATCAGACTCTGAATATTCAGGGTGGTGCCGGTCAGTAACAGTACCGGTACAACCCCCACAATGGCCAAGGGAACCGAGAGCATAACGATGAGTGGATCCAGAAAGCGTTCAAATTGTGCCGCCATCACCATATAAATCAGCACCAGAGCCATGAGAATAGAGATAATAAAATCGGTCTGGGCCTTCTTCTGCTCCTCGTATTCCCCGCTGAAAATAATACTGAATCCCTTCGGCAGGGAAAAATCCCTTAGTTCTGTGCGTAATTTGTCAACCACGTCTCCCAGCGCGGCACCACTTTTCAAATTGGCTGTAATATAGGTCACCCGCTGCCCGTCGATCCGCTCAATATCGGTGGGACTGCGTTTATACTCCGTCCGTACCACCGCAGAAACCGGCAGGATTTCACCACTTCCGGTTCGCACCGGTACATTGCTCAGGTCCAGGGTGCTCAAACGATCCTGCGGTTGCAGTCTGACCACAATGGGAAATTCATCCCCGCCTTCCCGATACACACCTGCCCGGCTTCCCCCCACATTCGTCTGGATCACCTCGGCAACCTGGTTTACTGATAAGCCCAGATCGGCTATTTTTTCACGGTCTACAATCAGGTTTTGCTCCGGACGACCCTCCCGCCGGCTTACCCGGGCATCACTAACTTCCGGGACCCGCGCCATGATGCGGGTGATCTGCTCTGCCAGCTGATCTGCCAGGGCCAGATCGTATCCCCGTAATTGCAGTTCGATCGCCTGTGCGCCCCCGGAACCAAACAGCCTCCGAAGGATCCACAGTCCGGACTGCGCCTCCACCCGCACCTCCACACCCGGAATTTTTCCTGAGACGTTTGCCCGAATCTGATCTGCCAGCATAAAACTGTTAATGGTACGATCATCCGTCCCTTTCAGGGCCAGTTCGACCTCGGCATCTCCGGGGCGGATTTCGATACTGACATGGCGGACTTCTTCCATCGGGGTAGTCTCTACGATAATCCTTTCTACTTCATGCAAATATTCGTTAACCACCGCAATATTGGTTCCCTGGGCCATTTCCAGATCCACATCAATCTCATCAGCATCGGTCTGAGGTGCAAGCTCCATCGGAATCAGCGGCCAGAGCAAAACCGTTATCAGTAACAAAACCGCCGTGGCGGAAAATACCATCTTGCGATGCTGCAATGCTTTTTCCAGCACGCCGGCGTAGATGCTATCCAGCTTTTGCATCCAGTTCAATCGCTTCGGTCTTGCTCCGCCGTCTTTGAATCGTAAGAATCGGCTGCCCAGCATGGGTACCAGAGATAAGGCCACAAACAGGGAACACAGCAGTGAAAAAACTACCACCAGAGCCAGTTCTTTAAACAACATACCGGAGATGGTCTGCATAAACACCACCGGCAGAAAAATAACCATAGTTGTCAAAGTTGAAGCAATGATGGCGCCGGCCACCTGACGGGTTCCGGTGAGGGCACTTTCCTCCTCATCATGTCCTCTTTCGCGCAATCGCACAATATTCTCAAGTACCACGATGGCATTATCCACAATGAGTCCGATACCCAGTGCCAATCCGCCAAAACTCATCTGGTTAAGGGTGAGATCATTAAAAAACAGCAAACCGAATGTGGCAATGATGGAAATTGGAATAGAAAGTGCAATGATAAAGGTGGTGGAGCCATTTCTCAGAAACAGATAAAGAATAAAAATGGCCAGCAGCCCTCCCCATAAAGCGGAGCTTTCCACATTATCGATGGAGGCCTGGATGAATTCGCTCTGATCAATCACCATCAGAAGTTCCAGGTCATCCCGCTCCTGATTGATTTTATTCATGACTTCCCGGGCTTCGCGGGCCACTTCCACCGTGTTGGCACCGGATTGCTTTCGAATACCCAGACGTACCATGGGCTGACCATCCACCTGAACCAACCGGTTCACATCCTGATAACCATCGACCACTTCCGCCACATCTCTGATCCGGATCGGCTTTCCATCTACCACGGTAATAATGGTACTGGCAATTTCATCCAACGACTGATATTCGCCCTGGGTACGAACATACATATCGCTGATTCCCTGCCGCATATCACCCGCAGGAAGTGTCACATTTTCCCGGATCAGGGCCTGCCGGACATCACTGGCAGAGAGCTGACTGGAGGCCAGTCGGTCGCGCTTCAGGCGAATCTGGATTTCCCGGTAGACACCCCCCCATACATCCACTGAGCCGGCTCCCGGTATCTGTTCAAATTGTTGCGATATTTCCCGCTCCAGAACCCGGGTCAATTCGGCCATCCCGCGAGGTGAGCGCGCCCCCAGAATCACCACCGGAAAATTATCCGGATCAAATTTCCACAGGCGTGGTGATTCGACCTCCGGAGGAAAATCCTCCCGGATGCGGTCCAGCGCGGCTCGGACGTCATTGGCGGCTTCATCGATATTGGTGCCCTGCGCGAATTCCAGGGTTACCCGGCTCTCCCCCTCCTCGGAACGGGAACGGACTTCCTCCACATTGGGCACGCCGGCAATGGCATTCTCTATCTTATCAGTAATAATTTTTTCAATTTCTTCCGGACCCACATTAGGGTAATTGGTGCGGACTGTGAGCATGGGATATTCAATTTGCGGCAGCAAATCAACCGGAAGGAAACGGAAGCCCATGATGCCCAGCACGATAATGATCAAAAATACCATGGTGGTAGCGATAGGACGTTTAACTGATAATTGCGTTATCGTCATAATGATTCTCGTATCAGCTGATTTAGGGGATAATTAATGTACTATCGCCAGTCGTTCCCTGCTGCAGAAACAGGCTTTCCATCAGATCCTCCCGCTGCAAATACTGCAATCTTTCCACCCAGGCCCACTTTACCGGCCGAACGCGGGCTTTTCCTGCTTCACCCCCCAGGAGATTCTGCCCCAGCGTAACGACCCATTGATCTTCCTCTATACCGCGAATTCCCGCCTCCATACGACCCTTTGCGAGAACCTCTACTGCCTTGAACTCGAAATCCACCGGTTCGCTCAGGGAGAGGGCCGGATCGGTAGTCGATCCCAGCACCAGTTCCTGGTTGAATTTTGCTCGCGTAACGTAAACTCCGGTAACGCCGGTAGCCGGATTTTCAAATAACCCGCTCAGCGGAATCAGAATGGCCTGTTCACTTTCACCATAAAAAACATCAACCGTAACGAACATTCCCGGCTTCAATTCTCCACCAGGATTATTTAAATCAATTTCAGCCTCGGTACTATGGGACACCGGATTCAGAAAAGGTGAGATTCGGGATAGTTTTGCCTGAATGATTCCCCGTTCTGAATATTCACTCAGGATTTCTGTACGCTGACCTTCCTGAATATAATTCAACATTCGATCGGTAAGGATCACGTTTACCCGGATATTTTCCAGCTGCCCCAGGGTAAATAGGCGGGTATTCCCTGTTACCAGCATTCCCACCTCTGCATTACGATTACCCACAGTCCCATGAATAGGCGAGCGAATGATGGTCTGGGAAAGGGTTTCCTTGCGCTCTTCAACCGTTGCTTCCGCCTGTTCCAGCCGGGCTTTTGCCAGCTCCACATCCGCTTCTGCAGCAATAGCGCGGGTTTGAACGGTTTCCAGTTCAGTGGGACTGGCCAGTCCCTGCTTTGACAGGGCTTCGGTACGCCTTAACTCTGATTTTATTTCATTTAAGCGGGCTTCCGCCTGTTTTTGCTGGGCTATCGCAATCTGAAAACCCGCGCTGGCCTGTTTCATGCGTTCCTTAAATTCCTTATCACGTAACCGAAGCAGGGGGTCACCCTTTTTCACCGGGTCACCGTCTTTTACAAATACCGCTTCAACAATGGCGCTGATTTCAGGATAAATTTCCACCTGATTTTCCGCCTCTACAATTCCGCTTAGACGCTGGGTAAGCGGCAGGCTCCCGAAACGGGCCTGAACCGCCTCTACCGCAGGAATGGCTGGTCCCGGCATATTCTCAGTAGAACCGGAATCCCCGGAACAGGCTGCAAATAATGCAACCAGGCTGATAACAATCCGTTGACTGAGAGTGAAAATGCCTATTTTAGCAAAATTTGTAAATTTTCGTTGCATGCTTTATCGTTCAGTTATTGATGGAATAAAATTAATAATCTCGGTTGAACCGGCTCTACCTACAAACCAAAGTTTCAAAAAATTTAAGACATCAATATAATTTATCAAAAAATAATGACATAGTGAAGAGTCACTTATTTTTGTTGGAAAGACCATTAAATTATACCGCAACCCCCCCCACAGAATTTTAATTACTCACCCCTATATCTATTTGACCTGGGTGAATTAAATGAGTAACTTTTTCATGGGCATACTGAAAAATTTACCCACACAAAAATATAAAACCGAGGAGAATTCCTATAATGGATAGATTTTTAGTTGAGGTTCCCCATGAAGAAGAAGTCGTCGCCTGCGCCCGCGCGGTAGAGATACTTTTGAAGACAGGCTCTCATTTCCTTTCGAACGCTGAATGGGGGTGTTCAGACGGAGAACACAAAGGGTGGATCATTCTGGAAGCAGAGAACAAACAGCAGGCCAGGAACATGTTACCCCCGGCCTACCGGGGTCAGGCAAAAATTGTTCGACTCAACAAATTCACACTGGAACAGATCGAAGAGATTCTGGGCCACCACAAGGCCTGATCTCATCAGAAAAAATGATTATTTAAATAGGGAGGTAGTCCGGTCCAAAAAATATTTGCCATAGTGGACCACTGAAGTCTTACATATTAACCGGATCCCATCTGGATTGACCGGACCCGAAAGTGTATTTTTCTAAACCATCAAAATATAAATCATACTTTCATCGGCTGATAACTCTACCAAGTTTAACCGTACCGTTAAACTCTGGAGGAGCTATTTTCTGCCGCTTTTTACATCAGAATATATTTCATCCGAATGTTTGCCCGTAAAGTACTTGTTGTAGGCGTCATTGAAAGCTTTGCGTGATTCTTTGGTCGTCCAGGCCTTCTCAAATAACTCATTATTTTTCTGATTAGCCGCGATGACATCTCCCCACGTTTTTACTTCATAGACAACCAGCATCTCGCGGTTATTATGCCCCCACCAATGGCGCAGGGTACGGAAATTGACAATTAAATCATTTTTCTTGATGACATTATCGGTGTAAAGCTGGTTCAGCGAATCAAATTCGGCCATGGATCCATCTTCCGGCATAGTCACTTCAATCGTGGTCACAACAATGGCGGGACCCTGGTCTTCTTGAGCATCCTGAGCATAAACATCTGTTATATTTTGTAGCAGAAATAATCCAAGCACCACTAAAAAAAACACTGAAAATCTATTCATACATAATCTCCTTTATTAACTTATTAAATAATAATTTGGATAAAAAATAACGGTACGGTTTAACTTAATAAAAAGAAAGCCTAATACTTTGTTAATTAGGACTTTAAAACTAAAAAATGGAATGAAGATTAAACAGAGTATTATTGAGAACAAATCTAAATAAGTGCCAAGGGAAAAGCAAGATATATTCTTTAGATTTGAATTTTCAAAATTTTTCTCCCTTCCGGCAGGCATTAAAATAAAATTTGTAATAAACTTATGCGTATATTTTATCTGGAAACATAAATATAGATTTTTCTGGGAATATGGCTTTATGGTTAGAGGGGCAAAGCTGTTCTGATCAGAATTTTTATAACGATTAATCACTTTTTGAAATATCGTACACCGTTATTGCTGGCCCGGGATGCCAGAAATCCGGTTGAAATATCTTGATTCTTCGGCCGGTTGTTTCAATATCCCGGTAAAATTGCCTCACCTCTGCAATCCTTTGCTGCATGACCGCTGAAAACTGCTCGATGTCTGTCCCCAGGTAGGGGCCATAATACCAGCTGTTGCTGATAAAATAACGGACTCCCTCATCCTGCAGTTGCTCCAGAGATTTTCGCCCGTAGCCAGCGACTTCGGCATCATAGGGGTTGTCGAAATCCACCACCCCGCTATCCAGTTTAATCTGATTCGGTACCCGGGAAATGCCACGCGGATGATCCGCAAAATCAAGAACCCGTTGCTTTACGGCATCCGGAAGCTGTGCCGCCCCGGCCCCGTATTCCGTATAACGCCGTATATCAAATAATCCCAGATCAAAGGTATAATTTTCGTAGCAAATTTTCTGGTCCTTTTCCACATGATTCATGATCCAGGCGGTGGCCTGTTCCCGGGTATCCTGATTTAAGGCCAATATATTTTGATATAGGCCCATGAAGACTGAAGGCATAAAAACCAAAAAAAACAGGACATATTTGAGTGTCGGTCGGTTTTCAAATCTTAACCATAGACTCTCTAACCATAAAGAAAACAGCAGGATCCAGGCCGGAAAAACCGCCAGCAGATAGTCAACGCCCTTTTTCTGCCAGCTGCCCACATATATAAAAGTAAACATAATTGGGAGCAGCAGGATCACATGAACCGCTTTTCTTCTGATGGCCGCTACAAGCATACCAATAAAAAAACCGATTCCAATGACTAGCTCATGTTGAATAATCTGGCTCATCTCCCACAGATAATTTTTACCGGTATAGAGCGCTACAGCGCTCTGCATCTGGGCCGAAATTAGTCGATAACCACTCCAAAAATCGAAAAACTTCCCTATCCAGAGCGGATTAAAGACAAAAAAGCCTGCCAGCAGAGAGAGTCCCAATACCAGCACATTTTTCCATAAATCCGGTTGCCGTTTTTCAACCCGCTGCAGAATGAAGACTACCAGGACTCCCAACACTAAAAAGCCGGCATTGTATTTGGTACCGATGGCCAGGCCGGTGAACACTCCCGCACCGGCATAATTCCTCCAGGAGGGTTCAAGGTAGGCACGTAAAATAAATACCGTTGCCAGGGTTGAAAACAGAATCAACAGGGTGTCTGCCACCGCAAAGCGGCTATAGAAAACAAAATAATACGACAATCCAGCGGTAAGTGCTGCAAAACGGCCACTGGCTTCGCCGAATAACTTCCGGGTCTGGGAATAAAAAATAAAGACCGTCAAAGTCGAGAGCAGGACGTTGACCGTTCTACCGGTGAGATAAAATACCGAGGGATTGATTAAAAACTGCACCGCAAAATCGACGCTGTTGCTAAAAGCACCGATGAGCATCCCCGTAACATAAATAATGACATACAGACCCAATAAGAGATATGCATAGAGGGTTGGATACACATAAACCAGCGGGTCAAGTGACTGCCGGGCACCCATGCCGAGAGCGGTCTTGGCCAAAAAGTATTCGGTGGAATTATAAGCGGCCGGTAACCCATCGAAAATTCCCGGGATTCTAATGATGAAAGCCACCAGCAGCAGAATCCAGATGAAAGAGTTATTCTTCAAACAACCCTACCCGCTTAAATAGGAACACTTTTAGATAAAACCTGCTCATCTCAACAATCCGCCGATCATACATAATACAAAAATCCGTTATTATAAACAATATATGATTAGTGCCTTCGCTCCAAAAATATTATTTATGAGCAATTTCTATAAATATAAAATTATTGAAGGATAAAAAGAGAATCTGTCATCTCGACCGGAGTCCCGGATCTTCTGGCCGGGACGAAGTGGAGAGATTTTAAAAACAGAGCTCTCGGAGAGGTGCAAAGAGCCGAAGGTCTCCGCATTTTTGAGACGGCCCTACTTTTGACTTAAGGCAAACCGGAAAAACTCATAGCTTCCCGGATCATAGCCGAAACGTCGGATGGCGGCGATGATCTGGGCCCGGGTATGGGTGCCATGATTGGCAACGTGCAAAAGTAATTGCCATAAGGGCAAGGTCATACTGAATCCATTGGGAAGGGTGGCCGACCAATTTTCATTTATCCCGTTTTCGCTCAACTTTTCGAGACAGGAATGGGTTTGGCGGTCGATCTGCTGCCATTTATCCGCTAATTTTTCCAAAGTTGAAATCTCTTCCGGGTGTACCCGCAGGGCGATACTCTTCTCGACACTCAGGGAGTTATCGAACCAGGAAAACCAGCCCCACTGGGTGCCCAGCAAATGGGCCAGAGTCTCCCTGGTGGAACCGTTTCCACTGCAACCGGGGTCAGTCCATTCTTCTTCGCTGAGTTGTGCCAATGATTTAATTAACTGCCCGGTTGCCCAGGAGTTGAAGGCATAAAACATCTTTATCATTTCAAGACGGGAAAAAGATGGATTCATATTGCCTCCCAGTTTCGATGTAAATATAAAACTCGTCGGTAGTATCTTCTGAACTCTTAATCTTAAGAATTTCTTATTCTGAAAGTCAAGATTATTCTGGGTGGGTATTCTTCCATGTCCTCCCGAGATTCAGTCCCTGACCGGATATATTCTCTCCGGCAGATTTTTAATTGATTAAAGCTCATCAAAGATATAAATTGATATTTACTGAGGAATACAAATTACACATTTCTGTACAAATGAAAATGGGATTTATTCAGAACCGCATTTTTCTCCTGAGCGTCTGACCTCATATTCCATAGAGCCCGAAGGTTAAAAAACGTTAATAAAACAAATGCATTTTAAAATAATTTTATAACCAGTCAAATTTTGATTAGCTGGAGAATATTTCCAAACTTTCAAAAAATTCCCTTCGAAATTTAGGACGAAATTGTTGCGATATTTTGAGAATGATTATATGAGTCTCTACTCACTCCCTTTGTGTTCTGCCCGAATTACTCTCCTCCTGGGTTTCTTTTTAATCCAAAATTTTCTTTATTCCCAGTCCCTTTACCAGGGACCGGCCTTCGGTTCCATCAACGGGGGAATTATTGTCTCTACGGACAATTTTTCTGATAATTCAGGGGCAATCAGACAAGAATCACCGCGTTCTGTATTCCGGCCCCAGGGAATCATCCTGCCGGGCTCCCTTATCGATGATCAGTATGACAAAAGTAGCGCCAGTGCTCCCCTGAGAAGTAACGAAATACATGATCCGGCATTTTCTCTTTTTCCCAAACAAAGCATTCATTCTCCGGCCGTGATCATCGATTTCGAAGGTACCAGAAGACCGCTGCCGGGCTGGACTCCGCCTGATCCCCATATCGCCGCCGGACCCAATCATCTGGTGATTGTGGATAACGGACGGTTTATCATTTTTGATAAACAGGGAAATCGTGTCAAAGAAATATATGCTCATGTTTGGTTTGGCACCCTGGTTCCGGGCAGCAGTCCTTTCGATTGTCAGATTTTCTACGATCACTTTGCACACCGTTGGGTACAGGAGTGGCTTATATTTAATACCACCACCAGTACTTCCTACTGGTTAATTTCCGTTTCCGATGATGACAATCCGGTGGGATACTGGCGCAATTACGCTTTTCCCTGTCATATGAACGGTAGCGTCAATGTGGCGAACTGGGGAGATTACCCTAAAATTGGATATGACCAGCAGGCATTGTATATCAGTGCCCGCCAGTTAAATTTTACCAGTAATTATTTTTACTACAGCAAATTACGGATAATCTCCAAATCTCAGCTGTATGACTTCAACAGTACTCTCATTGAATTCCGGGATTTCTGGGACTTTCGAGTTCCGGGAGACAGCGCGCTGATCATAGACGGTCCTCTAATTCCGGCAGTCCATTACGATTCAACGGAAACCGCATATCTTGTTGTCGATTCCCCATATTCAACCAGTAATTTTATTACCCTTTGGCAAATCTCCGATCCTTTGGGGAATAATCCAATCGTATCTGCCGACAACATTCCGATTACTGCTAGTCTAACACCTCCCAATGCGACTCAGCAAGGTGGGTCCACTCTTATTTTCAGCGACAGGCGGCGTTACCGAAACGCTGTGGTAAGAAACGGATGTCTCTGGACGGCCAACTCGGTGGCTGGGGGGAGCGGAAACCAATATGCCTTTCTACACTATCTGCGCCTGGATCTGACTGCACTTTCCGTCATCGAGGATATTGCTTTTGGTACAGACGGTTCACATTACATCTATCCAGCAGTTAGCGTTGATGAGGACGAAAACCTTTTTCTTGCTTTCACACGTTCCGGAAATCTGGAACATGCCAGCGCCGCTTTTACCGGGCGGCGTGCCAGTGACCCGGCAGGCCTTTCCCCTTCATCTCTTCTGAAAGCGGGAGAAGCCTACTACGATGTTCCCGATCCCGAT
>CP070707.1:1193925-1199756 GCA_020350205.1 bacterium
TGCTGGGGGTGGGCGTGTTTGATCCAGTCAAGGGCGGAGATCCGGTCCTATACCAGCATTTGTTCTGGATTTACTCTCATCCTGCGGTGTATATCATGGTCTTGCCGGCTATGGGGGTTCTCACTGAAATTATTCCGACTTTCGCTAAACGAACCATTTTTGGGTATAAAGCCATTGCCTTTTCAAGTATGGCTATTGCTTTTGTGGGATATCTGGTTTGGGGACACCACATGTTCACCAGTGGGATAAGTGATACTTCCCGAATGGCCTTCTCTTTCCTCACCTTCCTGGTTGCGATTCCAAGTGCCATCAAGGTATTTAACTGGCTGGCCACTCTCTATAAAGGCTCCATTGATGTTCAACCACCCTTTTTGTATGGTATTTCCTTCATAATTCTTTTCTCAATTGGCGGCTTAACCGGACTGGTTTTGGGCTCTCTGGCGACTGATATCCACGTTCATGATACTTATTTTGTGGTTGCCCATTTTCATTATGTGATGTTTGGCGGTACCGGCTTCATATTCTTTGCCGCACTGCATTACTGGGGTCCAAAAATGTTTGGTAGAATGTATAATAAAAAGATCTCCTACCTTGCCTGGATTCTCTTGTTTATTGGATTTAATATATTGTACATGAGTATGTTTGTTTTGGGATATAAAGGTATGCCCAGACGTTATTATGATGCTTTGCCGGAATTTCAGAATCTCCAGGTCGTTGCTACGGTCGGGTCCTGGATTCTGGTGGTGGGTATATTAATCATGTTGGGTAATCTGTGGGTTGGCTTCCGGAAAGGCGAAAAAGCACCCATGAATCCCTGGGGAGGGACAACTCTGGAGTGGACGGTTCCCACCCCACCGCCTTTGGAAAATTTCGATAAAATTCCGACAGTTGAACATGAACCTTATTATCATGCACCCAATCAAGAATAATCAGATGGAGAAAAATAATGAACCAGTCTGCTGATTTAGTTATGGAAAAGCATTTTGATCCCGTAGGAGCCCGGGTGGGAATGTGGCTGTTTCTGTTTACCGAATTATTACTTTTCGGAGGTCTCTTCCTTCTCTATGCAATCTATCTGAATAAATACCCAGATGAATTTCACTATGCCTCCAGTCAACTGGATCAGTTCGTGGGAGCATTGAATACCATTATTTTGCTGACAAGCAGTTTAACCATGGTACTTTCAGTCGGCGCTCTGCAAAGAAAGGCCCGAAATTTGTCTATCTTATTTCTGGTCATTACCTTCTTGCTGGGAACAGCCTTTCTGGTGAATAAATATTTTGAATGGGGTGCGAAAATCCATCACGGGATATACCCAAATTCTCCCGAGCTCTTGCAACATCCCCAGGGAGAAGTTATTTTTTACGGATTGTACTATACCATGACTGGTCTGCATGGTTTACATGTGATCGTGGGAATGGTCATCATGTTATTTCTACTGGTTTTTATTGGGAGAAAAAGATCGACAGTCATGACAATGGCTCATACAAATCTTGAAAGATTTCTGGGGAAGAGTATAACTCTCAGCGGACCGAAAAATCAAAAAATATGGCAAAGTGAACCAATTTCGGAAGATATACAGGAAGTTAAACTGGTTTTTAAAGGTATAGTAACTGAGGAAAAAATTAATTCGAATATTGTAAAATTAGAAAATTCGGGTCTTTACTGGCACCTGGTCGACATCATCTGGATTTTTTTATTTCCGTTATTTTACCTGATAGCCATGTAGGAGGTTATAAATGGATAAGAAGCATGAAGAACATCAACTGATTGGTTATGGCACCTATATCATGGTGTGGCTGGCCTTATTAATTTTAACGGGTCTGACAATAACTGTTGCAGGGTTGAATCTAAAAAATTTTGCGATAGTAGCAGCCATATGTATTGCAGGATTTAAAAGCATGCTGGTTCTCAATTATTTTATGCATCTGAAATTTGAATCGGCCCTGTTTAAAAATATGGTTTATATTACCCTGTTTACCCTGGTTATTATCATTGGTTTAACATTTACTGATATATCATTTAGATGAGGTGAGTAATGACGGGACCTTCTCCATCAACAGGCGCTGTCGATTCAGTATTCCTTTTCATCATCGGCGTATCCCTGTTTTTTCTGGTGTTAATTACCTTTTTAATGATTTTTTTTATCATTAAGTACAACAAGAAGCGACACAAAAAAGCAGAAAATATCCATGGAAATACAACTCTGGAAATCGTCTGGACGGTCATCCCGACCATTATCGTTCTTTTCATGTTTTACTTTGGCTGGAAGGGATTCAATTTTATCAGGACGGTACCGGAAAATTCGATGACAGTCTCGGTCACGGCGCGTATGTGGTCGTGGTTATTTGAATATGAAAATGGAATTCAAACCGACACGCTTTATGTGCCGGTGAATAAACCTGTTAAACTAATCCTTAAATCGCAGGATGTGATTCACAGTTTTTTCATTCCTGCTTTTCGTATTAAAGAAGATGCGGTTCCAGGAATGGAAAATTATCTGTGGTTTGAAGCGAATGAGGGCGGTCGTTATGATGTCCTTTGCGCAGAGTATTGCGGATTACGACATGCCTACATGTACACAAGGGTTGTTGCCCTGCCTCAAAATGAATATGATAGCTGGTATGCAAAAATGGAAGCTGGCATTAAATCGGATATCACACCGGATAGTGCAACGGCATCGGAATTGGCTGAAAAGCCAGCATTGGTTGGGGAGAAATTATTGCGCACCAAAGGATGTATTGCCTGCCATAGTACTGATGGAAGCGCAATGATCGGACCAACTTTTAAGGATTTGTTCGCAAAAGAGCAGGTCGTTCTGGTTGATAATCAGGAAAAGACGATAAAAGTGGATGATGAATACCTGCGCCGCTCTATTCTTAAGCCCAACATGGAAGTTGTAAAAGGGTATAATGCTCTGATGCCTTCTCAGGAAGGACAAATATCAGAAGAGGAACTGGTCGCCATCATTCAGCACCTAAAAGAGCTTTAAGGTTATAAATTCGTGGTATAATGACGCAAATCAGGATGATTCTCGAATTAGGTAAGTATAAAATTTCCCTGTTAGTTTCCCTTTCAACTTTAACCGGCTATGTGCTGGCAGGTGGAACTTTTTCGTTTTACTTCTTTCTCCCGGTCGGGGGTATCTTCCTTCTGGCGTTGGGTTCCGGAGCCTTGAATCAGTATCAGGAACGTCAGAAAGATGCACTGATGCCCCGGACCTCCGCACGACCCATTCCAGCAGGTTTGATTACACCTGCCTCTGCTGCATTATTATCGATTTCGTTGATGTTTCTGGGAACAACAATATTATGGTTTGGAACCAATCCAACTGCGGTTATTTTAGGTGCGCTGACTGTTTTATGGTATAATGGAATTTATACATACCTCAAAAAGATAACTCCGCTGGCGGTTATTCCCGGTTCTGTGATCGGTGCACTTCCCCCGCTGGTGGGATGGGCTTCGGTGACTGAGAATATTTTTCAGCCGCAACCTTTAATTCTGGCCTTATTTTTCTTTATCTGGCAGATTCCGCATTTTTGGCTGCTCCTACTCAATTTTGGACAGGATTATGAAAAGGCCGGTTATCCGTCTTTAACCGCCATATTGGATGAAAGACAACTGGCCAGATTAACTTTCATCTGGATTGTCGCCACGGCTGTTTCGATTATTCTTATGCCCCTCTTCGGCCTGGGAGACTCAAATCTGATCTATGTAATGCTGTTCATTACGGCTATTCTATTGGTTTGGAATTCTGTCCGCCTGCTGAAAAAAGATGAAATCACCCGAGCTTATCTTACAGCATTCAGGGGTATTAATTTATTTATTCTGGTTGTCATGTTTTTATTATCCATTGACAAATTATTTCATTTATAAAATATTTTTTTTATAACGGTTCTGAATTTTTAAATCAGATAAAACATTTTATATTAAATTATTAAGCATGGGACTTTTTATAGCAGCGGGTCTTTCGGAGGATGAGGATGGCTAAATTTAAGGGATTTACGAAAAAGGAATTGCTGGATATTTACCGGACAATGCTACTCAGCCGGAAGAGCGATGAAAAACAACTTATCCTGCTGCGGCAGGGAAAAGTTCATTTTCATATTGGCGGATCTGGCCACGAAGCCGCCCAGGTTGGGGCGGTGTTGAATTTCAGGCCGAATTCTGACTGGGCTTACTGTTACTACAGAGATCAGGCATTTGTTCTGGGGTGGGGTATGACGGTTGAAGAAATCTTTTTACATTCGCTTGCCAGAGCAGACGATCCTAATTCCGGAGGAAGACAAATTCCCCATCACTGGGGTAAAAAAGATTTGAGAATAGTGTCCAAATCTTCCTGCACCGGTGTACAGTTTCTGCAAGCCACTGGTACGGCTATGGGTGCAATCAGAGCAAAGACTGATGAAGTTGTATATGTAAGTGCGGGTGAAGGAACGACCAGTGAAGGGGAATTCTTTGAAGCGTTGAACTGGGCCAGCCGGGATAAACTTCCAGTCATTTTTCATGTTGAAGATAACAAGTATGCCATAAGTGTCCATATCTCTGAGCAGACTGCCGGAGGATCCGTTTACAAACTTGCAGCCGGTTTTGAAAATCTGGCTCGGGAACGGGTGAATGGTACCGATTTTTTTGAATCTTATCAGGTTTTCCAGAAAGCTGTCAAAAGAGCCCGCTCCGGAAAAGGACCGACTATTATTGTAAGTGAAGTAGTGCGTTTACTTCCCCACTCTTCCAGTGATGATCACCGGAAATACCGCACTCCTGAGGAACTGGAGGAAGATCGTGGAAAAGATCCCATTCTTAATTTTGTCCTGTCCTGCACGGACAACGGAATTATCAGTACTGATGAATTTGATGCGGTCCAGGAAGAGACAAAAAAACAGGTGGATAAAGCTGCGGACTGGGCAATGGAGCAACCAGAAGCGGCTCCGGAAAGCGCTGCAGATTATGTTTTTGTAGAATACCGTTCCAATGAAGCCCCTAAAGCACCACTGAAAGAGGGGGAAAGAGCGGTGATGGTAGATGCGATCAATCATGCTCTTCATGAAGAAATGGAACGGGACGAACGGGTACTGGTTTACGGAGAAGATATTGCAGATCCAAAAGGCGGTGTATTTACTGCCACAAAAGGGCTTACCCAAAAGTTCGGTAAAGAACGTGCCTTCAATTCTCCGCTGGCTGAAGCAAGCATCGTGGGAACTGCCATTGGACTGGCAGTATATGGTTTCAAACCGGTTGTTGAGATTCAATTCATGGATTATATCTGGCCGGCATTTATGCAGATTCGGAATGAACTGGCAACCATGTATTATCGTTCTAATGGTACCTGGAAATCTCCTGTTGTAATTCGTACCCCGGTCGGCGGATACATCCATGGGGGATTATATCATAGTCAGTCGGCAGAAGCCATTTTTGCTCATACACCGGGTCTTAAAGTGATCTACCCCAGCAATGCCGCAGATGCCAAGGGTCTACTAAAAGCTGCTATCAGGGGGGAAGATCCGGTTATTTTTTGTGAACATAAGGGATTATACAGACAGGGTTTTGCTGCAAGACCCGAACCCGACGAAAATTATTTATTACCTCTGGGTTATGCAGAGGTTGTACAAGAGGGCGAGGATGTTACCCTGATATCCTGGGGTCTGCAGGTCCAGCGTTCAATTGAGGCTGTGCGACTGCTGGGAGAGCTGCAGCCCTCGGTGGAGATTATTGATATTCGGACTTTGATTCCATTTGATATGGAAACAGTGATCCAATCAGTTAAAAAAACCGGAAAAGTACTTATCGTCCACGAAGACAATTTTACAGTGGGATTTGGGGCTGAAATT
>CP070707.1:1199856-1202871 GCA_020350205.1 bacterium
GAGCATCCGGACAAAGTATTAGGGTTGATAATAACGGAGGAGTTTTTATTACTGGTTCATACTACGATGTAAATACAGGAACAAGTAATGATATAAGACTAATAAAGTACGATTACTCCGGTAATCTACTATGGCAAAGGTATTATGATTTTGGTAATTCTGAATTCGGTAAACTTATAAATATTGATTCTAGGTCGAATATTTTTATTACTGGTTCTGGTGCTTTGCCCGGTGAATACTATGTCGGTTGGCTTATTTCCAAATTTGATTCTACCGGAAATCTTTTATGGTATAACAGAGTAAAAGAAAATCATTCCTGGGAGGAGTTACCCCACTTTGCTTTGGTTGGACCTCAAGATGAGATTTATGTTACAGGCAATATCGGTGTAAACATTGGTGGGACGACATATCACGGCTTGGAAACAGTAAGATATAATTCAAATGGAGACAATGAGTGGATTTCGGAAGTTAATCAGTATGCGGGAATTGGAAAGGGACTTTCACTGGATAATGATTTAAATTTGTTTGTGGTAGGACAGTTCTATTATTCCGTCATAAAGTACTCACAACTTATCCCGACAAGCAATGAGGAAGTTTCCAGCAATGTGCCGGAAGAATATTATGTTGCCCAAAACTACCCCAATCCCTTTAATCCGAGTACAACGATTAAGTTTGATCTACCCAATATGAGTGACGTAACCCTGAAAATATTCAACATTCTTGGAGAGGAAATAACCACGCTGGTCTCAGACAGACTCTCTGCTGGCTCATACTCCTACGACTGGGATGCCTCCAATCTTGCCGGTGGAGTGTACCTGTACCGACTACAGGCAGGCCAATATGTTGAGACGAGGAAGATGGTGTTATTGCGGTAGCAGATTGCCTGATTATTGATTAACGAATCCATGATTTTTTTTGAATTTCCTGATTCCAAACCAATATTGCAGAAATTCCAACTTAATATATATTTTAGCTTGAGAATCTGGACAATTTTACCAAATAAAAGGCATAACTTTCCGGACGAGAAGATAACTCATATTATTTAAATATTTAAATTGGCCTATACATCTTTATATTTCTGCGAGATTAAGACACTCAAATTGCGGGTAAAAATTGGAAAATCCTGCGCTGAGGAGCCGGGGTAAAAATTTCTTAATTTATGTGTAAGGGATTGCAAAAGATGGTCATCGGGTGTTCCCGCTAATATCTTTTCGGTTTCTTCTGCTGTGATATCTTCCAACCTATCTGCCCAATTTAAAACTTTCTCATTTTCCGGACAGCGCAATTGACATTTCATACATCCCATTAACGCGTCGTGCATCCGGGGACGAATCCAAATCGGGAATTTTCCCTTTACTTCATTATATAGAGTTATACACTTTCCCACATCGATGACAAAGTTTTCCCTGGTGATACAGTTCGTGGGACAGATACCATAACAAATGCTGCATTTTTTACATTCGTTCAGCAATTCAATTTCCTTCCAATTGTCTACTTCAAACTGAAAATCTGTATAGAAAGCATATAATGTAACAAAAGTCCCCATGCCTTCAACAAAGCACAGGTTATTTCTACCATAATAGCCGAGACCGCTCCTGACTGCTAATAATTTTAAATGTAGATGCTCTGCTTTTTCAATCCGATATCCTGGCTGGCCAATGATCTTTTCACGTATTACCTGTGTTAAATCATCCCAGGTGATTCCATCGTCATAATATTGAGGAGGGATCATCACTTCAAAGCTATGTTCCCCGAGATGAAAATTGACATACATCAATTTAGTAAATACCGCTAAGATGACAACAGATTTGGCTTTTGAGAAATCATCCGGGAGTTCAAATTTCATTTTTTTTATGTAACCTTTAAAAGTTCTATTCCAGCTTAATTTATCATCGCGTTTTAATTTATCGATATCCTCCTGCATCGTTCCAAAATGATTCACGGACATGGTTTTATATTTATAAACAAAGTTTGTTGCCAAATGCATACTCTTTTTTGAGTCTGATTGGGCAAATAGACGGCGATAATCAAGGTTACAAAGTGCAGCAAAAAAAATGGAATTTTTTAAAAAGTCTCTACGCGATTGTTTGGAATCAAAATTCGAAAGGTCCATGGATTATTCCTCATAAGGTCAAGGCGTGGAATAGCTGAAATCCTCGTTATAAATTTTCATCTTATTAATTGCAGGATTTTTTTATAGTATTTATTCTGTGTACGAACAAATCCTACAAAAGATACGGTTTATTATATGGTAAACTTACCGGAATCATAATCAGGAATTTTATCTACTATCGCTAGGATTTATACGGTGTAATTTCAACGCCGACAGCACGATAAAAAAACACCACCAACAGTCATACTTGTATTTAACTTATTAACTATTTTGGTAGAGGTTTTAAATCACACACCACTTATCAAGACTCACATGTAAGACTGTCAATTTCATAGAAAGAACGGTCTGGAAAAAGGGTGTACGGAAGTCTAAGGGAGTAGTGGGTCTTGATTTTTTATCATATCGTGTGAGTGGACAGATGTTAAAATGATATAAAACTCCACTGAATTTTACACAAGTGGTATATATTGTCATTTACTATAGCGGACTACAGGAATAAACCATAAAAATTATATATTCCACAACCAACAGGTGAAATTTTCGTAACTGTGCCTGAAATGGATATCGAAAAACTTGACATTCTCATCGGAAACAGCCATCGATCACATCTGATCCTGCGGCTGATGGAAAAATCCACCCAAAAAGCCCCCCATGAAAAATGCTGCCGAATTGAAGTGATTGTATCTGTGGGTAATTTTAAAGGGAGCAGCCAGGTTATCATCGAGGAGAGCTCCATTTGGCAATTGCAGCAGGCTCTCCAAAATTTTTCCACTAATCCGGTGGGAGAATTTACATTTTCTTCTGTGGGCCGAGAATTCTGGGCCAGCATCCGGGGAGATAACAGTGGAAAATTCGAGGCCTACTGTTTACTGGATGATCATGAAAACAAATATACCCGCCTC
>CP070707.1:1202971-1209653 GCA_020350205.1 bacterium
AATTTCTGAACGGGATAGTATCTCCTTAACTTACAGGGATAATATTATTACTCTCGAATTCTCCGCCCTGAGCTATTATAACAATTTTGAAAATGAGTACAGATACAAACTTGACGGATTTAATGACAACTGGATTCAGTTGGGTAGTAACCACTCTGTAACCTTCACAAATCTGTCCGCGGGTGAGTATGACCTGCAAGTTATCGGATCCAATAACGATGGTGTCTGGAATGAGGAAGGAACCTCATTGAAAATATTGGTTTCCCCTCCTTGGTGGAAAACCAATATCGCCTACGGTATATATTTCATCGCATTTTTTAGCTTCTTATTAGGTGTGCGACAATATGAAATCAAAAGGCGAGAACAAAAAGCACAGATAAGAGAATCTGCCTTACGCATCAAGGCCACAGAGGCTGAAAAACGTGCCCTGGAAATTGAGAATGAAAGAAAAACAAAAGAACTGGAAGAAGCCAGGCAACTTCAGCTCTCCATGCTTCCCAAGGAAGTGCCAACTCTCCCCAATTTAGATATTGCCGCCTTTATGCGCACAGCAACAGAAGTGGGAGGCGATTATTACGATTTTCTTTTACAGGAAAACGGTGTTTTAAACGTTGCTTTCGGAGATGCCACCGGTCATGGACTTCAAGCGGGGACTATGGTTACCCTCATGAAAGGATTTTTTACTTCGGATTCATCGAAACTCGAGCTGCAGGAATTTATGAGTCACTGTACGAGGGTCATTAAAGAAATTAAACTGGGCAGAATCCTGATGTCGTTCACTTATTTAAAGGTTGATCATAAAAAGTTACAGATGACCAGTGCAGGGATGCCTCCCCTCATTTATTACAATTATGATACTAAACAACTCGAGGAAATCTCCATTCAGGGTATGCCTTTAGGGGCAATGCGAAATGCCAAATATAAGATATTAGAAAAATCCTTAAATAGTGGTGACACCATACTCTTACTCACCGATGGTCTGCCGGAACAGATGAATAATCAGGAAGAAATGTTCGATTATGAACGTTTAAAAACAAACTTTATTGAAAATATTGAGAAATCTCCACAGGATATCATAGAAAATCTGATAGAAGCCGGTGACCGCTGGATGAATGGCAGAAATCAGGACGATGATATCACTTTCGTCGTTATCCGGATTAAATAAATTCAGATATTTCAATATTTTTGGTGCTATTAAATCTTGTTTTTCATTACATACAGCGCGGTAATATCATCACTCTGCGGGGTATCACCAGTAAAATCATTCAAATCAGCAACCAAATTATCGATAAAATTTTTTGCAGTGGAAGATTGTTGTGAGACGAGCAATTCTTGAATTGATTTGAAATCCTCATATTGCTCTCCCCCTTCATTCATGGCCTCTGTTACCCCATCCGTGTAGTAAAACACACTATCACCCGGATGCAAAACACAAGTCGAGCTTTTATAAGGGAAAGACTGACGCATCATTCCCAGCGGAATTCCCCCGGTGGTCAACTGCTCTACACCCTTATTCCTGCGCAGTATATAGGTCGGATTGTGACCGGCATTTACGGTTAAAAGTTCATTTTTTTTAGGATCGAGTACTGAAAATACAGCAGTTATATATTTATCGATCGTTGCGGCATCGAAAATAACCTCATTTAATTTTGCAACCAGGGATTCCAATTCAAAAGGGCCGCTGAGAAAAGCGTGGGCTGAGGCATGGAGAGTGCTTACCAGTAAACTTGCGGCTATTCCCTTACCCGAAACATCGGCCATGATAAACACAAATCTGCCATCCGGCAGCGGAATGCAATCATAATAATCCCCGCCGATAAATTTGGTCGGGATATTTATACCGTATTGGTCATATCCCTCAATTTGGGCTAATGCTTTTGGGATCAGGTTCTTTTGGATAGTGCCGGCAATTGAAATTTCATGATCAATTCGCTCCTTTTCAAGAGACTGTTCATAGAGATAATCATTCTCCAAAGCGACATGGACCTGTCGGGTGAATGCATCGAGTAATAATTGGTCGGTACCATCAAACTTTACAATCCCCTCGCGACTTTCTTTTTCAAACAGATAAAACCTGTAAACCTTATTCAAAAAACGAAAAGATGCAGATATTTTATACTTATCCTGCTCCAAATTTTTTGATTTAAATGGAAACGGAAAATATATTTTTTCCAGCACCTTTTTGCCCATTTTGATACGCAACATTCCTTTGGAGGCATTGGTGAGAGCCAGTACCCGCTGTAAGGCCAGGTGTAATAGCTGACTGGTTTCCTGTAAACGTGAAATTTCAATGCTTGTATCAATAAGACTGTTAAGTTGAAGAACACGATGGTTCAGGGCAAATATCAGCTGTTTTTCCTTTTGCCTTGCCATATAAAACTGATAAGCGCTGTTCAGTTGTTGCAAGAAAAATTGCAACATGATTTTATCAAATTCATCGAAGGTGGTCCGGTCCCGTTTCCGACCAAGCAGTATTGCGAAAGTGGAATGATCTGCAAATGGATATTTAACGGCAATATTGAATACTGAATCATTAATGGGAATTATATTAAATTCATCCGTTGAATCTAAGAAATGTTGATAGTCAGCATTGGTTTTTTCCCCTGAAAACAACTGTTGCCACTCGGAATTTTCTTTATTTTTAAAAGCAATAAGCCCATTTTCCACCTGAAGGTTATCCCTTAAAATCTGAAAAAAATGGTGGGCCAGGTCCTCCAGGTTTTTTGCCTTACTCAATAATTTAAAGCTCTCCTGAAAAGCCTCACTCTGTAATCGTAGTTGTTCTATAATATTATTCAACGTTATCCCTGTTTATGTGTTAAAGGTTTTTAATGCGCTTTCAACAGTGGCCTCTTTACCAGCATAATTAAATAAGCCCATTATCGTTAGCATTTTATCAATTGCGGATTCTAAATTCGTAAAAATCAGTTTTCCATCTTCCTCAGTGAGTTTATCGATTATTTCTATCAAAAAAGAAATACCGATTGAATTAACAACTTTACTTTTTTCTAAATTAATAATGACTTTTTTTACGCCGTTCTCAAAATGTTTATCAAACTCCTCGGCGATCTTCTCCCCACCTTCATTATTCACGTAACCAGAGGTGTTGATAACAAGTACATCAGCATGTAATTCGGAGGTAAGTTTAAAATCTGCTTCCATAGTCTCTCCTATTATTGTAGATTTTTTATAATGGTTATTTTGGTTCCTTTTTCATTAGAATCAACTTTAAAATCATCCGACATGGATTCCATGAGTTTAAGCCCCCATCCGCGTTTGTGAGGGGATCCAAGTTTTTTGTCAATATCTGGATCTTCAATATCTTCCAGTTTAAAACCCTTGCCAAAGTCTCGTACAAAAATAGTCAATTTTTCCAGAGTCATGGTAAATTCCACCTGAACTAATGGATTTTTCTGCCCGGAATGCTCAAAAGCATTTATTACAGCCTCCGTCACTAATACATGGGCTTCACTTATTTTTTCATCAGGAATTCCCATATGCCTGGCCATACGATCCATTCCCTCTATGGCAACAAGTTCGATATCGGGTATTTTGGGTAACATCATCTTTAGCTTAATATTTTCGTCCATCCTGACCTCATAAATGGTAATATTTTAAATGCGATAAGTTAATTTATTTTAGATGATATAACAAATAAAATCCGTACGAATTCGTAACCGAATTTTACACAAAAATCCCATGTTCATTTATTTAAGTATCAATGGTTTCCACTGGCAACCGGTTTGAAAAATCAACCCTATATACTTTCCTTTTGGAAATACTGGTCATAGTTTACTGATTCCTGTTCATTGATGATTGCCATTTTGCCCCTTCTATTTTTCATAAAATATGTTTGAACAATACCTCCGCTGATTCGTAACTTAAGATGTTTAATAAATTTTTTTAAGGAGCCAAAAGTGTTCCAAATAAAAGAAATCATTGAAAATAAGGTTGGTATCCTGCTTGTTACCGGAGAAATGCTTGATGCAGATGCAACCCAATTGAATGATACGGTAAAAAAGCTCACGCAAAAGGGAATAAAAAAAGTCATCGTTGACCTGAGTGGCATTCGAAGGTTGAACAGTTGCTTCGGTCTGGGGGTATTAGCAGGATGTTGGGGATGCATGAATCGAATCGATGGTCAATTTAGAATTGTCAATCCCAGCCCCAAAGTATCCCAGTTGCTGAAAATGACAAAACTCGACCAGGTTTTCAAGATTTATTCGGACATTGAAGAGGCCAAAAAAAGTTTTTAAACAGAACATAATTAATAATGTACCTTGCAGAATGATCCTCAATTCCATATCAATTCTGGATCAATCTACCTAAAATATCACTTCACCGTTAAATTCAGTTTCACCAATCCTGTGCGAGAATTAATTTTCAGGTTAGTCAGAGGAGGCAGTTCTTAAATCTTCCGATTTAAGATAATTGCTCACACCAATCGTTGACACTGCCCCGCTTTGATTGACCGCCGCAACCGCAAATTGAAGCCAATTTCCATTAGCGACATATTCCACCGTATCCCTGATAGCCGGAACATTAAATTTATGCACGATTTCCTTTATTTTATAGCTGCTATAGCGGGAGGCCGAGCTGTTATCTGAAAAGGGTGATTGTGTAGTATCAGAGCCATTCCAAGCAAACAGTAGGTAATGCGACATATCCGGTTCAGGGTTCGGATTCCAGCGACATTTATAGGCGTAATCCTTACTATAATCCAGGGAAACAACCTGAGCCGGGTGCTTATTCTCTTTACATCTCACTATCAAGAGAAAATTCAACAGAATGAAGACAATTACTGCATACAAAAGATGATTTTTATTCATATGCACGATCCTGATCTAATTTACTCCTCATAAAATATTCAATCATTTCTATCAGGTTGTGAGATAAATCGCTTTTAGTTGGTAATAATTTCAAAACTAAAACGTGGGGTGTCGAACCTATTTTACCAGAAGTAGTCGCTTCACCAATCTTACATCTTTTGCGGTGAATACAATAAAATAAATACCGGCAGACAGCTCTTTGGCATCGAATAATAATTCAAAATATCCGGGATCAAACTGATCGTATAGTAACATCTGTACCTTTTCACCTAATCCGTTGTACAAGTCAATCCCTATCTGAGCTCTTTCGGGAACAGCAAACTTGATTGTTGTGCTTGGATTGAAGGGATTAGGATAATTTTGAAAGAGATGATACTCTGTCGGATGCTGATCTCCCACTGAGCGAACTGAGGTTGGTGCTGTCTGCAAAATGGACATTTGAATGGTCCGGGTATCCCAAAATCCCATCGGATCCCGTACTTCAAGATCAAAGTTGCATTGACCCGCAAAGTTATATGGATCGGGAGAAATGACCAGATTTCCGTTACTTATTTGCAGATAAACATTGGACATATTCATAAATGTCAGGGTTAATTCGTTAGTAGTATTATCCGGATCAAATAAAAAATCACTTAAAGGAAGGTATGTCGACTGATTATTTCTGATCTGATTCAATTGCCAGTCAATCAATGGAAGGCCTACCACAACCGTATCTGAGAAATCTGACTGATTGCCTACAGAATCAATTGCAAGTAAAGTGTAAGCATAGGAATTTCCGGGTTCTATATCAGTAATATCAGCGTAACTGGAATCAGGGTGATTGATAATATCCAAAAGTTGAAAATTAGTGGTCGTATTAACCGAGCGATATAACCAGTACTGGTACATGTCCGGTTCAGGATTTAGATTCCAGAGAATATTAAGTGATTGAGTCTGGGATAAAACACTCGTATAAACTATATGAAAAATTACTAAAATAAAAAATCGTAAGCTAATTTTTAAGCCTCAGGCGAATGTAGTGCTTGGACTCTGCATTCCCTCGCAGCCATTAAATCTTCCGGGTTGAAAATCCTCACCGCATCAAAATGTAAATGGATGAGACAAAATTTAATACTTTTCTGCATAAAACTAAACAAAAATGTTTTTTTCTGTAATTCTATTTTAATCAAATAGTTGAAGCAGACCATACAATCTATGAAAAGTGATTTCCTTCTATCAATTATTCTCATATAGATCCCGGATGATAAATAATATTTTTTTATTCCCAAAATTTAAGTTTTTGGTTATTTTTCTATAAATCTTTAACTCAGTCTTTAAAGAGGGATTTTGATGAACATCATTCTTCTCGGAGCCCCTGGTGTAGGTAAAGGAACTCAAGCCAAAAAGATCATGCAAAAATACCAAATACCTCAAATTTCTACGGGAGAAATTTTAAGAAATGAGGTGAATTCAGGGTCTGCTTTAGGGCAGAAAGTAAAAAGTATTTTGGATGACGGTCAATTGGTTCCTGACGAACTCATGCTGGAAATTGTCCATCATCGCTTGTCTCAGCCCGATTGTAAAAACGGATTTATTCTTGATGGATTTCCCCGAACTATTCCTCAGGCGATAGGATTGGATAAATTGCTGGATAAAAACCATACGAGTCATGTGACGGTTATCGAAATCTATGCACCAAATGAGATTATACTTGATCGGCTCACCAGTCGCAGAATTTGTGAAAATTGCGGAGCTGATTATAATCTAAAATTAAATCCTCCTCCTTCCGATAATATATGCAGGATCTGCGGTGGAAATATCGTTCAGAGGGATGATGACAAAGCAGAGACCATAAAAAAAAGACTCACTGTCTA
>CP070707.1:1209753-1212650 GCA_020350205.1 bacterium
GCCCACGGAGCAAGGAAAAACGAAAAAGGGAAAACGTAAAGGGATTTGGTCGTTCGTTGTGCGTTTTCATTTTTTCCTTGATATGCGGGAGTAACTCAGTTGGTAGAGTCACAGCCTTCCAAGCTGTTGGTTGCGGGTTCGAGTCCCGTCTCCCGCTCTGCGTTAGAGGGGAATTGAAAATCTCTAACGTTCCTGAAGCCCACGTAGCTCAGTCGGTAGAGCACATCCTTGGTAAGGATGAGGTCACCGGTTCAACCCCGGTCGTGGGCTCTTCTCTTTTATAGGAGATATGATTTTTTGAAAATAAATACTTGAATCAAATTAAAGTCAACCATTGGAGGATTGCTAAATGGCTAAGCAAAAATTTGAACGCAGTAAACCCCATGTTAATGTGGGTACGATTGGACACGTAGATCACGGAAAGACGACGCTGACTGCGGCTATTACGATGTATCTTGCCAAACAGGGTTTGTCAGATATTCGTACTTTCGACAGTATTGATAATGCCCCGGAAGAGAAAGAGCGTGGTATTACTATTGCTACAGCTCACGTGGAATACCAGACCACCAAAAGACACTATGCTCATGTGGACTGTCCGGGTCATGCGGACTATATCAAAAATATGATTACCGGTGCGGCCCAGATGGACGGTGCTATCCTGGTGGTGAGTGCTGCAGATGGTCCGATGCCCCAAACCCGCGAGCACATACTTCTGGCTCGTCAGGTTAATGTACCCAGCGTTGTGGTGTTTCTGAACAAGGTCGATCAGGTGGATGACCCGGAATTGCTGGATCTGGTAGAATTAGAAATTCGGGAGCTTCTCTCAAATTATGAATTTCCTGGGGATGACATTCCCATCATCAAAGGAAGCGCACTGGAAGCTATGAACGACATTGAAAATGCCGATAAGACGAAATGTATCCAGGAACTTTTGGATGCTATCGACGACTATATTCCTACTCCCGAACGTGATATCGACAAACCTTTCTTGATGCCGGTTGAGGACGTATTTTCCATTACCGGTCGTGGTACTGTGGGCACCGGAAGGGTCGAACGCGGCAAAGTAAAGGTTGGTGAAGAGGTCGAAATTGTCGGTATGGGCGCTCATCGTAAATCAGTGGTTACAGGTGTAGAAATGTTTCGCAAATTGCTGGATGAAGGTATGGCCGGAGATAATGTTGGACTGTTGCTTCGCGGTGTGGAAAAAGATGAGCTGGAAAGAGGAATGGTGGTCTCAAAACCCGGATCAATTACTCCGCACACCAAATTTAAAGCCCAGGTTTACGTATTGAAAAAGGAAGAAGGTGGGAGACATACCCCATTCTTTAATAATTACCGACCGCAATTCTACTTCAGAACCACCGATGTTACGGGAAGTATCTCATTGCCCCAGGGTGTTGAAATGATCATGCCGGGTGACAATGTTGATATGCTGGTGGAACTGGGAAAAGAAATCGCACTGGAAAAGGAACTCCGATTTGCTATTCGTGAAGGCGGACGTACGGTAGGTGCGGGTGTTGTTATTGAGGTTATCGAATAAAACAGTTTAAAATTGGAGTCTCGACGTGCGTGATATTATAACTCTGGAATGTACAGAGTGCAAACAGCGAAATTATACGACCACCAAGAACAAGCGCTTACATCCGCAACGGGTGGAGTATAAGAAATTTTGCCGATTCTGCAATAAACATACAAATCATAAAGAGACGAGGTAAAACTCGTTGATTGGCACAGGCCTGTAGCTCAATTGGCTAGAGCACCGGTCTCCAAAACCGGTGGTTGGGGGTTCGAGTCCCTCCAGGCCTGCTTTGGAACCAATTAATGAGTTTTTTTATGGTAAACTATACAGAGAATCGAAATGATTAAAAAAGCGAAGCAATTTATCGAGGATGTCCGAGTTGAAATGAAAAAAGTGGTCTGGCCTGAACGGGAGCAGCTTATAAATTCAACGGTTATTGTCGTTGTCATTTCCGCTCTCTTTACTTTGTTCATCTTTTTTGCTGATACGATTATTTCCAGGATCATCAACATTTTGTACTAACAATGTGAGGCGTAGAATTACTGTGGATAAAAAATGGTATACATTACGGGTTTATTCGGGCCAGGAAACCAAGGTAAAGGCCCACCTGGAAAATGAGATCACCTTTAAAGGCTTAGAGGAGAGATTTGGTCGTGTTATTGTACCCTCTGAACCGGTCCTGGAGATGCGTGAAGGAAAAAAACGGCTTAAAAATAAGGTATTTTTTCCGGGATACTTATTGATTGAAATGGTTCTGGATATCCAAACCACTCATCTGGTTCAGGAAACTCCGGGTGTGATCAGTTTCGTGGGACCCAAAAATCATCCCACTGAAGTCAGACCGGATGAAATTGAGCTTGTCCTGCGGAAAATCGAGCGAAAGGACGTGGAAGTGGAAAGGGTGGAAGTACCCTTCAAGGTAGGAGATGCTATTCGGGTGAATGACGGGCCCTTTGCAGATTTTACGGGAATAATCGAAGAAGTAAATGAAGAAAAAAAGAAAGTAAAGGTATCGGTCAGTATTTTTGGAAGACCTACTCCGGTAGAACTTGATTTTTTGCAAATTGAATTGGAGAAATAAAGGTAGACTGTTATGGCAAAGAAAATTGCAGCATATATTAAATTACAAATTCCTGCGGGACAGGCAAATCCTTCCCCACCTGTCGGACCGGCTCTTGGTCAGCATGGGGTGAATATCATGGAATTTTGTAAAGCATTTAATGCGAGGACGCAGGATAAGGTGGGATATATCATCCCTGTCGTCATTACGGTATATGCAGATCGTTCATTTAGCTTTATTACTAAAACACCCCCTGCTTCTACACTTTTACTCAAAGCAGCGGGAATTGAAAAAGGCTCCGGCGAACCAAATCTCAAT
>CP070707.1:1212750-1220320 GCA_020350205.1 bacterium
CCAGTGAGAATTATCAGCAATCGTTCTTCAGGGAAAATGGGATTTGCATTAGCATGGGAGGCATTTGCACGGGGAGCTGAGGTAACGATGATTTATGGCCCAACACAGCTTCCACTGCCGGTAAATATTGAGAATATTCTTGCGCCTACTGCGGCAGACATGTTCCGGGAAGTCAAAAAAAGATTTAAAAAGAGTGATTTCTATATCAGTGCAGCCGCCATCTCCGATTACCGACCAACAGAGTTTTCTAAAAACAAATTAAAAAAACAAAATAAAAATATTTCTCTAACTCTTCGACCAACTGAAGATATTTTAAAATATGTTGGCAGCCACCGTCTGAAAACTCAGAAATTGATCGGATTTGCAGTGGAAACGGAAAACGCTGAACAAAATGCCCGCTCCAAACTCTTGTCAAAAAATATCGATATGATTGTCTTGAATAATCCGCTCCAGAAGGGAGCAGGATTTGATATTGACACAAATCAGGTAAGTATCTTTCATAAGAATGGAAATAGTGAAAATTTATCTCTCCTTCCCAAGTTGGATACCGCCTTTCAAATTTTTAGATTTTTGTTGCAAAATCAGTAGACTGAAACTCGGCCCCGGTTCATGCATTTTTTTCTAAACGTGATGATATTAATGGTTGTTTTTTTAAACAAATATGTCTATGTTTTCTGGCCTGAGGTATGATAAAAAATCCCCGAGTGCACATGAATGATGAACGCAGAAAAATTATCTCATTTCTTCAAGAATATCTGGATGTGTACGGAGAGGAGATATATATCGATCCTCAAAAAATCAAAAAATTAAACCTAAGTTACCGGGACGAACAAACGCTGACACCACTCATAAAAGAAAAACCAGTGCCTCCGTCCGAGCCGAAAAAAGAATCCCTGGGAGAGAAACCGGATACACCATTGTGGAACTATATGCGGGAGATCAAAGATTGTACCAAATGTTCCTTGGGATATACCCGTACCAAGTTTGTTTTCGGAGAAGGAAGTGAAAACGCAGATATTATGTTTATTGGTGAGGCACCGGGGCAAGAAGAAGACCGCACCGGAATTCCATTTGTGGGAAGAGCCGGTCAATTGCTAAACAAATTACTTGCGGGTATTAATATTAGACGGGAAGAGGTATTCATTGCTAACATTTTAAAATGCCGTCCACCGAATAACCGGGATCCTCAGGCATCAGAAGTACAGGAATGTATTCCCTATTTACATCGACAAATTGTGCTGATTCAACCCAAAGTCATTGTAGCCCTTGGCCGGATCGCTGCACAGAATTTACTCAATAATACATCATCACTGAAACAGATGCGGGAAAGACTCTGGCAATATCAGGGTGTGAATATGATTGTAACCTATCATCCAGCCGCCATTTTAAGAAATATGGGACTGTTAAGCACTGCCACACAGGATTTTAAATTCATTTATAATACCTATCAACAGGTCGTATCACAGCAAACCTAAAATATTTGGAATTAATCATGGCGCGCCGTAAAAAGAAAAATGAAATTGTACTTTCTGAGGACTTACTGGAAAAAGGTATGCGAGTTCCTCCTCAGTCGGTGGATGTTGAAAAATCGGTCCTGGGTGCTATGCTTTTGGATAAAGAGGCCGTCGGGGTGGCTATTGAAAATATCGATGATACCATTTTTTACCGGGATTCGCACCGTAAAATATACCTGGCTATGGTATCTTTATATGAGAAGAACGAGCCCATTGACGTCATTACTCTTTCAGATGAGCTTAAAAGACGCGATGAACTTGACGACGTCGGGGGAACTTATTATTTGACAGAGCTGGCGGCTATGGTACCATCGGCAGCAAATATTGAATATCATTTGAATATTATTCGTAATAAATCCATTTTGAGACAGTTGATTGTGGTTTGCAGCTCTATTATCAAATCTGCCTACGATGAATCTGATGAAGCAGAAAAAATCCTGGATATTGCAGAAGGTGAGGTTCTGGGGATCTCGCAGACCACCCGCCAGAAGAGTTATGAGTGGGTTAAACCTCTCATCATGGATACGATTCATGAACTCGAAAGACTTCACCAGACTTCCCGTGAAGGTATTATTGGTGTCCCTTCGGGTTATCGTGACCTGGATAGTTTACTGGCTGGATTTCAACGATCAGACCTTATCGTTTTAGCTGGTCGTCCCTCGATGGGTAAAACTGCATTTGCCTTAAATTTAGCCCGTAATGCTGCAGTTGATCATCATATCCCGGTCGGATTTTTCAGCCTGGAAATGAGCAATCAACAGCTGGTCCAGCGTCTATTATGTGCAGAATCGGAAATAGATTCTCAGCGGTTGCGAACCGGCCGCCTGAAGGAATCAGAATGGCCTAAACTCTCAAGGCGCATTGGTCGATTGGTCGAAGCTCCCATTTTCATCGATGATACTCCTGCCATGGATATCATGAAACTGCGTGCCCGGGCCCGTCGTATGGCGGCTGAAAAAAAGGTTGGGATGGTGATTGTAGACTACATGCAACTCATGGAAGCTCCGCGCGGCATGGATAGTCGCCAACAGGAGATCTCATACATCTCACGTTCTCTGAAAACTCTCTCCAAAGAGCTTCAAATTCCGGTAATTGCCCTGTCACAGCTTTCCAGGGCAGTCGAAATGAGAGAATGGAAACGGCCAACCTTGGCGGATTTGAGAGAGTCAGGTGCCATCGAGCAGGATGCGGATGTGGTGATGTTTGTTTATCGTCCTGAACTTTATGGTATTACAAACTTCGATGATAGTGATAAAACTCCCACCGAAAATGTAGTCGAAATTATTGTCGGAAAGCACCGTAACGGACCCACCGGTACCACCAAACTGGTTTTTTTGAAGAATTATGGTAAATTTGCAGACCGCGCCCGCTATGAATTGGATACCCTTCCCGAAGAAGCTGGTTTTTAAGAAAAGAACCTGCTTATCAATCGCCTGATCAACTGGAAAACTTATTTTATATATGATTTCTTAAAATCTTCTGACTGTTTCGAAATATATTTTTCGATTAAAATCTGCGTCAAGATTTCTACCGCCCTGATGACCCTTTAGGTAGTAAAAAAATCGTTCGCCATCTGCTAAACCAACTCATAGGTGATCGTAACCAATTTCAGCAGAATTTCAGTTCAACTTCTACAGGGCATTAAATCAGGGCTGACTTCAATAATTATGGATACCTCCGAAATCGCTCAACTAGAAAAAATATTCTGAAATTATTGGCCTGATTCTGTAACTTCCCGAGATATCAGTAATCTGATATATATCATAAATAAAAAACGATTACTCAGACAATTTTAAACATCAATAGATTCAAGTTATTCAAAAAATAATCAATTCGACAATTAAGCGTTTTGAGCGTTTTTTACTTGCTTTCACTATTTTTATGAGTTATATTTTAAAACAAACTTGATTTTTTAGTTCAGAAAACAAAAAGGTGTTAAGATGATAGAGAGAGATCAACGGTTATTTTCGCAGAGAGGGAGGGACAAAGACCTGAAAATGTCGCTGAAATATGCCCGCTCTCAGACCGCATTTTACTCGAAGAGTTTTTTCCTGTCTTCAGCCCTGCTCCCAAAAGAGAAGCGCTGGGATACCTATGCATTGTACAGTTTCTGTCGTTATGCGGATAACATCGTGGATCGACCGCGTAACCGGACTCCGGAAGAGCTGATACAGGAAGTAGACGCACTGGCAACTGAATTGCATATGGCCTACAAAACAAGAGAATCTGAGCATCCGGTTATTAAATCGTTTATTCATGTTGCCATGAAATATCAGATCCCTATCATCTATCCGATGGAGCTACTGGAAGGTGTAAAGATGGATCTGGAAAGAAATCGCTACGAAACGTTCGATGATTTATACCTCTTCGCCTACCGGGTTGCTGGTGTGGTTGGGATCCTCATGACCTACGTCCTGGGATATAAGGATGATTCTGCTTTTGAATACGCGGAAAAATTAGGCGTTGCGATGCAATTGACCAACATTTTAAGGGATGTGCAGGAAGATAAGAACATGGGACGTATCTATCTCCCACAGCAGGAAATCGAACAGTTCAACCTGCAGGAAGAAGATTTTTTTAATGAAAACATCACCACTAATTTTAGAAAATTTATGAACTTTCAGGTCAACCGGGCGCATCGGTACTATCTTGAAGCCCATGATGGGATAAAATTGCTCACCGAAAATACTCAGTTTGCCATATACGCTGCCAGTAAAATATATCAGGGTATTTTGCTGAAAATCGAGGCACGTAATTATAATCCTTTTCTGGGACGGGTTTTTGTTTCGCAAGGGAAGAAGTTGTTGATTTTGTTGGGTGAATTATTAAGAACCCGTTTTCTCCGCCCGGTATTTACCATGTTTTCCTAAACCGCTTCATAACGACTAACGATTTGATTATGATGAATTCGAATAAATATTTGCCCATAACTTTAATCGGAATTCTTTTTCTGTTCTTTGATTTTAACTTTGGATTTGCAGGGGATCCCAGAGGTCATGTTGTTATCACGGTTTCACAGATCAAAAATGATTCAGGTCTTATGCGGATTTCACTTTTTGACTCTCGAGAAGGATTTCCCAACAAATATAAACAGGCGAAAAAATTTATAAATTTGAAAAGCCAATCACCCGAAATGAAGATCATTTTCCCGGATGTTCCCTTTGGAGAATATGCCATTGCCATATTACATGATGAAAATACCAATGAGAAGATGGACACAAATTTTCTCAGGATGCCCAAGGAGGGATATGGTGTTTCCAATAATGCCCGGGGAACATTTGGACCGCCCAAATTCGAAGATGCAAAATTCCCGATGAAACAGGATTCGGCATTTATATCAATTGAAATGTCTTACTGAAAATCATGAGTTCTCAGTCGGGTTTTGTTCTTTGATGAAAACTTTTAAGTCTCAAAACATAACAGGGATGTAGAAAAAACGATATGATTCAGAAGAAAAAAATTATTGTTATCGGTAGTGGTTTTGGTGGTCTTGCAGCAGCGATCCGTCTGGCGGTCAAGGGGCATAATGTCCAAATTTTTGAAAAACGAGATCAACCGGGAGGTAGAGCTTACCAGTATCAGATCGATGGGTTTAAATTTGACGGTGGACCCACCGTTATCACTGCTCCTTATATCTTTGATGAAATATTCCAGCAGGCCGGAAAACAGCGCCAGGATTACTTTCAGCTTATTCCCCTGGATCCCTTTTACCGTATCTTTCATCCAGATGGTCGCTCCTTTGACTATCGTCATCAAATGGAGGATATGCAGCAAGAAATCGCAAAATGGAATTCAGGGGATGTAGATAACTACCCCAGATTCGTCCAACAAACTAAAGCGATGTTCAATCTGTTTCATCCCTATACCGACAAGCCATTTCTCCATTTAAAAGACATGCTTAAAATTATGCCTGATGTTATCAGACTTCAGGGTTACCGGGGGACTTACGGGTTTGTCTCAAAGTACATCCAGGATGATTTTTTACGCAAGGTCTTTTCCTTTCACCCCTTGCTGGTGGGAGGAAATCCCTATGATACCCCGTCATTGTATACACTCATTGTCCAATTCGAAAAAGAATGGGGGGTACATTATGCCAAGGGGGGAACTGGTTCCATTGTCAATGCATTTGAGAATTTATTCAGAGAAATAAATGGAAAGATTCAACTTAATACGGAAGTGAAACAGATTTTAGTCAAAAATGGGCGTGTTGATGGAGTCAAGTTGGCAGATGGAACCAGGGAGGAAGCGGATATCGTGATCAGTAATGGGGATGTGGCGTCTACCTACCGGTATTTAATACCTGAACAGTATCGGAAAAAATATACCGACCGACGTATCGATCGCTTCAATTACAGTATGTCTCTCTTTGTATTTTACTTTGGTACGAAAAAACGCTATCTGGATTCAAAATTTCATCATCACAACATTATTCTCAGCAAGCGATATAAACGACTATTGAAGGATATTTTTAACGGGAGCTCTCTTCCCTCGGATTTTTCCTTATATTTGCATATGCCCACACTTACGGATACTTCTATAGCACCAGAGGGCCATGAACTTTTCTATGTTCTCTCCCTGGTACCGAATCTTAGAGCAGATATAAACTGGGAAGAAACGGCAGCTGATTATCGCCATAAAATTGTCCAATTTTTACAGGAAAATTATTTACCTGATCTGGGCCAGAATATCGTTGCAGAACATTATATCGATCCACTCCATTTTCAGAATACCCTTAACAGCTATCGCGGGGCTGCTTTTTCATTCAAACCAACCTTATTTCAATCCGCCTTTTTGAGACCTCATAATCGTTCGGAAGAGTTTGAAAATCTTTATTTTGTTGGTGCCGGAACTCATCCTGGTGCGGGCGTTCCTGCCGTGTTGTCATCGGGAAAAATTGTAGCGGAACTGATTGATCCATCTCCTATAAAATAATCCTTTGCCAAAGGTAGGTCAATATGAGAAAAGTATTCCAGTTAGGTTTTGGTACAACAGAAAATGAATTCAACCTGAACAACTTACCAGTCCAGGGCAAATTACCCTCATGGCTGGAAGGATCACTGATCCGGAATGGTCCCGGTACTTTTTTCGTTGGAGATCAAAGATATAATCACTGGTTTGATGGACTGGCGATGCTTCATCTGTTTACCTTTTCCAAGGGAAAGGTTTCTTATGCGAATAAATACCTACGATGCAAGGCCTATGATGAAGCGATGAGCAGCGGGAAGATTTCCTATTCAGAGTTTGCCACCGATCCCTGCTACTCCATTTTCGAGCGTGCCAAGAATGTATTTGCCCCCAAATTAACCGATTCGGCCAAGGTGAATATCGCTAAGATTGGCAAAAAGTTTCTGGCCTTGGGTGAAACGCCCATGCAAATTGAATTTGATCCTGAAACCTTGGATTCTGTCGGAGTTTTTAATTATGATAACCGGGTATCTCAGCATATCACCACCGTGCATCCACAGTATGATCCTCAGGAAAATCGCACTTATCAAATTACCACCCGTTTTGGCCGGATCAGTCGCTATCGCATTCTCGAAGTCCAAGCCCATCGTTCTCCCCGATTAATTGCCAGCCACCCGGTGAAAGAACCCGCTTACATGCACAGCTTTGGCATGAGTCCAAATTATTTTATTCTGACTGAATTTCCATTCGTGGTTTATCCCCTGAAAATATTGTTTTCTGGACGCCCCTTTATTGAAAATTTTAGCTGGAAGCCTGAGAAAGGAACACCATTTCATGTTTTCGAACGAGCAACAGGAAAACGAGTTAATACCTTCGAAGCGGATCCTTTTTTTGCTTTTCATCACGTGAATGCCTTTGAAGATAAAGAAAACCTGTTTATTGATCTGGTCGCATATCCCGATGCCGAAATTATTCAGTCCTTCTATCTCAAAAGAATAGCAGATGCTTCAGCAACGCCTCCGGGCGGAGAATTCCGTCGTTATCGGATCGATCTTAAGGGCAAAGCCCCATTGAGTTATGAGACTTTTTCTGATACCAACCTGGAACTTCCCCGATTTGATTTTGAAGGTTTCCAGATGCAAAAAAACTAT
>CP070707.1:1220420-1232104 GCA_020350205.1 bacterium
TACATAATCCGGATATTTTTGGTTCGGTTCTTTTGGATTCGCTGGTTGTAGAAGGAAATAGAACTTATGGTGTAGAAGGTAATTTTCAAATATTGGGGATTAATCAGCAAAGAAAGGGATTCTTTAAACTGGAAATGTCTTCTGGTATTGTTACGAGTATTGAGTTAACAGATGGCGTTGTGGATCTGATTTTAGACCGTAATATTGTGCGAATGGATTCGGTTAGTTTTTACAGTGAAGATAATTACGTTACAGTAAAAGGTAAGCTGAACTTCACTGAGAAATTAATATCTATTAATTTATACGATTTCATCTTTCAATATGAAAACTATCGGATCTATTCAGCTGATTCATTGTTGGCTTTTTTAGAAGGGGATTCATTGATTGTTGAAGACTTTGTGCTCTACGCCACCGGAGGGGGTGAAATCGAAATTCGTGGCATGTATGATTTCAAGGGTCCTAGTGGACTTGGAGTTTACTTTAATAAAATTCAACTTTTACCCTTTAATCAATTTTTTCAATGGAAATATCTGGTTGAGGGTGTGGTAGAGATATCTTTTATCATCAGTGGTGAACCTGATAGCATCGCTGTAGAGGGACTGGCGGATGTCCAGGATTTAAGAATGGCAAATGAAAAAATCGGTGACCTTAGTTCTGAATTTAGTTATGAGACCGATAAAATTGAGGTTGAACGATTTCAATTTACACATTCAACAGACTCATATTTAAATATGTATGGGGTATTGACACTTCCCAAGAAAAATATTCGCAATGATCCCGATAGTGAACTGGAAGATCTATCGCTGAAGGTGCAATTTCAAAACATAAAATTGTCTGACTATCCTTTTTTCAAGGAGCAGAATTATCCAATATCGGGGGTGTTTTCTGGTAATATCGAAGTGGCCGGAAATATTGAGGATTTTAATGGTAGTTATGAACTTAATGCAAGAAACCTGCAATTCAAAGAATATCAATTTCCTTCCCTTGATTTTGATGGCATCATTGACCCGCACGGAATAGTACTGAAAAAAGGTGATATAAATTTCATGGATACATATATTCATGTCAGTGGCGTAAAACCTATCAATTGGGACTATGAAAATTTGAAGGAAACTTTTGCAGATAAAAGTTTTCGACTGAATGTTACTATTCGAGAAGATTCGGTGAAATTTTTAAATGTCCTCATGCCGGAAGTGGATTTGCTTACCGGTGATATATCCTTGGTAATGGAATTTTATGGGACTATTGAGAATCCGAGAATATCTAAAGGTTCGGTAAAAATCCAGAATGGCACCCTCTATCTGTCTAAAATAGAAAATCCTTTTGAGAAGTTTGAATTCTCAGGTTCAATAGAAAACGAAAAGTTGCAGATTCAAACCTGTAAAATGAGAACGGTTGGGGAAGCCGTAGAACGTAATTTTATTGAATCGATTGGTCATGCACTATTATCACCATTTCGCAAAGTCTTGGTTTCCAGTCAGTCAGAAGGAGAAATCGATATCTCCGGTGGGATAGATCTGTCTCAATTAACCCGTCCCCTGTATGATGTTCAGATTAAGGCAAATAGAGCTTATATCAATTATTATCTGGAAAATGCGCGGGTTTATTTTTCGACATCAAACCTGACCCTTACCGGACGAGATACGATGACCATCGCTGGTGACATTGAAATCTCAAAAGGAGAAGTTGATTTGGATCTGGAAGAATCCGAAAAAAATTTACTTTTGACGACCACTGTACGGGAAACCCCACCATATTTGCAATATATTCTTACTGTTTCAATTCCCGGAAATTTCTATGTTCGAAGCGAGGCATTTTTTAACTCTTTTGATATGATGTTGATGGGAGATCTTCAAATAACCCAGCAACCCAAGGCTTTATTGGAAATGTATGGTAATCTCGAAGTACCCAAGGGTAAGTATTTTCAGTTTGAGGAATTTAATATCCGGAACGGACGAATAGAATTTGTTAATCCTAAAGAATTACCTGTTTTAAATATTTATGCAGAAAAGAAAAAATATGGAAATTTATTCCAGTTGCATGTGGAAGGGAGCTTGAATAATCCGGTAAAAGAAATCCGCATTTACGATCTACAAAATCGTCAGGATATCACCCATTTATATCCCGAAACAAAGGATCAAATATCTTTGCTTCTTTTTGGAATGACCTTTAATGAAATCGGGGGCAGTGCCGGGACAGTAGCATTGGATAAAGGTCAGGAGGTCATCAGTCAGGCTATCATCTCAAAAATTGAACAGGAGGCACGGCGTTTTATCGGTCTGGATGAAATTCGGGTGGAAAGCGAGGGAGGATTAATCGATTTCACAAACCTGAGATTAAATCAGATGTCCAAGAACAGTGCCATCTCTCTGGGAAAATATCTTATGCCAAACCTGTATTTGGAATACAAAACTCAGCTTGGTGCAAGTGGCGTGTCAAATTTAGGTAATACCGGAGCCCCAAAAGTGGATTATGAGATTGGAAATCAGATCTATCTTGAATATAGAATTAACCGAAACTGGTCCATTTCTTCCTTCTATGCGAGACAATTATATAACAAATTTAAAATTGACGTTAGCTGGCGGCTTAGCTTTTAACCGTCTGGTTTTCCTCATTCTACTGCTTGGCATTTTCACTCAACCCGTTCTGGCTGATTTGAAAGTGCATAAAATTTCATTTGAAGGGAATTCCACAGTCGGATCCTCCCTTCTGAAAGAAATTTTGAAAACCAAAGAAAAGCAGGAATTTGATGCAAAAATATATCGTATCGATCAAATATTATTAAAAAATTATTACCTGAGTAATGGGTTTTTAAATGTCTGGATAGAAAGTGATGTCAAAAGAAACGGTGATCAGATTGATATAATCTTTACTATTGCCGAAGGTGTCCGGTTTCTTCTCCGGAGTATCAATTTTACAGGTGCCCAGCTTCTTTCTGAAAGTGAGCTTCTAAATTTTTTCAAAATTGTTCCGGATGATTTCTTTCAGTCTGCAAAAATTGAGGAGGGTCTGAATTCCCTTGAGGATTATTATTTTAACCATGGAAAACCGTATGTTGAGATAACAGAAGAGAGGTCTTTTGATGATTCGATAGTCGTGGTGAATATCACTATCAAGGAAAACGAAACAGTATATATCAGCCGGATTGACTATTCGGGGTTGAAGAAAGTAAAACGATTCATTGTTGGTCGGGAATTGGTGATTCATCAACATGACATGTATTCAAGAATAAAAATAGAAAAATCACAAAAAAATATTTACTCCACAGGCTTGTTCGATTTCGTAGGAATGGAACTGCGTGCAGTAGATTCTACCCGCAGTCGTGCCATCCTGGTTGTTAAAGTAGTTGAAAAGAAAACAAAATGGGTCGGGGTTCGCTTTGGTATCGGTTACGAGCAGGAAATTGTATTTGGGGGAACTTTTGATTTTACTCTCGAATTTGGGCACAGAAATTTATTTGGAACCGCTAGGTCTGTTTATCTGAATGCCATACCATCCTTCTCTTATGATTTCAGTCAGAAAAAAATCACCAATCCCAAAAATCAATTCAGCTTCAATTACATTGAACCCTGGATTGGCTATACCCGCACTCCCGGTATATTTCGGCTTGCCTATACCCAGGTTAGACCCTTATATGCAGCGAATTACGATTACTTTACCTCTGCGTTTTTGGTACAGCATGAGTATGAAAGCAATTGGAGAATTTCCGGAACCATCGCGTACAATCGGGTCCAGATTCTTGAAGGTGATTCCCTGGATCAGGAATACTATCAGATTACACGGGGACAGGATTTTATATATTCTCTCAGTTCGCAGCTGGTCAGAGATACCCGGGATAATTATTTAAATCCACAGTTTGGCTCTGTAACCGATTTTAATGTGAAATTGGCGTATACTCGCACCCGGGATAATAATCAGCAGGGCACAACCACAAACCGATTCATCAAGCTTATGTTTGAGTGGGACCGCTACCAGAAATTCCGATTTCAACGCAAATGGATATTTGCGACACGTCTTAAAGTAGCTAATATTTTTAGTTTTGATCAAGTTTCCCAGGTACCGGTCTCAGACCGACTATATTTAGGTGGGGCCTCCACGGTACGCGGCTATCAGGAACAGCTATTAGGACCGGTAAGGTTTGATCAAAATAATCAGAATCCCATCGCAATTGGGGGTAATTTAATGTTTTTATCAAATATTGAATTGCGTATCCCGTTGATCTGGATAATTTGGGGTGAGGCATTTCTGGATATTGGAAATGTCTGGTTTCAAAGCAGTAAATTTAAAATATCAGATATCAAATCAACCTCCGGTTTAGGAATTGCTTTTTTAACCCCATTGGGTCCTATTCGATTCGACTATGGCCTGAAACATCGTCCGGAAAACTATGAATCTGGCGGCGAATTTCATATTAGTATTGCATTCGCCTTTTAATTTCTTTTTCGTTTTATAATCTCAAGCTTTTATAATTATATTTTAAATTCATTTATCAAACATTCAATTCCCCTAGTCAATTGCACAGGAGGCACCTGATGAAGTTACACAGAAATATTGATCCGGAAATGTTCCAGATGATTCTGGATTCCATTGAAAAACTTGAAAAAGAAAAATTGAGCACTGAAACCAAATTAAAACTGGATTTCTCTGGGGATTATCCTGCGGACCTGATTCGTTTTATCATGGGACCGGAAATGGGATTACACCTTTTATTTATTCCAGAAGAATTCGGCGGTCTCGGAGCCAGTGCATATGAAATAGCAGTCATCTCTGAAAGAATGGCTAAGATGGATTTGGCCATTGCCACTTCTTTTTTGGTGGTCTGTCTCGGAATGGATCCCATCCGGGTAGGTTCAACTCCTGAACAAAAAGATAAATATATATCCAGAATTGCGGAAGAGGGTCTCATGATGGCTTACGGTGTCACCGAACCAGATGCCGGGTCAAATGTTCAGGCCTTGAAAACAAAAGCCGAACGCGTGCTGGATGACTCAGGAAAAATCGTTGCTTACAAAATTAACGGTCAAAAGCAATTTATTACGAATGCAGGTGTGGCTGACTTGTTTACTATTCTGGCGGATACACCAGAGGGACCTTCATTTTTTATTGTGGAGGCAGGTACCGAAGGTTTACAACCTGGAAAACATGAAGATAAACATGGTATTCGCGCATCCAATACCAGTCCTTTAATCCTTGAAAATGTAGTTGTGCCGGCAGAAAATCTGGTTGGAGGTGTTGAAGGACAGGGCTTAAAGCAGGCGAACGAAGTTTTTGGGTATACTCGCCTGATGGTGGCCGCATTTGGTCTGGGAGGTGGGATGGCTTCTCTGGAACGAGTGATAAAATATTCCAAGGAAAGAATCCAATTTAAAACGCCCCTGTCAGAGAAACAGGGATATACCCACAAATTAATTGTTCCGCATGCTGTCCAATTGGAGGCTGCTCGTGCTTATATCGAGGAAACAACCATTAAATTGGATTCTTCAGAGGAGGATCGCCAGGTGGAAGGCTCAATTGCCAAGTATTTTGCCACAGAAGCGGGCGATAAAATGGCCAACGATGGTATCCAGGCACTGGGAGGCTATGGTTATATGAGGGAGTATGAAGTAGAAAAAATTAAACGTGATGTTAAAATATTAACTATTTATGAGGGAACCAGCGAAATTCAGCAAAATATTATTGCCATGTTCCGTTTAAGGTCTACTATCCGGTCCAATGGGGATTTCTATGAATCATTTGCTGCCAAGCTAGATGGGCTCCCGGAAGATACTGATGCACCTTTACTGGCACAGACCATCAGGGCAATGAACGCAGTAATCATTACTGCCCGAAATTGTAAATTAACCAATTATCAGTATGTTCTGTTTTTACTGGCGGACATGATGACCTGGTGCGAAGTTGCGAATGCATTGTGCCTTAAAGCAGCTGATGCAGAGGCCGAAATAAAACATTCTTCTGACTATATGAAAGCCTGTGCCCGCTTATTTGTCAGGGAGGCTATCGAAAAAGTCTACATCAATGGGTTAAAAATAGCCCAGGGTTGTGATCAGACCAGCGAAGATGTAAAGAAAAAATTAGAGGCCTTAAATGTGGGCCTTGCAATGCGGGACATCATAAAAGATATGGATTTTATTGCTGCGGAATTGGTTTCAGCTTAATCAGCTTACAGGATATTTGTCATTTTGAATCGCCTGTGGTAAAAAACACGCAGGCGATTCTTAATTTTAGACGTGAAAGTTTGTAGGCGTTGATAAAAAGAGATATTAGATTACCCAACCGGAGAGTTTACACTAAATTCTAAGTATAAGGTCTCATGCAAGATAAAGTAAAATACGGTATTATAGGCTTTGGGACATATGCTGAGAAGCGTCTCCTTCCCGCATTTTTAAAAAGCCGGCATTCTGTTCTTACTGCCATCACCAAGCGGAACATTGACCAGGCAAAAAATCTGGCGCAGAGATACCGGATTTCAGGTTATTTTGATGATGTCCCCAGAATGCTAGAACAGGGCGATGTGGACGCCGTTATCGTGACGTCACCACCCGGTTTCCATATGGAACATGCGCTGATATCTGCCAGTTATGGAAAACATGTAATGGTGGAAAAGCCTTTTGCATCCGATCAATCGCAGGCTCTTAAAATGGTGAATGCCTGCCGAGAAAAAAACGTCAAGTGTATGGCTGCTTTCGTAATGCGATTTATTGATGCGATCCAGAAAACAAGAGCATGGATTCATGCAGGTAAAGTAGGTACGGTGGATTTTGCGGGCGGATATTTTGGTCTGGATGTAACCTTTTCTTCCCGAGAGTGGCTGCTTGATCCTGCGCTTTCAGGTGGTGGAGTCGTTGCAGATCTGGGATCTCATTTTCTGGATTTACTGCAATATGTCCTAGATCAAAAGATCATCCGTACACAAGTTATAATGACACCGTCATTCAGTCCCCGGGCCGTGGAAAGAAAAGCAATTATCGAGCTTGAATTTGAAAACCAGATATTAGGCTCAATATATCTATCGTTTAATGTGATCCGGGAAAGTGGCTTGACATTTCATGGTTCTCAAGGTAAATTAAGCCTCAAAAATTTCAACCGGCCGGAAGTTACAGTAAATCTGGATTATTATAATTCCGCTGGCGATCTAGTTATTGATGTGCCCAATGGTAATTACTATGCAAGAATGATTGATCATTTTTCAGAGTCAATTTTGTACGATACACCATTACTGACACCCGGAGAAGTCGGTCTTGAGAATCAAAAAATAATTGATACGATATATGGTAAGAAATAGATAAATTCCAAATGGATATCAGAAGGGGAGATATGATATGAAAACCAAAAAAGATAACCAAAAAAATGCCCTCATTCTGGGGTGTTCCAGTGGTTTCGGGGGGGCAACGGCAATTCGACTGGCAAAAGACGGGTATCGAATATTTGGAGTGCACTTAGACCGAAAGCAGACCATGTATAGGGTGGATGAGGTCAAAAATGAGATAAAAAAATATGGTAAAGCACCGGTATTTTACAATGTTAATGCAGCCGCTTTCGATAAACGGAAAGAGGTTGTGCATAAAATCAGACAGATCATCCCGGAAAATGAATACCTAACCGTATTTCTTCATAGTCTGGCTTTTGGAACGCTGAAACCGTTTATCGCAGATAATCCGGACAATGTTATTAATCAGAATAATATGGATATGACACTGGATGTAATGGCTCATAGCCTAATCTACTGGGCCCAGGAGTTACATTGGGCAAAACTGCTGGGATATGGTACCCGGATATTTGCGATGACCAGCTATGGCAGTACTCATGTGGTCCCTTACTATGGGGCAGTATCTGCTGCCAAATCTGCACTGGAATCTCATATCCGACAGCTGGCAATGGAACTCGCACCCCTGGGGGTTACTGCCAATGCCATACGGGGTGGTGTGACAAATACCCCGGCATTACAAAAAATTCCGGGTCATGAGAAAATGGTCCATGCAGCTGTGGAACGTAATCCCGGCAGGCGCCTGACGACTCCGGAAGATGTTGCCAATGCAATTTCAGTTTTCTCAGGGGAAGACTGTCAGTGGATGAATGGCAATGTGATTGGAGTGGATAATGCAGAATCTGTGGTGGATTATATAAAATAATGGAAAAACGAAACATATCTCAGTTTGATCAGAGACCTGTCCGTCAAAGTAAGACTCGTGTATTGATCGATTTAGATGGAGTAGTGCGGGATTTTATTGGCAGCCTTATCAGGGTCTATCGTCGGGAGTATCCGGATCATCCAGTACTGCCGGTTAATTCGCGACGTCTAGAAGATTTCTTCCCAATCGGTGAGGAAATTTATAAGTTTATGGAAAATGGTTTTATCGACGAGATCATGCAGGAAGCCCAGGCGTATCCAGGTGCCCTGGAGGCATTAAACCGCTGGCAAAATGAGTTTGAAATTGTTATTGTTACCGCTCAACCAGATGAAATCAGAGGATCTACTTATATCTGGATTGGCAAAAATAATCTGCCCACTAGTGAAATTCACATCAGTTATTTTAAATCAGAGATAGAAGGTTATGTACTCCTTGACGATTTCATCGATAATTTGGAGGAATTTTCAAATAGCGGACGTCTGGCGGTATGTTTAGATCAACCATGGAATCAAAACTGGAAGGGCCCACGGGTAAAAACTGTAGAAGAATTTTTTTTGTATTTACAAAGACATTTTTATCATCAGCAAAAAGAGCAATTGGATCAAACAAACCTAACCTGATTGGAGTAGAATATGGGAAAGCAATATAATGCCCAAGAAAAACTAAAACGACGGAAACGTTATATTAAACGTAAAAAGGCAGAAAAAAATAAAGCAGCCGGTAAAAGAGGAAAATCTTAATTTTCGCAATCTTTAATTAGAGTGAGAAAAGAAGATGGATTTGAATGGCAAACCCAGAAGTTATTACGGAAAACTGGGTGCCTGGGCTAGTATTATCTTGAATTTATTTCTGTTTATCATTAAGATAATTCTGGGAATATTTACCGGAAGTGTTGCCCTGGTTGCTGATGCCTTTCATAGTCTTAGTGACATGGCAACCAGTCTCATTGTTCTTATTTCCTTTTTCATTACAGCCAAACCTTCAGACGAGAAGCACCCTTTTGGACATGGAAGAGCAGAATTTATTTCCGCCATCATCATGTCTACACTTTTAACTGTGACTGCCTTTGAATTGATGCAATCCAGTGTCAGGAGAATTATTGAACCCACTCCGTTCATTGCACCATGGTGGGTGATAGGTATAATTACGCTAACAGTTTTCTTCAAAGAAGGCTTAGATTGGTTTTCTCTGAAATTATCTAAAAAAATACGCTCCGATGCACTCCTGGCAGATGCCTGGCATCATCGACTGGATGCCATTTCTTCTATCCTCGTTGTTATTGCATTTGTATTATCACGTTATAATTTTCCCTATCTGGATGGTCCCGCTGGTTTACTGATCAGTATGATCATCATTTATTCTGCATTCAAGATTGTGAAAGGCCCCATCGATCATCTTCTGGGAATTTTGCCCGATGAGGCGTTATTGAGTAAAATTGAAAAATATACCCTCCAATTTGAGGAAGTAAAAGGTGTGCATGATGTAATTATCCACAATTATGGAGAAGCCACAATAATCAGTCTGCACATTGAAGTGGATGAAAATTTGTCGTTTGTGGAAGCTCATCAGATTGCCGAGAAAGTAGACCAGGCCCTGCGCAGGGAGATAAATGCCCATGTAACGGTTCATTTTGATCCCGTCATGGAACGAACACCGGATTATAAGTTGGTCGAAAAGATTTTACAGCAGTTTTGCCAGGAAAATCCTGAATGTGAATCTTTCCATGATCTGAGAGTTTATGGAAAAGGAGACAATATTTCAATCTATCTTGATTTGGTGCCTTCTCTCGAAACCAATGAGAATGGTTACCAGGAAATGATTTCGCAATGTGAAGCATATATTTATCAACGTGCTCCTCATATTAAAAAAATTTCTATTAAAGTGGAACCGAAATTCTCAATTACCCGTCGATCCAGACATAATTAAACTCTCCGCTGAAAACATTCCCTTAAGTTATATTTATCTCTGTATCTCCTATAAACATTTTCGTCAAATTATGGTTATGATTTGACATTTGTGGCATTCCATCTTAATATTGCACAAAGAATAGTGGTATTAATTTAATGGAAATTTGTATGGAGACCATTTACCTGGATTATAATGCAACAACCCCCATCGACAAAGAAGTCGCTGATGAGATGATTCCCTATCTGTACGAATATTTCGGAAATCCTTCAAGTAGTCATACATTTGGCATTGCTGCAAAAAAGGCGGTAGAGAAAGCCAGAAAACAGGTTTCGAATATGCTGGGTTGTGAAATTGATGAAGTTATTTTCACCAGCGGTGGAACTGAATCGAATAATTACGCCATTAAAGGTGTGGCAACTGCTTATCAGAAGCAAGGCAATCATATTATTACATCCCAGATTGAACACCCGGCAGTATTGGACGTGTGCCAATTCCTGGAAAAACATGGCTACCAAGTAACTTATTTACCGGTTGACAATTGTGGTTTTGTAGATCCTGTGTCTGTAGAGAAGGCGATTACTTCCCGGACCATCCTGGTGTCCATAATGCATGCGAACAATGAGGTGGGAACGATTGAATCGCTGAAAGATATTACCAACATTGCCCATAAACAGAATGTTATTGTCCACTCTGATTGTGCACAATCCTTAGGAAAAATCCCGGTAAATGTAATGGACCTTAATGTTGATTTACTCTCCATTGCAGGTCATAAACTGTACGCTCCCAAGGGAATCGGTGCCTTATATATCAAAAATGGAATCCATCTGGAAAAATTTATTCATGGAGCCAATCATGAACTGAATCGCAGAGCAGGGACTGAAAATGTACTTGAAATTGTAGGGTTAGGAAAAGCTTGTGAGTTAATTTCTGCTCATCTGAATCAGTATCAATCAAACATGCGCAATATGAGGGATTATTTGGAAACAAATATTAGACGGATATTTCCCAAGGCCGTTATTCACGGTGATCCTGAAAAGCGATTGCCTAATACTTCCAGCGTCAGTTTTCCCGGACTGGAAGCCAATACAATATTGGCAGAAATGCAATCTGTTGCCGCTTCTGCCGGTGCAGCCTGTCATAGTGATCGGATTGATATCTCACATGTTTTGGAAGCGATGGGTATTCCAAAAGAGATTGCCATGGGCACCATTCGATTCTCGGTAGGGAGATATACCTCCCATGATGAAATTGATCGGGCATTGGAGGAGTTAAAACGGGTAATTCAAAAAATGCAATTACCAGAGAAAAATCCAATTGTATCATTAGAAACAGAGAATATAAAGCTGACACAGTTTACACACGGTTTGGGATGTGCCTGCAAACTCCGTCCGCAGGTACTGGAAGAAATCCTGCAAAAAATGCCTGCATCACCGGATAAAAATGTTCTGGTGGGTCTAGAAACCTCGGATGATGCTGCTGTATACCGGATAGATCGTGAAACCGCCATTGTGCAGACGGTTGATTTTTTTACTCCTATCGTTGATGATCCCTATCATTTTGGTAGTATTGCGGCTGCAAACTCTCTGAGTGATCTCTATGCCATGGGTGGAAAACCACTTTTTGCTTTGAATATTGTGGGATTTCCAA
>CP070707.1:1232204-1241518 GCA_020350205.1 bacterium
TGTCGGTCGAGATGACCACATGCTCTTATCAACCTATTACTAACCGTTCACAATTTTGGTAAAGATGCTGTAGTTAATACTGTTGGGGCAGAAATGGTAGCAAGGCCTTCCGGACTTGCGAGATCTTTGCCAAATTCAGGCGAGGATAACATGCATCCAGCACATTACTTCAAAGCCGCCATCAATTTATCTACCTGATAATCCGATTTCTTCTCCGCAGTCTGTAATTTGCGGACGATGGCATAGAGTCCGGATAAATTCTGGCAGAGCTTCTTCTGGTCCGCCCCGTACAATCTGATCGCATGCAGGACGGCCACACTCAGCAGCCAGTGCAGTAATTCATTAAAGGCTTCTTTATTAAACCAGAGTACGTCGCGGTAGCGATTCACCTGCAGGTAATCGCGCAGTTCACCATCTTTCAGGAAACCCGGAACAATATCCTTGAGCGATTGTTTATTGGGATCCTTGCCATCCCACCAGTTCTGATGGCTGGTCAAAACCCGAATCAACAACAGGTCACGCTGTACCTGCTCGTAGGGAATCCCCAGATCATAAAAATTCTGTTCCAGGATTTTTCCAAGCAACCATTCATCCATACCCGCCCGGCTCTGGGTCGCCTGGTTTCCCGGGTCAACCATAGCACCCAGATGGTGAACCAGTATCCAGGACAACAGGACGTGGCCCCGAACCTCCTCACCTTTGAAAAAAGTAGTCACTTCTTTAAGAGCACTCTGGGCCTGGCGGGCGGTGGGGCATTTATAGCGTTTATCTAATACCGGTATCTGGAAGAACAGCGGAATTGTCTCATCAAAAATTTTCCCCACGGCTTGTACATCCTGTATGCCGCCGCCGTAATTCCGTATCTCCTGTAACAGGTCTCTCATTTCCCGGCTGCTCTGTGCAATAAAATTGGCATCCATTTTTTCAGTCGTCTTAAGAATTCTCTTTTTGTACATACGCTTGAAATGATCTTTATTGACCAGCTTCCTAAAAGCCTGATGTAACGGTTTTAGAAAAATTTCCTTTAAGGTCTCCTCTACACTGGGAACCCCTCGTCCCCCCAGAAAAGCCTCCAGATGCGCATAATGCTGCCAGACATTATCTTCCACTTCCCGGAACTCTAAAAATACCTGTGCCTGATACGCATGTAGCGTTACGAATAAACCTTTATCATGCACCTCGCCGCTTCGGCGGATATATTCCAGGCCTGAAAGGTGCTCGCGGAAAATAGTAAAACGGTTACTCTGTTGATGTAACCTCAGCGCGTCCCCCAGACTTTTTTGAGCCAGACCGCGCTCCTCTCCCTTAACTTTTACAGAGTAGGCTGCTGACATTCTTATCCATCCGCTGGTGTTTTCAAATTTATTATGATAGATAACCAATCCGTGTTCATCCTGGTAACTGTTTGAATAGGCGAACACATTTTCGTTAACATGACCTTCCGGGGTATAAAAATCATACAAATAGAATTGCTGAACATCAGAAAACAGATAACGTTTGCGCATTAAGGGAAACACTTCCCGCTGGTGGCGTTGAATAAGATCCTGATCGGGCTGTTCATCCCAGTAGGCCTTCCGGTACTCCATACCATATTTTTCCGTGAATCCCTCAATCTGGCCATGCCCGAACATGGGTAACCCGGGCATGGTTACCAGCATGATGCATACGCCAATATATTTGTCCCCCTTTCCAAACTGGGCCACTGCAGTATCCTCATCGGGATTATTCATAAAATTGACAAAGCGTTTCAGGATTTCGGGATTGAATTCCAGGACATTCTTGATGGAAGAGCGGTATTTTTCATTATATTCATTTTTAAGCATGTTCATAAAAGCACTGTTATACACCCGGTGCATCCCCAGGGTGCGCACAAAATATCCTTCCATCAGCCAGAAGGCCTCCGCCAGCAACAGGGTATCCGGTATCTCTTTTGCAACCCGGTCTACCACCTCCCGCCAGAATTCCTGAGGCATGGCGGCATCAAACTGTTCCCGGGTCAGACCATGTTCTGCCCGGGTGGGGATATCTCCGCCTGATCCGGGTTCAGGATACCACAGGCGTTGAAAATGTTTCTTGGCCAGGGTCATGGCAGCGTCAAAACGGATAATCGGAAATTTACGGGCAACATGCAGAATGGTCTGAATAAGGCCTTCCCGGACTTCAGGTTTCAGATAGTTCAACTGGGCCGTATCATTCCAGGGCATGCTGGTGCCATCATTTCCATGATAGATGTACTTGGTATCTCCGGTGTTAAAATCCACCCGCTTGAAAACCACCGAAGCATCACTCCTGTTATAATAGTGGTCTTCCACATAAATGCCCACCCGTTGATCCCAGGAGAGATTGGGACCATTATAGGTATGTGCGGGATAGGGACTGTAATCCAGTTGCAGAAACCAATCCGGATGTTCAATAATCCAGCGGGAATCGATCGCCATATGGTTCGGTACCATATCGCCTGCCATCCGGATCCCCCGTTTCCAGGCCCGGTGGCTTAAATTATTGAACGCACTCTCCCCCCCTAACTCATCGGCAATCTGATAATCCAGCAGGGAGTAGGCAGAGGCAACCGCTTCCGGATTTCCGCATAGTTGTTTAATTCTCTGGGAGGCTTTGCTTCGCTCCCATAATCCAATCAGCCACAGCCCGGTAAATCCCCATTGTGCCAGCCGATCGAGTTCCTCATCAGGAATCTGATCCAGCCGGGTGATGGAATGCCGGTATTTTTTGGAAAGCTGGTCCAACCACACATAGATGCTCTTGGCAATCAAAACAACCCGGGGCATCCAGTCCTTATCCGGGCTGAAGCGTTCCGGTTCAAAATCCCGCTCACCAAAACGATAGACTTCAGAGATGCCGGGACCCAGGAAACGAGCCTTTTCCTCTTCTGAGATCAGATCCAGGCTGCGCAACAGGCGGAAGAAATATTTACCTATCAGAAATCCCCATTTGCGACGAATATAATCCAGTTGTCCGGTGAGAGAATAGGGTTCAGAAACAGCTGGAGAACGTAACATTTCCAGCAGATTTTCATTGTCCGGTCCAAACCGCGGCTGTGTTTCAAAAAACTCATGGAGAGTCTTTATAACCAGCGGATAAGCCGTAACTTTTTCCAGTTTCTCATCTTCGAACAGTTCCTGAAAAGGAGAAAATGCCGGATTCACATTTGCCAGCCAGAGCATGATCAGCTCTTCCAGAACGATCTGACGGTGCGGAATTCCTGCCGTCTTTCCTTTCAGATAATCCGTCTCTGACACTCCCTGCTGATAAACAGCCAGCGGAGGATATTCCTGCACAAATGCGAGCAGGGTTTTTTCCAGCTGGACCTTACCCAGTTTATTTTCCAGCCATTCCAGGGCTTCTTCCATCACCTTTGCATTTTTTTGCTCCCGGAACAGCAACACCACGTAGTGTAATATTTCGTCGATGAGTCCCATGGCATTCAGCTGGCCGGCCCGGATGGCTTTTTCAGGGAATTGAATTACATCCCGTTTCTGATTCATTTTCTGGGCGAATAACCGCACCGCATGGAAATTTGCGAAAACAACATTTCCACTGGATTCAAACAGGGATTCATCAAACTGATAGGTAATGCGGGCGGAACGGGAGATATGAAATTCGCGGTGCAATGACTCACCCGTTATATAAGATCCTGCAGGATTTTCCAGCTTTACCAGAGAGATGGCCAGATATTTTCCCGGGCGCTTATTCAAACAGACCTCCAAAAACTTTATAAACAGGGTTAGCAGATTTGCAGATCATTTTTTAAATTTAGCGAAAGGGAGTGCCAATATGAAATCAAAAAAGTTAATTATAAAATTATATTTGAGCTTATTTCTTCCATTATGCCTGTATTTTATTCTTCCTGTCAAATCCTTTTCCCAGGTTCAACCCGCATTTCAAATAGTCGAAAGCGTTCCGCTGGAAACCCAGCTTGGATCTGCCGAAACTGCCCGCACCCTTGTTGTCTGGCTGGAAATGATTAATACTGCCCGCAAAAACATTGAAATGGAATTTTTCTATTTTTCTCACAAATCCGGGGAGACCCTTGACCAGGTAATTCTGAGTTTGCAACAGGCAGCTGGTCGGGGTGTGCAAATCCGCATGATTGCTGATTCCCGTATGGCCGGCACTTATCCCGTTATGCTCGATTCTCTGAATAAACATCAAAATATAGAAGTCCGCAAAATTCCATTTTACAACCAGAAAAACGGGGTCATGCACGCCAAGTACTTTCTTGTGGATGATGAACAACTGTTTCTGGGTAGCCAGAACATGGATTGGCGAGCGTTGTCGCATATTCATGAGCTGGGAGTGCGAATCCGTCATCCTGAGCTCACGCAGAATTTTAAAGCTATCTTTGAGATAGACTGGAAACTCGCCGGGAACTCCGATGGTGATCTTCCGTCTGAACTACCCGCCACTCCCGCTGACCCGTTCTTCAACCGGGATAAGCCGGCAGTACTCCTGTTAAATTCCCAGGACACCCTCCGGGTATACCCGACAGCCAGTTACCCGGAAGTTACCCCAGAAGACATACCCCATGATGAAACCGAAATTATTCATTTAATTGATTCTGCCCGGGATAGATTAGAAATACAATTGTTGTCTTATAAACCGGGATCCCGGGGTCATTTTTACGAAAAGTTGGACAATGCGCTTAGAAAAGCTGCCGCGCGGGGAGTTCAGGTTCGGATGATCGTCTCCAACTGGAATACCCGGAAATACGATCTCCCGCATCTGAAAAGCCTGCAGCTACTGCCGAATATTGAGCTCAGAATAAGCGAGATCCCGGAATTTTCAGGCGGATTTATCCCTTACGCCAGGGTTGAACATTGTAAATATATGGTTGTAGATTCACAATATCTCTGGCTAGGCACCAGTAACTGGAGCTGGAGTTATTTTCATAATTCCCGGAACCTGGGATTAGTTATTTCCAGTGAAACAGCAAATCAAATGGTTCATGATATTTTTCAGAGGAGCTGGAATTCTCCTTACTGCCAACCCGTTGATATTTGTCGTGAATATATTCCGCCGGTCATTTCAGGGGATCAAAATTAACATTCTGTTTACCTGTCATGGAAATCTTAGAATTAAATAGAGGCTCGGTTTCTTGGGACGAATCATTTATATAACTATCCTACTCTGCCTGCTCATTGTGCTTCTCATCCCTGATCTGCATGCAGAGCGTCCGAAAATCGGCCTTGTGCTCAGCGGAGGCGGGGCGCGGGGTATTGCTCATATCGGTGTCCTGCGGGTGCTGGATTCTCTGAACGTACCGGTGGATTACATCGTGGGAACCAGCATGGGTTCCATTGTCGGTGGATTGTATGCCCTGGGTTATACCCCACAGGAGCTGGATTCTTTATCCCGTTCCATAAACTGGCCGGTACTTTTCTCTGATACTCCTCTCCGGACAAACCTGAGCTACCTGGAAAAATGGGATACCGAACGATTTCAACTCACACTTTCCATGGAGAAATTCAGAATAAAGGCTCCATCGGGGTTGATTTCCGGACAAAAGGTGTCTCAACTGCTTAACCGTCTCACGGTAACTCACTCGGAAACCTCAGATTTTAACAAGCTCCCGATTCCCTTTCACTGTGTTGCCGTGGACCTGATTACGGGCAATGAGGTTATTTTGAGTAGCGGGTATCTGGCCAAAGCTATCCGATCCAGTATGTCAATACCCTCAATTTTTACTCCGGTGGAGTGGGGAGATTCGCTTCTGATCGACGGTGGCGTTTTAAATAATCTTCCCGTAGATGTGGTAAAGAAGATGGGAGCAGAATTCATCATTGCAGTCAATGTAGGCACCCCCCTGAAACCCCGGGAGGAAATAAATAATGTGGTCGATGTCTTGATGCAGTCTTTTGGGGTGGCGGCACAGAAAAAGGAGCAGGAAAATTTACGCCTGGCCGATATTGTCATCACACCAGATTTGGAAGGCTACAGCATTTCAGATTTTATAAACAGCAAAATCCCTCCCATGATCAAAAGAGGTATGCTGGCTGCCCGGGCACATGTTCCCGAGTTGCAGCTTCTCAGCCAACCCGCCGGGCTTGATGAGGGCCATCTGGGTATTCGGATTTCATTTGAAAATGGAATAATATATGGGGTTTATATCACAGGAAATGAAAAACTATCCTTCAGCTTCATCTATCAACTGCTGGGTCTTAAGCCGGGTCAATATTTTGACACTCAAATTCTTGAAAAGCGTATCGAGTATCTGTACAGTCTGGGATACTTTCAAAAAATTGACTATCGCCTGGAAAAAGAGAAAGAGCAGCAATACCGGTTGTATCTCAGTGTGGAGGAAAAACCGGGGGCTCTGCTAAGATTTGGATTTCGATACGAGGATGATAAAAAAGGTGTACTGGGAATCAATGCCCGGGTAAAAGATCTGCCTTTCCCTGGTATCCTGAACGATATGACGGTGCTCTTTTCGGGCCTGCAGCTTTGGGAATGGCAACTCAGTTATCCCCGGCGGCTCTGGGGGAACTATATCTATCCCTATCTTTATAGTTTTTACCAGGATATCCCGACCTATATATATTCTGACAAGGAAAAAATTGCCCGGTATCATAAAAGAAGCTTCGGTGGGGCAATCGGGCTGGGCTTTATTATAAAAAACTGGGGAGAACTACGGGTGGATTATATGCCTGAAAAACTGCTGGTTTCCCCCAGTATCGCATTCAGTCCCGGTTTCGAATGGCCGGAATGGAAATATAATGTGCATCTGGGTCGAATTTATTTCGACGTCGATTTGCTGGATGCCACCCTGACGCCACAGCATGGGTACTGGGCTCAATTGGGATATGAGCAAAACCTGGATTTCATCAATCAGCGAGAAAACACCAATCGGATCTACCTTGAACAACGTTTTTACGGAACCCTCTTTCGTCATAACATCAGCAGTATTCAGCTATTCTTCGGATTTACGAAAAATGCTGAATTTTACCGCTACTTCTACCTGGGAGGTGCTTATACTTTTGTTGGGTATAATTACGACGAGTTCAGCGGGCCAAATGTCGGCATTTACCGCTTTGAACACCGCTACCAGTGGCATAACATCATTTCATTAGTCGGAATATTTAATGCCGGCAATATCTGGGAGGATTACCGGAACATCAGATTTAAAGAAAACTTCAAAACCGGTTATGGCATTGGAATTCAAATTGACAGTTTCCTGGGTCCGTTTCGTTATGTCCTGAGTTTCAGCAGGGATCATACCATACAGTATTTCACCCTGGGATATACGCTGGCAACACAGAACGACAAGCGGAAGTAGCGCATGTTTCATCGCCCAATACAAAAAAATTAACTCCCTTTTTAACGAAATACACTCCGATAATTAAACATATGTCGATCGATTTTCAATCATAAGGAACATTCAATCCACCAGGGGCGTAAATAATGAGCGTATGATTTTTAACGCTGCTGACCCTTCAGCCGGATTTCCAATGAAATCCGGCTGTTTTTAATTATTAGAATTTTTGCAGGTGAAGATGATATAAAAAACAAAATGGATCCCCTGCCTGGTTGCGCCGGCAGGCAGGCCGACTGAACCATTCGGGGATGACAAAAAGGAAGGTGTCATCCCGTCAGGGAGTGACAGGATCCAGTTATCATGGATGATGAAAAATGAATGACCCATTAAGACAGCGCGACTAACCAAAAGCCCGAATTTAACCCTAACCCTTCTTCTCTATCCAGTAAAAGGCTCCGGAAAAGGCCAGATAAACCGGTAGAAAAGTAACCATAGCCAGCGAATTATCCTGATCAAATGGAGAAAAGAGCTTCAGGATGAGCAGCAAAACGCCCAGCGCCAGGTGAAGATACCACAGATTCCGTAACCACCTCTCAGCCCACTTTTTCTGGAACACATAAGCCAGAGCTGCTGCCGGAATCAGCATACTCAGGGGGTGAGTCAAAAACAGGTTTTCATTATAATAGACAATCACATGATCCGTGAACAGACTGACCAGGGTGAGAAACAGTCCAAGAACACTCATGAAAAGTCCCATCAGGAGATTCGTCAAAGCAAAATATAGCTTTTTTCCTCTCCGGTCCAGGTAAAAGCTGAATAAAACCAGTGCCGAAATAAACAGGCTGATCAATAAAGTCAAAAGCAAATAATTGGGAGGTGTTGCCGGAATCTCCGATCGCCCTTCCGCTTCAAATACTGTGAATTTATGGCTGACCAGCGGTATCGACTGTCCGGTGGAATCTGCATAGGAAAATTCATCGAATATTTTTTCCATCTCGAGAGGCAAGAACATGTCTCCCCAGCGCTGCATGGGTTGATCAATGGAATCATTCATGGGAAACATCAAGAGCCAGGTCCAGATAAAGCTGTGGTATGAATAGCGGCGGGTGAGTTGGCGCAGGGTGAACTGTGCCGGGGTACTCGTGTAGTCCTTCAATTGTCCATTCACGGCCTGATCGATCAGGTCCCGGATACGGGTGGCACAATTATCCAGATAATGGTGATACAGGTAGTCACGATTTTCCGGTTTGATATTTTCTTCCAGCTTCCGGGCTAATTCCAGTCTTTTCGCCGGGCTCAGATTCAACGTTTGAATGCGAATACTGCGGTTTTCCCCACGGTAGTAGTTCATCGCCCATTCCGTTCGAAACGCCCCCACCTGAAAGATCAATCTGCCCTTCACAAAATTATAGATAAAATTATCATCGAATGAGTATAGACCATAATTGTAGAAATAGGAATCCCCGCTGAGGGTATCTTCCACGATAATCGCATTGTGTCCCCACCAGTTGGTGAGTTCATCGCCCGGACCGATGGTAGCCAGTTGAATCCGCAAATGGTCCCCGCTCTGCAGATTAAGAGACGTCTGGGAATAGGCGGAAGAAAAAAATAAAACAAAAAAAAGCAAAAAAAACGACCGGATATTCCTTTGAAACGAGATCATAAATTATTAGCCGCATTGTTTTTAGTTTAAATTTTAATACAAGAGTTTTTTATCCACCCCGCCAGAACGCTACCCCCAAAAATCCGGGATTTCCGATACCCGGAAGGTTTCCTGCGGGCACGATGATACTAACAAATATACACAGTTGCATTTCGAGAGGAAAGAATCAAAATTCGCTGATCAGCTTAGTCCGGCAGCTATTTCCATTAAAATAAAATTATGAAATTTATCTCCTCTCTTTCTTCATCAGTAAATACTGGGACTGCAATACAGTGTGGTTTCTCGCTTTAATCATAAAGGGGATATGAATCAATTGATTCTTCAAGTCAGTTTCTCGAACCGGAAAAATCCGATGTCCAATCATCCACCTGAAAAAATTCA
>CP070707.1:1241618-1245025 GCA_020350205.1 bacterium
CCATTTTCATGAAAAGTTATTATGGCGTCGGGATTAAAAAGTTCAATTTCTTTTTGAATGATGGAAAGTCCTAGCTCATCTGACGTTTGGGAAAGATTTTTGTCGGGAAGATTGTAAATTTTAAGATATGATATTTCTAATTTTTTTGCAGCACAGCGCAATTCCTCTGAACGCTTTTGAGCAAGTTCGGAAGGTGTATATGTTTTGGATATTCCCAGAGATCCCGCTTCACCCCGGGTGAGTGTGATAAGACCGGTACGGTGATTTTCTGCAGCACACCTCGCCAGGGTACCGGCCGGACCAAAAGATTCATCATCCGGATGTGCCAAGATTGCTAAAAGATTCAATTTTGACTTTCCCTATATTGTTCGATGTTTGTATTCAATACCGACTGAAAAGTTTCAACTATTTTTATAAGCGAATGCCAGGCTTTCAATCTGAGATGTGTGAGGAAACATATCATATAAAAATATATCCTCACAATGATATCCTGATTTAATAAAATCTGAGATATTTTGAAAAAAGGTAACCGGATTACACGAAAGATAAATAATAAGTTCTGGATTCATCCGCACAATTTCATTGATGAGGTGGGCGGATAGTCCTTTCCGGGGAGGATCTACCATAATTACCTCCGGAGAGAAATGGGACGGTAAATCCTTAAGCGATTCAGTTTCTGCATCCAGCAATTGAAAAGAGGTATTTTGAATTTTATTTAATTTCATATTTTCCTGTGCGGCCGCAACCGAGGTGGCATTATTGTCAACCCCAACCAGCTGTTTCACCAGATCAGCAATTAATAATCCTATGGTACCTGTCCCGCAATACAATTCCAGTACCTGTTGATGTGACTTTAATCCGGCATCATTTCTTATTTTATCAATAATATGGTCCATCTGACTAGAATTGATTTGAAAAAAAGTGTTAGGAAATATTTTGAATCGACTACCTTTCAGGTGTTCTTCTATGAATGGTTCACCCCAGATCACCCGACTGGATTTTCCAAGAATCGCATTGGTACCAGCCGGATTATAATTGATGATAACACTTTTTAGCGACGGTATTTTTTGTTGCAACTCCTGCAATAGTTCTTCCAGATGCGGGAGAGAAGGGGTGGCAATGATCAGGATAACCATGATCTGATTCGTAAACTGTCCTTTCCGAATGACCACATATCTCAGGGAACCCTGGCCGTCCCTTTCCCGGTATAGGGGGATATGAAATGACTGCACCCAATTTTTCACCAGATTCAGGATCAGATTTGCTTCCCGGTTTTCCACCAGACAGTGATCTATGGGAATAACCTGATGGGTTCCCTTTCGATAAAGTCCATAGCTGACTTTTCCGTCCATCATTTGAAAGGGAAGCTGAGTTTTATTTCGGTAATAAAAATTAATTTCCATACCCTGAGGCGGATGGATTTCAAGCCGTTGAAGAAGTGGAAATTCTTTCAATTTTTCAACCATGTACTGGTGCTTCAGCCTGAGTTGGGTGGGATAATCAACGTGCTGGAGCTGGCATCCACCACACTCCTGAAAATATGGGCAGGGCGGTTTTATTCGCAGCTCTGATCTCCTGATCAGTTTTTCAAGGACGATACGATCTTTAGGTGGCCGTTTCGGGTTATAACTGAAAGTGACAACTTCTCCGGGCAGGGTCTTGTCGACTGTAATTTTATAACGCCCGCTATAACCGACTCCTTTGAATTGATCATTCAGGGATTCAATAGTCAGGTTTAGCTCGTTTGTTATTGACTTGGACATTTTATTGTTTCCCGGGTAAAGCTAACCATTTGACTATTCTTCTGCCACTGAATTGAAATTTCATTGGCCAGACATGTCTCGTTCAGGTTTACCATGGATAGAATGGATTCTTTTTATAATCCAAAAGTTAAAAAACAATGTGATATAAAAATGCCCTGCCATCATATGACTGGCAGGGCAAAATTGAAATTTGAAAAGTGGTGCGCTTAGGTACCCATTTCCCAGGAACTTAGATACTTTTTCTGCTCTTCAGTTAATTCATCAATTTGAATACCCATGGTTTTTAGTTTGAGTTTGGAGATATAGTCTTCAATATCTTTGGGAACTGCATAGACACCCGGATCTTTTTTCTCCTTTAAGGCGAACTCGGTTGCCAATGCCTGGGTCGCGAAACTCATATCCATCACACTGGCCGGATGACCTTCGGCGGCTGCCAGATTAATCAATCTGCCGTCAGCCAGTAGAAATATTTTGTGGCCATTTGGCAGGGTGTATTCATCAACAAATTTTCTCACTTCTTTACGGGTTTTGGTGGCCATTTTTTGCAGAGCCGGGATATCAATTTCTACGTTGAAGTGTCCGGAATTGGCAACGATTGCCCCATTTTTCATACGTTCAAAGTGCTCTTTGCGGACGACATTGATATCACCAGTGATAGTGACAAACAGATCTCCCTGTTCGGCTGCTGCAGCCATGGGCATTACCCGGTATCCATCCATGGCAGCTTCCAGGGCCTTGATAGGATCGATCTCGGTGATGATTACATTTGCACCCATACCGCGGCAGCGCATCGCGAAACCACGCCCGCACCAGCCGTAACCGGCAATGACCACATTTTTTCCCGCCAGCAGGATATCAGTTGCCCGGATAATGCCATCCACGGTGGACTGACCTGTACCATAGCGGTTATCGAAAAGAAATTTGGTGAGTGCATCATTCACGGCATAAACTGGTAATTTTAATGCGCCATCATTGTGCATAGCCCGTAGCCGAATGACACCGGTGGTGGTTTCTTCCATGGATGCATAGATCTGAGCGCATTGCTCCGGGTAGTCTGTATGAAGCGTGGAGACCAGATCTGCCCCATCGTCCATGGTAACGACAGGCTGGTGTTTCAGGGCCGCGTGAATATGATCATAATACGTTTTGTGATCTTCTCCTTTAATGGCATAGACAGAGATTCCATAATCGGCCACCAGCGAGGCGGATACATCATCCTGAGTACTGAGAGGATTGGAGGCCACGAGCACCAGATCGGCTCCACCGGCTTTGAGGGTGCGTGCCAGATTGGCTGTTTCTGCGGTCACATGCAGGCAGGCACTCATTTTTTTACCTTTGAGGGGTTTCTCTTTTTCAAACCGTTTACGAATTTCTGCCAGTACCGGCATATCGTTATCCGCCCATTCAATCCGGCGTTTGCCTTCTGCGGCAAGATTTAAATCTTTAACATCATGTTTTACCATCTATCTCTCCTTGTCTAAATTTCAATTTTTAAAATAGGGCAGAAAAATTAGGAACAGGAAGGGACTAAACCAATGAAAATTTTTATTTTCATCGGGAAATTTTCATATTATGGCAACAACTTAACCTAGATGTCAATTTGCAAACTAGAGGTGATTAATGCTGTACGGTTCCCTACCATTA
>CP070707.1:1245125-1254895 GCA_020350205.1 bacterium
TGGGCCAGCATCGGAGTGAAATTCCCACTGGTCTATGCAGACTTCCCATCAACCCAGACTTTTGAAGTGGGCGATATTCAGGTGAATGCCCTGCTGGCGTTATACCGACCCCGGTTTGAAGGCTCCTTAGACGCGCTGGCATTCGGACTGGATGCATCTCTAAACACTGGGGACGTTGAAACCGGTACCGGTTTCGGACAATATATTGTTGCGCCTTATCTGGCAGCTTCCTTTTATCCCGCAGATGAGATCATGATGACGCCCATTATCAAACAATTCGTCTCCCTGGATAAGGACAACCAGGGAAATAAACGAAATGATCTAAGTCTCCGAGTGAACACCACCCTGACTATTGACCAGGTCTGGGTTACCCTGGTTCCTGAACTTCTGATAGACATTGAAGGAGATAGAGAAAACCTTTGGGCCTTACGTTCTTCGCTGGGTTTTATGTTTAATCCCCAAATGGGGGTCTCGGGGGATTTTGTCTCTCAGCTGGCAGGAGAAAAACGCTTTAATTACCTTGGACAGCTGAGTTTTCGTTATTTATTACCCTGAAATCCGGGAAAAATTAACAAACAGGATCTCTGAATAACTCTGTCCTACTGGTAAATTTATGGCACCCCGGTGATGCGGCGAGTTCTCCGGTCCTTTTCTGCAGCTTTAAAAATGTGAGGAGTAAAAAGAAGATAATTATTACATATCGGTACAGATCGTTCATGAAACTTTTTGAAATTAATAAAGTAACCTTAAAATCCTCGAATTAATCTGTATATTGAGATTCAGAGTAAAACAAGAACATGAATTAAACCATCACTCAAAGGACATCTTATGAATTCGATCCTAAAAGGCTGGAAGTCAGCTGCTATCGTCAAGTATCCTGGCAGCGGATTCATCCTCTTCATTTTCACCATGATGTTGGGAATGGGTTGCAGTGCAAAAAAGATAGTAGTCCCGCCGGTCTCAGAGACGCCCACCAACATTTACCACCAGGGAAAATTTGTGTGGCATGATCTGTTGACCGACAAATTACCGCAGGTAAAGACCTTTTACAGTGAACTTTTTGGATGGGAATTTGAGGGAGAGAACAATCCCAAGGCACCTTATACTCTGATTAAACTTAACGGTGAACCGATCGGGGGCATTGTTTACACCGACCTCAAAAAGGAGGTAAACGAATCCCAATGGCTCAGTTATCTTTCGGTAGCAGATGTGGATTCCGCCGTTCAGCTGATCGTTGAAAACGGGGGGACGGTTTATCGCAAACCCTGGAACCTTGAAAATCGCGGGCGAATGGCAGTCGTCTCCGATCCCCAGGGAGCCCTTTTCGTCCTGATTAAAACCACCGCAGGAGATCCTCCAGATCGTGAACCGGGAATGAATATGTGGTTATGGAATGAACTGTTTGCAAGCAATGATGAAGCCGCCGTGAAATTCTACGAAGATTTGGTGGGTTACACGCATGAAAGTCAAGCGGTTAGAGATACTGCCCAATATCATGTAATGAAAACCGGAGAAACAGCTCGCGCTGGTATTATCCTGAATCCATTTGAGGGTGTTCGTCCGAACTGGCTCCCGTACTTGCGCGTGGAAGATCCAGCAAAATTGGCGGAGAAAGTTGAAGCATTAGGTGGGAAAGTGGCCCTGGCTCCCAGAGAGGATATTCGGAAAGGAAGTGTGGCGCTCATAATCGATCCTTCCGGTGCGGCGGTAGCCATTCAGAGATGGCCATTTTAACTTGAATTTCAGGAGATTTCATCATGAAAAAAATTAGACTTATTTTATTTTCGGTTATTGGTATTCTTTCGGTGCTTCTTTTTTCACATTGCGGAGGACCGGGTACGGTAAGCGTCGGCGTGGGTGTTGGTGTCGGCGGACCCTGGGTAGGTCCATATGGTTATCCCGGTGGCACGGTGTGGGTCGGTCGTCCCATAGGTCCGCCAGTCTATTATCACCTCGATCCCCTGCAAAATGAGGGGCGGGAATGGGTTGAAAACCAGCAAGGGACAAGTACTTTGGAAATTGTTGAATAAGCTCTGCTATTAGTAGTGGCTGTGATTTTCATTTTCAGAGCTGGATTGCCGCTAAACCTCGTACGCATCAAACTATATGTTTGCCCGGGTTATCTGAAGAAAAAAATTATAAATAAGCTATACTGTTGCGGGCTGCTTGCCTAATTTCTTTTATAGTTTATTTTGCGCCTGTCTCAAATTCGCAGCGGTTTTAATTTGTATAAAGTTGACATATCAAATTCACCGATGACTAAAAATCTTCCTAGATTAAATATAATACATTTTGGAAATTCCACCCTCAAATGGTACCCGGATCGGCACTGGATTATCTTCTAAAGCCCGTTAGAATTATATATCCGCATCTGTTTGATAGCATTTCGGAAATGGCGGAATTCCAATTCTAAGTTACAGATTGAGGTATAATATGAAAAAAGATGAAACTCCGATAATCATTGAGCAGAAATTCCAAAATTCTCCTGAATCTGTCTGGGAAGCGATAACAGATATCCACAAAATGCGGCAGTGGTACTTTGAAAATCTTCCGAACTTCAAGCCCGTCATTGGATTTGAAACCCAATTTGAGGTACATAGTGGAGAGCGGGTTTTTCCCCATCGCTGGAAAATAACAGAGGTAATTCCATCAAAAAAAATTACTTATAACTGGAAATATGACGGTTATCCCGGGGATTCATTCGTAACATTTGAATTGTTTCCAGATAATGATCAGACCCTGTTGAGACTGACGACGGAAGTTGTGGAAGATTTTCCACAGGACATTCCAGAATTTCGCAGGGAAAGCTGTATTGGGGGATGGAATTTTTTTATTCAGGATCGGCTTAAAAAATACCTGGAAATTACTTAAATAGCTTGAGATCTTTATTTACTCTGGAAAGATGAAAAGGTATCGTGAGTTGAAATGATCTGCTGATTAATTTTACTTTTGAGGAGAAACGAAATGAATCCAATTCTCAGAAATATACTGGCAGTGATTGCCGGAATTTTGGGTGGGAGTGTAATAAACATGGCTCTGGTTATGATTGGCCCGGCGATTATCCCACCACCGGAAGGGGCGGATGTCACAACTATGGAAGGATTGAAAGCCTCCATGCATTTGTTCCGACCACAACATTTTATTTTTCCTTTTCTGGCCCACTCGCTGGGGACTCTGGCCGGTGCCTGGCTGGCAGCCATCATCGCAGCCACCCGCAAAACCATCTTTGCTTTTGTGATTGGAATATTTTTCCTTATTGGCGGTATCGTTAATGTGGCCATGCTATCCTCACCATTCTGGTTTGCAGTATTGGATTTAGTCGCCGCATATATTCCGATGGGCTGGTTAGGCGGTAAATTAGCCGAAAACAAAGGTAATAGACCGAGCAGAAAATAAATTTCTCATACGGGTCAAGTCATGGTCGGTTCCTGTGAAACCTGAATGTAAATGGTGTTTTAATAGAATGACGGACTGACTATTTTTATCTAATCCAAATCAAAAATAACATTCAATATCACTTTACATCATGAACAGATATTTTCTATTTTTTCTGATATCTTTAATTTCCATGAATTGTAGTAAACCAGACAGACCTGCCTTTCACGCTATGGTTCGAGCTGGATATTCTGGTGAGGCGGGAGCCATTCTGGATGGGAAACCAATTTTTGCGTCCATTGGGGAAGCCCTGTCGGCGGTACCGGAGGAGAATGATAAACCGTTTATCATTTTTATCCAAAAGGGTCACTATTACGAAAAGTTAAAGGTGAACAAACCGCATGTCCATTTCATCGGCGAGAGCCGAGATGAAACAATCATCACCTATGATGCCACGGGTGATACACCGGATCCTGCTGGTGGAACTTATGGTACCTGGGGGTGTTCCACTCTTCAAATCAACGCGCCCGATTTCTTCGCTGAAAATCTCACGATTGAAAACGGCTTTGATTATCCGACCAATGCCAGCAAGACTGATGATGATCCAACGAAAGTCCAAAATCCCCAGGCAGTCGCCCTAATGACATCCGGAAATAGTGATCGGGCGGTTTTTCGAAATTGCATCATCCGGGGCTATCAGGATACCCTTTTCCCCAATGTGGGTCGCCAATATTTTCAGAAATGTATTATTCTGGGACATGTGGATTTTATCTTCGGGGCCGGGCAGGCGGTTTTTGAAAATTGCGATATCATGTCCAGAAACAGGTCTGGGAAAAATCCAACCGGTTATATCACCGCTCCTAGTACTTCAATCCAATTCCCTTATGGATTTTTATTTCTGAACTGTCGATTGCTTAAAGAAGACCATAACCTACCGGCTGAGTCCGTCAGACTGGGACGGCCATGGCACCCCAATGCAGATCGTAAGGTGTCTGGAAGTGCGGTATTTGTAAATTGCTATATGGACAACCATATTGGACCTGAAGGATATGCCAAGATTTCTTCCCGGGATACTTCCGGAAACCGGATTTGGTTCGAACTTGAACCGGATTCCCGATTTTTCGAATATGCCAGTGCTGGACCGGGTGCCATTGCCAGTCCGATGAGGCCTGCTCTGGATGAAAAAGCCGTCAAATGGTATACCGCGGAATATGTATTTGGAGGCTGGTCACCCCCGGAGAACAGAGCATCTCAAAAATAATGAAGCAATAGATGAGACTCTCAGTAAGGAAGATAATTTAATTTTTATTGAAATGATCTGATTTCGAAAAAATATTTTCCTTCAATGATTGCAGATAAATTGAGATCAAAATTATCCTCCACTATTCAGGAAGCAAAGTGTGTCTGTTATTCGAAAGGTATTCCCGAATATCAGGTTCCACCGCCAGGCTGAGGAGGCCATACAATTTTACATATTGGAATTCATATTTCCCACGGTCCATGCGGTATTGTTACAGATAAAGTAAATTCTGAACAAGAATTCGGAACGGATTAATCAGCAGATTTAATACCTCAATCAGAACGCATTCCGCTCTTCTGGCCTCAAGAAATGTAATCCTATCTGAACATCCCTCTCAAAAACACTACTATTCTCATCCTGTCCGGTTTCGTCCAGGAATCACAAAACTATTATTTCAACAATGTCACTCTCCGGGTTTGAACGAATCCAGCAGTTGAAAGGCGAACGAAATAAGTACCGCTTGCTACCCCCCGGGCATCCCACTGGATCCGATAGGTCCCGGCCGGGCGTTCTTCATTTTCAAGTCTTGTAATCAACTGTCCTTGCAGATTGTAGACAGCCAGTTCCACCCGGGTTTGTTCGGGAAGTGTAAAACTAAACGTTGTTACCGGATTAAAGGGATTTGGATAATTCTGTGGAAACGTGTAGGCCTGAGGCGCTATTTCATGCTGATTCAACACGGTAGGAGTTCCAACTGTAAACTGGCCCGTTGCGATCGGTCCGTCACTGTAAGAGGCATCAACCGCGCATAACGACCATTCATACTGCCCATCCGGAAGTGGGGTTAGCGACCAGTTTGTAACAGCGCTGATATTTCCCGGCTGCGGAAGACGATGCGGGGAGATAACAGGCAAGCCATTTTGAAAGAGATTCAGTTCATATGTAAGTGCGGTGCTCGGTGTATGATCATCACTGGCCGGAACCCATGATAAAATAATCGAATTATCAGGTTGAACGATCGCGCTCAAACCCGTGGGTGCGGTAGGCACATTATTTTGACCCGGCGAGTCATTTCGATAAATGTGCATCTGCGCTTCCACCAGCCCATTGCCACCGGGAACGAAATACTGGCCTGCGATAAAGTAATCCAAATCGCCTTCGCTGTCTATATCAAGCCAGGAAAAGGTTCCACCCCGGGAACCACTGGCCCGTGGTGCCGGAAGTTCATTTCCAGAATCTGTAAATACTCCATTAGTATTGGCATAGATCCTCGCACGACCTTCGATCTGGGATCCCGAGTTATATGTTCCGGCCAGCAGGATATCCATATCACCGTCCGAGTCGTAATCCGCCCAGGTAGCAGCGGTGAGATCAATCCAACCCTCACAGGGTACGCATGAGATGACTTCCAGGGCGGTATAATTTTCATTGTCATTTTGGTAAATTCGCAAAGATTGATTATAAGAACCATTAAGCTCTTTAATATGTCCTGCCACCAGAATATCCAGATCGCCATCTGCATCATAGTCTCCCCACTGCGCCTCGCCATGTTCTATAGTGAGAGAATCGAGAATATCTTCACCTACAAAAACACTATTACCATCATTCCGATACCTTCTAATAAAGCCTTCATCAGTCAAAGGTGCAATATTAACCAGCAACAGATCCAAATCCTGATCGTTGTCATAATCTGCCCAGGTACTCTGAGCATGGATCGTCGGTGCGAAAACCGAGTCTGTTTCGGTAAAGATCCATCCTCCCGACCCATTTGGGCCATCATTGCGCATCAGAGCGGTGCGATAAGAGAAAGTGTTGTTATCATATACTGATGGCAACAGAATATCCAGGTCACTATCGTTATCAAAATCCGCCCAGGTAATGGAACGAAGGTCAAAATCTGCCTGACTATTATCTTCCCAGTATCCCGGCAAATTCGTATCAGTTAATACAAGTACCCCAGAATCATTGCGATAAATAACTGTTTCTCCGTCAGTTCCAACTGCAAGATCTTGATCACCATCGCCATCAACATCACCCCATGCCAGGTCCGAGGAACCGGAACTTAGCGTACCGAACGATACATCAATATAGCTGAACTCCCATTCTGCCGGTCCTGCAGGACCATCATTAGTTATCAGAACCAACCGATCCTGTACACTCTGATTATAAATCACATAGTATCCCAGTACCGCTATGTCCAGATCACCATCCCCGTCATAATCTGCCGGAGCGGTTGAAATAACCCAGAAGTCTTCGTTCTGAGGGGTCACGAAAAGAGAATCGAGTGGTGTCACTTCAGTGAAGTCCCCAAATGTTCCGCCCGGGCCCGGCTGAACCACAACAAATCGTACAGCGCTGCCCGTCTCGCCATCATCATCGGTAACCGTGAGGCGTACAATGTAGGTATTTGCCTGAGCATAGGTATGTTCGGGATTTTGTAAAGTAGAACTGGTGGTATCACCGAAATCCCACAGCCAGCTGATGATAGTTCCATCAGGATCTATGCTGGTATCGGTAAAGAGGGCGGTTAAGCCGTTAGTCGTAAAATCAAAGGATGCAGCTGGCGGCTGGTTTACCGGTGGCGGTGGCGGTCCTGTGAATTTCCTAATAGTACCCTGCCAGCCGGCCATCCAGGCATCGCCGGAAGTATCTGCAACAATGGTATGATAAGCACCAAAACCTGCCTGTCCGGCATCCATAACAGCCCAGCTCTGGCCACCGGTAGCGGTGTAATAAGCTCTTCCACTCGTAGTACTCACCCACAGCTCATTGGGACCAACAAGGCAGATGTCCGTTAGTTGATCGGTCAAGTTCGGGGTCGGCATGATCTGCCACGACATACCGCCGTCATCACTGCGGGCAGCATAACCCAATCCACCCACGGCATAACCGATGCTTACATCATAAAAATCCAGGTCATTGATTGAGAGTGTGCTGCCGGGAAGCTGCTCTTCAATCCAGCTGCTCCCGTTATCTATGCTGCGGAAAACCTTTCCATCCTTGCTCGCCGCCCACCCATTTGTGCCTTCAAAATCCACTGCCACATAAATTCCCTGAAAATCAGTAATCGGAATCCAGCTATTTCCCCCATCGGTTGTATGGAAAAGTGCCGCCCCATTGAACCCTGCTCCGATCACCCAACCATCGAGAAGATTTTTAAAATGTACATCTGCAACAGTGACATTAAGTGGTAAGGCGGTTCCAGCAGACCAGGAGGCACCGGCATCCGGACTCAAGTAGATAATACCGGAACGGTCCACCGTGACAACTTCCTGCGGTCCAATCACATCCACGGCTTCCAGATCAAAATTCGAGAGGTTTTCCTGTATCAGCCATGATGATGCACCCGTTGCATTTGTCACTAGAGTACCATCATCACCCACGGCAATCAGACGACCTCCGTCAAAACGATCCATATCATTGAGGGTTACCGCTGTCCCGCTGGAAATTTGCATCCAGTTTATCCCGCCGTCTATAGTTTTAATAACGAAACCCGGACCATAGGCAAAATATCCGGTCTGTCCTCCCCCGAACACGGGAGCTATGGTGCTCAGATAACTGGGAGAGGGCCCGGGAGAGCTAAAAGTCTGCAGCCAGCTCTGGCCGGCGTCGGAGGAAAGGAACATATTACCGTTAAGATCGGCAGCTATAGCGTTTTGTCCACTCAACGCCGTAAATGCCTGGACCCCACCGGGTATAACTTCGCCAAGATCGGTCCAGGTCAGACCGCCATCTGCCGATCTAAGAACCCGGTCATTATAATTTGGAAAACTCCCGCTTCGACCCCAAGCCAGGATAATATTACCGGAAATAACAGTGAGATGGTTTTTACCTTCTGCCGAGTCCCCGACACTCCATGTAAGGCCAGCATCTGTGGAACGTATGAACCGATTATCCGAGATACCTACCACTGTTGAGGCGGATATGAAAGCCACCGCCTTCAATAAACCAGTGAACACTGGCATGAAAGTATTCCCGCCATCAGTGGTCCGGTATAAACTGCTATCCGCCACACCCAGACCCAGCAGATCATCAATAAAATCAAAGGCAAACATATCATTGGGTGAAGTAACCCAGGTAAGCCCCCCGTCCCGACTGATATATCTCCCAAAATTTCCGGTAGTGAGGCCAAAACCGACCGTATAAAACTCCATATAATAAGCAGATCCCAGAAAAGGGAGTTCGGTCCAGGTTGCACCCCCGTCTGTCGTTCGATAATTGATATTACCATAAACCCAGCCGTTCAAACTGTCGAGAAAGAACATGCCATTCAATCCGCTGTTCAGATTGAAGGGTACATCTCGCTGAATCCAGGTAACACCACCATCAGGAGATTCGAAGAGAGCCCCACCATTATCGAATGGATCGTCCGCGGTTGCTATAAAAACATGTCCCGCTGTTGGTGCACCGACACCCGTGACCTGCAAATGTGTCGGAACCGGACTCTGAGTTGTCCACTGAGCATTTACTCCTGCGGTTAGGAAGACAGTCAGGAATATAAAAATCCCGAAATGTTTCCAGAAATTTAACCTTTTGATATCGTAAATATATTTATTCATCATGAATTCCCGTGAATTGAGTTAAGCATTTTTTTTATAAATAATCAATTGGAATGCCAACCTTGATACCAGCTTACCATTATTCTAGTTAAACCTTTGTTATTTAATAAAATATGACAAAATTTTTACTCTTTCTTTCTCAGTTACAGGTTTAACACGAATGTCCTGATAGCGCAAATATTTCGCTGGGAGTGTACAATAATTCGCAGCTCATCCGGGTAAAATTAGATTAATTATTCCAAATTTTTATAGTCCTCCTGGCAGTTCAACAAAAGAAAATGCTAATATTAATAATGTGTGGAGGGAAATTCAAATGAAATGCTTCGGAACTTATAATTAAGTGTCAAAAATTAAAAAATCACATCAGTGATGTTTTTAAAAGAAATCTGCATAAAAGTTTTAAAATAACGGCAATTGAAATTTAGTGGGCAGGAATAAATTCACCTGAAACCCGGCACTGATTAAACAAAAAATTCTTAACCATATCCCGACTTGAATAGTCTAATTTTACCTTCAATACCCTCATACCAATGAATTTTAACATGCTTCACGGAAGCAGGTACATCTATGGATAGTCCGTAAAGAGTAAAATGCCA
>CP070707.1:1254995-1260624 GCA_020350205.1 bacterium
AACCCTAACCCCTAACCCCTAACCCCTAAACCCTATTATACACCTCGCTGCCTCCCACACATTCTTCCCATCATTTCCCTTTTCCCCTTAATTTATGATTGCATACCGCATTCACGCTGTGTAATTTTTCGCGATGAAAAAAGGTGATAAAATTTCGGTCAGGATTGAAAAACTGGCCTATGGTGGAAAAGGAATCGCCCGGGTTGATAATCAGATCGTCTTTGTGGATGAGGTTCTTCCGGGTGATCTGGCGGAGATCCGTATCCAGAAGAAAAAAAAGAAATTTCTTCAGGGTCGTGTAACCCGGCTGCTTGAAAAATCCCCTTTAAGAATCAATGCCTCCTGCAGTCATTTTGGCCATTGTGGCGGATGCAAATGGCAAAACCTGGAGTATGAAGAACAACTTAAATTTAAAAGGGAACAGGTTATTGAAAGCCTGGAGCATCTGGCGGATATTCACCCGGAGCAGGTTTATGACACGCTTCCTTCTCCTCTGAAATTTCATTATCGAAATAAAATGGAGTTTTCATTTACCGATCGTCGCTGGTTGCTGGCAGAGGAATTATCCGATCCGTCCCTGAAAAAGGATTTTGCACTGGGACTGCATGTCCCAGGGGCATTCGATCGAATCATGCATATCGATTTCTGCTGGTTGCAGGATGACATGATGAACAACATCCTCACATCAAGTCAGGTGTATTTCAGGGAAAGCGGTATTCCGGTATTTAACCTGAAATCACATCAGGGATTAATCCGCTTCCTGGTGCTCCGGAAATCCTTCAAGTACGAGGAGTACATGATAAACATTGTCACCTTCCGGGAGGCAGAAAATGAACTCCGGGATTATAGCCAGAAAATGCAGGACGCTTTTCCCAAATTAGTTTCTATCGTCAACACGGTAAATCCACGGGTAGCACAAATTGCATTTGGAGAGGAAGAATATCTGCTTTTCGGTAAGCCCACCATCAGGGAAAAAATAGGTCGTTACGAGTTTGATATCTCGGCCAATTCATTTTTTCAAACCAATCCTCTGCAGGCGGAAAATCTCTATCGCAGGGTGGTCAATCAAGTGGGATGCGAGAATAAACTCATCTGGGATTTTTACGCCGGTACCGGGACCATTGCCATGTTTTTGTCCGAAGGAAATCGCAAAATCATTGGTTTTGAGTTAATAGAGAGTGCTGTTAAAGACGCATATCGCAACTGTGAACAGAATGGGATTGAGAATTGTGAATTTGTGCAGGGTGATCTCAGAAAGAACCTCGAACAGTTTTCTGAAAAACCTGATGTGATTGTGTGTGATCCCCCCAGATCAGGTATGCATGGGGATGTCGTTCAGGCAATTCGAGAGGTAGAACCGCGAAAAATTGTGTACGTGTCATGTAATCCGGCTACCATGGCCCGTGATGTCAAAGTGCTCTCGGAAAAGTATCGGGTAACCGAGGTCCATCCCATCGATATGTTCCCCCACACCTATCATATTGAATCAGTTATTACCCTGGAGTTGCGATGAAAAAATTGTCATATCAGGAAATTACGGCACTGCGGCTTTCCAAGGAGGAGATGAAACAGACGGAACGGTTTCCGATTTATACTTTGCTCGACAATATCAGAAGTCTGCATAATGTGGGTTCGATTTTCAGAACGGCAGACGGAGTTCGTTTGCAGGAACTCTTCCTGACAGGGATTACCGGTTATCCACCGCGTCCGGAGATCGAGAAGACTGCCCTGGGTGCCACCGAGACGGTTCCCTGGACGTTTCATGAAGATCCGGTAGCGGTCCTGCAGGATTTAAAGAAGAAAAATGTCCGTATCGTGGTTCTGGAACATACCTCTCACAGTATACCTTTTAATAAACTGTCACCGGAATATCCGGTCTGTCTGGTGGTGGGGAATGAAGTTTTTGGCGTGCAGGATAAGATTGTGGAAATGGCCGATGTGGCGGTGGACATTCCCATGTATGGAACAAAACAATCCCTGAATGTTACCATCGCGTATGGTGTGGTTATATATGATATTTTATTTAAATATTTGAGGTTAAGTGACCGATAATGAGGGCAGCCGTCAATTATTGAGATTCTGGATGTTAAAATGATCGGTTTCTATGAAATATTCGTACTGCTTTGGTTTATAAAAATATGGATCTAAATATATGTAATCTTTATAATTCGATATTTTTGTCATTTTGAGTGGAGTCCGCCAACTGGCGGACGAAGTCGAAAAATCTTTCTAAATTAAAAAGATTCCTCTACTTCGCTCACTTCGTTCGCTGCGGTCGGAATGACTCGAAGAAAAGCATTTTTGGAGTTTAGGCTATAATTATTTTATGAATAAAAAAACGTCTGGTTCTCTGTACGAAATAAGAAGGTCCAAGCAGGCAAGGCGTTCTTAGTAAAAAAGTTCTGAAATAAAATATTTAATCTGACTTATGACACCCGTTATCTACTTAGTCGAGTCTCAGCAGAAATTATCCCAGGCGATTGTAAATATTGCCATTGAAAATGGTTATGAAATTTTCATTTTTAAAAAATTTTCCGATTTGCTCATCGATGTCAGGAAACACCGACCCGATGCCATCTTTATTAATAAGAGACTGTTACCCGAATCCTACGATGAATTTCTTGAGATTAAGGGCTATTATATCATTATCTATGGGAACCAATTCGATTTAGACGAAAGACTAAACTATTACAACATGGGCGTCGAGCGGTTGCTGGATAAAGAATATTTCAGCCCCCTTGCTCTGGTTCAGTTATTGAAGAAAAGACAGACTTTCCTTCAGAAAAATCAAAATACGCCCAGAGGTGACCTTATTCATTCCTCCCTCCGTGATATGTCTTTAATCGATATACTTGACAAAGCAGTTCGCGAAAAAAAGAGTTTTGCGCTGAAAATATATGATAATGGCTGGCATGGAAGCATGCGAGTAATCAAGGGTAATGTTAACCATGTCAGCTGTATGGAAAAATCAGGATCGCAGGCATTACTGGATATTTTACACCATCCCCGGGGGCAGATATTTTTAAAATATTTTACTGGTCTTACGGGGACATCCAAGGCTGATTTTTCTACTTTGGGAGTATTGTTGGAGTATAAATATCAACAGCATCTGCTGGAAGAGTTTGAACAAGAGTTGGGTACAATTAATCCGGTTATTTATACAAAATCGATTACTGGAACCCCGGAAGAAATTCAGAAAAATGATCATATCATCAGCCTGATTAATCAAAAATTGACACTAAGAAAAATTATCCAGGCCAGTCCTTTCCCTTTTAATCATACCTTTAAAACGTTACAATCTTGGTTCAGGAAAGGTCTAATTGATGTTGACCGCGACACCATGGCTCAGGGTAAATTTACACAAGAAGAAATAGAGCGCTTATTTGAACAAATACTGCCCTCTAAACAGAGAATGGGTCAGGTTCTGGTATTAGGAACCACAGATGAGAGTAAAAAAAACATGATTCAGGGATTTGCAAAATGTTTTGGCAGACCCGTTATGTCGGAAGGTTCGGTTGACCTGTGCGAAATTTCTTCGCATAATATTTCCTCACTGAGCATCCTGGGTGTCTCTCTGGACAAGTATTTAACTGGAAAGATCGGTAACTCATTATCCAATCTGGTTGCGACGCTGCTTATTTTTGATTTTTCTCAGCGCTTGACTTTTGATTATAAAAAATATTTTATCCGTCAATATCTAACTGAAAAATCGGTTCCATTAATCATCGGCATATTGAATTTATCCCGTCTGCACGAGACTGCTATTGCAGAATTCAGGAGACTATTGGAAATTCCCGCAGAAATTCCCGTCATTGCATTAGATGTCCAAAAGATTTCAGATCTGAGAGAGTTATTGAATCAATTGTTAAAATTAGTTGCCCGGGAGAAGAAATTACGGTAAAACGTGATGAATAATCTGATCATTTATTTGCTTGATGAAAATTACAGGGAGGAAATAGAGCGCCTTTTGCCCCCTCCTGACTATATTATTAAAATGGTCGATGATCTGTCCGAAGTTATTTCCGGCTGTCAGACTGATTTGGTGGATCTGATCCTGGTCTGGCCCGCAAATAATCTTGCTGTTGCTGACCTGCAGGTTCAATTAAAAAAGAATAATCTGGAATCAATCCCCTACGTTGTGGTGGTTAGAAAACCACAAATGTTTCAGGAATTGCTCAACTCCCGCTGTTTGGATATTATTCAAATTCCGATTCCCCAGAAAGAGTTTTTATTGATTTTGAATAAAAATCTTAAATTGATTCATGCTCCCAGCACGAACTCGTCACCGGAAGAACAGGAGAAATCCGTTGAAAACTCTAACCTCCTTAACTCTCTCGATCGCCTGAATCAAAATCGGGAAAATGCTCTGATCACTGTAACTCAGAGCGGACACAGCGGACGCATATATGTAAATCAGGGAGAAATTGTCCGTGCTAACTTCCGGGCTCTGGAGAGTGTTGATGCACTGAAGAAGATGGTAGGTTTGTTTGAAGCGGATACCATGATTCACCTGACGGATGTTCAGGAGGAATCTGCCACTCCTGCAGAGACAACAAAGGTATTAAGGGATTTGAAGAATTTTTTCGCAGAACAGCAGAGATATATCGCAGGAACTGTTTCTCCGCAGGAAACCTTATGGATTCAGGATGAAGACTCAATCAAGATATATAGTCCGGAAGACAGCAAGCGACAGATTTTGGAACTCTGCCGTAAGGGAGAATCACTGTACCAATTACTGATGATCATGAATCAGGATAATCTTGAAATTCTCAATAATGTAAATGAACTCTTGCAGAAGCGTATTCTGTTGTCAGACAGCATGATGGGGGCGGAGGAAAAGGAGCAACCGAAAAGATCAATCCTCTCCCGGATATTTAAGAGAATCGGTAAAATTTTTAAAAAATCTCCCCAAAATGAATCACCTGGAAAGACAGAATTTGAGGCTCGACTGGATGACAAGCCATCAATTGATCATCTTGAACAATCATCGGAATTGATGGCTGGTGAAGGCGAGCTGGATTCCGATACTCGGGCAAAAATTGATCTTTATTTTAAGGAAATTTATCAATGAAAATAATTGATGTCTTGCTGCTTGAACAGGCACAGGGTCTTTTTGAAAAGTTTGCACAGGGAATTGCGGTTCAAAAAGTTGAAGATTCTCGTGTCCAGGTATACCGACTGGAAATTGATCCGCAGCTGATAATCCTTTTTTATGTGGGTGAAATAAATAATAAAATGCCTGCGTATCTGGTAGAAAATATCGGTCCTGGTCTGAAACGAATTATCTGGCTCCTGGATGATCAGCAATTTTCCGATATGAAGGCTGTTGAGGAGTATGGAAGTATGGTCGGCCAGTTTGATGAACTGATTCCAGCGGCGGTGGTACTGAAGACCGATCATTCAAAGTGGGGCAAGATGGCTGAAAATCTGGTCAATGAAGGATTATTTTTAGGTAATCACAGCCGGTTGTATTTTTGGAATCAGGATATTGAGCGAGATGCTTTGCGCATTTGGAAATCGATCTGGTCCCCTTCTGATATTCCTGCCGGGCTGAATTCCCCAGATTCTGTTTAGAAAAACCGCTTTTTCAATCATTTCTGTTTATTTACCTTACCCTAAACCCTAAACC
>CP070707.1:1260724-1277284 GCA_020350205.1 bacterium
ATATCACCGGAAGCGGTGCTGACTTCGATATCACTGCTGAGACCACTAACCGAGAAATCTCCCGAAGCGGATTCGAAATCAATCTCGGTTTCCGGTGGAACTGTAACATTCCAGAGTACCCTGCCGCTGGAACTACCGGACCAGTCTTCGGATAATTTAATTCGGTCGCTGCGTTCTTCCATTTCTGGAGTAAATGCATCGGCCGGGCGTACCTGGTATTCCACCACGACTGAAATCTTATCTGCCGGACCTTTTTGAATAATACAGTCACCGCTGGTAGTGCTGATTTCGAGCAGTTTTTTTGCCGGAAATGTTTTGGATACTTTCTCCTGTGCATAAATCGAAAGAGCAAAGACCAGTGAAAGAATCATTACGGCGCTCAGTGTAAAAGCTTTGTTTCTCATGGGTAATCCTCCTTGGGTTTGGGTATGTTTTAGTATATCCCATTATTCATTCGACATCGTCTGGTGCAAATCTATAAAATAAAAAACGGATTGTCGCCCGATATTGTAATCTAGAACTAAGAACAGGTTCTGTTTTACGATTCCGAACCTTTCTTAAGACAAGCTGGCCGGGTAGACTGAATTACTTACTGACGATTTAAGACTGGTGTCGTTTATATTCGGAGGGCGTCATACCGCTGAATTTTTTAAAGGCAGTATTGAAAACCGATTTGGAAAAAAAACCGCAGTCGTACATAATTTCGAGAATGTTTTTTCCGCCACCCTCATTATTTCGCAGCAATTCTTGGGCCTCCTGGATACGATACCGGTTAATGAAATCGTTGTAGTTCATGCCGAATTTTTCGTTAATGATCCGGGATAAATGATTAGGGTGAATGCGGATTTCTTTGGCAATGATTTTAAGACTGAGGTTGGGATTTAAATACAGTTTATCCTGTTCCATTAATTGTAATAAACGGGGCACTATTTCTGCCGCTTTGTGGGGGTCCAGAGAAGAGGTTTTATATTTATCTTGTTTCTTGCGGACCCGATTAAACTGGATACGGTAATAGACCAGTCCTGTGCCACCCAAACTGATAACGATAATCATTGCCCAGAAAATCGTACTATGATGGAATGGGGAGGAAATTTCAAATTGAATGGTTCTTTTTCCCACATCACCCCGGTGACTGATAGCTGTGATGTGTAATTGAAATTGACCGGGGGGAAGGTTGAGATAACTGATTTCCCGGGCCAGCGGAGAAGTGGATTGTACCCAGGAAGAATCATGACCACTTAACTTGTGGTAGATCCGCGTCCAGGCAGGAGAAGTATAATTCGCACAGGAAAATGAGATGGTGAGGTGATGAACGGGATAGGAAAGAATGATTGATTCTCTCAAAGCCATCGGTTGTCCGTCTGCCAGGAAAGAGTCAACGTAAATAGGGAATTGCTCAGGCACCCGGGTGAATAATTCGGGTTCAAAAATCGCCACACCGCCCGCAGTCGCGTAATATATATTTCCATCATTGGACTTCCAGTTGGCGGGTTTCCCGGAGGCACTACAGCGACTGCTTGTCATACCGTCACCCTCATCGAAAATCGCAAAAATCGGAAAGGGGGTTTGGTCATAACGGTCTGAATTCAATTCTTTGATCGGTATCCGGAATACTCCGGTATAGGAACTCATCCATAAATCACCCTGGGCATCTGTGACAATACTGAATATGTGGTTATCCGGTAATCCTTGTTCGGTGCTCCAGGAGAGAATGCCATTTTCCTGTATACAATAAAGACCATCCCCGTTCGTTCCCAGCCAGAGTTTATCGGGTGCCTCCTGATGAATGGACAAAATGTCCAGCTGTTTCAAACGGCCCTGATATTTGGTGGTATCAAATGAGGTTCCATTATAGGTGAACAATCCGGACTTAGAACCGATGAAAAGGGCACTCTTATCCCCGGTATAGATTGTTCTGATATGGTGAGTGATGAGTGATGTTGAAATAATTCGTGGATCTTTACCATTTTCCAGCTCAGTTAGACCGCGGTCGGTTCCAACCCAGATTTTGCCTTCCGGATCTTCCGCAATGGACGTTATAAAATCTGACGTAAGCCCCTCGCGTTGGGTGATGTGAATCAGCTTTTTTCCCCTTAAAATGTTCAGCCCCTTATCGGCCGTCCCGATCCATAAATCCCCGTTCGAATCCTCAAAGAGTGAAGTTATCCGATCGCTGAGCAGCCCGCTCTCTTCTCCGAGTATCTGAATTGTGTGACTATTTCTCAGACGATAGACACCCCCGTCCATCATGCCAATCCAGAGATCACCCTGCCGATCTTGCAGCACGGCATTCACAGGACCTTCCGGAAGTCCATTTTTCCGGGTGATGTTATCGATGTTCCGGTTTTTCAGTAAAAAAAGACCGGCAGCATCTGTACCCATCCAAAGATTATTATGAGAGTCCATTAAAAGAGTGTGAATATATCGGGAGTTATCCCCCTGGCCGGATAACTCTCCCTCATGCAGGCGCCACAAGCCATCGGTCATGGTACCGACCCAGAGAGTTCCCCGGGAATCTTCAATAATTGAGGTGATGGGTGCCTCAGCGGTTTCAGAAATATACCGAACTCTTCCCCCCTGTAAAAAATAGAGTCCCTGCATTGTTCCAATCCAGATTTGATTGCGCTGATCAGTAAACAGGGACAGAATCGGTCCCGGGGGTAAATCTTGCCGATGGTTATAGATACGCACTATTCCGTTCATAAATTGCATCAATCCGCCCCGATGGGTCCCGATCCACAGAAATCCCTGTTTGTCCAAGGAAAGTGCCCGAATTGTGTTATCGGTTAAACCCTGATCTGTGATATAGCGTTGTATTCCCTCCGGGCCGTAGCGGTTTAAGCCATAATCGGTTCCAATCCAGACATTTCCTTCAGTATCGCTGATGATAGCCCGGACGTAATCGTGGGATAAACCTTCCTTGGAACTCAGGGATGTCCACTCACCATCCTGCAGAAAATATGCACCCCCGCCTTCGGTCCCGATCCACAAACGTTTTTCGGAATCCAGATGTAAAGTGGTGATACAATCATTCTTTAAAACAGGGGTGTTTTGACGGTTGTATATTTTAAAATTTATCCCGTCGAATCGGACCAGACCGGAAGGCGTACCGATCCAGAGAAAGTTATGGTGGTCCTGAACCAGAGCAAATATGGTGTTTTGGGGTAAACCGGATTCCCGGGACCAGTTTTTCTGGAGATAATCAGAAAAGTTGCGGGATGGATCCAGGGCTGTTGCCGTGGAAGTCCAGAAAACCAGGAACAGAGAGAGGGCCGTAAACCAGTCGTTTTTTATGTTTGATGGTTGCTTCATGAATGTTTCGAATAACGGGTATACATTGACACTTCCAGATTTACGAAGGGTAAAATATAAGGTTGCCGCGATCCCTAAAAAGAGCAACCTTGACTAAAAGTTAAGAAATGATTTGATAATCAGCAAAAAAAATCCCTCCGGGATATCCTGCCCGGAGGGATTTAAGTGTCAGTTTTTGAGTTGTGAAGGCTCTTAACCAAAAAACTCTGGCTAGAGGTAAACGGATAATCTTTACTCCTGAACTTCTGCAATCACAATTTCATTCTGGACTAAATTACTCATTTCACGCAAATGCAGTTGTGCCACCACGCTGGCATGATCGGAGGGCCATAAACCCGAGGAAGTACGATCTTTGAAATGGGTTCCGATCACCTCTGCCTGTACCGGCCCAATGGGTGCCTGAAAGTTCTTGGCGAAAATCAGGTCGATACGTTGATATAAATCAGGATACGGATCAAGCAGTGCAGCTGAGAACGGGGAGGTGTATCCTGCCCCCTGGTTCCCTTTGAGATTATGTACCCAGGTGTCGGTAAAACCACCGGATTTTGTGATGTAGTTATAGGTTGTATCGGCAAAAGGATTAGGATACGTGGGATCAAGGGTATTAAAATCACCAACCATGATTATCGGCGAAGTCTCTCCTGCAAAGATCGCACATAATTCCTGGGCCTGAGGCAGGCGCTTATCTTCAGTGAAGGCCTCCAGATGGGTATTGATAAAACGATAGGATTTCTTTCCCACCTTCGCTTCAACGGATACATAACCGCGGGGTATGTCAATACTGCTTGGGGGTTGCGTGGGAACTGGTACCGATAAAAATTCTGTATAATTTCCTTTAATCGGATTAGTGTACTGAACACCATTTCTGACCAGAATAACATCTGAATCGACTAAACGAACCAGATCGAACTCTAATGTTGCTGGTGGAATAAAATTGAGGAATCTGGGGAGCATCTGATCGAAATTTTGAATAGACTCGGCCACCTGATAATTGAGGTTTTGTGCGGCCAGTTCATCCATCAATATCTGAAGATAATCAAGTTCTTCTTCAACAACCCCGGTGGCTGGATTAATCAGCTGAATGAGGGAGGCTTCCTGAATACCGATAAGGTGAGGGCGGTGCTTTTTGATTAGCTTTGCGATCGATTGGGCCCGCTCCCAGAATTTAGTAAGATAGACGGTGTCATACGCAGCAGCCACTTTTTGGGAAAGATCAACGATATCCGTGGCAGTTAAAACCTTATCTACATTTGCCCCCACATAGATATTATAAGTCATAACCTTAACTACCGCCCGGCTGCCTTCTTCGGCATCCGTTGCAAATGTTTCCCCCTCAAGACCCTGGGAAGTCTGGGTCAATGGAGAAATGGGGACGTTTTCCGTACAACTAAAAATAAACAGAAAAACAAATAGTATAACGAAAACATGTTTAAATGGCATCATCATATTTCCTCCTTTTATTTATGATGACAATAAAGGGTAGTTTTCGAATTCGGGGAATAAATAAATGACCAACAGGTAAAGTTATAAATGAATAGACCCGTACTTACGGGTAAATAATACACTGAAATTGCTAAAAAGGCAAGAAAAAACGGGGTCGAATGTAAAAATCCGGATTGCCTCTACCTGAACTCTTTTGCCAATTACCGTATTAAAAGGTAATATTTGGATTTGTATAAATCATTCCATCATCTACTCGGTTCGTATGGCATCCACCGGGTTAATAAGAGAGGCCCTGATTGATTGATAGGCGATAGTAACATATCCGATGAGAAGGACTGCCACCGCGGCCAGAATAAAGATCATTGGATTCAAATCAATCCGATAGGCAAATCCCTCCAGCCATCGCTGCATCACATAATAGCTGATTGGAATGGTAATAACCATGGCCAGCAGAATCAATCGGGTTATCTCTTTGCTCAATAACAGAAGGATGCTGCTGACTGAGGCGCCCAGGGTTTTACGGATGCCGATTTCCTTGAAGCGCTGTTCGCCCATGAATGATGCCATCCCATAAAGTCCCAGACAGGCTACCAGAATGGCAAAAAATGTAAAATACCGGATTATTGTATTGAGCCGTTCGTCGGCCTGGTAAAGGTCATTGAAGCGTTGATCCAGAAAATAGTAATCGAAGGGACGACCCGGATCATATTCCTGCCATTTCTTCTGCAGAAATTCCAGGGTAGCGGAGATATCCTCCGGCTGAATTCGCACGACCACATCCTCGAAATAGTCGGTAGAATTTGTTAGCAGAAGTGGAAGTATCTGGTGATGCAGTGAGGCGACATGAAAATCTTTTACCACGCCAATGACCGTACGATAAGCGAGTTCACCCTTCTTTACATCGGTAAAATAGCCGATTTTTTTTCCAATCGGATCTGTCCATCCATAGGTGTGTGCGGCAGTTTCGTTAATAATCGTTGCATCCTGATGATCGGTACCAAATTCGAGCGAAAAATTTCTTCCTCTTACAATTTCCATTTTCATTGTCGGGACAAAATCTGCATCACAGTTGATCCGATGTAATAACTGGGTCTGTTCTAAGGTGTATCCTTCAGGGACAAAAACTGAATAATCGGGATTGTGTCCCGGTACGTCCGAGGCGGCACTCACCTGCAAAATGGAATTGTGTGATGACAATTCATGTTTAATGCTTTCCAGTTTATTTCTGATGTTTTCATTCTGAATGGGGATGATGACGACTTGTTCCTGCACAAAACCCAATTTTTTACTCTTCATGTAGTGTAACTGATTCAGCATGACGCTGGTCCCGATCATTAAACTAAGGGAGATGATGAATTGTCCGACAACCAGCACGGTTCTGAAATTGGATTTTCCGGACCTGATATTCCGGATACCTTTTAAAATTTTTACCGGCTGGAACGAGGACAACAAAAGTGCCGGGTAACTGCCGGCAACCAATCCGGTGAACAAAGTGAAGCCAAGTAAGGCTGGAATCAGGTACATTATGTTTATGAATTGCAGGGATAAGTGAATACCCGTGAGATTGTTGAAGTAGGGCCTGGCGAAGAAGACCAGCAGGAGTGCTATCAGAACAGAAAGGGCGCAATATAAAATAGATTCAGTCAAAAATTGTGCGAGGAGTGTCTTTTTATCCGCTCCCAGGACTTTGCGCAGCCCCACCTCTTTTGCCCGCTTGGAAGCCCGGGCAGTGGCCAGATTCATAAAATTGATACAGGCAATCAATAAAATGAATAAAGCGATGGAAGAAAACACATAGATATAAGTAATATCACTGTTACTGGGCATATCATAGGACAATTGAGAACGGAGATGAATATCGGTGAGCGGCATGATAAAAAATCCAAAATCTTCACCCAGTAGCCTTTTAAAATGTCCCAGATATTGTTCTATAAAGTCCGGAAATTTTGCAGTTAGATTTGACGGATCAGCCTTTTCGTCCAACAGCAAGTAAGTATAATAGTTGAAGTTATCCCACTCGGACACTTCATAATTCCGGATGGCATAAAACGAAGATATGGAACATAAAAAGTCCAATTTAAGATGCGATTGGGAGGGCATATTTTCCATCACACCGGTGACAATATAGTCGTGCTCATTTTGAAAGCGTAAAGTTTTGCCCAGTGGATTTTCGTTTCCGAAATATTTTTTAGCCATGTCTTCACTCAGCACCACTGAAAAATCTTTTTCAAGAGCGCTGGCAGCATCTCCCTGAATAAGATTAAAACTGAAAACCTGAAAAAAACTTTTATCTGCGTATGCCAGAGCACTTTCAAAATACTGGTTTTGAAGATATTTTACCGATCTTCTACTTATGGGGTAAACCCTGACAAAATTTTTCACTTCCGGAAAGTCCTTATGCATAGTAGGACCGCTGCCCAGCGTGCTGAGGGGATATTTCATATAATTACCGTTCATGGTTCCCTCCACGCCCAACCGGTATATCCGATCCGAATTCCGGTGGAATCGGTCGTAATTAAGTTCGTGAAGGACATACAGGAGAATGAGGATGCAAGCGGCCATACCCAGTGCAAATCCTGAAATGTTGATAAAAGCGTAAGATTTCTGTCTTCTAAAATGTCGAAGAATCACCCGGATGTAATTTTTGAACATAATCTTTCTCCCGGAAATTAATCATGGTAAGTGATATAGGTTCATAGATGCTACCCTGGCCCCAATTACATTAATAGACAGCCAGATAATAAAAATGTTGCAGGGTTTTTAATCATCAGGATATATTCGCATCGGAAAGAGAGCGGAAACTGATTTTGGGAGGATAATATTTCGGGGAGGTTCCTGCTTCTTAATTAATCTGGTATTTTACGGGTTCAATAAAACAGTGTTGGTCAATTTTAGGAAAGGAAGTTAATCTGCCGGAAAATTTTCTATTCCTGATTAGTCTTCGGCTTCCTGATAAGGTTCTGCATGAATAAAAACCAGATCGATATCGGGTATAGTTTCTATTTTCTCTTTTAGCAATTCAACAATCGTGTGCACATTTTTAAGAGGTACATCTCCATCAACCTCTATATGCATATCAACCCGAACTTTAGGACCCACATAATCTGCAATAATCCGGTGGACATCTTTTACTCCCGGGGTTTCAAGAGCAATCTTGTTAATATTTTCGATTAGTTCCGGAGATGCTCCGCGGCCGGCCAGGTAGCCAATATTTTCTGTTGCCGTTTGCCAGGCGCTCCGGAGAATCCAAAGTCCAATAACAATACCCAGGGCGGGATCAAAATAGGGGTGAATCAGGTTGGCCCCCCAAACTCCGGCCAAGGCAGTCACTGTTGTAAGCACGTCTACCAGATTATCCCGCGCACTTGCTTTGATGGCGGGGCTGTTTACCCGGGTGCCTAGTCGCCAGACAATTCTGTACATCCCAATTTTCAACAGAGCCGCACCGATCAATACCAGAGTTGGAAGACCCAGGTGAGTTGTTACTGTCCCTGCCAGGAACCTGTCGAAGGATTGCCAAATTGCGGTGATTCCCGCGAATCCCATGGCTGAGGAAATAAACAGACTCACAAAAGGTTCAAACCGGCTGTGACCCTGGGGATGGCTTTGATCTGCCGGGCGTTGAGAAAGATGCAGGCCCAACCCCATTAAAATGCTGTAGAATGTGTCAGAGATCGAATTGGCGGCATCGGAAAAAATGGCACTGCTACCGGTCAGCCAGGCCAGAAAACTCTTTAAGATGGCCAAAATAAAATTACCGGCAAAGGTAATTAACACCGCATTTTTATATGTTAGGTGTTGTTCCGGATTATGTTTCTCGGGACGAACTTCTCGAATTTTCATTCCGCGGCCAGGGTGTTTTTCTAATTAAAATCAATAAAAACTGTAACGATAAACTTTTTACGTCCCTCCGGCTCATCGAAGAATAATACGTCTGAACCACTTCACATTCAAAGATTTATACATTATCAGAAAAAATCTTAACCTCCCCCATATGATGGGTAGATACTTGTCATTATTTAAGCCGTAATTTCTTGGCAATGTCATCCGGCAGCGTATCCCGGTTGATCATAATGGCGGTGGTCTTAAGGCGAAAATAGGGCTTGGAATAATAGAGATAGCCCTGAGTGACGCCCCGGGAAAACCAGGAATCCTTGATTTTATAGAACAACTCTCCACGCTGGTCCCGCACCAGGCCGATGATATGAACAGCGTGGTCATCGGTTGTGGTATGGTTATCGAAGGTTACCTGACGCATGTCTTGATCGATTTGTTTCTCTTTAACGGGTTTCTCGGGGGGAAAATTTTCCTCTTCTTCGGGAATAATCGCAAAACCAACCTGGTTTGAAGCGTAGGTATCTTCACTCACATCTCCTCCCCAGATCACTGAATAGCCACTTTTAAGGGAATGATCCACCACCCGCTCCAGTTCATCAATGGGCAGGTTGAAATATTGATCATTAGCGCACCAGTTATCCGGGACCTCCAGACGCATCTGCTGGTAGAATGGGTGGTGAGTAAAGGAAGTTAACTCAATATATTTGTCCAGATTTAAATTGAGTGAGGCGGCATAGTCCTTGGGGGTATAGGTTTTACCATTGTATGAAAACTGCCGGGATGGTTCACCGAGATAGGCATCCAGAATGCCTTCCAGGGCTGCCGGCCAGACCGTAGAAATTTTATCATCTGGTTCATCCAGAACCCCGTCCAGCATACCGCGCATGGCTTTAATCATTTCACGGTGATCGTGACGGGTCTGAGCAGCCAGAAGACCGCTATAAACGCTTTCTGGGACCAGGCCGTAGTCCCGCACTGCATTAATAACATCATGGCTCAGGCTGCCCTGGTCAAAGCGGGTATACCCGTGTAGCCGGATATAATTCCGGGCCTTGAGAGGGTAAACATGCCGGACGATGAACATTTCGGATAGATCATACTCGCCTCTATTCATGCGTATAAGCTCCGATTCCAGAAATGAAATGGCCGAAAAACACCAGCAACTTCCGGTAGAATCCTGGCTTTTTACAGCAGTATGGGGTATCTCAACTTCAGATGTAAATTGGTAAGGAAAGGTATCGTCAGATCCCTGAGCTAGAGCAGTATACGGACTGAGGAATCCCAGGATGAGAGTGATGACAATGAAAATAATTTTCATGGGGTCACCTACAAATTTGATGATGTCCAAATTATTATTTATGCTGGAATATAATAAAAGGCGGTATTTTAAAAAATAAAGATATAAATTGGCAAAAGCCATTAGGTGAAATGTCCTGGCGATAATATCCCGGGTAGAAAATTTGCGTGTTTTTACTTTTCCCTAAATCCTAACCCCGAAATCCCAAATCCTTTCTTCCGCTCCCCGGTACCCGGAGTCTGCCGTTCTAGGCAATTTCTCCACCTCAGGTGGAACCTGCGCCGGCTGTGCAGCCGTAACAATGGTTGGCGGTTCGAACACGCCGGGCTAAAAATGTCTCAAAATCAAATTGACTGATATGGGGAACAGAGATGACTTTCAGATCCAGCATCTGATTAAAATCGCAATCATAGATATACCCATCATAGCTGACCGATATCTGATGCCGGCACATTAATCCGTCCAGTGTATCAGGGTTGTAAGAGTTTATCAACAATTCCATATATTCTTCCAGATTTCCGGCATTGATGAGGGAACGTAAAAAACCATCCAACGGCATATTGTTGATGCAGAGAAGATTATTGAACTTAATGTTATAATGCTTTTGCAGATTCTCTTTAAACTCCCGCTCAAGCTGCTTTTGAGGGGGGGAGAGAAACGCGCCTACCGGATTATAAATAAGGTTGAGGACGTATCTGCTGCCAAATCCCCGCTCATTCAGCTTGGAGAGGGCGGTGATGGATTTATCAAACACGCCTGCGCCCCTCTGTTTATCGGTATAACTCTTTCGGAAATAGGGAAGTGAGGCAATAATCTCTACCTTATTTTCCGCCAGAAAATCATACAAATATTCATATCCGGGTTCTTCCAGAATGGTCAGATTACATCGGTCGATCACCTTTTTGCCTAATTTTTTGCACTCAATGACCAGATATGTAAAATGCGGATTCATCTCCGGGGCACCGCCGGTAATATCCACCGTGTCAATTGACTCATGAGCAGCGATTACCTCCAAACACAGGTCCATGGTTTCCCGGTCCATCGTTTCGGTGCGGGCGGGTGAAGCACCGACGTGACAATGGCGGCAGGATTGATTACAACGCTTACCAATATTCAGTTGCATGGTGGTAAAGCTGAGGGCTGTTAAACCCGGCTCACCCAACATATTGGGATCGATCAATTCCCGGAAAGTTTTTCCGTGATCTGAAATAATTCTGAGTTGTTCCTGTGGATCAAAATGCATTATTTAAACCATTTTGTCATCAATATGATTTATCATCTGGACACTGTGAACCAGGGTGATACCGGCGGCCATCGCCGCGGCTACATGGACGGCTTCGTTCATCTGCTCTTCGTCGGCCCCTTTTTCCAGGCAGGCCTGGGTATAGGCATCAATACAGTAGGGTCATTTCAGGGCATGGGCTACCGCCCGTGCAATTAATGCTTTCTCCCGTTCACTCAACACTCCATCAGACATGGTTTTGGTGTAGTAATCAAAAAACATTTCTCCCAATTCTTTATTAACGCGGGTGATATCACCGAACTTTTTTAAATCTTCCGATTGATAATACAGTTTCATTGGCAACCTTCCTCAAAAAACAAGGATACAACACTTTATATGAATATAAAGTGTTGAATTTTAATTACAAGAAATTATTGAAATGTTACCATTTCGTGATAATTATGGTTCCTGAAGCAAACGGGTGTCTGATTTTAAACCCGTATATTTATGCGGTCTATAAATTGACTACGCAAGACACCAATTCCCCCGAATTAGATTACTGAAATAAGTTTTTTTACACCGGCGGTGTTCAGGAGGATTCTTCTTGAGGCGGTAATTTGCCGAATTCCTCGATCAGTGTAGTCGCATTCCATCCCGGATCTTTATCTTTATCTATATTCTCAATCTCCGAAAGCATCAGTCTTTCCAGATATTCAATACGCTGCCGGGTCCCGCGGATGAGCAAAAAGGATTGATATTTTTTTCAACTTTCACCTGTAGTTTTCGTAAGATGTTTTATTTGGATCTAAATCTGTGTTAGAAATCAGTCATTATTATTTAAAATTATCACATTTTCATTGCTTGACACTAATACTGGTTTTTATTGTATCTCCGTTTATTTGTTTTGTCCGTAGAGGGTAAACTTTAACGATGCTAAAAATGCTGGTCGTGAGATTGTCTTTTTTAGGCTCTAATCTAAAAAAGGCCAAGATTACAGGAACAAATAGTTTGTGTCCTCTGGTTCGACAAAAAATTATAATAATTAATGCCTCAGCTTTGAAGATATTTTCAATGAGTTATCCCGATCATGCCTGCATACTGATACGTCTACTGACCGACTTCGCTCAAAATGACCAATACTTAAAGTTATAGAATCTAGTCTTATTTATATTTGTAGTATTCTGAGCAAGGCCAACAACAACATAAATTATTAATTCAAACTATTAAGATATAAGGAAAAGGATCCAAAATGAATAGAATTCTGGTAGTTTTTCTAATCCCATTTTTATGGATTTCCCCAATTGGATTTACACAAGAAGATCAATCCTGGGTACAGCGCAGTAATGATAATTCTAGGATTCTGCTTGAGATCGTCGCCAAAACCGCGCCGGAATCGGCCGCTGAAATTGGAATGTCGGGATTTGATGATAGGATTGTGGATCTTACTCCCGGATTTGAGGAGCGTGAAATCACCATGCTGGAAAATGCATTGGTCGCATTCCAGCAAAGATTGGCCGAAGAAAATCATCCGGCAGTGCAGCAGGATCTGGAAATTCTGATTGAGTCGGCCCGGTTTAGTATCGAAGAAATCAATCTCCAGAAAAAATATGAGTTACCTTATTATAATGTATCCGGAATTATCTATCGGGGTATTCGTACCTTATTGGATGAGCAGGTAGCGCCGGAAAGGAGAAAGGCATCTCTGAAGCGGCTTAGGAAATATGCCGGAATCGAACCAGGGTATACCCCCCTCACCCAGCTGGCACAGTCCAATTTACAGGAGCACCTGAAACAATCCGGCTTAATGGCACCGGTAAAAGAGGAAATTGAAAGAGACCTGGCCAACGGTCCCCGGTATCTGGCGGAGCTTAAAGATTTATTTGATACCTATAAAATTAAAGGTTATGAAGATCCCCTTCGGAAGCTAAACAAACAGATCCTGGATTATGAAGATTTCATTAGAGAAGTTTTACTTCCCGGGGCCCGCACCGATTTTCGATTGCCACAGGAGGTCTATAGCTTTCGATTGCGAAACCGGTACGGCGTGGATATGCCACTGGACATTCTGGAACAGCGCGCCAAAACCGAATTCAGAGAATTGCAGGTTCATATGCAAACCCTTGCCCAAGAAATTATCAAGCAGAAAAATCTGACTGCTCGTGATTACCGGGAAGTCCTGCGGATTGTAAAAGCGGAGCAATTTGAGGGCGAAGAAATTTTACCCGTATATCGGACCATGCAGGACTCCATCGAAATCGTCGTCAAGAGAGAAAAAATTGTGAGCTTACCGAAACGAGACATTATCATTCGGTTAGCCAGTGAAGCAGAAAGTGCAGCGGTGCCTTCGCCGCATATGAATCCACCACGATTAATCGGAAATACCGGGGAAATGGGTGAATTTATTTTACCGTTACAATATTTTGGAAAAGAAGGTGAATCTAATTTGAGGATGGATGATTTTACCTTCCGGGCGGTGGCCTGGCCCCTGATTGTGCATGAAGGCCGGCCGGGTCATGAACTGCAATTTGCATCGGTAGTAGAAAAGGGTGTTTCGCTGGCGCGGGTACTGTTCGCCATGAACAGTGTCAATGTGGAAGGCTGGGCACTTTACATGGAAAACGAGATGTTACCGTATTTACCTTTGGAGGGCCAGTTATCAACCTTATGGAGTCGTCTGGCCCGTTCCGCCAGAGCATTTTTGGATCCGGGGTTACAATCCGGGAAAATTACCCCGGAACAGGTCCTGAAAATTTTACGGGAAGATGTATGTGTCTCTGAAGCCCTGGCGCAATCCGAACTTGAACGATATACTTTTAGAGCACCGGGGCAGGCTACGTCTTACTATTGCGGTTATGTCCGGATGATGGAGTTACGGATGGATACAGAACTTTTAATGGGTGATACGTTCAATCGCCAGAGCTATCATGACTTTTTATTGAGCCAGGGTACGCTGCCTCCAAGGTTGCTGCGAAAAGCTGTGATGGAACAGTTTGTGGGAGGGAAATAACAGGCAATCAATTTAGCAGGGTGTAATTCGGATAACTTAAATTATTTACTCAGCCGGATTTTTATTATACAACCATTCCATGGATGTACCCATGGGGTTCTTTTTTTTCCCGGGCATATTTAATTTGACTTCCGGTTAAAATTTTGTTAGTATGTTCCGCAATTTTTAATTCTAATTCGTTACGATTTCACAAAATAATTGGAGGCGATATGTTATCTCGTTTGATAAATGGTATTGTATTAAGTAGTATGGTATTTATTCTGTTGATCAATGTAAATACCGGATTGTCCCAGGAATGGTCCAAGGAACAGCAGATGGTCTGGAAAAATGTTGAGGCTTACTGGAAATTATATGGCGATGGAAACCTGGAAGGATTCCTGGGCTATATGCATGATGGTTATCTGGGATGGAATGTTGGCACCCCACTCCCCAGTGGCAAAGCGGATGCTGCCAAATGGATGAAACATTTCTGGGCCAAAAGGAAAGTCACCATTTATGATGTCAAACCGGTCGGTATCGCGGTCTTTGGTGAGGTTGCCATCGTTCATTATTATTATACCATGATGGTTGCCAATGAAGAAGGCAAGGAAAAAAATATGTCCGGTAACTGGACCGATGTTCTGTTAAAACAGGGCGATAAATGGTTGCTGATTGGTGATCATGGGGGCAACCAGGACGACGATTAAGCCGTAAGTCAGCTCTCTCCCCAAGAGTTTCAGAGTCCGAGGGCATAACGGGCTTTTTTTTAAAAGGCATTCCAGAAGGAATGCCTTTTTGTATTGCACTCTAAGGTGATTATTCTGGCAGAAAAATTTGAGTTTGTTATTTTTCCTATGTTTTTCTAAAATTAATTTATTTCGTCAAGAAGATAAGTCTGCAATTTAATATGATTGAGGTGAATAATGTGTGAATTTTGCACCGAACATGGCGAGGGGCGCGCCTGGTATCTTAATGCACAGAATTATGCCACTGAACTGCTCAATGAAATGCACCGCCAGAAATTCATCGCTCAGTTTTATGAAGATGTCATCGGCAAAGGACAGAAGCAATTGTCTATGCTTGAAAGGGTATTTCAAGGGAAAATATTCATCCCCCGGAATCTGCGCGAAAAACGAATGGAGCGCAGTAAAAAATCGCATTTTGGACAGATAATCCCCATTGGGGAAATCCCGAAAATTCTGAGAATGGCCAGGTCTATTGTGCGTGTCAGTTGTGGTTGTCGCTGGGCAGCTGAAAAGAAGGAGAGTCGGACCTGCTATGGTCTCAGCGCCGGACCTCCGGACTGGTATGAGGGCATGGACCTGGAATTCTTCGGTTCACCGGATGTATCCCGGTTTGAACAATTAACCCGTGAAGAGGCGTACCATGCCATGGTGGAAGATGATCGGGAGGGAATGGTTCATAGCCTGTGGACCTTTCACACCCCCTTTATCGGTGCCATTTGTAACTGTGATGGTCGCTATTGCCTGGCTATGCGGTCCACAGTAGGACAGAAAATCCCTTCCATGTTCAGGGCCGAATTTATCGCGGAAGTGGATGATAAAAATTGTCCGGGTTGCAAAGCCTGTGTCGCTCGCTGTCAATTTAGAGCGATTGATTATCATGGCAAGAAAAACCCGGTGACAATTGACGCTAAAAAATGTTTTGGTTGTGGGGTTTGTCAGGCTGCCTGTCCACAGGAGGCTATATCGCTGGTGGATCGCTCCAGGCATCCGGTTGGACAATATTATTGGGTTTAGTCCCTTAGTATTGGGCAATGCGGGTCGGATTTAGATGGTCCTGCAACTAACCATTGGCGATGATTGCGGTGAGGTGTTCCGCGTATGTTCGGCTCTCTTCGTCTGCGGTAACAAATTCGATCTGATCGGGCCCTTGAATTCCCAGGTTTAATTCCCGGGCACGTTTTATCTGCTCAATTGAAAATATTCTTCCCCCCACGCTGGTTGATCCCAGATCCTTCAAAATAGCGGTTCCGACCACGTCGATGGCCACACGGTCAGTGCCTGCTACCATTACATTGCCATCTTTCAGGGTGCCACTGCTGGGACCTCCGGCTATAAAAGTTTTTACGCCATCCATGACAATCAGATCGGGTTTATAGGCCAGGTTGATTTCTGCAATCATGCTGTTTATCCGGCTGGAACCATGAAGTTCCTGCATATGTAGTCTGGGGAGTATACCTACACTAAGTTTGAGGGACATGGTGATGACCCCGATAAAATGAGTCTTCAGGCAACAGGTCGAGACGATGTACTCCGCTTCACCAATGGTTTTCGGTAACCTGAAACCACTTACCCAGTGCAAGGCATCGTGGTTAAAGGTATTATATTCGTCTTCATCCAGATGGGTAATGGTAAACCCCATCTCGTTAGCCATTTCATCAATACCTTTGAGCCGGATAACATCGTTGAATGTCTGGTAAGACCTTTCCGCCAGGGTGAT
>CP070707.1:1277384-1288141 GCA_020350205.1 bacterium
GGAAAAAAATATAAAATCAGTTCTAATTGGCGGCAAGGATGATCAGTCCCTTTGCGAAAACATTGTGAAAGATGTTGGGGGGGACAGGTGCTTGTCTCTCTCGGGGAAGCTAACGATCCTGGAAACCGCCGCCATGATTAATAACGCCAAACTGCTCATCACCAATGATTCCGGATTAATGCATGTGGGGGATGCCCTGAAAACCCCGCTTTTGACCATTTTTGGGTCCACCGTACAGGAGCTTGGATTTTTCCCGACCGCCGCAACCTCTATGGTCGTCGAGAATAAAGAACTTTCCTGTCGTCCCTGTTCCCACATCGGGCGGAGCCATTGTCCCAAAAAACATTTCCGTTGTATGAAGGAATTAACACCGGACCAGCTCTGGCAACGGGTGAAAAAAATACTCTAAAAAAAGACCGGGGGATCCCCGGTCTCCATGTAACTTGATTGTGTCTTGCAAGATTTATTTCGCGGCGCGCATGGCCAGTTCACGGTCCAGCATATAAATGCTTCCACCGTGTTCTTCGATCAATTTAATTTTTCCCAGAATCGTATTGAACTGATCTTCTTCTTCTACTTGTTCATCCACAAACCAGTTTAAGAAATTCATCGCCGCATAATCTTTTTCTTTCAGAGCCAGTTCATATATTTTGTGAATCGATTTGGTGACGGCTTTTTCATGTTTCAGCCCTATTTCAAACAGGTTCTTAAATGATTTTGCTTTCGGAAGGGTATCTGGAAAGTTGGAAACGGTTGGACTCCCGCCGGTTTCCAAGATGAACCGGATGAATTTATGCATATGTTCGCGCTCTTCTTCGGATTGCTTATAGAAAAAGGACGCGGCTCCCTCGAAGCCGGCTTCATCGGCCCACAATGCCAGCACCAGATAGGAACGGGAAGCATGTTCTTCCATTGCAATCTGTTTATTTAAAACGTCCAGCAACTCTTTTTTAGCCATTAGATTCTCCTTTTATTTAGTCATTTCATGTCATTGAAACTTACACTTTCAGAGCTTTCAATATACAAAATTATTAAAGTTCTTGAAAATTGAATTTTCGATTCATCATTCTGGAGTCCACATCCTGCTCTGATCCGGGCATTGATGCTCCATCCGTTATTAATTTTTAACAGACAAACGCTTTCAAAAAAATCTATTTCTCTTGACTAATTTTAACCTGATGTGTATTTTTTCACGGACATTTTTAGAGACAAGGAGCGTGGTCGTTTGAATGTACAAATAATCTCATCGTTGATTACCCTGGGTGGCTTAGGATTGCTGTTTGGTGCCGTTCTGGCCTATGCATCTAAAATATTTCATGTGGAAAAAGATCCCCGGATCGAAAAGATTAACGAGGCCCTTCCCCAGGCAAACTGCGGCGGTTGCGGTTATCCGGGGTGTCTCAATTATGCCGAGGCGGTTGTAATCGAGAACGCCAAGATGACCTTATGTGCGCCGGGAGGGGAAGAAACCGTAAACAGGATCGCTGAAATTCTGGGTGTTGAAGCGGAAGCCCAGAATCCCATGGTGGCCGTGGTTCGTTGTCAGGGGGCTCATGGTATTGCCAAAGACAAGTTTCTCTACGAAGGAATTGAAGACTGTAATGCGGAAAATCTGCTGCTGGGGGGGCATAAAGCCTGTGAGTATGGGTGTCTGGGCCATGGATCCTGCGTGAAAGCCTGTCCGTTTGACGCGATGGCCATGCTGGATAATGGTTTACCAACGGTTTTTGAAGATAAATGTACCGCCTGTGGAATCTGTGTGGAAACCTGCCCCAAGGGAATTATGCAGCTGCTTCCGCGGTCCCAAAAAGTTTTCCTGGGATGCGTGAATAAGAATTCCGGGAAAGTGGTACGAGAGGTATGTTCTGTCGGCTGTATCGGATGTGGCCTCTGTGCCAAGCCCAATATTACACCCTCAGAAAAGATTATCATGTCTGACAATCTACCTCTGGTGCCGGAAGACTGGGAGGATTTCAACATGGCGGTGAAGCGTTGTCCTACGAAATCCTTCGTAGTACGTATTCCCTCTGAAGAGGAGGAGCCGGCAGAAGAGGTTGCCAAAGAAGAATCTGTTTAAAGGGTTTGTTTTAGAACATTCTGCCATCTGGGGGTAGTGCACCCGCCTTCTTTGTGGTTTGGATTTCATGGGATTAAACTGGGACACCCCTTAATTCTCCCTTATTAATTTTTACCCATTGCACTATCTAAAAGAAATTTTTATATGTTAAATTCAGTCACATATCTTTTTAACTTTAAGCGAACTTTAACAGGAAAGAATGACTTAAATGCCCCGTTCAATCTCTGGTTTTTTAATCGACATCGATGGTGTTCTGATTTCAGGGAATCAGCGCATCCCGGGTGCGCTGGAGTGCATCCAGTTTTTAAAAGAACACGAAATTCCATTTCTGCTTGTGACCAACACTACCCGTCAGAGCCGAATTACCATCTGGCATCAGCTAAAAAGAATTTGGTTTCCCATTGAAGAAACTGACATTTATACCGCTCCGCTAGCGGCTGTGAATTGGCTGAGAAACCGGAAGGTGAAAGAAATCAGCCTGCTTCTTTCGGGCAGTGCGGTAAACGATTTCAAAGAATTTAAAATCACGGCATACAATCCCCAGTATGTTATCATGGGCGATATTGGCCGTGACCTGACCTTCGACCGACTTAATTCCACCTTCCGGATGATTATGAATGGTGCCAAAATACTGGCTCTTCAGAAGAACCGTTATTGGCAGACCGATGAGGGACTTACAATCGACGCCGGGGCTGCGGTGGCAGCATTGGAATATGCAACGAATAAGCGAGCAACCATCATCGGAAAGCCTGCCAGGGATTTTTTCCTGCAGGCCGCAAAAATTCTGGAGGTTCCGGCTAATGAGCTGGCCATGATCGGAGATGATATTGAATCAGATGTTCTGGGTGCACAAAGAGTGGGGATGAGCGGTATCCTGGTAAAAACCGGAAAATTCCGGGAAGAATTTTACAAAAAATCAAAAATCAAACCCGATGTCATCCTGTCATCAATTGAAGAATTACCCAAATTCATAACAACTAAATGAGGAAATGCCAATGATTGTTACCACCACACCTTCTATCGAAGGTAAAAAAATAATTGAATATAAAGGCGTGGTAACCGGGGAAGCTATTATGGGTGCGAATATCGTCCGGGATATTTTTGCCAGCATCACGGATATTGTGGGCGGGCGTTCTGCTGCATATGAAAGTAAATTGTCTGATGCCAGAAAAGTATCGTTGCAAGAGATGGAAAAGAATGCCTCAGAGCGAGGGGCAAATGCAATTGTCGGTGTCGATCTGGATTATGAAGTGGTCCGGGAAGGCATGTTGATGGTTACCTGCAGCGGTACGGCCGTTGTCATTAAATAAAATCCTGAATTTCTCATTTATAATGGGTTAAATCGTGGTCCAATCAAAATTTTTTCTTATCATCCTGATCGGGTGGTTCGGCTTATCCCTGGTCTCCTGCCGGGAGCGCCTCAGCCCGGAACAGCAGCAGTATATTCAGGAGGTTTTAACCTTCCGCATGGAGAAAGACAGCCTGTTTAAACATGCGGATTGGTCTCCTATTTTGAATGAAGAAAAAGGGGATTTTTCCGGCTTAAAATATTATCCGGTTGATGTATCTCTCCGGTTTGAGGGACCCATTACGCCCTATGATACATTAGTTCCCGATACCATTATCGGAACCAAGGGTGATCTGCGTCCTGCCCATCGTTATGGATATTTTGCTTTCCAACATCAGGGACGGACGCATCGGCTGGTGATTTTCAGGATAGAGCGGAACGATCCTAAACTGGAACCCTATCTTTTCTTGGGGTTTACCGATGAAACAACCGCCGATGAGACTTATGGTACCGGTCGCTATCTGGATCTGTCAGAAAATCCCGAAAATCACTATATCATCGATTTCAATTTAGCCTACAACCCCTATTGTGCTTACAATCCCCGCTATACCTGTGCAATTCCGGCCGATGACAACCATTTGCCTTTTTCGGTGCGGGCCGGAGAAAAAATATATCAAGATCATAAATAAGTAAGGCGGATTCCCTAGAACTGAACCCGCCTTTTTGATGGAGGTAAATATGAGGCATATTTACACCCCTTTAACACCCAGAATAACAAGATTGTTTCCTAAAAAATATTTACTTGGGGGAGCGGTTCTGTGGCAACATTTCCATACAATCTTTCGGTGTGGCGGTTGGGATCCGGGGAGTTGAAAGATCCCTTTAATTAAAGATAGCCAGACCCCGATGACAGACGAGATTAATCAAGACTAAGAATTATTATTAATATCTAAGATAATCCGGAAAGTTGCTCCGCCCTGAGGTTGTGATTCTTTCAGTTGAATGGAACCACCATGGTAATCCTCTATAATACGTTTTGCCAGGCTTAGCCCCAGCCCCCATCCCCGCTTTTTTGTGCTATATCCCGGCTTAAAAATATTTTTCTTCTCACGGGGGATCACACCTTTTCCATTATCCTGAACGTCAATAAACACCTGCTTTTCACTCAAAAAATCGGCCGAGATATGAATTTTTCCGCCTTGCCCTTCCAGGGCATCCGCAGCATTTTTTAGAAGATTTTCGATAACCCAGGAAAAAAGATCCCGGTTAAGCATCAGGTCGGGAATTTTTGCATTAATACGCTGGCTGATCTCAACCCGGCCTTCACCACCGGGCAATCTCCTCTGAAAATAACTGATCACTTCAGAAATAATACCTTTAAGATCTTCATTCTCCAGGTCCGGAACGGATCCAATTTTCGAGAAACGATTTGCCACAGTTTGCAGGCGATTCAGATCCTTTTCGAAGTCTGGCACCACCTGATTAAACTTTTCGGGAGAATTTTTAAGATATTCAATCCAACCAATCAATGAAGAGAGGGGGGTTCCCAGTTGATGGGCTGTCTCCTTGGCCATTCCAACCCAAATCATCCGTTCTTCACTTTTTTTTATGGAGCTGAAGCCAGCGTATCCGATAAGAATAAAAAGCGCCACCACCAAAATTTCAATATATGGAAGCCATTTTAGTCGCTGGATAATGGAGGACTCCCCATAGTGATAATACCCGAGAACGGATCCCTGATAGGATATGGAGATGGGATCATTGATTTGATCAAAGTCATTAATTTTTTTCTTCAGCTTTTCGTCCAGGTTAATAGGTAGGGGCCGTTCATTAATCTGGGGAATGTCAATGTTTCGCCAAAAGGCCGGCTCGCCAGCTGCATCGGTATATATAATAGGATAATCCGCTGTCTGGATAACTTCATTAAAAAAAAAGCTGATATCCTGAGATTCCTCAGAATTTATATTCTGTTCAAATATCTTCACCCGGAATTTTAGAAACTCCCGGGACTGCTGCTGCAGTTCCTGTACCAGTAACTGGGTATAATATAAATATCCTACAATGATTAAAATTGCCAGGGCGAATAAAAAACTTTTAAAATTGCCCTTGAACCGGTATACATTTTTTGCCAAGGTCTGGATTCCGTTTTGTCTTCCATTAAAATTATAGGATGCCCGGGTTAATATCAATCTTCTTTTTTCATCCCCAGAATTTTATGCCAGAATTCTCGGCCAGGATTATTAAAATAATATTTCTTGTTTTCCTTTTGATTTCCGATCTTTAAATTTTCTTTAAAATCAGGACATGGATGAAATCTCACTATTTAAGCTGGGATGAATACTTTATGGGAATCGCCCTCTTTACCTCGCTGCGATCCAAGGATCCTAGCAGCAAGGTCGGGGCTGTCATTGTCAACCAGAAAAACCGTATCATTGGTACCGGTTATAACGGATTCATTGCCGGTGTTGAGGAATCTCATTTCAGCTGGAATCGTGATGGTGAATGGCTCCACACTAAATATCCCTACGTGGTTCATGCAGAAGCAAATGCCATTCTGAATTCTACCAGCAGCAACATGGAGGGTTGCCGAATTTACACCACCCTCTATCCCTGTAATGAGTGTGCCAAGAAAATTGCTCAGAAAGAAATAACCGAGGTAATCTACCTGTCGGAAAAACATCGGGAACAGGAGTTTCATGTAGCGTCAGTTAAAATATTTGAAGTTTCGGGCGTTCGCACAAGACACTTACACATGCGTCCTCTGGATGAAATTATTCGCTCTTTTTCGGATTTTCTGAACCAATAAAGAGGGGTATATCGGCAATTGCAAATGTTGACTTATCACCAGAATTTTTGTAAAATGTCGTTATTGACAATTATACAGGAGGTGCTATGAAGGCATATCATTTTAATTACAAGGATCTTTTCCGCGCTCCACGTCTTGCTTTCAGTATTCAGCGAATATGGATCAATGGGACGGGTCTGTTACTTGGATATCTGGTCTATCTAATTTTTTCATACTTAAGCGGGATTGTCGGTGGATATAACTGCACGTATATCTGGTCCAAATTCGGGTTATTACCCTGCTCTTTCGCGCTCTATGTACCCTGGTACTCTACTGTTATATACCTAATAGGCCTGGCGTTATTTGCCGCCATTATAATGCTTGCCAATACCGCCGTTTCCCGAGCGGTATACATGACCCTGCGGGATGAATTATTCTACACCTGGACACAGGCCTATAAATTTGCCTATAAAAAGTGGATCTCTTCCGTCGGTGCAATGATCACATTTGTTTTCATTATAGCCTTTTTCGTGATCGCTGCTCTTGTCATGGGTTTCATTGGCCGCATACCCTTCGTTGGCGAACTGGGAACAGTGCTGTTGACGGTGCCTTATATTTTCGCCTCCCTCTTGCTCCTTTTTATACTCGTCTCCTTTGTCGTGGGCTTTTTTTTCGTACCGGCAATCATCGCCACTTCCGATGAAGATGCTCTGGGGGGAGTATTCCAGTCATTCAGTATTACCTACAACCAGTTATGGCGGATTCTTCTATACGGTATTTTTTTGTTATTTATTTATATGGTAGGTGTTTTCATTTTTGCGGCTGCATTTAAAATGTCTTATAACATTTTTATATCTCTGTTCACCCTGAGCATGGGAGATAAAATCCTGCAGTTACAACAACAGGCGCTTTATGTTATCGATCAGGCTCTGCCCACAGTTTACGGTTGGGCAAATCTGTTACCGGGCGAGCTGGGAAAATGGGTCTATCTCACCAATCCACATCCCTACGCCCCTGATCTGGGAAGCCTCATGTTGGTCTCAGGCTATATCTTGGGTATTTTTCTATTATTTCTGGGGGGCGTGGTCGTTGCCTATGGAGAAGCATTGTGGAATTCCGGTCTTACCATGGTTTACGTGATTCTTTACAAGCTGCAGGAAAAAGAAAATTTACTGGAGCGGGAGGACGAGGAATTAAAAGAAGAAGAGGAGGAAGAAGCGGAGAGCACCGCCCCCGATGAGACCGAGTCGACAGAGGAACCGACATCGGAAAAAAAGGCTAAAAAAACGGCAACCAAAAGGAAACCACGTAAGAGCCCTGCCGGGGGCAGTGGCAAAAAATAAACAGCTTATCCTGGTGATTATCTGGCCAAGGGGTGATTCAAAAATCACCCTTTTTTATTGCAATATATATCAAGGGATTAAATAAAAACAGGTTCAGGACTTTAATTTCGGCTCCAGATAATATTAAATATTTCCCTGAAGCCCGGTTTTTTTCCATATAGCAAACTCCCGAAACGGAAAAGTTTCCCGGCAAAATAAATACTGATGAGGGTCGAGAGTAACAGGATTCCGGAAGACAGGTAGTAGTCCATGGGCGGGGGACTGCCCAGGGGTGTTCTTAAAATCATAAATGTTGGCGTAAGCGGGGGAATGAATGATAGGACCCTGACCAGCATAGAGTTTGGGGTTTCCAGTACCAGAATGGCCAGAACAATGGGAAGAATGGAGAGTAATCGCATAAATTGACTCAGGTGATGTGCATCCTCTTCATTTGAAAGAAGAGATCCTATACCAACAAAAATAGAGGCAAAATACATATATCCCAGCACAAAATACAGCAGGAACAGACCGGCATTCTCGATGGTCAGAAATCCAATCTCGGTCACTTCCAGAATATCGCTGCCGATGAATACCAGGGTTAAGCCATACCAGATAAAAATCTGAAACAGGCCCAATAACCCCAGGCCCAGAACCTTCCCGGCCATTAACTGGTTGTGGTTTACCGTTGACAGGAGAAGTTCGATCACCCGGTTGGTTTTCTCCTTAAGCACCCCGCTAAATAAAAAACCACTGGAAGTAAATATGCTGATGAAGAGAAACAAGACGACTATGACCGGTCCCAAATAATTGATCAGAAAATCGAATTCCTCCTTGTCAGCTCCCTGAAGCTGAATTTCCCGAAAGGAAACCGGGCTTAACCATTCCTGGATTTTATCTACCCGCAAATTTTCCTGTTTTAAACGCTCTTCAACAATAACTACCTGGACGGTCTGTTTGAGCGGCTCTATGTCCAGGAAATGAGAAGGAAGCAGAGAGTGAAACTCCACTACCCCCCGTTTAAAATCCGCCGGATTGATTAAAAGGTATCCTTCCAATTGCAAAGAATTCAGCAGCCCATCCGCATGTTCAACTATTGCGACCCGCCAGAGTGAATCCGTCTGGTTTTTAGCACTTTGATACTCCAGTTCTGCTAAATCCCGCGCCTCACGCGTTTGTATAAGTTCATCATAGGTGGTTTTCAGCTGGGCATCCCGAGCCGTATTTTTTGGTTTCTGGAATATATATTTTCGGCGTTCTTTTACGATATTATATGCATCCTCCAGGCTATCCAGCTCCGCCCCTAGAAATCTCAGGTTACTAAATCGCTGCTTCATAAATTTTGACGTATCCGTACTCACCAAAACCAAGTCGATCAATGGTACTGTTGAAGATGCGATGCTAATCTCATTAAAACGCTGCTGAATATCCTGGCAGATGCTGGTACTATCAAACGATACACAACCGACGCGTCTTATTTGGTTTACGGATGAGTCCCCAAGGTAAAGCGTCGGCAGCAAGACAATCAATGCGAAGATAAGTGGCGAGATAAAGGTAGATAACAGAAAACTGCGCGACTTGAAGTGTCTGACAAATTCCCACCAGGTGATAATTAGAAATTGCTTCATTTTTCCGGGCTTTTTATGGTTTGCATAAATATATCTAAAAGGCTCGGTTTATGGGCTTCCATGCTGACCACATCAATCGTATTAATAATTTCCCGCATGACATCCTTTACCGAACTCTCCCCATCCAGATACAGATGTGCTTTTTTATTATGAATATCCACTTTACGAACCCGGGAAATTTTCTTAAGGGCTTCCAGATCCTGGTCCGTCTCAACAATAATCATTTTCTGATAAACGTTCTTGCGAATTTTTTCCAGCGAACCCTTCAGGACTGCCTCACCGTGGTTAATCAGCACAAAATGATCACACATCGTTTCGGCTTCCGCCAATTGATGAGTAGATATAAGAATCGTTTTTCCCTCGTCCCGGAGACTTAGAATTTTTTGCTTCACCATTTCCTGATTAATTGGATCCAGGCCCCACATGGGTTCATCCATAATCAGAATTTCAGGATTATGAATCAGGCTGACCAGAAACTGGAGTTTTTGTTGAAGCCCCTTGGACAGGTGGCCAATGGGCTCATCCATATAATCAATCATTTGAAATCCATCAAGAAGCCTTACCGCTTCCACATGGCTTTTGCGGCGAGTGAGATTCTTGAGGCGTCCGAAATAGAGCAACACGTCCAAAACTGCATATTTCTGGTACAGGCCCCGCTCTTCGGGAAGATAGCCGATTTGGTCCCGGATTTTACGGTTCATGCGCTGATCATCAAACGTTATTGAACCGCTATCCGGCTTTAGTATGTTTAGAATCATCCGCAGAGTGGTGGTTTTGCCGGCACCGTTAGGCCCGAGCAGACCGACAATGCGCCCCCGGTTTACAGCAAAAGAAATCTCTTTTACAACCTCTTTATCTTTAAAGGTTTTACTCACATTTTCAATTTCAATCTTCATGGGTCAGGGGGTTGCTCTGTTTATATTCGTTTCCCAAATTAGACGCAGCTTCAATATAAAATTAATCTGCATTCTTCGGGAAGTGAAATTAAAAATAACATATCGTAACGCCAGTTTAGTCTTGTTCTATTTTTAGACTTAGGATTCAGCCCGCAGAAATCTACGGGTTTCCCGGGGTAGCTATGGATTGCTTAATTTGGCCTGGCCCCGGGTCACATCGTTTAACTCTGCCAAGAAAGACCCCTGCCGGGAGGGAGTCATTTCAATTCTGGATATCATGGCACGGTCCGAAGCACCCTCAAAAATATGTCCTTTATATTTCTGCACCAGATGTTGCACTTTTTGGATAAATTCAAAGGGATACTCAACAAGTATTTCCACAAAATGATATTGGATTATGATTTCCGCTTTTTGAACAACTGTTTCGGCTGCCCGGGTGTAAGCCCGGATGAGACCACCGGTACCCAGCTTTGTTCCGCCAAAATAACGAGTAACCAGCAAAACCACGTGATGCAACTGATATTTTTCTATAATATTGAGTATGGGCCGCCCGGCCGTTCCGGATGGCTCACCATCATCAGAGAACCGAAAAACTGAGGAGTTTACACGATATGCAAAGCAATTATGGGTGGCATCGTGATAGATTTTTCTGATTTCTGCTATAAAATTTTCCGCTGCTTCTTTTTGGGGGGCAGATGCTACCGTAGCAATAAACCGGGATCCTTTTACCTTTATTTCGTCTGCGGTTGCCTTTAGGATGGTGG
>CP070707.1:1288241-1314636 GCA_020350205.1 bacterium
CATATCCAGGTAACCGATAGCAATGATTATAACATGTTCGCCCGGATAAATCCGGATGAATTTAAAGGGTTTAATCACGTCTTTAATTATTTGAAAAGCAGTTTTATGGTTTAAGGATCTTATTATCAGGAGGATTTGAAATTGATACGATCTACAGCGATTTTATTACTCATGGTTTTAGGTGCATTGGCTGGTACCGAGGGTGTCATCAAGACCATCCCCTCCCCGGATTTCCCCTACGGTTTAACATTTGATGGAACGTATTTGTGGGTAGGTACCTCTTATGCCAACAGCGCAGGAGATTTTTTATGGAAGATCGACACGACTACCGGTCTGGTTGCCGGTACCATTCCGGTACCGGATCCCAACGGATTTTATACTGTGAAGGCTCTGGCCTTTGACGGCACCTATTTGTGGGTTTTTGAAGATTTGCCATCTGCCAGCCACCCCGACAAGTTTTATAAGGTAGATCCAAATAGTGGGGCAGTTTTAAAAACGATCAACAGTCCGTTTAATAATTATCTGGGCGGTATGGATTTTGGGGATGGAAGTCTGTGGGTTTCACAATATTATTCATCAAATCCGGCTGAAGATAATGTGATCCATAAGATTGATACCAGCAACGGAGCCATTCTTCAAACCTTCAACTCTGTCGGAGAACAGCCTATGGGAGTTGCTTTCGATGGCCAGTATCTATGGTGTGCCGAAGATACCGGATTTGGGGCTACCCGTCAGGAAATTTACCAGTATGACCCGGTCACCGGAAATTATACCGGGACGTTCATCAAAAATCCTGATAACTCGCCGCGTGATATGGCCTGGGACGGCCAGTACTTATGGATTATTGGATACAACAATCGGCTGCTATATCAACTGTCGACGTCTGGCGGAACTCCTGCAATCCAGCTGCCCATCACTTCGCTGAATTTCGGTCTGGTTTCGGTTGGGGATACCGCGACACAATTCCTCTATATCTACAATACCGGTGATGCTGATTTATTGATTACTTCCGCCGATTTTGATACCGCTGCTTATTATTCCACCCTTTCTGGTTTTCCGATTGTGATCAGCCCCGGGGCTAATCTGACGGTCGATATTTCCTTTACGCCCCTGGGAGTAGGGCCAGTGAACGGCAGCCTGACCATCGAAAGCAATGATCCGATCAATCCGGTGGAAACTGTTTCCCTGAGTGGTCAGGGGCAGTATGTTGATCCCTCGATTTGGCTCAACGCCTATGATCATAACTACGGCAATGTATGGGTGGCTTCAGAAGGAGTAGCGAAGTGGGTGTTGCGCATTGCCAATACTGGCAACCAGAATTTGGAAATTGTTGACCTGATACTTAATATACCGGAATATTATGTGGGTGGATTCAGTACATTACCCATTAATATAGCACCTAACGATACATTTGATCTGAATGTCTTCTTTGAACCCAGCTCTGCCCAGTTTTATATGGACTCTCTGGCCATCGGCTCCAATGATCCCGCCCAGCCCTTTACCTTTGTGAAACTGTTTGGCACCGGAATATCCGGACCGTTTGATCTGGGATATCAGTTCTGGAATTATCAGGTTCCCGATAATCCGGTGACTTCGTATAATGAGTACCGGCCACTGGCCTTGAAATATATTGAGGATGTGACCGGCGACGGAAATCCAGACGTATTGATTGCTACCCGAAATTACTGGACCATGTGTCTGGATGGGGCTGGATCTGGTACGACGCATGATGTGTGGCGTTTTTCCAGTTATTTTACGAATTACAGTGCCGGAGGAATAGGAAATACGAACGATTTGCCTCCCCAGCAGAAAGCACTCTCTATTGCCAATGATCTGAACAGTGACGGCTATCAGGATGTGGTCATTGGGACGGGTGGGGGAAACGAACATGTTTATGCCCTGAGTGGCATTGATGGATCCATTATCTGGGAGTTCGGCACGAATCATCCGGATAGTTTCAGCCTGGGAGATATGACTTCGGTCAATACTGATGAAGATTTTAACGGGGATGGTATCAATGATGTGATTGCCACCGGCAGTGCTACCAATAATGGCCTGGAAGGTCGGCGGAGCGTTTACTGCTTTAACGGTCCGGATGGACAGATTCTGTGGCAGTTTTTTGTAGGCAGTTTCATCCGCAGCGGTGTACCGATTGGAGATGTCAACGGAAACGGATACAGTGATGTAGTAGTAGGTACCGGCGATGGGGTAAGCAATGCCTATGCGGTGGTCGGGATTGAATCTAACGGTCCTTCGGGTCCGACACCTATCTGGTCATTCCCCATCGGAAGTACTCCTGGTGGGGGGAAGGATGTAATTCGCTATGATGTGCCCGGTGAAACTGCCGATGTTATCGCAGGAGAATACTTCGGGTCTGTTTATCGTCTGGATGGAGAAACCGGACTGCAAGTTTGGCAATTCAGTCTGGGCAGCTCGGCGATCACCCATCTTTCAATTATCGAAGATGTGGACGGGGATGGTCTGGATGATGTGCTGGTTTGCAGTTTCGCCAGCACCTTCTATTGTGTCAGCGGGGCAGATGGTAATATAATATGGTCGCGACCGGTGGGCAATTTTAGCTATAGTGCTCAAGCTATTCCGGATATTTCCGGCGATCAGCAGGATGATGTGGTGATGGCCTGCCGCAATGATAATCTGTATGTTTTGAATGGATCGGACGGAAATATTTTACTGCAGTATCCTATGAACAGTGGAACCTTGCAGGGGGCTACACTGGCGAATATCATTCCAGACCTGGATAATAATGGATCTTTTGAGATACTGGGTGCCTCTGATGATGGTAAAATAGTGGCCCTGTCCGGTGGGCCGAATGCTCCCACTGATATACAAAATGGCGGGAAATCCACCTTGCCGACAGAATTCCGGTTGAGCCAGAATTATCCCAATCCTTTCAATCCGTCAACCACGATTCATTTTGATATTCCCCGTCCGGCGGATGTTCGTATACTCATTTTTGATGTACTGGGTCGGCAGATTCGGTCCTTCGAAATGCCTGACCTGAATGCCGGGACCCACGAAGTGGTCTGGGATGGAAAGAATGAAGATCAGGTAAGTGTCCCCAGTGGTATCTACATTTATCAGGCCCGCATGGGAAATCAGAAGATTTCCAGGCAGATGTTACTATTAAAATAGGTGGTTGGGCCTGAGGTTACATAATTTTGATCTAAATTCTGGGGATGGTGTTATGCACCATCCCTCTTTGTTAATCCTTAAGTATATTATAATATTTTAAGATGTTTACTTTAATTCCAGACTATTGAACGACGAGTTTATTTATTACTAATTTAGAAAACTGTCATTTCGAAAACTGTCATTTCGAGCGACTGAGCACACAATTATCAATATTTAATCCTAAAATTTTATCACAGTTGGGTGCTCGGGAGTCGCGAAATCTTCATGAATTAAGTAGATTTCTCCCCGTCTGGCCGTCGGACAGGCACTTCACTCTCCCAGCCTGCCGTGAGGGCTCCGGTCGGAATGACTTTTGAATCATTTTTTTTCGGAGAAATAGGAATCATCTTTTTTATTTTTACAGATTTGATTGAGTTATTTTAAACCGTTAATAAATGAAATTTACTGGAAGATGAAATGAAAATTATCACCATCATAGTGCAAATTTTCTTAATTTATGTACTGGCTATCGCTGAGAAATATGTGAAGGTAACCATTCAGGATGAACAGGACATTCACATCCTGTATAAACAGGGTTTTAAATTTGAAGATGTGAAAGTAAAGGAAAAATCTGATCAGCCAGGTCATGGTCGTTTACGTTTTGTATATAATTTTGAAAATTATTATGTGACGGTCCGGGTCTCCGAAGGTCAGATTGAGAAACTTCAGGAAATTGGCTATACTGTTGAGGAAATAATCCGGTCCGATATTCAAGATTTCATACCTCTTTCCACAAACGAGCAGACCATACCTTATCAACTGGGGTGGCCCCGCTCCACTTACAACGGAATGTCACTTTACGAAAATAGCCCTACTGTGGCGGATATGAATGGGGACGACAAACTGGATGTATCCGTAACCAATGCCTGGGGATCTTTTAATCCCACTGTTCCGCCCTACGTGATTGTCTGGCAGAGAAACGGTACCTTTCTGCTGGGTTTCCCCAGTGCCCTGCAGCCCGGAATCTTACAAAGCAGTGCTGATGCCGGAATTTCGGCGATGGGAGACATTTATGGAGATGATCACCTGGAAATTGTCTGTGGGGATGAGAATGGTTTTTTGTATGCGTTCGATGATCAGGGTCTGTCCCTGAATGGTTTTCCCGTTCATTATGGATACTACACCGGGGTTTTCACTCCAGCTCTGGCAGATCTGAACGGCGACGGCAAGGCTGAAATTATTGTCATTTCCCATAATTGGGATTCGCCTTATGGCAATGCCTATCTTCATGTCCTCACTGTAACGGATAATGGACCTGTTGAGCGGTCCGGATTCCCGGTTTCCCTTGAAAAGGGGACCGGAAACAGCCCGGCAGTGGGAGATCTGGATGGGGATGGAGATTTTGAAATCGTAGTCGGGACTGGTGGCACCACGGACCTGACCATTGAGGCAAAGATTATTGCATTTTCTGATTCCGGCCAGATATTGCCTGGATTTCCCTGGGTTGTTGGAAAAAACAGTGTAGGGAATTCTCCGACCTTATTTGATCTGAACAGTGACGGAACACTGGAGATCCTGATTCGAGTTAAACCGGATTATAATAACATCAATGGAATTTATGCCCTGGATTATCAGGGTAATTTGCTGCCCGGCTTCCCTTTTCCTATCGAATATGGCAATCCAACAGCTTGCGTGGCGGTAGGTGATATAGATGGTGACCTCATCCCTGAAGTGGCCTATGGCGGGGTGGAAGCTGTAGATTCTGCTAAAGTCTGGGTATATGCCCTTAATGGCAATTTACTGCCGGGATATCCTGCAAAAGTATACCGAACCTGGGTTGACGGTTCAGTAGCAATTGCCGATGTGGATGGGGATGGTGTGGGCGATGTGGTTTGCGGCACCAATGGTACCAGCTCCAAACCGGGGATGATCAGGGCATTCAATTATCTGGGGCAGGAAGTAAACGGATTCCCGCTCATGCCGGGAAATCCTATTTTAACGAGCTTTGAGACCCATCCCACTCTGATCGATATCGATAACGATGGGGATACTGAAATTTTCGCGGGGCGGGTGGACCAAAATGTGTATTGCTGGGATACCCCGGGAGTTTATGACTCCCTGACTGCCTGGCAGACATTCAAAGGAAATGCCGGACGGACAGGGGGCCAGAAAATCAGCCCCACTCTGGTGAATCTGCCTTCAATTGGGAAAAATCAAATGGTCCCGCAGGAGTATCGGCTGACCAATTATCCCAATCCTTTCAATCCTTTGACGACCATTGAATTTAATTTGTCTCGAGGAGAAATGGTAAGTCTGGTGGTATATAACCTGAGTGGCGAAGAGATTAAGAAAATTGTCAATTATGAGATGTTACAGGCAGGTAAGCACCGCTATACCTTCGAGGCTGAAAACCTCACTACCGGGGTTTATTTCTATCAATTGAAAGCGGAATCGGTGCTAAAGACCGGTAAAATGGTCCTCTTAAAATGACCAGATAATAAAAGGTAGTAATTAAATTCTAGGATTACTCAATAATTTTTTTCAAGGCAGATTCTTATACCCCAGAATCTCACCATTCTTGCGGAATTCCAGCCGTGCATAATCCTGCTTCTCCGGTAGCGGAAAAGCGACCACACCCGCTATTTCCTCGCCATTGACAATAGTTTTATTCTCCAGTGGGGTAGAAAACATACCGCTGGTTCTGCCGCGAATTTCCTTTCCATCCTTTTTCACCAGATACAGATTCTCCGGTGTCACATAAAGATTCTCCGGTAGCAGGTTATATACCACTACCAGGAAAGCCAAATATTGCTCATTTTTCATCTGGTCGGTAATGGCGATCGGAACATTCATTCCTGGGTCAAGCAGGTTAAGCGCTTTTTTACGGGATAATTGTAAGTATTTTAGTGCTTCGGCGTTTTCAAAATCAAGTTTAAGAGATTGGGTAAGGTAATAATCTGCCGCAATATACTGAAGTGGATCTTGCGTCCCTCGCTTATAAGCGGTGAGACCTTTTTCCAGCAATCCCGTGAAATGTTCTTCTTTAAATTCGTTCAGAGCCTGCCGAGCCTCGGTATTGGTCGAATCATAGGATAATGATTTATCGATATACTCCAGTGCTGCATCCACAAACTGTTTTTTCTGAATGGGGTTTTCTGCTTTGGCCTGCCTGTAGGCATAAGCAAGTTTGAGATGCACATTGGAAATTTCAGTCGTCAAGGTGGGGGAAGGAGTGGCCGGGACAAATTTCATTCCGTTTTTAACCCGGGCTTCAAAAGCCTTTATAACCCGGCGTTTTTCATAAAATAATTCACCTTCCTTGAAGTAACAGAGTGCAATTTTCTCTTTCAGTGCCATATCATCGGGAAATTCTTTAGAAGCTTCCAGATAAAATTTCAATGCATCGGTATAGTTCTGTTGACCATATGCTTCATCGCCACTTTCCATCAAGCCCTTGCCACAGCCTGAAAGCAGTAAAATAACGACAAAGAAAGGAATGATGATGACTAATTTTTTCATGAGATTACTCTCCCGGAAATTATTAAAAAATTTCCTTGTTAGACATTTATTATACTCTGTCCCTTGTCATTATCGGCAATTACTTTTATAATTTAAGAGAGATTTTGGTTATTTTCTATAAGATTAAAGCGGTTTGTATCTTCAGCTTTTCAAACAATAGTAATGTTTGCGAGTTCTATCGGGATAAACGCAGGCCCCGTGGTACCCAGATTAATTCCGACAGATCAAATAGCCATTGTACCAGGATTGCCAGAAACGCCGCCGGAATGGCACCTTCCAGAATAAGACCGATGTTGTCCAGACGGATACCGGTCAGGATCGGTTGTCCGTATCCACCTGCTCCGATCAGTGCACCCAGCGTCGCGGTTCCCACATTTATTACAGCCGATGTTTTTATACCTGCCAGAATTGAACGGGAGGCCAGGGGAAGTTCGACTAACCAGAGCCGGGCCCGTCTCGGTAATCCCAGTGCCTCTGCAGATTCCCGTACCGGCTGGGGAATCCCGGCAAGTCCGTTATGGGTGTTTCTTACAATTGGAAGCAAACTGTAGAGAAACAATGCCAGGATGGCCGGTTTCATCCCGATTCCCAGGAATGGAATCATAAAAACCAGCAGCGCCAGCGAGGGGATTGTTTGAATGATACCGACCGTCGCCAGGATGATCTGGCCGACTCGCTGATTCTGAAAAGCCAGAATTCCGAGCGGAATGGAAATGAGTATTGCTGCCAGTAAAGAGATACCCACCAGGACGAGATGATCGACGCTGTTTTTCCATAGCCGGCTCACCATTGTTTCGGTAGAACTTTCGACTGCCAAATTAAAGTGATCTGCAATAAATTGTGCGGCCACCTGGCTTTCTGATTGTCCCCCAAGTTTTACCTGTTTATTCAGATTTCGGATGAGTTTTTCACTCATTTGGCCTTCCAGCAGTGACAAGCGTTCGAGAACACCGGGGAAAATTGTTTTTAACTCAGTACGATACAGATAAATCGCCAGGTATTCAGGAAAATAGTTCTGGTCGTCCCGGAGAATTTGTAAATGATAATATTCGATTTCAGCATCGGTAGTGTACAAATCAATAACATCGATGGATTTACCGGCAATCCCTCGGTATGCCAGATCATGATCCAGTCCACGGACATCCTGCTGGGGTAAGTGATAGCGTTTCTGCAGACCGGGCCAGCCATCCTGGCGATCCATGAATTCATTTGTAAAACCAAGATGCAGATCCGGATGATTTCTCAGATCGCTTATTTTTTCAAGACCAAGCTGCGCTGCCAGATCAGGCAATACTCCAATTGCATAGGTATTGTTGAAACCCAGTGGCTGGGTCATCTCAATCCCATATTCGCGCAGGATTTCGGGTAAACTGTCTGAATCTGCCTGTTGGAGCAGGATTTCCTGGATAAGGGTACCGGTGTATTCCGGATAAATGTCTATTTCGCCCCGCAGCAGGGCATTCCACAAGACCCGGGTACCGCCAAGCTCAGGTATATGGAGTACTTGTGGATGCTGAGTCTGAATGAGTCCTCTGGCAAGCTCTCCCAGAATAACCGATTCGGTAAATTTCTTGGAACCGATTTTAATTTCCGGCTGGGCGAAGACTACGCCGATCACTATAAATATAAATGCAAGTATTTTCGACACCGTATTCATCCGGAATCCATACCTCCGGTGTTGTGAATAGCGCGCTGTGCCTGGATAAAACGGGTAACGAATTTATTCTCTGGGTTATGGAAAAAGTCTGATATCTGGCCCTGCTGCATTATTGATCCCTCGTTCATTAAAACAATGTGATCAGCGAAAAAGGATGCCTCTGCCAGATCATGAGTAACCATCAATACCGTTTTATGAAGTGAGGTAAATATCTGTTTGAGGTCTTCCTGCAGTTCATGACGAATCATGGGATCCAGCGCTCCCAGCGGTTCGTCCAGCAGCAGAATCTGAGGGTCTAACATCAGGGCCCGCATAAGGCTTACCCGTTGCTGCTGGCCGCCCGATAATTGAATTGGAAAACGGTCCAATGCGTCTGCTGGAAATTTGGTTAACTCAACCAGTTCATTCATTCGGTGTACGATTTTGGATTGATTCCATTTCAGATAGTGTGCCATCAGGGTAATATTTCTCCGGGCGGTTAGATGGGGAAAGAGTCCTCCCTCCTGGATAACATATCCCATTTTGCGGCGTATTTCTAACAGATTTTCTGGGGATAATTCATGCTCTTCAATAATAATTTGTCCTGAATCGCAGGAAATGAGTCCGGCCAGTAACCGAATCAGGGTCGATTTACCACACCCGCTGGGACCAATTAACACGGTAGTTTTTGCAGCATGGATAGCGAGGGTGAGATCCCGTAGGGCCAGGGAGCTATCAAAGGACTTGAAAATATGAGTTAATTGAATCACGATTTACGATTAATTTAAATCAATTTTTATGGACAGCGGGATTGATGCAGTGGGTACAACAGAAATTTTTGTTCCGGGAAAAGGACTCCAGAGGGCATCTGCAATATTTGCGATCCAGATACCGGCGGTGATCCAGCTTAAGGAGCGTCTTATTTTATACCAGTCGTTGTATTTGGCATAATTGTTATCAATATCAGAGACTTCCTGGCTATTCAGATAGTCCTGATGATATTTATCCTCCATTGAATAGGCGATACCTGTCATGATAGCACTACTAAAAAACGAGGCACCGAATACTATGCCACGTCGTTTCTGTTTTTTGTAAATTTGTCCCCACCCCGGTATAATAGCTGAACGCCAGGTTGCACCGGGACGTGGATCATCCACAAATATATATTTTGTCATGGATTGAACGTTATCTGACACAGACTCTGGTGTATACTCTCGCTTTATGTCCTCAAAAAAATCGACAATTTTCGGGGAAAAACTTACCGGATCCAGCTGCCCTTCCGGCTGGAGATTCAGGTAAGACAGAAAGTGAAAACGGGAAGAATCCGGAGAACCCATGGAAAAATAGATAACACCGAGGTATTTATGGATGAAAGCAAGTTCATTCGCAGTTAATCCCTGGGGGTTAGCGAGAAGCTCATTGCCTATCTCCAGGGCTTTTTCCAATTTCAATTGTTTGTACAAAACTTCAATCTCCTTTACTCTTGTCATGCTGCTCTGGCTGGCTAGAGAGATTGAAAAAAGTATGAGAATTACCCAGAGACTATTGTAATAAGAGTGTTTATTTAACATACACCACTTTAAGTTTTTGATATTGTTGATGATTTTTAAGGATTGCGAAATAGATACCTGTTGCTGCCTGGATTCCTGTGTCGGTTGAAGCATCCCAGCGGAATTTATGAGTCCCGGGAGTCAACCTTCCGTTAAAAATATTCTGAATCAGACGGCCCTGAACATCATAAATCTTCAAATCATAATTTGCCTGCTGTGCGATTTCTATCTGAAATTGAATGGTTCCATTAAAAGGATTGGGAAAACCCCGGAGCAGGGTGAAATTAGCAGGAAGGGAGGCCGGTATGGGATTCGTTACACCTGTGGGTGGTAATACCAGATACTCTACCGTATTTAGAATCTGATTGTGGTTCATTGACCAGCCACCCATCGCATACATGGTATCATTTATTGCGACCGCAGCAATACCACTGCGGGGAAAAGGCAGATTTACTCCTGGTTCAATGTTCCAGGTGTAGGGATTATATACTTCAACCAGGTTGGATACACCGGTCATGGTCTCACCCCCGATCATATAGAGAAAGTCATTCACCTCGACCATTCCTCCGTAACTGCGGCCGGTCTGCATCGATGGTCCGTTATTCCAGGTGAAACGGGTATCCGCTACATAACTGTTTTCCTTCAATCCAAAAAATGTTCCGCCGCAAACATAGAGTTTGTCTTTAAATGTAGAAATGTAAGCCGAAGCTCTTCCCTCCACCAGGCTGGAATCTTTACTTTCCCATTTGTCTTCCCCTTCATCATACCATTCGATCTCATCGACATACTGGTATTGATTCTCAATACCTCCTAACACAATCAGGGTGTCATTAAAGATAACGGCAGTGTGTCCCTCCCGTTTTCTGCGCAATTCTTGCGCTATGGACCAGGAATTTTGCACAGGATCATATATTTCAATTTTCCTGAACACCTCGGAATTGTCCCGGCCCCCAATGAGAAAAATTTTATTTCGGAATACAATGGCTGAGGCGTTGAAACGAGCATCAATAAATGGAGGGACAGCCAGAGTGTCCCAGATTCCGTTGGCAGGATTATATTTCTCAACGGTGTTTAATACAGTATTTCCATTGGTTTTACCCCCAAATACAAAGATGTGCTGATTCCAAACCACGGCACTGGCACCCACCCGTGGTGTATTCAGGGGCTGGGTATTTTGCCAACCCTGGGCATTTAACCAGAGTGGCATAAAAAGAGTGAATACTATTAATTTATTGCATTTATTTGAAATCATGTATAAATCCTCTGTATGTTATGCTCTAAAGCTGCAAAAATCTTGCCACTATGGCCTAAAATAAAATACCTTTTCAGTGGTCTTTCCCGGTTCAATCCATATGGAGTCGGTAATATCATTAAAATTGGGATTTGTGATGCGAATTTGATGTTTCCCTGCCAGTATACTGAGTGGTTCGCTTAAAGGTGTTGTCTCCAGGTACTGATCGTCGATATGGATTTTGCCCCAGGGAATGGCCTGAATATTTAAATATCCCATAGCAGGTTCCAGACGTACAAAGAGTGTATCAGTCCTTCCGGATTCAATTTTGATATTTTCCTGATACGTGAAGTAAGTCGGATTTCTGAGTTCAATTTTATGAATTCCGGTTGAAAGTAGAATGGGCTGTAATATGGGGGTTGTTTCAATATATTCTCCATCGATTAAAACATCTGCCCAGGGATGACAGGCAATGTACAGTTTCCCCTCAGTATTTTCAATGATCATGTTCTCCGTAGTTTTCTCAGGCGTGCTGGCCTCCTGAGATGCGAGGCTTTTTGCCTCCCGGTCTGATTTTTCCGGTAATTTTAATAGAGGAGGTTTGGTAATTGGCGGATTCTTCGGTGATTTAACCTGATCTGATGCACTATCATTTCGGGCTGAGTTTTCAAATGAAAAAGAACCAGATTCTTTTATATCATTTGTTTCAGTGGTATCGACTGGCAGAATAGCAGATTGGTGTTGCTCCGGAGAATTTCCGTCTGGTAAAAATTGGATGATAAAATAAGCCACAGCAATAATGATGAAAACAGGAATTCCGATGAAAAGAAATTTTCGTTTTTTTGTTAATTCGGGTTTTCTCGCAATATCCGGTATTTTTCCGAAACGATAGGTGGATTGAGCATGGAGGTCTGTAAAAAATGGCTTTAGATCTGCATGTTCAACATTCTTCAGTTCATCGTGATATTGATCCAGGATAGTTTGCACCGATTCTGGTCTTTTGGAAATATCTTTATCAACCAACTGCAGTGTGAGTTGTTCCAACCAGGCAGGTATATCCTTTCTATATTGCACGGGGGATGATGGTACCCGGGTAAGAATATTATTAATGGTCAGAGCAAGGTTTTTATCCAGGAAAGGGGATTTTCCAGTGATCACATCATACAGGGTAACTCCCAGGCTGAATAAATCAGAACGATGATCAAGCTTCAATCCTCTGGCCTGTTCAGGAGACATATACGCCGGTGTTCCAACTACATCATCCTGGTTGGTTAAGCGTGGGAATTCAGCGATGGTTGCCAGTCCAAAATCGGAAATTTTTAAGTTTCCGTCATTTCCTACCAAAATATTATCGGGTTTGATATCCCGGTGCAAAACTTCCTTCCGGTGAGCATAGGCCAGACCTTGAAGAATTTCGCGGAGAATATAGATGACCAAAGAAAAGGGCAGGGGGTGATGTTGTCTGATAAAATTTGACAGCATTTGTCCTTCGACGTACTCCATCGCGATATAGAATGCCTGATTGGATATACCAAAATCAAAAATGGTCACAATATTTGGATGCTTGAGTCGTGCCGAAATTTTGGCTTCACGCCGAAAGCGCTCAACCAGATCGGTCTCATTTCGCCACTGGGCATTAAGTACTTTGAGTAATACCCGGCGGTCCAGATTATCCTGATTAGCCAAAAAGGCACTGGTGATTGGACCCCTGCTGATTTCAGATTGAATAGTATATCCCTCAATCTTCATCGGTAATTCCCCAGTTCTTCAACTGATACTGTAACCATCTTCTTGAAACACCCAAAACTTCGGCGGCTTTTGTTCTATTATTGTTGGATTGCTCCAGGGTTTGTAATACCACGTATTTTTCAACTTCCTTCAGTGGTCGGCCAATGACCATTTCCGGTTTACTTCTTTTCAGTTGTAATAACTCCGGTGTGATCTCCTTTTCCCGGGTCAGGATAACTGCCCTTTCAATTGTATTTTCCAGCTCCCGGATATTACCCGGCCAGGAATATTCCATAAGAAAATTATATGCCTCCTTACTGAATCCTGACACATGTTTTTTATTCTTTTCGGTAAATACCGACAGGAAATGGTTTACCAGTAAGGGAATGTCTTCCCGTCGTTCGCGAAGTGGGGGCATTTTAAAATTGATGACATTCAAACGGTAGAACAGATCTTCCCGAAAGTTTCCCGCCTCAACTTCTTCCTGCAGGTTTTTATTGGTGGCCGACAGAATGCGTACATCTACTTTTCGAATGGCGGACTCTCCAACTCTTTTTACTTCTCCCTCCTGAATGACCCGCAGTAGTTTGGTCTGAATCGTTTTGCTGATATCGCCGATTTCATCGAGAAACAGGGTTCCTCCATGTGCTTCCTCAAAAAGACCTGCTTTGTTTTCAAAAGCTCCCGTAAACGAACCCTTACGGTGTCCGAAAAGTTCGCTCTCCAGTAAATTCTCGGCCAGACTTCCACAGAATATGGGAATGAAAGTTTTTTCCTTGCGCTTGGAATTAAAATGAAGGGCCCGGGCTACCAACTCTTTGCCGGTTCCGCTTTCACCCTCAATCAGTATGGTAGCATTTGAATCTGCAACATCGCGGATCATTTCCAGAATCCTAGATATGCTGGGACTTTTTCCGATGATTTCTGGAAAGAGTTGAGACAGGGCGACCTGCTTTTTAAGCTGCTTATTTTCCGATTCCAGTTTTTCCATGATGCGGCTATTTTCAATGGCAATTGCTGCCTGAATTGTAAACGCTTCCAAAAATTTCAGACTATCTTCATCAAATTGGTCCGATCCGGAACGGGTGTCCATATAGATGGCGCCAATAAGCTGATCATCTTTCTTCAGCGGAGCGCAGATAACGGAGCGAATTTTTTGCATGATGATGCTCTGGGCACCCGAGAAACGATCATCGGTTTGGGCGTCCAAGGTAAGGATGGATTTACCTTCCTTGATAACTTTATTGACGACACTGCTGGATAGCTCCCGGATGGATGAAATGGTTTCCTGGCTGATATTACGGGCAGTAACCAGATCAAATTGATGATCTGATGAATGCGATTTCAGAATGATAAATCCCCGTTCAGCAGCCAGTGTTCCCATGGCGATGTCCATAACTTTATCCAGCAAAACCGCCGTATCTTTCATGGAGTTGATATCCTGGCTGATTTTTAACAGGGCTTCATAAGGATTCTGAATTTTCATTCTTTTTTCCCATTACTTTTTAATTTTGTTTAAGATTTAACCCGAAGTAATTATAAACGCACCCTCCCTGGAACGGCTGCTGTTGCCAAACTCATCGATGATGAAGAGGGTCCAGAAATACCTGCCCGGATTCAGGTTAGGTGAATAAAGATAACTAGATTCATTCGATGGTATCGCGTCAATAAAATCAATTAGAGTGGGGAATCCGAATTCGCTGATATTCATGATTTCTATAGCCAGATGAAAGTCATAAGGCAAAAAAACTGTCTGCCAGGAGAGCTGAAAAGGTTGGGAGGATATTGTATCACCCTGAGAGGGATTAAGGAGAACCGGAATCTGTTCAATAATTCGGGTCACATAGTGCGGGCTTGACTCAGTAATGGCTCCGAATTTATCCTGAACAAAAAGATCAAATGGTTGTCCGATATAGTGATTCAGTCCGAGGATATCCGTTTGCATCCGGATATTAAATATCCCCGGGGTGGTCGTTTTTATCAATGTATCCGAAGAAGACAACCCGGAAACTTCATACCAGACAGACTGCAGTTCTTCCACCCCATCGGTATCCGAGGCGGTGACATATAAATCAATATAGTAAACATCTTCAATGGGTGGAAAATGGGCAATTCGATGACTGGACAAGATGATTTGATTAAAATAAGGCAAGCCATCCAGGAAAAAATCCAGGGTGTTATTGGTTGGGATTTCTATGCTCACAGTATCGATTAAAAATCCCTCTTTTTCGCATATGACAACATAATTTCCGGCTGGCATATTTTCGAATTTAAAGGTACCCTCCTGATTGGTCAGGCTGAGGAGGTTTGTCGGGCTAAGGAGTAGTCTGGCACCTTCTATTCTGGAGCGTGGGGGATGGGGGTAATAAGTGTGAACAGTACCGGAAAGAGCGTAAATTTGCTCTGGATTATTCACATCCAGAGGATTATCCCGGGGCGCATCAGATAAACAGCCCATAACAACGATACAGCAGATTATACCGAAAATTAAGAAAAGGGATTGCATCAATTTTACGCTATTTTCTGAAAATAACACCAATTTATTTTTTCAAATTCTGTAAATCAATTAAAAATGTGATCTAAACCTGCAGATTCTTCCCTGGCATTTCTCAGAACGTATTTGAATCACACGATTGTGGGAAATCATATACCATTTTATCTGTGGTAATATAATGCGCATTATCTGCGCACCATAGAGCAATTATTTCTTTTTTTGATACCTCCTTCTTTGCATAAAAGGCTTTATTTGAATTTTCTTATCCTATTGAATATAAATGACATAAATACAATTTAATAAATTTGGCACCGTATTTGAAATTCTTGTCCGGCAGCAATGTTGATCTTATCTAATTAAGTGGAGGAGATGTAAAATTAATCTAGGAGGTGGATCATGAATTTATATTTGACTAAGATAAATTCTAATATTATATGGGTTTTAATAGGTATCATAATCATCGGAATGATTTCTCCAAATGTATTTGCGGATGATGATATCAGGGTTGAAGGAAAAATTCAGTTATTAGGTGTGGATCATCTGCAGGTCACTGGCATTCTGTTTTATGTGGATAATAACACCGAAATCAAAGGTCAGCACGGAGCATTATTACAATTCACGGACCTGAAATTGGGAGATTCGGTAGAAGTCCGGGCCGATATGACCTTGCAGGGCTATTATCTCGCCACCCGCATTGAACTGGGGGATCGGGGTGAAGAATTGGAGGTTGAAGGAAAAATTCAGGAAATCTATCCGGATAGTTTGAAGGTGGGTGGTATCTTCATCCAGGTTGACCAGAGCGTTGAAGTACGTGGAGAACATGGGCAGCCTCTCCAATATTCTGATCTCATGGTCGGGTATTTTGTCGAAGTAAGAGCCGAATTGCGGGGCTCAGGAAAATATTTTGCCTATCGAATTGATCTTGAGCATGAAAGTACAGAACTGGAATTTAGAGGGAATATTGAGACGATCGGTGCTAATAGTATCACAGTTAATACAGTGATTCTGGAGGTGGGCGGCGATACTCAGATCCGCGGTTCAATGGGACAGACACTCACCCTGAATGATCTGATGATCGGAGACAAGGTAGAAGTCAAGGCAATCTTATTGCCATCCGGAACTTATCTTGCGTTACGGATCAGACTGGAAAATGAATTTGAGCATGAGATCGAATTTAAAGCTCCGATCGATTCGATTTACAGCGATACCTTGCTGATTGCCGGACTTGAATTCTGGGTTGATTTACAAACCATTATTTTGGGAGATAATCAAAAACCACTGGCTCTATCTGATCTACAGGTGGGTTTTATCGTTGAAATCAAGGGTTCTCTCCTGCAGGATGGCACCATTTACGCCAGCCTTATCACAGTGGAAGATTTCTGGCAGGCCGAAATTGAGATTAAAGGCGAAATTACTTCCCTGGGGAATGACTGGCTGACGGTCAATGAGCTGCGTTTCACGATTAATTCACAGACTATTGTCCTGAATGATAATAACACCCTCATCCCATTTAGTGATTTACAGCCGGGACAGATTGTGGAGGTGAAGGCGCGGAAACAGCAGGCTAATACACTCCTGGCGATCCGGATTAAGCTGGAACGGGAGGATGGAAAAGAATTGGAGATGAAAGGTTTTATCGAAAATATTGCGGCGGGGAATGTGCAGGTGTCTGGTATCGTGTTCCTCACCGATCAAAATACGGCGGTACTGAATCATGCCAACCAGTCTATTTCCCTGAACGATTTGAAGCCGGATATGTTTGTGGAAGTGAAAGCTTTCCTGCAGGGCAGTGGCAGCTATCTGGCGACCCGAATTAAGATAGAAGACGATTTTAATTTTGTGAAAATTTCCGGTAAAGTTTCGGACATTCAATCGAATACAATTTCTGTCGGATCAAGCCCGGTTAATTTGAATAGTCAGACAATTTTCATAAATCAGCAATATGTCCCCATTTCTCTTTCAAATATTACGGTGGGTCAGGCGGTAACACTGTGGGCAGATTTTAAAACTGCTTCATCTCCTCAGATGTTACAGCTTAAAATTGACGGGATCGGGAATGTAACCGGCATCAATGACGTTAGTATAAATAAGCTAACGCCCGCAAGTTTCCAATTGGATCAAAACTATCCAAATCCTTTCAATCCCAGCACCACCATATCCTTCACCCTACAGAATTCAGGACTGGTTACCCTAATGGTTTATAATATATTGGGAGAACAACTGGAGGTTCTGGTAAATGGAGTGACAGCCGCTGGAACTCATTCGGTCAGTTTCGACGCAACAAATTATCCCAGCGGTTATTATTTTTATACCCTTGCGGTTGAAGGTCAGAGGGAGACACGAAAGATGCTGCTGGTGAGGTAGGTTATGGGAAACAACCTCCCAAAGAAAGAGGTCTTTGGGAGGTAAAATACAGTTCTTTTATTTTCACTCGACAGAAATTTTAAGGGATTAAAGAAATTGAATCCCTTTAGTTTAGTATAATTTTTCTTTATGATCTGTGTCTAAAATTTTTTCAAACTAATTTCACTCCATAAATGATTTCTGGAAACCAGCAGAATATATTTAATTGAATCAGATGAATTTACCTATCTAACCCGTATCGGGTGTTGCTTAATGCCCTCTGACAAATTAAATTAAACATACCTTATAGTGTAAGATCAAAAGAAACATGCCGTAGAATCCAGGACCTTAAAAATGGATAAAATAGAAATACTTGAGAAATTAGGTTTTTACAGTTTATCACCTCCCCGGTTTAAAACCGAGATTGAGAATGCCTGCACCCCGGTTACCCTTGAGGAAGGAAAAGTACTATTTGTTGAAGGGGAAGGGTGTCAGCAGGTAGGTTTTGTGGGTGAAGGCAGTATCAGGGTATCAAAAATCGGAGAAACCGGAAGGGAGATTACCCTCTATCACGTCAATCCCGGAGAGGGATGCGTGTTGAATATTTCCTGCGCTTTCTCTGACACCGGGTATCCTGCCATGGCTACCATTGAAAAACCGACTCAGATGGTTGTTTTTTCGGCGGGGCAGTTCAGAGACTGGATGAGCAGACATGAAATTCGTGGTTTTGTGTTTGAATTATTTTCCAAAAGGCTCGCTCAGGTGATAACATTAATTGAAGAAATCGTGTTCCGAAAAATGGATCAGAGACTGGCAGAGTTTCTGGCTAAAAAATTTGACAACCGCGGAAAACCTAAGCGTATTCTCCGCATTACTCAGGAACAGATAGCCACAGAAATGGGAACTGCCCGGGAGGTGGTTAACAGATTGCTCAAGGAGTTTGAGCGGGTGGGTGCCATCGCCAGCTTCAGGGGGCGAATTCAACTGGAAAATGAGTCACGCTTGAAAACTTATTCTCTCAATAATTGAGGTTTTCTCATTTCTATAAATCCGCAGGATAATATCCGTTCAGCCAGGATTCAGTAAATTGTAAAATCAATTATATTCTGACAAACGCTCACCCCAAAAATTGAATCATCCCGCTTCGTTGAATTAAACTCACGCAATAATTCTTTTTTTGTGACATTGTCATAGATATCGCATAGGGATAGAATTTTAATTTTAACATGCTTAACGATGATCCGTTTTTTAGGGTATCTGGCACATAGCGCAAATATTGCGCGAAGCTGTGCAAAAATCTTAATTATTACCTGGGTTTTTTATTCGACTCTACATGATTAACTAATAAATTCTTGTATTTTAATTACAATCTGAAAAAAAATGGTCTTTGGCATAGTATTTGACTCAAGTTGTTCAAGTGGAATTCAAGAAATCTTCTTTTAGATGGTTTGCTTTCCTGGTGAATCGGATAGAATAGTATCAAGAATCAATTGGATGAATAGTGGGGTAATCCCTAAAGGAAGATTTCATGAACTTTGGGATAGAATATCGAAAGGAAGTGATCCCATGATAATCGGATCTGAGCATCTGTTTTTCTACAATAAAATTTTAAGTATACTGTTCATATTTGGTATTCTGAGTCTGAGATTCTACCAATTTATTCTATTTCGTTTTAGTAAGATGTCACGTTAAATTAATCTGAATTATTTAATCTTAAAATTAATGGAGTTTTCAATGATTAAAATTATAATATTTCTAATATTTATTTCAATCTCTATCACAGTGATGAGTTGTTCAAAAGATACCCCGTTGGAACCCCCGCCCCCGGCAACCAGACTAAGTACCTTTAGTGAGATTCAGAAAAGGGTATTTGACGCTGGCTGCAATACGTCAGGCTGTCATGGTGGCAGTGATCCGGCCGCTAATTTGGATTTGACATCGGCAAATTCTTATACCCAACTGGTGGAAGTGAACAGTGTGCGGGTTCCTTCACGGAAACGGGTGGATAGAAATAATAGTTCTGAAAGCGTGTTGGTGCAGATCCTGCGGGGAGATGTTTTGCCCAGAATGCCATATGGAGGCACTCCGCTATCCTCTGCCACCATTGATTCAATTGCCAAGTGGATCGATGAAGGCGCACTGAACAATTAAATCATGGAGAAACTATGAAATTCTATAAATCAGTTATATTTTTACTGACAGTGTCATCATTAATCCTTGCCGGGGAATATCAGGTCGATCAGGATCGGGTAGAAAATCTGGTAAAATTTATTTCGGACGCACCGATGGAGGATTTTGCGGGCGTAACCAGGAAGATCGATGGATATATTTTCTGGGAAGGTGATGATTTACTGAATAAGAGTGAAATGTATTTCGAGGTGGATTTAAATTCACTCGATACCGGAATTGGTCTCAGGAACCGCCACATGCGCGAGAATTATCTGGAAACTGATAAATACCCCTTTACCCATTTCACGGGTAAACTGGTAAATGCGGAGGTGGCGAAGGAAGGGGAATACAAGGTAACTGCCGAAGGAACCATGTTTATCCACGGTGTTGAAAAGCCCCTTACTGTTGAAGGTACATTGTTGTCTGCAGATAGTGGTTTCCGGATTCAGACCACATTTATTGCAGCCCTGTCCGATTACAATATTAAAATACCACAGCTCATGTTTTTCAAGATCGACGAAAATATGACCCTGGAACTTGATTTTTATGTGAAAAAAGTAGAACAACAATAGAGAGGAATCACAATGATGAATAGAGGTACTCTGCATGTATCTGTTATAATTCTGCTGCTTGTCATGCTGATTGGGATGGGTTTGGGTCAGGAACGGCAGGTACGCTGGCAACGTTCGGAACCGGCCACTCAACCGGAGCTGCAACTTTTTCACTCACCCCTTGTTATTGATCTTCCCACCGCTACCACCCTGCAAAAATATGATTTTGAGTTTGAGGTGTCGCATCGTTTTATCCCAACCACAGGATCGGGTATTCGTGATTTTTATGGTCTTGATGGGCCGGCTCATATCAGGCTGGCTCTGGCATTTGCACCCTCAGACCGGATGGTGGTTAAGTTGGGAAGAACCAATTTCAATGACAATATCGATCTCTGGCTAAAATATAAATTTCTGCAAATCCGGCATCCCAAATTACCGGTGCTGATTGCTGCTAAAGCCGGGGGAGCCTGGAATTCCTGGCCGGAATATCCTGAAATCAGTCAGCGGAAAAAATCGGATTTGAGAAATTTTCAGGCTTACGGGCAGCTGATCATTAATACGATGATCGGGAAAAGATTCGGAATCGGTTTGGTTCCTTCTTATTTGTACAACACCGATATTCGCTGGGGTCCGGAGACCGATGATTCGGAAACCAAGGATACGTTCAGAATGGGCACCTACCTGCAGTTCTATGTCTCTCCGCTATGGAGTATTATGTGGGAATGGAGTCCGTATATTGCCGGGTATAAAAGTCTGGTGGCTCAGGAATTTAATCCTATGAGTTTCGGAATTGAACTTGAAACCGGAGGTCATTTTTTCAAGATATTTTTGACCAATAGTCAGTATATCAATACCTCCCAATATCTGGCGGGTGCAGATATATCGGTGGATAAGAATGACTGGCGGATCGGGTTTATGATTACCCGTCTGCTAAAGTTTGGTAAGAAGAAATAATTGAATAAAGCAATAATTAAGCAATAGTGTGAAATAAATTGGATTAATTAAGAAGACATATTTTGTGGGTGTGGCGGCCGCGTGCCCGACAACATATGTATGCCGTTATAATGTAAATGAATAAGGAGAAGATGTATGAAAAACAATATGGGGAGTGTGGATCGTATCCTGCGGGGTATTGCGGGAGTGGTGGTGATTGCGGTGGGTTTTTATTATCAGAGCTGGTGGGGAGCATTCGGACTGATCTTTCTACTCACCGCACTGGTGAGCTGGTGTCCCTTATATATACCATTTAAAATTTCCACTAAAAAGGCCCGGCAATCCTGATAATTTTGGCAATTAAGCTGTCTTATAGATTGTAGTTGATCATTTCACTCTGATTTTTCTGCTAAATTGATTTTACTAATAACTCCTTACAGATGTTGTAAGGGGGGCAAAGGGTGTTTTTTGTCTAAAATTAGGAGGTTAGTATGGTTAATATAAAAATGTTCTATGTTTCATTTTTTGCGCTGCTGTTTTTTCAGTTATTGCAGGCACGACCGGGTCGAATATCACAGATTCCGAATGGGACAGTTAATAATTGTCAGACCTGTCATGCCGTGGCTAGCCCTGCACCCGGAAATGGTCCCCGGAATGACTTTGGATCGATGATTGAAACCCGTTTTCTAACCGTACCAGGGTCTACCGGAGAAGTGATGTGGAATGCACTCCTGGCAAGTCTGGATGCCGACGGTGATGGTGTTTCAAACGGCGAGGAATTGCAGGATCCGTTTGGTCGCTGGGTGGTAGGTCAACCCGCTCCGGGTAACCCGGTCCTGATTACTTTACCTGGTAATGAAGCAAGCGATCCACTCTTCACATTAACGCTTCAATTTTCGGGTATGACGCCCCATGTGGGACAACTACTGGAAATCCGTTTGCTGGATAAAGGCACCGGTCTCGAAGTTGGCAGAGAAGAAGTTCCTTCCATTCCCTCGGCTGCCTTCGATGTCTCTTTGTCAAATATACTGGTGGGACATAGTTATTGGATTGATTTTTATGCCGATCTGAATCAGAATGGCATTTACGATCCACCTCCCGCCGATCATGCCTGGCGATTAGAAGTGGATAATGTGAGCGGTGATACGAATGTTCCTTTCAGTCACAATGCTAATTTTTTTGATATAGATTGGGTGTACAAATTGACGGTTAATTTCACCGGAATGAACCCTCATGTGGGTCAGCTGCTGGAATGTCGGGTGGTAGAACAAACCAGCCGCCAGGAAGTCGGCCGGACCCGGGTGGAATTTATTGCCCAGCCGGATTTTGAGGTGGTGATTCCCGGTATCCGTTTCGGGATGAATTATGACGTGGAGTTTTACGCGGATCTTAGCGGAAATTTTCTATATGACGCTCCTCCCTCAGACCATGCCTGGCGGTTACCGGTGAACGGTGTCAATGGTGACGAGCAACTGGATTTTACTCACGCCGCAAACTTTACAGATATCGGCTGGGATTACCTGTTTACCCTGAATTTCTCCAATATGAATCCGCATCTGGGTCAATTGTTTGAATTCCGGGTGGTTAATGTCGCCAGCAATGAAGAGGTTGGCAGGGTTACGCTGGACAGTATCGTTGTTCCTAATTATGTTATTGCAGTACCGGGAATTTTACCGGGTAACAACTACCGGGCGGATTTCTATGCGGATCATAATGGAAACGGTGTATATGATCCTCCTCCCACTGATCATGCCTGGCGCGTACTTTTCAGTGACAGTACCGGTAACGTTGCCCATAATTTTGAACATAATATTAATTTCACCAACATTAACTGGCCTACCGGAATAACACTGGAACCGCAAGCTGGTTTCCCGGATGATTATGAACTCAGCCAGAATTATCCCAACCCATTTAATCCGGAAACCCGCATCAGTTTTCAGCTGCCGGAAGCAAAGCAGGTCAGGTTGGAAGTCTTCGATGTGTTGGGAAGGAAAATCCGGGTCCTGATCGACCAAAACTTAACCGCCGGTGTCTATGATGTACGCTGGGACGGGAAAGATCAGTATGGATTAGTGATGGCTTCCGGTGTGTATGTCTATCGTTTACAAGCCGGGAAATATCAGCAAATCCGGAGAATGCTGTTATTAAAGTAGCGTTTTTATCACTCCAAAAAAGCCCGATTTTGAATCGGGCTTTTTTTATTCCCTCCTCCTGTTCCGCAAAATTTCCGTCATGAGGAAAAAGATCGCTGTTGTCAGTTCTCATTATTTATGATCACTAAATTTTTTTGAGAAACAGACGACACTCTTAAAAAGGATTGCTGGTTGGCAAAGGATTATTTTAGAAATTGTAACCAATTATCTTATGAAATTTAGGCTCTTGGTGTCATTATTAATTGAGGATGATCCAGGATCTGGTCGGTAAAATTTGGAAGGGACCGAAAAATCTATATAGTTTAAATATGATCTCTAACTCTTGGGGAATAACATAACCATTTATTAAGATTCGTTTTCATACATGAACTAATTATTTAATCCAAAAAACACTCTGTATTTTTATATCTGGATCGATAAATTTGCATAAAAAAAAATGCTTGTGCTTTTCTGAAATCAGTATTAGCTTTTTATTTAATTGACTGGAAAATCCCCAAATTTATATAGATTGGAATATTAGATAAGGGAGTCTTTATATTTTTTCCGGATAGCCCATCTCACGCACCAGCGAACACGCATCCAACCTGCCAAAGATAGTTCCCTGAATGGGTTGTCATATCCTTTTTCTGTTTAATAAATTACAAATACGAAAAATAACGGGTATTAAATTTTAAGAGAGGAATAATCATGCAAAAATTGATAGGGATACTTTTTATTCAATTGTTTCTCTTTACAGCAATTCTGGGTCAGTCAAAAATTTCTCAGGAATTGATGAATCAAATAAACGCCAATTTGGGAAGATCCGGGTATATTGATGCAGTGATCCAGGTTCAGAAACCGGTATTGATTGAAAGCAGTGATCTGAACATAAACTACGCAGAAGAAAGAATAAAACCGGAAATCCTATTTTCAAAAGACAGACTTCCAATGAATTCAGTTTTAGATGTGATTCTATCCAAATCTCGGGAAGAAATATTATTCTCAGACGGACCGGATATTAATGGTAAAATATATGTGAAGGCCAAACCGGCAGTCCTCTTCGAGTTAGTAAAATCACCGGATGTGTTAACCCTGGAGGTTGCTCAGGACATTTTTGGGCTGGCATCGAATGCCCAAAGTCCAGCTGAAATTCCGTTTCATCTTCAACCCGTCGCCTGGCAGACTGCTGTATATCAGGGAAGCCCGGGAACAACCGGATCTGCCTTCCTGGCCTACCGGGGTACGGTGGAGGTGAAACAGGTCCCCTGGATTCGCCTGCTATTTTCTGAAGCGAATTTAGGTCAACATAGTTATGTTGAAATAATATCCTTAAAAGATGGTGCCAGACAAAGACTGAATCAGACCCATCTAAACCAGTGGCAATATACGTCGGCCTATTTTAACGGGGAGGGTGTGACTGTTGAATTATATGTTGCTCCGGGTGATAAAGATGTTTTTCTGCGCATGGAGCAAATCATGGTCGGTGAATGGGGACCCGCGGCAATACTGGAAAGTATCTGCGGCTCAAGTGATGACCGAATTCCCTCTAGTGATCCGGCAGCCGGCCGAATTGTGTCCATTGGCTGTACCGGTTGGATTATTGCCAGCGGAATACATGTCACGGCAGGGCATTGTCTGGGCAGCGGTGCATCAGTATTAGAATTTAATGTGCCTCTGTCGCTTCCCAGTACCACCATTCAACATCCCGGACCGGAAGATCAGTATGCCATAGATATTGCCAGTCAACAGGGAACCAACGGCGGTATTGGTAACGACTGGGGTGTTTTTTTGGTTTTTGATAATCCGGTGACCGGTCTACAACCGATTGTTGCGCAAGGTGCGGCTTTTATTATGGCGCAGGATTATCTCCCGGATTCTATCCGTATTACCGGTTATGGGGTTGATGATGGCACTGCCAATCAGACTCAGCAGACGCATCTGGGCCCCAACATGGGTTCGTCCGGTACCACTATGCGGTATCATACTGATACGATGGGTGGAAATTCCGGCAGTCCGGTTATCGATGAGGCAACCGGATTTGCGGTGGGTGTCCATACCCATGGAGGCTGCTCAACTTCACCTTCAAGCTATAATAACGGTACCAGTACATATCATCCCGATTTTTGGGCGCAGGTGAGTTCGGCAGCAGGAATTCCGCCTGTTCCTCCCAGCGATCTCAATGCTTATAGTGACTACTCTTCTTCAACCTCAATGCAATTGACCTGGAATGATCCTACCAGTCTGATAAACGGAGATACCCTGCTGGCTTCGGACTTTTCCATTCAGATCGAACGGGACGGTGTGTGGATTGATTCTGTCCTGGGTGCTGTGGGACAATACCTTGACAGCGGTCTGAATGATGGACAACTATACACCTATGTAATTTATGCGCGTCTGGATAGCATGAAATGGGAAAGTGATACCTTGCAAACCAGCTGGATTGCCGGGGGATCTCCGATTCCCAATCCGCCTACCGATCTGGCCATCAGTACCGGAATGAACCAGGTCACCTTATCCTGGATGAACCCACTGACTAACCTCGATGGAACTCCTATGGATGACTTTGAGGCTGTTAATTTATACCTTGATTCAGTGTTGGTTCAAACACTTACCCGTACCGGTGCAGACACCGGTAAAACGGATTCTGTCATCTATTCAATACCCGGCGGGGAATTCCATCACTGGTACCTGACCGCTCTGGACAATGAGACGCCGCAGAACGAGAGTGCGCCTTCGAACGTGGTGATTACCCCTTTGAATGTACCGCGACTGGATTATTTTGGGAGTTTGGGTATACCGGATTCCACCATCTGGTACAGTGTGGATGCGGACATCAATGACCGTTCGGTTTCTCCGCCCTCGGGTCCCTATGCCCTGAACCTGAATGGTCATCCTAACGGGAGCGATAGCTTGCTTCTCTATCCCACGGATTTGAGTGGTTATGTGGGGAGCGGGATACTGTTTTCCTATTTTTATC
>CP070707.1:1314736-1316628 GCA_020350205.1 bacterium
ACATTTTGCCGGTCCCTTTGATAGGGTGAAATAAAGGCGGTCATCACTATGATCCCCGCATCCACAAATAATTTAGCTACTTCACCCACTCTCCGGATATTTTCGGTGCGATCAAGTGCAGAAAATCCCAGATCACGGTTGAGTCCGTGACGGATATTATCTCCATCCAGGATATAGGTTCGTAATCCTCTTTCATATAAAATTTTTTCGGTCTCCCGCGCGATACTGGTTTTTCCACTCCCTGATAAACCGGTGAACCACAAACACAAACCGGGATGACCGGATAATTTTTCACGATTTTTTCTGGTTACAAAGGATTCTTCCCAGAAAATATTTTTGTTTCTTTTTAACACTTATTTTCTCAGTCAGTTAATTAAGGGGACATAATTTAAGATGAATATATTGCCTAGACAATATATGAGTAATAAGTTCGATGGAGGTCCGGTGTTTTTATTGAACTCTCTATAGTCTTCCGTATAGTTGATAATATATCCCCAATAATTTTTTTCTTGCATTTAATAGTTTCATAAAGGTATTTTTTATTTGATTTTTATAAGATATTTCACTCTATTCCTGCTTTCGTGAATTTCTAATTATAACACAGGCAGAATACCTTCCGGAAATATCTTTAACGGCTGTCCCGTGGCCAGAAATGGGGTGATTGTGAATTCACCTTCTTACCTCAGAAATTTTGGATCAATCCGCTTACGTTTTTTTCAAATTAAATTATCTTTTAAACTTTAAAGAGGAGACTATGATGATTAAGGTTGCTACCGTAATTTTAATTATTATTGCATCGAGTCTTTCGTTTGCCCAGCCCACACCATCAGTGGTAGCGGATCAGGTAGCGAATGACGGTCCAGTCTATTATCAGCATGAGAAAAATGTTGCCAGGGCATCCAATGGCGTGCTTATGGCTGCCTGGCAGGACCTGGCCGGTACCGGAGGTCAGGCGGTTTACTCGACCTACGATGACGTTTTCATGATCTGGAATCCGCCCATTCCCATCTCTGCGGCAAGCGTTCAGGCAGATGAGGTTGCTCTGGTGGCAGATAATCAAGGAAGGATCCATGCCACCTGGAAACAGGATGACGGGGTGATATCCTGGCAGGTTTATTATGCGAAATTCGAGGGCAGCTCGTTTTCTACACCGGTCAGGGTTTCCACCAATGATACCCTGGATGCAGAGGAATCCTCGATTGAAGTGGACAGTAACGGCAGAATCTTTGTTGTGTGGAATACCGATGATGAACCGGATGGTGATGAATGGATTCTCTGCAGCATCAGTGCAGATGATGGTGCTACCTGGTCTGTTCCTGACACGTTATCTTCACCCGATGGCGTAATCAAGGGCACAAGTATTACCAGTGGCAGGGTTAATTTATACGCTGGAAGTGCAGGTAAAATTGCCGCTGCCTGGCACGAAGATTACCCGGGCAGGGAACGTGAAATCTATGTAAATTTATATGATGGAGCCCAATGGCAGGGTGCCGTCGTCGTTTCTGATACCACTGCTCTGGTTAGCAGACATTGGTATCCTACTGTTTGTATGGATAGCCAGGATAATGTTCATGTTATCTATTCGGACGATCAAGGTGGAAGTGATCCCCGCCATATTCTTCATACAGTAAAAACCTGGAGTGCACCGCAATGGCCGGCCGTCTGGGATACGGTGGATGTCGATACAGCTCAGGACTATCAGAGCGTTACCAGTGTGGTCGATCTAAATGACTATATTCATGTTGCTTACCGGAGAGAGATTCCAGGAACTGCACTTGGTCTGGATGAAATAGCTTATAGGAGGTCGGAAGATGGTGGGGTAACCTGGACTGATCCGGTAGTACTCAGCAGAGTGGATCATGATGCCGGATATTGTACCTTCGCTGCCAGAA
>CP070707.1:1316728-1363835 GCA_020350205.1 bacterium
TCATTGTTATTCTTGAATATCAAAAGCCTCCCGAATTTCGGGGGGGATGGGAATCGGTTTACCTTTCAAATTAATAAAGACCCAGGTGACTTTGGCTTCGGCGGCCGGTTGATCAATCCCCTTTCTGTAAACCAGCTGGGTAAATGTACCGCTGGTATTTCGCGATTCGCTAGAGAAGGTTTTGATGATGACCTCATCATCCTGAAATAACGGATGCTTATATTCAATTTCAATTTTTTTTATTACAACCAGATATCCCTTTTGTTTCATACTTTTCAAGGTAAATCCCTGTTCAATCAGAGCGGACATGCGTGCAAATTCTAAATAGTTCAGATACACCGCATTATTAACATGCCCGTATGAATCACATTCGTAACTTCTCACTCGAAAAGACGTGATGAATTCTCGCATAATAATATACTCCCTTATCTGATGTTGGAATACCCTGACCGGATGATATCAATACTAGATCAAAAACAGAGCGAAATATAAAAAAAAAGTAAATCTTAATCTACCTGTTTAACAATAGTGCCCCTGTCCGGGCAAAATTTCTGCGTAGAACTTTTACTTAGATAAAAAAGGAAGGATTGTCGCAGTTAATACAGGGTAGGCCTTGGGAACCAGATTGTTTTGATGATTTTGACTGGCAAAGGGTTTATCATCAAGCTGAGACGACTTTGAATGATTCCGTAATTGTGTGGAATTTCAGGAATATTTTTATTATACTATTTTCCCAAAACGGGGAGATACAGATGGAAACAGTATTTACGGAAAAATATCCTGATGTAAAAGCCTCTTTCAGTCTGGAGGTTTCCCGTATTATATATTCCGGAAAGAGTGAGTTTCAAAAAATTGAAATATTCGAATCACCTTTTTTCGGGAAAGTTCTGGTAATAGATGATTGTATTATGCTAACTGAAAAAGATGAATTTATATATCACGAAATGATTACCCATGTGGCGCTGCATGTCCACCCTAATCCGTCCAAAGTTCTGGTAATTGGAGGCGGCGACGGGGGAACCGTTCGGGAAGTACTCAAGCATCAGGATGTTCAGGAGGTTCTATTGGTAGATATCGATCAGATGGTTTCAGAGATCTGCCGGAAATATCTTCCCGAGATTTCATCGCAATTATCATCCGATAAAGTAACCTGTCAGTACCAGGATGGCGTAGAATTTGTCATGCATTCGAAGGATAAATTCGATTTGATTATTATCGATTCAACGGATCCTGTCAGCGTCGGAGAAGGATTGTTCACTCAGCAGTTTTATCATGCTTGTCGTCGAATTTTAAACAGGGACGGAATTTTGATTAACCAGGCTGAGAGCCCGATCTATACCCGGAAATGGCTACAGGATATCTCCCGTAAACTTGCACCGGTTTTTCCCGGGCTCGATTTTTACCACGCCCATATACCCACATATCCATCCGGATATTGGTTATTCGGATTCGCCAGTAATAAATATCATCCGTTAAAGGACTTCAGAAGAGATAAATTTATGAAACAGAATTTATCATTAAATTATTATAATCCTGAATTACATAAAGCAGCCTTTGTATTACCTAATTATGTGAGGAAACTGGTCTATGATAGATGACATAATTATAAAAGGGAAGAAGTATGAGGGATGTAACGCCTCATTTGAAAAAGCACAGATTGTGCTATTTGGTGCCGGCTTTGATGGGACCTCCAGTTACCGCCCTGGCTCCCGGTTTGCACCGATGGCTATTCGAAGTGAAACATTCTTCGCGCAGGAGGATTACAGCCCGTATTTCGACCGTGACTTGACCCAGCATCCGGTGCACGATCTGGGTGACGTTGAAATCGTTTTTGGCAATTCGAGCAAAACTCTAGATCATATTGAAAAGGTGAGCCGTTTCATCGTTGAGCATGAAAAAAAGCCCGTTTGTATAGGGGGAGAACATCTGGTCACCCTTCCGGCCATTAAGCCCCTCATAGATCGCTATCCGGATCTCCACATTGTGCAGCTGGATGCTCATCTGGATCTCATGGATGAACTTTTTGGGGATAAGTATTCCCATGGTTCAGTGATGAAAAGGATCCAGGATTTATTGTCTGAACCCTTTAGAATTTTCCAGGTTGGTATTAGAAGTGGGAGCAAAGAAGAATTTGCCTATGCCCGTAATAATACCCGACTTTTCAAATTTCATGTGAATGAATTTCTAAAAAATCTTGCCGATTTAAAGGAAAAACCTATTTATCTCACGATTGACCTGGATGTTTTCGACCCCTCGCTTATTCGGGGTACTGGAACACCGGAAGCGGGCGGTATTTTCTTTCAGGATTACATAGAAGTATTGAAGCGTCTGGAGAAATTTAACATTGTGGGTGCTGATGTCGTTGAGTTAGCCCCTCATATTGATCCAACCCAAGTCTCAACCATTGTCACTTCCAAAATCTTGCGGGAATTGCTGCTAATTCTATAGCAGAGTTCCCCCTCATGCCAGAACTGATTGATTTCATCTGACTATTGTACTACAGGTTTTTTCCTACATATCCATAATGATCGGCTATTTCAAGCCGATAATATTTTTGAAATAAATTAAAGGAACAGGTCTGAGGCAGTGAACGATCTGGAAGAAAAGTACAGGGAAGGCATCGCTCTCCTTAAGGAGAGAGGATACTATCAACAACTTATCTCAGAAATTGAATGTCTGGTTAAGTATTTAGATGACCAGTTATTTATTCATCTCCTTAGTTATAATATTTTCTCAGACATCCAGGGTGTATTTTCTAGTTTTGTGAGAACAGACCTGATTTATGTTTATGAAGCGTTATTGAAAGATCCGGAGTTGAAAACTGATCAGTTTTATGAACAGAAATTCACTAATCTTGAAATTTTACACAAATGTGTAACGAATAAAACTTATCAGGTTAAATCACTTGTCCGGTTGCCACAAATGAGGAACTTGACTTTTAAATCCCGCTATCTGAAAACCATGTCCAGAAAATTGAGTGGGGAAATCCAAACTGAGTACAAAAAATTGGTGGAAAATTATAAGAAATATTTTCGGAAACGATTTTCTCAAAGGACGACCAATAATGAAGTTGTCTCGCTGATATGCTTAAGAGAATTGGTCGATGATTATAATACCCATTTCACGAAAACGATCGAGGAATTTCAAAGCCTCTCAGAGGCTATTAATTTTATCAGGGAATTTTTCATTGTTACACTGGAAAACAGAATCAGAGAGAATATCTCTCCCATTTTCAATAATCAGAACAAATTTCCCAGAATCATTGATTATTTTATCCACGATCTGAAGAGAAATTTTATCCAGATCTTATTTCTCCAGCATGGCCGGGGAAAATCGTTCAACTGGATTCAGAAAGTCTCTCTGGAATTCATTGAAAGTGAACGATTTGCTATCCTTCTGAAACGGGTCATATTTCAAACGTTCTCAATTATGCTAAACAAACCCCGCCACGCCTATTCATCTCTCAGTTTTGACTGAACCGGAATATCATAGGGCTTTTCGAGACCTGAAATATCTCCTTGATCTGATTTTTCCCGTCAGTGAACAGGAGATAGCTGTATTTTCCATAATGTCTCATCAGGTTTGCCACTCGGCCGGCTTTATAATTTTCTCCCATGGCGATAAGACAGATATTTTCATCGCTGTTTGATCTTCTGTGGATCAGGATAGAAACATCATCAGGTCCAGGTATCGAATTATCATGAATTTGAAATTGATTTTCCCCCACTTTGAAGGCTGAATCTTCTTCCCAGGCAATTTTTGAAAAAATACTATTCTCTGCAGGTGTTCCCAAAATATAGAGAGAATTATTCTCAAGGTCAGAGTCAGACATCTCCTGCGCCTTTACAATTTTCACTCCCTCCTCACCGTCAGTCATGGTGTTGGCAAAGGTTTGATAGTGTTCTAATGCCCCTGGACTACATTTATCGGGTAGAACCACTAACGCTTCCTCCTGGGCGAAAATTTCTGATAAAGTGGGCGGAATTTCATCTTTTTCGAGTTTTCTGAGAAGATCATAATACGGATCAACGGTCACCATTAAAGGTATTTTGGCGGAAGGAAATTGATACATTTGTTCCTGCTCTTTAAGCCATACATATTCCACAACGCTTGAGGAGTCAGTTTGCAGAATCTCGATCGGAATATATAAATGATATAAATCCTCCTGTAACTGTTTCAGCTTGATCTCAATTTGGCCATCTCGATACTGAGTGGAAAGAAGTTCTAACTGTGGCGCACCTTTACGCTGAATCCATTGTTCGAAAAACCAGTCAAGATCCTTTCCCGATACAGCTTCTGCGGTTCTCTGAATATCCCCCCAGGAGGCATCTTTAAACTTAAAATCTTGGTAAAATTTTTGAAAGCTTTTAAAAAATAGAGAATCTCCGATGATTTGTCTTAACTGGTGAAAAACCAGGGCGCTTTTACCATATCCGATGGCTCGTGATGCACTCTCAGTGCGTTCAGAAAAGTCACTCAGTGGGAAATCTTTCTGATCTTTGACATACACTGTAAAATCCCGGTTTAAATCCCGGCGGTATTGAGCCGCTTCAAGTTTGTTCTTCATCTCTTTATAATAATGATCGGCAAAATATGTGGTTAATCCCTCACACCAATTCCCTGAATTGTAATCGATGTAAACCGAGTTTCCCCACCAATTGTGAGCGACTTCGTGACCGAGGGAGGTGTAGATGATGAAAGGTAACCGGATAACCTGGCTGCCCAGCAAGGTATAAGAAGGCATACCATAGCCGGTGGGAAAAAAATTCTCCACCACTGCAAATTTACTGAATGGATAGGGGCCAATTAAATTCTCATACATTCCAAGGTATCTCTGGCAGGCATTAAGGTAGGATTCTGCCAGGTCCTGGGATTCAGGGAAAAAGTATGTAAAGATACTGATATCCTTATACTTTGTTTCCTGAACCTGATATCTAGATCCCACTAAATGGACTCCATCTGCCGGATAATCTATTTTCCAATTAGTCTGGAGGGTATTATCAACTACCTCTTCCAGCATAAGCTTACCCTGAGTTAATATCTGAAGGGTGTCTGGAGTAATAACCAAAATGTCAAAGCGTGAGAGGTTATCAGGCAGGGTTGGATACCAGAAATGTCCCGGACTGATAAACACTCCCTTCTTTCCGATATAAGCTTTTACCTTGTACGCGATATATTCACGCGAAAAAGCTGCCTGATCAACATCCTCTTGTGCCTCAAATGAATATATTAAAGTAATTTTGCCTTCTTTCAGCGGTTTGCTAAGAGTGATTTGAAGCTCTGCAGCATCTTCATATTCTTTTTGCCAGCTTGAATCAGCCTCTTTAGTATAGGGTGCGGGATCAAACTCTTCTGTGAGTTTGAATGACAGTGATTTACCTGCGGACTCTACTTTTCTGATCTGAACATCTTTATTTAAAAGAAATTTAATTTCACGAATGGGATTCAGGGCCTTAAACTGGAGGTCATTTTCAATGCTGGCCAGGTGTTCATCCGGGCTTAACCTAATTTCCATAGATTGATGGGTGATGGAAATCGTTGCCTGATCTGCTAACAACAGGATAGGAAAAATCATAATTAACGTTATTAATCTGGGGATGATATTATTCATGGTTTTCCTTTCATGGGTATTATTTTTTTTGAGCTATTTCTCCAACCTGCTTGATCAATCTATGATTTTCAGGCAAATATCGGCGCATATAATTGCGACTGATTTCCCAGAATCGGCTGGAATCTTTGGTTAGATTTTGTTGGAATGCCAGATTTCCCTTGGACCAGTAAATATTGGCCAGAACTTCATCCCAGTTTTCATATTTCAGGAGCATGGTATTAAACAGAGTATCTGCGAGGGTATAGGCATTATTGGCAATTACATAGTCTTCGAAAGAACGATACCCTTCTAGTTCAAAAGGATTCTTCATAAACATTTCAGCGAATAACGTCTCGACTTTTTCAACTATCAGGGGCGACCTGTAATAAAGAATTAAATCCAGGTACGCATCCTGCAATTCGGGTATTAATTGTATACATTCATTTATCATTTCCTGAAAACGATCGAACTCACCCAACTCTCTCAGAGAATTAGCGGCAAGACGCAATGCATCATATTTAAGGTATATGTCTTCAGACATAAAGAATTTTGTTGATTCCAAAGCATGATTATAGGCCTGGGTATACAGTTTTTTCTGATAATTTATTTCAGCCAACCTGTACAAGGAGATCGGATCCGGTGTGGATTTGGAGAGGTTTTTTTTATAGTATTTCTCAGCGATGTCGGTTTGATTGGTATTGGAATAATAATCCCCCAACCATCTATAGATGTAGGAATTCTGAAATCCCAACTGATCAGCCTGGGAGTAATAATGAAAAATTTTCTCTTCTAATTTCTTGATCTCAGTCGCTTTGGCAAACTCGAAATTGCTCAGGTCCTTAAGTTGGATATTATAATAATCTCCCAGAAGTTTGAAAGCGTAAGCGTAATTAGGATTCTGTTCGATTAGGTTTTCCAGAATACGCTGTGGATACCGAAGACGTCCAATCCTTACCTTTTTACCTGTATTGATATCATCTTTCAGCAGAAATAAATCGTAGTTTTCCTGTCGATAATAATGGGTAAGTCCGTTTTGGATCATTAGGGCGGTTACCTGCAGTTTCATTCCGTTCTGTTCGATATATTCTTCCAACAGGATATGGGCCGTAGCATAGTTTTTCTGTTCTACCAGGGTTTTTATTTGCTGCATAAAAAGTACACTATCGGCAGCAGGGGATTGACCCAGTACCAGGGAATCACCCCAGTAAATATAAATGAACAATAGAATGACTATTAAAATCTTATGATATCCGGTCGATAAATATAGGCGATTAACTTTTTTGAATTGTTCCATTATTTTAGAAATTTAAAGGTGTCGGTATAGATATATTTTCAAATATAATTTAATTTATTATAGATATATTGTTGCCAGTGAGCAATAGGTTTCACTGATTACAAATCGCTCCAGGTCTAAATATTTTTCAATCATAGCCCTGTCAATACCACGTGTACCAAGTTATTTTATTGTTTATACCCTATTTTTCGCAGAAATTCTTTTCGTATCTTTATGTCCTCACTGGTTTCAATCCCTTTGGGTTTTTTACCGTCCATAACACCTAGAATTGCTCGGGAATCATCTAGCTCGGCAATTACAACCCCGGTCTCATTTGCAGTAGCACAGAAAATATGACAGACTTCCGGAACCATTTTAATAGCATTTAATATGTTAATCGGGAAAGCACCGTCAAGAAAGACAATGAAGGAATGACCTGAACCGATATTCTGGGCATTTTTTCTTGCCATTTCAATCATTTCTTCATCATTACCCGTCCAACGTACCAGACAATCCTGCGAAGCTTCACAAAATGCTACTCCGAATCTCACACCTGGTACTGACTGAATTATTGCTTCATAAATGTCTTCCACGGTTTTAATAAAATGACTCTGTCCAAGGATAAAATTGATTTCGGCAGGTTTTTCAACCTGAACTATTTTAAGGTCCATCGAAGCCTCCAGGTAGTTATGACATAATTCATAAATTTAAAACCGAATCCATCTTCATGCAATACATGAACGAAGTGAATACTATCAGCCATTTATCTAAGTATCATTTCTAAATTGATCCTTCCCTTGGAGATTAACTGAGTTGCATATTCATAATTTTCTACAGTTCCTATATCAATCCAGGTATTTTCATGCAAAAATATATCAATTCTTTTATTTTCGCGAAGGGCGTTCTGGAAAAAATCACTGACGACTGAGGAAAAGACCGGTCTCAGATAGGCGCGGGCAGCGGGTGTTAAAATATAATAGCCCATAAATATTCCTGTTAACTCGTGAGTCTCTGGTTTTGAGTTTTTTAGCAAAAAACCGCTGAGGTGATTACTCCGGTTGTAGCGAACCAGTGCATAATCCCGGTAATTTCGGGACGGCCAAACTGTAATAGCTGAAATGGTTTTGTGGTTGTAATAATATTTAATAAAATCCTGCAGTGATATGTCCGAAATGATATCAGAATTTACCACGATAATGGTCTCATCTTTAAAATATTTTTCCGCCTGAGCGATTCCTCCACCGGTTCCCAGTATTTCAGGTTCTTCGCTGTAGATAATTTCAACATCGGAATAGGAATTCTCCTTCAGATGTTCCTGTATGATTTTCCCGAAATAATGGAGATTGATGATTATTTTTCTTATTCCGATTTTTTGAAGTTTACGAATCTGGATATCAAGCAGTGTATAACCATCAATTTTAAGAAGGGATTTTGGTTTTTCCCTGGTAAGATTTTGCAGACGGCTGCCATATCCTGCCGCCATGATCATTGCTGTTTGTATACCGCTCTTTTGAGTCATAAGCAAAAATTCCTTGTTGCTCCCCGTTCGGCTGTCTGACAATTATATTGATTTACCAGATGTGGCAAACTAAATTAATTTACATATAAATAAAGGCCGAGGAAATAACTTATGAAACGGATACTGGTAACCGGGGGTGCCGGATTTATCGGTTCTCATCTGTGTGAAAGATTGTTGACTGACGGGCACGACATTATCTGTCTGGATAATTTTTTTACCGGTTCGAAACAAAATATTCTGCATTTAATGGATGACCATCGCTTCGAACTGGTCCGGCATGATATTATACAACCCGTACTTTTGGAAGTGGATCAAATCTACCATCTGGCCTGTCCGGCCTCTCCCGTGCATTACCAGTATAATCCGGTGAAAACCATTAAAACAAATGTCATGGGCACCATTAATATGCTCGGATTAGCCAAACGGGTTCGAGCAAGAATTTTGCTGGCTTCGACTTCAGAAGTCTATGGGGATCCGCATGTTCATCCCCAACCGGAATCTTACTGGGGCAATGTTAATCCAATCGGAAAGCGGAGCTGCTATGATGAGGGTAAGCGGGTTGCCGAAACGCTCATGATGGATTATCATCGGCAAAATAAAGTTGATATTCGGATTGTGCGGATTTTTAACACCTATGGGCCACGAATGGCACGAAATGATGGTCGGGTGGTCAGTAATTTCATCCTGCAGGCGCTGAAAAGTAAGGACATAACTGTTTTTGGGGAGGGAAATCAGACAAGATCGTTCTGTTTTGTGAGTGATCTGATTGAGGGCCTGATTGCGATGATGAACCAGGACCAGTTGATTGGTCCCCTGAACTTGGGCAATCCGGATGAATTTACGATCCTGGAATTAGCCCGTAAAGTCATTGAAATGACCAGCAGTTCCTCCCGGATAGTGCATCAGCCATTACCAGAGGATGATCCGACCCAGAGACAACCGGATATTACTTTAGCGAAAAAAAATCTGAAATGGAGTCCCGGAGTAAAACTGGATCAGGGTTTGCGCGAGACAATAAGCTATTTTAAAGAGAGCCATACTTCCTGAAAATCAAATTACATTATTAATCAGGTTGATAGGTGCAAAAATTCAAAATTGGACATTATACAAATCGCGAAAAAGGTTCCGGCTGCACGGTAATTTTGTGTCCTGAAAAAACCATGGGATCAGCTTATGCGCGAGGGATTTCACCCGGTACGCGGGAATATGCGCTTTTATCGCCTTATCGAAAGATGGAGGAGATTCATGCTTTGTTCCTAACCGGAGGAAGCGCCTTCGGACTGGATGCGGCAGCCGGGGTGATGCAATATCTGTCCGAACGGGGAATCGGTTATTTCACGCCTTATCGCAGGATTCCCATTGTTCCGGCAGCGGTCATTTTTGATCTCCCGGTCATCGATTCCCAATTTTACCCCAGTGCAGAGAATGCCTACCAAGCATGTCAGAACGCCAAGCTGGGGAGGACAGAACAGGGGACAATTGGAGCAGGAACCGGTGCAACTATTGGGAAATGGGCAGGAATTGAATATATCATGAAGGGAGGGGTGGGTTTTTCGCAGCAACAACACGGCGATTTAAGTGTCGATGTCCTTTCGGTTGTGAATCCAGTGGGTGATGTGGTGAATGAATATAATAAAATATTGGCAGGGGCGAGTAAAGATGGTGTATTTCTTGCAGAACAAAATTCTTCCACCCAATGGATTACTCCTGCTTTCAGTTTAGGTAATCATACAATTCTCGGTGCAGTTATGACCAACGCCCTGCTTACCAAACAGCAGTTGTACTACCTGACAGAACGTTCCCATAACGGAATTGTAAAGTCTGTAAAACCAGCCCATACCAGTTATGACGGGGACATAATTTTTGCCTTATCGACCCGGGAGGTAGAGGTAAAAATTGATCTGCTGACTGAAATGACCATCGAAGCGGTTCGGCAGAGTATCGTTAATGCGGTCATCCATGCAAAAAGCCTGGGTGGAATCCCCTCTCTCAGAAAATAAAGAAACGGATGTACATTATACCTGCCGCTGTTTGCACTAACCAATCTTTTAGGTAGATCTCCCGCATCAATTCCGGGATGAAAAATTGTTATTCTCTACCTGGCTAGAATGTCCAACTTCTATTGAACGCAGTCAAGGGGGGTAAGTTATAACTGACCATAATAAGATTTCCATAATAAATCTAATCAATAGATATTATGGTAACTTTAAGATGATGAAGTTAGAGGCTTAAACTAGAAGATCGTTTTGAGCTGCTAACGACAGGGTTATATCAGCCGGAGGGGAAGTGAGAAAAATGTTTTTATTTATTTAGATGATTATTCAGCTTTGCTCAACATTGAATGCCAGAAAGACCGCACTTTGGATGTCATTATGAATTGCCTCCTGACATTAATTCCTCTCATGGATTAGCTCAGGTTAACTCACCTTCATTCCCCGATTCAATTTGTGTAACGAATTTTGCGTCAAAGTACAAATTTTAGACATTAACTGGGTAATGTGTCGAATAATGCGACAATTGAGGCCCGTTAGATTTACTTTTTTGTATTCAAAAAATACTTATTAAAAACATAATTATCAATAATTTATAATCTTATCAGTTAAATCATTTTTTGTGTGGCACGGGATTTGTTTATCTAATTATAGAACTTTGGAGCAGACGTGATGATTGAGACAGAAAGATATTACCAGTACATTTCAGAAATTCAAAAGAATCATGCGGAAAATGACAATCAAGACATCAGCTGCTATGAAGCGATAGCGATATGGTTCAGTAAATGGGTTGGGGATCAGATTTTCAATCAAGAGGATCAAAAAATAGATAATAGAAGAGGTAACTAATGGAAAATGTGACGGAATTTCAAAAAGATCATATTGACGCCATTCGCAATTTTTATGAAGAAGTTAATCGCAGAACTAATTATCAGTATTCGCTAACAGACGTTGTCATTGCATGGTTGACCGAAGGGCATGCTGAAAAATTCAGGCAGGAAAAAATACATAAAAGGGCAGTAGTCATTTCTTAAACATCATACCTTCATTGGTGTTCATCCATGATGGGTCTCCTCCAAAAGGCCGGTTGGGTCAGCCGGCCTTTCTTATTCCAATCATTTGAACCACCAGATCTCTCTGCCGCGGACGATTATCAAAATCAATAAAAACGATCTGTTGCCAGGTACCTAATAACAACCTACTATTTTTAAAGGGAACGGTGAAGAAGGGTTTTATGAGGGAAGATCTGAGATGTGCGTATCCGTTTCCATCGTGCCAGGTTTGATCATGATGATAGGACTTTTTCATGGGAATGATGCCTTCCAAGAAATCAGGCAGGTCACGAATTAGACCAGGTTCAAATTCAATCGAAGTTAATCCCCCGGTACTCCCGGAGACAAAGATCGTCATCTGTCCCTCGCTGAACTGGTGGGTAAGAAGCAAATGATCCAGTTGAGTGGTTATATCAATGATGTCGTTGAATCCCTTACTTTGTAAGGGTAAATTCGTAGTTTTTATCTCCACTATTTAACCTTTTTTATAAGTTTTTGAAGATCGTATGCGGTGGATGTAGGTAAATCCTGGCATTCAAAGGTAATTCCTTCCTGCATTAATTCCTTTAATAATGTAATTTCCTCGGATGATAAATATATATAGGAAAGTATTTCCTTTCGATCTTCACGATAATGAATACCTCCAAGATTCACTTTGTTAAAATGAATACCTTCCTGGTTGAGTATTTTCACGGTTACAGGAGATTTGAATAGAATGAGTATTAATTCTTTCCCGGTTTTCCAGCTCTCAATTTTCTGAAGAATTTCCATGGTGGATAATATTTCGGTGGATAAATGAGATGGTGCAGCCATTAACATCAATTCTTTTTCCCAATCATGGCTGGCGATAAAATCGTCGATGACAACCAGTTTTTTTATGGGCAACTGACCACACCAGCCAACAATAACCTGGCCATGAATGAGCCGGTCGTCAATGCGCCAAATTATATTTTGTTTTTGCATGCTTCCCTCAGTTTGGTGCTGTGTTTAAATTACAAAAAATATCTTTAATACAGCTATGCATGCTAGGTCACTTCGGATGAATAAAATCCGGAATCATTCAGTCATTTAAGTTGTATTAAATTAGCACATGAATTTTGAACGAGCGAGAAGAAACAATTTAAAATCAATTTCTCTCAAATCTGAGTGGTGTGTGCCAGGAAACTTTGATACCCCAAACCATTTTATTTGAGTTCTACTTTATGGACTATATATCACCCTTCCAAATGAATGGGGATTTAGTTCACAATTCCAAGGGTAAAGTAAAGTGAATTGTTAATCCTTTTGGTTGATTGTTTTCTGCCCAAATTTTTCCACCATGGGCCTCTGTGATTATACGGCAAATATACAGGCCTAATCCCTGTCCCGATTTGGGGGAAGAATTATGCTGCAGTCTGTAATATTTATCGAAAAGGAGGGGAAGTCTATCTTCCGGGACGCCCTCCCCATCGTCCGTCACAGATATTCGGGCAAATTTTTTATCATTTGTTTTAACCTGTATGGATATTGTGGAATTTTGCGGGGTATGATTGATCGCATTCAGAAGAATATTCGAGGTTAACCTTTGAATTTGAAAGTCGTCTCCGGAAATAGGAGGAATATCCGCTGGAATGGATCGTTTAATTTTCAAATTTTTTTGATCTGCTTTTATCCAAATCATTGCCAACAAGGTATCCAGCATCTCCGAAAAATTTATGCTCTCCTTCTGTACAGCAAAAAACTTTTGCTCAAATTTGAAGACCTCAGATAATTCTTCGATCAAATCCAGGGCATAGTCACTCATATCTATTGCTTTTTCAACAATATTGGTATGACCGTTAGGCAATTTACCGAATGTGCCATTGATCAGAAGCTCTAAATATCCGACGAGACTGTTTAAGGGAGAACGGATATCATGCAGTAACATGCTGGCCAGTTCAAGTTGGTTTTTCTCCCGCAGATTTACCTTTTCTAAAATTGAAATTATCTGGTCAAAAATAATCTGCCGGGTATTGGATGGGAGAGAGATGTATAATGTTCCGTGATTTAATTCGGGAATAGCTTTTTGTCCAATGCTAATAATATGACAGGGTGAGATTTGTTGTCTGATATATTTTTCAATTTCGAAATTTGTAGAAGATTTCTGTTCATTATCGATTACCAGGAGATCGTAATTACTTTGCGAAATTGATTGCCTTAAATCTTGCCGGGATATCTTCGATATTGTAAATGAGTGAGGCTCAAGCAGGTCTTTATACCTTTGATAAAATTTTTCCTGCTGAGTAACGATAGCAACCTGCCGAATATTCTGATGTGATTGAATCTGCAAATTTATTTTCCCTTAAAATTCGGTTTTCTCTTTTCCAGGAATGCGGCTGTTCCTTCTTTCATATCCTCAGTGGCACAAATATTTCCGAACAATTCACTTTCAATATGAAGAGCTGTATCCAAATTTTGCTCAATACCCTCGGTGACTGCTTGCAGAATATATTTGACAGCAATGGGAGATTTTTCGCACAGAATTTCGGCAATTTTGGTCGCACGGGTCATCAGTTCAGATTGCGGTACGATCTCGCTAATTAATCCCATTTCCAATGCTTTCTGCGCATCAAACATCTCTCCCGTGAGGAGAAAGTACAGTGCTTTGGTTGTGCCGATTAATCTCGGTAACCTCTGGGTTCCTCCGTAACCGGGTAGGAGACCTAAATTAATTTCAGGTTGACCGAATTTGGCATTGTCTGAGGCAATCCGAATATGGCAGGCCATGGCAAGTTCACACCCTCCCCCCAGTGCAAAGCCGTTTATAGCTGCAATAACGGGTTTCTCGAGTTTCTCCAGATAACGGTAAACGCGCTGGCCACGGGTCGCAAAAATTCTACCTGAAATCTCATCATGGCGGCTGATTTCAGCGATATCTGCACCGGCCACAAAGGCTTTTTCCCCACTACCTGTAATGATAATAACCGAAACACTGTCATTCTGCCGCAACTTTTTTAAAACCTGGAAAAGCTCAGTAACAGTCTCTGCATTTAAAGCATTCAATTTGTCGGGTCGGTTGATGGTGATTAAGCCAATGTTATTGTCAATTTTTAGTAATAAATTTTTGGTTTCCATCGAGCGCTCCTCCAATATTTAAACCATTAAAATAATTCTACCATGCTTTGGGTTCCCAGGATGAAGCGGTGGGTTTTGGGAATTCCCCTGGCTTTCAGTATATCCACGTTGGATCCCAGAATACTGCTCTCAATTCGGATGCCTACATTTTCAATTCGACAATTTTCCATAATTATACTGAATTCTACTTCACTGTTCCGAAGTTGTGTTTTATCCAGAATTGACGTATAAGGTCCGACATAACTGTTTTCGATACTGGTGTTTTCACCAATTATGACAGGTCCGCGAATATGACTGGCCAGAATTTTACTACCTTTCCCGACGGACACCTCTCCTGCAATAGTTGATGAATTATCCACCATTCCTGCGACTTGACCCTTTAAAGTGGATAAAACCAGTCGGTTCGCTTCCAGTAAATCTTCCGGTTTTCCGGTATCTTTCCACCACCCGGTAATTTCCGAAAAGGTGATCTTAAAATCATGTTCCAATAAATACTGGTGGGCATCGGAAATCTCCAGTTCACCCCTTGCGCTGGGTTCAATGGCATTCACTGCTTCAAAAATACTTTTGTCATATAAATAGATACCTGCGACTGCAAATTCGCTTTTGGGGTGCTTAGGTTTTTCTTCCACCCCGACGATTTTATCCCCCTTGATATCTGGAACGCCAAAACGAGAAGGATCCTTGACTTTGGAAATTGTCAAATGGCAATTACTCTTTTCCTTTCTGAATTTTTCAACAAAACGTTGAACACCTCCAATAACCATATTATCACCCAGATAGAAAATAAAGGGATCATCCCCTATAAATTCCTGAGAGATCTTAACAACATGTGCCAGACCAAGTGGGGCTTCCTGGGGAATATATTGGATTTGCACGCCCCATCTTTCTCCATTTCCAATGGCCTTGGCAACATCATCATTGTCTGCATTGATAACAATTCCCATTTCTTTGATACCTGCCTCTGCAATCGATTCAATTGCATAGTGAAGAATAGGTTTATTAGCGATGGGAATCAGGTGCTTATTCTGGGTATGGGTAATTGGTCGTAACCGGGTCCCCTTTCCGCCACTGGTTATGAGTGCCTTCACATTTTCCTCCTCTGAATTTTCAATGTAGGGAATTTCATTATCATTGTTTGAGTCAAAAGTCACATTTCATTTTGAAATCATTTAAAACTGGCCTACCCCGATCGGATACAGATGAAGATGACAACCGGAATTTATAAAAAAAAATTGTTAAAAACTGAATTTTTTGAAATTCAAACAAATCCTGGTTTATGAAATCCTCCTCATCTCCTCCAGATATTCTCATATGTAAGACGGATGGCTGAACAATTTTTAATTTTCACTTGCAGTGGCAAAAAAAAATATTATATTTTTAGCACTTTAAACAGGAAAGTGCTAAAAATACTTCATAAGTATAATATAAACAATATAATAATAGGAGGATATTATGAAGCTTAAACCGTTGGCCGACCGTGTTGTTGTGAAACCTCTGGAAGATGAGGATAAGTCTCCCGGTGGTATCATTCTTCCGGATACTGCAAAGGAGAAACCCATGAAGGGTGAAATCATTTCCGTTGGACCTGGAAGCTTAAATGACAAAGGTGAAAGAGTAAAATTGGAAGTGAAAAAGGGTGATGTGGTCATTTATGGAAAGTATTCCGGAACTGATTTCAAGATGAATAACGAGGACTATTTGATCCTCAGAGAAAGTGATATTTTAGCGATCGTCGAAAAATAATTTGAATAAAACCAAAGGAGGTTTCAATTATGGCAAAGATCATTGAATATAGTTCAGAGGCCCGTGGTAAACTGAAAAAAGGGGTGGATCGCTTGGCCGAAGCGGTGAAGGTCACCCTGGGTCCCAAAGGCCGAAATGTCGTCATTGACAAAAAATTTGGTGCACCGACCGTAACTAAAGACGGTGTCACCGTTGCGAAGGAAATTGAATTAGAAGATCCCATGGAGAATATGGGTGCTCAGATGGTAAAAGAAGTTGCTTCCAAAACCAGTGATGATGCAGGTGATGGAACCACCACTGCCACGGTTCTGGCTCAGTCCATTTTTGGAGAGGGTCTGAAAAATGTGACTGCTGGTGCCAACGCTACCGATATTCGTCGCGGAATTGATGAGGCAGTTAAAGTAGTGGTTGGGGAATTGAAAAAGTTGAGCAAGGAAGTGGAAGGAAAGAATGAAATTTCTCAGGTAGGTGCCATTTCGGCCAATAATGACATGAACATCGGGCAATTATTGTCTGATGCCATGGAGAAAGTAGGAAATGAAGGTGTCATCACCGTAGAAGAAGCGAAAACCCTGGAAACGGTGCTCGATGTCGTGGAAGGTATGCAGTTCGATCGGGGTTACTTATCCCCCTACTTTGTCACTGATCCGGAAAACATGGAAGCTGCTCTTGAAGATGCAATTATACTGATCCATGACAAGAAAATTTCCAACATGAAGGATCTGTTACCCATTTTGGAAAAGGCTGCTCAAACCGGGAAACCTCTGTTAATTATTGCTGAAGATATTGAAGGTGAAGCTTTAGCAACCCTGGTCGTCAATAAAATTCGTGGTACCCTGAAGGTATGTGCGGTTAAAGCACCGGGATTTGGAGATCGTCGCAAAGCCATGCTGGACGATATTGCTGTTCTGACCGGTGGCCGGGTGATTAGTGAAGAAACCGGATTTAAGCTGGAAAATACTGTGCTGAGCGATCTGGGATCTGCGAAACGCATCGTGGTCGATAAAGAGAATACCACAATCGTGGAAGGTGCCGGTAAAAAGGATGAAATTAAGGGCAGAATCTCCCAGATTAAAAAACAGATTGATAACACAACCTCCGACTATGACCGGGAAAAATTACAGGAAAGATTGGCAAAATTGGCCGGTGGTGTCGCGGTCATCAAGATTGGTGCAGCAACTGAAGTTGAAATGAAAGAAAAGAAAGCTCTGGTGGAAGATGCTCTACATGCTACACGTGCGGCTGTTGAAGAAGGGATTGTTCCCGGTGGCGGTGTAGCTTATCTGCGTGCAATGCCTGCACTCGATAAATTGAAACTGGAGGGTGACAAACAAATTGGCGTTAATATTGTTCGCCGTTCACTGGAAGAGCCGATTCGTCAGATCGTGAATAATTGTGGTCTGGAAGGCTCTGTGGTGGTTGAGAAAGTTAAAGCCGGAGCGAGAAATTTCGGATTCAATGCGGCAACTGAAAAATATGAAGAAGATATGCTGAAAGCCGGAATTATCGATCCGACCAAAGTATCGCGGACAGCTATCGAAAATGCCTCTTCCGTTGCGGGTATGTTGCTGATGACGGAAGCTCTGGTCGTTGACAAACCAGAACAAGAAAAACCAGTACCACCTATGCCCGGCGGTCCCGGTGCAGGAATGTACTAAAAATACAAAAGCCCTCGATAGTTCGAGGGCTTTTTTTTATCTCCTTGTATTACCAAGTACTCCTTTTCAAGATCCGTTCTCTAATATTTTCATTGGATGCCCCCGGGTTTATTCCTAAATTGGCCCAAATTGGATAATTCATGTCAGCAGAATCAGAAATTAAAAAAATAACCGTACCTGATATTCTTGATCTGAAGAAAAAAGGTCAAAAAATTACAGCTTTAACTGCTTACGATTATCTGATGGCGGAAATGCTGGATCAAGCCGGAATTGATATTATCTTGGTTGGTGATTCCCTGGGTATGGTGATTGCCGGGCACCCGAACACCTTACCTGTGAGTATGGATCAAATGATTTATCATACCGGCATCGTAAGCCGGGCTGTAAAGCGAGCACTTCTGGTGGGTGATATGCCATTTCTATCTTATCAGGCTTCGCTGGAACAAGGTATTGAAAATGCCGGCAGGTTTCTGAAAGAGGCCAGAGCAGAGGCTGTGAAAATTGAGGGCGGGGAAGTGATGATTCCTTTGATTGAAAAATTAATTCAAATCGGAATTCCAGTGATGGGACATCTGGGACTACTACCGCAATCAATTCACAAATATGGTAGTTACAAATTGCAGGGAAAAGAACCGGCAGTAGCTCGGCAATTGAAGGATGATGCGAAAAGGCTGCAGGAAGTCGGGGTATTTTCCATTGTTCTGGAAAAAATTCCGGCAGATCTGGCCGCTGAAATTACCCGGTCTGTATCGGTCCCCACAATTGGTATCGGAGCTGGACCACATTGCGATGGACAAATATTGGTGAGTCATGACATGCTGGGTATCTATGACCGTTTTAAACCTCGTTTTGTAAGAAGATATGCCAATCTGGCTCAACAAATGAGAGAGGCGTTTCAAAAGTACCTCCAGGATGTACGTAGTGGTAAATTTCCTTCCGATGAGGAGTCCTTTAAGTAAGCGTCAAAATGCAGAATTTTCCTCAGAAATTAAAATGAAAATATTTGAAGATATCCCGGACATGCAGAAATTTGCGGAAAGCGTCCGTAAAAGCGGAAAGCGAATCGGACTGGTGCCTACCATGGGATATCTTCATGAAGGGCATCTGAGCCTGATTCGCAATATAAGAAAAAGTTGTGATGTTGTGGTGGTAAGTGTATTTGTGAATCCTACTCAATTTGGGATCGGTGAAGATCTGAACAAATATCCGAGAGATTTTAAAAGGGATCAGGAATTATGCCGCAAGGAAAATGTTGATATTGTTTTTTATCCAGAAGTCCCTAAAATGTACCCGGAAGGATATGATACTTATATCACTGTGGAAAAATTTTCTGGCATTATGTGTGGCGTTAGTCGGCCCACTCATTTCCAGGGTGTTACAACTGTAGTGGCGAAATTATTTAATATCGTAAAACCTCACATCGCAATATTTGGTGAAAAAGACTATCAGCAAGCGATCATCATCAAAAAAATGGTGCAGGATCTGAATTTTGACATTGTAATAGAAACATCACCCATTATTCGTGAATCAGATGGTTTAGCGCTAAGTTCGCGAAATAAATATCTCAATAAAAATGACCGAAAAAATGCAGTATTGCTTTATCAATCACTTCAACATGCGAAAAAATTGTTCCAGAAAGGGGAAAGGGATATCCTGATTATAAAACAGGAAATGGCGAAAATGATACTGCAAATTCCCAACGCCCGAATTGATTATATCGAAATAGTTGCACCGGATACTCTGAGATCACCGGATCAGATTCAAGAAAGAGCGGTTGCGGCAGTGGCTGTTTTTATAGGGAAAACAAGATTAATTGATAACCTTTTGCTTGAACAATAAGCCACGCACTCACACTATCACCGGTTTTTGCAAATCCAATCTCATAAAATTTGATTTTTATCAAAGATTAGCCGGGAAAATTTTTTATTTTCCGTAAATTAGAATTGTTAATTCTGTGAGGACACTGAATGAATCTTTCTACAATTATTCTTGCTGCTGGTAAAGGGAAACGAATGAAGTCGGAGCTGCCGAAAGTACTTCACCCACTCCTGGGAAGACCGATGATTCACTACGTGATAGATACTGCCCGAAATATTGGATCAGAACAAATTGTGCTGGTGATTGGACATCAGAAAGAGCTGGTGATAGATGCAACCCGGACTATGGATGTTCAATATGTTGTTCAGGAACAACAATTGGGAACGGGACATGCGGTATTACAAACACATAGACTTTTCAGGGAGTTCGAGGGAGAAATCTTGGTGTTATCTGGTGATGTACCTTTATTACGAACAGACACCCTGAATAAGCTTATTGAGGTACAGAGAAAAGAACAACCGCTGGCCTCTCTTCTCACCACTTTCATGCCGAATCCTGCGGGATACGGCAGAATTGTGCGGGATAAACAGGGCTTTGTCAGTAGGATTGTGGAACATAAAGATGCAAGTCCGGAAATCAGGAAAATTAATGAAATCAATGTGGGTATCTATATATTTAAATGTAAACCCTTATTTGAAAGTCTTCCGCTGATTTCCAATAACAATAGTCAGGGGGAGTATTATCTGCCCGATATCATCAAGATGTATGTAGAACGGGGAGAAAAGGTTGTTGGACTCCCCACCCTGGATATTCAGGAAACCCATGGTATCAACGATTTAGAACAGCTGAAACATGCTGAAAATATTCTGAGTGCACGTTCCTAGTAAGAGATGTTATAAAACAGCAACAAGGCTGTCGTAATTTTCTCCAAAAATAGCCACAACCTGAATTCTTTGAAAAAAATAGGTTGATAAAATTTGTATCCCCATCTAAAATGCCTTATATTCAGCCCTTAATCGTGACGATAAAGGAATTGAAATGAAGGATAATGAGGACCTTCTCAGTATTGAACACCGAGCAGATTATCAATCGCAGATCAAGGCTCGTACTAAAATCATTGAAATATTGACTAAAGTAGATACCCGGCAGGCATATTCTGACAAATTGTTGGACCGCGAACTTGTGCAGCTGGAAGAAATTGACCGGAGATTTGTCACCGAGATTGTAAACGGGGTATTGCGATGGAGACTGAGACTGGACTGGTATCTGAATCAGTTATATTTAGGGGAATATGAAAATCTGATTACAGATGTAAAAAATAACTTGCGTTCCTCTGTTTATCAGTTGGTTTACATGGATAAAGTCCCGGCTTATGCAGTACTCTATGAGGCGGTGGAAATTGCTAAAGAAAAATACAATCAGAAGACCGCTAACCTGGTTAATGCCATTTTGAGGAATTTTCTGCGACAGCACAAAAAATTTGAATTTCTCGAATCGCAACTAAATGTACTGGAGAAATTTTCCATCCGCTATTCACATCCTAAATGGCTGGTCCAGAGATGGATTGAATATTGGGGAATAGATGAAGTTAAGTTGCTGTGTGAAGCCAACAATAGCCGGCCACGACTGTCAGTCCGTATCAATGAAGAGCGAGCAAAACGGGATGCACTGCTTCGGCTACTGGAGGAAAACCAGATTTCATTTCAGGCTCATGACGATTTCGAAAACTTTGTCTGGATTGATAATTTTCAGGATTTTCGAAAACTCGACCTGATCAACAGGGGATGGGTGTCGGTTCAGGATATCAGCACCGGTATTCCGGTTCTCCTGCTGGATCCGCAGCCTGCAGAGCGGATACTCGACATGTGTGCTGCCCCTGGTGGGAAAGCAGGTTTTATCGTTGAAAAATTAGCAGATAAAGGAAGATTGTTTGCACTGGATCGTCACGGCTCCCGTTTGCATATTTTAGCGGAAAATTTTCGAAAACTGGGTTATACTGCCTATAACAGTATCGTTGCAGATGCAACCACCCTACCTTTACAGGGCACTTTTGATAAAATTCTAATCGATGCCCCGTGTTCGGGTTATGGTGTACTTAATAAACGGGTTGATATTAAATGGAAACGTACCGAACAAGATATTTTGAATATGAAAAATTTGCAGCTGGAATTGCTGGAATCCGCTGCAATAGTACTGAAGAAACATGGAAAATTGGTCTATTGTACCTGCACCATTGAACCGGAAGAGAATGAAGTGGTCGTAAGAAAATTTCTTGAGGGTCATCCGGAATTTGAACTGATAGATTTGCGGGGACTGCTTCCCGATTCCTATATTTCAGAGCATTACTTTGTCCGAACTTTTCCTCATAAACACCTCATGGATGGATCATTTGCAGCTTTATTGAGCAAAAAGACTTGAGAAGACAGGCCTAAGGAATTTGCTTAAAGCGGGACACCATAGATACGATATGTTTTGTAAGGTTTAGCCCCCATTAAATGGGCAGCCCTGACCATCAACGTATTATCCTCCAGAATCCAGGACATTTCCGCGCTTTCATATCCTTTCGAGGTTCCCCGCTCAAAGGTTTCCAGATAGAATATACCGCCAATGCCTGCCTGTTGTAATTCCTGGACCACCCCCAGCGTAATGACCCTCAAACTATTGATTTTATTTTTGCCATTCAAGAATTTTAACCATCCGAAGGGAAGCAGTTTACCGTTGGGTATCTGCGCAAAAATCCGATTGTAATCGGGCAATGCCAAAGAAAATCCCACGGGTTTCCCTTTTATTTCTGCAAGCAAAACCAGATCCGGGTCAATGATCTTTTTAAAATCATTAGCAATAAAATCAAATTCCGCCGGGGTCATTGGAACGAAACCCCAGTTTTTAGCCCAGGCATTGTTATAAATACTTCGAACTCTTTCAAGCTCTGCTTTAAAATCTTTCATGCGAACTGTACGAATTTCAATGCCCAGCTTCTTCTTGGTCATTTCAGATACTGTTTTAAGTTTATCACTTAAGGCAAAAAAATCCTTATGCACATAATAGGCGTGCACATCTTTTACTTTTTGATAATTTACCTGATCCATTAGTTGTGGATAATATGGAAGATTGTGGGTCATCATGAAATAAGGTGGGGTATCAAACCCATCAATTAAAAAACCAATTTCATCATTGGTCGATGGATTCATCGGTCCCATGATAAAATCTTTTCCTTTACCCCTGACCCAGTCCTCGGCAGTTTTCAATAATATTTTAAATACCTCAGGATCATTTATTCCCTCCAGAAACCCAAAAAATCCCGCATTATCATTCTGGAAATCATTATGCATCTGGTTGGTGATTGCTGCAATTCTCCCGACGATTTCACCATCTCGGAAGGCCAAAAAGTATTCGGCTTCACTGTGTTCAAAAAATGGATTTTTCTTTTTATCCAGAACTTTCAGACGGTCTGATATGAGAGGGGGGACCCAGTTTGGATCAGTGGCATTTATTTTCCAGGCGAATTTAATGAATTGTTTGAGCTCTTTCTTACTTTTAACCGTCTTGATGACAATCTTGGACATCATTCACCTCAGAAATTTTTAATTGGTTTAAAAATGATTTGTTAAAAGAATTTTAACTTATCAATGGTTGATGACTGCCACAAAATTATTGGCAATGTATAAGATCAAATCAGGTCCATTTTCTTGCCGATTCGTTTGAAAATATCCAGGACAACATCCAAATCGTTATCCTGATGAGTGGCCATATAAGAAGTCCGGATAAGTGCTCGGTCAGGCGGTACCGCCGGGCTTATCACCGGATTAGCATATACACCTTCCTGGAATAAGTTTAACCAGAATTTAAAGGTTTTCTCATCACCGCCAATGATAATAGGGACAATTGGAGTTTCCGATTCACCGGTATTGAAACCCATGGATTGAAATTCACGAATCATTTTTTTTCCAGTCTCTTGAAGTCTGTGGACAATGTGAGGCTCGGATTCAATTATTTCAAGAGATTTTAGAACAGCAGCGATGTTCGCGGGGGGAATACTGGCACTGAATATGAGAGGCCTTGAAAAATGTTTGATATAATGAATAACTTCGCTTTTACCGGCAATAAAACCACCCAGGGACGCAAAAGACTTACTGAAGGTACACATCACTAAATCAACTTGATCCCAGATATTAAAATGTTCCTGGGTACCACGACCGGTTTTACCTTCAACGCCCAGACCATGGGCATCATCCAGATATATTCTTGCCTTATACTTTTTAGCCAATTCTGCCAGACGGGGAAGATTGACCAAATCCCCTTCCATGCTGAATACTCCATCGGTAATGATCATTTTGGACTGTTCCGGATCCAGTTTGGCGAGTATGCGCTCCAGGTCGTCCATATCATTATGTTTATAGCGTTTCACATTCGCACCCATATGAATGCCGGCAGACAGAAATATACCATCGAAAATACTGGCGTGATTTGTTTTATCGGTTAAAATCAGATCTTCCTTGGTCACGATCGTTGAGATTGCACCCAGATTACTCTGGTACCCGGTGCTGAAGGAAAGAGCAGCTTCCTTTCGAACAAATTTAGCCAGTCTGTCTTCTAGTTCCTCATGTAATTCAAGGGTTCCATTTAAAAAACGGGAACCGGAACAACTGGTACCGTACTTCTCAATAGCTTTGATGGCAGCTTCCTGAACACGTGGGTCTTTGGTTAAGCCAAGATAGTTGTTTGATCCTACCATGATGATTTCACGGCCATCCATGACAACCCGTGGTCCATTGTTGTCACGAATAGGTTTAAAATAGGGATAAATCCCCTGCTCCATGGCTTCTTTGGCGCGGGTAAAGTTCATACACTTGTCGAAAATGTCCAAAAATTATCCTCCTGGTTGTCGAAATTTCAATCGCTGGAATTTAAAAGATACTCATTCAATTAGACAACAGAAAATTTTTTAGCGGAATAGTTGGATCAGAAGTTCCTGGGTCGCAGTACCCTTTCCCATGGTATATACATGGATACCCGGCACACCATAGTCTATCAATTCTTCACACAATTTTTTGGTATAACCGATTCCTGCTTTACGGACCTCTGTCGGTGTTTTGGCTCCTTCCATGGCTTCAACCAGTTCACTGGGGAGCGATATATGAAAGTCTCGCGGCAAACTGGATAGTTGACCCATGGTAGAAATGGGCTTAATTCCGGGGAGGATTGGTACTTCTATGCCAATTTCCCGGGCTTTTTCTACAAAAGTTTTATAAACCTGAAAACTAAAAAACATCTGGGTAATGATATAATGAGCGCCCTGTTCAACCTTATTCTTCAAAAAAGCCATATCTTTTTGGGCATTGGGAGATTCATAATGTTTTTCCGGATATCCCGCTACACCAATACAAAAATTAGTTGGCTTAGCACTTTCCAGCGGTTCCAAATATTCACCTTTGTTCATTTTGTTTATCTGTTGAACTAATTCGCTGGCATAGCGATGTCCGTCCTTTTCTGGAATGAAAGTTTTCTCTCCGGGCGCCGGATCACCCCGCACTGCAAAAATATTCTCAATTCCCAGAAAATGAAGATCGATGAGCGCATCTTCAGTTTCAAATTTACTGAAACCCCCCAGAATGAAGTGTGGGACCGTATCAATTTTATAACGATTTGTTACTGCCGCGCAAATTCCAACAGTGCCCGGTTTTTTTCTTTTGGGAATGCGATAGATAACCCCATCCCGCTCTTCGTAAACAACCTGAGGCTGATGATAGGTAACACTGATAAATGCAGGATTAAATTCGGTCAGGGGATCGATAACCTGAAACAATTCTTCAATACTCTGTCCCTTATTGGGTGGCGTTATCTCCAGTGATATGAATATATCTTTGGACTGATTAATAGCGTCTATGACGTGCATGAATTTCTTTCATTTTTTCATTTAGAAGACTAATAATAATAAAAGGTTACCGCCAAGTAAACATTTTTATGTTTTACTTTTTATTGATTGGTAACAGAAAACCTGATAATACGAAGAAGATATCTAAATGACCGGTGTCAAATTGTAATTGATATTGGATTTGATTTTATTGGGAAATTTTAGTTAATTCAATTTTATGTAAAGTAATTTAAATTCTATGTAATTATTATAATTCGACAGTTAATTTTGATCCTGTAATTTTAATCGGATTATATCATAATTTTATTATTTTAGAAAATAAATATTTTAATTTGGCACTTTCAGGTGATCGAACCTCTTTGAAATTTTTGATTGACTATTCGGATCATGCCAGAAAAGTTGGTCGGACGGATGATCTGTAATACATATGGCATAAATTTAATCATCTTTTGACATGGCACACATATTTTTAACAGGCGCAACAGGCTTTATAGGTAGCTTTGTTGCAAGAATTCTGGTAGAAAGTCAACATGAAGTAACCTGTCTGGTCAGGGAAAACAGCAATCTGAGCTGGATTAAAGAGCTGGATTTGAAGCTTGTTACCGGTACTCTGCAAGATCCGGCAACATTTGAATCCCATCTAAAAGACGTGGAGTATATTATTCATTTGGCGGGAGTCACCAAATCGCATGATCCGGAGTTATTTTATCTGGGAAATGTACAGGTTACTCATAAACTACTTTCCTGTATCACAGAACGAAAAATTTCCCTGAAAAAATTTATTTTCGTGAGCAGTCAGGCTGCCGTTGGGCCCTCACCTTCGGCTGAGCCCGTTGATGAGAAACATCCCTGCTACCCCCTCACTCAATATGGAAAAAGCAAATGGCAGGCAGAACAGGTAGTTCAGAATTTTCAAAGCCACATACCCGTGACTATTGTGAGGCCAACTGCCGTATATGGTCCTCGCGATACTGATGTATATAATTTTTTTAAGCTGATGACTTATGGAATAAATCTTATGGTGGGAAAGGTTGATCAGCTGGTGAATGTTGTTTATGTAGAGGATTGTGCAAATGGAATCATCAAAGCGGCGTTTTCTGAAAAAACTGTTGGTAAAACCTATTTCATTTGTGAGGAAGAGGCTTATTACTGGTCCCAGTTTGCTCAAATAACTGCGGATATTTTACAGAAGAAATATATTACTATAAAACTTCCTGTACCTCTGGTTAACATGGTTGCCCTATTTTTAGAAAAATGGGCCAGGTTTCGCGGACAGGATACGATTTTAAACAGAGATAAAATGCAGGAGGTTGGAGAACCTTTTTGGAGGGTAACATGCATACAGGCTCGGAAAGATTTTAATTACCAAACCCAATTTCCCGCACCGCTGGGCATTGAAAAAACCTTAGGCTGGTATCAGGAAAATAACTGGTTATGACATCAATATTGGATTAATAAAATATGGATAGATATAAAAGCCAAAGTTTAATTTTAAATGAACAACCTCTCCTTTTTGAGCACTATTTGAGAGATTTTTCAAAAGTTTCGGAATATTTTGTCTGGCATCCTGAAAAAGATTTAGAAAAATGTGCCAGAATTCGTTTGACAGAATATCAGAACAGGGAAAAAATTGTAGATATTCTGAGAATACAGAATTCTGCCTGGAAAGCTTCTCCACAAACTTTGAAAAATATTGATAAGTTAATGGACCCTGGAACACTGGCGGTAGTGACCGGTCAGCAGGCCGGGATTTTCGGAGGACCGTTATATACGGTTTACAAGATTATCCAATGCATCAAAACAGCAGAATATGTGGAAAAGCGGTATAAGGGACAGAAATGTGTCCCTGTATTCTGGATGGAAGTAGGAGATAGCGATTTCAGGGAAATTAATCATATTAATATCCTTAATTTGAAAAATGAGTTGATGCGTTTCTCTCTTTCGGAGGATTCGGAAGATCAACGTTCTGTATATTTACGTTCTCTCTCTACTGATCTCCTTCAGATTTATGAACATCTCGCTGCGGAATTTCCGCAGAACGATTTTCGAGATAATATCCTGGAACAGTTAAAAAACATATATGCGCCTGGAAAAAATCTGGCGGATGCATTCGCAGATTGGATTCATTCAATTTTGAAAAATTATGGGGTAATTATCATAAATCCTACTGAACCGGAGGTGGCAAAACTCAGTCACCCTCTTTTGACAAAAGCTTTGAAAGGGTGGCGACAACTCAATAAACTCTTTGAGGATCAGAACCGCAAGCTGACCATGCGGGGATATCACACTCAGATTTCGCTTGATCCACAGCAGACACTATTATTCTACCGAGCTGAACAGGACAGGCGGTGTCGTCTGGATGGAGAAGAAAATCATGACTTCATTTTAAAAGGTTCTCAAAAAACAGCAAAAATAACCGAGAACTTTTTAGCTGAAGAAATGAAACAGTCAGCGGACAAATTTACACCGAATGTTGCTTTCCGTCCTATCGTTCAGGACTACTTATTACCCAGTATCATTTATATCGGAGGTCCGGCCGAAATTAGTTATGCGGCACAGCTTTTACCATTATATGAATATTTTAACGTAACACCGGCAGTGTTTCATCCCAGAATTCGCGCGACACTAATAGAAGAAAAAGTAGACCGGTCAGTTGAAAAATTGGGTTTAAAACTTGCAGACTTTTTTAAACAGCGGAACAAGATTATCGATTACCAAATTGATCAGAACAAAGACCAGAAAATTGATGATTCCTTCCACGTTGTTGAGATGCATTTACAGGAGGAAATGCAAACATTAAAAGAATTATTGATTAAAATTGATCCAACCCTCAATACTTTGATTGATAAAACAGGACAAAGTATGCGGGATTCCTTGAACAGACTCCAAAATAAGGTCGGTCAGGCGTACCAGCGAAAAATGCAAATTGAGATTAATCAAATGAATAAAGTATTGGTAAACCTTTTCCCGGATGATAAATTTCAGGAAAGAGTCTTGAATATAGTTCAATACCTGGTTAAATATGGGCCGGAATTTATCCCTAAATTATACGAAACCTTAGATCACGAAAATTGGGATCATCAACTTATTTATTTATAAATGAGTATAGAGAGATTCACAGAAAAGATTTCCATTGATTTTATGCAGCGTAAACGTGAACAGCTGGTCATTCCTGCATTTATATTATTTTTAGTGATTATGCTAGAATCACTGTATCCACAATCTCAGAAAAAAGAACTGCTCATTGACATAAATCAAAAAATTGAACAGAAAAAAAATTGGATTCTTCTCAGTCAACCTGAATATTTTATTGATGAAGAAATAAATCAGTTGAGTGAAGATATAATCGATTATTTTGATGAATATGGAGTTGAAACTGCCTCGAGATTGCGTTGTTTATTTTCCAGGGATAGCCTCATAATAACCCTTAAAATTTTTCAACTTCCAAATCATATTTATGCGTTTGGATTTTATGCGGTTAATAAATCTCCCTCCCTTGATTTTTTTAATATCGGTTTTGAAACCTACGCTATCGGCCAACGTCTGGTATGCTGGTATGGTAATTATGTTGTCTTTGCTGAAAAAGAGGACACAATTCAAACGCGAATCCGACGTCTCAGGGATTTCACCGAAGAGGTGGTAAAGCTGATTCCACGTCAAAAAAGAAAAACGCCAATCCTGGACTGCTTACCTGAAAAAAATCGAGTCGAACATTCCGAAAAATTCTATGTGGGAAACTGGTTAGGACAGGATTATTTTAACCATATATATTATGCAGATTACAATACAGGTGAAGGTTATTCGCGTATATTCATCATCAATAACATCTTGACAGCTGCCGCAGATAGTAGCTTCTGGAATTATTTTTATTTTTTTCAGGAGAATATCGGGATAATCAGGGATACTCTGGACATTGACACCGATTATTATGTAGTCAATGAACCGCTCTGGGGTAGAACCATACTAGCCAAGAAAAATCACATTATCTATGGTATTTTAGATTATCGAAATGAAGATTGGACAGAAGACCGATTGGCAGAGGTCCTGGATGCCCTGAAAAAACGCCAGATTGTCAAACCGGGCTAATCTCATTAAAGTTATATCATCATGGCTTCACACTACCTATGTTAATAGAGAAATTATTAGATTCCGCCTTAATTCAGCATAAATACCTGTGTGATTATTTTATAAATACCCTGGGATGGTTTTCCTCTGAAACTCCGGGCGAAGCCAAATTTAAACTCATATTTTCAGAATCATATAAGAAGAGAATTCAACGTATTTCTAATGATCTGTCAACGATCTCCATAAACGATATAACAGCAAGGGCGTTTGCCCAGAGATTGTTTTGCAGGGATACCCCTTCTCCGGATCAGGAACCCTCTCCTCTCCACACGGCCGAACTGGATTTGATTTTGAATGATATTCAGCAAGAGATAATGACATTTTGTCAGCAGCACAAGATTCCTTTTTTGAGTAAAATGCCCTGGCCCCTCGGGCATCCTTTTGCCTTAATCATTTCCCATGATATTGATCTGATCAGAAAATACGGGCCAAAAATACTGGCCAAGGAATTATTCACGGCAAATTTCAAAAGATTCACGCATAGTTTCACTCATTCCCTATTTCGTGATAATTTGTACTGGAATTTCGATGATTTATTGGATTTTTATGATAAACAAGATATCATATCCACATTCTTTGTTATTGCCCGTAGATGGGAAAAATTGAATTATCGTTACAATATCAATACTGCTAAATTTCGCCAGCTGTTCGAGAAAATTGTGAAAAAAAATCATGAGATCGGTTTGCACAGCAGCCGCTTTGCATTTGATCATCCCAAGCGAATCATGCGAGAAAAGAAAAAACTGGAAAGAATAATTGGGAAGGAAATAACGGGTGTCCGTCAGCATTATCTACGTTTACAATTTCCAGAAGCCTGGCGAAATTTTCAGAACGCCGGTCTTCATTATGATTCGTCTTGTGGCTATAACCTGACTATGGGATTTCGAGCCGGAACCAGTTTTCCCTTTAGAACATTTGATGCCGAAAATACGAAAATCCTGGGCTTTTATGAAATTCCCTTTACGGTGATGGACTATCCCTGGCTGGAAGGTCAGCAGTATCAATCCGGAAGTCAATTAGTTTTTAAGGATATTGTAAATCAAATCGAAAATTGTCAGGGTTTACTTCATCTCCTCTGGCATCCGCACAATTTAGTTGAGGCTGACTTTAAGCCTCTTTGGGAAAGCATCTTTAGCTGGTTAGATCATAAAAAGTATTATAATGATTCTTTAGAACAAATGTTGAAATGGTGGAAAAACCGTGCTGGCATCACTTTGAAGCACCTCAGGACCGATGAGGGGTATTTTGATTTTATTCTTGAATCAGGCTATCAGATTAATAATCTATGTCTACAAGTAATTTCACCCATGCCTCTGGTTTTAGGTCCTCAGATCGCCCGAATAAATCCAGAAAATCAATTTTTGTATCGAGTGACCATTAAACATCTGAAAAAAGGAACGGAACGATTTCGATTCCCCTTTGCCTAGACAGCTGGATTATTTAGAATCCAAAACAATAATTGAACCTATGCCCAAATCAGTTATAAAAATAATTCACACCACCATTAGTCCCTGTGACAATGAGCGTCGGATTTTTAATCAGGCTATCACGGCATACCATCAGGGATATTCTGTGGAAATTTTGGCACTAAAAACCTCGGAATTGCCGGAGATTAGCAAGGTAAATCAAATTACCATAAAAAGAATCGCAATCCGTTTTTGGCGAAAGGGACCTCTAAAATTTCTTAGCTTTAATATAAAACTGTTTTTTAGGCTCCTGAATTGTGACTTTCATATTTTACATGTCCATGATTTGTGGGTTGTACCGGGCTCAGCTCTGGCCAACTTTTTTAAAAAAGGGATACTGGTATACGATGCTCATGAATATTTTCGTGGATTGGAAGTTTTTCAGCAAAAAAAAATTTCAGGTTTTATTTGGGCAATAACAGAAAGATTGTTCATTAAAAGGATCTCTGCACTGATTGTGATTAATGGCTGGCATCAGCGTCTGTTTCTGAAAGATTATCCCTCGATTAAAAAATCGACAGTCATTATGAATTTCCCTAACCTAACTGACAGTGGAAACCAGGAAACAATACCTGGATTTGAGCAGCGAAATAAAATTGCCATATTTCAGGGAATTCTCAAAGAGGGTCGCGGTCTTCGCTCGATCCTTTCCGCCATGGAACGTGTAAAATCTGGGAAACTGCAAATAATTGGATTTGGTGAATTGGAGTCAGAACTGCGTCATAGGATAAACACCGATCGACTTCAGAACCGGATTCACCTGCGCGGTAAAGTGGCATGGTCAGAGATATTGCAGGAAACTCAAAAAGCCCGCGCTGGTCTGGTATTATTTGAACCTTTATCGGTTAATTATACCTATGCCTCGCCCAATAAATTTTTTGAGTACGTCATGGCCGGCACACCCTTGATTGCTTCACGAATTCCAACATTTGAGGAATTTAACCGGGAATTTGAGGTAGCCTTACTGGTTGATCCCTCCCGGCCGGAAGAAATTGCCTCTGCAATAGAATTTATGCTGACCCGGCAGGATGCCTGGGAAACCTATCATCAAAACTGCCTGAAAGCTAGGTTGAAGTGGAATTGGGAAACACAGGGTGAGGCCTTGGTTCAACTCTATCAGGAACTGGCAGAAAGTATTATTTAATTTGGTTTTTCCCAAATAAGCTAACCGGGGAATATGAAGAAAAGAAAGTTATATCATGAAAGTTATGATTGGGACCAGTGGTTACAGTTATGAGGACTGGCGCGGGGTATTTTACCCGGTGCAGCTTCCCAAAGGGAAAATGTTAGATTATTATTGTCAGCATTTTAGTTGTGTGGAAGTCAATTCTACTTATTACAGAATACCCCATCCCGCCGTTTTTGCACGAATGAGTGAAAAAACGCCGGAAAATTTTGAATTCATTGTAAAAGTTCATCAATCGACCACCCACGAAAGAAAAATGGATGTAACTGCAGCACATCAGATATGTCAAGCTATTCAGCCCCTGGTTGATACGGCTAAATTTTCGGGATTTTTAGCCCAATTTCCATTTTCATTCAAGAATACTCCTGAGAATCGTGAATATTTGAAATGGTTGAAAGAGCAGTTTGAAAAATATGACCTGTTCGTGGAATTTAGAAACTGGACCTGGACTCATCCGGAACTGGCACCATTTTTAGAAAAATATCACCTTGGTTACGTAAACGTAGATGAACCTCGGTTGAAGGGATTAATTGAACCACAGGAGATTGTGATTGGCAAGTTGGCTTATGTTAGATTTCATGGCAGGAATACTCAGGATTGGTGGAAAGGGACTAATCAGACCCGTTATAACTATTTATATAATCAGCAGGAATTGGATGAATGGCTGATCGGACTATCCCGGATTCTGGGAAAAGCATATAAAACCTACATCTTTTTTAATAACCATCCCCAGGGAAGAGCTATCCAAAATGCCAAAATGCTGATTGAGAGTATGAAGGCTCATATCGACAGCCTGAAAAAATGACAGATAATTTTTGAAATAATTTCATATCCGGCAGGAAAGGTTTGTCAAAATTTTAGTTTTCCTGCAAAGATTTCAGACCCACCTGGTGACTTAAGTTTTACCGATTATAGCTTTAAACTATTTATTTACAATTATTTATAAAGTTACAACATTGTTTGGCACATCTTTTGTCTAATCATTATAGTAAAGATAACCAAAAAAAAAGGAGGAAAAAATATGACACTGGTTAGATGGCGTCCCACAAGGGATATCATGAGTATGCAGGATGAAATGAATCGCATTTTTGACCGTTTCTTCTCCAGGGATGTGTGGAGTGATGATGAGGATATCAGTCGCTCGGACTGGTACCCCACGGTTGATGTCAGTGAAAATAAGGATGAATATCTGTTGAATGTGGATTTACCTGGCTTAAGTAAAGAAGATATTCATATTACTTTCACTAATGGTATGCTTAAATTGGAAGGTGAACGTAAAAAGGAAAAAGAGGAAAAAGAAAGAAATTATCATCGGGTTGAGAGAATTTTTGGGAAATTTTGCCGAACCTTCCAGATACCTAATAAGGTAAAATCTGAAAAAATCTCGGCGGATTTTAAAGATGGAATCCTGAGCATACGATTACCGAAAACCGAAGAAGTCAAGCCTAAAGAAATTGAAGTCAAGGTTTCGTAATCATTCTGAATACCTGAATTAGAGCCCCGATATTTCGGGGCTTTTTTATTTTTCTTCCTGCTGACTACCAGGTCAGGGTTATCAAAACATAATCCTAATTATGAGTACGATCCTGGCTCTATTTAACATTTACAACTTAAACAAAATTTAGTTATCAATTGACAACAGATTACTTTTATTTTACTCCATGAAAGTGATATGGATTGTAACAATTGTTTTAAGCAGTCGTAATTTAAGTGTAAGTAATACAATTTAGGATTTTCACAGAATGAGTCTGACAGAAATAAAGAATGTTCATGATTTTTCGCAAAAGTTATTATATTCTATAGTAATTCTAAGTATTTTTATCCGAAGATTTTCAATGAAGGAGGGTAAACTGATTCTAACCTGGGGAGTTCGCATGAGACATACGGCATTCCTGCTGCTAATTCTGATTATGACCCAAATGTTATGGGGGCAGTCAAGAAATAAGTTAAGAATAGATGATATTCGTCTGGATGAAATCCAAGTCGCTGGTTTTTCACTTCGAACGGCAAGAGAAATATCGATTGAAGCTATTGGATCAGGACAAAAATTGGATCAGGATAAATCTTTCTCGGTGATGGGTGATCCCAATCAGATGTTTGCCTATCCCTGGATATTGAATGCTAAGACCAGAGAGATGGTGTGGCGAATGACCTTTGATAATACCCGAGAGAATAAAGATGTACCCTTTACCAGAATTTTTGAGGGAGAAGTCTCATTACCCGCTGGTGACTATGAGGTATATTATTCTGCACGGGAACCTGCGTTTGTTATATTTGATGATGGATTTTTCAGTCTCGGCAAATTCTTCAATAAATTATTCAAAAATAAAGATATATATGAAGAGACACAGAATGCCTGGTATATTGAAATTTCGCAGATTGATGAGGTAGTTGATCGAAGCTCGATTCAAAAATTTCATAAGGCTATAAAAGAACAAGCGGTAGTGAGTATGACCGGTTTATCTGACTCGGAATTTCGACAGGAAGGATTTAAACTCAAAAAGCCAGGTCGGTTTCAGATTTATGCGACTGGAGAATCTTACAAATCCGAAACTTTTGATTATGGTTGGATTGTTGATGCTAAAAATTCTGAAAAAATTTGGGAATCCCTACCTGATAAGGGAGAATATGCCGGTGGAGCTCAAAAAAACAAATTATGGAAGGAGATTATTTCTTTAGAACCGGGCAGCTATTGGGTTTATTTTGTGATGGATGATTCTCATGCGCCAGACAGTTGGAATTCCAATCCACCCTATGATCCCGATTTTTATGGAATCACCATAAGCGGTTTAAACGGCGAATTTGATCCCAAAAGCATTGAACCCCTCATAAAGCAGAAAATTGCTCCTATTGTGGAGCTTACCCGGCTGGGCGATGATAAATTCGTGCAGGAAGGATTTAAATTATCTACATCCATGCAAATTAGAATTTACGCCCTCGGTGAAGGTAGAGGGGGAGAAATGTTTGATTACGGATGGATCATGGATTTGGAAACTGATGAAAAAATCTGGGAAATGACCTATAATAAAACGCGTAATGCAGGTGGTGCAGACAAAAATCGCCAGGTGGATGAGGTCATTACCCTGGCTGCAGGTTCATATATGGTTTATTTTATGACGGATAACTCACATAGCTATGCGGACTGGAATGCCTCGCCTCCCAATAATCCTTCCAACTGGGGGATTACTATTTTCCCAGCCGATCCCAAATTCAACAAGGAGAATATTCAAAAAATTGAAGAAGCTCTGATGGCAGAAAATGTTATCGCACAGATTATCCGGGTTACCGATGGCCGGTTATATCAGGAAAGATTCGAATTAAGGGAATCCACCAAGATCCGGATTTATGCCATCGGGGAGGGGGATTGGGATGAAATGTATGACTATGGCTGGATTGAAAATGCAAGTACAGGTGTGAAAGTATGGAAAATGGACTATAGTGAAACGCGTTGGGCGGGAGGAGCTAAAAAAAATCGCAAAGTCGAAAAGACCATCGAACTTCCTGCCGGAAGATATATTCTATTCTATAATACAGACGGTTCGCACAGTTTTAATGACTGGAATGACGATGCACCTGGTGATCCAATTCATTATGGTATTACCGTGTATAAAACCGACTAAGTGCGTAATACAATTGAGTTTTAAGTGGTTCTAAACTTCATAGTGTTCGTCTCTGAATCTAACCTTCCATCCACCTTACTCTGATATACAAGTTTATTTAATTTCATCTTTGTCCAGTAAGAACGCATTGATAAAATCCTCTATTTCACCATCCATAACCCTTTGGATGTCGGAGGTTTCATAATCGGTCCGGTGGTCTTTCACCATATTATAGGGATGAAAAACATAGGAGCGAATCTGATTCCCCCAGCTGATACCGGTTTTGGCATCTTCCAGTTTTTGTTTTTTTTCTCTTTCTTCTTCCAATTTTTTCTGATAAAGCCGAGCCTTCAGAATTTTCATCGCATTTGCTTTATTCTTGTGCTGAGAGCGTTCGCTTTGACAAGTAACCACAATATTACTGGGGATATGGGTGATGCGTACCGCTGAATCGGTTCGGTTTACATGCTGGCCCCCGGCTCCACTGGCTCGATAGGTATCGATGCGAAGGTCATTAAGATTGATATCTATCTCGATTTCTTCATCCACTTCCGGAACTACAAATACTGAGGCAAAAGAGGTGTGTCGTCTGCCACTCGCATCAAAGGGGGAGATGCGGACCAGTCGGTGGACACCACTTTCTGCTTTCAAATATCCAAAGGCGTGTGATCCCTTAATTTCGATTGTAACACTTTTAATTCCGGCTTCTTCTCCAGGCAGTAAATCCAGTACCTCAGATATAAAATTATTTTTGTCCGACCAGCGTAAATACATCCGCATGAGCATCTCGGCCCAATCCTGCGATTCAGTTCCTCCGGCGCCGGGATGGATGGTTAAAATCGCATCCTTTTTATCTTCAGGGGCGGCCATAATTCCACGAAGTTCCAGACTTTTTATGTTTTGGAGTAACTTTTTACTTTCTGCATCCAATTCAGAGATCACACCAGAAGATTCTTCTTCTTGGCTCATCTCCAGCAGCAGCGTCAGATCATCCAGTTCTTTTTGATAATCTGACCACTCTTTTACGATTTCTTTTTGAGAACTAAGTTTTTTTAGCAGAGTCTGTGCTTTCTCCGGATTGTTCCAGAGGGCGGGATTGTTACTTTGCTTCTCTAATTCCTGGATGTCCTTTTCCTTTGATTCAAGGTCAAAGATATCTCCGTAAATTTTGCAGTATTTCTCGGGATTGTTCTAGTCGGTCTTGAATTTCTTCTACCATAATTCTTTCCATATAAATTGTTTGGTGATTGTCGTTTTTGTTTAAAATATCAGATTCTCAGTTTCCATCAAGTCAATCAAATGCAACTTACTTTTGAGCTTTATAGACTGCTGAAATATTACAATCTTCAAAATAGTGCTGGAGAATTTCCTTCCAGTTATGTCCATGGGAGGCCATAATTGCCGCACCTGCTTTACACATGCCAACACCATGTCCCTGTCCGGCACCCACCAGGGTGAAAGAGATAGGTGTCCCGATTTCATCCAATTCTTTTTCAATGATGAAGCAAGAACTTTCCAGGTAATCTTGGGCCAGAGTTTCACGAATATACAGTTCTCCGCGGATCTTATAATTTTTCAGACTCCCAATCAATTCCAGTTCCTTCAAGCGTCCGGATCTTCCTCGTCTCAAGGGGATGATATCAAATAATACACCGATATCTTCACCGGTTTTTTTATAAATGAGTTTCTCCAGTTCCTGCCGGGAATAATTTACTTCCCAGCGAAAATACTTTTTGTATTTTTCCAGTGATTGAGGAACATCTCCGCCCTTGAGGTTACACCAGGCATCCGGTCGGGAGAGAATCCATTTACGAACCACATCTTCCTTGTGCAGGTTTTTGAACTCTTTGGGTTGATCTTTCCAATCATATTTTCCATGGAATTGGGGGGATTCATCTATCTCCCAAACACCGCTTGCATCCTCGGTGTGTCCACCACAAATGAGATTGAAATAAGCGTCACAGATGTTACCATTGGTAAATATCACCTGTCCCCGGGTTTCCTCCACAGCCCGATCAATATTAGGATCTTCAAAATCATTACCGTAGTAACGCAGACAATGTCCCCAATCACACATGTCAAATGGATCTCCGGGATGCTTGTGTTTTACTCGAGACAGTACTTCGCTTCTGCAGACAATGGCCAGGCTCTTACTGAATTCAATGGGCAAATCTTTTCCAATCTCAGAATAGACCACCCTCTTTAAATATGATTCAAGCGGAATCTCACTGATGACCATCAATTTGCCCTGATTATCCAGTCTGAACTCCAGGCTGCCATTATAAACCCGGTCGTCAAAATGTTCTTTTTGTAGAATATTGTCATACGTTCTGACATTATAAAGCCTGGTTTTGGTCTGTACATCATCGGGAACTATTTTAAAATAATTTTTTGTCTCACCTGCATTTTCATATTCGGCATCGAAAAATTCAAGGATGCCCTTGGGTTCCCTGACAGTATCTTTGATTACGGTTGGATTAAATTCGGGTTTGAATTTTTTAAAATCTTTGCGGGCGTCTATTTCAGTTTCATATTCTCCAGATATAACCACATATTTTACATTACTGTTAATCTTTATTTCATCCAGAAATATATTGCCTCCCAGTACTTCAATTTTTGCTTCAGGATCAAATTTTTGTGCAATTTTAAGTTTATTTTCGATTCTTTTCGCTTCAAACGTTTCATATAGAATAAGCCGGAATTTTTCACTTCCTGCTTTGCTTTCTTTAATTTTTACGCGCCACTTCATGTCAGATTTAATAGAGGGAAATAAAACCTTTTCTGTGGAATCCAGAACAGAAAAAGATCCGAATACATGAAAATCAATGTACTCCTGACCGTTGATAGTACCGATGCGAAAAATAGGTTCCCCATGGTGATGCTCTAAGTGAATATCTTGTAATATTTCTTCCATAATAGACTCTTTCAAATTCATTATTTGACCGCCAAATATAAAATATTTTTATACTGAATGCAAGCACCCCCAAAGGTGGCCAAGGTTTCGAATATTTTAATAAGTATAATATATACAATAAGATAAGAAGTAATTTGAAGGGAATTTTTCTTATTTTTTTAGTATTTAAATAAAATATTTAAAAATGTGATATAAACTTCACATGAGTTAATGCGTAAAATTTGCATGAAAAGAAGGTAAAATAATTAAATGTATATGAATTATTGAAATTGATTTTGGGTGCTATATTTGTTATAATTTAAAAATATAGTATATAGCTGGGAAGGCCTTTGAAAATATTCCGACTTTTTTTGCTCTTTTATCTTCTATCCTATTCTTCCCTGACAAGTCAAATTCCTCTTCAAACTGCAGAATCTTATGGTGATCAGCTGGTTATAGGAATTGTCGGAGAACCACCACTCTATTTACATCCTTTTCAGCTGAATAATGTGGTGGAAAAACAGCTGATACGCTTTGTGTTCGGGAATGGTCTGCAACAGAATGTGGATCGGTTTGGCCAGACTTCTAATCTTGTTTCCCGGCGAATAGCATCAACACTTTCATCAAAACAGGGAAAAGAATGGATTTACGACTTAAACAGGAATATATATTTCCATGACGGTTCCTATCTCTTGAACGACGATGTTCGATTTACCTTCGAGATTCTGAAAAAATATGGTGGTTTTATACTAAACAGAAAGATTGATTTTTCGAATATTGAAAGAATAGATCTCATTGGTGATCTGGGATTCAATATCGTTCTTAAACAGAAAGATAATTTTTTTGACTTGAGTCTATCGGATATCCCTATTTTATCGCAAGATTATTATCAAAATTTATCTCAGAGAGGATATGATCTATTTTCGAAAAGCAGGCCTCTGGGGAATGGCCCTTTCACTTTAGAACAATTGAGTGATGACAACATCGTTTTAGCTTCACATTCAAACTATGTATTTGGGCGACCTTTTCTCAACAAGGTCGTTTTTCGTTTTTATGAAAATGAACAATTGATGAATGATGATTTTCTGCAAGGAAAACTTGATTTTATTGAAGTAAAAGAGACCATTACCGCCAATCGTCTGTACCAGGTTCTAAAAGACCAGATTAAAATTTTTTCTACTCCGCGGCCCGAGAAAAAATTGTTTTATATTTTGTTTAATACCAACCGCAGACCTTTTGATAATCCCAAAGTCAGGCTGGCTATCCGTAGTGGCATCGATTCTAAGGAAATAGTAGATAATATTGTGAAAGAGAATATTGGCCACGTTGCTTATTCCATTGTAGACATTGTTCACCCGCTTTTTTACAGAGATTTATTCCAACAAAACTATGAACCGGGCATCAGTGTTAATATTCTTCAGGAAGAAGGTTGGGGTATTACCACTCCTCGCGGAATTCTTGAAAAAGATGGGGAGCCATTACATCTGGAATTGCTGTTCGAAGAAAATTCCTTTCTGGAGGAGAGTATTGCCAGAATTGTTAAGATTCAACTCTCTGAATTGGGAATTAACGTTTTGCCCAAACCGGTTTCTTTTAAGGAAAAAAAGAGGTTGGTCGAATTAAACCAGTATGTTGCGGTTTTACAGGATTATTCCTATTACGAAGACGATCTTTTTGGAGTGGTCAAGAAATTCTATGAAGAAATATTGAAAAATCAGTCTGCAGTGACTAATTATTCTAATCCGACAATCGAAGCCATTTTTAGAAGAGCTGATAATAATCCTGACCTCATTAAACAATACATCAGGAGATTTCAGATCATAATCAATAATGAGGCCCCGGCAATTTTTCTCTATTTTGATGATCATATATTTTATGCTCTGTATAATCGATTTGAACAGGCCAGAATTAGACAAAGTGGAGATAGCCGTTCTTTTTGGCGACTGATGCCTTATGAGAATTGGTTTGTCCCCAAATCTTTACAGAAATATCCATAGATGTTAAATTCATGAATTCCCTGAGGATTGGTACATATTTAAAAATCAGCAAGCGAAACATACGGCGTTATCTGGAGAGAAAAATCCAGCGTCGACTGATCCTCAATTTTGTTGGCCTTGGGGTGCTTCCCATTCTCATTGCCAGTTTTCTTCTGATTGGTTTAACTGAAAATACTGTCCAAACTTATATATTTGAGCGAAATCTGGAAATTGCCCGAGGTGCCAGTAACGGTGTCTCCCTGTTTGTCAAAGAACCCCTTACTATTTTGAATACCATGGCTCAATCCCGCGATATTATTGAGATGGAGCGTTTTACCCAGAGCCGTTATATTAATAAGATTCAGAACAGTTATAGTATTTTCCGCAAAATATATATTCTGGATCGTTCGGGTATTTCTGTTGTAACCACGAGCTTTGGAGAAGAGCTTAAAAATTTTCAGAGAGAGCCGGAATATTATGTAGCGATTACCGGCAATGAATATTTTTCAAATGTTAATTTTACCCCTTCAAATTTTCCCGCCATGTCAATCGCACTCCCCATAAGAAGATACAATACGGTAGAAGGCATACTGGTGGGTGAGATCGATCTGAAAAATATCTGGACTTTGCTCGATAGTATTCAGGTTGGTAAAACAGGTTTTGCAATGTTAATCAGTGCTGAGGGTAATGCCATAGCCCATCCTGATAAACCGCGGGTTTTAAGCCGCGAAAATTTCACCCAATATCCGTTTTTTAATGCATTAAGAAACGGTGAAGAGGGGATGAGTTTTTATGCTGAAAATGATGTTAATTTGTTTGCGACCTATGTCCCGGTGCGGGAATTTTCCTGGGGTATCGTTGTTCAGCAAAATGAGGATGAGGCTTTTGAATTGGTTCGGAAAATGCGGATTCAGGTGACTATTTTTGTTTCCATTACTACAATTTTGGCACTCTTTCTGGCTTTCGGAACCATCCGGCGAATCACGCAACCCATAGAAACCCTGGTGAAAGGGGTGAGAACGTATGCAGAAGGCGATCTCTCCCATAGAATTAAGATTGAACGGCAGGATGAATTGGTGGTATTGGGAGATGAGTTTAACAAAATGGCGGAATCTCTGGAAAAAAATCAGCGTCAACTCCGGCGTATGGAACGATTAGCTGCTATCAGCCGTTTTGCTTCCCTGGTCAGTCATGAAATAAGAAATCCTTTAAACGCCATGAATATCAATTTGCAGATATTGCGCCGTTTAATTAGCCAAACCGATTCACCCCCTGAAAAAAAGATGAAATATCTGAATATTATTACATCTGAAATCAACAGGATGAACAGTCTGGTAACAAATTTTCTGGCCATTACGCGACCCCCGGAACTTAATCTCATTCGTTCAGATTTACATCAAATTTTGGAAGAAGTCATCTTAACTTTGGAGGGACAGGCAAAAAGTCTTGCGGTGGAAGTTAAACGCGAGTATTCAGATCGCTCGTTCTATGGTATGTTTGATTATAATCAACTGAAACAGGTTTTTCAGAATATAATCTTAAACTCATTCGATGCCATGAAGGATGGTGGGCAAGTGATTGTACAAACTATGCTTAATCCAGACAGAAAAAAAGGGAAGTCTGATTTTAAAGGAATTCAGATCAGGTTCATCGATAGCGGAGTGGGTATACCTAAACAAAAACTTTCAGAAATATTCGAGTTTTATTATACCACCAAACGAACCGGAACCGGTTTGGGATTGGCGATTGCCAAACAGATCATTGAAGGACATAAAGGTAAAATCGAAGTTGAGAGTATTGAAGGATCTGGAACTACCGTTATCATTACCCTGCCGTGGGAAGGATGAGCTTATGTTACGAGCTTTCCAGAAATCCGCCGATTCAACAAAATTGTTGAATCGAAGCAGTGAAAGTCGTCTCAATGATTGACACTTCTATATATTTTTGTCCGGCAGTTCACTGAAAATTGTAAAAATAGATTTTACGACTGTAGTTTAATTGAACTTAACCATTGAATAATTAGTTAGTTATTTTATCTGGAATCGAATAAATTTTCTGATCAATGACGGTTTTGTGAGGCTTTTACTGGATTTAAAAGGGTAAGTATAAAATTATTATATTATAGATATAGATTAATATTGGGTTTCATTTATGAATAGGTAAATCCACGGGGAGCTTTTTGGTATGAATGAAAAAATCCTTATTGTTGAAGATGACCTCAATACTCTGGAAGGTTTGGCGGAAATTCTGGAGCATGAAAAATTTGCCGTATCCAAGGCCAAAAATGGGAAAATTGCACTTGATGAGATAAAAAAAAGTCAATTCAATATTGTCCTGATGGACTATCTGCTTCCGGATAAGGATGGCCTTGAGATCTCCAGACTCATTTTGCAGCAGGCTCCTGAGATCAAAATTATCATGATGACAGCTTTTGGTTCTGTAAAAAATGCTGTTGAGGCTATGAAATTGGGTATTTATGACTATCTCACCAAACCAATTGATCTGGATGAATTACTGATCGTGATTAAGCGGTCCATCAAAGAACAACAATTGATCTCGGAAAATATTGATTTAAAGGAGAAGTTGCAGCAGACTTATCGTTTTAAAAATATTATTGGTGTTAGTGGCAAAATGCAGGAAATTTTCAAGAAAATTCTTAAGGTGGCCAACACCGAAGCTACCGTCCTTATTCGGGGGGAAAGTGGGACCGGCAAAGAATTGATTGCGCGTGCAATACACTATGAGAGTTCCAGGGCCAGTAAAAATCTGGTTGAGATAAACTGTGCCTCAATTCCGGAAACGCTTTTGGAAAGTGAACTATTTGGTCATGAAAAAGGGGCATTTACCGGTGCTTATAAATCGAAAAAGGGAAAATTTGAGCTGGCGCATAAAGGAACCCTGTTTTTGGACGAAATTGGAGAGTTACCGCTTGGTGTTCAGGCAAAGTTGTTGCGGTTCTTGCAGGACCGAATTTTTACCAGAGTAGGCGGCATCGAAAATATTGAAGTCGATGTACGATTGATTGCTGCTACCAATAAAAATCTTGAGCAGGCTATGGAAAGATCATTGTTCAGGGAAGATCTTTATTATCGTTTAAATGTAATTCCGATTACCATCGCACCGCTGCGAGAACGACCGGAAGATATTGGCCCCCTTATTGATTTTTTCATCCAGAAATATTCTGAAAAGAACCAGCGATCAATCAGCGGGATATCTCAGGATACCATGAATGTCCTCATGCAGTACAAATGGCCTGGTAATGTTCGAGAATTGGAAAATACAATTGAAAATGCAATTGTTATGACCGACTCGGACCGAATTGATACAACAGATTTACCTGCTTTTTTGCAATCCCAAATCACCGAGGAATCTCAATCAACTGTGGTCATGCCAGAAATTGGTGGTCATAAGGAATCATTTAAAGATCAACTTGTGGTATGTGAGCGCGAGATTATCCGCAGGGCATTGAAGGATGCTAAGGGAAATAAGACCCATGCTGCCAGAAAATTGGGATTTTCTATTCGTACTTTGCGAAATAAAATTCGCAGATTGAATTTACAGTATTGACTAAGTATAGATGAGTTGGTTTTGAAGGTGGTTTTTATATTTTTGTCGATATTATTATAATTTTTTAAGTAAAGCATAATTATGATTGCCCGAAATAGCTCAATTATTATTGATCTGCCCCGGTGGATCACGGAATTCCCTGTTCTACCCGGCAATAAAGAAATCGCTCAGGAGCTTATTCGGCGAGGTCACAAAAAGGTATCGGATATTTCGGGGTATTTAAGACTGATTTCATGCGATCCCGTTCTTACAATTCATGTTCTGAAAATTGCCAATACCCGTTTATTCAATTATTCCGGAAAAATATCTTCTGTTGAAAAGGCGGTGGTGATACTTGGATTTGAGCAGGTCAAGGACATAGCTCTTTCAGTGTCAATGTCCAGTCTGTTCAAACCTCAGCTATATCAAAAACATCTTCAGAGTATTTGGCGTCATTCTTTAGTAACTGCACTTTCGTTAAAGGTGTTGGCCGAAAATTTTAATTCTGAAAATAAGGAATTGCTCTATTTTGGTGGTTTATTGCACGATATTGGAAAGACAGTTCTTTTGTCTAAATTGGGAGAAGAGTATCATTTACTCCTGGAAAAACAGGAGCAGGATGGGATTCAAATATTAGATATGGAGAATCAGTATTTGGGAGTGAATCATGCGTTTATTGGGGGGGAACTTTCCGCACATTGGAATTTGCCGTCAAATCTGGTGGCCATGATCGGGGGACATCATGGGAATTCAAATAATGACTCCCGTTTTGAGCAGGGTTTCTTAAATGAGCTGTTATCTCTGGGTAATTTCCTCGCCCATGATCTGGAAATAGGCATCACCAATTATTCTGAGTTGACAGAATTGACCACATCATCCAAAGATCATATAAGCATGTCTAATAAAGAATATAAAAGGATCCGCGAAAGAATATTGGAAGAAATCAAAGATCAGCAAATATTCTTAAATCATATTCAGATTGGGATATCATGAAAGACCGGGAAAATATTACGTTTCAATTGGAATCAGTTATTACTTCACTAAAAAAAATGGAAGAAAATGCAGCTATCTTTTCCGAATTAGGCAAGATATCAGCAGAACTTTCCGCTCTACATGACTACATCAATCAGGGTCTCCAAAACATTGATACTCAGTTTAACTCATTTACCCAAAGTATAAATTTACTCTCTGAGCTGCTCGATTTTCAAAAAGAGGTCATTCATTGTAAAAGCTCTGAAAAAACCATTGAACATATTTTTCGGTTTTTGATAGAAAAAATTAATTATCAGCATGGGTTTGTGGTCTACAAATTAAAGGACGATAATCGTCAATATGAAATTTACTTTTCAGACCGCTCTTCTCAGCAAAAAATAAAGAAATTTGTAGAATCCTCAAACATAGAATTCCTGAAGTCCAAATTTGAAGGGGAAGTTTTATCTAAATTAATAGCAGATACTACGTCGTTCTACACTGATAAAATTAAGTGGTCGGAACTAAATACCAAGTCAGCTATTGTTTTTCCTTTAATAGCCCGGGGAAATGTTTTTGGACTGGGTTTCCTTCTTCGCGAAAAAGATAACTTTGAAATGCAGGATGTGAGTTTGATAAATCTGGTGTTGGGTCTCATATCGCTCATACTGTATCAAAATTTTTATTTTGCGGTTCTGAAATCTCGGCTTATCCAGCAGTCAAAACTTCTGAATTCTGGGGAAGATTTTAAATTTTCAAAGTTGTTTGAAAAAAGTCCTTTGTATGTTTTTACTTTGGATAACCGTCAGACTATTCTGCATACGAATTTAGCGGCTGTAAGGGATATTGGGGATTCTGAGGGATCAATTCTTGGTGAGGATTTTCTTGAAATGATACCCTCTTCAGAGCGACCGGCTGCAAAAAAAATTCTTTTAAGAATCAGGGAAAAAACACTGCAAATTTTTCGTTCCCCGATATCAATGCGAAGTGGACAGACGGAAATAGTTGAGTTTGTTATCAGTCCTCTTGAAATTAAATCTCAGACTGATCTCGTCCTTGTGATTGGAGCAAAGGTAACTGAAAATTATCATAAAGAGAGGATTGAACGTCGGAATGAAATTCTGGATGAAATTGACCAATTTTCACGAATTCTGGTGAGTCAATTTAACAATTTGCTGACCACTATTATACCGAATATAGATCTTCTAAAAGATTCAATAACAACTACTAATTCCAATTATCAGAAACTGGAACAGATGGAAGAGGCAGCACAACGATCTGCAAATCTAATAAAAAAATTATTGAATCATGATCTGGAGGGCCTTGAAGAAAAGCAAGAAGCAAACATCAATAAAATTCTAAATGCTTATGTTAGTTCAAAAAAGAGTGAACTTCCTAAGAATATTAAGATCAAACTGGAGATCGATCCGGTTATTAAAAGTACCACTCTTTATCCGCTTAAAATCCGGCGACTACTGGATATTATTGTGGGCAATAGTGTCATTGCGTTACAGGGTAGGATTCGACCGGAAATTCAATTTTCAACGTCTTATATCTCACAACAAAAAGACGGACTATTAGGAGATAAACCTTATTATCTTAAAGCTGGCCAGTATATTGAGCTTTGTATCAGAGATAATGGTTTGGGCATTCCTGAAAAAGCACTTCATGAGGTTTTAAAACCCTTTTATTCAACCCGAATTAAAAATGAAGGGGTTGGATTAGAGTTGTT
>CP070707.1:1363935-1373117 GCA_020350205.1 bacterium
CTCCGATTCACCCTTTCTACCTCAGCCATGTCATCCTCACTCAATTTCCAATCAGCAGCACCCATAATTTCTTGCACCTGTGAAGCGCGTCGGGCACCAACGATTGCCGCGGTTACCGCGGGGTGCATCAGAACCCAGGCAATGGCAAACTGTAATACCGATTTGTTATGACGTCCGGCCAGCGGTTTGAGATTTTCGGTGAATTCCAGGTTTTTCGAAAAAGCAGGTTCCTTGAAAAATGTGCTCTTATGACGCCAGTCATCCGGAGCCAGGCGGGATTTATCGAATTTTCCACTGAGCAGACCATTCTGAAGCGGACTGTAGGCGATAACGGCGGTGTGATTCTCCAGGCACCAGGGTAAAATGTCGGTTTCTACACGGCGGTCCAGCAGACTGTAAGGAGGTTGGAGTGAATCCACGCGACCAATTTTTTCACATTTTTCTAGCAGTCTTACATTAAAGTTGCTGACCCCAACAAAACGTACCTTCTGCTGCTCTTTCAGTTTGAGCATAATTTCCCAGCTAGATTCCAGGGGTGTTCGGGGATCCGGCCAGTGGATCTGATACAGATCGATATAATCGGTGCCCAGTCGCCGCAGGCTGTTCTCAACTTCTTTCTGAATACTGGCAGGCTGATTGTTGTTTTTTATTTTTCCGTCAGCTTCCCACACCAATCCGCACTTGGTAGCCAAGAATATTTTTTCCCGCTGACCCTTAATGGCTTTTCCGATGATCTCTTCTGAATGTCCCAGTCCATAGGAGGGAGCAGTGTCAATCCAGTTAATACCTGATTCCAGCGCGGTTTCGATCGCCTCCAGTGATTCCCGGTCGTTCTGCGGTCCCCAACCCCATTCCCAGGGTCCCCCGATTGCCCAGGTGCCCAGGCCGATCTCGCTAAGATAAATCCCGGTCTTTCCCAGTTCTCTTTTTTCCAAGGACAACCTCCAATAATAATGTGTCTCTCGGTTGAATGATAAATTCAGATGCTGGTCTCTTCATGGAGAGAGTACTCAGTTTACCTTTTTAAAGATACTCTGGTTAAATAGGCTTCTGCAAATACCATTATAAATTCGTTTGGTAACTTTATAGACTTGAAATCGTAGCTATTTTTAAGCAAATTGTCAGAAACGGTAATGAAATCCAAGTTATGGAGGTTCTATGCAGAAAGAAACCCGTTCATTGATCTGGGGAATTATACTTATCTTTGTTGGTTTTGTTTTCCTGGGAAATAATTTGAATTGGTTTTACTTTGACTGGCATGATCTTTGGCCTCTGGCACTCATCCTGGGAGGATTTTTCTTCTGGATGGGGTGGCTATCGAATCGTGAGGAATATGGATTGTTGATGCCCGGTACCATTTTACTGGTCTATGGGATTATGTTACAGTACAGTGCGCTCTATGGCTGGTATTATATGGATGAGTTCTGGCCCGGTTTTCTGCTGGGACCTGGTTTGGGCTTCCTGTTTATGTACCTGCTGGGAAAGCGCGAGAAGGGCTTACTGATTCCGGCTTTCATTTTAATCGGTTTAGCGGCCTTGTTCTGGATTGGCCATCATACTTTCAATTATTTCTGGCCCCTGCTGTTAATCGGGGTTGGAATTTATCTGTTGCTGAAAAACCGTTTTAAACAGACGATTCAGAGCGGCGAAGGCGATCAGGTAGATCAGGATAGTCCGCCGCCTCAAACATAGGAAAATTCTGAATGTAATTTCATATAGAAAGGATTGCCTGAATGAAAAGATTATATCGTTCCCGGACAGATAGAAAAATTGCCGGAATTTTCGGGGGATTGGGGGAGCTGTATGAAGTTGATCCTAATCTGTTGAGACTCCTGGCGGTGCTGATATTTCTGATATCTGGTTTTTTCCCGGTGCTGGTGACCTATATTGTTGCCTGGGTTATTATACCGGAGGGATTGGCGGAAACCGTTTCAACTTCGAAACCCGGTGATACCCGTTCAGCGGGCAGGAAAAATCCCGGCAATAAACCCGCAGCCAAGACAGCCTGAAATTTTATAAACGGTGGAAAAAATACGTGTCAGATTAAGGATTTTAAAATTAACTGATCTGGCTGTCCCCTTTGATGTAATGGGTTAGAGACTGTTGTATTCAGCGGGGAGAATAATTTTTGTCTTTTTAAATGTATAGCTCCCCTTTTCCGCTCCCCATACCTGTTCTTTACCGGTATTGAATCCCCGGTCCCAACCGACCATTTCATTTTTTTTGATGATCACCTCGGAAGTTGCTCGAGGTGGAACCGTTAAAGGTTTCCACTTCAAGACATGACTATTTTATAAACCGGCAGGTCGTCGCTGACCAGACTGGAATTCAGGGTCACATACATTATATTCATTTTTTTATTAATTTACATTTCTTAATATATCGTGTTTTATTGAAATTAATTGAGGAATAATCCCGCACCGGGCCCCACCGGCAGACCCGCCCATACCCAGAGAATCAATACGATTGTCCAGACGATGAAAAAAGCCAGAGTATATGGAAGCATGGTGGAAATGACCGTACCGATACCGGCCTTTTTATCATATTTTTCAACAAATGCCACGATGAGTGCAAAATAGGCCATCATGGGTGAGATGATGTTGGTGATGCTGTCCCCTACCCGGTAAACGGCCTGAACCAGTTCCGGGGTATATCCCAGCAGCATGAACATGGGAATAAACACCGGGGCCATGATGGCCCATTTGGCAGAAGCGCTTCCCATGAACAGATTGATAAATCCGGAAAGGATGACGAATGCAATAATCAGGGGAATGGCCCCCAGGCCCGAGGCTTTCAGGAGATGTGCTCCCTCAATAGCAAAAATTAGTCCCAGGTTTGTCCATTTGAAATAAGCAACAAACTGTGCCGCGAAGAATACCAGCACGATGTATACCCCAAGAGTCTCCATGGACTTTCCCATTCCCTTCATGATTTCCTTGTCATTTTTGATGGTTCCGGCTCCAATCCCGTACGCAATACCGAATACGGCGGCTCCCAAAAATATAAAAGCCACAATGCCGGAGAGGAAAGGGGAGTGCAACAGATCTCCGGTTTCGGCATTTCTCAGAAAACCGTCCGCCGGAACAGTTCCCCACAAAATGATGAGACTGAGGAGCAGAAAACTGGCAAACGCATACTTTAATCCTCTTTTTTCCTCGGCAGAAAGTTTTCGGATTTCTTCTGGTTTTTCATCTCCGGTATACTGTCCCAGTCTGGGAATTACGATTTTCTCTGTCACCCAGGTGCCAGCAGCTGCAATAAAGAAAGTTGAAATGAACATGAAGTAATAGTTGCAGGCGGGATTGACCAGATAAGCCGGATCGATGATATGTGCGGCTTCCTGAGAGAGACCGGCCAGCAGTGGATCAAGCGTGCCTAATAACAGATTGGCACTGTAGCCGCCCGATACGCCGGCAAATGCTGCTGCCAATCCCGCAATGGGATGTCTTCCAACCGCCAGGAATATAATACCGGCCAGAGGCACCAGCAGGACATACCCTACTTCACTGGCCGTATTGGATATTATGCCGGCAAAGACGATGACAAAGGTAAGCAACTTTTTTGGGGCGGTAAGGACCAGTAATCGCAAGATGGTGGCAATCAATCCGCTGGACTCTGCCACGCCAATACCCAGCATGGCTACCAGAACGGTACCCAGGGGTGCGAAACTGGTAAAATTGGTGACCATCTCCTCCAGGATTCGATGCAGACCGTAAACGGATAGCAGATTCTGAACCCGGACTATTTCTCCGGTAGCGGGGTGGATCACCTGCAAATTGAGCTGGCTGGCCAGGCCGGAAATGATAATAACCAGCAGGGCAAAACCGGCAAACAGAGTGGCCGGATGCGGCAGGGCATTGCCGCCAACCTCAATGAAGTTTAAAAATTTTGTCGTCCACTCATTTATTTTTCTAGATCTTTTTTTCATAACCCTTCCTTATAAATATGTCTCCGCAATGCGGATAAAATAAATTAATACAAAGAATTTTATTGAATGATTAGAGAAGTTGTTTTGCAACCAAAAAATCCACGATACGGCTGAAACCGCTGCCATCCGAATTGTCGACGGGTATGACATTGGGTTCACTTCGGGTCACATTATCATCCAGCAAAAAAAACAGTGCGACTTCCGGTGCCAGGGAGACATCTTCCTGAGAATCTCCGATTCCGATGAGATTTGCAGTTTTCAGTTTTCGTTCTGATTTGTCTATTTTTACCGCAGCCTGTTTACCGACATTTTGGGGGACAATATGGTAGGCACTGGGCTTTTTGAAATCATGGTAAGGGGCAACTTCGCCATTATTAATGATGCGAAGAGCCGGAAAATTTTTTAGAATAAACTGTTCGGCCTCCCGATCAGGGAGTTCTCCGACCAGCAGAAAATGGGTCCGCAATAAATCCGCCCAGGGCTGATAAAACTCAATGCGGTTGGGAAATGCTCTGAACAAAGCATCTACTGCGCCGGTTTCCCGGATCCAGTCTTTCAGACTCTGGTGGTCGGGAACATCGACTCCGAAATGGGTAATCACTTTTTCTCCCTGATTGTAAACAATCTCAATTCCCAGATTGGCAATGTAGTTCTGAAATCCCAGCAGGCGGGCGGTATCTTTCAATTTTTCTTTCTCCCGTCCCGATGTCATCACCACATCCACCCCGGCTTCAAGTAACTGAAAGATGGCCCGGGCATTTTGCAGGGTATAGCCGGAGTGATTACAGAACAGGCAACCGTCGTTGACAAAAGTTCCGTCAACATCGGTATAAACCACCTGTACTTTTGTGAGAGTCTGTAAGAGTTTTTCAGAAATGTTGATCAAGTGTTCACCGTCGTTTTTCTGTTTTAAGGAGTAAAAGTATAAATAATTATCAATGGGTTCTCAAGCGGTTTTCCCTAAATCTTGTTCTCACGCAAAGCCGTTAAGCACGCAAGGTAAAAAAATTAAACGGGTATTGGTTGATCCGGGAGTTGGTGTAATTTGTGTAATCCGGAATACTCATCATATTTTTATTATGATTATTCTATTGCTCCACAAAAATATTACCAAAGGATTGTTCCTAAAAATGTTAACTAGTTAGAGGATAAAAAAAGAACCGGTCATCTCGACCGGAGTCCCGGATCTTTACGCAGGGACGCGGTGGAGAGATCTAAAAAATTGGATGTCTTCCCGCTCTTGCGGGACTCGAAATGACAGTTTTATTAACTATATAAAAAACAAACTGTGACTAAAAGTATGGCGGGCTCAATTAATACATCATATATTTTATATTATATTTATTGTTTTTTTATATTTATTTTGCTGACTGTTCGGTTGCAATTAAATGAAAGGAATAAAAACATGAATATAACAGTAATTGTAGTGGGTCTGTTTGGTCTATTCAGTCTGGCAGGTGGCCTGATCGGGTATTTTAAGGCGGGGAGTATAGCCTCACTAATCGCCGGAGGATTATCAGGGATAATCCTGTTCCTCAGTGCTTATGGCATTTCGAAAGGGAATCAGGTTAGTGCATACCTGGCATTAATTGTAGCGTTGCTTCTGGGTGGGCGTTTTATGATGACGCTTATCAAAAGCTTCAAGGTGATGCCGGATTTACTGATGGTGATTTTCAGCCTGGTGACCATCCTGATGGTCGGGATGTATCTATTTAAGAAATAGTTTTTTTTGAAATAGAGGCCATTGCAGGTTTCTCTGGAGTGATCTAAAAACATTGTTTTTATAGATATTCATTAGATTTTAAAGCTTTTTGTCATCTCGACCGGAGTCCCGGATCTATAGGCCGGGACGAGTGGAGAGATCTCAAAAACAGATTTCTTCCCACTCTCGCGGGACTCGAAATGATGGGGATGATATAATTAATAGTTTGCAGAATTCTATTTAAAAGGAAGAGTATATCTTTTGAGCCATAAAAAAACCCTCCGGAAAATCTCCGGAGGGTTTTTCTATCCTTAGAATGTATCTATCCTGAATTATTACCAGTTTGTAACTACGCGATTATCTCCTGCTGCAATATGTGCATTTCTGGGAAGTGTTCCGGTCAGATGGAGATAGCTCTGCTGTAATAATTGCACGACATAGTCCGGGTTATGAACACCATGACTTTTGTCATCTTCAACATAGGCCAGGTTATATCCGGCTTCTCTCTGAAGCACTGTGGAGCGGGTGGTATCTCCCAGGGCACCAAGAGTTCCGACACCAGTGGTATCAAGTCCATCAGCAACCAGGGCTTCTTCCAGTAAGTGCAGCAGCCCGTCTACTTCATCCTGTAAGCCCTCAATTTGACCGTTGCCATCGAAATCTCCAGCCGCTGGAATATCGCGGAAGCTGGCAATGGTTCCGTGGCAAGGCACGCAGGCCTCTACCTTGGGAATGAATTCGTGTCCAACAACGGCTGCACCACCGGGTCCGCTTCCATATTCGGCTGTCGCCAGGTGGCAGGTTTTACAGCTGTTTTGAACCAGTAAGTGAGAAGGACCGGGCCAGGGATAGTTTGCCGGGGCAACGCCATGAAATGCACTTTTGGCAGAAAGTATATCGGCCTGAGGATTGGCATGGGGTCCGAAATGAGCATAGCCGTTGGCAATCTGGCTTTCGGGACCGCGACGGGCATGGTGGCAATGCATACAGAGCTTGCCTACTCCGCCTTCTGTCACAACCGGTGATTCCCCATTTGCAGTAACTAATGGGACATCGGCGACTGTACGCAGTTGTCCGGGATTGTCAGCGCTGTGAGGATCATGACAGGTCTGGCAGACTACATTTTGGTAGTCATAGACTGAGGTGTCGGGTCTTTCGGCAATACTACCACCACCATAGAATGTATTTAATGGATAAGCTGCCGCTTCACCACTTAACCGAATGGCAGCTCCAACACCATCGTGGCATCCAGCGCAACTGCCACTGGTATGCGCATACCGATCATAGTTGTGAGGAGAAGCTAACCACTCTGTCAAGAAAGGATGGTGCGTACCGTCATGACACTTGCCGCATGTTTCCACTTCGAAGATTTCATATTCGGTAGGATAGTTTGGCGGGGTGTGCCCTGAAGCCGGACCATGGCAATTTTCGCATTGTACATTTTCGAAAATTTCAATCGGTGCATCGTCATATCCACTGTTTCCTGCTACAGGACCGGGAGTATCCTGCACGGAGTGACAGGGTTCACAGGATGCGCGCGGATGGCCGCTTTCCTGCAAGGTTTGCCAGGCATGAGCATGAGCGGTTTGTGACCAGGGGTCCACCTTATCGAGTTGATGGCATGCACATCCATTCAGAACATCGCCCACAAAATAAGGAGTAACCGTAGGAGCATACATACCAACACCCAAGATTCTCTCACCACTACCAGCATAACTGCCGTCGGATACAGTAACTCGAACAGTATAAGCACCTTCATCGTCCGGGGCTTTCCAGGTTACGGTATCCTGATCCGGGTGATCGATGGTGCCCTCGGCAGCTGACCAGGCATAGGTCAGATCACTGCCGGCACCGGGCATCTGGGTGGTGGATACGGTTAACTGCACAAAAGTACCCTGGGTGATATTATCTGGAGAAGAGTAGACGGAATCTACCATAATGATCTCCAGTGTCACCGTATCGGTTACCGTGATGGTATCCCGTACAATCACTTCAACCGGTACTTCCTTGATAACTTCTTTTTCCCCACAACCGCTGAAGAAAGCCAGCGAGAGAACTAAAGCGAACAGCACCAGTGCAGCGGCGTGGTGAATTGTGATTTTACCTTTCATAAAAATAACCTCCATAGTATGTGTGAATATGTGATTAAGAGTTTCTTAATTCTCTAATCTACCGTGCATATCATCATCCTTAATAACAAAATTTGTGCCAAAAATTACAAGGCCTTTTAAGCTATTAATAAATATATAGTTACAAAAATTATATTAGGGAAGTAGTTGGCTGGATTGAGACATTCATGTCACGTTCGCAAAGTTCTAATTTCTATTAGATCATTGATATTTAATGATTTAGAGAAAAGGGGACATCCACATGACATTGGGACATGAGTGTCCCGCCCGAATATTGAAAAATGATATATATGAGTTTACAAAGTTTACCCAAGTGAAGGCAAACAAGTGGATTGGTTAAATTTCAATTAAAATTCAGTCTCTACAAAGAAAATTCAGAAAAATATGCATTCAGGTCAAAATTATTATTTTCTCTTGGCAATTTTGAGTGAAGATTTTGGCTCTAATAAAATTAGCAGGATATTAATCTGATTTTAAATCGTATTTGTTAATCAGGCGGTGAATAGTACGGCGGTCAATTCCACAGGATTCGGCAGTTTTACTGATATTCCAGTCATTGTTTCGCAATTGAATTTTTAAATAATTTCTCTCAAAATCCTCCAGGACCTTTTCCTTGGCATCATGGTATGAAAGTGCTTTCAGGTCGCTATCCTGAAAGGAGAGACGATTCTGAGATATAGAAGAGGGTAAATCCCGCTCTTTTATATAAGGCGGGGAGGCCAGATAATAGGATCGTTCAATGGTATTTTGCAGTTCCCTCACATTTCCCGGCCATTGATAATTCTGTATAACCTCCAAGGCTTTCAGATCCAGGCCAAGGATTCCCCGGTTATACTTTCTCTCCAGTCCTTCCAGGAAATGCTGAATCAGAAGTGGATAATCTTCTACCCTTTCGCGCAGGGGCGGGACATGAATCTGAATGGTATTAATGCGGTAGAAAAAGTCTTCCCGTAACCAGCCCTGACTTAAGGCTTCGTCCAGATTCCGGTTGGTGGCACTTACCACTCGCACATTTACCACGATTTCTCTTTGGCCCCCGATACGGCGAATACTCCGTTCTTCCAGCATTCGAAGCATTTTAACCTGCAAATTATGGGGCATTTCGCACACTTCATCTAAAAAAAGAGTACCTCCATTGGCCAGCTCGACCAGGCCTGGCTTGGACTGAAATGCTCCGGTAAAAGAGCCCTTTTCGTAGCCAAACAATTCGGACTCGAAGAGCTGTTCCGGCAACGCACCACAATTTATGGGAATAATGGGGTGGTTACGCCTGAGGGAGTGTTTATGAACGCTGCGGGCGATCAGCTCCTTTCCCGCACCGCTCTCACCGGTGATCAACACATTGGCATTCCCAAAAGACACTTTTTTAATCAACTCAAAAATATTTCGCATAACCTGACTTCTGCCAATCATATTATCAAAT
>CP070707.1:1373217-1376010 GCA_020350205.1 bacterium
TTGTGAAAAACATGAGTTCCCCTTCCCGGTACCTCAAGTCTTTTACTCCCGCTTCTAAGGGTTACCCGCCAGTAAAAGCTCAAAATGGCGATTTCCCCGAATTGAGAGACCTCCGGGTCCATCACTTCATAGGTCACAGATTCAGCCTCTGATAAATAATACTCAAAGGTTTTTTTGAGTTCATCTTTTCCGGTAAAGCGGTCATGTTCAGTAGAAGAAAAACCGGAAATATTTGCATCAAAAAAGTCCAAAATCTGGGATACATTTTTCTTATTAAAAGCTTCCGCGCATTTTTGCTCTATTCCGACCAATTGATTTAATATATCCTGCATGGCTCCTCCTCATTAAGTTAAATCCATAATTATTCATTAAAACCTTGGAATTATGTCAAATAATTATAGAAGTCTCAGATCTTTCCAGCCATCCCGGTTATACATCCGTCATAGACAACCTTCCCCTACTTAACAAATATCCCATTATAAAATTAATAAATTTTATAAAAAAAACAAAGGTTTAGGGGGTTTAATTAGAGGAAACTACAAATCGCAATAAATCATTAAGGTCAAATGGTTTTCTCAGATATGCATCGATTCCGATTTTCTCCAGTTCAGATTTCTGATTCTGATCTTCGGAACCACTGGTAATGATGATTGAAAGGGTAGGATAATTTTTCCGAAATTCCTGACAGATATGCATTCCATCCTGATCGGGTAAGGAAAGATCTAAAATTACTGACCGAATATGGGAAGAATATTTCCGGAATTTCCGGCACCCCTCTTTGCCGGTAATTGCGGTCAATACCTTAAATCCATGAACCTCTAAAAGTTTCTTGATCATGAAAAGGAGATCATAGTCATCCTCAATAATCAAGACATGTCCATTTTTCATCATTTGTAAGTCAATTATGTCGTATTAATTTTATTATCGTTATTTATACATATTAAATTAATTTATTTATCCGTAATGTTCAGATTTAGTGAAATTATACCAATTTTGCTATTTAAAATTTAGGTTTTTCTGATTTATCCGCTGTCAGATAGATCAATTATTTTAAAAAATATTTTTTGAAAACGAATATATGATTTATTCAAAAATAAACTTACTCACCTGAAACACCACAAGCTATCAGGTAGTTCTTTTTCCCTGAATAAACTCTTCTGCAATCCTGACATCGTCTTCACTCCCAATAATCAGCGGGCTGGTCTGGTGCACATCACTGGGTTCAATGTCCAGGATGGGTGTAAAACCATCCGAAGCTCTGCCACCAGCTTGTTCAACGATAAATGCTAACGGATTTGCCTCGTACAATAAGCGTAATTTTCCCTGTTTTCGGGAAGGAGATTTACTGTCACCCGGGTACAGGAAAACCCCGCCGTATAAAAGATTACGATGAAAATCAGCCACCAGCGATCCAATATAACGAGAATTTAGCGGTCGTCCATCCTCTGGAACAGCTCTTTTTGCCCATCTCACATAATTACGAACTCCTTCATCCCAGTAGTCAAAATAACTCTCATTAATGCTGTAAATCTTTCCTTTTTTTGGAATGGTTAAATTTTCATGCGATAGGACGAATTCACCGTAACTGGGATCCAGAGTAAAAGCGTAAACACCACTTCCTGTTGAATAAACCATCATGGTACTTGAGCCGTAAATAATATAACCAGCTGCAACCTGTTTTTTACCGGGTTGTAAAATATCTTTTTCTGTTCCTGGTTTGCCATCCGGAGTAATACGGCGGAAGATGCTGAAAATAGTTCCAATACTCACGTTGGCTTCAATATTGGAAGAGCCATCCAAAGGATCAAAACAACACACATAGCGTCCCAAAGGATAATCTGAAGGAATAGGGATGATGCCTTCTGACTCTTCCGAAGCCAGAGTACACAACTGCCCCCCATGCACCAGTGCTCTGACCATGGTTCGATTCGCAAAGACATCCAGCTTTTCCTGGGTTTCACCATGGATGTTCATTCCACCTGCTTTTCCCAAAATATCTACCAGACCTGCTTTGTTTACATAATAAGAAATAATTTTTCCAGCCAAAGCAATATCGGTTAATAAAGCCGTGAATGCACCCGTAGCTTCGGGATATCTTCTTTCCTGTTCAATGATATGGCGGTTTAAAGTCTCCACAAAATAAGTCATTAATTACCTCCATGTGTTAACAGAATTGGTCGAGATAGGTCAACAAATTCGTACGATAAATGGTTTTAGCATCCCTATTAGCGGGCCATCAGAACAGGTATGGTTACTTGTCGCATGGTTTGGACGGTGGTGCTGCCCAGAATAGCTTCCCGTATGCGTGAATGGCCATATGAACCCATAATAATTAAATCAATATTTTCCTGTTTTGAGACGGTGACGATGCCGGCAGTGGCATCCCCGGGAATTATCTTTTCATCCAGTTGAGATAATTGATAGGGCGCCAGATAGTCTTTGGCTTCCTGCAAAGTTTTTTTACCGGAATCCTCTGAATCGTTCACATTGAGTAACAATAAGGGTAAGTTGAGTTTTGATGTGAAAAATGCTGCCAGCGTAAGGGCTTTATTGGAATTTTCACTTCCATCATATGCAATCATAATTCGTTTAATGTTACGATGTTCCTTAGGTGAAATGAATACCGGCTTAATTGACAAGCGAGTAATGGCTTCCAGTGTGGCACCCAGCATCTTATCGCTCCATTTTGCGAACTCCCCTCGAGCCCCCAGAATAAGCATGTCGGCCAACTTAGCTTTTTCGCAAATCACATCAACCGGGTTTCCACTTTCTTTTTCCAGCAGGTAATTGGCT
>CP070707.1:1376110-1382932 GCA_020350205.1 bacterium
GTCTTTGATTTTTGGGTATCGAGAGTTTCGAACTGGAAGAAAACCTCGGGTTGCTGTTGCTCTAGAAATTCAACCCTCATCCCTAGCAGAAGAGCTGAAAATTCTTTTTGTAGACCCTTTTGCAACCATTCATAACCTTTCTTGAATTTTATTTTATTCACGCTCAGAGGTTGCATTTCGCCTTGCGGAAAAAAGCAAACCAGTGGAGCAGGCGATAGCGGTTTTTGTAAAATATTCAGGGTATATTTCATTGTTTCCAGAACACTCTTTGGCCGCCCCGGATCTATAGAATATGCACCAATCTTTGAAAAGAATGAATATTTCGACAATTGTTCTTCCAGCATCATGAGATAGAGAGGCCTGCGAAAACAATAATGATTCAAGAGGTAAACAAAGAAACCATCCCACCAGGTACTGTGATTGGGCATCAGCAAGATAGGTATATTCGAATTAAGGCGTGGATAATCTTTCATCAGATAAAGATTATGAAAATGTTTCCGTATCAGGCGAATGATATAGGGGTGAAATACAGCACCAGCCCACCATTTATGCTTTGCTTTGATCATATGTCTACCTGTTTGCCCTCAGATAAGTTCATGGGAGAATTAACTAATTTTAGACCGGTGCCGGATTATTTTTCATCGCTTCGCATGCTGTATTAAGATAAATCCTCAAGAACAACCTTTTCGGTGGCTTCGGCGGTAAGCAACACTCCCGGGACACCAGCACCCGGGTGAGTACTGGTGCCGACCAGGTAAAGACCTGAAATATCCTCACTCCTGTTGTGTGGACGAAAAACCGCTGTCTGTGTTAATCTGGGCTCAACACCCCAGGCACTACCCAAATGATTATTTCTTTGGCTCTTAAAATCTAGTGGCGTAAATACTTCCTGAACTTCGATATTCGATTGGAGTGCTTCCAAACCGAAATCCTGCTCCAGAAAGCGGATTACTTTATCCGTAAAAGGTTCCTTAATTTCTTCCCAATTAATGTTACTATCCAAGTTGGCTACCGGAATCAAGACATACATACTTTCACAACCGGTGGGCGCCATCCCGGAATCACTGCGAGTAGGAACATGTAGGTACATTGAAAAATCTTCTGGAAGGATTTTACGATCAAAAATATCTTTCACAAGGTCTTTATACCGTTGTGATAGAATCAAGGTGTGATGCAGCAATTTGGGATAGGTACGTTTCACCCCCAGATAAAGCAGATATGCACTCATCGAATAGTGCATCTTTTTTAGCTTTGTGTCAGTCCATTTTCTGCGATGCTCAGGTTTGATCAATTTCCCATAAGTATGTGCAAAATCCGCGTTGGAGACTACCGCTTCACTTTCATAGGTTTTGTCATTTGCAGAAATCCCTTTTACCTGACCCTTTTCAATAACGATTTCCTGAACCTCGGTGTTGGTGAGAATAGTTCCTCCGATATCGGTAAAGGTTTTTTCGAATGCTTCCACCAGACTATACATTCCCCCCTGAGTAAACCACACGCCACCCTCCTTTTCCAGATATGGGATCATTTGGTATACTGCAGGAGTTCTGAAAGGGCTACCACCTATAAATAAAGGGTGAAAGGAAAAGGTGAATTGATGTCTGGGATCTTTAAAATAGCGTTTTGCAAAACCATAGGCACTGTAAAGTGCTTTTAACCTGAGGGCACGAGGTACAAAACTGATCATAGTGCTCCACCTATCAAATGGTTTTGCCCCCAATTCATCCAGAATAACTGCCTTATAAAGTTCCCGGGTATCGGCAATGAAGCGGTCATAATTTGCGGCATCTGCTTTATTAAATAGCTCCATTTGCTGTTTCATTTTCTCGGAATCGCCGCTGTAGTCAATAAGACTCCCATCGTGAAAATATATCCGGTAAAAAGGATCGAGCGGTATCAAATCCAGGTAATCTTCCATCTTCTTGCCGGCACTTTGAAATACCTTTTTGATAATGTCCGGAGCCGTGATAAGGGAGGGTCCCATGTCGAAAGTATACCCATCTTTTTTTAACTGATAGGCATGACCACCAACCCGGGCATTTTTTTCTACTAAGGTTACTTCAAATCCTTTCGCTTGCAGTCGGATAGATATTGCCAATCCACCGAATCCTGATCCTATAACGATAATTTTCTTTTTCATCATGCGAATCTTTCTTTGATTTACTTTAAACATTTAAAAATTGGTTAGCAAGCTCTTGCAGGTTTATTTTCGGATGTTTCTCTAACCACTCATTCATTGAAATATTGGCCTCAGCATGGATTCCCTCATTTTCAGCAATGAGCTCGGAAGCCATTTTTCCGGACAGCATGACGAGCGGAATCCCACCACCAGGATGTACCGATCCTCCGGCAAAATATAAATTTTTAATCTGTCTACTACGATTTGAATGGCGCTTAAATGCGGTCATTCGGGAATTTGATGAAATCCCGTAAATACTTCCTTGATTGCTTCTATAAATCCTGAGAAAATCTTCCGGGGTAATAGTTTTTTCAAAAATAATATGAGATCCGATATCCAAACCGAAAATTTTTAATTTCTGCAATATGATTTGCTTCATCCGGTTTGTTTGGTCTCCCCAGTCTATCCGGCCATTCAAATAGGGTACATTAATGAGCACAAACCAGTTTTCACAGTCGGCAGGAGCATGGCCTGGGTCATTTTTAGAGGAAATTGCGATATAAATTGTTGGATCATCGGGTGTTTGTAATTTCCTGAAAATTTGCTGAAATTCCTCTTCGTAATTTTTTGAGAAAAATATATTGTGATGTTTCAACTGGGGATGTTTGCCGCGGAGACCCCAGAGGAATACCAGTCCCGATAGGGAGGGTTCCAGGGCTTTTAATTTGGTAATCGTTCTGCTTTGCCCCTCAATGAGCCTGTCAAAGGCTTCCACCACGTCAGTCCCGCACAGAATATAATCTGTTTGAATAAATTCATTGTTAACAACTAAGCCGGTCACCTGCTGATGCTGATATTTGATTTTTTCCACGAAAGAGGATGTATGAATTTCGACCCCTAAAGATGTTGCCAGTTTCGATAATTTTTCGATCAACTGATACATACCCCCGCGGATATAGTATCCACCTAATACATATTCAACATATGAGATAATATTGAGAGTTGCCGGAGCTTTAAAGGGATTTGATCCATTGTAAGTGGCATACCGACAAAATAGCTGGATGAGCCGCGGATCGGTGAAATAAGAGTGAATTGCCTGGGAGACAGTGCGAAATGGGTCAATCTGATAAAACTTAAGAAGAGCAGGGAAAATTTTAGGGGTCAGTATTTTTTTGAGTTCATGAAGTGGTGTAAATAAAAATAATTCCGCACTGGCATTAAATATTCGCTCACAATATTTCAGAAAATCAACATATTTCTTCTTTTCCTGGGGAAATAATCGGTTGAATTCCCGGTTCATTCTCTTCCCATCACTGTAGGCGCTAAATTCGGATTTATCAGAGAAAAAGTATTTACAGATGGGTGCGACCGGGATCAGATCCGGGGACTGATCTCTAGTGGCTCCTGCAAAACTGAATAATTCTTCAACTATGAATGGCATGGTAAGCAAAGAGGGACCGGTATCGAACCTGAATCCGTCTTGTATAAACTGATTCATTTTCCCGCCCAGCATGGGATTTTTTTCGTACAATTTCACCTGAAAACCCATACCAGCTAAACGCACCGCGGCTGTTAGAGAACTCAGCCCGCCGCCAATAATTCCGACTGTCTTAGCCTTCATGGGATAATCTCTTGAATTTCTCAAAAAGCATGGTGTTCATCAACAGCATCGAAAAACCGTAAATAAAGTCTTCAATGGGTATGCTTATTATTCTGATACCTAACTGAAATGGTTCACCATATAATACAACTGGTCGACCGGTCAAGTAGCCGTTGAAAATCAAATTCAATAAGAATATTATTCCTAAATAATAGTAGGTATTTTTCCGAGCCAGAATTTCAGTAGCCAGAAGTTTATCGAGGATAGCAGCACTGCCCAGAGCGATGAGTGATAATCCGGTATATTCTTTACCTGAACTGAACAAAATTATGCCAATCAGGGGGAAACTAAAAAATATTATTTTAATAAATTTTAGATTCTCCGAAATTGGATTTCCGGTTTTTCGGGAAAAAATTTCCCAAATAAACAGAACGGAGAAAGGAACCGTTATAAAAAAGAGCCACTCTTCTATGGGGAGGCCTAATAATCTTACGCCGGTTATGTACTGTTCGTTAAACCACCAATGACGTCCGGTAACGAGTGCATCCCAAATAATGAAGGGAATCAAGACCAGCACGATAGCCCTAAAGGCAAATTTCCAGCGTGCTAAATAATACACACCTTTTTCGAAGGAGAGGGCAACCGGGCCGGCAATAATAATGAGATTGAAGATTAGATATTCCCAGATCATGATTATTTAAAATATATTCAGTAATTCATAGCATCACACTAAAAATTTTCAATTCTCAGGCAACACGGTATATCAAACATATAAAAGCCTTATGAGCGATTAAATTTAATAACAAATTCTTTCCGTAAGTAAGGAAGAAGTAGATAATAATGCTCATATCGCTCAATGTGATTGACAGAACAAATAATATTATGTATATTAAAAGTATAAAATTGGAGTATCTCGTGTATGGAGCCCTCGATACAATATTTTAACAGTGAAGAAGCCGCAAAAATTTTAGGTGTCAATGTTTCTACCATCAAACGCTGGACGGATGAGGGGAAGCTTAAATGCATCAAAACAGCGGGAGGGCACCGCAAATTTCTTATGGAACATCTGGCCTCTTTCCTGGAATTGTACAAGCGAAAAACAGAAAAAGTTAATTTATTCCCCATTGAAACGGAAACCGATCTTCGTATTAGTCAGCATATTCTCAAGGGAGATTTCAACTTTTTGATTGAATATGTTCTAAAACACGCCCTTCACTCCCACATTGAACGCGTGCAGCAGGTTCTTAATGGTTTATATCTCGGACAATATCCCCTCTACGAAATATACGATCGGCTGATTACCCCGGTCCTTCACCAGATCGGTCAGATGTGGATGGACAATAAAATTTCGATTGCAGAAGAACATATTGCTTCCCAGGCTATTCGGGATGCGGTGATTCGGTTACAGGGAATCATTAAACTTCCCATAAAAAAATCCGGAAAGGCATTACTCATTAACTTTACCAATGAATTTCATTCCATGGCACTTAAAATGGTGGAACATATTCTGGAGCTGCGAGGATTTAGGGTTTTTTTTACCGGACAAAATACGCCGCTCATGAAAATCGATAAATTTTTTGAAAGTTACCACCCCGATCGAGTTTATGTTTCCGGTACGGTCGTGGGAGATAGAGAACTGTTGGAATCTGAATTCAGCACCATCTGTGACCTTAGCTCGAAATACAAGGCTAAAGTCTGGGTAGGGGGGCGAGCATTTGATGTGATTACAATTGATCATCCGGCAGTAGTAAGAAGGTTGACGAATTTTCAAGATGTCTACCAATATTGAATCGAAGAGAAGAATCTCATATATCAGGGCGGCAAAGGCAGCCCTGGAAGGTTCGCCATTTCCCTCGCAGCTGAATACGCAAAGTTTAAGGTACGTTTAAATATTATTTCTCCCTCTTTAGCTAATCAGAATCAGCACGTTATTTAATTTCCTCCCCAGAAAACGGAAAATGGCCGCAGACCAGCATCCCATAAAACACTATGGTTAAAATTAGACATTACCCGCATGGCGATTTTTCTGCTTTCAACTGATGCCAGCTGGATAAACGGCCAGGTTCTGCAAGTGGATGGCGGGATGTCAACCCTGAAGAATTTCCGATCTGAATCGAGCTTTTAATTAAACCGATTCCTGTTGTCATCGGTTCAGGTTTGGCGGCCATATTCTTAGCTTACTATCTTGCTCAAGCCAGGGTTGATTTTTTACTAATGAAGCTCTGGAGGAACCGGGTGAGGAGGCTCAATTCCGAAATTTACAGGGATTTTTACTCGAGCATTGTTTTCAGGCTTGACTGAAAGTCCACCGGAAACCCAGGGTATACTGGATTACCAGGATCTTGATTTAAGAAATTTTTATCAGGATTCTATAATGTGGAAGGGACGAAAATTTGAAGTATTTCACATTATAATGAAAGTTAAAAATCGTATCAGAATTTAGACAGAAATGGATTACTTTGACAGAAAGTATTTGATGGATCAATTTGGAAGTTTGTTTAGGGAGTAGTCAAGAAGTGTCAAAAATAGGTCAAACAAATTCAGCGTGGTATTAACTTAATCCAGGCAATTTCTAGCTGAAACTCACCTGCCTGTTTATCACCGATCATAAGGGCTATTTCTTTAATTTGTGAGCGGTCAACTTTTCTTTTGTAATCGAATGGGCGACCAAAATACTTGGGCAAGAAATGATCAAAATTAAACTGAACAACCATCCAAACTTCACGCCGAGTGATGAATGATTGATGGTAAAAAAAGCCGGTAAAATAATGGTCTTCATACAACGATAAACCATATTGTTTGCCATCTCCCCTCACTTTGATTTCAATTCCGCTAAAATTTGTTAGGTTGTTGTCTCTATTATTAATCCGGATCGAGGCAAAACCTCCGTTATTTACCCGGGAAAGGGTACCTTTGAAAATCCAGGAATTATTTTGGGCGGTTCTTTGAAGCTGTGAAATGGATAGACCTCCCATCACATCGTCATTAACCACGCGCCACACAATGTTTCCCTCAGGATCAAGCACAAAGGAATCTGACTTTTTAAGATTTTGAATATTTTCTGTAAGACCCAAATGTGTTATTAACATAAATAACTTCTCTA
>CP070707.1:1383032-1401379 GCA_020350205.1 bacterium
GCTGCAGAAAATCACCGTACCGGTCTTATCACACTCACCCGGGGTGAAGCGGGATCTCTGGGTATATCCAAAGCATATACACCTTCCGAACTTGCTCAAAAGCGTTCCGAGGAATTACACTGTGCAGCAAAAAAACTAGAAATTTCCTATCTTAAAATTTACGATCTTCCCGACAAAAATCTCTCCCAAACACCAGCTGAGGCGGGACTTTCCATCATTCAAAAAGAAATTGAACTTTTTAATCCCGACGCCATAATAACTTTTCATGAAAATGGTATTTCCGGCCATCCTGACCATAAACAAGTCACTCAATGGGTCCTGACAGCAGTAGACAGTCTGAATACACCACCGTTCCTATTTTATTTTGGTATACTTCCCGAGCATGCCAGGATGATGCCCAAAAGAAAATTATTTGCCATGCCGGAAAGCGATGTCACTCACAAAATTGAGGTGAAAAATTATTTTTCCAGAAAAAAGGCAGCTATCGCATGTCATCAGACCCAGGAAGAACTTTGGAAATCTTTTCAGGATCTTCCGGTAAGTTTTGAAGCGTTCAGCCACTGGGAATATTTTATGCAGGTACGCCCTTTGCCGCATAACCGTGAAGTTAGCTTTGAATTATTTGAAAAAATTTCTGTATCTGCTTCATCCCATAAAATCTGATAATTACCTTGCTTTAATACACTTTTTTGAATTTATTTTAAAGTTTCGACACAGATAAAATCAATAATATAAGGAGACAAATGTGAAAGAAGCGATTGAAGGATTGCAACCCAAGTCATTGTGGGAACATTTTTATGAAATTGCCCAGATTCCTCGTTGTTCAAAAGAAGAGGAGAAGGTTAAGGATCATATCATTCAGATTGCAAAGCGCAATAACCTGAGCTATAAAATGGATGAAGTGGGCAATGTGGTTATTCAGAAACCTGCCTCGCCGGGATTAGAAAATAAACCCACTATCGTCTTCCAGGGTCATCTGGATATGGTGTGCGAGAAAAACAAGGGGACTGAACATGATTTCGCAAAAGATCCCATTAAATTGAAACGTGATGGGGATTGGATTAAGGCCGACGGCACCACTTTAGGATCCGATAATGGTATTGGGGTGGCAGCAGCATTGGCAGTCATGGAAGATAAAAATTTGAAGCATGGTCCCCTGGAGTTTCTTTTTACTATCGATGAGGAGACAGGATTGACCGGTGCCCAGGAAATATCAAAAGATCTACTGGATGGCAGAATCTTACTGAATATGGATTCGGAAGAAGATGGTGCCGTGTACATTGGATGTGCCGGTGGCAAAGATGCCGAACTCTTTCTGACTCTGGAAACCGAGAAGGTTCCCGCTGGTTTCAAAGCCGTCCTGGTGAGAGTAAGTGGTCTGATGGGAGGTCACTCTGGCTTGAATATTCACGAAGGTCGGGGCAACGCTATCAAATTGCTGAACCGCTTTCTGTGGAAGACCTTGCCCCAGATCAGTGGTCGTCTGGCATCCATTGAAGGTGGAAACAAGCATAATGCTATTCCCCGGGAGGCCGAGGCAATCATATTCATTCCACAGGATAAGATATCGGAATTAAAAGAAAAAGCCAAAACATATGATCAATACTTTAAAGATGAGTATAAACTGAGCGATTCAAAAGTAAGCCTGACTATTGAAGAAACCGGTTTTAATGTTCCGCAGGACATGCTATCCTCAAAACTACACGGCAAACTCCTGAATTTGCTGTATAGTTTACCCCACGGGGTGATGGCCATGAGTCACGCCATTCCCGGCTTGGTAGAAACCTCAACCAATCTGGCGGTTGTCAGTCGCAAAAATAGTCAAATCGCTATCTTAACCAGTCAACGCAGTTCCATCGGTTCTGCCCTGTCTGAGATTCATGAAATGGTTCTGGCCTGCGGATATCAGGCCGGCGCGGAAGTTCATAGTGGCGGCGGTTATCCCGCCTGGAAACCTAATCCAGAATCTCCTCTCCTGCAACGGGTTAAAAAAGTTCATAAAGGATTATTTAATAAAGAACCGGAAGTAAAAGCTATTCACGCCGGTCTGGAATGTGGCATTATCGGTGATAAATTCCCGGGTATGGATATGATTTCATTTGGTCCCACCATCATGGGGGCGCATTCTCCAGATGAACGGGTACAAATTTCAACAGTTGAAAGATTCTGGCAATTGGTGGAATCGCTGGTAAAGGATATTGCTTCCTGATAAAATCTGTACAAAAAAAAGGCGAATTTATCATTCGCCTTTTTTTTATGATCAGAATACTGCTGATTATTAAACTAATTTAATTTCCTACCTCCCGACCAACCGGTAACCAATAGATCATATGATCCGGGGACTTTTCAAAAAATTCTACTACAGGACCGACCGCAAAAAGTTTGTGCTCTTCTAAGTATTTAACTATTTTTTTGGATACATCACCATGATTTTTTCGGCTGTCTTCTTTCCAGACCAGCACGTTTTTCCAGTTCCATTTTGCGACATAAAGTGGCTTCTTTACCCGTGAGATCTCGGGCACCCGGGTTGCAATAATCCAATCTTTTTGTCCCGAATTTTTAACTTCCTGGATAATGAAAATCGCCTCGGATAGTCCCAGGTTTTGATTTTTAAGTTCTTCCTGAAGCCGGTCAATGTACTGTTCAGGATCATCAATAAAGGAAGGAATTTTAAGAGCTACATAATAAAATGGTTCGAATGATTGCACCTCTATTTTTCCAGAATTCTTCGTAAGCAGTGGTAGGTCAATATTATCCAGTGAGAAAATAAGCACCAATACACCCAGACCAATTGATAGTACTAACAAAAATACGCGTTGCATTCATAATCTCCGGAACGAAAGGGCTGGAAATTACTATAATTAATCATAACAAAAAAATGTTTTTTAAATTTATTTCTGCAGGTTTATAAGATTTTTAGATGCACCATTTTTCAATGATATTGAATATGAATCAGACCTGAAATATAAATATTATATGGTAAAAAATGGTGGATTTTATCACTTGTATTGCTCAGATAAGCAGGGTAAATTGAAAATGAAATTGACGGGGTATTGTATGCGTTTCATTATTAAACTGCTCATTTTGCTGGGAATTGGTTATTGCTTTACCGCTTCCTATCTATTCGCCCAACGATTGAATTGTGATGTCCAGGTAGATATTCCGCGTCTGGAGGCAAACGACCGCGACGATCTAGCCGAATTTCAAAGGAAATTAACCGATTACATGAACAATACCCGCTGGAGTGAAAGCAACCAGGATATCGTGATTAATTGTAATGTCAATATCATCATTCAGACAGTAACGAACCGGGGCTCGGAGAAGATTTATCTGGCACAATTTCTGATAGGATCTCCCAGTGGAGAAAACTTCTATGATCAGGCCTGGGAATTTACATATTTTCCGGCTCAGTCTTTTGAAACATTCCGGACCGCTTTTGACCCTCTGTTGGATTTAGTCGATTTTTACGCATACCTGGTAATTGCCGGAGAAATAGATACCTATGAACTTTTTGCAGGAAGCCCCTTCTATGATCGCTGTCAGGAAATTGCCAATCGCGGTCAGTTGAGTAACTACGGAACCGGATGGAAAAATCGTCTTGACGAGGTCCTTATCATTACTGATGGTGATCATGTTCCACTGCGAGAGGCAAAATTTTATTATTATGAGGGACTTTACTTTGTGGAAAGGGACCCTAATCCCGAATATGCCCGCCAATTTGCCACCGGTGTGGTAGACAGACTGGGCAGAGTGGCAAATAAAAGGCCGAACAGCCGGGCCTTAAAGCGATTTTTTGATGCCCATTATCAGGAGTTTTGTAAACTTTTTCAATTTGATCAGGACCGTTCAAATATTGATACTATGATTGACATTAATTCTCTCCATGCCGATGTTTATCGGGAATGCACCCCCGGCGATGTAACTCGCAGGCGATAACAGACCACCAACAAAAGATCAATTTCTATCATACATTGAACCTGACCAGCATGATATCGCCGTCTTTAACAATGTAATCCTTTCCTTCCAGCCGCAAAATACCCTGTTCACGACACTTGGAGAAACTACCATACTTAGTAAAATCCGAAAAATGGACCACTTCTGCCCGGATAAAACCGCGTTCCATATCAGAATGGATGGTGCCGGCTGCTTTTTGAGCAGGCGTTCCCTCGGGAATCGCCCAGGCTCTGCATTCAACATCAGTCATGGTAAAGAAGGATATCAAACCCTGTAATTCATAAGATTTCTGGATTAATTTATGAAACGCCGGCTGCCCAATTTTCAAATCATCCAAAAAAATCTGTTGATCTTCAGCATCTAATTTGGATATTTCAAGTTCAATTTTTGCACACAACCCTGTAACCGCAACCCGGGATTTTTGCTCAATATCTTTCATCTTCCCTAATATTTCAGATTCTCTGGAAATATCTGATTCAGCATAATTGACAACAACGAGTAATGGTTTGGCGGAAAGGAACTGGAAACCGCGTATCCGGATTCGTTCATCCTCGTTCAAAGTCAACTCCCGCAGCGGTCGTTCCTGTTCCAGATTTTCTTTAAATTTCAGAAGCATATCTCGTTCCCGGATATCTTCTTCCTCTTTTCGTTGCATAATTTGTTTATCTAATTTTTGCAGGCGATGTTCTACGATCCCGAGATCGGAGAGGATAAACTCAGTCTCTACTGTATAAATATCTCGCAAAGGATCTATGGATCCCTGGGGATGAGGAACCGTTTCTTCTTCAAATGCCTGCACAACCAGGCACAGTGAATCAGTCGTTTTCAGTATGGCAAGAAATTGAGGATCAAATCCCTTTCCTACACCTTCATGGCTTTCTAATCCACCCACTTCAACATACTCAATACTGGTATTCACCTTTTTTTCAGGTTTAATCAGTTCCGAGAGCATATCCAAACGGCTATCCGGAACCCAGGCAATACCCCGGTGAGTTTCCAGTTTTCCGGTATGGGATAGAATAACATCCTGGCCGGTTAGCGTTGAAAAAAGCGTAGTTTTTCCAGAGAATGGAAGTCCGACAATTCCAATTTCCATCATAAAGCCTCTTATGGATTTTTTGATTTTATTTCAATCCAGAATTATGATTCACAGCGAGCTTTATCACAGTTTGTATTTTTGATAGAATCTTTCATTCGGTCAAAACATATCTTCAACATAATGTAGGTATATTTCCGGTAATTTTCAATTGTACAGATGTTGTTTTTTTCATCTAAAATCAGGGCAAAAAAAAGCCCGGTATTACCGGGCTTTCCTGGGATGAAGATTTCAAACTTATATTAGTTAAAATTCTCTTTTCTATTGATATGCAAAGAGGGATTCGCAATTTCACCGTTTGAATTCACAACTGAACCGTGGCACTGATTACAACTTTGAGGGTCGTTAAAACTGCCCTGACCAATGTGTCCGGTGGGCGGCAAACCATGACAAAATTTACATTGGGCATTTGGATCACTCGGTTTTCTCTCCGTCCAGATCACCGGATCAGAATTTCCCCGGATCTGACCGCTACTTCCGAACCTGAATGATCCATGACAATATGTTTCTGAACAGGAACCCGTGTTACGATCCCAGGTTGGTGTCAGTCGGCCGCCATCAGTACCCAGCGTATCAAAAATGACTTCTGCGATACCATCATCAATATGATTGGGATCATCGAAGGATAGTACCTCGGGATGACAGCGATTGCAATCCATGACCCGAGTCACTTCAGTCTCAGCCACATGAATCTGATGTGCACCAACGCCCAGAGCGGTATGGGAGATATTCTTGCCTAAATCCCGTGGCGGGGCAATATTTGAGGGGCTTCCATGGCAGGTATTGCATTCTTCGGGTCCTTCAGGACCGTTGTGACAGGTTTTACAACTGGTCCCATTAACTTCTCGACTATAATCTTCACCATGACAGCTCTGACACGTTAGCATATCCCACGCCAGGGTATTTTTAATATACTGGCCGTGAAAATTATCCGAGGATACTTCCGTAAAACCAGCGGGGTGCGGATAATGGATATGACAACCTGCCCCCATACAGGAGACACCGCTAATTCCACCCAGATTGTCTTCCCCATGGCAACTTTGACAGCTTTCGGTTCCTCCCTCAATGACTGCCTTGCCATGAAATTTATCGGAATTTTTATCAGTCCACTCCGCAGGATGGGTTCCGATATCCACCACATTTCTTTTGTCCTGACAGGAGAAAAGCAACACACTAAAAAAGAGTGTTAAGAGAATTTGAAATATCGTCTTCATGCGAGATAACCTTTATTTGGAATGACACTTTACACAGGTTAATTCATAATTTTGCTCATGGCAGCCCATGCAGTTTTCGAGATCGATCCGTGCCTCCATGGCATGGCGACCTCCATCACCCGGTATGGTATTGGCCCATCCGGCAGTATGGTTATGGGGCATGACCAGATTTTGCACATGGCATTCAATACAGAAAGAACGCTCAGTATGACAGGCATTACAATCTCGTTCCCTTCCCCTGGCATCCAGGCTATGGGTAAAGGCATAATTAAGCGGGTGTGTCATCCGATCCAGATTGTCTCCTTCATGACACATCTGGCAATACCTGACGGCATGGCACAGATTACAGGTTTGCTCAAGGCGGGCAGACCGGACCTCATCTCCATGGATATGCCGGAAGTTGGGCAAATGGCTTTTCGGTTTCACATTTTTTTGAGTGTGACAAACCTGGCAATCCTCAAGTTTGGGCAATACATACGGCTCAACAATTTCTTTTTTTTCGATACCTGTGTGACAGGCACTGCAGGCAAGATCCGCAACCAGGTGTTGCTGATGTGAAAATTTAGGAAAATAGTCCTCCACGCGGGGAACATTGCGGGGATTTTCCATGTCACCATGACATAATCCACATTCCTCAATCGTTTCAACGTCATGACAATTTCCACAGGATTCCATGCTGGGCATTAGATTATCGGTACCTTTTAAGCTATTCTCAGCCTCTGCGTGACAGGTCACACAGTCCAGCTCATTATCGATAACGTGTAATTTGTGAGAAAAAATCAACTCGGACTTTTCCTTTCCCGCAATAGCGCTCCAGGCAAATAAAAGCATGGCTGCCAGAAATAAAAATAGTATTTTACGCATCATAAGTTATGAACTCCGCTCTTTTCACCCATTGGGTTGTTTATTTAGAACAAAAATATTCGTGTTACCTTAGTATTTGAACAGATAAGTCAGACGCATTAAACCTCTGAAATCATTGCTGTAATAAGAGTTTGAAGATTGTTGAACCTCTCCCTCGACGATGAATCTATTGGTCCAGCGATATCCCAGACCGGCCCGGAAGGCTACTGCATCCTGGCTGATACTGGTCAGTGCCCGCTCAAATTTGTAATAACTGTTATAGAAATGGGCGGTCCAGTTGGGAATGAATTCGTAGCGAAGATCTGCATAATATCCCACATTTTCACCACCGTATCCAGTCTGATAGACTACACCGAAACTACCATATCTGCGGGTACCCAGCGACGCGATTATTCGGTTGTCATTATCCTCATCATACATGGTGTAGAGATATTGTAAGCCAAATTCAACCTTGCCCAGCCAATAGGTACCTATCGCGCGGATCTGCCGATAAGCATCTACTTCAAAAATTGTGAAATAAGAATCCTCATAGATACGGGGTTGCTGGGCATTATATTCTACTCCCAGACTCCATTTTTCTTTATTAAAAATCAGTCTGTAACGCATGGCCTGATATTGTTCGCTCAGCAGATTGTGATCGTAACGTAAGTAGTAATTCAGATAATTCCCTAAATAACCCTGTAGACTGGATCCAAAAACCTGCCAGTAAAGTTCTGAAAGCCGTTCTTTCTGGAAATAACTTACATTAATACTATTGTTCCATGGAAGGCGATAAGATAAGTAGCCCCCTAAAACATTGCCATTATCCCAGTTTTTAATTTTAAATTTCCGGTCAAACGGGGATTCTGTGCCGATGACGGCATTCAGTTGTAATTTTCCCCCAAAGGTCGCAGCAACTTCACCCGCATCTATGGTGCCGTTTATGACACCTTTATAGTAGAACATTCGACCGACCCTGACCCGGTAATTTTTTCCGATTCCCCAGTTCGCATAGAGATTGTAGGCCTTTTCCTGCCACTCAGCGGGATCACCCCGGTAGGCCAGTCTCATAAAAGTATTAAAATAGAGATTGGAATAGTTCTTCGGGGAAATACGAAATTGCAATCCCTGGTAGAAATCCCATTGCTGGTTTTCCTGATCATTTTCCAGCACATAAAGGTTACTTTGAAGCCACCCGTTGAGATTTACCTGAGCTGAAATGTTTCCAAACAAAAAAACTGATAGTAAAAAGGCGGAGAGAATGACGATTGGTTTCATAATCACCCTGATGAATTTTATCCTAAATTAGAAATCCGTCCCCTCGAACGAATTCTTTTCGTTTGATTTATATTTATTACATAAGTCCGAATGATTACTTTCAAGCTTATATAAAACCGAAAACTGCCTAGTAAATATTCGGATATTTTTAATAATCTATATAAATGAAATGATTTTATTCATCCAGGTATTTTACCAATATTATAGAAACATGTTAGAATATATTAATCCAATAGAATTTTGTCAATATTATAAAAATAAACTATAATAAATCCATCATTTTATAAAAACAGGATTTCAAAATCTCCATACATTGAATCCACAATGTTTAAAGAGTGAAACAATATTTTAACAACTACTAAATTCGTTGTTCTGGTCTGTTTAAATTTTTCTATCAAAGACTGATAAATCCATCATGCTCTCGGAAGGTTTCTTTATCTACCGTTTGACTAGTAACATCCCTGGAATTATATTGTAACCTGATGCCAAAGAAAAAGGAATAGAGGATGGCAAGCAAAATCAGAGTTCTGGTAGCGAAACCCGGCCTGGATGGTCATGATCGCGGGGCGAAAGTGGTTGCTGCCGCCCTTCGTGATGCCGGAATGGAAGTGATTTATACTGGCTTACGCCAGACGCCGCAGATGATTGTCGAAACCGCATTGCAGGAAGATGCAGATGTCATTGCACTCAGTATTCTCTCCGGTGCTCATATGACTCTTTTTTCAAAAGTTCTGGATTTGATGAAGGAAAAAGGCCTACAGGATGTTTTATTAACCGGAGGCGGAATCATTCCGGAAGAAGATATGGATAAACTCACCCAGATGGGAGTTGGTCAATTATTTGGACCAGGAACAAATACCCAGGATATTGTGAAATACATCAAGGATTGGTTTAGTCAGCACCGACAGGGATAAATTACCTCTAAAAAACATCAGAGAGTTGGGGATTCAAACAGTTAGCAGTTAACAGTTCGCAGTGGCAAAGCATAATTTTCCATGGGATATTTTAAGGTCAAAGCTTAAAGATCAAACAATCACCCAGATAAAAACATGGGTCAGTAGCTAACGTATTATTTACTGATTGCTGACTGTTAATGGTAAACTCTTTTGTCTTTGATCATTAAGTTATGGAGGAGGGGAGGTATGAAAATCGAAGAACCTGCATTTTATAAAACACGTATTACAGACTGGCCGGAAAATGAACGACCGCGAGAAAAACTTTTATCTCTGGGTCCTGAATATCTAACACAATCCGAACTCCTGGCTATTCTCCTGCGGACAGGTAGCCGTACGCAAACCGCCGTCGATCTGGCGAAAATCTTGATCAATCAATTCGGAGAACTGCATCACTTATCACAATTAGATTTTAGAAAATTCTTCCAATTAAAAGGAATTGGCATCACCAAGGCTGTAACCCTAGCCACCTGTTTTGAAGTAGCCCGCCGGATTGCGGCACTTCCGACAACCCAAAAAATCAAAATAACCGCACCCGAAACGGTATTCCAGAGATATGGACCCGCACTGGGACATATGAAAAAAGAGATATTCATGGTGCTGTTACTGAATAGTGCCAATGTTTTATTACGGGATATACGAATATCGGAAGGAACCTTAAATGCGTCGCTGGTACACCCCCGAGAAGTCTTCCAACCAGCTATTCTGGAGCCGGCAGCTTCAATCTTACTGCTTCATAACCACCCTTCCGGGGATATTCAACCGTCCCGCGAAGATAGAAATATTACCCGGCGCTTAACTGAGTCCGGAAACTTACTGGATATCCCGGTTCTGGATCATATCATAGTTTCCAGTGATGGTTATTTCAGTTTTAAAGAGGAGGGGCTACTCAACAATTAAAGATATCTTTGTGAGGGATGGATTAAGAAGAATGGCTCATCAGGATGCTCATGAATTTCAGTGAACGGGTATTCTCAAATACAATTTTTATAATGACCGAAATCGGCACTGCCAAAAACATCCCAATAAATCCCCATAACCATCCCCAGAACATCAGGGAACATAAAACAACCAGGGGGCTCAGGTTCACACTTCGTCCCACCACCCTGGGATCAATAAAATTTCCGATAACCATTTGAATGCCACTCAGTAAAAGGGCCAGCCAAAACAGGGTACCCAGGGAACCAAACTGAATAAAAGCGATGAGCAGTGGCAGAATTGTGGCAATCACCGATCCGATATTGGGAATAAAATTGAGCAGGAATGTTAATAAACCCCAGATAATGGCAAATTCCACCCCGAACAGCGAAAGAATGATGAAAAACAAAAGTCCGGTGGCTAAACTGGTGGAACCTTTTGCGATTAAATAACGCTGTATCTGCCGGTTCATATTTTTAAGCATACCCGCAATCCGCATGGCTGTCTCAGCCTCAAACGCGACCTGTACCTTTCGAATGAGTTGATTGCGGCCAATCAGGATAAATAATAAAAACAACAGTACCAGAAGTGAATTTGATACAAAATTGAGCACTGAACCCAGGGTGTTCAGTATGAGCCGGTGCAGTGAGAGGTCCCTGATAGAGTCCAGTAGCTGAAAACCTTCCCCTGACTTCCATCCACCTGATAAAATTTCTCTGGGTATATTTAAAAAATCCAGAACATTATTGAGCAATACTCCAATTCGATCACTGTATTTCGGAAATTCAGAAGCAAAAGAGCTAATACTGGTATAAACCAGCACCCCAAACAGGTTCAAAACCAGAAAGGTAATAATCAAGGCCAGTAATATAGCCAGAATTGATGGAACCTTCCTTTTTTCAAAGAATTGGATAACCGGATTAAGTACGTAGCTGATAAAAACCGCTAAAGCAAAGGGAAGAACAATGGAGCGGATCTGGTAAAGTACGAACCCGATGGCAATAACCGTCAATACTCCTAATAACGCAATGATGATCCGATTCTCCCGAATCATAATTTCACGGATACGGGTCATGAAAAGTCAGTTTCCTTGATAATTACCAATCAAATTCACGCTATCTGGTAAAGATAGATATGAAACATACTGTGGAACATAAGAGGATTTAGGGTTTAGGGTGGATTTCAAGTTGAATACTTTTGAACTTTTTGCCTGCGAAATCCTGCACCGTTTTAATCCTAGAGTTCCAAAAACCTCAATAACTCTATTCCTTTATACCCTATACCTTCTAACGTTCCCCCCGAATAAATTCGGGAGCTACAGATATGTCACACCCCCAGAATTCAAAACTTCAACATTCAATATTCGATTTTCATCATTCTTCTTCTCAATGCGCCTCCAGCCAATTTTTCCCCACCCCGATATCCACCTTTAAGGGGATATCAAGTCGGATAGCTTTTTCCATCTCACTCTTAACCACACTTTTAATTTTATCAAGTTCACTGGCTTTGACTTCAAATACCAATTCATCATGAACCTGGAGAATCATCCGGGTCTGGAGATCTTGCTGTTCAATTTTTTTCTGAATATTGATCATTGCCACCTTAATCAGATCCGCCGCACTTCCCTGGATTGTGGTATTAATGGCCATCCTTTCGGCATTCTGCCTCACATTCGCATTGGTACTTTCAATTTCCGGAAGATAACGTCGACGATTCATTACCGTCGTCACATACTTATGTTTATTGGCAAATGCGATGGTATGAATCATGTAATCATTCACCCGCGGAAAACGGATAAAATAATTTTCAATAATCTGTCGTGCTTCTTCGACGGGAATATTAAGACGCGAAGCTAATCCATACTGGGAAATACCATAAATGATTCCAAAGTTAACTTCTTTTGCTTTTCTCCGCTGATCCGAATTAACCATCTCCAGGGGGATATTAAAAATGGCCGCAGCAGTGCTGGTATGAATATCTTCACCTTTTTTGAAGGCATCTTTTAAACCCGAATCTCCGGAGAGATGTGCCATTACCCGCAGTTCAATCTGAGAATAATCTGCACTCAGAATAAAATGATCAGGGTTTCCTGGTATGAAGGCTTTTCGGATCATCCGCCCCATTTCGGTGCGGATGGGAATATTTTGTAAATTCGGATCACTGCTGGACAAGCGACCGGTTGCCGCTATGGTCTGATTGAAAGACGTGTGCAGCCTTCCCGTACTGGCGCTCACCAACGCCGGCAAAGCATCCACATATGTCGATTTGAGTTTGGTCAGTTTGCGGTACTCCAGAATTTTATTAACCAGCGGGTGCGCAGCGAATTTCTCCAGAACCTGCTCGGAGGTAGAATATTGCCCGGTCGCTGTCCTAGTCGGACGTCGATTCCCTAATTCTTTATGAATGGCCAGTTCATCAAAAAGAATTTTCCCCAATTGTTGCGGAGAATTAATATTAAAAGTCTGTTTCGCATCGTCAAAAATTTGTTGCTCTAGCTCCTGCAGACTTTTTTCCAGTTCACGGGACATCTCCTTTAGGAAATTTATATCCAGTTTAACGCCGCTTTTCTCCATTTCAAGTAACACCCCGACCAACGGCATTTCCAGTTTTTGAAATAAGTCCCAGGTCTCGGTGCTTTTTAATTCTTTTTCCAGCAGTTCTTTCAGGCGATAGGTGATATCCGCATCCTCACAGGCATAGTCACTGACCTTTTCTACCGCTATATCCCGCATATTTTTCTGATTTTTGCCTTTGGGTCCAATGAGTTCTTCGATGGGAATCATCTTATAATTGAGATAATTATAGGCCAGGTTATCCAGATTATGCTGCCGGGATCCTGGTTTAAGCAGGTAATCCGCAATCATAGTATCAAACTGCATGTTTTTTAGGCGAATTCCATGCTGATTGAGCATGAGTCCATCGAATTTGATATTCTGTCCCCCTTTTCCAATCTTATCAGATTCAAAAATGGGTTTCAGGCTTTTAAGGACTTCATCCGAAGAAAATTCCGCTGTGGGATCGTTAAGCGGGATATAGTAGGCATGTTGCGAATCCCAGCAAAACGAAAGTCCGATGATTTCCGAATCGAACACATCCAGCCCGGTGGTCTCGGTATCGAATACAAAAAACGATTGTTTGTGGAGGCTTTTAAGAAAGTCAGTGAGAGATTTTTGAGTATTCACCAGAATATATGTTATTTTCTGCGAATCGATGGTGTCAGTTTGGTGATCTCCCCCTTCAATAAAATCTCTCAAGCGGTCTTGTAACATACGAAATTCCAGACTCTCAAAGAGCTGACGAATTTTCTGCCCATCTCCCTTGGTAATTTTCATTTTATCCAATTCCAGCTTCACCGGCACCTGGGTTTCTATGGTAACCAGATCCCGGGAAAGATAAGCACTGCTTTTCCCCTCAATCAGCTTTTGATGCAGTGCTTTTTTAGTGATCTTATCCAGATTTTGGTACAAATTATCCAGATCATGATAATCTTTGATTAACTCTTTGGCCGTCTTTTCTCCCACACCGGGGACCCCGGGTACATTATCGCTGCTATCTCCCATCAGGGCCAGATAATCAATTACCTGTTCAGGTGTCATATTGAAACGTTCTTTTAGAAGATCAAGTGTCAGGATTTCAACATCTTTACCCGGACGGATGACATACATTTTGCTAAGCGGAGAAATAAGTTGCATGAAATCTTTATCCCCGGTAACCATCAGGGTTTCAATTCCCTGCTCCGACGCCTGTCTTGCCAAGGTAGCGATTACATCATCAGCTTCATAACCAGGTTTTTCCAAGAATGGAATATCAAATGCGTCAACCAACTCAATGATGCGGGGATATTGAATGATCATCTCTTCAGGCATCTTCTCCCGTGTTGCTTTATATTCCGGATATTTCTGATGTCGGAAAGTCGGTTCTTTGGTATCGAAGACCACCGCCAGATAATCCGGTTTTTCATCCATAAGAATTTTCAAAAGTGAGCTGGCAAATCCAAAAACCGCACTGGTATTCTCGCCTTTGGAATTGATTAAGGGATTTCGGATAAATGCAAAATAAGACCTGTAAAACAGGGCCGAACCATCGATAAGAAACAAACGAGCTGATTGAGTCATACCTGGAAACCTTTCATATCTGTTGAAATATAAAGTAATTTTAAAAATGAGCAAACCGAAATTTGGTGATTAGTGAAAATATAAGCATAAAGAAAAGAGTTTTAGGAGAGCGGGCTTAGTATATAGGATTTAGGATTTAGGGTTTATGGTTTAGGGTTTTGTAAATAAAATGATGGTGTATTATGTTATTCGAGTACAGCCTATGTAAGGCTTGGACCGCCAAGGGGTGACCTGTCAAATACAGCAGCATTTATTCAGCAACAATTATCAGCCTGAACTATTTATAATTCAGGAAATGATGTTGCGGTAAATTGTGCGACAGGTAGAACAGGTTCTGTTGTCCCGGATTTTTATAATAAATCTTGTTTATTGCCTCATAAAAGAATAATTTAATAAGTGTCAAAAAATCTCAGAATAGCCTAAATAGTTGAATTTCTAACTAATCGAAGTCATTTTCAATACAATATATGTAAAAACAAGAACAAGAGGAAAAACATATGGCAGAGAAATTTATCGAAAACGCCACGGCTCAGCTTATGAAAATCGCCGAGATCGATCGCGACCTTTACCAAAAATTTTCAGTTAAACGAGGCCTGCGTAACGATGATGGTTCAGGTGTTTTAGCGGGATTAACTCAGATTTCAAGTGTAATCGGATTCAAGATTGTGGATGAAGAAGTAATTCCGGTGGATGGAGAGCTGTATTATCGTGGTATGCCGATCAACGAGCTGATTACAGGAATAGAAAAAGAAAAACGCCATGGATTTACAGAAGTAATCTACCTGCTGATTTTTGGGAAATTGCCCAATCAGAAAGAACTCCAGGACTTCAAAGACTACCTTAACGCTCGAACCAACCTACCTCCAGGCTTAAATGAAACTTCGATCCTGGGATTTCCCAGTCCCAGTGTCATGAACAAATTACAGCGGGTTGTCTTGGTGCTGTACGGTTTGGATCCTCATCCTGATGATATCTCCATACCCAATGTAGTCAGACAATGCTTGGATATGATTTCCAAATTTCCAACAATCATTGCTTATTCTTATCAAGCCATGCGGCACAAGTTGCATGGAGAATCTTTGTTTGTCCATCCCCCTCATCCCAATCTGTGCTGTGCAGAAAATTTTCTGTATATGCTTCGCCCGGACCGCCAGTATACTGAGTTGGAGAGTGACTTACTGGATATCGCTCTCATTCTGCACGCGGATCATGGTGGGGGCAATAATTCAACCTTTACCACTCACGTAGTGAGTTCCAGTCACACCGATTCATATTCAGCCATTGCTGCTGCAATCGGGTCCTTAAAAGGCCCGCTGCATGGTGCAGCAAACTCTTCAGTGATGGACATGATGGTCAACATTAAGGAAAATGTGAAGGACTGGAATGATGATGAAGAACTCTCCCGTTATCTCGAAAAAATGCTGGCAGGGGAAGTTCATGATAAAAAAGGATTAATTTACGGCCTGGGCCATGCCGTCTATACCAAATCGGATCCACGGGCTATCATTCTGAAGAATAAGGCCAAAGATCTGGCTGAAGCCAAAGGACGCTCTGATGAACACATACTGTATCTGAATGTTGAGCGGTTAGCACCGGCATTATTTCAAAAGGTTAAAAAATCCAGCAAGGTTATTTCACCCAACGTCGACTTCTACTCCGGATTTGTGTACGATCTTCTAGGCTTTCCGCGTGATATTTATACCCCACTGTTTGCCATGGCTCGGGTAGTGGGTTGGTCGGCTCATCGTGTCGAGGAATTAATTAATGGACGCCGGATTATCCGCCCTGCCTATAAAAATGTGGCGCAGCCGGCAACCTATGTTCCCATGGCGAAAAGAAAATAACCAGGCAAGACCAAGGTATCGTTAAGATACCTTTATGTCTGATGAATTTGGAGAAGAACGTCCTGGATTAACGTAAGTTGAAACTTGATTATTTCTTTCTTCAGGCGTTATATAGATTACCCCCGAATAAAATCGGGGGTATTTTTTTTGTTGGATACGTATGATAATAGTATGGCAGAGAGATTAAGAAAATATTGAATTATGAATATTGAATATCGAAATGAGAAAACCTGCCGGTTTTAAAAAATGCTTCTCTTTTTATAGCCTATAACATTCCCACCGCACTATACAGTCCCAATTGAAAAAATGAAATTTTTTGCTTTTTATTCTATCCCTTCATTATTCAATATTCAATATTCGATATTCATCATTCAATATTTCATCCTCCCTTTTCCTTTACCTCATTTCCTCTCCCAGTTCGGCCTGCTCTTTTTTCCAGCAAACAGTAAAACCTAAACCCCTTCTATTATTAATTATATTAATATTATTTTTATTATTATTTAATATTTTTAATATTATTCTTGATTTTATTAATTTATATACGTATTTTCTATCTGAAAAGAATGAAAGGTAAAACAATGTCTCACGAGTGGCAAGAACTGACCCGCCTCACCAAGGGTGAAGCTGTCCTTATTACCGAAGTCAAGTTGCTGAAGAGCGGAATCACCCTCAAGGGAGAATTTGAGCTTCCTCCTTTATCACGTCTAACACTGGAAGATCAAATATTTATCATCGCCTTTATCCGATGCCACGGCTCCATTAAAGAGATGGAAGAACTTTTCGGTATCAGTTATCCTACCGTTAAAAACAGACTAAACCGGATTGCTCGCATGCTGGAATTTGTGGAAGTCAATTCACCAAGTTCCGGAGCAGATATTCTGGATCAGTTGGAAAAGGGAGAAATAAGTGTGGCGGAAGCCGAACAAAAATTAAGGGAGAAACGATGATACCATGGTGGTTAAAAATAAAAATTCCCCGTCAAGATCGCGAACCATTCTTTCTCACCCTGCCACTTCTACTGGTCTGGTTACTGTTAATCTTGATTATGATCATTCTGCTGCCCTTTTTGCTACTCTTTGGTTTACTTTTCTGGTTTAAATGGTATGGGAAACTCGCTATTTTCATATTTCCCTTACTATTCTCAGTATTGTGGCACTTAAAAGGGCTTCACATTGATATTGAAGATCGAAACGGACAAATATATTTATCTTTTGTATAATAATTGCGGAAGGAGTTATCAATGGAATCCGAGCGGCGTAAAATTTTAGAAATGCTCTCCAATGGTACTATCAGCGTGGATGAGGCCGAACGATTGTTAAAGGCCCTGTCGGAATCACCGGACAGTAATTCAGCAAATACAGATGCTCCAGAAGTCGGTAAACCCAAATATTTAAGAGTACTGGTTGAACCCGCCGCAGGGAACCGGCATGGCGAGCGGGTCAATATACGGGTACCTCTCAATTTGATCCGGGCAGGTCTCAAATGGGCGGCATTCATACCGGAGCATGCCCAGGTGAAGCTGGGTAAAGCCTTTAAGGAAAAAGGAATTTCAGCAGACCTAAGTAAATTATCCCCGGAAGATCTGGAGGATCTTATCCTGAATTTGAACGATCTGGAGGTAGAGGTTGAGGGAGAAGAGGTCATCAAAGTTTTCTGCGAGTAGGAGTATATCAATTGCTGGAAAATATTTTCTCTTGAATCTTGTCTCTTACAACTGGTATCTTTAATCCCGGCACTTAATTTGGGATATTAAAATCGACTCGTGGTATATATAAAAATGAGTGATCGGTGATAGTGTAGTTTTTTTCTAGATTAAGACAATTTTTTTACGGGAGGTGGATGGGGACCGGTGTCCCTCCCGGCCTTCAAAGCCGCGTGTGTCCGTCAAAAGCCGGACAGGTGGGTTCGACTCCCACGCACCTCCGCTTCGATGAAAGCCTCTGTAGAACAGAGGCTTATCTATTTTTTTCATGCCAGAATAATTTATTGGAAAACAATGAACACTTTCATAAATTCCAAATTAATCATTCACTAAGTTATATCGATTAAAGCTATACCTGTTTCTCAAGTAATATTGTTTGATTTTATCACATTTTGGGAACTATAATTGAACAAAAAGGGAGTAAATTAAT
>CP070707.1:1401479-1406736 GCA_020350205.1 bacterium
GATCGGAAGAGAGTACTATGAGTGTGTGTTGCAGCCCAACCTGTTTATCAATGAAGGCGAATAATTCAGACAATGTTTTGTCCAGCCGGAGTAAATTATCTTCACTTTCTAGACTTGATGGACCAAAAATATGTCCCACATAATCCGTGGAAGAAAAACTTATCGATAAGTAATCGGTCACCTCATCTTTTCCCAGCTCTTCGTTAACTACCAGTTCCTTAGCAAATTTCAGACATAACTCATCACCCGCAGGACTGCAGGTCAGCAGCGTTGTGAATAACTTCCCATCCGCTTTTCCAAAAGGATGCGGAAACACCACACCATATCCAGGTAGATTTGTTTCATAGGGCATATCATCGAAATTACCGTAAGTGTATTTCGATTTGTCATACATAAGATCCCAGTTTGTACCTGAATATTCTAGAGGAAACTTTTTTCTGTTCCACTCAACCACCCAATGTGGATATTCATCATAATAATAAGTGCTTGTTACAAACTCACCTTTTGATTTGGAAAACCAGAACGCTTTTCCAGCATGTCCGGCCAAAGTAACTGCTCCGCGGTCTTTAACTGATACTCCGAATATTTTTGCTTTGCCGTTTGTACTTAAAGCCAACTCATCACTGAATGTCGTGGTCAAAATTGCAGCCGGGGAGCGGCCATCCGTCCCTGCCAGTTTTTGGGTTGGATCTAATTCTATATTTTTATCCACACCACCACCCTCACCGATAAGCGGATAAAGTTCATCCTCAATGTTATAGACCACCCTGCTGAGTTCTTTATCATACCAAATGTTGCCGATCATACCGTGATCAGCTGGATCTGCTCCGGTTGCCAGCGTTGCGTGACCCACTACAGTTTCAGTATTTGCATGTCGGTGATGACCATTTTCATATACAATTCCATTCTCGTACAAATAACGGAAACCGCCTTCACCCAACTGGTTATAAACAGATCTTGGCATGTCGCCCCTTAGCTGATCTACCGTAATCTGTAGAATCAACTTTGGTGACTCTGCAATATTATTTTGACTGTAAGTCTGTGATGCGGGCCATATAAAGATAACAGCCGATAATAAAAACGAAACTTTTAAATATTTTTTTGTTGATTTCATTTTAAAATCCTGCTCAATTCTTATTTCATTTTTTCAGCCAGAGGTGCTTTCCAGGTTTTCATTTTCTCCAGATCAGGGGCATATACTCTAAGAATAATATCAATTCCCTGATCTTTACGGTTTATCGGCAACCAGTTTTCTAATGGAACACCATCTGGTTTAACTTCGGAAACGTAAATCTTTATTCCACCATCTATATTCAATTTCATACCAGAATTTTCTCCAACACTATATTTTTTATAATCGTTTGGAATGAAGAATCCATTTTCAGTGTCATAAAGGGTTAGTGACCAGAATCCATTGGCTGGTGGAAGTTCTTCTTCTGTCATGCTGATAACATAGTCGTTTAATGCGTTCAACGGGTTACCGTCAGAAGAGACTACAGGCGGATACATTGCCTCTTTCATAGGCAAGCCTATGGGTCCGACAACCGATTGCAAAAGCATTGGCTCAAGGCTCATTTTGTCTTTGGTCTGGAACAGATTCGGCAATATTGTTTTTCCCAATTCCGGGTTGTTCATTTTGGCAAGTTCTTCATTTTTTATTCTTAGAGACACTTCACGAAAACGCTTACCCTCAATTTTTAAAGCAGTGGCAGGATCGTAGACCTTCCCGGGTTCAATTCCCAAGGGTTTATATGTATCCAGAATGGCTTGATCAAGCTCATTACTTCTATCGAAGGTCGTATGATTGAAAACAAATTGCATAACTTCCAATAAGTTGTTTTCAAAGATATCAGCGTCTGTTTCGCCATATTTTGGGAAATCGATCGAATCTTCTGCTAATTTGGCTTTGCCCTGAAACTCATTTAAAGAGATTCCCTTTATATTATTAATTTGTCCAACGATACGATTAAATCTGTCAGGCTCATTGGCATGTGGCATAACGCGCAATACAAGGGATATAAAATCGCCTGTCATCTCAAATATCTTGTTGACCCCCTCAATAGGTTCACCCTGATAATTTTCTGTTCGCCGAGTGTAAAATAGAACCGTAATGGGTTTTTTAAAATCACCATTCGTGGTGGATAAAGGTATGTTTACATAATGGTCGTATCCAGTTGCCATTAGTGAAACGTATTTTGATTCAAATGCCGGAAATGTGAAAACAGCAGCATCTTTACGCAAATCGAGCATTGCCATTTGATACAGTACATCGTTATTGGGACGGGCAATAGCTTTTACCGTGTGGTCGAGCAATTGGGTGTTTCTTAAACCTGCATTATAACCGCCTGTCGACATACCTTTTTCTGCCAAAGCAAACTTATTGTTAACGTTATACATTGCCACATATTGATACGATCTTTTTACAATCTCCTCGATTTCCTGATCGGTTAAAATAGCATATCCATTTTCGTCGATGTCGACTTTTAATGATTTCTCGGATCCATTCGTGCACCCAAAAAAAATAGTGAAGATGCTAAAGATCGTTATAAGAATTGATTTCTTCATTTTCGCCTTTCCTTTCCAGTTTTATATTGGTTTGAGGTGAAGTCATATTATTTTGAATGGTGCAACCTCAGATACCAGACTATATTGAAATTATAAAGGTTTTGATGTATATTTAATTCCGGATTTCCTTAAACCATTTTTATTATGGACAAATTATTCAATAACTAAATTAAATCTCCCTCACATAATGTGTAATTATTACTCCACCTTAACTATCAGCGGATTCGCCCATTCGGTGAAAAGTGCGAGTACCCTTGATCCATGGAACCGTAGAACACAACAAAACGGGCATCCGGTGTGGTTAGCTGATTTGCTTCTGAAAAATCAGCATATTTTTCTGCTCCCACCTCGAATTCCTTTCTTCGGTGTCAATCGACTTTCGTTAAAGCATTTTCTTGGGTGCGATATTTTAGATCGTCGTGACAGATACAATTATTCGACATCATGCATTATTTCAGGACGAGTCGTATATTAAATCCAAAATTGCCCCAGCCAAAATCAGTATTGTCGATGATCCTGAAAAAAGGTCGCCAATCTCCACCAATAGCCAGGGGAATACCGTTAAAATGATATTCCAGACCAAGCTCGGCCACAATGCCAAGTTCAAAGGGACTTCCCAGAAAGGTATAAGGACCGACACCTGCATACCAATCAAACGCCTCACCTCCAAACGGTTGATAAAGGAAGTCCATCAACAGGTCTATGCCCACGCCATCTCCGAAAGAAACATCACCGTGAAGTCGACTGAATTTACTGGTACTAAAAACAGCATCCACCGCTACATTACCGCCTGAAATGTCGCCGAAACGGGCACCGATTTCCTGTGCCTGCATGAATGTGACACTGAAAAGCAACAAACATAACACCAACAAAGTCTTTTTCATCTTGATTTCCTTTCAATGATTAGTTTTTTTATGCGCCGATCCAATTCAAATGGCAATATTCCAGCAAGTTTTTGCTCTTTTTGTAAAGGATTAATGATAACTCACCCAAGATAAGGGTTCAAATCGAAAGATTTGAACCCTTCTTTTCGTTTAGGCTTATGAATTGATCGTTCATATGACTTACTGAATATACTTAATATTAATACGATTTATCTTGCCGTTAAATTTAAAGGGTGCTCTGTCATAATAATCTAGCGCCACGGGAGAGCCAAGGTCCGTACCAATATCGAAGGTCTCAGAAGCCGTAAAGGCCCCCGGAACTGAGCGCTCGATTCGTCCCTGACCGACCTGTTTTCCATTGACATGCAATGTAACTGTTGCCGGTGCCATCCGTTCCTGGGAATCATAGAGTAATTTTACCTCTATCTTCACCTTTCCGGTGGGGATAGCTGAATCGGAGGCGATTTTGTAGCGATTCAGGGTCATAGCGTTGTACTCTACCTTCAAATACCCCTTATCGAGATAGACAGTAAAGCCTGCCGAAATCCCACCCAGGGCAAACAATACCCCTTCGGTGTCCTTTTCGATCTCAGCATCGATGATCGCCAAGCTGGAGCGACCGCTCTGATACTTGGGCGCCATTGCTTCCGGGATCCTGTCCTGTCCTTCAAAGAATGACCATTCAGTCAATGGTGACGAAGGTAATTCCATCGGGTTGTAGAACACGGTATAGAAGGATCCACCGATGGGATACACATAATTATTGGTTGCTTCCTGATCAAAGATCGCTTTTAGCTCATTCAATTTCTCCGGATATTTTTTTGCCAAATTCTTCGATTGCGAATAATCCTCGTTAAGTTTGTACAATTCCCACACGTCCTTTTCGGGATTCCAATTAAAGATGCCGCTCATATCGGTGCTCCACGGAGCCCGCGGGCCAAAAACACAGGCCATCCAGTCGTCATGATAAACGCCCCGGCTGCCCAGTATTTCAAAATACTGAGTACGCTTTGTGGTCTTCGTATCAGTTTGGTCGAAAGTGTATACCATGGATACACCATCCATGGGATCCTGTTCCACTCCGTTCACGATCTTGGGAGGTGTGATTCCCAGAATTTCATAGATGGTAGGAACGATGTCATTAACATGATGAAACTGCGAGCGGACTTTTCCTTCGTTCTTTATTTTGTTTGGCCAGGAGATCACCAAGGGGGTTCGGGTTCCACCCAGAAATCCTGCAACCAGTTTAGTGCCCTGGAAAGGGGCGGCCCCTGCATAAGCCCAGCCATGATGATACATGATATCGAGTTTGGGACCCCCGAGGGCTGCCATTCCGCCATAGTCCATATTGAGAACTTCGATATGCTGCTCGATGGTAGAAGGCATCGCATTCTGGGCCAGTAACTCCGAAATGGTCCCGTTCATACCTTCAGCTGAAGGGCCATTGTCAGAGTTTATATAGATGATCAGAGTATTATCAAGAAGTCCCTGTTGCTCAAGTTCATCCACAATCTTTCCATACTGCACATCGGTGTGCTCCAGGAAACCGGCATAGATCTCCATCAGCCGAATCTGGAAAGCTCGTTGGTCTTCAGGAATATCTTTCCATTTTTGCATGGTGGGTGCGAAGGGATTGAGGACTGCATTTTTGGGGATCCAACCCATTTTCTTCTGTTTTTCAAAAGTCTCTTTACGGAGTACTTCCCACCCTGCATCAAATTTACCTTTATACTTATCAGCCCACTCTCTGGCCACCTGGTGGGGTCCATGAACCGCTCCGGGTGTAAAGTAGAGAAAGAACGGCTTGT
>CP070707.1:1406836-1422490 GCA_020350205.1 bacterium
GGAACACGACAAAAAATTGCTGAAATGGAAAGTGAAAAAAACCGTCTCAATTTCCTCGATCGACAGAATGGATTGATAAAGGATCTTAAATATGCCTACTACGATCTGTTTTTTATTGATAAAGCCTTGGAGACCAATCAGTTAAATCAGGTCTTACTCAAGCAGACGCTTCAGGTAGTGGAAACCCGCTACCGGGTCGGGCAGGGATTACAACAGGATATCATTCGCACCCAGCTGGAACTTAGCCGATTAATTGATGCTCAGCTCAAATGGGAGCAGGAGAGGATTTCTATCGAATCACGCATCAACTTTTTCCTGAACCGACCCGTCAATTCAAGTCTCGGAAAAACTCATTCCCTTACCTTAATTGATTTTGAATTCGGCGAAGAGGAACTGGACAGTCTGGCGAACACCCATAATCCGGCCCTGTTAGCCTGGGATACATTCAAAGATCAAAGTGAGCTTGAAACTCGGCTGGCAAAGAAGGAATACCTGCCCGACTTCGGTCTTGAGCTTGCCTATACCCAGCGGGAAGTTTTGAGAAACGGATCAGATGGGGTGGATTTTTTCTCCGGCATGCTGAACATATCGGTTCCGCTGTATTTTTGGCAGAAACAGAAAAACACTGTGGAAGAAAGCCGTATGAATGAGGTCGCAATTCAGGAAGGTTACAAAGGGGAGTTGGAAATGATCCGGCAGCAAATCTTCAAGACTTATTCCGAGATTAAAAAAAGCAAGGATCGTGCACAGCTCTATGCTAAAAATATTGTTCCACAGGCCAGGCAATCGCTACAATCCGCTTTATCAGCTTACCAGGTGGACAAATTGGAATATATCAATGTGATCGATAATCAGATTGGACTGATTGAATACGAACTCGAGTACTATCAGCTTCTAAGCAATTATTATAAAAATATCGCCGAACTTGAAATGTTAGTTGGAATAAATTTAACAGAATAACCCTGTCAAAACAGGAAATACAAAGAATATGCAGGAGACAAATAAAGAGATGAAAGAACTCATAACAAAAATACTGCCCCGGGAAAAGAATGCCCGCATCTTATTTTTCTTGATAATTGCAGGTATCTTTATTTTGGGATGGTTGGTAGGAAATTTAGATGAAAATGACACTCATCAAACACATCACCCCATAGAAGCAGGGGCTTCGGATGTTACCGCCTGGACCTGTTCCATGCATCCCCAGATACAACAGCCAAAACCCGGCAAGTGTCCGATTTGCGGCATGGATTTAATCCCTGTTGCTTCGGAAAAAACAGGAGATAATTCGAGACAAGTCTATCTTTCCAATTCAAACCGCAAACTGGCCCAAATTGAGGTGGCTGCTGTCGAAAGGAAGTTTGTTCAGAAGGAAATCCGGATGGTCGGTAAAATTGAATACGATGAAACCCGTCTTAAGTACATTACTGCCTGGGTTCCGGGTCGGATAGAAAGGCTATATGTCAATTATACCGGAATTCCTGTGAGGAAGGGCGATCATCTGGTTGAAATATACAGTCCAGAACTACTTTCCACACAGCAAGAACTCATTGAATCCCTCTCATCCCTTGAAAATTCAGGCAGGACTGAATTACCGGAAATGAACCAGCTGGCTGTCCAGCAGCTGAACTCGGTAAGGGAACGTCTGCGCCTCTGGGGATTAACCGACGCTCAGATCACAGAACTTGAGAAAGAAAAAAAACCGACCGATCACATGACAATTTACTCTCCAACGGGCGGTATTGTTGTGGAAAGGAATGCCCTTGAGGGTACCTACCTGGAAACCGGATCTCGAATCTACACCATTGCAGATCTTTCACAGGTGTGGATTAAAATGGACGCCTATGAATCTGATCTCTCCTGGTTGCGTTACGGTCAGGAAGTGGAATTTTACAGTGAAGCCTACCCGGGAGAAAAATTTACTGGGCGAATATCATTTATCGATCCGGTGCTCAATCCTCAGACCCGCACCGTTAAAGTACGGGTGATTGTCGCAAACCCACAAAACAAATTGAAACCCGAAATGTTTGTTCAAGCAATTGTTAAATCAAATATAGCTGCGGGAGGTAAGGTGATGGATCCGGATCTATCCGGAAAATGGATCAGCCCGATGCACCCTGAAATTATTAAGGATCATCCGGGGACGTGTGATGTTTGCGGTATGAAGCTGGTGAAAGCTGAAAATCTGGGATATCTCAGCAGTAAATCATCTCAGCAGGAGGCACCGCTGGTTATTCCGGCGACGGCTCCGCTCATAACCGGAAAACGGGCAGTGGTCTATGTTGCTGTTCCAGGTGAAGAAGGGGTATATGAAGGCCGTGATGTTACCCTTGGCCCCCGGGCTGGAGACTATTATCTGGTGGAGTCCGGTCTGGTGGAGGGAGAAAAAGTAGTAGTGAAGGGAAATTTTAAAATTGACAGCGCCATTCAAATTAAAGCCGGACCGAGTATGATGAATCCCGAAGGCCGGCAGGTTGCGACAGATCATCAACATGCCCATGGAACAGCCCCCATGAATCCGGCAGAAAAAACCTCTCAAAGGCAGAATGAAGAGAGAATTACCGGAATTTCCGGAGAATTTTTAAATCAGCTGGATGAAATCTATCTGGCCTATTTTGAAATTCAGCATGAATTGAGTCAGGATAACCTGGCCCAGTCAAAAGTTGCCGCAAAGCTGCTCGCGGCAAATCTGGAAAAAGTGGATATGAAGCCGGTAACCGGAAAAGTTCGTGAAAAATGGATGCAGATCAGGGAGCAATTGAATACCACCTCACAAAAATTCCTGCAGTCGGATCAGATCGATTCGGCCCGCAAGGCATTTGAAGAGCTTTCGAACGCCTTGATTACCGCCGCCCGTACCTTCGGTAGCAACCGCCAGCACCTTTTGGTTTACCACTGTCCCATGGCATTCGATTTCAAGGGCGCAGATTGGCTTCAGAACAAGGAGGGAACTGCTAATCCCTATTTCGGGAGTACCATGTTCAGCTGCGGAAGCCAGACAGAAGATTTAACAAGTCCTGCGATGAAGGATCAAGAGGAGGGACAATTACATGAGTAAAACTCCCGAAAGCAGAACCCTCATCGATATAATCATCCGGTTCTGTCTGGAAAATAAACTGGTGGTGGTGCTGGTTTTACTGTTTGTGATTGTCTGGGGAATACTGGTAGCACCCTTTAACTGGAATTTCGCCGATCTTCCCCGTTCACCCATTCCTGTGGATGCAATCCCGGATATCGGAGAAAATCAGCAGATTGTCTTTACAGAATGGATGGGTCGTTCCCCTCAGGATGTGGAAGATCAGATTACCTATCCGTTAACCGTGTCCCTCATGGGCATTCCCGAAGTCAGAACCATCCGCAGTTATTCCATGTTTGGATTTTCAACAATCTACATCATCTTCAAGGATGGGGTGGATTTTTACTGGTCACGTTCCCGGGTTCTGGAAAAACTCAACAGTCTACCATCGGGAACACTTCCTGTCGATGTTCAGCCATCATTGGGACCTGATGCAACTGCTCTGGGCCAGGTTTTCTGGTACACTCTGGAAGGGCAGGATTCCATTGGAAATCCAACCGGAGGATGGGATTTACAGGAATTACGGACTGTACAGGACTGGTATGTCCGCTACGCCCTTTTATCAGCGGAAGGAGTCAGTGAAGTAGCCTCCGCAGGGGGATTTGTGCAGGAATATCAAATCGATGTGGATCCCGATGCCATGCGGGCGGCTAATGTGCAACTGACCGAAGTGATTGAAGCAGTAAAAATGTCCAATCTGGATGTGGGTGCCAGCAGTATCGAAGTAAATCAGGTTGAATATGTTATTCGGGGTATCGGTTTTGTCAAAAATGTAACCGATCTGGAAAATGCAGTAGTCAAGGTATCGGAAAATGTTCCCATCTATGTTAAAAATATTGCCCATGTAACATTGGGACCGGCATTGAGACGGGGCGCACTGGATAAAGGCGGTGCGGAAGCCGTGGGCGGTGTGGTGGTTGTCCGATACGGAGAAAATCCTCTGCATGTTATCCAGAATGTCAAAAATAAAATTCAGGAAATTTCAAGCGGTTTGCCACGCAAAACCTTATCCGATGGGACGACCAGCCAGGTTAAAATCGTTCCCTTTTATGATCGAACCGGTTTAATCAACGAAACACTTCAGACTCTTAATACCGCCATCTACCAGGAAATCCTGGTCACGATTATCGTCATCCTGATTATGGTGATGCATCTGCGGAGCTCCCTTTTAATCTCAGGGCTTCTCCCGCTTGCCGTATTGATGACGTTTATCGCCATGAAGATTTTCGGCATCGATTCAAATATTGTATCACTTTCCGGAATTGCCATCGCTATTGGAACGATGGATGACCTGGGAATTATTGTCAGCGAGAATATCCTGAAACATTTGGAAGAAGCAGATCCCGCAGAGAGCAGGCTGGAGGTAGTCTTCCGAGCCTCAAGTGAGGTCGGCAGTGCCGTGCTGACAGCCGTTTCCACCACCGTGGTCAGCTTTTTACCGGTGTTCAGCATGCAGGCTGCGGAGGGAAAATTGTTTAAACCTCTGGCATTCACCAAAACTTTCGCACTGATCTCGGCTGTTATTGTGGCATTAACCATTATTCCCTCATTTGCACAAATATTTTTTACTGCTCAATTAAAATCCAAGAAACTTCGGCAGTGGCTAAGTATTTTCCTGATTTTGACCGGTCTTATGGTCATGTTTACAATGATCTGGTGGATTGGGGTGATCCTGATCTTTGCGGGTTTGTTTCAGTTCGGAAAAAACCGCATTCCTGCATCACGCCAAAAGTGGCTGCCCTGGGTGGTAAATGGATTGGCGGTTTTGATAGTTCTTATTCTGCTGGCGGGGAATTGGGTACCTCTCGGTGTTGATAAGGGAGTACTGCTTAACTTCATATTCGTAGGAGGATTGATATCACTGTTCCTACTCCTCTTTCATCTTTTTCAAAAATATTATGAATCTGTCGTCACCTGGGCACTGGAACATAAGAAACTCTTCCTGAGCATTCCAGGCATTATTATGATATGGGGATTATTGGTCTGGTTGGGATTCAATACATTTTTTGGCTGGTTGCCGCAATCAATTCGAACTTTCAAACCGGTTTCATTTATCGCCCATCAATTTCCCGGTCTGGGGAAAGAATTCATGCCGCAGTTGGATGAGGGATCATTTTTGTTTATGCCTACCACCATGCCCCACGCCTCCATCGGAGAAGTTATGGATGTATTAAAAAAACAGGACATGGCCATTCAGGCAATCCCGGAAGTATCTCTGGCCGTGGGAAAATTAGGTCGTGCAGATTCACCTCTTGATCCGGCTCCCATCTCCATGATCGAAACCGTGATCAATTATCATCCGGAGTTCTTGAAAGATGATGAGGGGAACCTGTTAACTTTTAAATTCGATTCAGATAGCATTGATTATTTTCGAGACTCTAAGGGTAATACCGTTCAGGCTTCTGACGGACAGCCTTATCTGGTTAATGGAGCATTTATTAGGGAAAAAGATCAGCAACTGATTCCTGAAAAAGGCGGAAAGCCTTTTCGGCTCTGGCGCCCGACCCTGGATACTACCCTCAATAAAAATCGTCAGCCCTGGTCAGGAATCCGGGGTCCACAGGATATCTGGGACGAAATTTTAGATGCCGCCCACATTCCCGGCACCACCTCTGCACCCTTTCTGCAGCCGATTGCTGCCCGGATTGTGATGTTACAAAGCGGGATGCGAGCACCCATGGGCATTAAAGTAAAAGGACCGGATCTGTCTCGAATTGAGGAGGTAGGGTTACAGCTGGAAAAATTGCTAAAAGAAGTCCCCTCAATTGAGGCCAGCACCGTGATTGCAGACCGGATCGTGGGCAAACCATATCTGGAAATCGAGATCGACCGTAATGCCATTGCCCGCTACGGCATTATGGTATCCCAGGTGCAGGAAATTATCGAGGTGGCCATCGGCGGGAAACCACTTACCACCACTGTGGAAGGACGGGAGAGATACCCGGTGCGGGTCCGTTACCTGCGGGAACTACGTGACAATATTGAAGCTCTGGACAAGATCCTGGTTCCAGCCCCCGACGGTTCCCAGATCCCTTTGATACAATTAGCGGATATCAAATATACCCGCGGTCCCATGATGATTAAAAGCGAAGATACTTTTTTGATCGGGTATGTAATCTTCGATAAGCGTCCGGGATTTGCCGAAGTGGACGTTGTGGAGCAGGCACAAAATTTCCTGAAAAATAAAATGGAAACAGGCGGATTCCATTTGCCAGCAGGCGTCAGTTACAGTTTCGCCGGCAGCTACGAAAACCAGCTTCGGGCACAAAAGCGCCTCTATATCGTTTTACCATTGTCCTTATTTATTATTTTTATGATTCTCTATTTTCAGTTCCGGGAAATCCCCCTCACCGGACTGGTATTTTCCGGCATTGCGGTAGCCTGGGCGGGAGGATTTATCATGCTCTGGCTCTATGCCCAACCCTGGTTTTTGGACATTAGCTTTCTGGGAACGAATTTGAGGGATCTCTTTCAAATCCGTCCTTTCAATTTAAGCGTGGCAGTTTGGGTCGGTTTTCTGGCTTTATTTGGCATCGCTACCGATGATGGTGTATTGATCGCCACCTATCTAAAACAGAGTTTTGCCAGACATGAGCCGACCACGATACCAGAAATACGTCAGGCTACGGTCGCAGCCGGCCTACGCCGTATCCGGCCAGCCCTGATGACCACCGCCACTACCGTGCTGGCGCTCATTCCAGTACTCACCGCCACCGGACGGGGGGCAGATATCATGGTTCCCATGGCGATCCCCTCTTTCGGGGGAATGATTTTTGCGATGATCACCATGCTGGTGGTGCCGGTGCTTTATGCCGCTTTTAAAGAAACAATACTGAATGGTTCAGAAGAAAAACGAACATGAAAATAGGAAAAATAATAAAATTGAGCTATAAAATGACATTTATATGTACCTCTAATTCATAAATTAGGCATAAAACAAAAAATTCAATCTTCATAAAAGCTTCATGTTCATTTTTAAAATTATCTAATAATTGAGGTACTTAGGATGGAAAAAGAAATGGGGCAGGTGATCAGAATAGAAGAGGAAAAAGCTGATATTTTGCTACATTCAGGAGAAGTGTGCAGTCACTGCAGTGTCCTATTTTCCTGTACAACTGCCGCCAGCGCAGATCGGATTATGACCTTTGAAAATAGTCTGAATGCCCGGCTCGACGATCGGGTGGAAATCGAACTCTCTGAAAAAACCAGAATATACTCTGCGCTTTTAATTTTCTTCATGCCGTCGCTTTTTATCATAGCGTGATACGATCTGGCGACCGCTATTTTCCTTTCAGAAAGAAGCGGAATTGGGGGAGCAATCGCTGGATTTATAATCAGTGGTGGCGTCTTTTGGATCATCAATAAAATGGCATACAAGAATCAAATCATGAGTCCCCAAATGAAAAGATTAGTTCGACAACAAAATTGAAAGCATATAGATGGATATATATATTTATTAAATAATAACATGTCGGCAGTTACTTAAAAACCGTAATACAGAGGGGACAATAAACACAGGGAAGCATATATAGTAAATAAAATAGGAGGATTTTATCATGCATAAATATTCAGTTTTCATAAGCAATCTCATTGTCACCTTTTTCCTGTTCTTGTTATTTGCCCTGCCACAAGCTGCCCAATCCATGCAGGGTCAACAGGAAATGCATCACACAGAGCCGGGAAAATCGCAACCACAAATGATGAATATGCAAGCAATGATGAACCAGATGCAGCAGATGATGAGCAAAATGAATTCCATGATGCAGATGATGCATGGAGAACAAAGCCAGGGAACGGGAATGATGGGCGGACGAAAAGGTATGGATATGATGGGAGGTAGTCATTCGATGATGAATCTGACTCATGGATTGGATGGAATGGTAAAAAATTTGAACCAGGTGATGGAACAAGTGCAAAATATGATGAATGACAAGGAATTTATTCAAAATCCCAACACGAAGATGAACCTGGAGAATATGCAGAAACACATGGAAACAATGATGAATTCCTTGGATGGTATGATAGAAAATGCCAATAATATGCAGAAATCAATGGCGGAACATCATATGGACAAATCCAAAAATTAATAGAAAACCGTTCAATTAATGTTAATGACCGGGGGAGATTTTACTCCCCTGGTTTTTCTCAGCAGTCTAATATACTTTTTCAATAAACTTACTTAATTTACGAAAGGAGAGCAAAATTATGTATAATTGGACACGGAAAATACTGCTCATCATGAGCACTTATTTTATATTTTTTTCTGTGGCATTCGGACAGGGTGGCTTTCATCATGGCGGAGGACATTTCAATCCCGACTCGCTCACATTAGTGACCGTTTCTGGAACCACCATGGTAGATACGACCATGTTTCAAACCATGTATTATCTGGATGAAGATGGAAACGGCATCGAAGATTATATCCTGAATTTCGGTCCCCCCTGGTACAACCCGGATAGCAGTAATGCCACCAGACCTCAAGATGGCGATCCGGTCACCATCACAGGCGGCAAGCAAGACTCAACCATGATGAACATATCTGTTATTGTGGTTTACGAAATCAACGGGGAATTTTGGAGAGATCCATATGATCCCTTATGGACTAATATGGGTTACCATAACCATGGAGGAGGTCACCATCAGGGTGGTATGACCGGTTTTGCATTTGGCTGGATGCATGATACCCTGACTATTGACACAATTAATGGGAGTGCTCTGGTTGATACCACCTTTGTTATGGAACACTACTATCTGGATGAAGATGGAGACAACAATCCGGATTATTTTCTAAATTTTGGACCGCCCTGGTATCAACCTGCTTCGGGCGCTGTAAGACCAAATCCTGGGGACAATATAGAAATAATTGGAGGTGTATTAAACCATCAGACACTCCCTATGGTTATTGTTTTTAAACTTAACGGATTAGTGTGGCGCGACTCTACCGGTTTTGGACACTACTTTGGTGGTGGATGGATCACCCGCAACATGATTGCATCACAAAGGATTCATGCACCCTTCGATTCCTCAGACTGGATGAATATTAATCCGGGTTGGTATAGCGGCGGAGGGCATCATGGTATGATGATGCCTGATACCTTGTTTTGCCAGATGCTGGAGCTGTATCCTCAAAACATGCCCAATCCTGGAAGCTTGAATATATTCGCAGGGTATGAAATCGGAATGTTTTTCCCCAATGGGATGAATGGTATGTGGCAGAATGGTGGCGGTGGTCATATGAACTTTAGCAACAATGTTCAATTTCAGTTTCATTACAATGATATCCAGATACAGGGATTCAACATTGATGAAAGTACCATTACCGCTCACTACTGGGATAGTCATGCGAACAACTGGGTACAAATCTCCGGAGCAACAATTGATCCGATCAACAATAGAGTCACATTCCAGGAAAGTGTCATCGGTAATTTTATTCTGCTCGCTGGTCAGGAGAATGTCACTCTGATTGAGGACCGCGAAAAACTCCTTATCGACGGATTTATACTTAAACAAAATTATCCCAATCCATTCAATCCGGTTACCCAAATAGATTTCATCCTGGATCAACCGGCCCGGGTAGAATTGACCGTCTACAATGTCCTGGGGCAACAGGTTCAGAAAATTCTGGATCGGGAAATGAATGCCGGCTTACAATCTATCTCTTTTGATGGACAACAACTCCCCAGTGGTATATATTTTTATCAGTTGATGGCGGGAAATGTCTCACAGGTAAGGAAAATGGAACTTCTGAAATAATGAGTTCTGAAGATCTATTGACATCCATCCCGGAATTTTGAACCGGGATGGATTTATTCCTAAAAATGAGTATGAAAAAAATGAAAAATGATATATCAGGGGAGTATCATCAACAACACTCCCCCAGGAAAGATCACCATGAAATGCATGACTCATCTCACAATCATCAAGGAAATATTCACGGGTCACATCATATCCACATGATCGATGATTTTCGTAAAAGATTCTGGATTTCACTTTTACTGAGTATACCGGTGCTTGTTTTATCACCTATGCTTCAGAAATTTGTCGGTCTGGGTGAAAGTCTCCGTTTCCCGGGTGATCTTTATATTAATTTTATCATTTCCAGCGTCGTATTCATCTTTGGCGGATGGCCTTTTTTAAAAGGTTTTATCAACGAACTCAAATTAAAAAATCCCGGTATGATGACATTGATTGCCGTTGCCATATCGGTTGCATATTTCTATAGCAGTGTGGTGGTATTTGGCATACCGGGCAAAATATTTTTCTGGGAACTGGTTACCTTAATAGACATCATGCTTCTAGGTCATTGGATTGAAATGAAATCGGTGATGGGTGCATCCCGTGCATTGGAAGAACTGGCAAAGCTGATGCCTTCTGAGGCCCATAAACTGACGAAAGAGGGAAGTGTTCAGGACGTTCCCCTGGATCAGTTACACAGCGGTGATAAAATCCTCATAAAGCCGGGTGAGAAAATTCCGGCCGATGGTAAAGTTGTGGATGGAAATACCTCAGTGAATGAAGCCATGATTACCGGGGAATCTCAACCGGTGTACAAAAAAGAAGGCAATAAGGTGATTGGTGGGTCTATTAACGGAGAAGGTTCCCTTATTGTGGAGGTGGAGAAGACTGGTAAGGATTCTTTCATATCACAAGTGATCGATCTGGTACGCCAGGCACAGAAGAGTAAATCCAAGACGCAGGACCTGGCAAATCGGGCGGCTTTCTGGTTAACCATGATTGCCATTTCAGCCGGTGCTATAACGATGTTTATTTGGCTGGTGGTTATAAGGCAGGAGTTTGTCTTTGCTCTGGAACGCACCGTGACAGTAATGGTGATAACCTGTCCCCACGCACTTGGTCTGGCAATTCCCCTGGTTGTGGCAGTTTCTACAGCCATTTCCGCCCGCAAAGGATTACTAATCCGAAACCGCGCAGCTTTCGAAAAAGCCCGTAATCTGCAGGCAATTATTTTTGATAAAACCGGTACCCTGACCCAGGGCAAATTTGGTGTGACAGATACTGTTCTGATAAACAGTCAATTAGATGAATCAGAGCTTCTGACATTTGCTGCAGCAGTAGAACAGAATTCCGAACATCCCATCGCCAGAGGCATTGTCAACTCGGTGGATCATGTTGAAAAAGTCTCAGATTTCAAAGCAATTCCTGGAAAAGGAGCGAGAGGCAAGATAAATGGAAAAGAGGTGATGGTGGTAAGTCCTGGATATTTGCGGGAAAACAACATTACCTATCCGAATGGGAAGATTGATGAACTGAATTCACAGGGCAAAACCGTGGTATTTGTCTTAATAGAAGGAAAGTTGGAAGGTGCCATCGGAATGACGGATATAATCCGTGACGAATCTAAAAAGGCTATCTCAAACCTGAAAGAAATGGGCATTCAGACCATGATGCTAACAGGCGATAATAAGCAAGTTGCAGATTATGTTGCACAAGAGCTGGGGCTGGATGACTATTTTGCAGAAGTACTCCCCAGTGAAAAAGCTGAGAAAGTGAAAGAGGTACAATCCCGGGGCCTGGTTGTCGCCATGACCGGTGATGGCGTCAATGACGCGCCGGCATTGGCACAGGCAGATGTAGGTATTGCTATCGGTGCAGGAACCGATGTCGCAGTTGAAGCAGCGGACATCATCCTGGTTCGCAACAATCCCCAGGATGCTGTGGACATCATTGCTTTAGCGAAAGCCACATACCGAAAGATGATTCAGAATCTGATCTGGGCCACCGGTTACAACGCTTTTGCGATTCCACTGGCAGCAGGGTTATTTTTTTCATACGGCATAATTTTAAGTCCCGCCATGGGTGCGGTGTTGATGTCACTAAGCACAATAATCGTGGCTGTCAATGCTCGCTTTCTTCATGTGTGAATCGAGTTGTAGAAACCAATTTAATTAAGAAAACAAAGTGTTAATAAGCTCAATCAAAAATTGAACTTCAGTTATTCCTCTATTTGCTATTTACTATAATCAAATTCAAACCGGTCATGCGTATAAAAAACGTAAAATCAATTTTAAAAAAGTTTCCCATGCATTAAATTTATGAGTCAATAAACTGTATGAAGAGGTTAATGATGTCTAAGCGCAAAACTTACATCGATAAAATGGAAAAACAGCTCATCTCTTGGGAAAAAGAGCTGGATAAGATGCTGGATAATTTTGATAAGACCAAAGAGCAGTTTAAAAGCGAATATAAAAACACCCTGGACAAAATAAATTCCCGCAAGAGTGAAGCGGTGACACACCTGAATGAATTGCGGAACAGCAGCGAGGAATCCTGGGAGGAGTTGAAACAGGGATTTGAAAGCAGCTGGAAGGAGCTGCGCAGTTCCATCGAGCGGGCTAAATCGAAATTCAAGGGCAATTGATTGACCGGTTCTTTTAAACACCGCCGAATTCTGGTTTCGCTACATTTCCAATTTAATTTGAGACGATTATAAAAGATTTTGTCATCTCGCTTGACCGAGCACCCTCCGAAAATTTACCTTCATTAGTTTATTTTTTTGCCTTGGGTGCTGCCCAAGATGACGGTCACTAGAATATATGTGTATAGAATTCAATTTCTGGAATATTTTCTTCGAATAAACTAACATTTACAATTTCGACCTGATCTCACTTCATCTTTACAAGGATCAGTATTACTTTATTTTCTTCATCAACTTTTATAGAAATTTCCCGACAATGAGGGGGTGACATATCATACTTCTCTTGAAAAACTTAGGTTATACCGCGACCAGAAAGGATCATCAAAGCTTATGGTTTATTATTATATCAATATATTTTTTTTATCCATACTCTTATTGATACCCCTCTCGGTGCTTTCTGAAGAATCCGCCCGGATTGCATATGATTCAGGAGTCATGCTGGCAGCCGAAGGAAATTTTTCTTCGGCAAAATCCTCTTTTCAAAAAGCGCTGCAAATCGATTCGCTGTTTGTGCCGGCCCGACTGAACTTAAGCATCGTGGAAGATGTTCTCGCCCAGAGGTTAGAGAATGAAGCGGCACTGCACTATTTTAGTGCCATCGAATGGGGAAATCAGGACAGTCTGGAGATGAAAATCAATGAGTTATCCAGGGCGCTGGAGATCAACCCTCACTTCGGATTAGCCTATAATGAGCGGGGGATTGCTTTTGCCAAGGTTTTCGATTTCGAACGGGCGATTGATGATTACGATTCAGCTTTAACTCTTCTGCCGGAAGCCCCGGAAATATATTTTAATAAGGCTTTGTCCTGTGACAACGCCACAAGCTTTGATGAAGCACGGAATGCCTATATGAAATTTCTTGAATACACCCCCCCCAATTATGACTGGTATATCATCTATGCCCGCAAAAGGATCCGAGAGATCAATCAGATGGGAGCGGAAGAGAATTAAGCTGCTACCTTAAGTAAAATGTATTAAAAACCTTTATTCTCTTCAATAACAGAAGTTAGTGGGCAGAAATTTAATTCTGTTGAGAATAGAATACCCGAATATGTTTAATCTTTGCCTCATGAAACAATTTGTGCTTTAGAGCGTCTTATTACAACCCTTGTGATCTTTTCGATTTAGCGTGAAACTCTAAACAATTAAACCGAAATCAGAGAATAAATGAGAAATAATCCTTTCCTTTTCACCTTGTTGTTCAGCCTGTTTATCCTGGCAATTGACCTTTACAGTTACCAGGGGGTGAAGAGACTGTTGGCTAATTCAACCCGGAAAGTCAGGAAAATCGTGTGGAGCCTGTTTTGGATGGTTCCTTTTTTGCTGATACTCGGTTTAATTATTTTTTCCCTGTCCTATGCAGTGATCCCACCTTCGCGGGTACTGACATATTTTCATTTCATCAGTGGCACCTTTATTTTGTTTTATGTTCCCAAACTGGTGTTTATCATTTTTTTCCTACTGGAAAACATATTTCTCTATACCAAATCAAAATTATTCAGGACACGACCACAGGATGAGAACCTGAATTCTCAAGGAAATCCGATCTCCCGGACACAGTTTTTATCACGAGTAGGTATCATCATGGCGGGCATTCCATTCCTTTCCATCGCCTATGGCATTAAATGGGGCAGGTTCAATTATACGGTTCGATACCATATCCTGAATTTTCCTCATCTCCCTGCTTCCTTCGAAGGGATAAGGCTGCTGCAAGTTTCAGATTTTCATATCGGAAGCTTCTTAAACAGTCCCAAAAAAGTTGAACAGGCCGTCCAAGTTATAAATCAGCAAAAGGCGGATCTCCTTCTTTTCACCGGTGATTTTGTTAACAATGTTTCCTCCGAGCTGGACAATTTCATGGCGTTATTGCAGAAGCTCACAGCTACCCTGGGAAAATTTTCAATCCTGGGAAATCACGATTATGGGGACTATTATCCCTGGGATTCCTATGCGGAAAGAAAGCAGAATCTGGAAAGACTCATCCGGATCCAGGAAGAAATGGGATTCAAAATGCTGCTGAATGATTCCGTTAAGATTCAGAGAGGAGAAGATGAGATCGATCTGATAGGGGTGGAAAATTGGGGACTTCCCCCGTTCCCGCAGTACGGAATCCTGGATAAGGCATTACAAAACACCCAAACCGATACCTTCAAAATTTTACTTTCCCACGATCCCACTCACTGGGATGAACAGGTTCTTGGTAAAACTGCTATCGATCTGACACTTTCCGGTCATACCCATGGTGCCCAGTTCGGTATTGAGATTCCGGGTTGGCGCTGGAGTCCGGTGAGCATTCGTTATAAGCGCTGGGGCGGATTGTACCGGGAAGGTAAACAAGTTCTCAACGTAAATACCGGCATCGGCTTCATCGGCTACCCGGGACGGGTGGGGATGCCGCCGGAAATCACGGTAATCGAGTTGAAAAAAGGTTAAAACACTAGATCATTGAATAATTTAAAACTATAGCGGTGCTTTACCTCCAGTTTTGCCAACATTATCATTAGCCAGGAACATCTGGATCAATCCCCCTACTCATCCATTGCGTATTGGATTCATAGTCAATGATTAATTTATCCCAACTTATTGGAATTATTTGCGTAAGTGACATAATATGATCATTTTTTTGAAGGAGAAACCCATGAAGATTTTAGCACTTTTACTTCCCCTGTTTCTTTTTACCAGCCTCCTCAGTGGTGAATACACCACCGAAAAGAAGTTAACCCTGGATGCCGATAACATAGAAACTCTGAAAATAGACTGTGGTGCGGGCTATCTAAAGGTGAAGGGTGTTCAGAATGCCACCACCATAGAAGTGGAGGCAAATATTTATGTGTCCCACTTAGACCAGGAAGAAGCGGATGAATTTATTGAAAAAAGAGTCTACTTGTTTCTGGAGCAGCGGGGCAGGCAGGCCTACCTGGAAAGCGGATACGACAGCAAGAAATCCCTCTGGGGAAAAGTTTTCGATGACCATCCGGAGGTACGGATCGATCTGACAGTGACTGTCCCTCAAAAAATGGATCTGCGAGTGGATGATGGGTCCGGTTATATACTTATTGAGAATATCGCGGGATCGGTGGACCTGGACGACGGATCGGGAGAAACCACCCTGCGGGACATCCAGGGTGATGTATGGATTGACGAT
>CP070707.1:1422590-1435635 GCA_020350205.1 bacterium
TTAAACTACGTGAAAATGGATATCAGGATAAGAAATTACGGAAAATTGTGCAGGAGATGTTTTCATATGCAGATGGTTGCTGGGTCAGTGCCAAGAAAGATGCACTGGTCAATATAGGCGGTTTTATTGCATTGAAAGATGAAAATTTGTACAGGGAGCTCCAGAATTTACTCATCTTGAGAGAGGGATTCCCCACTTATGGTGGCCTTGCTGGAAGAGACCTGGAAGCTATTGCACGGGGCCTGCAGGAGGTTTTAAATGAAGATTATCTGGCATACCGCTTAAAACACACGGCGTATTTGGGCCATCTTCTTATGGATGCCGGTATACCGGTGGTTAAACCGATTGGAGGTCATGCAGTCTATATCGATGCAAAGAAAATACTGCCGCACATTCCTCAATCTGAGTTCCCCGGGCAGGCTTTGGTGGTGGCACTTTATCGGGAAGGGGGAATCCGCACGGTTGAAATTGGCAGTCTTATGTTCGCGAGCCGGGACCTTAACACAGGGGAATGGAAATATCCCGCATTGGAATTGGTTCGATTAGCAATTCCTCGCCGGGTTTATACGAGCTCACATCTTGCTTATGTAGCTGATATTTTGATTTCAATCAGGCAACAAATTAATCGTTTGAAAGGATTGAGGATAATATCCGAGCCTCCTTATTTAAGACATTTTACAGCAACTTTAGAAGAAATAAACAAAGACCTCTAGACGTTGAAAAAAAAGCAAAATTCAGAAGCTTCGACGACACAAAACATTGAGTGGTTTAATCCACAAGTTATCGAAGAAGTTCATTCAATTCTCAATATGCCCCTTCATAAGGGCGTGCATAAGACTGCTATTTTGGGTGAAGAAGGTCTTGGGAAACATGATTTGGTCCTATACCTCTCCCGTCAATGTGGATCACGATATCTATTGATTCAACATCTTAATTTTTCCGCAGAGAAATTCTCAAGCCCTAAATTCCTGTCAGACAGTATACGTTTCTATTTAAAAAACCTTCCTGAGTTTGATTCTTTTTTAAAAAGTTTTAAAAAAGATAGTCTACCATTCATTAAAGTTCGATTGGAGGAATTTACCCGGAAAGTAATAACTGAATCAGACTGGTATTTTGAAATATTTTTGCAGTTTTTAAGGTATGTTTCAGAGGAGAAGATAATTCTAGTCTTTCTTGAGAATCTGGACCAATTAGATGGGTATCAATTTGAACGATTGGATTCATTTTTTAGACAGTTAAAAGAGTTACCGGTCCATGTTATAGGTACCTATAATCCGGAAGGAACCTTCAAACATAGCTTAAAAGATTTTCACCCCATTTCGTTATCAAAGTTATCTATACAATCAGTAGAAAGATCAATTCAATCCTTCTTCAGCACCTCCACCATCAATGCCAGATTAATGACAAATCATTGCTTCCTGAAATCGAAAGGTAATTCGCTTAAAATACGCTATCTCCTATTTTCTTTATACTGGTCTGTCCTGAATAAGCAGGGTGTCCTGGATATTAAAAAATTACAGCGTCTAAAGTTACCAGAATCCTGGCAAGATTTTTTTCCGCTGCTGTCCTCGAGGCTGAATAAAAATGAGGGCAGATTTTTGATATTTCTGTCTTATCTGAACGAACCAATTTGCCATAAGGACATAGCAAAAACTTTATCAATCTTTAAACTGAAGACTCAACTTATTCAGGAGTGGATCAAGGGAGGACTCCTGATTGAATTAATTTATCAGGGAGAAATTTATTATGATATCCGACAGGTCCATTTCAAAAGGTGGTTGCGAAATTTATGTTCTCTGGAAGAATTAAATGTGGAAATTCTGGCATTCAGCCGGCTGATGGAGCAGGGAAGTATTCGAGAGGGATATCATGTTTCAGAATTAGTGTATGGTTCAGGAGAGCGAGATATGGCCTTTCGATTAGCACCGCTGGAAGGCGATTACCATTTGGAACTTGGAGATTTCCATACAGCGGCGGACCGTTATTATTTTGCCTTGCGGATTGCTGACGATCAGGAGTCTTCAGGTACATTATCTTCGGACACCCTTCAGAAACTGGGTGATATTTATTTATTTCTCAAGAGTTATGAAAATGCTTTTGAAATTTTTAAACGTCTCAGATCAATTTACAATCCGGAAAAAGCCAGTACAGATAAAAACCGTACAAGGAAATGGTTGGAGGTAAATTTAAAAATGGCGGAAGCACTGGTGGAGATGGATTCATTTCAGGAAGCCCGCTATCTAATCAGAGAAATTCGTGTCAAAAAAATAGCGAATAAGGAAATTACGGCAAGATGTTTGGAGTTACTGGGAGATATCGAGACCAATGTCGCCCGGGTAGATCAGGCGCAAAAGAATTATGAGGAGGCTTATCAACTTTTCGCGGAAACCCATAATACAGTTGGTCTTTACTCGGTTTATCTGAAACTGAAGCCTCATATAAGTAAAAAGCCGGCTAATTTTACCAAGATTATTCAGGAAACCCTGGACAAAATTACTGCCGAAGGGTGGGACATAGAGAATCGAGGGTGGTTACTACGAGACCGAATTCAATACTTTTTGAAAGAAAAAAAATACCATCAGGCTTTGCAAGACTGTTATGAACTGAAAAAAATTCTGCGAAAAATTTACCAGCCCAGGCTTGCTGTACAGCTTGCCTTCTACCTCGGTGAAATATATTCTCAACTGGGAAAATGGCAACTTGCGATGAGTCATTTACAAAAGATTAATCGGGAAACTTATGTGATTCACCGACCTGAATTGAATGTACAGACGTTAATTCAATTGGGAATGATTTTTAAAGAACAGGCACGTTATGGAGATGCCAGGAGAATACTCAATTCTGGAATGGAAATCTGCTTTCGTAACGGGTACCATGAACTAATGAATGAAATTAAATTACATCTCGGACATATTTATCTTTTAGTGCACAGTTTGCTTAGAGCAAATGAATTATTAAGGGAGGTCAATGATTGGGCGAAACGTTATCAGGTAAGTCATATTCAATTCCTTTCCTCATTGTATCTCTCATATTATGAATTACAACAAAATCGTCTAGAAAAGTCACGGCAATTATTGTCGGAAGCCAAGAGAGTGTTCAATACTACCGGAATGCAGGTAGATCTTTTAAATTATCTCTTTTATCTGTGTTTGTGGTTAGTAAAGGCGGGACGTGGGGTACATGGTAGTCAGGTTGCTGATCTTTTGCTGCGTAAAGCGCAACATTATCCACGGTACCAAGCTGCCGGTTATTTTTTATCGGGTAAAGTTCTATTACTGCTTAACGAACCAAAACAATCTGGAAAGCAGTTTGATAAATCTCTGACAATCGCCCAAAAATGGCAGTTTCCCCAGATTCAGTATCTGGTCCTTTGTGATCAAACCCGGCAAGCCTTGAGGGATGCCGGAGAAAAGAATATTAAATCTTCTTTAAGAAAAATCTGTAGATTCATTGAAAAGATGTCTATAAATATTGGTGATGAAATATTGGCAGTTCAATTTCGTGAATCACAGTTCCATGAGGATATTCTTAAATATTGCAGAAAGTACAAATTACATTAATAACATAAATGCATGTTTAACACCGACCGAAAAATATCATTTCATATAAATAATCCGCAAATCTCGGTTATGTTCCTGCATGCATTTCCCCTGAATTCAAAGATGTGGATACCCCAGTTTGAGATATTGGAAAAAAACGGATTCAGTTATCTAGCTATTGATTACCCGGGTTTTGGAACAAGTAAACCAGATAAACAATCGATGTCAATGGAAGGCTATGCTGAATTAATTTATAATTTTTTCCATGAACTGGGTATCAAAAAATCGATATTTGTTGGATCAAGCATGGGGGGATATATCGCGTTAGCCATTTTACGGAAGTATCCTGAAATTATTCAGGGATTGGTGTTGGCGAACACCCGGGCGTCTGCAGATGATGAAGAAATCAGACAGCGGCGTAGGAAAATCGTGTCTGATCTGAAGGTAAAGCGTGACATTTCGGAAATAATTGAAATTCATCTGGAAAAATTTATTACTCCGGAGACCCGCAAAAAAGATCCACATCTGGTTAATACATTGCGATCCATGATGCAGGAAGCTACACCAGAGGGCATTATTCAGGCTCAGGAAGCAATGGCAGGCAGGAAAGATAATCTCGACTGGTTAGCGAAGTTTAGATTACCTGCATTAGTCATAGCGGGCGGAAGAGATCAGATAATTCCTGCCAAGGAGCCTAAAATTATGGCAGATAAGCTGCCAGCCGGAGAATATAAAATTATTCCCGAGGCCGGCCATATCAGTAATCTGGAGTGTCCGGAAATTTTTAATAAGCTGTTACTTAATTTTCTCAAGAGGTCACAAATTATATAGGAACTTAAATGATCCCCTTTTTCCGTAAATTCCTGCTCATTTTCAGCTTGATCATTTTGAGTGTTTTCTCATGTCGAAACCAAAGTGATTCCGATTTTCTCCTGGATAAGCAGGCGAAAGAATTAGCTCAGCAAATATTGATTCTGGATTCTCATATCGATGTACCTTACCGACTGGTTGAAGAATATGAGGATATCTCGACTAAAACAGAGAAGGGACAGTTTGATTATCCCCGTGCGATCAGCGGTGGTTTAAATGTCGCGTTTTTTGCAATATACGTCTGGCCGGCCCTGCAGGAAAAGGGTGGTGCCCGGGCATCTGCAGAGCTTCAGATCGAAATGGTTTTATCTATCATCGGTAAACATTCAGATAAATTCAAGCAGCTGTTCTCCCCCCAAGACCTCGAGGGTATTATACATCCCAAAATGGTAAATATAGTCCTGGGTATTGAGAACGGAGCAGCTCTTGAAGGGAAACTTGAGAATTTGTCCTACTTCTATCAAAAGGGGGTTCGATACATAACTCTGACACATGCAAAGAGTAACCAAATTTGTGATTCCTCTTACGATCCGGAAAGAAAATGGAATGGATTGAGTCCTTTCGGTATGGAAGTAGTGCAGGAGATGAATCGGCTGGGCATTATGATCGACGTTTCTCATGTATCCGATGAAGCATTTTATCAGGTTCTGGAACTCAGCCGAGCTCCCGTCATTGTTTCGCATTCAGCCGCGCGCCATTTCACCCCGGGTTTTGAGCGAAACCTGGATGATGAGATGATTAAAATGATGGCACAGAAAAGGGGCGTCATCCAGGTTCCCTTCGGCTCTTATTTTATTCATCCCGAGCTGAACCGGGTGGCTGAAGAAGTACAAAAAACAATTGATACCTTTCTCCTTGAGCACCACCTGGCGGAAGACGATTCCCTGGCGCAAGCTTTTATCGAAGATATTAAATCAAGAAATCAGGTAGATCAGGGTGATATTGACTTGCTAATTAATCAAATTGACTATATTGTGAACCTGGCCGGGGTGGATTATGTTGGACTTGGATCTGATTTCGATGGTATCGGTAAAGTACCGCGGGGACTGGAGGATGTGTCCGCCTATCCTAATATTATAAAAGAACTATTAAAAAAGGGGTATTCAGAGTCTGATATTCGAAAAATCTGTGGAGAAAATTTTCTCAGAGTATGGCGGGAAATAGAGATGTATCCGCAAACGATTCACACTGAAACATCTGTTAACTAGTTAATGTCCTTATTAAGTATTCCAGAAGATAGTGTAAGCGAAACGTAAAGACCGCTCTATTCCCTGAATCTTAAGGCATTGATTTTTGTTTGAAAGTCCAAAGATCATTTAGAATATAGTTAGATAGTGTTCCAACGGCAATACCTATAAGGTTTGAGATCAAATAGTATATTCCAAAAAATTCAGTTAGAAGCAGTAAAATTAGCCAATTGGCCAATATAGCTGTGAGGCCCACCGAAATATGATACTGGATAAATCTCTCCCAGAATGATTTTTTTACTCGATCACCCCAGGTCCATAAATCGTTCAGGAAAAAGTTTGAAAGGATCGAAATTTCAATCGCAATGAGACTTGAGATGATGTAGATGATATGAAGGTATTCGGTTAAAATATAGAGCATACCCATATTTACCCCGACACCCGTCATACCCACCAAACCAAATTTGAGTATTCGCAGTTGGAGCAGGTCATTTTTTAAATATTGAAAGAGTGATTTAAATTTTTTCATAATCAATACAGAGTTAGCGTTACGATGCCAAATATAATATCCGGATGTACTTTAATAAAGAGGTAAATTTGAGCGAGCTCAGCCCCACAGGATTTTCTCATCCGATTAAATTAGATCTGTAACTTTTAATCATGATTTTCATCTATTAAGACAATTAGTTTAAAAATTGGAGAAAATTATGGAAATGACAATAAATTTTCCAGGCGGATTAAAAGTGGACGCACATTTTGGTCCCTATAAGGTTGAAACTGATCAGCCAGATCGATCCGGTGCTCCGGGTTCGGCCCCAACGCCTTTTGCTACGTTTCTGGCATCGATTGGAACATGTGCAGGTATTTATGTTTTAGGATTCTGCAACCAACGCGGACTTTCCACAGAAGGGATTCAGATTAAACAGCGAATGCTGAGTAATGCATTCACCGGTATGGTTGGAAAAATCGAATTGGAAATCCAGGTCCCACCTGATTTTCCCGAAAAATACTATCCCGCCTTAGTTCGCAGTGCCGAGCAATGTGCGGTAAAAAAACATTTTGAAAATCCACCTGAATTTGCGGTATTTACCAAGGTCGTGGAACCTGCCACCGTGTAGGTAATTAACAATTTTAGGGAGGCTGTTAAAGAAAACCAGCAACTGCTTGCAGTTGCTGGTTTATTATTATCTTCCGGTCTGTTTTTGTAAAAATTTAAAGAAATCTCCTTCCGTGGTAAGGATAAGCCAGTCCTTCTCGGATAGAGTATTTTGGTAAGTTTCCATCGTTTTGATAAAGCGATAGAAATCCCGTGAAGCCTGGTTTTGATCATAAGCACGGGCATAGATATTGGTTGCCTCTGCATCTGCCTTACCTCTGATTTCCTCGGCTGTTCGGTATGCCTCAGATTCAATCTCGTTTAAATCTCTTGCTCGATCTCCGATAATCTTGGACGCTTCACCCTGACCTTCGGAGCGGAATTTGTCGGCAATGCGTTTTCGCTCTGCAATCATCCGTTCGAAAATTTTTTCCTGCACCTCATCAACATAATTTATTCTTTTCAGGCGCAGATCCAGTAGTTCAATTCCGAGTTCTGCAATCCGCGGTGTAGCTGCTTCAATAATTAAACGAGTAATTTTATCTCTTCCGTGCTCAATGGTGATTCCGGTTTCTGAATCCCCCATATCTTCCAGAATATCGCTGACTTCAATTTTGCGATTGGTGGATCGGATAATTTCAACCAGGTCATGATTTGCCACCGCGTTGCGGGTTTCCCCATCCAGAATATCATCCAGTCGGGTTTGGGCTCCCCTTTCATCCCGTAAGCGCTGAAAAAATAGCAGAGGATCCACGATTCGCCAACGGGCATAGGTATCTACCCAAATGAACCTTTTGTCCTTGGTAGGAATTTGATTGGGATCACCGTCCCACTCCAGAAAGCGTTTATCAAAGAAATTTGCTTTCTGCAAAAAAGGAAATTTAAATTGTATACCTGGTTCGATAATCGGATCACCCACAGGTTTACCAAACTGGGTAATAATCACCTGTTCTTTTTCATTAACGATGTAGGCTGCATCAAATAGAACGATGATACCGAGAAAAATTAAAATAACGACGCTGATTGTGATTATTTTACTCATTTTTGCACCTCCTTGCTTAAATCAAACAAGGGTAGTATACCGGTGGCCTCCTCGTCAGTAATCAACTTGCGTCCGACCTTTGGCAATATCTCGTTCATGGTTTCCAGATAAATTCGTTGCCGGGTGACCTCGGGAGCCTTCATATATTCACGAAAGACTGCATTGAATTTAGCGGCGTCACCCTTCGCTTCATTGACTCTTTTAATTGCATAACCTTTTGCTTCCTCAATCACTTTTTGAGCATCCCCCCGGGCTTTGGGTATAATTTTATTGTATTCCGAGCGGGCCTGGTTGATCAGCTTCTCCCTTTCCTGCTGAGCTTCATTGACTTCATTAAAAGCAGGCTTCACCGGATCCGGTGGATTAACATCTTGCAACACTACCTGATCTACCTTTATTCCTGTCTCATACTGATCGCATAACTGTTGTAATCTTTCAGTCACGGTATTGGCAATTTCTACCCGGCCAATGGTTAAGACTTCGTTGACACTTCGATCTCCCACGATTTCGCGCATGATGGCCTCGTTCATATCCCGGAAGGTGGTGACCGCATTACGAACTTTGAACAGGAATTTGTATGGATCTGCAATTCTGAATTGCACAATCCACTCAACTTCTGCCGCATTTAAGTCTCCGGTCAACATCAGGGACTCTTGTTGATATTCCCGTTTAGAGTAACGGGACCGTACTCCTGCTTCAACTGTACGAAATCCGAATTCCTGTTTCAATTGTCTTTCAACCGGGACCTTTTCCAGGGTCTCGATCCAGAATGGGAGTTTAAAATTTAAACCAGGATTCACAATACGAACAAACTTACCAAACCTGAGAATAACCCCGACTTCTTCCGGTCCTACTGTAAAGATGGAACTGAATAAAAAAACCAGAATTAGAATTCCCAGAACCACCAGGCGTATCAAGCGGGTTTCAATCTTGGGGGGTCTAAATTTGTTAAGATCAAAAGGCATATTATCCTGCATAGACGTACCTCCAATTTTTACTTTTAAAAAAAGTTATGTGTAAATCTGGAGCAAAGGATTTTAACTTTTATAAATTATTTGATAACTCTACAATATATGCATCGAAAGATAGATATCCAAGGTAGGATCAGATAACTCTCATTTAAAATAGCCGATCTCGCTAAATTCAACGAAACATGGTAATTGACCAATCATCCTTTCTTCTTGACAATGTTAGAACATTAATTTAATATAAAACAATTACAGAATAATCAACGTATTGATAATCGTTGGTTAATTTTGAGAATTTGTTTACAAGAGAGCATTTCCAGTCCAATGAATGTAAAAGAAGTAACATATTTATTTATCTTTTTTCTTACAACCAGCCTGTTTCCAAACGAAATTGTTCTGGAGGGTAAGGTCAGGGATAGTAATACCTACCGGGAGATTTCCGAGGTAAATATTTTTATAAGTGGCTTTAAGATTGGGACAACCAGTGATGTCTCTGGGAAGTTTCGATTAAAAATTCCGCGGCTAATCAGTGATATGGAAATTGTTTTTCAGCATGTTGCCTATGATACCCTTATACTTCCTGTACAGCAGGCTATTTCCCGGCAGGATTTTTATTTACAGGAGAAAGTTATCCCGTTACCTGCTGTTGATGTTGTGGCTGAGGCCGAAAGATTAGAGATAAAAAGAGATTTGCCACAATCCATGAGTGTTTATAAAGCTCGTGATTTTGAATTTAAGGGGTATACGGATGCAGGTGACCTGCTTCGGACGGATCATGCTGTTCAGATAGATGAAGATCTGAATGGGAAAAAACTGGCGGCAATCCGAGGGGGAAATCCAGATGAAGTGGTCGTCTTATATAATGGTATAAAATTGAATAGTAATTATGATAATATCTTCGATTTATCCCTTATCGATTTGGATGATATTAAACGCTTTGAGGTCATTAAGGGTAGTAATACTACCTTATATGGTCCGGAGGCTTTTTCCGGCGTTATCAATATTGTTCCCAAATTATATAGGGATTACAAAATCCGGTTTAAACAGCGGATTGGTTCCTATAATTCGGGTGATTGGAGTCTGGGACTCAATCAGAAAATAAATAATTTCAATGTGAATTATAGTATCAGAAAAGGCGCTTCAACCCGTGATTTTGCTGAGGAAGAAAGAACCAATGCACAGCTCCTCAATGCAGTGGAATATCATCAGGCGAATGCGATCTATTCCTACCCGGAACCTTCTCGTAATCCTCTGATCAGTGAAATAGGCATGATGTATATTAGAAGCAGGCAAGATTTCGACAATCAATTGGATAATGAAACGCTTTTGAATTTTAATCAAATGATTTCGCTTAACTATACCGGAAATTGGGGAAAGCTCAGGGAAATAAAAATTTCAGGCGCTTATCAATGGTTGGAAGAAGAGCAATTCCTCTTGATCGACCGGGAGTATCTGGATCGCGATATTGGAGATCGTGCGTTTAGCCTGAAAGCAGAAAAAGATCTCAATCTGGATTTATTTAAGTTGTTTTTTGGTTATCAGTATCGCTCAGGGGAGCTTAAATATATTGATGATCGGACATCATTGAATGAGATTCAGGTGGGACTTCAGGAAGCCACCATCAACCGAACCCATCATGGTTTCGCATCAATTGCAAAATTTAGTGGCCCAACCGGAAGTACGTTTATTGATTTTATTGATTTTGATATGAGTCTCAGGTATGACCGGGTGAAAGACCGACAAACTGATGCGATGCTCCGGGGAAATCCAATGCCGCAACAGCAGGATTCGACGGGTGTATTTAATCAGAATCTGTGGGAAGATTTAACACTAAAATTTTCATCCAACTTTGGAGGTGGGGCAGGATATTTTGCTTTTAATGCTTTTATGAATTATGGTACAAATGTAAAATTTCCCACACTTTTTCAGCAAATTAGCACGCCCGGAACAATTACCTCACAAATTTCTGAGAGTAATGACTTGAACCCGGAAAAAAATCGTAGTACTGAAGTGGGTCTGGTTTTTATGCGGGAAATGCGTCAATATCCAACTATTTTTGGGTGGGAGCTGCAATTGAGTTATTTTAAAAATGAATATGAAAACAAATTTAGGACCTATTATACTCCGGGAATCCCGATTGCCTTTTATGATAATGTCTCCAGCGCTGCAATTTCTGGAATTGAAATTAAGCCTTCTCTTTATTTATTCAAGAAGAAAGTATTGACTGAATTTGGGTATTCAAAATATAATATTTCAGAAAAATCTGCCTTTCCATTTAAATATGACTTCAAATATGTTTTTAATCTGATGATTGATCATGCCGGTTATGGCTTTCATTTGATGGCTTTCAAAGAAGGAGAACAATCGGGTTGGATTCGTCAAACAGGCGGCGAACTTGCTGAAATAACACTACCTGCCTATGCAAATATCGATGTGCATTTTAATAAAACCTTTGATTTAAAAGGATTTAAAACTTTTTTCAATGCCAGTTTTAGAAATATTCTATCAACCGAATATATCATAAGTGGTTTGGCGCTGAGAGATCGGCGGTATTATCTGACAGTTGGAATTCAATATTAACAGACAGGTGTATCTGGAATAAACAATGAGAAATTTCATTCTTCTTTTTATGTGGGTTATATTCATCATTGGATTGCACTGCACAGAAAACCCGTTTTATAAAAATCCTGAAGAAGTAAAAACACAGCGGACAGTAACGGGTCATGTCCTCTTAAATGATCAAAGTACACCTGACAGCATCTTTGTCTGGCTCGAAGAATTTGATATTGGTACTTATTCGGATGCGAATGGTATCTTTTCAATGCGTTTGCCACCACCCGAAAAACAGGCAGGTGGCGGCGTGGATGGCATTTTTAACCTATTTTTTTATGTGAGTAATTTCAGGATTGATTCTGTCAGATTGGCGGTGAAAAATGGTGAGTTTGTATACGGGAGTGCAGATATAAATAGTCAGGGTGTGTTGATTCAACCAGTTGTACTGCAGAAATTGCTGGAAATTGAAACAGTGGTTTCCCCGGATACTTTCACATCCTGTTATGATAAATTTGTCATTGTTAAACTTCGTTTAAAAGCGTTTTTCCCCCAGGTTAATATTGCAGCATTAACTGATTATGAACAAAATATATCAGGAATTATTTTAAAGCGAAATCGGAGTGAGGAGGCATTGGTGACTATTATCCGTTCACACATGTCCCAGCTCAATACTCAGATTACCATTTCCGGCTTCAAGGAATATATTTCCTATTATAAATATGACTATTGCAGTTTTCCGGCGGGTGATTATGAGATTATTCCTTTTCTCTGGGTGGAACAGCCAACAATCCCACCCGAATTATTTGAAAATCTGGGGATATCCCCTCACCAGATTTCCCTGGACTATCTGAGAATTCCGGTAAAACGCCAGGGAGGTGAGTTCAGGATTGATCCCAGCCCGGGAAGAGGAGGGGGCGGGAGTCCATCCTAAAATCATTTCAGATGATGATGGCAGGAATTTTATATTTAGATTTTGAGGTAAGATGTATATAATTATTCGAATTGCTTATTCTATTATTCTTCTGGGACTGCTGCTGACATGTACCCCGGATACCTCACCACCCTCGGTTACAGCTCCTCCTGTTCAAGAACCCAATGAAATAACACATTGGCTACAGGAAAACGCAATAAAACTGGCATCAACTGAACCTCAGGCAAATTATGATGATTTGATGCCTTTAAAAGATTTGATTGGTGATGCTCAGATTGTTGCGCTGGGAAGTGCCACTTTGGGGACGCATGAATTTTTTACAATTCAAAACCGATTGCTTGATTTTCTGGCGCGTGAACTGAATTTTAACGTAGTCGTTTTAGATGTGAATATGCCCGAGGCTGAAATCATGAATGATTACATTCAGGAAGGTCTTGGGAAACCCCGCGAGTTACTCGGAATTTTTTATAAATGGAACTACAGTTGTGAGGAAATGCTGGATATTATCTACTGGATGAGAAATTACAGACATAACGCCGGAACCACCGGCTCTTTAGATTTTAAAGGGGTACTTGCCCGATATCCATTATATGCTATGTATCAAGTGGTACAATACTTGAGCCAGGTGGATACAACGGCTGCTTTAAATGCAGACTCGCTCTATTTATATTTCAGGTTGCAGCATCGAAGCTTCTATGACCGTAAAAAAGAGTGGCTAAAGCAAGTCTGCAGGGAAGGTATTATAGCTGTCCATAATATTTTGCTTGAAAACCAGGCCCTTTATATCACTCTAACTTCAGAAGAGGAATATGCCAAAGCTCTTCGTTTGGCCTATTTTGTGATTCAAGTAGAACGTTAC
>CP070707.1:1435735-1443041 GCA_020350205.1 bacterium
GTCTGGACGCGACTAATTTTAAGGGGTGCATCACCTGAATTCCGGAACTGAATGACTGCTTCCACGACGGAATCTTGCATGACTGTTCCCAGATCCACTTGGTGAGGGGTAATGAGCTCAAATTCCTGAGTGAATCCAGAAAATACAGCAATTAACACAAGAAAGATTATCAAACTATATTTGCCAAACATGAATTCCTCCAAAGATCAGTATTTTATCTGGATATATATTCCATAACTCTTAATATAAAAATTATTTCCGTTTCAAACATTATTTTTTTCAAGGGCTTCTATCACCGAAGCTATATCCTTAGGATAATCCGAGGAAAATTCCATTAACCTTCCATGCCGGGGATGTTGAAAAGCCAGATATCGGGCATGAAGCGCCTGCCTGCCCAGCATGCTCAGCAATCTTTTCGAAAAGTTTCTATTTTCCTGACCACTCAGCTGTCCGATCTGGCGAAGTCGACCATTATATTCCGGGTCTCCGAATACCGGATGATGGATGTGACTTAAATGACTTCTGATCTGATGGGTACGACCGGTTTCTAATCGAAGTTCTATAAGAGTTAAAAACTGAAATCGTTTAATGACCCGATAGTGAGTGATTGCTTTTTTACCGGAATCTGATGCAACAAACAGTTTTCTATTTCTTTTGCTTCTGGATAAGAACGTTTCTATGATACCATCGTCATTCGAAAGGATATGCCAGACCAATGCATGATATTTGCGGACCATTTCCCTCTTCATGAGTTGATGAGCCAGACTGTGATGCGCCTGATCATTTTTAGCTGCCACCAGCAGTCCCGAGGTATTTTTGTCCAGGCGATGAACAACTCCCGGTCTTAGACGACCTGCAATTCCTGATAGATCCTTACAATGATAGAGCAGGCCGTTTACTAAAGTTCCAGAGCGTACCCCGGCACCCGGATGCACGACCAGACCGGCGGGTTTATTGATGACAATCAGATCCGTATCCTCATATACAACCTGAAGGGGTATTTTTTCAGGACGCATTTCTACGATCTCAGGCTTCGGGATAAAACAATCAATGATCTGTCCAGGGATAATGCGGTCAGATACTTTAGGAGCCTGATTATCCACCAAAACATGATTTTGTTTGATTAGTTTTTGCCAATAAGAGCGGGAATACTGAGGTATTTTTTGATGCAAAAATACATCCAGGCGAAGATTAGCTTCATTTTCACCTGCGGTTATTTCAATTTTCTTGAGGAGATTCATCGGGAACTTCTTTGCGGAGGTGATTTCGATCGAAAATAGCATTGATTATAATCAAAATCATACCGACAGTCACGGCGATATCGGCAACGTTGAATACCGGCCAACGATCCATATGATAACCGCTAAAATCAAAAATGAGAAAAGAAAACGGAGATATGTGAATATCAAAAAACTCGAAATCGAGAAAGTCTACAACTCTTCCATGCAAAAATCGATCGATTAAATTTCCGAAAGCGCCTCCTAAAATGAGGGCAAATGAAAATCTCAACAGGGTATGATTTTTAAGCTGAAATAGATAATAGAAGATAACCAGAACCGCAACGATTGAGAGAATAGTGAATAATACTTTATTATCAATACGTAATCCGAATGCGATTCCGGGATTTTCAACATAAGTCAGTCTGAAAAAATCTCCCAGAACTGGTACACTATAGACGGGTTGCAAAAAGATCCTGGCCAGGTATTTTGTAACCTGATCCAGGATCAGAATAGTAGCAATAATGAGAAAAACCGACTTAAAGTGAGGATTTCGTGAAAAAAGTCTATCAAGCAACTATTTTCTCCGAGACTCTGCCTGTTTACAGGGGACACAGATGCGGGTAGTAGGAACAGCTTTGAGCCGTTCTTCGTCAATTTCTTTACCACAAACACGACAAATTCCATACTCACCCAGTTCGATTGCTGTTAAAGATCGCTCAATTTGCTGGAAGAATTTTTCTTCCCGGGAAAGAAACAAAAATGCCTTCTCTCTTTCCATGGCATCCGTTCCCTGATCTGCCATGTGAAATGAGTAACTGGAATTATTTCCTGAAGCTGCGGGACTTTCCATGGCGACTTCTCTGAGATGTTCTATTCGCTCGTGTACTTCTTTGCGCTTTTCCAGAAGCAGTTTTTTGAAAAATGCTAATTTTTCCGCATCCATATTCAACTCCCTGTTTATATCAAATAAGATTAATCTTTTTTCTTTAATGAAGCAACCAATTTAATACCATTTATGTCTATTTCCTTCCTGATATTTTCTTCATCCATGCTTGAATTGATTTCTACTGCGAGAGTTTCAGACATAATATAATCGGTTAATCTATCGATTGCATTACGTATTTTTTCTGGTGCATCATGTGAAATAATGATTCTGTCCGTGACGTCAAAACCGGCCTCTTTTCGGAGATTTTGTATCCGGTTAACAAACTCCCGTGCGATTCCCTCCAGTTCCAGTTCTTCATCAATGGTTGTATCAAGGGCAACCAGGATTTGCCCTTCCCTGCCAACCACCAGATTTTCCTTCTTCATTTCCTCATAAAATTCAACATCATCCTTCAGAATATGAATCTGAGTCCCGTCCACATCGAGCATAATTTCTCCGGTTGAATCCAGGTGAGACACTGTTTCCTCGTTTAAATTTTCGACAATCTCTGCAACTCTTTTCATTAATTTTCCCACTTTAGGCCCGAGTTTTTTGAAAAGTGGCTTGGTTTTCGTGATCACAATGTCGCTGGCCTGTTCAATCACAATTATATTTTTTACATTTAATTCTTCTTTTATCACCGGAATAGACTCTGTAACTGCTTTGCGAACTGATTTTCCGGGAGAAGCAACAATCATTTCCGAGAGTGGTTGCCTCACTTTCACTTTAGCGTTGTTCCGAAGTGACCGGGCCAGGCTGACAACCTGCTGGGCAATGCGCATCCGATTTTCTAAATCAGGATCCCGAGAGGTTTGCATCGCTTCGGTGAGAGTTGGAAAATTTTCAAGATGCACAGATTCCGGCATTTTCTCGGTTCTTAAATTCTGGAATAATTCCTCTGAAACAAATGGGGCAATAGGTGCAATCATTTTGGAGATCATTAATAAAATTTCATACAAAGTCTGAAATGCAGCAAGTTTATCCTCATTAATCTCACCTTTCCAAAAGCGTCGACGGTTCCTGCGAACATACCAATTGGAGACATCATCCAAGAGAAAATCAGAGATAATTCGCGCGGCCCGGGTGGTATCATAGGATTCATACTTTTCATAAACCTGGGACAGTGTCGTATATAAAAGCGACAAAATCCAACGGTCAATTTCCGGTCGCTTAGCGAATGGAACCGGATTCTGTGCCGGATTAAAATTATCAATATTGGCATATAAAGCAAAAAAGCTGTAGGTATTAAACAGAGTATCAAAAAATTTTCGATAGACTTCCAAAATACCTTCTGTATCAAATCTTTTCGGGACCCAGGGTGCGCTAACCGTTATAAAATACCAGCGCAGGGGATCCACTCCAAATTGGGAGATGATTTGCTCTGGTACCACTGCATTACCGCGAGATTTACTCATTTTCTGGCCATCCTTGTCCAGAATCAGCTCATTGACCACAATATTTTTAAATGCCGGCTTATCAAAAAGCATGGTTGAAATGGCCAGCAGAGAATAAAACCAACCCCTGGTTTGATCCACGCCCTCACATATAAAATCGGCTGGAAAGTTACCATCAAAATGTTCTTTATTTTCGAAGGGATAATGCCATTGTGCATAGGGCATGCTTCCCGAATCGAACCAGACATCAATCACTTCCGGTACCCGACGCATATCTTTACCGCACTTTTCACAGGTTATGGTAATCTGGTCTACGAAGGGTTTGTGAAGATCAATTTCCTGTGGTACGTTTTTCCCCTTTTCCCGCAATTCCCGCATACTTCCCACTGCAATCTGGTCATCGCACTCTTCACAAACCCAGATGTTCAACGGGGTACCCCAGTATCGGTCTCGGGATAGTGACCAGTCTACATTGTTTTTTAACCACTCCCCGAACCGGCCCTCACCCACTTCGGGAGGATACCAGGCAATCTGCCGGTTATTCTTCAGCATGGCATCTTTAAACTGGGTAGTTTTGATGTACCATGAATCCCGGGCGTAGTATAATAAAGGTGAATCACACCGCCAGCAATGGGGGTAACTGTGTTCCACGATCTCTTTTCGGAATAACTGACTGCGCTGTTTCAGATCTGAGATAATGAAAGGATCTGCATCTTTGACAAATTTTCCCTGGTAGTCCGTTATCTGTTCCTCAAACTCCCCACTTTGATCAACCGGTCTTACCACCGGGAGATTATATTTTAGTCCAATCTGATAGTCATCTTCACCAAATGCGGGGGCAGTATGAACGATTCCTGTTCCGTCTTCTGTCGTTACAAAATCCCCCAGAACGACAAAATAAGCTTCCTGATCGGGTTTAACGAAATCAAAAAGAGGTTCGTATTTCCAGTGTTCCATCTGCGAACCCCGGTAACGCTCTAAAATCTCAAATTCTTCACCGAGAACCTCTGTAGCACGTGGTTCTGCAATGATGTAAATTTCATTGTTCAATTTTACTTTCAAATATTCCACCTCAGGGTGGACCGCCAGGGCGACATTCGAGATAAGCGTCCAGGGGGTTGTGGTCCATACCAGGAAATATGTTTCAGGTTCCTGGAGTGATTTGAATTTAATATAAACTGAAGGATCCTTAACCTCTTTATACCCCTGTGACACTTCATGACTGGAGAGTGGAGTCTCACAGCGAGGACAATATGGCAGAATCTTAAAACCTTTATAAATCAAATCACGATCATAAAAGTTTTTTAAAATCCACCAAACGGTCTCAATATAATCATTCTGAAACGTAATGTAAGGATTATCCAGATCGAGCCAGAAACCAATGCGTTTGGTGAGATCATCCCATTCTTTTTTATAATTGAAGACACTTTCTTTGCATTGTTGATTAAACTTTCCAATGCCAAATTTTTCGATGTCCTCCTTTCCCTCAATATTCAATTTTTTTTCAACTTCAATCTCTACCGGGAGACCATGAGTATCCCACCCCGCTTTGCGGTTCACCAAAAAACCTTGCATGGTTTTATAGCGGCAGATTACATCTTTAATAGTGCGGCTCATCACATGATGAATGCCGGGTCGACCATTGGCTGTGGGAGGTCCCTCATAAAATACGAAATGGGGAGAATTTCCCCGGATTTCCAGACTCTTCTTGAAAATAGAATGGGTTTCCCAAAACTTTAAAATATTTTCTTCGATAGCTGGAATATTAACTTTGCCGGTTCGTTCTTTGAATTTCATTTAATTGATTCTCACTGCTTCTTAAATAAATAAATCAACAGAAAAATTACCAAATTTAATAGAATGATGGTGGTTAAAGGAAAATAAAAAGTAAAATTCTTTTTTTGAATCATAATGTCACCGGGTAGACGTCCCAGAAAAGGAATTTTGTGACCAAGCACAAAAAATGTCCCGATAACAAGAGAAATAATGCCAACAACGATTAAAATTCGACCTAAAACCTGAAATTGTTCCATGGTGCATTACAATTTTTCCACCAGGCGTTTCATCAACAGGGTCAGGCGCGGCTGGGCCTCATTTGCTGTCTTTATGATATCTGAAACATCTGCTGGCTGCAGAGCATCCGGAAAACATTCGTCAGTAATGATTGAAACACCAAATACCTCGATATCCATGTGCCGGGCTACAATCACTTCCGGTACAGTCGACATACCGACCACATCGCCACCGACAGACCGTAAAAACCGATATTCAGCCCGGGTTTCTAAATTTGGGCCCGATACGGCGATATAGACGCCTCGCTGAACTTTGATTTTTTCTTCCAGCGCAATTTGCTCGGCCAGATCAATCAATCTTTTACTATAAGGTTCGGACATATCCGGGAATCTAGGCCCTAAATTATCGTCATTGGGGCCTATGAGCGGATTATCTCCCAATAAGTTAATATGGTCATCCATGATCATCATATCGCCTTTGCGGTACAGCGGATTCATCCCGCCCGCTGCATTTGAAATCAAGAGGGTACTGATCCCCATAAATTTCATGAGCCGGATGGGGAAAGTTATCTGGTGCATGCTGTAGCCTTCATAAAAGTGGAAGCGACCCTGCATTGCAACTACCGGTTTTCCTGACAAGTGACCAGTAATCAGCTTCCCGGCATGAGTTTCCACCGTGGAAATTGGAAAATGAGGGACATCCCGGTAAGACAGTTCCTTTTCAATCTCAACTTCTTTAACGAGAGCGCCCAATCCCGTTCCCAGTACAATGCCAATTTGTGGCTGGATTTGAGTCTGCTGGCGTATGTACGACAGGGTCTGCTCGATTTTTTTTCTTAGATCACTCTTCTGATTGTTCAATTTCTGGAGTCCCCTCGGATCATTTATCCTTATCTTTTAATTTTTCCTGAATTTGTTTCTTTTCCTGTTCAATTTCCTGCAGTTTTTTCTTTTCATCCTCCACTTCCTTTTCCAAATCGGTCTCAGCTAACCGTTGCAACCGGATTTGCCTGATGGCTGTCTGCCGGTCTTTGTTCTGACCTTTGAATGCGAAATAAATACTGCCTGCCACAGCGGTCGCCCCCGCTATAAAATACGGCGGGACATCATCGACGTCCGCATACCAGAGGGGTAATCCCACAGCTAAACCGGCTGCACCGCCAATGATTGCACCTCCAATTGCATATCCCCAGGTATTGCGATTACTCTTTACCTTCGTAATTTCAGCTTCGCTAATTGGATGAGCCTGGAAGTCGAAAACCAATTCCGATTTCTCCATTTTGCGAATAGTTGATAATTCCACAGCCTGACGTTCATGGGTGAGCTCGGAAACATAGATAAGACTTTGATCTTCTTTCTTTATAACGATACCATTATCCTGAGTACCATCCATAAAGAAGATCTTTACGCTTTGCTCCAGCTTGACCTTCTGCGGATTTAAAATTTTGCTACTGCTACAGAAACAGAAAATGAGTGAAATGAATATCAAACTTAAAAAAACTCTGGGATTCCTCACCATAAATCTGCCCTTATTTTTTATCTTTTTTCTGAATATCCTTCATCAACTCATCAATTTGAATTTCTTTCTTGAAAAATTCATTAATCTCATCATCAACTTTTTCATTGACATCAGATTCAATTGTCTTTTCGTCTGTTTCCTTCTCGCTCTTCTCGTCTTTTTTGCCCTTTTGATCTTTGCTTTTATTCTTATCAGAATCCTGGGATTTTGATTGATCTTCTTCATCAAATTCGATA
>CP070707.1:1443141-1474465 GCA_020350205.1 bacterium
GAATTGATCTGGCGGGGGTGGGCTACCGGAATCATCGAAGATCCTAAAACGGCAGGACAAAAGATAGAAAAAGCGGTTCGGGAAATTTTGGAAAAATTCCCGCCGGGGAACACTAATTAACGGTTTCGAGTCAATTTAACTAACTTACATTAAACAGAGGAGGTCGTCTTCATGGAAACGACAAAACTGAGAAAGGGTACTCACCCCTTTCGTATTTTTCTAGTTGTGGCACTGACTGCGGTGTTCGTGGTCGGTTTATCCTGCTATCGGGACTACGGTCTGACAACCGCTGATTATGATATGGTCCTTACTTTAGCGGATCCGGAGGCTATATTCACAGATTATGCAACCTACGCGCTTCCGGATACAGTAATTCATCCGGTTCCGGAAGGGCAACAGGATGATCTGACCAGAGAATTCGATGCCCGGATGATCAGCGATGTGGTCCGCAATATGAATGCCCTCGGCTATTCCCGGGTGGACACCAATGCTGCAAACCCTCCCGATTTAGTAGTACTGATTTCGGCCCTAAAATCTGAGTGGCAGGTGAGTGGCTGGTACCCCGGAGGATGGTGGGGCTGGTATCCCTGGTATCCGGGTGGTGGCTGGTATCCCTGGTATCCCGGTTACGGATATACCTATAATTTTTCCACCGGAACCATTTTGATCACCATGATTGACCGTGATAAATGGGATCCGGATAGTCCGGGTGACAGTCCGGTTTGGGGCGCAGCTTTAAACGGTTTAGCGGGTGACACCAGGTCCGGCACCGCAACCCGAATTACCAATGGGATTAATCAGGCCTTTGCGCAGTCACCTTACTTAAAGATTAATTAACGTCTATCAGCCACTCAACTATAAAAATTGAGGAAAGAAAATGAAAAAGTTACTTTTTATAATAATCAGCCTGCTGCTGGTCATGAATGGTTTTGGGCAGGAAATGATGACCGGACTCTCCTACAATATGGGAACCACTGCTGGTGAAACACGCGATTTCGTTACAGATTATAGCTGGCGGGGTTTCGGTTTTGAAGTACGCAGTTTTCGGGGAGATAACTTTTCGGTTGGAGGTTCGTTCAGCTGGAATATTTTTGATGAAAAAACCGGTGAAGTTATTCAGTTGCAGAAAACGAGAGGTGCTGCAAGTGGCACCCAGATCCGCTATATTAACAGCTTTCCCCTGATGTTAAATGCACACTACTATTTTGGAGATCCTGCCAGTCGGGTGCAGCCATATGTGGGCCTGAATGTCGGGACTTATTACATCACGCAACGACTGGAAATTGGCATCTTTGCCTTAGAAGAAAATAACTGGCATTTTGGTCTGGCGCCGGAAATCGGCTTGATGTTTCCCACCTACAGTGGTTCTATTTTCTTTGTCAATGCCCGTTACAATTATGCCTTTAAGGCAGGACAATCTGTGGGTGGAAGAGAAGGCAGTGACTGGCAGTACTGGGGATTTAATGTGGGTATTGCGTTCTCTTATAATGCCTGGTAGAAAGAGTCTTAAGCTCTTTGGAAGAACGATAAGGTTTAAAGGATCGAGAATCCAGGTAACCGCATGAAGAATCGTGCACCTCGTATCCAGAGACCAGTGCCCAGTAACAAGGTGCGGGTTCAGAGTGTCTTATTAAATCATTTATTAACATCATTAATTGGAGGCAGTATGATGAAGAAGTTTGTTATATTATTTTTGTTGGTATCCAGCGTGTCCTTGTTTGCACAGGATGATTTTATTGAGCTGCTCCGGCAGGATTTAAAAACCCAGAAAGTTGCCGTGATTACCGAGACCATGAATTTTACTGAAGCTGAGTCAAATGCTTTCTGGCCGGTTTACCGGGAATATGACTTCGAAGCTACCAAGCTGGCTGATGAAAGATTGGCAATTATCAAAGATTATGCCCAGAATTTTGAGAATATGACTGATGTCAAAGCAAAAGAATTGATCGATCGATCAATGAAAAATCAGGAAAATCGTCTGAAATTAAGAAAAAAATATTTCAAGGAATTTCTGAAAGTTCTCCCGGGAATCAAAGCAGCCCGTTTTGCACAGGTGGAAAATCAGATCGGTCTCCTGTTGGATTTGCAAATTGCCGCGGAATTACCGCTGGTTGAAGCACCCGAAGAACAATAAATTTGCTTATTATATTCTATCCAATCTCCTCCCCAGGAACCGGGGAGGAGATTTTTATTATAACGGAAGGATTTCGATTTCCCGGATTCCTGATTACTTTTCTTCATGTAACTTCTATTTTCGGGAAACCTAAATCTATTAATGATACCTTACATAATCTCGAGTGTCTCTTCATCTCAGCAGAGTTATGTGGTGTTTTGATACAGGCAATTAATTTAATCGCAATAGTGTAATTTCTTTGGACGCGGAACGAAAATAAAGGTTTTATTATGCTTAAGAGATCCGTCATATTTTTTCTTTTGTTTATCTTGCTGGGCTTAGAAGCATATGGACAATTACCACAATCAGGTTCCGATTTTGAAGAAGCTTTCGGTTTTCCCTGGGTGCAGGGTGCCCGACCCTATATGGAGGGGAGTTATGGACTGGGTCTCCCGCGACATAGTAAATTTGAAGGGGATTTTTCAAGACTGGGAACGGGAGAACTCCGACTCGGCTATAGCAACATAAAACTGTATAAAGACAAAAACACCATCCTTGATCTAGATGAGCTCTATGTATTCGGAGGATATTACGCCCAGGATCTAGATGTCCTGGAAAGTGAAGCGCCAACTGATAAGACAATTCTGAAAATGACCCGTTTTGGAGCAGGAAACCGGCTGGGTTTCGGATACAAAATTTGGTTTCTGGGTGTTTTACCCTTTAATGAGGTTGCATTTGATTTTACCCGGGTTGACTCAGAACGTCTGGAAAACATCAGTAATAATGATACGGATATTCTGGATCGTTATGAAGGCTCCTATCGTTTTGGTATAGCAACTGCGGGTGGGGTGAATTTTCAACTGTTTAAATCAATTTCAGCTGTTGTGTCTTATGATGCCTCTGTTATTTATCCCCGGGTGGTGTTCTTCCCCTGGCTCGGTGGTTTAATCGTACAGACCTTTATTGTGGGTGGGATATCACGCTTTGCGCAGGACATTGTCGATCGGTCTCCGCTTCTGGGACCCATCATGTATGCAGTGCTGCGAAATGCTGCGGCCTACGGTGTGTATCTGGGAATGCGGCAAAATCAATACTGGCCTTTTAAATCGGAGACCCCTCTAACCCATGAAAGCCTGAAAATTGGCTTTTCAATCACTTTTTAATTTGTCATCTAAATAGATTTTGGTTAAGACAAAATATTTTTATAGTGATTAAGCATCCAATCATAATTTTTGTTTATTTCAATCTTCTTTTATACTAAGTTCAAACATTAACACCAGAACCACCAATAAAATGAGGTGAACAATTGGCTAAATTAATCATTATTTTGATTTTACTTTTCAACATGCCTTACTTGTTTTCTCAAATGCCACCTGAGATTGCCCCTGGACCTGATGATGACAAAGAATGGTACAAAGAAGTGGATGTTCCCTGGCGAAATAGTCGGCCCATTGTCGAGTTTAGTTATGGATACAACATGCCCAAACAGAAGAAATTCCAGCAGGATTTTGCGAAAATCGGTGCCATGGAAATCAAACTGGGATACAGCCGGGTGGACCGCTACAAAAAGAAATTTCTGGAATTGGATGAAGATTTTCTATTTGGCAGTTACTCAACCAAAGATATAAACGATTTTAGTAAAAATGACACTGGCGATAAGGTTTATACCAATTACCTGAGATTCGGGCTGGCCAGTCGGGATGGATATGGCTATGATCTTGGGTCGCTTGCACTTTTACCCTATAATCAGACGCAATTTTCCTTCACGAGGGTAAAATCTGAAAGATTTGCCTCGCTGTCCATGGAAGATCATGATATCTTGGATCGCTATGAAGGTTCATATCGCTTCGGGACCGCAACTGAAGGAGGTATGAAGCTATTAATCTCCAATTCAGTGGGAATAACCGCTTCTTATGAAGCCGCTGTCATCAATCCCCGCATTGTCTTTTTCCCCTGGATCGGAGGAGCGATCGTACAAAATATTACGGTTGGAATTGTGTCGTATTTTGGCAAAGAGATTGTCAATACAGGTCACTGGTTGGGGCCAATTATGTATGCTCTTCTTAAGAACGGAGCTGCGTATGGGGTTTACCTGGGTATGAAAGATAAACAATACTGGCCGTTTAATTCTGAGACTCCCTTGACCCACGAAACATTTAAACTGAGCCTGTCCATAACCTTTTAGTTATGATAAAATAGCGAGCGAGCGGATTGCTCATTGAGATCTTGGAAGGTCATATTTTTATAGATTTGGAGGATTAAATGAAAAAATCACAATTTTTATTTCTGGCCATTATTCCAGCCATGCTGGTACTTGATATGACCTCCCTGTTTGCTCAGGCGAGGTTTGAAATTACCCCCTATATTGGTTATCAGTTTTCGGGAAGTGTGCCTTATACTACTGGAAAATTCGACATTAAAGATTCGGAGGATTATGGTCTGGTAGTGGATATTCCCCTGCCATTTCGGGATGGGGTTGAATTGGAACTGCTCTTCCTCCGGATGGATACTAAACTGAAATATGATGAATGGTCCTACGGCGTTATTACCAATAGTGAGACTTTTGACATGATTGTGGAATATTATCAAATTGGTGGAATGAATGTCATGGATATTCCGGGAAGTAATGTAAAACCATTTGGCGGTTTAACGATTGGTGCCTCTCGGTTCAATCCCAATGGAACCACCCGTGGGGATGAATGGTTTTTTTCGGCTACCCTGGGTGCCGGGGTTAAAATCATTCCTTCGGAGCGTATTGGTATCAGACTGCAGGGCCGTCTGCTCCTCCCGTTTCAATGGGGTAGTGGAGGTCTTTGGTGTGGAACGGGAGGCTGTTCAGTGGGGGTGGGAACCACCTCGGTTTTCTTACAGGGGGATTTTACTGCCGGTCTGATCATCCGGTTATGATCTATAAATAAACCCGGTTAATAAGTTTTCCTGATGTATAAGTTAGGGGTAGTTCAAATGAAAAAAATTCTGTTTCTCGCTATTATTCTGATTTTTGCTTTATATGGGATTCAATGTGCACCGGCTATAAAAGCCGGGTATGATTTTGATACGGAGGAAGATTTTACCCGTTTCAATACCTACAGTTATCTTACTCATCCGGAGAATACCCAGATGAGTGAGCTGGTACTGAGAAGAGTAAAGCAGGCCATCGATCGCGAATTGACTCCCAAAGGATTAACAATGGTATCGGAAAATCCCGATATTCAGATTGCGATCCATACCAATGTTCGCAGTAAGGTTCAACTGAGCACCTGGGGATACTCCTATTCTCCTTATGTGGTATACTGGAGTAGTTATGGATACTTTGGGACCTATGGCCTGGAAGTCCGGGAATATCAAAAAGGGACGCTGATTGTCGACTTTATTGATGCGCAGGAAAAGCAGATGATCTGGCGGGGAGTGGCTGAAGGATCCCTGCCGGATATTCCGCGTTCGGAGCAGATAGAAAAAATTGTGAATAAGGCGGTAAAAAAAATGATGAAGAATTATCCCCCCCCGCCGCGGAAAAAGTGAGCATTTTTTATATTATTTCAGTTGAGTACTAGTGTGAACGTGTAAATTAAAGGAGAAAAATATGAACTCAGGCCGTTTGGCGGTATTCATTGTGTTCATACTGTTCGTTTTTTCCTGCAGTACCGTCCCGGTTACCGGAAGAAAACAACTGAGCCTAATTCCGGATACCGAAATGTATTCCATGAGTTATCAACAGTATGACCAGTTTATCAAGGAAAACAAACTGAGTCAGGATGCCCAGAAGACCAAGCTGGTAAAGGATGTTGGGAAACATATTCAGGGGGCTGTGGAACAATTTATGAACCAGAATGACCTGGGATCCCGTCTGGCCGATTATCGCTGGGAATTTAACCTGGTGGAAAGTGACGAGGTTAATGCCTGGTGTATGCCGGGTGGGAAAGTGGTTGTCTATACCGGCATCTTGCCAGTTACCCAAACCGAGGCCGGGCTGGCAGTGGTAATGGGACACGAAATTGCCCATGCCATCGCGGAGCATGGAAATGAACGGATGAGTCAGGGATTACTGGCCCAAATGGGGGCAGTGGCACTTTCCGCAGCTCTGGATGAAAAACCGGAACAGACCAAAGCGCTATGGATGACGGCTTATGGTGTGGGCGCACAATTCGGGGCGCTGTTGCCTTTTAGCCGTCAACAGGAGAGTGAATCGGATCATTTGGGACTGATTTTTATGGCTATGGCAGGATATGACCCCAATGAAGCAGTCACCTTCTGGCAGCGGATGTCCGCCGGTAAAGGTGGTCAGGCGCCTCCGGAATTTATGAGTACTCACCCTTCGGATCAAACCCGTATCAATAATCTGAAAAAATTGATTCCGGATGCAATGACCTATTATCAGGGAGCAAAGTAGGATTCGCTTAAAATTAAGCCCGAATTTGAGGTCTGAGTATTATCATCTCAGACCTTTTTTATTGAATATCGTAATTAATTAACTCCGAAACTTCAGAATAGTCTACCAGCCCAAGTTCGCTCAAATTCATATCTGTCACCACCAGGTCCCTGAAAAGGATTGAGCGCTTAATCAGTCCCGGTGAGGAATAATAATCCCGAATGTCAATTTCGGGATCCCACACGCCATCATTGTCAAGATCATACAATAAACGAACCACGTCAGCAGTGAAATTTCCCGCACGGATAGTAACTGTTTCTCGGTTATCTATTTTTTTAGTGATTTGAAACGGAATGTCTCCTGCTCGGTAGAGCCATAATTTTCCTGGGGCCAAGGGGTACAACAGGACTTTCAACGGTGGATTATACAATTTGATAGAATCTGAACTGGTTGCGGCGGTAACATGTTGCGGTATGTGGAGTTTCGTTAACAGGCCGTTGATGTCCCTGAAGTGGAGTTCCATAAAACGAATTTTGGTATTCGCATTCTTTGGGAGTATGATCGATTTTCCCATTTGTGCATCTAAATACAGTCCATATGAATCCTGGGTATAATACGACTCACTCCCAATCCCGGTACCTGGACTAATCATACTCTTTTCCTGGAGAATGAAAGCTGTCTTGTTACTTTGCAGTTCCTTCATCCCCGGAATAGTAACATTAATCCGGGTGAAGTCAAGGGTGTCCCGGACTCTATTCCGGATGGAATCCGGGCGGAAATTCGTGAATTGAGCAATCCGTTGGTATTCCCAGGAGTTTCCGATGCTGAGAGGATATTGGGTTAAGGGCGAAGTCTCTTGTACTGGGGTAGGTTCACCGATACAGGATAGAAAAATGAGCAGGGATAAACTCAAAATAAAATTCAGATGATAACTTTTCATAACACCCCCCATAATATTGAGTGATGTTTATAAATCGTACAGAGTATCGTCGATCCGGGCTTTTGGTTGAGGTTGGGTGCTTTGTGACTTTTCTCCGAGTACAAAGGGATCCTCATTCTCCAGCAAATCTCCCAGCTCATTCTCAATCTGGTCTGGATCCTCTCCCTTTTCCAGCCGTGCCAAAGCCTCCTCCATCCCTGCACCCATCTTTAAACCAGTGGCCTCACTGAGTTTCCGCATTAGATTGGCTGCCTGTTTGGGATCATCTTCATTGATCTTATCGGCTTCTTTGGCCAGCATTGCCATCGCTTTTTCCATCCGGGTTTCATCGATAGGAGGCATATTATCTCCCTCAAATTTTTCTCCTTCTTTCCCCTTCCGGGTAATGGCAGCAAAAAGAGATGGACGTCTCTGTAAATTCTTATATCCGCACTTAGGACATGGTGGTATCTTTTCGGTATTAACCCGCTGTGAGAAAAATTTATAGACAGTATGACAGGGTTTACAGTAAAATTCATAGATCGGCATACTTTTCCTCTGTATCAGAATGTCACATGAAATATAGCTAAAAATTGAATTCAGGTATAATATGTTCTTTTAACGACCATTATATAAAAAATTTCCGGACTTCATAATAATTAATAAATCTCAATTATTCGGGAGCTCTGGAATTTTTCTCCCCACTGATTGACCGCTATGACGGTAATGGTATGAATACCAGCTTCAAGATTGTCCGGGAGCGGTGCACTCCAGATATGGTTCGTGGGTCTGGGTGTTATCCAGTTTTCATAAAATTTCTCGTTCTGAGCATGAAGGGATTGAGTAAAAGGATCGATCATGGTTTTCCGCGACATTGTGACTGAAGCTCCCTGGTCTATCTGAAATACTACCCGGGTTTTCTCATTCCCATCGAAAACATTAACAATGATGGATATGCTATCTGCCTCACTCTTTTGTATAGAGCCAATAGGACTCGAGATACGTAATTGATGCTGTTCCCCCAATTGGGCTGGAATATAACGTTCTTTAAAAGAATTACCCTGAAAACTGAAAATATGATATCCATTATGTCCACCATCCCGCTGATCGGCGACCGGGATCCCGCGAATGTCAGGCGGTCCGCTCCACCAGGACCCGGATACTGCGCCGCAGATAATCTGGTGCAGTGGATTGCTGTTCTGCCATCCTGAATCCTCACCGAGAAACTGATGTTCAATCATGTGCATATGACCGGCCAGAGCCAGAGTATTCGGATGATCTTGCAGCAGGTCGAATAGGTGTTCGCGGTTTGTGACCTGCACGGAAACGTGAGATCCAATAAACGTATAGAGGGGTATATGCATATTCAGGACGATCAGATGATCTTGTGGAATAAAATCTAAATAATTTCTCAGCCAGTGGAGTTGTTTCTCACTGATTTTTCCCTGATAATGAGGATTTCCCTGATCATTGTAGCCCAGGTAATCTATCACGTCTAGGGTGATAAAATGGACTTTTCCATATTGGAATCCGTAATAAGGGGGTCCAAAATGACTTTTATATGTCTCCAGTGAATGCGGATCGTCACTTGCATCATAGTTCGTATCGTGATTTCCCGGAACGTGATAAAAGGGAATACCAACCTTCCCCAGATTTTTAAGGTAATAATCATATAAAGATAGATTATCGTACATAATATCACCCAGAACAATCCCGCATGAGGCCGATGATCCTACAAGTTCAGAAAGTATATCATCCCGGATGTAGTTTATTTCCTGTTCATTACGGGGTTGGGGATCGGAAAAGACAATTACCTCAAAAGTATCACTTATGCCACTTGCATGGAGGGGAAAATCAATTTGTTTCGGGAGGGGGCCGGTAGGATCCAGTCCTTTATATTTTAATGGAGGAGAACCTTGCGGTGAATGCACATAATAAAATTTCGGGAGATTGTTCTCATTCAAAGGGAAATCGAAATCTGGCGGTTTGATTACGAAAATAATATCCTCTGCCTGGATCTCAAGGGAATAATGACCCACGGCATCTGTTTTTGTGATGCTCTCTTGATTTGATACTAGTATATTGGCGATACCCGGTTCACCGGCATCTTTATGAGAGTTCCGGTTGATATCATGATAAACGATTCCTTCAACAATCTCACTCCTTAACATGCCATAATGGCAAGCAAGTACAACAAGTATACACAAAATAGCGAGATTCCGGTACATTACTTTTCCCTTTCCTGTTAATAGAGAAAATATCCCTATTTTAATATGACTTTAGCGGTTGGGTCCTCCCGGTAAATGACCTCCTGCCAAGCTGTCCATTCACCATCTTTTAAATATTGCGCCTTATTGAGGAGGGTACCGTCGGGAAGTAGCTCGCCGATCGCCCTTACCTCGGTGATTCCGTTTTGATTTCCTTTTACGAATTCTTGACTATGAAATTGACCTTCCTTGAAAGTGATGGTCCCTTCAGTATAAAAACCAGCTGTCGTCACATAGATGGATATGATTTCTTCTCGTTGAGAATCCCAGAAGATGAGACTTTCACCCCCGTATTGACCATCATTAAGTGAATGCAATATACGGATTGCCTTTCCGTTCAATGCCCTTTCCCAGCGGGACACATCAATGGCGGAATTTTCAGAAGAGGGGCCTTTGAATTCGCCCTTCCAGGTTTTCCCGATAAGGGGTATGAATGGATGCAGTTGGTCATCGACATGGTCCTCGGCGAGTACTCTATTACCGATTAGGGCTAAAAAGGCCAGACAAGCTGTATTTAAATATCTTAACATTATTCCTCCTTTATTTCGACGAACTAATATAGGCGGGTGATGTACTGAGAGCAAATTTAAAACCCGTAAATAAATTTGGGCACCATCACTATGTCATCCACATGAGGATCTCAATTCGTCATTCGATATTCAATATTTTTTATACTTTCCCCTTAAATCTGTTCCTATAAAAAGCTCTGTTTTTATCCCCTGTATCTTATATTAATTCTACTTCTCCCTAATTCCCCACTTCATCCAGACTTTTCGCCAGAGGATCCCAGGTGGGAAGTATAGTCGGTTTGGTTTTGAGAAGTGCCAATACCTTTTCGGGGAGATATTTTCTGTGGATGATAATAGTGAAAACATATTTATCATACCAGTTATCATACATTGTCCAGTATCCTTTGTCCCCAAGATCGGTTCCCCAGGAATTTTCTACCCGCCATTTTAAAGATTTCCCAGCGATGGTATCGGCCCCGATGAAGGTCATGGCATGGGTTGCTGCGGAAGCACCGTACATGATACGATCTGCCTTACTCATATCTGCCGTAATGCCGAATAGCGATTCATAGTCATAGATGCCATCAGCCATAATGCCATATTCGCGTTCCATATGCCAGCCTGCATCAGCAGCGAACCAGACCGGTTCATTGTCCAGTAGAGAAGCAAGGGTGTACTGCTTGAGCTGGTCTATTTCCAGGTTGACAAAATCCATGTCCGGCTTGTCAAACATATTTCGCCGGAAATCAACCTGATAATACTGGTTAAAGGGCCGACCCGGGTAGTTAAAAAGGGTAATATATTCCCAGAGCTGAACACCCACGACCTCCTGATAAAATTGAACCGGGGTATAATTCTTCTCGTGAATGGTTTTGTCTTTATCTTCATACCGCCAATTAAAACTTTCCGGAGGCAGTCCCAGGTGCATCACCAGGATTTTGTAAATACTCTTTAACATCTGAGTTTTTCGATCATGCAGCTTTTCCAGATTCTTATCGGATTTCCAGCTGTTTCTTAATTCTGCGGCATATTGCAAAGCCAGATATTCAAGGGTCTTATTCATAAGCTTTGATTTTTCACTATTGACGGTCTCAGGCATTATTTCCTTGGGGACGACGCCGTACTTTTCTATCAAAGAAGCGACATAGTTCCACCACCCCCCATCTGCCACTGGTCCATCCAGCAAATGTCGGAATTTTCGGTCATCAATCGGACTCTCACGGGTCTCAATAATGGATTCCAGAAAAAAGTTGAATTTTTCAAGTTTGTCCCAGAAGAACAGATAATTTTGTGAGAATTCAAATTCGCTGAGATTGTATTTTTTGATAATCGCCGGCCGCATGGCGTTAAGCCCTGCAAAGATCCAGCAGCGCCCGGTACTCTTTTGATCAGTAATTCCCTTGGCGTCAATTTTTAAATTGAAAATGTCATCATGATTATTCACCAATTCACGATTCAGAACCAGTTTATGAATATCGTTGTTGGTAATGGCATTCATGAGGGCGCGATTTGTCCCTTCAACGGTTATAGAGGTTCTTATCTCCCGGAGTGTGCCCGGATCGATGTCACCGGGCGACCCTGCGAAGGATAAGGTTTGAACAGCCATGAGAACAATAATCAGGCAACCTGTAAAACGATTAAAACAGTTCATTTTTTCTCCTTTCGAAACCTGTATCTGTTAACCTCGTAGGTTTGGGAATAAAATAATTTATAAGCAACATTATAATCAAGCGTTGTGTAAATTAGAAGATATGTCAGTAAAGGAGTTTCAGATTGGCTTACCTGCTTTTGTTTTATGAGACCAGCCTTTACAAATCCATTTGACGTGAACGTATAAGTTAAATTAAAGAAAGGATGTAATAATGAAATTATTTCTGAGGGTTATGATGGTAATGATTCTGGTAATATTGTCTTGTCAATCGCAAAAAGAGAATCCCCTGTTCAGTGACTATGACACCCCATTTGCTACACCTCCTTTTCACAAGGTAAAAAATGAACATTATATGCCTGCTTTTGAAGAGGGGATGCGTCAGCAAAAACAGGAAGTAGCCGCAATTATCTCAAATCCGGAAAAACCAACCTTTGAAAATACGGTTGAGGCCCTGGAGAGAAGCGGTGCATTACTTACCAAGGTCAGCAATGTTTTTTACGGTTTAAGATCAGCTCATACTAATGATGAGATTCAACAAATATCGAAGGATGTTGCCCCATTGCTGTCAAAACATTCAGATGACATTAATTTGAATGAAAAATTGTTTGAGCGGGTCAATACAGTATATGATCAGCGTGAGCAGCTAAACCTGAGCACCGAACAAAGTATGTTGCTGCAGGAAACTTATAAAGGTTTTGTGCGAGGTGGTGCCAATCTGCCGGAAGATAAAAAAGCAGAATTTCGGGAAATTAACAAGGAATTATCTTTATTAACCATTCAGTTTGGTGAAAATGTACTGAAGGAGACAAATGAATTTGAGATGGTTATTGAAGACGAGAATGATTTGGCGGGTCTTCCGGAGGGTGTTATTTCGGCAGCCCGTGAAGCTGCTCAGGAAAAAGGTTATGAGGGAAAATGGGTGTTTACTATTCACAAGCCCAGCCTGATTCCCTTTCTGCAGTTCTCCCCCAAAAGAGAGCTGCGTGAGAAAATGTTTAAAGCGTATATCAACCAGGGTAATAACAACAATGAACTGGACAATAAGGAAATCATTAAAAAAATTGTATCACTGCGCTTAAGACGAGCCAATTTATTAGGTTATCAAACCCATGCAGATTATGTATTGGAAGAAAATATGGCTAAAAATCCGGATAATGTCTACAAACTGCTCTATCAGGTATGGAATCCGGCGTTGAACAAGTCTAAAATGGAAGCCAGTCTGTTACAGAAAATGATCGATAAGGAAGGAGATTCATTTGATTTGCAACCGTGGGACTGGTGGTATTATGCTGAAAAGGTAAAGAAAGCCGAGTATGACCTGGACGAGGAAATGTTACGTCCCTATCTCAAACTGGAAAATGTGCGGGAAGGGGCTTTCATACTGGCCAATAAATTATGGGGACTTACTTTTGAGGAGCGTAAAGATATTCCGGTATATCATCCGGATGTCAAGGTCTTTGAGGTCAGGGAAGCTGATGGATCGCATGTGGGTATCCTTTATACGGATTACTTTCCCCGGGCGAGCAAACGGGGTGGTGCCTGGATGGGGTCGTATCGCAAGCAGTACCGGCTTAATGGTAAAAATTATACCCCGGTTATTGTAAATGTATTTAATTTTACCAAACCTTCCGGAGATACTCCCTCTTTGCTGAGCTGGGAAGAGACTGAAACCTTGTTTCATGAGTTTGGTCATGCTTTGCATGGTTTACTTTCGGACAGAACGTATGAAAGTCTAACCGGGACTTCCGTCCCGCGGGATTTTGTAGAATTACCCTCGCAGATTATGGAAAACTGGGTATCTGAACCGGAAGTATTGAAAATGTTCGCCCGGCATTATCAGACAGGCAATGTCATCCCGGATGAACTTATCCGGAAAATTGAGCGAGCTGCCAAATTTAATCAGGGCTTTAAATATGTAGAGAGGCTGGCAGCATCCTTTCTGGATATGGATTGGCACTCCATCACGGATACCTCTGTGACCGGGGTGATGATCTTTGAAAATAATTCGATGAAAAAAATCGGTATGATTCCTGAGATTGTTACCCGATATCACAGTCCGTATTTTAGACACATTTTCTCAGGAGGATATGCTGCCGGCTACTATAGTTATACCTGGGCAGAGGTTTTGGATTCCGATGCATTTCAGGCCTTTAAGGAAACCAGTTTATTTGATCAAAAAATCGCACAGTCTTATCGGGAAAATATTCTGGCGACCGGTGGCAGTGAAGATCCTATGGTGTTGTACCGCCGTTTTCGTGGACGGGACCCGGAGATTAAGCCACTCCTGGAAAAACGCGGACTGAATTGATGAATACGGTTTTCTCGGGAAAGTGTTCCTGATTTCGCTGGGAGCGGATTCATGTCCGGTTCTTTCCAGATAGTAGGCTGAAGGAAAGTTATCAGTGTTTATAACCCTGAAAATTTTTCTCACCAGCCTCCACCCGCAGGTTGAGATGATTCTGTTCCGGGGGTAAGGGACAGGTGGCGTAGGGGGTGAAAGCGCAGGGCGGATTATAGGATTTATTAAAATCAATAATAGCCGAATTGTTCTCTGCTGGTGCATCAATGTATAGAAACCTGCCGGCGCCGTATGTTTCTTCACCGCTGGTTGCATCAGAAAAGATTATGAACCAGCGCTTATCCTCCGGATCAGCAATCGGATCCAGCGAATAGGACTGTCCCTTGATCGTGAAAATTAATTTTCCGGGAGAAGGGTCTTCACTGATAGTCCCGAGGATATTGGGTACTTCAATGACTTTGGGACTATCATATGCCTGAAAGGTAGCGGTTACTCTCCAAGCCGGATCGACCGGGAATCTTTCAATGCCGGTGAAATTTCTGAGCAGTTTACTTTCACTGTCTTTCAACCGCACACCATAACGATCTCCGCGCTTGATAATATGCCAGCTGAGTGATCGATATCGGAGAATATCGGGTTCTCCTTCACTATCATCTTTCAGTGTCATCCTGCTGATTTCATGGTCATTGAAATAGACCGGAATGCCATCCTTTATCTCAACGGATACGCTATTTTCCTGAAGAATAAACCAACCCATTTCCTCCGGCGTCATTTCGGGAGGAAATTTTATGCGGTTTTGCTCAGAAGCACCAAAACTGTTTTTACCTTCTTTAAGCCAGAATAATCCTCTGAGGCTTAACCAACCGTCCGGCTTTTTTAGCGATGTAATACGTCGGGCATGCCAGGCTTCAACTTCCTGCAAATAGACCGGATCACTCTTTTCAGTATTTGAACAACCCAGTATTAAAACTTCCATGCATATGAAGATACTCAGCAAAGTTGTATTCAATCTTTTAAATGAAAATAGATTCATAGTCAAAATTCCTTTTGAAAATTGTCATAACCTAAAATTATCCGGCGGAGAAACGCAATACAGAAAATTCAGAACAAAAAAATAACAGAAAAAATGTTATTAAAAAAATTATTTTGAACATTTTATTTAAATAGGTGTCTAATATATATGTAAAAACCATTAATTGAGACGGGGGTATTTTTTTCTTTGCTTTCGGTTCATTTATTTTATTAATTAGTTTTCTTCATCAAAAGTAAAAAACAGAAAATGAGTGGCAAAAGAGCGCACTCAATAAGTTATGCATAGGTCTGAAGAATATGGAAGAAATTACCCGAGAACAGGCAGAAGAAATTTTCCAAATTTATAAAGTCCTGGATAAAGAGATTGTTCAGACCAAAAGAGAACTTAAACTCTGTTTCTCGCTCTCCAACAATCATTCCCTCCATGTCATTTATAATGTAAAAAGTCATCACCAGACTTTTTTTATAGATCAGGGTTCTTCAATTTCAGCCAAGTAAGTGTTTTAGAGTCTACAGGCAAGTAGTGCTAACCTTAGTTAATAACCGATCATTCTCTTACCAGCGATATTCCTTCAAAAGTTGCCAAATTTTGTATAAGGAGCGATTTTGTTGGTAGGCAATTAAAATGAGTATGCCACTCTCCCGGGCATGGGGATAATAAAAAGGTGTGCCCTCATCTACGGCGCCATAATGCTGCAGCACGAAGGATTTTCCCGTTCCGACAGTTATCAGCCAATCTCCCAGGTAATCCCGGTATCCCCAGCTCCAGAAACTGCCCCCTTTGCTGATGCATTTGGGAAGGTTGTAATATTTTCCGTAATAATCAAGAGCACCCGCTTCACCGTAATTGGAAGCATAAATGGCGCATTTTTCCTGAACGGAATCGGGAAGGCTGTGATAAGTCTTCGCTACAGTGGATACCATCTGTTCCCATCCCAGCATATCGGCGTAATCTTGCGGAAGTTCGTGCATTTGTCCTGTTTCCCACCGCAACGCCTCACCGATTCCCATGTATTTTGATCCGAAATCAAAATATTTAATCATCTGATCAACAGAAAGTAGAGGGATGCCTATCGGGATTAGGGATATGTTACCAACAATGAGGATTGTGAAAAAAACCGGTTTCAACCAGTGCCAGTTAATGCGCCAGACAAAATATTCGCAGGCAACAGCGCCGGCTGCAATCAGCATAGGATATGCCGGTGCAAGGTAATATACTTTCCCACCGAGCAGAAGCATGAGACCAAGCAGCGACAGATACATCCACCCAAGACCCCGGTAGGTTCTTAATTGCTTGCCGAACAGCAGGTAAAATAATCCGGCTATCCAGACCGGAGCTGCGTACAGATTCATTAATACTTGTGTTAATAAAAAGTTAACCGGATTTACATTGGATAGTTGTCGTTCGGCCAGAATTCGCATATGATCGAAAAATGGCAGATCATTTTGAATCTGCCAGAGAAGATTGGGAGACCAAATCAACAGAGCAATACCTGCCGAAATATAGGGCCAATTATCTTTGAGCAGATTTCTGTGGGAAGTGAATAATATGCTGATAAATGCTCCGAAACCGAACAGAAGCATGGTGTATTTATTAAGTAGACCTACACCTGTAACAATTCCCAGCAGAATCCATAAACGGGGTCGGTTATTCCTGAAAATTCGGATGAGCAGAAAAACTGCCAGCACAAAGAAGAATAGATCAAAACTTACCGGCATCAAAAATAAATTCATCCGCAGGTATACCAGTGCCAACAGGTAGGCAACCGCAGAAAAAATTTGAGCGAAACTTCCCCCGCCAAATTCCTTTGCGATCAGTCCGGTCAACAGGAGGGTGATAGCTCCGGCCAGACTGGGAAAAAAACGCATGGCATACAGACTTTCTCCCAGCAATATCTTGGTTAACTTTGCCACCATGGCAATAAATGGGGGCACTTCCAAATAACCAAGTGCCGGATGATCTCCCATTGCCATATAGAGAAATTCATCGCGGTGAAACTCGAAGTCAGCACTGGTAAGAAGGGGAAACAGTAATTTGAGCAGTGATAGATAAATTAACACCGCCAGGGGGCTTGACAGGATCCTTTTGATGTCGAATTCAATCATAAGCCGGTTTGAATTTGTTTAAAACATCTCGAAGTTTAAACACACGGATATCTTTAATGTAGTCATTATCGGATTTTATTTACGGGAAATAAATAATATTCCGCCCCAGGAACGGATCGAAACTTGAACTCGAAATTCTATGGAAAATAACAATTTTTAAAAATGAACCTATTGGATTTTATTCATTGAATATCTATAGATTTAACTGGGAGACGTTCTTCAATGAGGCAGGATTTCGTTGGTAATCACTAAATATTGAAGAACGCCATCCCTTCTCTATCAGAAAATATAAATTTATTCCGTTTATGCAACCTTCTCTGCAGGAGTAACAGGTTTATAGAGCAGTGCCGCAACTATGCCCAGGATGATAATCTCAATCATGCCAAAGACAAACCAATTTAGGGCTAGACTAAACGGCATTGCGATGGTCACATAACTTCCCAGGCTCATGGGGAGACTGTAAAATAGGCCGATAACAAATCCAAACCGAACCCCTTCCATTACTCCCCGCCCTTCATACCCTTTGGCGAATATATACACAAAAATAAAAGCCCAGATGAGACCGGTCAACCACATCATCCACATCATCTGGTTCATTTCTGCTTCGGGGCGCCAGAGATGGGCGGTGGCCTGATAAGTACTCCCTAATATGAGATAGTGAATGATGAATTCGAGAATCTGAGCGACAACAAACACGACCACGCTGGTAATAATCCATTTCTTAGTGTTCATACATGCCTCCTCTTATTGATTTAGAGTGAATATAAGATAAAGACATTCCTGTCAGGAATTCCGTTTATTCAAGCATGAGATCAAAATTTGTCATTCCAGGGGAAAAACCGGATCTGATATCTGAGCGAGATAATGTTTTGAATGATGACAATTGCACCACAATAGTGAGAATTGTAGTTTCCTGATTTTTGATGCTCAATTTGCATCGGTTATTTAAAAGAAACAAGAATTTTTATGCAAATCGTATAGGATATCGGGACAAAAAGAAATTTAAAATACAAGATACTATTTATAGATAATTTATTTCCTGATTCGATTAAGAAAGTAAATTTCAAAGGGCAGTCATTTGAATTTTCTGAAAAATTGTTAAATTATGAGTAGGGAGTAGAAAATTAAATAGACCGAATTGAAATAGTAAGGGCAGGTCATCTGAGGAGAAATTGTCATGGAAAATTTTTCCAGAAGAGATTTCTTTAAAACCTTTCTCCTGGGATTTATCCCACAATTTTTTATTCCTAAGCCGGCGATATTGGGTGACTTGACCGTTAGGAAAGGAGCAGAAACATTTTCTCGAGTTGAGGGTATTGATCCCTCTTTTGAAGCCGGTTATATCAAACTTCATGATTCCGGAATACTCAAAAAACGGGGCCAGGAACTATGGGACACAATGCAAAATTGCCAGTTGTGCCCCCGGGAATGTGGGGTCAACCGGCTGAAAGGGGAAACCGGCTTCTGTGGGGCAACCTCACAATTAAGAATAGCCAGTTATCATCCCCATTATGGGGAGGAACGTTCGTTGGTGGGGCGGGGTGGATCGGGCACCATTTTTTTTAGCCATTGTGGATTACGGTGTATTTTCTGCATCAACTGGGAGATTAGTCACGGAGGCGAAGGGGGAAATAAATCTGTCGAAGATCTTTCCCGTATGATGCTCTCGCTGCAACAGATAGGTTGCGTCAATATCAACATTGTGACGCCGACCCATTATTCACCCCATATATTGTTGGCATTAGATAAAGCAGTGGATGAGGGATTGACATTGCCCCTGGTTTACAATACTTGCGGGTGGGAAAAGACGAATATTCTGAAGCTGCTGGATGGTGTAGTGGATATCTATCTGCCTGATTTCAAATATTCAGATAATAAAATGGCGGATACATATTCCTCAGGGGCGGATACCTATGTGGATATAACCCGTCAAGCGATATTGGAAATGTACCGGCAGGTAGGTACAGCCAAACCTGCATCGGATGGTTTAATGTACAGGGGATTAATGATCCGGCATCTGGTGATGCCCAATAATGTCAGCGGTACCAGGGAGGTAATCAACTGGATTGCCCGAAATTTACCCAAGGAAACCTATGTCAATCTGATGTCCCAATATCGTCCCATGTTTAAAGCGAATGAATTCCCTGCCATATCGCGCAGGATTACCCGATCCGAATATGAAGAAGCCGTGAGCTGGGCCAAGAAATCCGGATTAATTAACCTGGATCTTCAGGGGTATAACGAATAAATTTATTTGAAAAGTTTTATTTAATATCAGTCTCATGCAAATCCGTAAAAAAAGTATAAAAAGAAAAACGTATTGATAAAAAAGACTTCCCTCTTAAATATATTTTTTCAGTAAATTATCACTTTGGTTTATTACCTGTTATAAAATTTTAGATCTCAATACTTTGAATTTGGTACTGAATATTAATTCTTCACTCGCTTTGGGTTTTATCCTAAAGGGATCTTTTTAGGAACGTGAAAATTTTTTAGTATTTATTTATGCCTGACTCCGATAAGTTTCATCGAATAAAAATATTTCTCTCTTTACTGGTCATCTATTTTGTGTGGGGATCCACCTATATTGCCATACGATTCAGTATTGAAACAATTCCGCCTTATTTGATGGCTGGCATACGTTTTGTAATATCCGGATTATTACTTTTTGGATGGAGTTATCATAAGAATCGTATCTTACCCCGAGTCAGTGAAATTCGGAAAAGCGCTGTCGTCGGAATATTGCTTCTGGTGGGGGGAAATGGCACCCTTACCTGGTCCGAACAATATATCCCCTCCGGCCTGGCTGCCCTGATTCTGGCTATGATTCCGGTCTGGATGGTGTGGTTGGATTCTATTTTTGTCACAAAAAAACGTCCTCAGACACTTATTATTATAGGTATTCTTCTAGGTGTGGTCGGGGTAGCATTACTCAGTGGTGTGGATCGCAGTGTGCTGCTGGAGAAAGCGCAACCGGGTAGCTCGGTTTTCCTTTATGCCTTCATGCTGGTCGGCGCCGGTCTGTTCTGGTCAAGTGGCTCCCTGTACTCTCGTACCATTAAATCTGCCGCTTCCCTGCTCACTCTTGTGAGCCTGCAAATGCTGGCCGGAGGGGTGGTGCTGATTATTGTGGGATCCTTACTGGGAGAATGGGATCGATTTTCATTTCATGAAATCTCTCCGTTATCTTTCTTTTCTGTTTTGTATTTGATTATGTTTGGAAGTATCCTGACCTATTCAGCTTACAACTGGCTGCTCCGACAAACCGCCCCGGCAAAAGTGGGCACTTATGCCTTTTTCAATCCGCTGGTGGCAGTCTTTCTGGGATGGCTGCTGGCAGGCGAACCGGTGACACTGAAAATGATAATTGGTGCCGGCGCTATTCTTACAGCAGTACTGTTAGTCAACCAATCACGATGGTTTCAACGAAAATGAGGTCTGGGAAAGATGAGAAAATAACAGGCAAACTTGCTTTATGGCTTATAAATTGTATGAGAGTTTTAAGTGCTGAAACATCCAACTTGAGTCTTCTGGTCATTTCCGTCGCTGGAATACCATTAAGCTGATATCATCCTGAACACGAGAAGAAAATTGGGTGAGAACAGATTTAATCTCTTCGATGAAATGGCTGGCCTCAAGCGTGTTAAATTTTATCATTAGATTCTTCAGACGTTCTTCTCCAAACTCTTCTCCTCTGTCATTTCGTAATTCCAGAATACCATCAGTATATAGAAGCAGAAGATCTCCCTTCTCCAGTGATATGGAATCTAAGCCAAATTCCGGGTTTTTTGACAATCCGATTGCAGGTCCTGTGGGAAATAATTGAACAATATTTTCAGCCTCGGCCTTCCACAAAAAAGGAGGGTGATGACCTGCATTACAGTACTGAAGTGTGAAGTTTTTTGGGTCATAGATCCCTAAAAAGATCGAAATAAACCGTATCAGTTTTAGATTATGAATAAAGAGCTCGTTCAGACGCTGAGCTGTAAGGGCCGGGTCCTGAAACTGAGGTCCGATAATCCTTAGAGTTGCTTGCAGATTGGACATCAGCATACTGGCGGAAAGCCCTTTGCCCATTACATCTGCAATTGCAATTCCCTGAGAACCATTCGGACAGGCAAAAAAATCATAGTAATCTCCGCCCACAAACTGGGCGGGTTTCGAATAGGTGGCGATATTTATATCAGGCAGAGAAGGGGCATACCCGGGTAATAGCTGGCGCTGTACTTTCCCAGCCAGTTCCAGGTCTCTCTCAAGAGAACGCCTCTGTTTCTCTGACAAATGATCAATACAGACACTGGCTGTATAATCTACTTCAAGCAATTCAGTATTTACATCTTCATGGCAGACTTCACATTCACCAAATTTCCCTTGGTCCAACTTTTGAAGGGTTGTTTCGAGTTCGTTAAGAACCGCGAGAACATTTTTCACTGGTGCTCCACCTAAGTGCAGCTCCTTTTTTGCAGATTTCTGCTGAAGCCAGTTATTCAGCTCATTGTGATGGCTAAGAAGAGTTTCCCGAATTTTTTCCAATGCATTCTGATCCATATCCAGACCTCCTAAAACTATTAATGGTGCTTCTATGATACGGATATTTTGAATAAAAGTTGAACTAAAAAAATTCCTCAGGGATTTTGGTTGAAATCTTCCTTAAAATATAAAATTCTATGCCCGGTATACCCATTTACTTACTATTTCACATAAGCCAACCCGAATGGATTGAATTCCACTGTCACTTCACCCTGTAACACCGGCAAAGGATTTTTGGGAGAAATGGAATAAACGGTAACCTTATCCGAAGTTCCCCCGGAATGAGTCAGATACAATTTTTGTGCCTCTTTGGTGATAGCAATATTATGGGGAACCGGGTAAGGGGTATCGGAAGAACCAATGACAGAATTCGACCGGGTATCCAGCGCAATCAATCCCGCTGTTCCGCCACCCGGAAGATTGGTGGTATAAAAAGTTTTCCCGTGCATGGGCATACCCGCTCCATGAGCGCCGGAAGCCGAAACGACTGCTTCTTCCACCATACTGAAGCGATTGAGAATATATACGGCATTCGCCCCCTGACAGGGAACATACAGATATTTATTGCGACGGGCCAGGGAAAGATGAGGATCTTTACCCACCGCTGCCCGGCCGGTTTCCTGAAAAGTACGGGTATCAAATTGTACCACGTAATCATTTACACCGGAAACACCGAGTACCGAGATATAAGCATATTTCCCGATGTGATCCAGAATAACGTCATGCGGTTTTCCACCCATGGCAACCAGGTCTGTTGGAGTAGCGACAGTAGCAATGACTTCCAGATTACGGGGATCGACTACGGAAGTGGTATTATCAATATCATTATTGACCCAGAGCTGTTTGCCACGCTGATCCGCCCACATGTGGAATACCCCGGCGCCCACGTCCACGGTTCCTTCAAGATTGAAAGAGCGGGAATTGTAAACCACCACCCGGTTATTGGCGCGATCTCCCACAAAGACCTGTTGGGTCTGATTGACAAATACGACATACATAGGCTCAGGAGTATTCCCGGCTGCCGGAAGGTTATAGGTGCCTGAGACCACATCACGGGATACATCAATAACCGAGATTGATCCCGAACCCCGGTTTGCGACCACAATTTTGCCATTGGAATGAGCTGCTCCCTCATCCAGAATTGTATCATCCAGTTCGTTAATATCAAGCTTCGATAAATTTTCGGTCGGTGCGGGGGTCTCACTGCAACCGTACAACAATAACAGAAGTAAGGCGATAAACCCCACATATTTCATGAAGATTTTCATCATTGACCTCCTTGAATTTGAAAAAGTGATATAAATTATTCGGTGAAATACCGGGCATAGTCCCAAACTAACCAGAACTGTCCGGCAATTCCTCACGAAAGTATCACAAGAGTGTCAAATTTTTTCAGAGAAATAGGAAGGTACTTCAAGTCTGTTATTTCATCAAAGTCATCTTCCTGATTTTATCTTCGTATCCAGTCTGTAATCTGTAGAGGTAGATACCACTAGCCAGACCTGATGCATCAACCTGTATAGAATGTGCACCCGCTGCTTGTTCTTCATCCACCAGTATGGCCACCTCTTGACCCGTTAAATTGTAAATTGTGAGTTTTACAGGACCGGGAGTGGTTAACCGCCAGCTGATTGAAGTGACCGGATTAAAGGGATTGGGATAATTTTGATGTAATATGACAGATGGAGGTAATTTTGCAAGGTTCTCATCGATTGAGGTTGGGTCACTCAAGATGTTAAACGAGTAGGGTCCCTGTGAACCAACAATTGGTTTGGTTATACTTTTTCCGCTATGGGATTGGGCAGCGAAGTAGTAGTACATTGTGGTACCAGCCGGCTGCAGGGGAATCTCAGCCACAAAGCTGTCGCTTCCAGCAGCAGTCATGGGAGTATTTAAGAATCCTGAATTGGGATCAATACTGTAATATAATGTTACATTTTGAACGCCGGACCGCGTTTTAACCCGACTGACAATATCATATGGATTTCCATCATTATGAACCGTATCGGGCAGCCATTTATGGGTAATGCGTATGGGTTCTGGGGAGCCTATTTCTTTGGTGATACAATGCACCGTTCCTCCCCGTTGACCGAAGAACATGGAGGGTACGCTAACGATATTGTATCCCGGCATGACCTGTTCGTAAATTGTCCGGGCATTGACATCAAACTGTTCGTATCCAGCCATTTGCCCAAAAAGTAAAGAGTCGAAGGATGGGATGATAATAGTGTTGTTCAGTATTAATGAATTAACATAGCTGAGGTCTCGGGTAAAAGCAGTGAGGTTGAGGCTAAACAGATTAATAGTGGGTGCGTTGGTAATCCGGATAAATTTATAGGGTCGGCCATAACAGGAAAGATAATTATTTGAGATGTAATCGATAGCAGCCTGGATGTCCTGATTATCCTGAAAATACCAGTCCACCGAAGGATCATAATTTGAATAGGGAATATCGCTTACCAGAATGGTTTCCTCATCAATCAGTTTCATATAATAGTCGATATGTACCCGGTATGGAGGCAGGTTAAACAACTGGGTAACTCCCATATTATTCTGATAGGCGGATTGGATGGCCGGTAAAAGTGCTGGATTGAGAGATTGTCCATCGGAAAAAACCCGACCATGCCCATCGGTCATGTAGTTGCCCCCGTCGGTATAGGGATTATTGAGAATATTATTGTTGATAAACGGGATATTCATATGATTTGCCAGCAACTCAGCCCCGGTATTATCATCCCAGTAAACAAAATGCAGGCTATCGACCTCATTTTGGTAGACGCTCATAGGACCCCGGTCCCGCAGCCACACATCTATCCAGTAGTTACCTTGAGAGAACTCCATAATTTCAATGTTTGGCGATGAAATTCCAAAACTATCCAGGTCTACCAGTGCATTACTGTTCAGAGTGTCCAGAATATATATCTGCAAACCTTCATTGAGTACCGTCCGGGTAATTTCAGCCAATGTTTTCATTTCCGCTTTTCGGACAGCTTTGGTTAATGGTGTTTGGTGTCCCGGGACATAACTGAAGTCATTCCAGGCAATGACGATACCCTGCAGTTCTTCCCATTCTGCCATGGCGCGGGGTTGGTTGATTGTCTGAGCATACAGGATAATATGAAATATCAAAAAGAAAATGGCGCATACTGGAGTCAATCTTCCAATTTTCATGTTAATTTCCTCAAGGGATTTTTCGTATTGTACGCACGGATGCAAAAAAAAGATTACAAATAGTCCGGCTTCTCAGATAAGAAATTACCTTCGGCCATTAGCCATCTGGATAGAACGGGGAGAGCGCCTCAGTGAATACATGGCCCAGATGCCGATTATCGGGCCGATAATCAGGAAGGAAAATGCCCATTGCCAGCCAATCCATGCAACGATTACCGGCAGCATCCGGATACTGATGAGCGTGAGTAAAAAACCCAAACTGGTTTGTAGCGTCAGAGCAGTTCCGATGTATTCCGGATCCGCGAGTTCGCTGATACAGGCTGAAAACTGGGCGGAGTCAGCAACCACTGCAAATCCCCACAACAGGCAAAAACTCGTCAACAGAACCGGATTCCCACCGTAAAGTACACACACTAACAAACAGCAGGCGCCACTGGTCAGCAAGGAACCAATGGTTACCGTAGTCCGACCAAAGCGATCTGCCAGACTGCCGGCAATAGCACTTCCCAGACCACCGATTGCAATAATTAAGAAGGTCAAAATACTAACCCAATGCAGAGATGTCCGGGAAACCGCGAAACTTGCTGTCAGGAAAAGGGGTATCCAGGTCCACATGGCGTACAATTCCCACATGTGCCCCAGGTAGCCTAGATTGGCTTTGAAGAGAGCCTTGTCCCTAAAAATATGTCCGACATACTTCCAGTTGAAAGGCGGACTTTTAGACGCATACGGTCCCGTACGGACAAATAACCAGGAGATGCCACCGCCCAGTATCGCCAACAGAGCCGCAACCAGGAGAAGTAATTTCCAGTTTTGTAATTGATCAAACGTGTGAAGGAGGTGTGGGAATGCAGAACCTACGGTAAGCGCACCAACCAGGAGTCCAATGCCCAATCCCCGGTCCTTTTGGGTCCAGGTGGCCACCAATTTCATTCCGACCGGATAAACGCCGGCCAGGAAAAAACCGCTCAGGAAACGTAGCAACAGAGCAGGGAGCAAGCTTCCGGCACATAAGGGTATCGCCACCGTTGTAAGTCCGGCTGCCAGGGAACTTCCGGACAGCAGCTGGTGAGCCGGAATTCTGTCTGCGATGGTGAAGATTGCAGAAAAAAAAGCTCCGGCCACAAAACCAATTTGTACTGACATTGTCAGCCAGGCTTGACCAGCCCCATCCAGCTGCCAAATTTGAGTAAGGACAGGGACCACCGTGGATGCAGAAAACCACACGCCCATGGCGAGCATTTCCGTGAGAGATAAAAGAATCAGGTTCTGTATTTTCTCTGATTTTTTCAAATCTATATTACTGGCCCTTGAAATGAATTCAATTTTCAACAAGTATAAACAATCCGGAGAAGTGAAGCAATAAGTTATAGGCAGATTTTTGCAGGTTCGGATATATTGAAGAGTGGAATTGCCCCGTCATTTGAATCGGGGCAATTTTTTGAGTATAATCTATTTCAACAGATGCATTCGTTTAGTCCTTATTTCATTTCCTGCTTTTAACTGATAAATATACACACCGGAACTGACCGCCTGTCCATAGGGGTTTGTTCCGTCCCAGGTTACTGTGTACTGTCCTGCCGACAATGAACTGCTGATCAGTGTATTTACCAGTTGACCGGTCACACTAAATATTTTTAAACTAACCGTGCTGTTTTGAGGAAGACTGAATGCAATCTGAGTGATGGGATTAAAAGGATTGGGGTAATTATTTTCCAGTTGTACTGTTTGTGGTAACAGATTATCTCTTCCAATATTTTCAACGGTAGTAATGACGGCGCCATAACGAATGATGGTTCCATCATAACCCACTGCCCAACCGTTATTCTCATTCACAAAATGAATACTGGTAAGAAAGTTGGATGTGCCGCTTGCCTGCGGGGTCCAATTCATGCCCCCGTCAGAGGTATGCAGAATCAGGCTGGTTGTACTCGTTCCGCCAACAGCCCAGCCGGTACTATCGTCTACGAAATATATACTGCTGAGTGATTCATCATTTCCCAAATTTTGTGAATTCCAGCTGGTTCCCCCATCGGTGGTATTAAAAATGACTGCATAATGTTGCAGAGAATTATCCTGTCCGACTACCCACCCGGTGTCGGAATTAACAAAAAAAACATCTCGGAACTGATAATCAGTGCCATACATCTGTTCAACCCAGTTATTCCCGCCATCATCAGTTCGTAAAATGGTGGAAAATGAACCTACGGCGAAGCCAATATTTTCATCCAGGAAAAAGATGCTTGATAGGGGTTCCTTCCCGCTGTCGAACATTTGCCGGGACCAAGTTAATCCACCGTTGTTTGTATTCAAGATTTCTCGGATGGGATCGGTGAAATCCCTGGCTTTCCCTCCGACAGTCCACCCCTTATCTGAATTCACAAAATGTAAATCGTTGATGGAGTATTGGGTGCCGGAGGATTGGATATTCCAGGTGGAACCGCCATCTGTGGTTCTGACGATCCGTCCGGCAAACCCCACTGCCCAGCCGGTCTGGTTGTCTGCAAATTGAATTGAAGAATAAGCGTTTGTGGGTGGTGCATTTTGGTCAACCCAAATTTGCCCTCCATCGGTAGTGTGTAAAATCGTCCCCGTCCATCCGGCAGCCCACCCCAAATTATCATCCAGAAAAAATACACCAGTCAGGAATTTGTTGGTACCTGAATTTTGTGAGTGCCAGCTGTTCTGTGCATTGGAATATGACAGTATGAATAATGAAAGAAATAAAACAACTGATAATTTCATCATAATTCTCCTTATTGAAAATTACACTAAAATGAATTTAGTGCATACGCCTCAAACGCCCTGTTTAACTTAAAAAGGGAACAGGGTGATTTCATCACGAAAGTATCACAAATTCATTACAGATTCTTAATAATTGATTAGATTTTAATTCAAATCCAGTTCACTTGCAGGAATTGATTAACAAACCTTGAATGGAGGGGAAATATTTTTTCCAATTTCCGGCATAAACAGCTGGGATATACATATAATAGTACGATATGCGATACGTATATCTTTTATTTTCAGGAATAGGATCTATTGAGCCTATAATATCTATCAGTATGACCTAAGTCATACTCATGTAAAAGGTCAAATATCATTGTATTTGGCGTTCCAAATTTTCCATGCAGGTCAAAAATATTTATGAAAAAAGAATACAGATTGTAGCCAGCTAGAACTTCTCATCATATTTGGTCCAGAGATAATCTCCCAGTTTCCACGCTTCCTCAAAAATTTTCTGTCCCCATGTCAGGCTGTAATCGGTCAGGAATTTCAGGCCACTCTGCTGGTTTTTTTTATAGATTTCCATTGCTTCTGTTTCAAAGGTTTTCTGGTCATTAAACAATTTGTTCTGCAAGGGATTCCATTTCGCAGCCACGTCTTTCCGCATATCCCCCCAGCGCTGGGCGGTAAGTGTGCTCAGCCGGTTAAATGCCCACCAGGCGGATTCCCGGGTATAACCTGTTATTCTGCCGGGTACTTTGTAAGAGGCGGGCAAGTCAGCCGTTCCGGCATAAACCGGGATATAAACTGAGGTAGCCACATTGTCCAGGCCCAGCCAGGCCACTCCCCCAATCGGATTGGGCAGCCAGTCCCGGCACTGAATGATGGTGGCATACATGGTATACCAGCGGGCGATAGTGCGTTCACCGCGCCAGCCCCAACCGCCGTTTATTTTGAATAACGGAAGCATATCATAAGGCATAAAAGGATTGGCCAGTGGAGATATTTTAAATATTCCTTCCGGATTTTGCCAGGTGATGTTTTTTACGGGATTGTAATCCGTTCCCTCATAATAGTCCTGAAAAATAGAGACCATTTTGGGAAGGGTTACCTGAGAATCCGGTTTCACTGAAAAGGGATAATTTTCCGATTCGGGTAACAGATTCACTGAAGGTGCCAGCAAGCTCAATACCCGCCATTCTCGTCGCCGGCTAGCCAGGGATTGCCTTCCTTCCGGATCATAGGCGTAATTGAACTGGAAGGGACCCTCTGCAGGATTCCACCAGCCACTATCCAGCGCCACTTCGGTCAGGTTTTCCGAAGCCAGAAAGAATTCCGGATTGTCGGTATCAACCTGCCGGATCCGACTGGCATTGGCATTTACGGAAATATGATCATCAGGTACTCGTTGGGCTGCCCAGATAGAACCGACCTTGCCACGGCCCGGTCCAACAATTTCGAAATGCCAGACTTCCCGGGGATCGGCGATGGTAAGGCACTCTCCTACATCCCGCCATCCATATTCTTTGGTTAACTCATCTGCCAGCTGAATGGCTTCCCGGGCCGTGGTACAGCGTTCAATAAGAAGGGTAACCAAACGCCATAAATCAATCAGTCCTTTATCCGATTGCAACGACTCCCGGCCACCAAACGTCGATTCTCCAATGGCCAGTTGCTGGTCATTCAGGCAGGGGAGGGAGGTATTTATATAACCAAATGTCTTCAAAACCTGTGGAATTTCGCCAAGCCGGACCTCTTTGTAACTGGGCATTGCTGTAGAATCATTGTCAGACATTTTATACAGGGTCATTTTGCTACCATCCGGAAAGGTTTTTTGAGGTTGGATGTCAATCCAGGCCCGGGCACGATGTTCATCCATGGTGTGGGAGGTCATGACTGATCCGTCCCAGGAAGCGGCCTTGCCCACCGTAATGCTGGTACAACCATCGGAACGTTCTTGTGCACCTGGGGTGTGTATCATGAAAAAAAAGAAAAGCAGACCGAAAATGATAACCAGTTGAATCTTGTTAAGACTGTTCATGAGATGACCTCCGTCGCTCAGTTAAAATTGGAATTATTTTAATATAGCTGTGGGGAGTTTTTATCTCAAACGTTTTGCAAATTTATATATTACATAACAGGCAATATGCAAACCTCCATATCGAATCTTCTAAAAATTTCTGAATCTCATATTTCTTTCTCTATTTCTGGGCATCTTTTTTTGCGGTTCGGCCTTTTTGTAAAAAATATGACAACTTCCTTTCCATATATTCGTATCCCTTCGTTAAGTAGTAAAAAATGAGGAAAATTTTATGAACCATTTTATATCATTTTTATTATCTATTGGTGTTATTCTCATATTATGGAATTCAGTTCCTGCTGATATCAATGTTTTGTTAGATTTTGAGAACTATGAAGAGAGTTATGCCCCAAATCTGAATATGAGCCTGCAGCCGGTCTTGATTAGCCAGCCCATTGTTATCGATGGCGTGATCGACAGTAGTTGGTTTGATGCTGCCAGCTTTAAAAATTTTACCGAATACCAGCCGACCGAAAACAGGCGGGCCCGGGTGATTACTGCCGGTTATCTGGCCTATGATGCGGACAACCTGTATGTTTCCTTCATCTGTCAGGATCCGGAAATTTCCCAGCTGAGGGCTTCCCTGACTGACCGCGATAATATTTTTTCAGATGATTGGGTCTGTATTAGCATTGACCCTGATAATGACCAGCAGAAAGCCTATGAATTCTATGTGAATGCAAGAGGTATTCAGGGAGATCGGCTCTGGCAGGCAAATGGTACCGAAGATGAAGGTTTTGACCTGGTGTGGCAGTCGGATGCCAAAATTTATGAAAATTACTGGACTGCTGAAGTAAGAATTCCTTTTGAAAGTCTGCGCTTTCCAAACCGGGAAGATCAGAGCTGGCTGGTCCATTTTACCAGGCAATATCCCCGGGATAATCAGTACAGATTTTCCTGGATGCCCATTTCAGCGGATAATAATTCTTTTATGGGTCAAGCCGGTAAAGTTGATTTTTCACTCCCCAAAGTAAGATCCGACAAGCGTACGCTGGAAGTTCTTCCCTATATCCTGGGAAATCAGGAGGGATTTCGCGTACAGCGCCCCAGTGATGGTGAAATTGGAGAATGGAAGTATGATGAGACCGATACCCGGGCAGGATTCGGACTAAAATACAGTATTTCTTCCAATCTAATTGCGGATTTTACCTATAATCCTGACTTCAGCCAGATTGAATCTGACGCCGGGCAAATCAGTGTGAATTTCCCGTTCGCTTTATTTTATGACGAGCGGAGACCCTTTTTTCAGGAAGGCGCGGATATGTATGTGGTGGATCAGAATTCTACTGCCGGTATGGCGATTGATCAGTATGTCAATTTATTCTATTCCCGCAGTATCAATGATCCTAAATTTGCCGGAAAGATTTCCGGACGAAATAATCGGCTGAGTTTTGGAGTAACATCTGCCTACGATCGGTATACTCCTTTTGTAATTCCCTTCGAAGAGAGAAGTGCTGTACTAGCCACGGATAAGAAATCCTATAGCAATATTGTCCGAATGAGATATGATTTGGGGAATCAATCCTCTCTGGGCTTGATTGTTACTGACAG
>CP070707.1:1474565-1493292 GCA_020350205.1 bacterium
TGCATGAGAGAGTTTACCCATAGATAATATGTTTTATTATCATACTTAAAATTAGATCTCAGTCGGGAAACAGTTAGAGGTTCCGGAGCTTCAAAGGACGGCAGGTTTAATGCTTTTTCATATCCATCCAAGAACGTTTTAAAAAGATTGGTAAATTCTGTATTCCACCGGTTCATCCTACATGCCAGGTTTAAAGAAACTCCGAAACGCATTAGATCAAGAATAGCTGGACCTGCAGACGAATCATCAAAATCGGTTAAACCTCTGCCCAAATCCGTTACTGCATACTGTTCAAGATGTGCATCTCCATGGAGGTTGAAAGAGGGAGATCCGTCATACATTTCCTGGAACTCCAAGCAGATATTGCGGCTGAATGGCTTGTTTATAAAACGAAAATATCCATGTGGGCTTTCCAGAATTCTGTCTAACAGATCTGGATTCTGGGAAAAATCTTGCGTCGTGGGATCAACCAATAATGGATGGTTTATATCCTGAGAATACGATTTGACTACATCCAAAAAAATAAAAGTAAAAATTATTATTACAAAGGGAATCTTCCCGAGAAGAAGTCGCTTTATATTCAGCATAATAACAATGGCAAATCGGATATTAGACAATATCATTTTGTTCAAGGCAATAAATAGTGACCGCAGTTGATAATTAATTTAAGGCATTAAGTATAATATTAAAACAGAAAATTACCCAGCCAGCTATCCAGACTCGAACCGAATCAGAAAAACTATTACTTTAATGTAACATTATCCAGGTATATGGTTTTTGTTCTACTCAAATTAGACGCGAAAAATCCAAAATTATAAATTTTCGTGAGATTCATTAATCTTCCCAGTGGGGCATTTTGAATCTCCTCCATTGTGATGTTAATCTCGTTCCAGCCAGGATGTAGTATAATTCTTTTATTGAAACGGTCGGAAAACTGCTGACCATTTAGAATATGCTCCCAATCGTGAATTCGGCAGGTTACGGGTAAAGGCTGGTTATCAGGATTGAACACAGAAAAATGGAGTTCCGTGTAATTTTGCCAGTTACGGGGAAAATAGACTAAAGCTACCCCGGAATATAGGTCGGTATGCAATAAAATTTGGGCAGAAAACTTGCCTTCGCTCGAATACAGCTGACTTCGCTGTAATCTGTTTCCCGCTTCCCAACGATCAGCCTCTAAGGGAGTTTCAAATCCGGATAAAAGCGGAAACTGTTTTTGGGCAATTATTTCATCAATTATCGATACTAGAGGATAACTGAATTCAAGAAGCAGAAAAAATAAAACAGACAATTTAAGAATTTTGAGATATTTAAGTCCGAAACTTCTGATTGAACGGGAGCAGAAAACAAGCGCCAGTATAAATCCCAGAATATCCCTCCAAATATCTCCGAATTCAGGCAGGCGCGAAAATTGGATTTGAATTAATTCAATCCCTATGCCAGTAAATAATGTAAGGACTAAACCCCAACCGACCTGCCTGGAAAAGGTCAGGGAAGTATACCATGACCAAAATTGCAACAAATAGAAGAAAAGCATAGTATAGAATAAAACATGTCCAAGATTCCAAATGCTCTTAAAAGACCGGGGTGAATAATAATCAGGACCGCCCCAAAAAAACAAAACGGCAATTAAAATCAATAGAAATAGTAGAATCCATTGCGTAGTTCTCAGGTTTAATAGACGTCTCAAAGTAAATTATCTTTCTCTTTTTGCGATAATAAATAATAACCAATCTATCAAAAGTTTAGAATCTGTGTCTATAATGATTGTCAAAGGAGTTTAACAAAAAAAGTGTATTAGAAAAAAGAGCCAGATCAAACTTCACAATTTTTTCTTTTTAAACACCAAATCACACTATAAATTGTGATACAGTTTATGGAATACGATGAACTTTTTAGTTGTTATAAGGTTATATAAATAATTTATGAAAAGTTGAATCGATAACACCTTTATAAAATGAAGCTTAATAGACCAAGGCTTCTCGTTATTATTCTAATCTCACTTTTTGTACCTTCCCTCGGAAAGGCACAATGGTTCTACTTCGGCCGGAATAAAATACAATACACGAATTTTGATTGGCACATTTTACGAACTGAACATTTTGATATTTACTATTATCCTGAAATGGAAGAACTTGCCGAGCAGGGAGCACATTTTGCAGAACAGAGTTATCATTATCTTGAAAACAAGTTCAACTTTTCCATGAGCCGGCGGATCCCGCTGATCTTTTACAGTTCTCATTTGCATTTCCAACAAACCAATGTAACCCCTTCATTTATCCCAGAGGGTGTGGGAGGATTTTTCGAGTTCCTTAAAGGTCGTGTCGTCATTCCCAGCGATGGTAACATCAACCAATTCAGAAAAGTGATTTTTCATGAACTGGTGCATGTGTTCATGCATAGCAAAGTCTATTTTGTCAATAAAGAACACTCCCGTTTTGAGGGAACGTATCCACCCCTGTGGTTTGTGGAAGGACTCGCCGAATATTGGTCCAGTAACTGGGATGCCCAAGCAGAAATGGTCATGAGGGATGCTGTTCTAAACAATTATGTTGTTCCCTTGTCACAGATGTATCAGATCACCGGTACCTACATGATGTATAAGGAGGGACAGGCGATTCTCAAATACATTGCCGAGAATTATGGTGAAGAAAAACTCCTGCAATTTATGGAAGAAATCTGGAAATATGGCCGCTTTGCCGATGTTTTTCAGGATGTGGTGGGAAAAACTTATGAAGAATTCGATGCAGAATGGGTCTATGCTTTGAAAAAGCAGTACTATCCCTTATTGAAAGACAACGATTTCTCTAAGATGGTCAGTTACACTCTTGTCAGTCGTGGATATAATTTTAAACCTGCCTATTATCAAGATAAAGACGGCGAAGAACATGTGGTGTTCATCGGAAATCGCGGTGGATATTCCAATATTTATATGAAGAATTTAAAACCTTTCAGACACAAACAGACTGAAAAATCAAAAATATTAATCAAAGGCGAACGCACCTCCGATTTTGAATCGTTCCATCTTTTTTCCAGCAAACTTGACGTTGATCGTCAGGGTAATCTGGCCTTTTCCTCTAAAAGCGGCGAAAATGATGCCTTATACATTTACAATATCCCCGAACAAAGGGTATTCAAAAAATATCAATGGTCCCAGATCGTTGGCATCGCATCCCCGGCGTACGCACCATCTGGTAATAAAGTTGTATTCAGCGGAGTCGATTTTAGCGGTAAACAGGATCTCTATATTCTCGACCTGAATAACGATCAGTTGGTCCGACTTACTGATGATTTTTATGAGGATAGGTCGCCTACTTTTTCTCCAGATGGAACCAAAATTGTCTTTTCTTCAGATCGAACTCAATATGGACAGCAATGGTGTTATAATCTTTTTATTTACGATCTCAAAACTGATTTGACCTATTATCTGACGGTGGGTCCCCATCAGGACAATACACCCGTCTGGTCACCGGACAGTCGCTATATCGCTTTTACCTCGGACCGTGATTCCTCTCTCAATATATGGGTCGCAGACCTAGCCGAAATTGAGGAACTCTCCGCGGATGCATATTTGAGTGTAAAATTAAAACAAGTCTCAAAATTTGTCAATGCCGCTTTCGATCCGGAATGGATTGATGATAACCGGTTGCTGTTTGCTGTTTATGAACAAAATCGATTTGAAATTCGAATGATGGACCAATTCATGGAAAAAATCGATTCCAGTAAAATTGTGGTGAATAATCCCCGGATGAATGGACACAGGCAATGGAAGTTTAGTCGACTTCCCGGAAGTAAAGTTCAATCAAAATTTCGCTACAAGAAAAAATATAATCTGGATATTGCACAGGCACAGGTGAGTCAGGACCCGTTCTGGGGGACAACCGGCGGCGCAATTTTCGCTTTTACAGATATCCTGGGAAATGATCTCTATTATCTGACCCTGTACAACAACGCACAAAGCAGAGGGGATTTTTTCCGAAGTTTCAACGGTGCTGTCACGAAAGTATCACTCCAGAAAAGAACAAACTATGCATATGGCATTTTTCGCTTTTCAGGACGGTATTTTAATTACCGGGACGGATATTACTTCGAGGATCGAGTGGGTGGATTTTTTACTATCAGCTACCCTTTTTCCCAGTTCAACAGGATGGAATTTAACACCAATCTCAGTTACTCTGATAAAGACGAATTTTTCGATCGCCGCCATGCCATTCTTACAGCGAATTCATTATCCCTTGTATCGGACAACTCAATCTGGTGGTATACCGGACCGGTAGAGGGACATCGTTACAATGTTACCATTGCAAATACCTATGATTTACGCTGGTCCAACGTAAATTACTACACTTTTTTGATTGACCTCAGACAATATTTTCGTCTTGCCCCCCGGCTCACCCATGCTATCCGGGTCATGCTGCTGTATAACGAAGGAAAAGAAGCACGCTGGTTTTACCTTGGAGGAAGCTGGGACCTGAGAGGTTACCGTAGATGGTCCCTCAGGGGTGAAAAAATCGCCCTGATATCCAATGAAATCCGGTTCCCGTTTATTGAATATCTCGGAATAAAATTCCCCTTTATGGGACTAGGTTTTCGGGCCATCAATGGAGCACTATTTTTTGATGCAGGCAACGCTTGGAATGATCAGTGGCCGGGTATGGTAGGAAGCATGGGATTTGGATTCAGAACCAACTTCGCCGGTGTACTGGTATTAAGATTGGACATCGGAAAAACAACAAATTTCAGAAGATTTACTTCTGACTGGTTCACACAATTTTTCTTTGGTTGGGATTTTTAATGAAACAAAAATTAACAAAACTTCTAATTTCGAAGGCGGTCCTTATTTTCATAATCGGCCCCATAATGCTTTCCAGCATGAATTGCAGCGGTGTCGGTCATATTTCCCAACCACCGGAAAATTCTTCCGAAACTTCAAAACTTTGGCCCACCCCGTATCATTCCAATGTCAGACATAATGCAACAGATAATGATATCACTCCCCCTATTGCCGTATTATGGAGAAAGGGATATAAATCTCTGCTCAATGACCAACCCCTGGGTTATGGTAATTACATTATCTCAACGCTTCAGAATGGCAATCTGGTCTATCTCGACATCAAAAAACAGAAGATGGTTGGAGATGGCAGAATAGCTCCAGGGATGGCTCATGCACCTACGATTGAGAATAATATCCTGTATTATGCGGCAACTCTTGGGGAGGAGACTCTGGTTGCTTTTAATCTCCTGAATCGCAAAAAAATATGGAAAGCCCAACTCCCTCATCAATATACCTCTCCCCTTATCTGGAAAGACCGAGTATATTCTGGAACAAAGGGGGGGCAGTTATTTTGTGTCAACAAATTGACAGGAAAGCCCATCTGGCATTTTAATGCAAAAGCCTCACTTTTTGGAGTACCCGCAGAAGCCGGAGGTGATCTATTTTTTTGTGATGTAAAGGGAAATTTGTATGCCGTGGATGCTGTCTCTGGCTATCACCATTGGGTAACTCAGTTACAATCGAATATCTATTCAGGTCCATTAGTGGTCGACGGAATAATTTATATTGGAACAACAAGCGGCATTTTCTATGCTGTTGAACCCGATTCCGGGAAAATTATTTGGCAACTTCAAACGGGCGGCTCTATATACGGAAATGCTGCCTATAAGAATGGGGTTCTATATGTCGGGAATAATTCCCACAAGTTATTGGCAATTAATGCAGTTTCTGGAGAAGTCCTATGGGAATTTATGACAAAAGGAATAATTAACGCTGCACCCTTGGTAGGAGAAGAAAATCTATATTTTGGATCGTGGGATCGAACTTTTTATATCCTGTCACGTCAGTCTGGTGAAGAAATTTATAAAGTAGAATTTGGCAGACCTATAAAATCCTCCCCATTATTATATAAAGATCGTATATATCTCCACATCGCAAATGATGGTTTTTACTGCCTTGGAAATCCAGTAAACAAATCAGGTTAAATTATGAAAAAACTTATCATGTTGTTAATTTTATCCGCTCTATTAATTGGTCAGGCGCAAGAGAAAAAAACCACCCTCACAATTGAATCAATTCCAGACCAGATACCCATACGGATTAATTCTGTTTTAATAGGAAATACACCGATAATGAAATATGAGGTAACTTCAGGATATATCACTATCGAAGCGATATCAAATCAAGCTGGCATATGGAATAATTATAATATTGTTCAGGAGATATTTACCACGCCCGGGCAGGATACCACCATCATTATTCAATTTCCCAAAATGATTAAGATCAACTCAGTCCCTTTTCATGCAAAACTTCTGGTAAATAATCAATTCCTAGGATTGACACCTGTGTCAGTTGACTTTACTCAATACAGAGGGAAAGAATTCCTGCTTGAAAAAACCGGTTATAAAAGTTTCCGGTTTATTTTGCAAAATCAATCCTCACAGCTTTATACTTTAGAACCACTGGATCTGGCCACGATTAAAGAAGAAAAGAGTTCGTTTACCTATGGCCTATTTCACTCCCGGATGAAAACGAAATTTCTCTTCCTAACCGGCACTGTTGTTACCCACTGGTTGGCATTTTATTTTAAAAATCTGGCCGATGATAACTTTGAAAAGTATTCCACCACTGGAAATCCCGCCTTAATGCAAAAATACTGGGATAATACTCAAAAATATGATCGCTGGTCCGATATTACTCTGGGTGTTTCTTATGCGTTTTTAGGAGGGCTTATTTATACTGTCTTATGGCGCTGACGGGAATTTTAGTTCCGAAAAATTTATTGAAAAGGGCTTGACAAAAACATGAATTTATATTATTTTAATCTCGACCTGAAAAGGTCAAAAAACCTCCCTCCCAACTCCGCAGGGGGCACGCACCGTGTCCCCTGTTTTATTTTTATCCTTATAAATTTTTATTGCTGTATATTATCTTTAATCTACTGGTGAGCCATTAATGTGTTTTAAAAAGTAGCGAAGGATATAAAATGAACAAGTTAGTCTTCTCTCTTTTGATATTGTCCAGTGCAGTATTTTCACAACCTAATCAAACCTCATTTATTCCATTATCTGTTGATTATTCATTTTTTAAAGGCTCTGAAAATCAAATTTATATTGAAGTTTATCTTTCATTTTTTGAAAAACATCTACAGTATGCCCAAATGGATACTATATTTCAGGCAGAATATCTAGCTTCTTTGGAAATTAACCGTGATGATAGCACTATATTTCGTGAATTTGACCGTCGTTTAAGTGAAGTTGATTCTCTTGATTATATATCCGGACAACGCAAATTTATCAATATTTTTAATCACTCTTTAGATTATGGTAATTATACCGCAAAGGTAACGGTTAAAGATCTTAAATCTCCAAAGCTGGGTGAATATTTCTTTGAATTCGAAACCCCGATGTTCCTACACGGTGAGCTAGCTTTAAGTAATATCCAACTGTGCAGTAAAATTATTCCCGATACAACAAAAAGTGATTTTCAAAAAAATTCTTACCTAACCATACCAAATCCGGAAAATACTTTTAGTATCGCACAACCTGTACTGTATTACTACGCCGAACTTTACAATCTTGAAATATCTGAAAAAACTGCCGGCCAGTACACCATCCACTGCAAAATAATGGATTTAGAAAATAATCTCGTTAAAGATTATCCTGCAAAAACAGTCGAGAAACCGGGTGTCTCGGCCGTACTTGTGGGGGGGCACAATATTGTAACCCTACCTTCGGATACTTACTTTTTTACCGTGGAAATCCAAGATCAGCAAAGCATGAAAACTGTCAGTAGTTCCAAAAGATTTAATTTTATCAAGCCAAGTAAGCAGATTATTGTTTCTTCTGACTCAGCAGGTACAGCGGTAGCTGCGCATATAAATATTTCCGAATATCTGCAACACTCTGAACAAGATCTCGACCGGGAGTTTGATCAGCTAACATATATAACCAGCCAGGAGCAAAAATCAATTTTCCAAAATTTGGATATCGAATCAAAACGTTTATTTCTAGCCAAATTCTGGCAAAAATTTGATCAGACTCCAGAAACTGAAATTAACGAATTTAAAAACCAATACTTCAAACTGATTGAATATGCAAATTTAAATTATGGGTCGATGAATAAGGACGGCTGGAAAACAGACCGGGGTCGAATCCTCCTCACCTATGGGATCCCTAATGAGATAGATCGAAATTACATGGCCATCGATATGAAACCCCATGAAATTTGGCACTATCATGAACTGGAAGGGGGATCGTTGTTTGTTTTTGCAGATTTAACTGGTTTTGGTGATTTTGATCTACTGCATTCTACATTTAGCCGAGAACTCTATCAACCGGACTGGGAAAGATTGGTGCGAAAAACCCAGGGGGGTGTTAATTTCGAGAGCGGACCAAATTAAGTAATTCTTTTAGTGTATCCTGTCTCATCTCTCAACTGAATACTAAATTATTCCTTTTTGTGCAATCCACATCCGCAGTGGTATGAGCTTCATTATCCATCCCACAATATTCAGTCCGAATATAACAATCCCGGAAATCTGCAATTCCTTTCAGACAGAAGAGTTTCCTTCTGGGGTATGAATGGTGGTCCCGTTTATATTCCACATCGACCAGCGCTCCAAATTCACATCCGACACATCCTTCGGGCTGAGTTGGAAATTCTGTGGCAGTCTCTTTGGAAAGAAGTACTTTTTGCTCATTCCAGAAAGTTTCTTTTCCTGCCTCAGTAACCTCAATATTTTTCATTCTTTTCATGACGACTCTGCCCCGGTCTATTCCTAACTGACCCATACCCTCGATTTCTGCACCATTGCCTAACTTCAACTGCTGAAGATATTTTCCTGAAATATAGGCATAGACCGGATCCTCAAATCGTTCCCACTCCAGAAAAGCGGGGGTAAGAATAATAAGGTATCCACAAAACGAGAGAAAACTGGCTTTGGGATAAATTTTCTGCCTGAAGTGCGGTTTTATTTTAACTACCCGACCGGCGAATTCAATCCATTTATACTGCACTTCTTCAAGCCAGTCCTCAAAATGGCGAAGTTCTTTCATGAAGTCTTGGAATTCCTGAGAAGAAATCTGTAATTCGGGGAAATTGTGAATCTTCTCTTCATAAAAATCCTTACAACTTGTACATTTCCTCCCAACATAGGAAAATCCCCTATGACATTTAGACTTTTTCGATAATTGCTTACACTTCCAGTGGAAGTAAATACAACCATTCGGAAAGCAGGATTTTTCCTTTAAAATATGATACACTGAAATCTTATTTTTAAAGCCCCGATGAGATTCATGGATACAACGAAAAATCTCAGTATTTTTATAGGGGTTTTTCATGATTGTCCTTTGTTTAAAATAGGAAATAAACAAAAACTCTCCAAACATAAAAATCAATTCAACTTTCTTTTCCAGTACTTACTGATTTATCAACCCTGAATAAGAATTGACTTAATTAGCGATTTTCTTTACTTTATTCTTAATAATTCTGAATATCTTTTGAATTACATTTTGCGATTAATTATACTTACCTGGTTTTCAAATGAGGTCGAAATGAATTTAAAAAGGAAATATCGAAACCATGAGTGAGGATACAATCAACGCACTCATCGTCAGTGCAGGTTATTCTCAACGGATGGGTACATTCAAACCTTTACTGGAATATAAAAATCTACCTTTTATTCTGAATGTAGTACTTAAAACCTATCAGATATGTGATCAAATCTTCATTGTTACCGGATATCGAGCTGACTATCTCAAGAAGAAAATCAATAATTTACTATCCAGGGAGCCCCGAACCGAGTGGTTGCATAAACATCAGTTTTCATTAAATAACTGGCAATGTCTCTCCCAAAAGATTCACTTTATTCATAATCCGGATTTTCAACTCGGAATGTTTTCCTCACTCCAGCAAGGATTGAGGCAAATGAAAATAGCTACCTGGACACTTTACCACTTTGTCGATCAACCTCACCTGCCTGTATCTTTCTACCAGGAATTTTCAAGACAAGTATCACCAAATATTAAGTGGCTTCAACCACGATTTAAAAAGAGAAATGGTCATCCGATCATTTTACATAGTTCACTGACCGACCAGATAACCGCTGCAAATATTAATGAAAATTTGAACAGTCTATTCAAAAAAATACAAATTACAAAAGAATTCTGGGATTGTTCTTATCCAGAAGTATTACAGGATTTTGATACCCTTCGGGACTTTGACAATGGAGGAAAAATAGATGACTCTCACCCAAAAAGTACTTGAACTTCAACAGCAAAATAGTCCCTTCGTTCTGGCCACAGTGGTAAAAATAGAAGGATCGGTACCCGGAAAAGTTGGTTTCAAAATTCTGGTACAGGTGGATGGACATTCTGTAGGAACAGTTGGAGGTGGTGCGCTGGAGAAAGAAGTGATTTCAGAAAGTTTGATTAGACTTAAATCTGGCGTTTCAAGCTTGGAGGAGTATGTACTTTCTGATCAAAAAACCTCTTCCGACTCACCCACGACTGCTAAAACCATTTCCATGATGTGCAGGGGAAAAGTATGGATATTTTATGAAGTGACCCAGAAGTTAACCCCGATTTATATTTTTGGCGGTGGCCATGTTGGACATGCCTTATCCTACTATTTAAATAGACTTGCATATAGAGTCATCCTGATAGATAATAGAAAAGAATTTGCAAGTAAGGAAAAAAATCCATTTGCACATGATGTTATCCATTCAGATTATATTAAATTTTGTAAAGAATTAGAACCAGATAAAACCGGATATGTGATTATTATGACGCATGGGCATAGTTATGATTATGATATTTTAAAGGTAATTTATAGCAGAAATCTCAGGTTTAAATATGTGGGTGTGATAGCATCAAAGTCAAAGGCAGCGAAATTAGTACAGAAACTTCAGCAAGATCTGGGAATAAAAACCAAACCATTAAATTTGTATTCACCTGTTGGAATAGATATTGGAGGTAGTACCGATGCTGAAATCGCCTTGAGTATTGCTGCCGAGGTTCAGGCGATTCAAAACAAAAAAAAGGTAACCCATCTATCAATTGTCAAATTATCCAGATAAATCTGGTAATTGATTTTAAGAATAATGCAAGTGAGAGGGTGAGCAGAGTTCAAGAATATTTTATTCTCAAACTCAATAAAGTAAGTTTAAAGCGAAAACCAGTAACTAAATTTGACTAAAAATATATTATCTGCAATTGAACCAAACAGATTTCGTAAATCGCGCCGATAGGAAAAATCACCATACTCATCTTCAACTGTTCGATCCTGTGACCAAACCAGATACACCAGAGAACCGGGACGATACTCCCAGCGCACAACCAGGTTTGACCGAAACTGTTTAAAATTGAAATCGGGCAGACCAATCCTGTAATCTATACTCCCATCACGATTCTCATCAACTAAGTATTCCTGATCTTCTGAATCATATGAAATCTCGTCCTCACTAAAAGTATGAAATCTGTCAGAATAATTTTCCGCTCTGGCGTTAGTAACTCTTTTAAATTGCGCATATTCCCCCGCAGAAATGAACGGTTGTCCATAGAATTGAACGCTCAGTTCCGGCGTTAGACTGTAATTTAAACGCAGAATCATACCTATGGTATTTTGGTTTAATTTCGCCATGATATACCGATCTTCCCCCCTGTTATCATATGTATCCACGTACTGTAAATTCTCAAGATTTCGGGAGTAGAATGGACCTAATGAAATATTTAAACGTGCAGAGGGTTTCAAAAATAGTTCAAACCATATTTCGTGTCTCCTGGTAATATCATCATCGTTTATGTAATTTGATCCCATCACCGCGATTTGCCAAAATCGCCTGGAGTCACTATAAAAATTGTAGAATGTATTCCAGCTCCCTTCATACCGGGCAGTGGGTCCACCTCTCAAAATCCACGAAGAGAGCCCTGGTTCCTGTCGGTTGATTCCTAACCAGAAGCCCCAATAGTTTTTAAATTGTCCCCCCCCATTGATGTTGCCACCGGCAAACATCTTCTCTCCCCCAAAATTCCATCCATTCCATTGATTAATATTCAAATTCATATTACGGAAAATACCTACAGGATTTAAATTCTGATATCCCATCCAGATGAACTGCATAGCCTGATCTGCCTGTTGCAAATAACCTACATCATTGAGTTCAAATCCCGGAGATCGCCACACTCCCCCTAAAATATATCTCCATTTTGCATTTCCCTGTTTCCCGATATTGATGGATCCTCCATGACCAGATAAAGAGGTTCGACTCGAATCCAGGGTAAGATGAGAAGCATCCGGTCTCTGAAAATATCTAGCTGAGGCGGTTTGGACTTCTAATATCGCATCCTTGTGGCCAGCTATGTGACTTCCGGACAATTTAAGATCGAAAAAATAGGTTTTGCCACTCCATTGATGTAAAATATCGATTCCACCGGTATAAGCCGAACGATTAATATAATTTAAATAGACCTGGTTTATGTTCCTGTTGGTAGCAGTTACCATTCCACCCAAAGCCGTATTTCCGTGATTTATGTCTTTCTGGAACCGACCAATAAAATAATTGGTAAAGGGCTCCACAGTTTCCTTTCTTTGAACCCCCTGGGAATCAATTTTGGCTTTTTCTTCAGCAGTTAGTGCGTCCATTACGCCAATTGACCATCCACTGGCAGTTTTACCACTGATCTTGGCTGCCCCAAGAATCGAGGTTTGTTCGGGCGAACTTATGTATATGTCATCCGGTAAATCAGGTTCATGCTGAGGAGTTCTCCCGATACGTCGGGAATAAAATAATGTTTCTCGTGCAAAATCCCCGTCACCGATCCCGAGGGGAAACTGAAAGATATTTTTACCTTCTATAAAAAATGGTCGTTTTTCGTCAAAGAAAGTTTCGAACGCGGAAAGATTAACTTCTGAGGGATCGGCTTCAACCTGACCGAAATCAGGGTTGAGTGTCAGATCCATCGTCAGATCGCTCGACAAACCAATTTTAGCATCTAAACCGGCAGCTGCAGACGCGCTTTGACCGGGAGTGAACGGATTTCCTTCTTCAGGTTCATAGTGATTATATTTTGATACTCCATATGGTAAAATCTCAACCCGTTTTGGGACTGAAATTCCCTTGATACCCCGTAACTCACCAAAATGTGACACAAATCCAGCGGCATTCTGAGGGATAAATTGCCATAGAGATGATTCCTGATTTCTATGAATATATCGATAGACTTCCAGTCCCCAGACCTGCTCCTCCTGCTCGGCGAATCTCAACTGGTTGAACGGAATTCGCATTTCGGCCACCCATCCCGAATCGGTGACATTTGTTGCTACTTCCCATACCGGATCCCAACTGGCATCCGCGTGATGGCGCTCATCATTAGCATAGACCGCATCATATTTTATGCCTGCTGGATTAACCGTAAACTCAAAGGCTGTTCGCTTATCATAATAAGTATCCAGGACAATTCCAGCCAGATCGCAATGATGAATATCATCCCGCCGGGCCATCATCGACATAATTTGAGTTGGCGTCCTATCATAGGCAACGATGAGGACGTAGAGATTTTTGTTATCGTAACACATTTTAAAATTTGTCCGTTCAGTTGGGGAAATCCCTTCATGTGGCTCCACTTGCACAAAACTATCACCGCAACAGGCTTTTTGCCAGATAGGATCATCTATAATGCCGTCGATAACGGGGGGATGAGGGTTGCTCTTAAGAGCAGTATATATTCGACGTTCCGTTTCACCTGAATCTGCCGGAAGGTTAAAGAAGAATAGAAAGAAAACTAGGCAAAAGAAAAATTTCATAAAACAATATCCAGAACATTTAAAAAATTAAATACGAAAAATACTGAAGTGAGGTTACAAAAATTGTTGATGTAAAAATGATTCGTCCATTACAACAAAATAAATCAAAACCGTATAAAATGTTTCTCTATATTCGATTATATATACCTCAGCGAATAAACAACATCTTCCTGGAAATTATCTGGTTTTGAAAGCGAATTCGGTAAATGTAAATTCCCGAGGCCACTATTTTTGCATGATCATCACGGCCATCCCAGCGGATCAGATCTCCCTGTGTAAAGTAGTCATCCGCTAGCGTTCTGACTTTCCTGCCTGTTGCATCATAAATTTCCAGTACTATCCATCCACTGCTATCCAGAGCAAAGGGTATCACGGTGGCCCCATTGAAAGGATTGGGATAATTCTGATAAAGCATGAAGGTGGAAGTCAGGTCAATAGGTGATTCGATAAAACTAATAGGTACCTGCGTGTCTTTCTTTAAAATCCAATTATCTGGGTCAAAAAATACCGTTTGCGGAATACCTGCAACAGGAATATTAAAACTTTGAACTTCCAAAGAATCCCAAATAACCAGGGTATCCCGGGTAAGATCTGTATATTCCACTATCAGGTCTATCGGCATTTTATAAATATAGGAGAATTCGGAAGAAGAGTGTTTTTGTTTTACAACAATGCGCAGGACGTTCTGACTACCCTGGATATAATGGGTATATCCCCACTCATAGATGGGATAGTAGGCTTCATAGATCCATTGATGAAAAAACCAATCTAATTCGCTGCCGCTCACTTGTTCACAAAAATCCCTGAACTGCTCCGTCGTGGCATGACCGAATACAAAATCCATATCGTTCGGGTAATCATGCATAATCTGAAAGAAAATGGAATCTCCTACCACATGTCGTAACATATGCAAGACCCACATACCTTTATCATAAACGGTGCCTGAGAAAATATTCCAGGGATTGCTGATATCATAACGATAGACAGGTTCAGTAAAAATTCCGTTAAAATTGAATTTTGTCAGTGTACTGTTAACATAACTGTGAAAAGCCTCACTCCCGTAATATGATTCCATCCAGAGAGCCTCAGCGTAAGAGGCAAAACCTTCATTTAGCCAGATATGGTGCCAGTCGTGGCAAGTCACCAGATCCCCATACCATTGGTGTGCCAATTCATGCGCATATAAAGTTTCCCAGGTTGTACTCACATTTCCAATACTGGTGCATGTCTGATGTTCCATACCACCTCCCCATGGAAATACAGCATGACCATACTTTTCTTCAATGAATGGATATAATCCAAACAATTGGCTGTAAATTTCAAGCATTTCCGGTAACAGATCAAAGGCCTCGACAGCAGTCGACACTTGACTTGGATAGATATAATAAACAATGGGCATAAATTGGCCAGGCGAATATTCAAAAGAGTCACTAATTACAGTGTAATTATCAATAGCCAGAGAAACCAGATATGTTGCAATAGGATATTTTTCAAACCAGGTATAAGTTTTGGTATTATTAGAATTCGTCGTTTCACTTATTAACAGGCCATTTGAAGCGACTCGCTGATATTCTGGAACCGTCGCTGAAATGCGCACTGAATCCAATTTATCGGCGGGATCATCTTTACAAGGCCACCAGGTTTGGGCAGCATACGGTTCGCTTAAAGTGAAGACACCCCCATTATTAAACCAAAATCCTTTGAGGCCCGAAGAACGGGGAACACCAGAAAATTCAACTGTGATCGAGAATATCTCCCCGCTATTATATAAGCGATCTAACTGTACTTGCAATATCCAGTTTGAATGATCCCAACCACTTATATTTCCTGATACAGTCATGTCTGCCCAATAAGGCGGGTGATCTTCTCTTGAATCGAAATTTAATGTAATCTGGGAAAGTCCGTTGACCTTACTTTTAAAATATCCGGTTACAACAGCCTTCATATTTTCCGGGGAATATGAGAGAGTAAAATTCAAATCATAATAAATTTGATCATAATCGGAGGAGCCCAGTACCCGAGAATATGTCTGATTGTAAATATTATTTGCAAGAATTTCCTGTTCGGTATGAATATGAAGCTGACGTGTTCTGGCAAGCTCTAAGACTCGCTCCCGATCTATCTCCTGTCCGGATAATCCCTTAATAATAAGTAAAATAATACAAGCTATCCACAGTCTCATTTCAGACTCGCATCGATTATATTATATATTACTGTGTCCAAGGACTAAGGTTCAATTTTATACATCAGCCAGTTTATTCTCAAAATTAGAGTGTGCTAAATTCTTCAACAGAAAGTATGTCCTGCTCTCTGATAAAGGTTTGGATATTTGCCTGATGTGCATGCAGCGAAGCCAGTTCAGGAAAACAGCGAGACAACTTTTCCTTCAACTTATTTTCCGGCAGATTTTCATCGACACATTGTTTGCCGTGAAGTACCAGCTTTTGAATATATCTTTTTTCATGCAAAATTCTGTCAATTATGTCATTCTGGGTGGAAGCGGGTTTCCCATGTCCCGGGATAAGGGTTTGTACATTGTATTTGAGAACCAGATTATTTATCTTAATCAAACTCTTCCAGTATCCCTGAATACTGTGTAAAATGAAAGGGAGAGGTGTATGAATTAGCATATCGCCTGAGATCATTAATTTGTCTTCAGGAAAGACGATAACGGACATATCAATGGAGTGACCGGCTGTGTGATAAAAATAAAAAGGGGCCGGAAAAATCTGGGTCAGTTCACCATCTTTCACATAATGCAAATTACTGGGGAAAGTGAGAGATTCAAATTCAGAAAATCCCTGTTTACGGTACATTCCCTGTAAGTATCTTACATCATTATCACGAATTGTTTGGGACTTTATTGACACTGATTCGTGGGTATAGGTAGGAAAATCTGAAAACGCATGCCAACCTGAGATATGATCTCCATGGGTGTGAGTCAGAAGGATTGTCACCTGTTCTAAAGCCTCTTGATGTAAAAAATCCTTGATGCGGGCAATTTCGCGGGGAAATACTCCCGGATCAATTAGATGAGCAGCTCCATCTTTGTAAATAACCGCACTGTTCATACCCAAAAACTGACTGCTGAATCGCCGTATCATTCCTTCAGTACATTTAAAATTAGAGTTTGAATATGTTGTACTTTTAATTTATAAATGGTAATTTGCATATGATATATTGTTAATGTAATATGTTACGTAAAAATTCGTCAATATGTTTATAGATTTATTTGAAATCCTACATTTTAGCTATATATTCATTGCCGCTTTACTTTTTCTAATGGGCATCTACCTTGCGCCGATAATAGTCGAAAAAAAAATTAACTGGTTGCTGATCTATCCCCGCTGGGTAGCCAAAATTATAGAAAAATATTTCTCTCCCCGTTGGGGATTAATTCCCCTGTTTTTGATTATTCTATTGCTGAACAATCTGTCATTGTTCGGCGGTTTCATTTCCGGGTTCAGTCTCATTCTTCCATTTTTATTTGCCTTTTTAACCGGACTAAATGTGGCGATAGTCGGGTATGATATTTTAGGTTGGCAAGGAATCTGGCATCTGCTGGTAAATCCTGTTGCGTGGCTCGAATTTCCGGCAGCATGGATTAGCTTTGCAATGGGAATCAAAATATCAGCGGAAATAGTGGATTCTAAAAGTTTTCTCAGAGCTTTTCCACTCTTTGAAAACCTTTTACCTCTTTACTTTAAATATGTATTTGTATTATTAGTTATTGCTGCTATTCTGGAATCCGGATTGATTATTTGGGCCGAAAAACACAAGGACGACCTTAAATAAACATTTCTTATCCGGATTATTTAATACGTTGTAATAAATCCGTTAATGATCCAAGGTCCAGCCTTCCTGTTGTAAATACCAATTATCCGGATCTTTAAGGTATTGATAGGCATTATCTAAAACGTCGGCATGTTCCTGTTCCATATCTCGCAGAAAAGCATAGAACTTTTTTGCTTTTTGGTCGGAATTTTCATCATATAATTTAGTGTACATCAAAACGCCTTTTTTTTCAAATTCTATGGCTTTCTGATAGACTTCCAAATCTTTATTGCTTACCTCCCCTTGACCGGCTTTTACTTCTTGCAGAGCCTGACTAAAAATGGTTTTAATTTCCCCGGCAATACCTCTGTAGTTTTTCTCATCATCGGAGAGTTGACTCCAACCCCCCGATTCATTCAAAACGCTGTAAAATCTCTTTATAAGATCCATATGCATTAATTCATCTTTGAAAAGCTGTTGGAAAATTTTCTTTACAACCTCATTTTTGCTCTGATCTGCACCGGATTTATAAAGTTTATAACCCTCCTCTTCTGTTCGCAGGGCTAGAACCAGGGCTTCTAAGCTTTTTTGAATATTTGGCATTATATGCACCCCTTCCATTTTCCTCTAATATTATTTCGGTTTGCAGTATTCTATTATAATTTTAAAATACGAAATATATCAGCAATTTGGATTGTTATAAATATCATTGAAAAATCATAAAATTAGCCCCAACCGGGCGATGATCCGACACTTCATACACATAGGCCGAAAAATACAGATCCAGCTTGAGCACCTCTGTCTGACCATTTGCATATTCCTGTTTGACATCTTCCGAAATTAAAATATGATCTATGACACTTTGGTAACCACCAATATAGGTTGCATTATTAACCGGATCATTTGCCAGCTCTTTGGTCAAGAATGTATAATTTTGTGGATTATTTAGGAAAACCTGAAATACATTTTGTGATATCGGATCATTTAACTCATCATTCCAATCCCCGATGACGATATAATCCATATCAGTTGCCCCGGCGATTTCCGCATCCAGATAATTTTTTAGTTTTTCACACGCCGAGCGGCGTCTGGCCTCATTTTCTGATCCGCCTAAAGCTTTTAAATGAAGGACAATTAAAGTAAAATCAAATGAAC
>CP070707.1:1493392-1534660 GCA_020350205.1 bacterium
CCGAAAGTCTCAAAATATAAATTATTGGATTTAATTCTTTGTGAGATCATTTACGTTAATTTAAATCCCACAAATGTTATTTCTCACGGAAGAAAAATCCAAAAGTTTTAAAAATATGTGTCGATATTTTAAATATTGTCGTATTTTTAGACAATTAGGTTTATAAAATTTAAATTTGGCGATTTTTACAACACATGAATCAAAAAATTATTACACGTTTTGCCCCGAGTCCTACCGGCTATCTTCATGTGGGTGGTGCCAGAACCGCACTGTTTAATTTTCTATTTGCCCGCAAAAATCAGGGATTTTTTCTACTACGAATCGAAGACACAGATTTACAGCGATCCAGTTCAGACATGACCGAAAAAATACTTTCGGATTTAAACTGGATGGGTTTAGAATGGGATGGTAAAATCGTACATCAGGCACAAAATGTTGAGCGGCATCGAAAAATGGCTCACCAGATCTGGGAAAGAGGACTCGCCTATCCTTGTTTTTGTAATGAAGCAGATTTGAAAATACATCGAAAAAATTACAAATATGATCGGCACTGTTTAAGGCTTACCCCGACAGAGGTTAGAGAAAGAATCGACAAAAATATCCCATATTCTTTGCGGGTTAAAATTCCTTCTGGACATACCCGTTGGATAGACTTTATTCATGGCGAAATTACAATTCAAAATGAAGAAATTGAAGATTTTATTATTCTCCGTTCCGATAAAACCCCTACTTATAATCTCGCCGTTGTCGTCGATGATCATGATATGAATATCAATCATGTCATCCGGGGTGATGATCATATCTCCAATACTCCAAAGCAAATCATTCTTTATGAATCCCTTGCATGGGATTTACCGAAATTTGCCCATATACCTCTCATTTTGGGTCCCGATAAAAAACGTCTAAGCAAAAGACATGGCGCGACTTCAGTCCATGAATATCAAAACCTGGGTATATTGCCGGAAGCTTTTTTTAATTTTCTGGCTCGATTGGGATGGACACCTGCTGATGACAGGGAAATCATGTCATTTGATGAAGTACTGGCTGAGTTTTCTCTTCAATCCCTCTCCAGAAAGAGTGCCATATTCGACGAAACAAAATTAGCCTGGCTGAATCAGCAATACCTGATTCAAAAAGATACGAATCTCATCATAAAGGAGGTTCTGAATATCTGGAAAAAACAGCCATGGGGTGAATCAGTCAATCAATTATACTCTAAAAGCGAATTGGCTACCATCATAGAGCTTTTAAAAAAACGGGCAACATATCTCACAGATTTCATTGATTTAGCAGAATATTTTTTTGAAGATCCCCACTCATTTAATTCAGAAGCATTTCATAAACATATGTCGACAGAACAGAGCTGGTTTTTGCTCGAACAAGCAACAGAATCAATAAATAAATTGAAAAGTTTTTCTGAAGAAAACCTTGAAATCGATATCCGTAAGCTTGCTGAATCCCATAGGGTATCTGCAGGTAAAATTATTCACCCTTTGCGTTTGGCCATCACGGGTCGGTCAGCCAGTCCAGGAATTTTCGAGGTAATGGATATTCTTGGCAGAGATCGTGTCATCAATCGTCTAGAATATTTTCTGGATCAGAGGGAATCGCTTCAGAGCACCCCAACAAACTAAGAGAGATATGATGAATCATTTGAAAACATTAGTGGTGGACGACCAGACTGAGATTACCTCTCACCTTCAAGAAAAGTTGAGTTTGATGGGATTACAGGTAAAATCAGCTGCAAATTATAAGGAAGCGCGTTTTCTCATCGATCACCATGATTTTGAACTGGCGATTCTTGACATATTTCTCCCAGATGGGAATGGAATAAATCTATACCGGATGTTACGGAAAAAAAATCCTGATATTTATACTATTATAATAACCGGCAATGCAACAATTGAAAGTGCTGTCACAGCACTAAATGAAGGGGTCAATGCATATCTCGAAAAACCGTTTTCAGATGAGCAACTGCAGGGGGCTATATCCCAGGCGGAAAAAACCTTAAACTTAAAGTCCGAAAACAAAGCCCTGTTTCAAGCAATTGAGCTCAATCGTCAATTTTATGAAGATTTATTGAATTCAACCAGTGAAGCAATTATCGTAATAGATCCCGACTACCAAATTCGTTACCGTAACCGAGCAGCTAAACACCTCTTATCACTTGAAGAGACAAGTTTTAATACCCAATATTTGCATGAATATTTTGAAGACGGCTACAAAATTTTATCTCACATTCATCAGCAATTAATCCAGGGTAAAAACGTTGCAGGATATCGGGTGTCAATCAAGGACAATTCCAGTAAAGCATTTGACGCTCATTTATCAGCTGATTTTCTATACGATAAAAATGATGATGTTGAAGGACTTATCATAAATTTAACGAATCCGGTAATTTACGATGATGCCTTACATCGCATATTGCGGAAGGAGAAATTAGCGACAATTGTGCATTTAGCAAATACCTTAAGTCATGAAATCCGAAATCCAATCAATATATTATCCGGGCGCTTGCAACTTCTCGAGAGCGAGATACAAAATGCCGAGAATAAAAAATCATTTCAGAGCATTCAAAGACAAATTGACCGAATACTTCATATTACCGAATTATTGGCCAAATTTAATCTAAGCCGTGAAGATTCGGTACCCGAAAAGTGCAATATTATAGAAATTTTTAAAAAGGTCTACAACGAAAAGACTGCTCAGTTTAAAGATAAAAATTTCCATATAGAAAGTGCATTGCAGGGGTCCGAATTTTGGATTGAGGGTAATCAAGTTCAATTTTCTGATGCCTTTGGATATTTCCTTGATACTGTCATTGAATTAACACCTCAAGGAGAAAGACTTGAAATTACAGGGAAAGAGATCAGTTCCTATGCACATTCAAGCTGGTATGAATTTCAGGTAATCATTCCTGGAATAAAATTGAATACCACTCAGCTCTTCGAACCTTATCAATCTATTGATATGGAGATGAATGGCTTTTTGGGATTGGGTATGGCTATAATGCATACAATCTTCCATAATTATGGAGCCAAGATTGAATCTTTCATTCAAAATAAAGAGCAAACCCTCGTCCGAATCCGCTTTCCGGTTCTTGAAGCAAAATCATACAGTACAACAAAATCTAAATCGCGTAAAAAATCAAAAAAATAACCCGAGGAGTCAGCACATTGAAAACCAGTATATTAATTGTAGATGATGAGATGGATGCGCTGGATCTCATGGAAGAATTATTTATCAAACACGGCTATGAAACCTATACGGCGAGTAATGGTGTTGAAGCCTTGAATATCATAAATCAGAATGAACCTGATATTGTCATATCAGATATGGTTATGCCTGAGATGGATGGCTTAAAATTATTGGACATGGTCAGTAAAAAGCATCCTGAGATATCAGTCATTATGATCACAGCACATGGAACAATCGAGACGGCCGTTGAGACCATGAAGAAAGGGGCACGAGATTATATTTTAAAACCCTTACGTCTGGATGAAATTTTGGCCAAAGTAGAAACCATCTCACAACTGAAATCTTTAATGAAAGAAAATCAGTACCTTAGAGAAAAACTTTCTCAAAAATATAATTTTAACAATATCATTGGCAAGAATCGAAAAATGCTGGAATTATTTGATCTTGTAAAAGATATTGCAAAAACCAACTCTACGATCCTTATCAATGGAGAAAGTGGAACCGGTAAAGAATTAATCGCTAATGCGCTACATTTTAACAGTGACCGGGTCAAAAAACCCTTCGTCAAGGTCAATTGCGGCGTTCTGGCGGAAAATCTTCTCGAAAGCGAACTTTTTGGACATGTAAAAGGTTCTTTCACCGGTGCCATAAAAGACAAATTGGGACGATTTGAGATTTCTAATGGAGGTACAATTTTTCTGGATGAAATCGGAGATATCTCTCCAAATATGCAATTAAAACTTTTACGTGTACTGCAGGAGGGAGAATTCGAGAGAGTGGGTGGCACTGAAACTATCAAAGTCGATGTCAGGATTATTGCGGCAACAAATAGAGATCTCGCAAATATGATGATGAAAGGTGAATTTCGCCAGGATTTATATTACAGATTAAATGTGATTCCGCTTGAGGTTCCCCCCTTAAGAGAAAGAAAAGACGACATCCCGCTGCTTGTATCTCACTTCCTCGATAAATTCAATAAACAGTTTAATAAAAGAATCGATATCATTGAAGATGATGCCCTCAAATATCTTCAGAATTATGGATGGCCTGGAAATATAAGGGAGCTTGAAAATCTGATTGAAAGGTCTGTCGTTTTAAATAAAACCGGGAAACTAACGTTGAAAGATTTTCCCAATTATGTCACTCAAAATGAAGAAGAAATCAACTTTGAGATTCCTTCAGATGGTTTGCTTACTGAAGCAGTGGATCATTATGAAAAACAAATTATTTTAAAAGCACTAAAGGAAAATAATTTTAACAAACTCCGGACTGCCGAGAAGCTTGGAATCCATCGGAGTACTTTTATGTCAAAACTTAAAAAATATGATATTAATTAGGTAAGCTAGAAAATATAAATAGCTAGTCGGACAGTAAATCCAGCCTTATTAATACTGCTTAAATGCCTTACGTTTATCCATTCTGTTTGTTATTGATCGATAAATCAGCAATAATAGAAATGCCAACAAGCCGATCGCTACAAAATAATACCAAATATAATAGGCATTGCCATAGAATTGCTCTAATTGCTCTGGTGTAAGTAATGATCGGGGATCTAGTCCTAGCTGGTCAATTTGTGCAACCTGAGCGGGTAAGAGAATTTTCTTGGGATCCGGACAGTATATATCTAATAAATAGCCACTCAGTGCAAAACCGAACAACCATGCAAAAAATGTATGGATATGAGCATAACCCAGATAAAGACCTTCGAGACCTTTGGGAGCCTGGTTTGAGGCAAATTCGTAGTAACGGGGCGATAAAAAACACTCTGCAATACCCTGTAACGCAATTCCGATAATCATCATTACAGTTATGGGATGAAGACTAAAAATCCCGAAGAAATTAACACTCTGGCCGGTTAAGTTTTCCAATACCGGGCTCAGAGAGATGGAGAGTGCAGAGAGCGGGATGATGGCAAGTGATATTCCTATGGCACTGACTGGACTAATTTTACGGACCAGGTGGGTTATCGGTACCACTAATAAGACCACCATCAGTGGATTAACATTTGCATACCATTCGGGAGCCGCATGTGATCCAACCATTCGTAACGTATATTTTGGCATAGTGGCATAGAGTTGCCCCTGTATGAGCCAAAATCCGGCAACAATTAAAATTAATATGATAAATCTAACATTTGTCAAAACTTCTCTAAATCCCACAAGAATTTCTTTGAATTTTTTTCCTTCCTCAGAGGTTTCAATTCCTTTATAAAAGAAAAATACAATAAATAGTGCAATTAAAGAGATAACTGCAGCATAGAAATTGATGTATTCCAATCCCAACTCAGTACGAAGTGGTTTTGCAAAGGTCTTTCCACTAAAGGACCCTATATTTACCATCTGATAAAAAAGTGAATATCCCCTTGCCCGATTGATTTGATCAGTTGTTTTGGCTACAGTACCAGAAATCACCGGTTTAATGAAAGAACCGCCAGCAACAATACATAATAAGGAGGCAATTGAAAAAGACTTTACAGGCAGAGCTCCCAAAAAGGCATAACCAACAGAAAGTAAAAAGAAAGCCAGCAGCAAAGCATTTCTAAACCCCATTTTATCAGCTAAAGCCCCATTAAATATGGGACCCAGGTAGAGGAGAGCTGCAAAGGCTCCTCCAATCCAGCCGGCCTCAATATCTGAAAAACCGACTACATCTGTCAGGAATACCACGAGTGTGATAAACATCCCGTAATAAGCAGCACGTTCAAAAAGTTCAATGATGTTAGCAATCCAAAAAACCTTAGGGAATTTCCAGGTTAGCTGTCCCTCTTCCATTAGTCAAAACTCCTGACATTTTGAATTATCACAAATACCCTCATTCATCACTAAAATATTTATTGAGTTAGATGGGATGAGCTAAATTATTGTTGCTTTTCACTGACAAGCCTTTTCAACAGGGAGATAGCAGCTTGTAGTTTCTCTAGATTTTTACCACCTGCCGTTGCCATATGTGGTCTTCCCCCACCTCCTCCTCCGGTAACTTTTGCTATTTCTTTGACCAAATTTCCGGCATGGAATCCCCGGTCAACTAAATCATCAGTAATGGTGAGAATAAAATTCAATTTATCAGGCGTTCTAATAATCATCAAAAGTACAGCTGAAGTAGAGGTTTGTCTGAATTTATCCGCAGCGTCCTTGAGCAAATCGATATCACTATCCTCAAAATGAAGAATGGCCAGTTTAACCTGACCTATCAATTCAGCGTCATTCAATACATTCTCGACCTGATCGATAGCTTGTTCAGCATTGATTTTTTGGAGACGCCGATCCAAATGATGTATTTCTTCCTTTAATTTTTTAATTTCTTCCGGTAGCTCTTCGAGGGAAATGTTCAGCAATTGACCAATTCGAGACAATATATCTCGATTTTTTTGGACTAATTCTGTTGCTTTAGGGCCCGTTACCGCCTCAATCCTTCTAATACCACTGGCGATACTTGACTCCTGAACAATGATAAATGATCCTATTTGCCCGGTCCTATTGACATGAGTCCCTCCACAAAGTTCTTTACTAAAGCCAGGAACACTGACAACTCTTACCTGCTCACCGTATTTTTCCCCAAAAAGAGCAATAACTCCCTGTTGCTTGGCATGATCAAAATCAGTATAAAATATTTCCAGAGTAGAGTCCTTTCGGATCTGATCATTCACGATCGATTCAATTTTTTCTAATTCATCCTGTTCAATTTTTTTAAAATGTTTAAAATCAAATCGAAGTCGTTCCGGAGTCACCAAAGAACCGGCTTGTTCCACATGATCCCCTAATACCCGACGTAGGGCTTCATGAAGCAAATGCGTAGATGTATGATTGTACATTGTCGGAAATCGGCTGTTTTTGTCTACTTTGGCAATAACCTCGCAGTGAATAATATTTATGGCAGGGTCTCCTTCACAGACATGAATTATTTCCTGACCTTCTTTCCTTACATCAACAACATCAAATATTCCTTTCTCAAGAATGATCACACCCTTATCTGCAACCTGTCCCCCACTTTCTGCATAGAATGGAGTTTCTGTCAGAATCAGATGATACTGGCCATCCTTCAGGGCAAATTTGCAAATTTCTGATTTGAGCTCAAGCGTATCATAACCGATAAAATGGGAATTTGATGAACAGTGTTTTAGAACATTCCAATTATCGATGTGGTCGTACTGGGTCACAAATTTTCCTGCTTTTCTGGCCCGTTCTCTTTGGATTTCCATTTCTTTATCAAATCCCTCTTCATCAAGAGTTAAATTATTTTCAACAGCCAAAACCCGGGTTAGATCCGGTGGAAAACCATAAGTGTCATATAATCGAAACACATCCTTTCCAGAAATTTGGTTACCGCTTTTATTCTGTGTCTTTTTTACAATATCTGCAAAAATTTCTAAACCACGATCCAACGTCTTATTAAAATTTTCCTCTTCCGACCGCACAACATCCATGACGTAAGCATACCTTTCCTTTATCTCAGGAAAGGCTTCTCCCATAATCTCTAATACGACCGGAATCAGTTCAAAGATAAATGGTTTGTGTATTCCCAGTTTTCTAGCATATCGTGACGCCCGGCGCAAAATTCTTCGTAATACATAGCCCCTCCCCTCGTTCGAGGGTAATACCCCGTCAGTAATCGCAAAAGTCAGCATCCGGATATGATCCGCTAATACTCGAAATGCAATTTTCTGAGATTCGGTGGCACTTCGATATTGAATTCCTGTAATCGATTCAGTCTTTTCCATAATGGGTAGAAAAAGATCAGAATCATAGTTCGACTGTAAATTTTGCAAGACTGCCACAACCCGTTCAAAGCCCATTCCGGTATCAATATGTTTATGAGGTAAAGGATGAAGTACACCGCTCTCATCACGATTAAACTGAATGAATACCAGATTCCAAAGTTCAATGAAACGACTACAGCCGCCATTTACTTTACACTGATGCCCCTGAAGATGCACCTTATCACAAAATTCAGGTCCCAGATCGATATGAATTTCTGAAGAAGGTCCGCATGGCCCGGTCTCCCCCATTTCCCAGAAATTATCTTTTTCTCCAAAACGGATTACCTTTTTTTTATCGATATCGGTTAGAGTTTTCCAAATATGTTCTGCTTCATTATCATCCTGATATACTGTTGCCCATAATTTGTCTTTTGGAATACCCCAGACAGAGGTAAATAATTCCCAGGCCCACTCAATTGCCTCTTTTTTATAATAGTCCCCAAATGACCAATTGCCGAGCATTTCAAAAAAAGTATGGTGATATGTATCATATCCCACCTCATCCAAATCATTATGTTTCCCGCTTACTCTGATACATTTTTGTGAATTTACGGCACGACTGTAGGAACGATTACCTTTTCCCAAAAAGACATCTTTAAACTGATTCATGCCCGCATTTGTAAAGAGTAAAGTAGGATCATCATGAGGGAATACGGGTGAACTGGGTACAAATGTATGATTCTTACTCTCAAAAAATTCTATAAATTCTTTACGAATAAGTTTCGAACTTTTCATTCCTTTCACCTATTGCCTAAGACTTTGTTGTTCTAATGAATAAATAATGTATAAAATATTTAAAAAATATAGATAGCATGCTTTGATAAGGCAAGGGAATAAAATTGCAGGAAGTCCTGAAAGGTATATTTATTATTAGCCAAGAATCTGACGAATTTTAAGCGCCAATTCTCTAAGTCGATACGGCTTAGGTAGGATTCCATCCAGGTTTAAATCATCCGGGATCATTTTGTCCTTCTCCAAGTGACCACTGGAGAGTAAAATTTTCATTTTTTTATCTATCTCACGAATTTTACGAATTGTTTCCACACCATTCATTTTAGGCATGGACATATCAATGATGGCAAGCTGAGGTTTTTTCTTTTCCTTGATCAGGAAATTAATTGCTTCTGTGCCACTCTCGGCTTGTTCAACAAAGTATCCAAGAGATTCCAAAATGTCCTTCACAGATTCACGGATCAATTTTTCATCGTCAACAATCAGAATTCTTTCAGTTCCTTCTAATCTCTTTTTTCCATTTCCGACTGCATCCTGGGTATCCCTTCTGCTTCGGGGAGGGAAATATAAATAAAACGTTGTACCCTTCCCCACTGTACTTTCCACGTCAACAAATCCCTGGTGACTTTGCATTATTCCATAAACCACAGACAGACCAAGTCCGGTGCCTTTACCCACTGATTTTGTAGTAAAAAAGGGATCAAAAATTTTATCCAGATCAGAAGCTTCTATACCGCTGCCATTATCCGTCATACTAATACAAACGTAATTCTTCTCAATTCCCAGAGTATCGGAGTTCATTTTATACTTTTTCATCTGGGTTCGAATAATAATTTCCCCTCCTGCAGGCATGGAATCACGCGCATTAAGGGCTAAATTAATGAGTACTTGTGTTAGCCGGTTCTCATCTCCTTCTATATCTTCAATTTTGGGATCAAGGTTAAGATTGATATCATACTCTTTTCCCAGTGTACGATGGAACATTTCAGATAACCTGTTCACAAGATTGTTTGGGGATATAATTTGAAGTTGAATATCCTGATTTCTTGAAAACATTAAAAGTTGGCGAGTAAGTTCCGCAGCTCTCTGGGTAGCTTCCGCGATTGTCTCAACCCTTCGAATTACCGCTGTATTTCCTTTCATTTCATTTTTGATTAGATCGGTATTGGGTAAAATGATTCCCAAAATATTATTAAAGTCATGGGCAATACCTCCGACCAAAGTGCCCAGGCTTTCCATTTTTTGCAGCTGAATTACCTGTTGTTGAGATCTTTGTAACTCACTATATGCATTTTCCAGACTAAACGCTTTCTCCTCCAGAGCTTTAACTAAATTTTTATTATCAAGTAGAATAGCGGTTTGAGTGGATAAATTATTTAAAAGATGGACCTCTTCCATTCTAAACATCTGCTTCAAAGGTCTTAGAAAAACAATCACTCCAAAATAATAGTCTTTCTCAGAGATAGGTAGGGCGACCAAGCTCATCATATCCTTATTGTTCAATCCTAAAATTTTGGATTCGCTGACTGATAATTTGGGTGATTCAATTATTTGGGGTTGATTGTCTTTATAAGTCCTCCAAATAAAATTATCTTGGTCAGCTATTTCATTTAACAATCGATTTATGGTTTGCCTGGGGTATGTAAGATGAAGTTTTAACGCATTGTTGGTTTTATCATGTAAATAAATGATACATTCATTGGCTTCTAAAAGAATACTACTACTTTCAATAAGTGTTCTCAATATTTCTTTGGAATTGACAGCCCGCATCATTTTTTGACTAATTTCAATTAACTTCTCAAGATTATTTGCGTTCTTTTTATTTAACTCACTCAGTTCCACTAACTCATTCGTTTTTTGAGTAAGTTCATTATTAATTCTCTGCAGTTTTGTCTGGTTATGTAATATTTCCCTTTGTATTTGAATTTTTTCGGTGATATCAATTGCTGCAATAATAACATTCTTAATTAAATTATTTTCGTCCATATAGCTGGCGACATTTAGCTCCACTACCTTTTTGGGACCGTCTGTCATCTTCAGGGTTGTGACATAGCTTCTAATATCATGTCTTTCTTCAATAATCCGATCAAAAATAGTATCAAGATCATCCTTCTGAATGAAATTTTCTAACTTCATCTGTACCAACAAATCATGATCCATTCCAAAAAAACTGCAGGCACTCTCATTAGTCTCTTCTATTTCACCTAAAGTATTCGCAATGATGATTGGGATTGGGTTTAATTGGAATATTGTTTCTAAATATTTTTTGGATCGATTTAATTCAAGGATGTTAGAGTCAAGATTATCCGCTAAGTGGTTCAGAGCTCTAGCAAGCTGTGCAATTTCATCATCACCTTTCACAGGTAGTCTCAGCTCAAGCGCACCATCTTTGTCAGAGTAACCTTTTATAATTTCAGCTGCTTCCTTTAGAGGATTTGAAATCGAACGGGCCAAAAATGATACCAGTATTAAAAGAACAATGGCAAGAGCTCCGCTCAAAAATATCAGATTTTGCTTTTGTGCTTTCATATTTTTTTCAATCCAATTGAGCTCAAAAGCAACAATAATTTGACCCTGAAAATTGTCACGGAAAAATATACTTTGTTTCACCAGGAGCAAATTATCGAAATAATTATGAATTTGTGAAGAAGAAAGGAACGATGCAATCAATTGGATATCGTCAATTTTACCTTCAGCAAATTCATCTTCATTATTGGCATTTTTGATTAATATATATGAGACATCAGGATCATTATCCAATGACTTTACAATATTTTGGATGTATTTTGAATCATTGAAATAGATTCCTGGTCCCAAATTAAAAGCAACAGTTTGCACTAGACCGATTCCCTTTTTCAGGAAACCGTCTTTAAATTGCTTTTCAACCGTAAAATTAAAATAAAAGTAGAAGGTGGCCACAAAAATCAGCACGATACTCGTCGTGAAAAGCCATAACTTTTTTGATATACTCAGCTTCGATAGCACTTGAAAATCCAGTCAATCATTTATTTTATAGATTTTTGCAAACTGCAAAATTTGTGCCCCAAGTCCCCACTCCTCTTCTTGAAATTGATTCCAGTTTATGAAGGTTATCGGAATATTATTCTGATCTGAATATATTCCAACCGAAACACCCCTGGTAACATAAACCGAATCAAAGGTGAAGCTTAAAACATTATACTCTCTACAGATTTCAAGCATTTTTTCCAAACTTGATGCACATTTGTGACTGACGAGAATGCATTGAAATTGGCTGTGGTTTGGAACGGCGAAACTATCACTTTGAACCGGACAAATTTTTATTGGTTTTGAATGCATTTCGGCATCTTTCAAAAATTCTGAAAAAGCATAAAGCACTGAATCACTCTTCGAGGATGTAATATTATAAAAATTATCATCTGACGGGATCCCCACCCTAAAGGTATCATTAGAGGAAAAATCAATCTGCTCATTTAAGGAAATTAATTTAATCATAAGGCGGAAGTTTGGACTATAATTCGCTAAATAGTCCTGTGCATCAGTCAGAGACCAAAATCCAAAAATTGATATTAAAACAATAGAAAGCAGAGTGTAGTGTACTAAGAATCTTGTCAAAATGAAATTCCCATCTTTTTATGGACGTGGAGTTGTCTAACTACTTATTCTACAGCTTCAAAATGTATAATACTTTTAATCCAGTTATAAATCTCATTAGGAATTAAACTTTTCAAGCCAATTTATTGAATTATTCATCATCTTTTACTGAATCAAAAATCAATAAAAATTCTAATCATTTTATTATTTCTTCCAACGATCTAGAAACCTGTCTAATACTATAGGGTTTTTTCAGAAAACCCACGACTCCTGCTAAATTTTCTTCGGTAACCGGATGGTCATCAAAACCACTGGTAAAGATAATTTTCAGATCTGGCTTTACTTTTCTTAACTCAGCTGAGACCATACGTCCATCCATTTTCGGCATTTTTAAATCAATGATAGCGTAGTTAATATTATTTTCCTGTTTTTTAAAATATGATATCGCCTCTTTTCCATTATTAAATTTTATTACTTCATAACCAAGGTATTCCAGAGTATCTGACAGAATATTAAGCACATAATCTTCATCATCTATTATAATCAACTTTATATTTTTAGGTTCTGAAGCATGGGCCTCATGTGGTTTCTCAATTTCAATAAAACGCTGATCAACAGGAAGATAGATATCAAAATGAGTACCTTCTTCAATTTTGCTAAAAACTTCTATATGACCATTTAGTCCTTTTACGATGCCATATACAACAGATAAGCCCAAACCAGTACCTTTTCCGATATCCTTTGTAGTGAAAAATGGATCAAAAATTTTTGACATTATTTCAAGTGGAATCCCTGATCCATTATCTTTTATAACCAGGCGAACATATTCACCGGGATCAAGAGAACCAATTTGATAAAATTCAGAAATTTTAAAGTTCTCAGTATTTATTTCTATTTTCCCCCCATTGGGCATAGCGTCGGCTGCATTTAATAAAAGGTTCATTATGATTTGCTGAACTTGTGCCTCATCTGCATTGATTAATCGTAAATCTGACTCAAAATTCTTTACAATCTCAATCTTATCTGCAATACTATGTTCAAGTAGATCAAGACTATCTTCAATCACCTTATTTAGATAAATTGGCTCATAGTTGCGATGATCACTCTGTCGGGTAAAAGTAAGTAATCTTTGGGCAATTTCAGAGGCACGGTGCGCTGATCTCTCAATAATTTCGGCCCTTTTATAATTTGGATTTTTTTCTTCAGTAGAGATTTTAATTAATTCGGCATTAGGGATTATTGCAGCAAGAATATTATTAAAATCATGAGCTATACCAGAAGCCATGAGTCCAATACTCTCAAGTTTCTGAGTTTGAAGGAGTTGTTGCTGAATTTTTTTTAGTTCTGTTATATCTTTAAATAAAAAAAGATATCCAAAGGTCTCTTGACGATAATCTCCCAGAATATTTGCAGTTAAAATGACATCTAATAATTCATTTTCTGCCGTTTTCAGTTGTATCTCAAAATTTCTTATGATACCCTGCTCGGTTAATTGATTTTTTAAAATAGTGCTGTGTGAGTTTTCAAAAATGAAATCTTCAAACCAATTATACTGAACAACATTAGTATTTTGAGGTAATTGCAGAAAAAAATAGGCTGCTTTATTCATATAGATGATTACACCATTTTCCCGAGTGATGCAAACACCATCTTGCAGGATTTCAATTAACTCATTTAATTGAAAGGGCCGTTTTATGGGTTTTGCTTTAAGTTTAAAGAAATCGAACATTCCTATTCATCCTGCCTATTTTTGATAAAAAAGGCCATTTGATTTTGCCAGTCTCTTTTTATTGAACGTATTCCGAAGAATAGCGCCAGTATAACTACAATTAAAATAAAGACAGTATTCAAAAGGAGAAAAAAAGTTATTTTTTTAATGATGAATAAAATCAATGATAAAAATCCAATCCCCAGGAGAATTGAAAAAATAGAATTTGCAGTAACTTTATTTGTAAAAATATACAAAAAACTTTTTCGCGGTTTTGATACAAATCCACTAAGATATTGATAATTCATCAGATAACGTTCGTTGTCAACAGATATATCGCTGTTAAGATATTTCAATCGTGCATACCATAAAAACAACATCAAGACGTTTAAAATAAGACTGAATGATTGAGAACGGATCCAGTTTTCAACGTTCCATTGTATCGCAATATAATGAAGAGGTTCTATTAAATTGGATAGCGTAAATAGGAAAACAATAGAATTAAGATATTCACTAAGTACTACATATTTCAAAAAATACCTATACCAAAAAATTAGCAGAAAAAAAATTACTAGAACCATTGTTATATAATTTTTTGAATTCCATTCAAGCCATAATAGTTTATTTCTTAAAATGAAGGGACTCAAAATATATTCATAATGATTTATAATTATAAATAAAATACTCAAACAAACTGACAATAATATTCTTTTATTCTCATATTTTTTGTAAATATTTAAAGAATACAAAGTCAGATAAATCGAAATAGTTAAAATTAAATTTCTTAAAAATACTTCTAAATATAAGTAAATTATATACTTATAATGCTCATGTTTTACAGTTAGAACACTTAAGGATAAAATTACTGACAAAAATCCAAAAAAAACGAAAAAAAGAACAACTAAATTCCGATTAAACTTTGTTTTCTTTAGAGACTCTTTTATTAAAATAAATGTCAGAAAATATGTAATAAAATTTATGTAAGGAATAGGATTTGAGTAATTTATCTCAAAAATATAGGAGATAACTTGAAAAATTGTATATAGAAGTAAATATATATAGTTTTTTTTAAAAAATATTTTAAGCATAGAAGAGTTGCAAAATTTTTAGGCATTAATATTATCGGATTTTCCAGGTCAATTATAAGTAAAAAAAAGTGCCGATAATTCATCGGCACTTTTTCTAAAAACTCGTTAAAATATTTCTTTAGATACAAATAATAAAAAACAGGTTTTAATTACTTTTATAATTTATCCACATTGTATACTCGGAAATAAAAACTGAATTTTGTCAATCTTAAAACTCATTATACAAAATCAGGAATATGTGGTGGCCTGACAGGATTCCATGTTGCTAAATCAGGAATATGTGGTGGCCTGACAGGATTCCATGTTGCTTGAATTTCCAAATTAGGAGGTTCAACAGGATTCCAAAAAGAATTGGTGATATTTGAATCGCCATAAATAATACTTATGACAAATACTACTATTAATACTGCTCCCAGAACGAGCAGAGGTGTGAAACGGCGCATTTTTTACCTCTCTTTCAAAAAATTAATTTATTTTATTTTCCTCCGTTATTTTGTCTTAAAATTACTCTGTGCTAACAAATTTATTATGCTAATCCAGCCTGACAAATTCTATCTATCAATATGCCTTATACGTTATTGATCTCCCCAAAATCAAGAATAAATTCAAAATTTTTCTAATTGATATCAGATTAATAAACTTTATATTATCCTGTAAAATATACACCTTACCGCTTCAAAATTATTTTGAATGAGTACAGTCATGCAAAAATTCAATATTTTTCATTATTCCCGGGTGGAATTGTATAAAATACAATCAGTGATCTCAAAGTATAATCTGAAAGGAAAATGATGAACATCAAAGATAAAATCTGTTTGGTAACAGGAAGTGCAAGCCGGGTAGGGAAAATCATTGCACTTACTCTTGCAAATAAAGGGGCAAAATTGGCAATTCACTACCACTCTCAAGCTGACAAGGCCAAAGAAACCGCCGAACAAATAAATCAGATGGGTGAAGAATGCATTATTTTAAAATCAGACATCAGTCAGAAAAATGATTGGCTGAAAATGCGAAACAACATTTTAGATAAATGGGGAAGAATTGATGTTCTTATCAATAATGCAGCAATTTTCTACCAGACACCGTTCCTTGGTATCAAAGAACATCAATGGAATCAGTTCATGGATATTAATCTTAAGGGAACCTTTTATGGCTGCCAGGTTATGGGAGAAATTATGGTAAAAAATAGAACAGGTAAAATCATAAACATTTCAGATGTCTCAGCTGAATCTGTGTGGCATAATTATATACCTTATTGCGTCTCAAAGGCAGGGGTCATTGCTCTCACAAAAGGTCTTTCCAAGGCATTTGCACCCCATGTCACAGTCAATGCTGTCTCACCTGGTACAGTGATGTTGGCGGAAAAATATGATGATGATGAAGAAAATTATTTGATCGAACGTACTCCTTTAAAAAGAATAGGTGATCCCCAAGATATTGCGAATACTGTAACATTTCTGATAGAAGGAAGTGATTTCATAACAGGAGCGGTTATTCCTGTTGATGGGGGCCGATCTTTAACATAATATTGATAATTTACTTACCTTTATTGAAATAAAAGTTGATATAATTGTAATCTGGGAATTTTTGCTTGAAATTATCAGAACGAAATGATTATCACTTCCCGTTTTTCCTAAGAGGAAGCAAGACTTTAAATTCACAACAGTCTTCACTCGTAAAAGTAATTTTTAAACGTCCTCCTTGCTCTTTTAACTTTCTTTTTAATAACTCCATATCCATGGAGTAACTTTCGATGATTTCTCTCTCATCTTCGATTTGTAAATTCGGAGTATATAGAAGTTGTGTTACATGTATCCCTTCAAGACTGTTTTCTGGCAAGGGTTCTTCAGGTGAGTAGGTTACTAATTTTTGAATAATCCTCTCAATTCGATCTACTCTTCCATCATGTTTAAGCACCAGTCCTAAAAAACCATTATTAATCACTGATGAAACTTTAATTAACGCATTTGGTTCTTTATTTGAAGACTTCCTTTGTTCAGAATCCTCAATGCCATATAAAATTGCATTTCTAACCAAAAGAAACAAAATATCTCTTACCATCTGCCGATACATATAAGGAATAGAGAGAACATCAAAATCTTTGTAATCAAACTTAATACCTTTCCCAAGTTGCCTACTTAAGTTCGTGATAAGTGATTTTAATGAATGAATTAACAGTTCGCTCTCATAAGCCCGTTTTACCCTAAAATGATTATGAAAATGACTGATCCTCATAAAAATTGTCTGTACTTCTCGTAAAATTTCTCGCATATCACCGAGTGACACTACAATCGGGACAAAATCCGTACCAGAAAGATCTGATTTTGTTTTTAATTTCAAAACTTTATCCATAAACTGATTAGTTTTATCTGTAAAAAATCTTAAATCTAAAAGGGATGCATTACCTTTAATGATATAAAGAGATCTGTAAATATTTTCAATCAGTTCACGATGACTTTTTGTGTCTTTCGCATTCTTCAATATTTCTTCAATATTCAATAACTCATGTTCTACCCCAATAAAAAATTCCTTCAACATCTCAGGTTCTACATGTAAAATATTGACCAGCCATTCCATTTGTTTCTGAGTATGCTCTTCCGTCTGTTGAATTTTCTTTTTGAGCAATGCTTTTTCAGTTACATCTTGAATCGTCGCTGATAATTGAATTATCTCTTTCCCCTCCATTATTCTTTTAAATGTAAAGGAAAGATATTTCGACGAAGTCCAGATTCCCCATTCATCCTCATAAAAAAACTCGGTCTCATTTAGGGGATTAAGTTCGCTAATAACTTCCTCATCTAAGTCAGATCGAAACATCAACTCAAGATACTCTTTGGTGCTCTCAATAATTTGTGAAGGAATTCGATTTTCTAATATGTGAATGAAATCTTTTCCATTTAAATCAACAATTCCCAATATCTTTTCCAATGATAGTGAGTAATAGGTTTGAATTTCAATTCTATTGTTCAAGAAAAAAATGCCATCTACTGCATTTTTTAAAATGTTATAAGTCACCTTCTCAAGCGGATGTTGTTTTTCCACTCCATTAAGAGCAAAATGCTCAAATTTTTTATCGCTCTGATTCATAAATTCCCAAATGGAAAAAATACTTTAATTTTATTCTAGGCAAACCACCAGATAAGACTTAAACTCTTTCCACGTAATTGGAATAACAAAAGCCTGTACTTCATCAGGTAATCGGATATCTTTAGCCCGCCCTTCAATGACCACCGGGACAGATATCATAAAACTGCTTCCTTAAGCTTCCCTTACATTTCCAGAAATTGTATTGGCAATTTCTCCGGTGAGATCTTTCACTGTCTCTACAGTTGCTTCATTGTCATCCAATATGATAGCTGCAATGTTCTTTAACATTTCTTTTGTCGTGGTAATATAAATGCAACCTTTGCGTTTTCCAGAAATCCCAATTATCCCAGAATAATCTAAGACTACGGGTTCTCGACCTTTAAGGTAAGGAATTCCAGTAATTGCCTGTTCACCTGTAATTTCTTCAAAATAATTTACAGTACTATCAATAAAAAAATGTAGATCGGTCTCATTCATATTGTATTATCTCCGAATATTTTAATTAAGTCCCATCATCCTGCTGAAAGCCGTTTTCAATTTTTCCGATGTAAATGGTTTAACCAAATAACTTTTTGCCCCTAATTGTATTGCTCTGAGTCCGGTTGCCTTATCCTTAAGTGCAGTTATTACCATTACTTTGACATCCCTTTTCATTTTCATCATCTCTTCCAGAACTGTAATACCATCTAATTCAGGCATGGTAATATCCAAAGTAACCACATCAGGATCCTCGTTTTTAAATAGTTCAAGAGCTGTTTTACCATCTCCGGCAGTACCTACTACCTCAAGTTGAAATTCCTTCAAGTTCTTTTCAATCGCCTGTCGGATGGTCATCGAATCATCGACAATTAAAATTTTTACTTTTCCTTGCATATCAGCCTCACTTTTTATTTCGTCCTGGCATTTCTAAATTTCTAATCAAATTGATTTGAAGACAAAAAATCGACAACAATAAAATTTGCGAAAATAATTTTATCCTTCTTCTAGTTATGGCCATTCCATCAGACAACCTAACCTAATTTTTATTAATATTTTTGGATTATGTAAACATCTCATAATTCAACTTTCTCAAGATCGAGTTTAGAGGAAACCCGTTTTTTTCTAAGCTTTTTTAATGGAATTGATATAATAAATTCAGTATAGTTTCCAGATTCATATTCGACTTTAATTGTACCACGATACTTATTTAACTTTTTCCTAATCATGTCTAATCCTACACCTCTTCCGCCCAGATTATTTGCTTTATCCAAAGTCGTAAAACCGGGTTCAAAAATGAGTTGGGCCAACATGGAAATATCCCACCTATGTAAGTCCTCATTCTTGTACTTTTCCAATGCTAATGCTTTCTCCATTACTTTTTCGGACTGAATTCCTCTTCCATCATCCTTATAGCGCAAATGAAAAATATTTCGTGATATTTCGGAAGTTAGAGTAATCAATGCCAACGGTTTTTTATTCTTGCTAATCCTTTCTTGAGGACTTTCTATTCCATGTGAAAAAGAGTTTCTAATCAACTGAATGAGAACTTCTTTAATTAGTAATCGATGTTGATAGGGAAGAGTATCAGATTGAAACTTTGTGTAATTAAACTCTACTTCTCTTCCCAAATCCTTTGATAAATTTTCGATCAAATTTTGTACCGATTTTATTAATAAGCTACTATCTGCTTTCTTCTTTTTCTTAAAATGATGGTGAAATTGACTAATTTTTTCAATCAATTTCTTAACTTCAAAAAGGCTTCGATGCACCTCACCTAATTGCAAAACCAGAGGAACAAAATTTTTCCCTTCAATCTTCGAGTGGCGCTTAACTTCACTAATACTTTCTTCAAATTGATGGGTTAAATCGACAAAAAACTTTAGATCTAGCAGGGTGGCATTTCCTTTTACCATGTGTATTGAGCGGTAGAGTTCTTCGAGAACATGATGAAAATTACCATTCTCACCAGCATGTTTCAATAAGGTGTCAATATATTTCAGCTCACTTTCGGCTCCTTCTAGAAATTCATTCAAGAGTGCTGGTTCTATATGTAGAATGTTAACCAACCATTCCATCTGGTGCTGGGTTCTTTCTTCAGACATCTTAAGTTTTCTGGCTAAAACAACCTGCTCAGTGATATCAGTTACTGTAACAATAAGATTTTGAATTAAATTATTTTCACAAATTCTTTTAAAATTAAATGATAGAAATTTTGAACTCATCCAAACATTTCTTTCATCTTTCAGATTTAATTCTACCTCCAAAAGTGGATTCAATTCCTGTAAGGTAAATTCATCTACATCTTGTTTAAACATTAAATTCAGATATTCTTGAGTGTTTTTAACAATAGTGCCTTCAACTTTTTGATCGAGGATTTGCAGAAAGTTTTTACCAGATATTTCCCTTTCATGAAGCATATCTTCTAGGACATGCGAATATTGAGATCCCACTTCTAAACCGGAATTGATCAGAAAAATACCTTCAGCAACATTATTAAGAATATCATCTGTATCACGTTTTGCTTTCAATAATTCAAAATTACTTTGATTTAACTCTCGCGTACGCTGGTTTACTTCTAATTCTAATTTTCTCTTCTGAGAATTAATGCTCTTCATTCTCAAAGCAACAATCACATAGAACAGACCTAAAACGATTATCACTAAAAGAAATTTAAACCACCAGGTTTCCCAAAAAGGTGGATGGATGATTAGCCGAATTGAGGTTCCACCCTCATTCCACAACCCGTCATTATTACTTCCTCTCACTCTAAAAGTATAGTTTCCCCCTCCTATATTGGTATAATTCGCATATCTGCGGTTACCACTTAGAATCCAGTCCTTATCAAATCCCTCCAGCATAAAGGAATACTGATTTTTTGTAGGATTGGTAAAATCCAACGCTGCAAACTCGAACGAGAAGAATTTATCGAGGTAGGATAACTCAAGCTCCCTCATTTTTGTTATTGATTTTCCAAGTTCAATAGGTTTATCGTACTTTTTTATTGAAGTGAGCACAATCAGTGGTATATGTTCATTGTTTCGTACGAGGCTCGGTGAAAAAACTGTAAAACCATTAATTCCCCCGAAAAACATCTCGCCTCTTTTATTTCTAAAAAATGCATTACCATTAAACTCATTACCTTGGATTCCATCCTTTGAATCATAATTGATAAATGTTTCGGTCTCAGGATCAAATCGAGAAAGTCCCTGATTAGTGCTTAACCAAAGAAAACCCTTTTCGTCTTCTAATATACCATAAACAGCATTATTGGGAAGACCGTCTTCTCTAGAATAATGTTTAAAAATGAACTCCTCTCTCTCAAGTTTGTCTAATCCACCACCATAAGTCCCAATCCAAAATCTTCCCTTTTTATCTTCATGCATACAAAGGACTCTATCGTTGGAAAGAGATGATAAATTTGATGGATTATGATAAAATGAAATAAAATTATCATCCTTTTTTATATAGAGGCTTAGCCCGCTAAACGTTCCTACCCAGATCGCTCCCCTTTTATCTTGATAGATATATCGGACATGATTTCCACTTATACTTTTTGATTCATTCGGATCATTGAAGTATTTTTTAAAACTTTTTCTTTTCTTATCAAATTTATTTAAACCATTAAGTGTAGCTATCCATAAATTTCCTTCCGAATCTTCGAATACATGACGTAATCCATTATCGCTAATGCTCATTGAATTCTTCGGATTATGTATAAACCGCTCAAATTTTTCACTTTCCCAATCATACCGATTTAAACCCCCGCCTTCAGTGCCTATCCAGAGCTCACCAGACTTATCTTGGAATACTGTTCTAATTAAATTATGACTCAAACTTCCAGGATCAGTAGGATCGTTAAAGTAATGCTGGTACTTTGCTGAATTTCTGTTCAGTCTATTCAGTCCATGATTCGTTCCTATCCAAACATATTCCCGATCATCCTCAAAGATCGCCCATACATTTTTATCACTTAATGAATGAAGCTTTGCGGGATTTTGTCCGTAATTTTTAAAAACAGCTTTTTTTTGGTCAAACTTATTGAGTGCCCCACTATACGTTCCAACCCACAAAATACCGCCAGCATCTTGGTAAATGGTACGAACCATGTTATTTGTAAGACTGGTAGGTTCTGCCGGATCGCTCATGATTTTTAGAAAGCGCCCGGACTTAGAAGAGAATTGATTCAATCCATCGTCTGTACCAATCCAATAGATACCCGTCGCATCTCTGAATATTACATAGATAAAATCATTGCTTATGCTGAAGGGATTTTCTGGAATATGTCTAAATCTCTCAAATCTGTTTGTTCGGGGATCATAAATATTAAGGCCAGCACCATTCGTTCCAATCCAAATTTTGCCATCATCTCCAAGATATAAGCAACTTATCTGATTACTCCCCAGACTATGGGTAAGTTTTATATCATTTTTAAAGTGTCTTAACTTCTGACTGTTCCAATTATAGCAATACAATCCCTCACCGATTGTACCCCACCAAAGATTACCGTCAGAGTCCTCAATTATTGAAGTAACATCAAATCTGCTTGTTATATCATTTTCTTTCGGATGGAATGTAAAATGTTCAAAAATATTTTTTTCCTTATCAAAACGGTTTAATCCGCCTCCCATGGTTCCAACCCAAATTGTTCCTTGTCGATCTTCGAAAATAGACAGAACACGATCATCACTAATGCTTGTGCTCTGCTTTTCATTATGCCTATATTTTATAAAACTATTACTATTTTTATCGAAAAAATTCAGGCCGCCTGCACTTGTCCCAATCCACAAATTTCCGTTCCGATCGACCTCAAGTGCAGTAATCCAATTATCCGAAATCGAGCTCTCACTATAAGGATCCGTCTTAAAAATTTTAAATTCGTAACCGTCATATCTATTCAATCCTTCCTGGGTTCCAAGCCACAAAAATCCTTCTTTATCCTGAGTAATCGCTAAAATTGTACTTTGGGATAATCCATCTTCCATAGAGATGTGCTCGAAGGAGATATTCTGGGATTGAGAGTATATGGAAGTATTAAGAAAAAATAAGAGGATTAAAAGGATTATTTTTCGAATACTGCAAATTCTCATGTAAATTATTTGCGCTGCCCAAAGAACCTGTAAGAAAGCTTTACTCCTGATAGACATGGTAATCAAATTGGCCTTGAAATGGAACATATAGCATACTTTGATCAAATATTCAATCATATATTCGGCCTAAAAGGGAGAATCTGTAATGATAATTTTATTCCGTTACCAAGGAACAAAAAAGAGGAAGACAACTGTTTTAATAACTGTTTTTTACTTGTGATACTATACAAAATGAAGTATAGCCTGGACTGATCTGGCCTGGTTATTTATTTATATGTAGTGTAGGGAAATTAATTATTAAAAATAATAAATCACTCTAATACACAATAAATTCTGACAAAATCTTTAGTTATATTTATCAAACAATGGGGAAAAAGAAGGTCGGTAACGAAAATTCAATGAAAGTACCTGATCGAAAAAAAATCAATTTACAGGTTGTATCCATTCTTACTTGTCCGCTGATAAAAAATTCATATCAGTCAAAATCTCTTTGATAACCTGTCGATTTTCAGTATTTCCAGCAAAAGATGCGAGTAGATCGAGTTCCTCGGTTCTACAGACGGCAAAACGTAATTCTAGTATGCTTTCCTCAAGTGACTCATCCCAATGGACATGCAAAAAACCTGCACTCCCTTTCATCAGAAGTTTTGACCTATCTCTGATTACCCTGTTTATTTTATTAAGAATTGGGTATCGGGTATCATATACTTTCTTCTTGATCCGGTGTGAAATTTGCGACTGGTTCATAGATTCCTTCATAAGCGAATCTACTGACAATAAAGACCAGCTTTTATCTGCACCAATTTCATCTCTTTGACAAATTTCATGAATCATTTCCAGAAGGTTGAGAAGTTCATTTCCCTTAAAATTAAGTGAATATGCCATTTTAAACCAATTCTCGTATTCAGGTAGTGGAAAAAGAATTAATTTTATGATATTTTTAATCGATAGATCTATATTATGCAAGTATTCTACCAGCCATGCCGGAAGATTATTTATAAATTGAATTATATCCTCTTCCAGATTCAGAAATTTCAAATCTAAAATATCTAATATTTCTTCAGTGAGAGAGTTATCCAAATATTTTTGGGAGAGGCGGAATACCCTCAATTTTTCGATCGCCGATAATTTATTATTCGTGATATTTATGGATAAGGCGGAGAGGAATAACCGATTAAATTTATCTTCTTTAAAAACAATTGCCGGTAATTTTCTCAATTTTAATTCTCTTGATACCTGAAAACGACGATGTCCATCAATGATCAAAAGTTTATCAGACTCGATTAACCATAAAGGTATTTTTACTCCAAACTTTTGAATGGACCGATACAAATCCAGAGGAATTAACTCCATATGATAACCGAATTTGGCGGGAGACCCAATTTCTGAAATTGAAACACTTTGAATTTTCATTTGAAAATTCCTTTTATTTTAAAGTACTTTTGTATAACAACATTTTGTTAAGGCTTTCATGGAGTTTTAAAATAATCCATATCCATATTCACACTTGAGAAACATGATTGGCTATTTTTAAAAAATAATTCTGTCTTATCTAATCAAATCCTGAACGCAATATTCCAAAAATCTTTTGAAGGCAATGCTAGTTGGAGATGGAGGAGGCGTAAAGATCATCCTTAACAGAAGGGTGGCCCAGTCACTGGAGCCACCCTCGTTTACTTTCAGCTTAAAAATCACCAAATTTTATACCCTGGGCAAGTGGTAATTCATCTCCCCAGTTGACTGTGTTCGTCTGGCGTCGCATATAGGCTTTCCAGGCATCAGAACCGGATTCTCTTCCACCACCCGTTTCCTTTTCACCGCCAAAAGCTCCCCCGATTTCGGCACCACTTGTACCTATATTGATATTGGCGATGCCACAATCTGAACCTTCCGGACCTAAAAAGTATTCTGCTTCTTTCAAATTATTTGTAAACATAGCAGATGATAAACCCTGTGGGACATCATTATGTAAACGCAGAGCTTCTTCTTTGGATCTATATTTCATCACATACAGAATAGGTGCAAAAGTCTCATGTTGAACAATAGGAAAATTGTTATCTGCCTGGGCAATACAAGGACGTACGAAGAAACCATTTTTGTACGGTTCATTCTCTAAAATCTCACCCCCATATAATATTTTACCACCTTGTTTTTTTAGCTGATTCAGCGCGTCCTGCATCGTCTCAATCGCCGCTCGATCTACTAAAGGACCCATTAAAATTCCATTTTCTAAAGGATTGCCAATTGAAATCTGCTGATAAGCCTTAATAAGTTTTTCAACGATATGATCATAGACCTTTTCATGTACAATGAGACGACGGGTTGTGGTGCAGCGTTGTCCTGCAGTTCCCACAGCTCCAAATACAACAGCCCTCAATGTTAAATCCAGATCTGCGGACTCCGTGATAATAATGGCATTATTTCCACCTAACTCTAAAATCGTCCTTCCCAATCTTTTTCCAACGTGTTCCGCCACGCGTCTTCCCATGGGAATGCTTCCTGTAAAACTGATTAGTGGAACATTTTTATCTTCCAGCATCTGCTGCCCCACTGAAGACCCAGGACCGATTATTGTATTAAAAATGCCTTTCGGTAGCCCTTCTCTTTTAACAACTTTATCAACAATATTCTGTATTGCTACGGCACAAAGAGGAGTCTGACTGCTTGGTTTCCACACCATAACATCACCACACACAGCTGCAATGAGAGCGTTCCAGGACCAGACTGCCACAGGAAAATTAAAAGCAGTGATTATTCCTACTATACCCAGTGGATGCCACTGTTCCATCATTCGGTGTTTGGGCCGCTCACTTTGAATGGTTAATCCATACAACTGCCGACTCAATCCAACTGAAAAATCAGCAATATCGATCATCTCCTGAACTTCGCCTCTACCTTCAGACAAAATTTTACCCATTTCCAGAGTAACCAGTTTTCCCAATTGCTCTTTATATTTTCGAAGTTCCATACCGATCAGGCGAACAACCTCGCCCCTTTTTGGTGCCGGCACATTTCGCCAAAGTTTAAAAGCTTTCTCAGCTTCCTTAATCACCTGTTTATATTCCTCAGGTCCCGCCTGATGAATTTCGGCAATTACCTCCCCATTTATAGGACTAACTGAGGTCAGTATCTTAGATGAATCATTTAAAATCCATTCACCAAAACTGGCTCCAAAATTTTTCTTTTGAATTCCGAGTTCTTTCAAAAAAGACTTGTCAATCTGCATAAATAAACCTCCAAATATTTATTTTTTCTGATCTCCCCAAAGTTATATTTTCACAAGTAGATTATCAATTTGAAAAAAAATTGTCGGCTTTCACTGTAATTCTGATAAATTTAAAATTTTCATCTCAAAAAAAATCAATGAACAATCATGCCGGCAGAATGATTTTTAAGTTGGATTCAGTAATCATGCAACTTAATTTCGACAAATATATTTTATAACTATGTTTAAAGAAAAACTAAAGAAATATACCCAGAATAAGAATTCCCTGTTGTGTATAGGTTTAGATTGCGATATCAGAAAGATCCCCCCCTTCCTTTTGGAAGAAGACGATCCTCTTTTTACCTTTAATCGTGAAATAATAGAAGCAACGGCTGATCTTGCCATTGCTTTTAAACCAAATATTGCATTTTATGAAACATTAGGTCCAACGGGCTGGCATTTATTGGAGAAAACCCTTGAGTATATCCCGGGGGATTGTTTAGTCATTGCAGATGCGAAACGGGGAGACATAGGAAATTCTGCCAGGAAATATGCAGATCTCTATTTTCAGTCTTATTCATTCGATGCTATTACAGTCTCTCCGTATATGGGATATGATTCGATTCAACCTTTTATTGAATATGATGATAAAGCGACCTTTGTTTTGTGTTTGACGAGTAATTCAGGTTCCCATGACTTTCAATATCTGAATAGCGGATCGGAACCTTTATATCTCAAAATTGCGCGTAAAGTGTCTGAGTGGAATCTAGAGAAGGGGAACTGCGGCTTGGTAGTCGGGGCGACCCATCCTGAAAATTTAAGCAGTATTAGGGAAGTCTCCCCGCAACTCCCTCTGTTGATTCCCGGGATAGGAACTCAAGGCGGAAATCTAAAACTAACGGTACAGTATGGTACTGATGAAAAAGGCGAGGGTGCACTCATAAATGTTAGTCGAAGTATAATATATGCATCTCCGGATGAAAATTTTGCCGAGGCTGCGAGAGATAAAGCTCTCGAGTATAAGCATGCAATAAATGCCATACGCAAAGTAAAATAAAAATATAAATTGAAAGAGTTTACATATGGATCGAAAAGAGGCATTTCGAATTTTTGAAGAAACAGGTGCGCTCCAAACGGGCCATTATCTGTTATCTTCTGGCCTGCATAGTCCCCAATATTTTCAGTGCGCTCTGGTTTTACAATACCCAAAGTTTCTAGAAAAATTTTGTTCGGAAATTATAGAATTTTATTATGAAGAAGAAGATATTGATCTGGTTATCGCACCTGCAATTGGCGCCATTACTGTGGGGCAGGAACTGGCAAGACAATTAGACGTTCGTTTCATCTTTACCGAGAGAGAAAATGGAAAAATGAAGCTTCGCAGGGGATTTCGAATTGAACCTCATAAGAAAGTTCTTATTGCTGAAGATGTTATTACCACTGGTGGTTCTGTTCAAGAAGTCATCGATATCGTTGAAGAGGCAAGAGGTTATCCCGTTGGAATTGGTGCAGTTATTGATCGAAGTGACGGCGCGGTGAGTTTTGATATCCCTTTATTTGCAGCAGTTCAGGTTAAAGCAGTCACCTATGAATCAGATCGGTGCCCACTTTGTTTACAAAATATACCTTTAACAAAACCGGGAAGCAGACAATAAAAAATATAAAATTCTCCTATTCAGGGATTAAGTAAATCCCTATAAATCACCCGATAAAAATTTACAATACATTTAGGTTACTTTATTGATTACAATTTTCATCAAATCAATTTAAACTGTTTGAACTCTTATGAGAATATGTTCTTTAGCAAGTGGCAGTCGTGGTAATTCTTTATTCATCGAATCAGAAAATGCCAGAATTCTGGTGGATGCAGGACTGAGCGCATTACAAATTAAGAACCGGTTACAATCAATTGATATCGATCCTTGTACCATTGACGCCATCATTCTTACCCACTCTCATCGTGATCATGTTTCAGGTACTGATGTGTTTTCACATCAATTCCAGGTTCCAATATATGGACACCCCGATACGCTGGATTCTTTAACATACATGTTTAAACGGAATCAAAAAATCATTCCCTGGACGGGAGAATTTATTATTGAAGATATGATTATCACACCATTCCGGGTATCACACGACGCTTTCCCGACGGTTGGTTATCGCATTTCGGCAAGAGAAAAAACCATGGCGGTCTGCACAGACCTGGGTGTAGTAACCGAAGAAGTTGAACAAAATTTAAAAAAAGCACATTTTCTGGTAATTGAAAGCAATCATGATCCAGATATGCTAATGAATGGTCCTTACCCTTGGGAACTTAAAGAACGAATCGCAAGTCGGGTTGGGCATCTCTCCAATCATGATACCGGTGCTTTTTTAAAAAAGATTCTCAACGGGCGAATGAATAAAATCCTACTCGCCCACTTAAGCGAAGAAAATAATTTAGCGGAACTGGCAAAAAATACCGTTATTGATTATCTCGGTTCGCAACATGAATTAATGATTGACATTATCGAACAGCGTAAGGTATCGGTCATGCACGAGTTTTAGATTATTTTCAATTTTTAATCGAGGCAATTTTTAAATGCTGATACAATTTTTATTATTAATTCTGGGCCTCAGTTTGTTGTGGGGGGGGGCAGAGTTATTAATCCGATACTCATCCTCTCTGGCAAGGGCACTGGGGGTCAGTCCTATTATCATTGGTCTGACAGTGGTTTCCATTGGAACTTCGCTACCCGAATTCGTTGTTAGTCTCATCGCAGCAATTCAAAATACCATGGGAATTTCCGTTGGAAATATTGTTGGATCGAACATAGCCAATATTTGCCTTATCCTGGGTATCGGTGCATTTATTACAAATTTGCAGGTTAAAAAGGGATGGGTCTATAAAGAAGTACCTTTTATGATTGCCTCAACCCTGCTGTTTTTGCTATTTACCCGAACGGGTTATGTTATAACCAGATGGGAGGGAATTTTTCTGCTGGTATTGCTTTTAGGTTTTTTGTCCTATCTTTCCCGGACCTCGGTAATTCAAATGCAAGATTTCTCTGCGAGCAAACAAGAATCTCAATCTGAAAAACTCTCTCAAAAACTAATTTATCTTCTTTTGGCAAGCGTCGGAATAATTATTCTTGTAGCAGGTTCAAAATTGACTGTTGATTCCGGCACCGAAATCGCCAGAGCTTTCGGTGTAAGTGATATTGTCATCGGTCTAACACTCATCGCGGTGGGAACCTCATTACCCGAATTAGCAACCACTATTGTTGGCGCACTCAATAGTGAAACTGATATCGTAGTCGGTAATGTCATTGGAAGCAACATTTTTAATCTACTTTTTATTGGCGGGACTATAGCTATACTTAAACCGCTTGAAATCCCCCCTGATTTTTTTGGATTGGAATTTATATTTCTATTAGGGAGTTCCCTGCTAATTTGGCCCATAATGCGCTTAAAATGGAATGTACAAAAATTTGAAGGAATTGTCCTTTTAATCCTTTATTTCATATTTGTCGGTTTGACTTTATTTTTACCATAATTTATTCCAGATTTAAGAAAGGAAATTTTAAAATATGAATCGAGATGAAGCATTAAAACTACTACACCAATATACCTCAAAAGATGGATTGATAAAACATGCCCTGGCAGTGGAAGCAGTCATGAAGGCTTACGCAGAAAAATTCGGCGAAAATCCCGAGGTGTGGGGCGTTGTTGGTTTACTGCATGACTTTGATTACGAAAAGTACCCCAGCATGGAGACTCATCCTTATAAAGGGGCGGAAATCCTACGGGCCAAGGGCGTGGATGAAAAGTGGATTCAGGCTATTTTAAGCCATGCCTCTCATACCGGTGTTCCCCGAAATTCTCTCATGGCCAAAACATTATTTGCGGTTGATGAATTATGTGGATTTATTACTGCAGTCGCATATGTTAGGCCAAATAAAAAACTTGACGAAGTCAAAGTAAAATCCGTAAAGAAGAAATTGAAAGATAAAGCCTTTGCCAGACAGGTAAACCGTGATGAAATTAGTGAAGGGGCGCTCCTCTTGAACATTCCTCTGGATGATCACATTGATTTCACCATAAAGGCAATGAACACAGTTTCCGAGGCCTTGGGACTCTGATAACGATTTTTTGGTCTGTTATGGTCTAATTTTATTTCTCCGGGATTCACTTCAAAAGATTAATATCATCATTTTGGGGTTCCATTATCTCTTCTCACAAAAAATATAATATTTGAAGAATTCAAATGTATTTGTTAATAATTAGATTAAAAATTGAGAGTAAACAAATTTTACTTGATTTTTAATCTTTAAAATTGAATCTTCACTATAAATAGATCTCCGAGACGTTAATCTCCCAGCGGGAGATTACGAACGATACGGGTCAACGGGTAACCGTTCACCCCGCCCGATGGATGATTAATTTGTCCTGAATTGGCAAAGGAGATATTTATTAATCTTCCTGTCAATTCGACAGGATTTTTTTTAGGTTACGTCATGACTGTAATCTCTAATTTAACGGTTGCAATTCTTGCCGGTGGATGTAGTACACGCTTCGGCTATCCAAAAATGTTTGCTCAGTATGGACATCAAACTTTCATTGATTATTGCCTTCAATTCGGGTATAAATTATCAGAATCAGTACTTGTTATGATCGGAAATCATCCCAAGTCGAAATTTAATAATACCCGGTGTTTTCAAGATGTTTATCCTCATCATGGACCTCTGGGTGGAATTTATTCTGCTTTAAAATACTCCCCGACTGAATATATCGCCATTGTCCCCTGCGATATGCCATTTCTGTCTCCAGATATATACCAAATATTGTATCAGAACAGAAATACTTTACGTCCGTTGACAGTGAAAGTTAAAAATCAGATTCATCCGCTGGTGTCTCTCTGGCCAAAGGCATTGTCCAGATCTATAGAATATTATTTTGAGCACAACAATAATTGTGTATGTGAAGCCCTGAAAAATCTGGAGGGACTGGCCGTGCCTATTATCGCCAACGAGGCAATGTTTTTAAATATGAACACTCAAAATGACTATAAAACTTTTAAATTTAGAGCTTCTTTGCATCCATATGAATTTCAACTTTGATAATAATCGAATTCAGTCCGACACCAGTCGAAAATCTGCTGTGGTTTCCAGGGACACTGTGTTAATCGGAATCTTCGGAGCCATCTGGGGACTTATGGAGATCACCATTGGCTTTACCCTGAAGGGATTGCGAATTCCCATGGGTGGCGCAATACTAACTGCGATATCTTGTATTATTTTTTTAACCGGACGTTTTTTTATTTCCCGTCATGGATCGATATTCCTGATGGGAGCTGTGGCTGCCACCATAAAAGTTTTTTCAGTGGGAACGGTAATCGCCGGACCATTCATGGCCATTTTAATTGAAGCCGGAATAGCAGAAATTCTGATATCAATATTCAAAATCAATCGATTCAGCTATATACTTACTTCGGTAACACTTAGTCTTTATACTATTATTCACCCTTTTATCTCGCAGGGAATTATCTTTGGAGACGATATATACCAAATTTATTTAGAGACCTTCAAAAAGATAGCTTTGATCATTAATTTAGATCCTACATATCTGATTTGGATTTTGCTTTTTTATGTTACGATCCATTTTTGTTTGGGCTTTTTTGTGGGATGGTTTTCTTATTCTCTCTCCGTAAGAGTGAGTCGAGAAATTCAGGTGAAACTCCGTCATCAGAGTAATTAGAGATGAAAAAGTATATTTTGATATTTTTGATTTTCATTACATGTGCGTTCTTGATTTCCTGGGAGTCTCAATGGTATCTTGCCCTCCCTGTGTATTTGGCCATCGGCTTGATTCATCGAGATGCACTTCGCCTGGTTTTCCGCTGGAAATTTCTGTTGTTTATATTTTTGATTCTTTTCGGAATACCGCTCTTCCTAGGGGATCAGAATGCCACTGTCTTGGGTATAAAGTATTCTTACGAATATTTTCAGAAAAGTACAGTCATGGTGAATCGGAGTCTCATCATACTATTTTCGATCAGAATGGTTACTGGCAAAACGTCGCCGGAACAGGTATCAAATTTGTTTAAAAAGATGCGTTTAAAGAATTTCAGTGAGGTTTATTCAATTGCCATGACTGTATTACCCGATTTAAAGTACATTGCTCGTAACTCTTTCCAACATGCATCATCATCACCTCCCGATTCTCATATATTCAAAAAACTTTATGAAAAGATCGTAATCCTTATGGTGGGGGTTCTTGGTCTCGCTGATCAATATTATCAGAATCAAAATTTCCACAATAAAAAACATTAATCCACATATTCTCATTATCACATTTTTTATTTTTTCCTATTTTTATATTGATAAACAAAAAAACATTACCGATCAGATCAAGAGTGTTTTTCATTTACTTGAATAAATATTTTCCAATTGAAAATTAAATAATTATGAATTCACCCAGAATTGTCATACTGGTAGTTGGAAAAAAGGGGGCAGGTAAAACAACCTATTTGGAAGTTTTAATTAAAAAAATGCAAAATCAGGGTAAAAAAGTTGGGGGATTCATTTGCATAAATGAAAAAAGTAAATTAAAGAATAATTATTATCTTTTCGATTTGAATAAGCGAAAAAGTCGCTTGCTGGCAACCCGTCAAAAAATTTCTAACTTCACCTTTCGTTATGGTAAATATTATTTCAATCCTCAGATATTGGAAAAAGGTAATCAAATTTTAAAAGACAGTTTCTACAGTGATGCCATTGTTGTCGATGAGTATGGACCATTAGAACAGAATCATCAGGGATTTTTTAATGGTTTGACATTTTTACTAAATAAGTATCCAGGTATTTTGATTATTTCCTCACGACCTGCCACAATACCCTCCCTAAAACAACTCCTCAGTATAGGGGAATAACGCAAGAATTGTGATCAAGTATCAGAATAAACTCTTAGACAAAAATGAATAATCTATTGCAAAAAAGGAAAATATGCATTATAATTCAGACAAAATAGTCTTAATTGTGGTATATACATGCTTTTGCCAAAAACAGGTCAATTCTCCCCGAGGGCTGCCCAGTATTACGCAAATGCAAACAACAAAAAATACATCGCGATTAATAATATTTCACAGAAACTAAACATTTTCTTTCACTTCCATACTAAAATATTACAGACACTGACCGAAACAGGTACCATGATTTCATTCCAGAAACCACTTGGGGGTAGAATGCACTCAAAACATCCTCAACAGATCAGTCTGTACAAAATCATATTGACCAAGGACAGGGTGAAGAATTTCCAAATTTTTAATTTATCCAACAGACCCATTTAGCCAATCTGGGGGTTACTGTATGTATCAAAAATATGGATACATCATTATACTCATCATTTTGATCGGTATTAATTTGCAGGCAAACAGCTGTGTGGAGTGTCATTCAAAAATTCAACCGAATATAGTTGCTGACTGGCAATTAAGCAAACATAGTGAAAATGAAGTAAGTTGCGAGACCTGTCATGGAAGCGACCACCAGTCTAATACTGATTTTTCCTATGCAGCCATTCCCACACCTGAAACCTGTGCCACTTGTCATTCCAGTCAGGTGGAACAATTTTCGAAGGGTAAACACGCCCTTGCCTGGACAGCCATGAACGCCATGCCCACCATTCACCATCAGCCGATGGCCCTGATTGACGGAATGAAGGGTTGTGGTGGGTGTCATAAAATTGGCTTAAAAGATGAAAGCGAAATTTCCCGTTTAAAAGCCGAGGGGAGAGGATTTGGTCTGGCCTCCTGTGATGCCTGCCATACTCGGCATACTTTTTCCACCAAAGAAGCCCGGCAGCCCCAAGCCTGTCAGACCTGCCATATGGGGTTTGACCATCCCCAATGGGAGATGTATTCCTCTTCGAAACATGGTGTTAGATATCTATTGAAACAGAATGGTACTTTGCATGAAAATACCCCTGCCCCCACCTGTCAAGATTGTCATATGCAGAAGGGCAATCATGAAGTCAGAACGGCCTGGGGATTTCTGGCGGTCCGCTTACCCCTTCCTACGGACGAACAATGGAAGCAAGATCAGATAACAATTTTACAGGCACTGGGTGTACTGGACCCGGAAGGTAATCCCACTGACCGACTCGAAGCAGTAAAAGCAGCCGATATTGCTCGACTTACCCAAGAGGATTTTGATCGCGAAAGAAACAAAATGATCCAAACCTGCAGTCAGTGCCACTCAAAAAACTTTGCTCTAGAGCAACTTGCCAGTGGTGATCAGATGATCCGCGAAGCAGACCATCTGCTAGCTGAAGGAATACGAATTGTCACGGCCTTGTATCACGAAAATATCATTCCCAAACCCGAAAGCTATGCATATAACTTTCCGGACTTACTTACTTTCCACGATGCACCGACTCTGGTTGAACAAAGACTTTTTGAAATGCATTTAAAGCATCGCATGCGAGCTTTTCAGGGAACCTATCATGCGAATCCGGACTACGCCTTGTGGTATGGATGGAGTGAAATGGTGCGGGATTTGACCGAAATAAAAACCCTGGCCGAGGATTTACGAAGAAATCACAATTAAAATTTTAGGAAAATATAACGTGAGTGAACTTATTAATAATAATCAACAGAGGAAAAAACTTCTAAAAGAATTGATTCTACAGTTGCATCAAGGTAAAGCAGCCAAGGTGATAAAAAAGCAACTCGTTCAAATCCTGGGTAAAGTACCATATGGACTGGTGGTAGAAGTAGAGCAGGAACTCATAAAGGAAGGACTGCCTGTCCAGGAGGTTCTAAAATTATGTGACGTCCATGGAGAAGTTTTGAAAGGTATGGTTGATCAGGAAGGGGCAAGAATTGCATCTCCCGGTCACCCTGTCCATACATTCAAACAGGAAAATCTAGCCTTGCAGGGCGAATGTGATCACATTCATTCTCTCCTCACTAAAATTAATAAGCTAAGCGGGCAGATACCTGAAAAAATGTGGATAGATTTAAGACAGCATTTTAATAATCTGATGGACGTCGACAAACATTATCGCCGTAAAGAAAATCTTCTTTTTCCCTATCTTGAAAAATATGAGATCACTGGCCCACCTACGGTAATGTGGGGTAAGGATGATGAAATTCGAGAGTTGCTAAAGGGGAGTATTGAAGCTCTTTCTGACCTGAAGAAGCCTAATAAGGAAGAGTTCATATCAATTCTAGAGTGGATGATTAAACCAGCACTGACTACCCTAGAGGAAATGATTTATAAGGAAGAAGAAATTTTATTTCCCATGTGTTTAGATACCTTGACAGAGTTAGAGTGGTATGAGATTTACCAGCAAAGCGATGAAATTGGTTTTTGTTTATATGATCCCAAAGAGAAGTGGGAACCACGGGATACAGGTGAATTACCTGTTAAGAAAGCTACTTCAAATAAAATTCAACTTGAAACCGGAAATTTTACACTGCAGGAACTTACTGCCATATTTAATACGCTTCCCGTTGATCTTACTTTTGTTGATAAGGAAGATAAAGTCCGTTTTTTTAGTAACAATCCCGAGAGAATATTTGACCGTAATCGCGCAATACTGGGCCGGAAAGTTCAGATGTGCCACCCTCCTTCAAGTGTAGATATGGTTCAGAAAATTCTAGATGATTTTCGATCGGGTCGGCAATCTCAAGCAAGTTTCTGGATCACTCTGGCTGGCAAATTTATTTATATTTCCTATTTCGCTTTAAGGGATGAAGCCGGGATTTACCTGGGAACGCTCGAAGTAAGTCAGGATTTGACAGAATTACGCAAACTCGAGGGTGAGCAAAGATTACTGGACTATAAAACTAAACCATAATTATTTATGAATTATAAAAAGAAACTGGGACATGATGAGCCCAATAGTCTCCTTATTTCTCCAGAAACCAAAATCGGAAAGCTCCTTGACACTTATCCTCACCTGGAGGAAGTTCTGGTAAAATTATCGCCGGAATTCAAAAAATTAAATAATCCTGTTCTCCGACGCACCATCGCAAAAGTCGCCAGTTTGAAGCAGGCTTCAGAAATTGGAAATATTCCTCTTGAAGAGTTTATGAATAAATTGAGGGAAGCAGTCGGACAAACCAGATGGAGCAACCAGGATAAAAACGTTTCTGAGAAGCAAACCAAGAAACCTGAATGGCTCCATAAAGAGAACATCGTCTTTTCAATAGATGCACGGCCCTTATTGGATCGCGGAGAACACCCAGTTGATCTGGTATTAAGCGAAGCCAAAAAACTAAAAGGACAGGATATTCTGGAATTAATTTCTCCATTCCTCCCCAAACCACTTATTGATATGCTCCTGAAGAAAGGCTATAATATCTGGACTGAACAAATATCAAGTCAGATATATAAAACTTATATTCTGTCCTGACCATTTTTATATACCAATGAGAATATATTACAGATAGCTAACCTAATGCTACACGACGCAGTGAAAACGCCGTTTTACTTTTATGAAGAGCTCGCAGAGATCTATGATGACATGACGCATTTTTCATCCCGCATAGAAACCGAACAGATGATTTTACAAAATTTAAGGAAGAAATTTAAATTTAAAACTGCCCTGGATACCGCGTGTGGAACCGGACTACACTCAATTTTACTGCAAAAAATGGGCGTGGAAACAACCGGGGTGGATATTTCTCAGAAAATGTTGAATAGAGCAAAAAAAAACGCAGATAGAGTGGGAATCAACCTGAAGTGGGTCCTCAGCTCTTTTCAAAATCTTACTCAATCACTCAGACAAACATTTGATATCATATTTTGTCTCGGGAACTCACTACCGCATGTCAGCAATGAAAGTCAACTAAAAGATGTATTGAGACAATTTTATGAGTTACTGAATCCCCAGGGAGTGATTCTCCTGCAGCTACTCAATTACCACAAAATTCTACAAAACAGAGAACGGATTATTAATATTACCAAGCAAGGTCAGCATGAATATGTACGTTTCTATGATTTTTTTTCCAAAAAAATTCAATTTAATATATTGTACATCAATTGGGAAACGAATCCACCTTCTCATTCTCTTCAAAGTACCATACTTTATCCGTACACAAAAACAGAACTTCAGCAGGCGCTTGAAATTGCAGGATTTAATCATATAAGTTATCTAGGTGATATGCAATTATCAAAATTTTCGGAAAAAAAATCTCGCAATTTGGTTGTTATTGGGAGTAAAACAGCTTAAAGGAAATCGGATTCAGCAAAAGCAGGATATCTGCCTTAATTAAGTGTATATAGCCTACCTCGAACCCGCTGAGGATAGAGGGCTCAAATCCTCTTATTTCATTATCTGGAATAATTCTTTTAAATCTTCAATATTTAACTGTTTAAGCAAACTTTTATCGGAGGTTATAAGATTTTCAGAAAGGGTTAATTTTTTCTGTTGCAACTGCAGAATTTTTTCCTCAACCGAATCTCTGACAATATATTTATAGACAAAAACACGATTAGTCTGACCAATCCGGTGTGCCCGGTCTGAGGCCTGCTGTTCCACCGCAGGATTCCACCAGGGATCTAAATGAATGACATAATCAGCCGCAGTCAGATTTAAACCTAATCCCCCGGTCTTTAATGAAATTAAAAATATGTTTACAGCGGGGTTGGTTTGAAAATTTTTTATAATTTGTTCTCTTTTTCTGGTGCTTCCATCCATGTACTCATAAGTCCAATTATTCTGATCCAGAAGCTGACCGGTCAATTTTAAAAAACGCACAAATTGTGAAAAGACCAGAATTTTATGACCTTCTTCAATAAGCTCCTCCAGCATTTCCTCTAACAAAACCATTTTCCCTGATTCCCTCAGACTGACCGAATTTTGCAAAATAGCTGGATGGCAGGCAAGTTGGCGTAAATATGTCAAAGCCTCAAGTATTTTAATTTTAGACTTTTGGATTCCAAGATTATTTATCTGTTCGAAAATTTGATCCCGAAAATATCCTAGCCATTCTTCATAAATTTTTGACTGCTCCGGTGTCATTTCAATATATTGGACAATATCGGATCTTTCAGGTAATTCCTCGAGAACCTCACTTTTACGACGACGCAAAATAAATGGCTGAATAATGCGTCTCAATAGTGGCTGAGTATCCTGATTTGATTCACCATTATTTAAAAATCTCTCTTCAAATTTTCTGAGGCTTCCAAACATTCCCGGATTAAGAAAATTGAATTGTGCCCATAAATCTTGCAGTGAATTCTCTAGCGGGGTGCCTGTGAGACATAATCTATAGGCTGTTTTTAGCTTTAAAACGGCTTGATAGGTCTTTGTCTGTGGATTTTTTATCTTTTGTGATTCATCCAGAATGATGTATCCCCAGTCAACCTGTGAAAGTTTCTTCTGATCTTGCAACAAAATCCCATAACTCACCAATATAACATCAAATTGGCTGAATTTCTGATACAGCAGGTCCCGGTCGGATTTTTGCCCCTGATAGGAAAGCACCTGTAATTTAGGTGCAAACCTTTTAAACTCGTTTTTCCAGTTAAACAATACCGTAAGAGGAACAACAATGAGGATCGGTCTATCCAAGCTTCTAATTTGTTTCAGATGAGATAATAAAGCGATAACCTGTATTGTTTTACCTAACCCCATATCATCCGCGAGGATTCCCCCAAATTGAAACTGATTTAAAAAATATAACCAGTCTACACCTACTTTTTGATAATCTCGTAGTCTCCCCTTAAACCCATTCAATAATTTTACTGATTCTAAATTATTAAAATTTTGATATTTGTCTTTCCAAGAACGATAGTTTCCGTCAACCGTAACTTCATCCGCCAGATTTTCCAGAGCCTCTACCAGGGGGAAGGCCGCAGTTAAAAAGCGTTCTGAGCCGTAAGAAGATTCCTGACCAATCAGTTCGAGAAACCGTAATGTTCTCTGTTTCAGATCGTCTCCCATGTAGATGTTAAGATTGTTGGGAAGTTTGAGATACTCCTTGTTTACTTTCAGGAGTCCAGAAAGATGATCCACCTGAAGTTTTTGTCCATTCAGACTCAAATCATAATAAAGTATGAAAGAATTTTTATGAGATTTGATGTTAACTTTCAATTTTGGTTGACCAGCCTGAAACCTGAACCTGCGAAGTTTCTCCTCTCCCAAGATGTTAATACCCTTTTCCCTGAGTAAAGGCATCTGGGTTCGCATCCATTCTAACGTCGTATATTGAGGATCTATCTGCCAACGATGTTGAATATACAGGACACCATAGTCGTGCAATAATTGCCTTAGTTTTTTCTCCTTTTCAAATTCCCGTTTAACAATAAAAAGGAATTTATCCTGGGATGCCAGAGACTTTCGGACGGGTGGCTGAGCTTGAAATTCGAAGTTGTTATATTGAAACTTTATATCCAGGCTAAATTGACCGGCACGTTCTGAGAGATATAAGTGAGATTGTTTTAGAGGAAATTCATACACTTTTAAATGTTCTTCAAGACTATTCCAATCAAGTGCCGGGAGAATTTTTGAGACAAATGAATTAATAAAATCTTTAATTTCATCAAGGGGTATACGGATTTTCTGTTGCAGCCTGAAAAAATTTATCCAGAAGGTAGCTGGCATAGTTGAATCAACGCGGTAAAGAATCCGGTTATTCAAAATATAGATTGGATTTGAGGTCAAGACGTCGATTTGTCCCTCGAGGAAGATAGTACGATCTGCATATACCACAATAGGTTGCAATACATAATCTGAATTATCTTTAAAAATTCCCAGCGCAACCGTCCCGGTTTCATCTTCAAATTCGACCTCTTCAAATTCCTTCCGATTTTGGTTTCTCATTCGGATAGGACTTCCTCTTAACCAATCCATTAAAAAACCAACCGGTTGTCCATAAGTAAAAAGTCTTCGGGCATCATAATGGTTGAAAGACAACAAATAGGACAATAGATTTAATTCATCTTGGTTAATATTGACTTTTTGTGTCTCAATAACCTGATAATTCAAACGGTTATCTTTTCCCTTCGACCCATCCAGCCGAGTATATTCCGCAAAGGGAATAATTTCCCAATTCGCCGGTCTCAATTCTAAAGCAAAATAGGGGAGATATATTCCCTTCTTTCCCTCAAAAGACTGCGGGTGTGGGATCTTTTCAAGCAGCGCTGCTAATTGATCAATCTTTTCCTTCCAGGTCATGTGCCCTCAAATCAAATGATGTAAAACTGGTCTGGTTTTACCTGAACACTCAAAATTGTCTCACAGCTTAATTAAAAGTGCGAAATATGTCACATTTTTAACTATCATATATTGAAGCACAAAATCATTCCGTACAATTGACCAATTTCCAATATACAAAAAGAATTAAAATTCTCCTAAATTAAAAATATTTGAAAGGATACTTTCGGTTAGGAAATAACAGTGGAAGGTAGAAAACAAAGATTACAAGTTCAGTTAGCTATTTTTTGTGACAGCAAAGTAATCTCAAGTAATTTTTAAAATACGTTTTGGTCGAAAATTTCTCAAACCCATTTTCTGAAAGTAACTTCTCCAAATCTCGGCTAATAAAATCTTCTGTCGTTTCACACTCAACTTTTCGGATCGCAAATTTAACATACCAGGGCGATTCTTGAACCGTAAAGTGATTATAATCTAAAACACAAAATCGACCAGATTCTGTCAGATTGCTGAAAACATTTTTTAACACTCGAAGACGATTTAATTGATCTAATCCATGCAACACAAAGGAAATAAAGGCTAGAGAAGCATTTTCAGGTAATTCGAAAGATTGTTCAATACGCTGATTCAAAATATGAATTCGTGCATCAGCCATCATCCGTTTCGCTAACTGGTCGCGCATCTCTTCCCCTATTTCAAGCGCATAGATTTTA
>CP070707.1:1534760-1566368 GCA_020350205.1 bacterium
AATACTGGCAGGGCACATCTGCAAGAATAAACGGATGATTTGGATTGTTTATAGGATTCCAGAGAAATGGGGGATCTGTTGCAAAGAGCGATAAAGTGGGTGTGTTAACGGCAATGGCCAGGTGTTTGGGCCCGTTATCATAAGAAAAATGCAAATCCATTTGGGAGAGAAAAGCGGTAAAAATATCCAGTGGCCAAACTGGTAATACGTTAATTTTGTACTTCGCCTGAGCTGCCAGAGCATTAAGATTAGTTTGGTCTTCTTTCTTCCCGCTGAAGAATACCGTCGCATGATGCTTCTCAATCAACATCTCAGCAAGAGTAACATAGTTCTCAATTTCCCATTGGCGTGTTTGAACCTGACCCACCGGTGTCATGTTGATTTTCAGACTTTGGCGATCAATCTTCTCTTTCAAAAAGTACGCCTGGATTTTTTCGAGATTATTTTTATCCAGGTAAATCTGTAACTTTTGAGGTTTAGCAACGATTCCCAATTCTTCTAAGGCTTTGATCTTCTGAACCGCCACATAATTCGGACTGATATTCGCCTCAGAATATAAATTATAGGCCCACTGTCTGCGTTTCATTTTCCACCCGAGCCGATAGGGTGCCCGGCTGATCCAGCTTACCTGGGCGGTACCAGGTGTACACTGATAATCAATAACCAGGTCATATTGATTATGTCGTATTTTAGTAAAGAACTTAAATATCCTCAACACCCGGCTGGCCTGAGTTGGGTAAGCAATGACTTCGTGCAAGGTGGGATCCAGAGTGAACAGATTTTTTACCAGAGAGGAAGTTAGAAAATGAATCCTGGCTTTCGGAAAATTTTCCTTCAAAACAGGAAAGACCGGAGTGGTAAGAACAACATCTCCGATACCCCCAAGCTGGATGATTAATATTTTTCTGATGTCAGTCTGATCAATGATCAAATTGGGAGAGTTAAGAATATTAAAATATACGTTTTTCTACTTAAGATTTGTATTATTTATACCACGAAGAATTTAATACTGGGTTTAAAAACTGGTGCATGGACTACAGCCTTAATTTTCACTCAACCTAGGAATCGTTTTAGCATTTCATCTGTTTCGGAATCCAACTCGATTTCGATTTCATCCCGCGTTCCATCCGCGAAAAAGATCTCAATGATTCTTTGTTCCGGTTTCCAAGCTTCTTCGACCTCCATATCGTCGAACTCCTCAAACATCATATAATCTACATCTTCAAAATCTTCGATCACGAGGTATTCAACGGTATCAGGATCCAGCTCCAGCAATTCACAGATATCCTCAAACATCGGTTCATCATTTCCGACGACTCTGGATCCTATTCTTCCACTTGATTCCATCTAGACCTCCAAATTATTCGCGACTGCGGACTCACCACCTTCACAGACCCAATACTTTCCTTTTTTTATTTTTTCAAAATGATTCGGTTAACGGTCCGAATAATAGTAAAAGAAACAAATTTAAGCAAAACTATTTTTCTTTTTTGACAAAAGCAATCGGAATACAAAAAAATCAACGTCGCTGGTTTACAATCAAAAATAAATGAATAAATACTAATATTTAAGAAGATAATCTTAATATTTATTGACTATTATGCATTATTATAGATTAGGCAAAATTGGAAGGCAGGGTTCAGAATTAACCCGGTTAATTATGTGTCTTTTGTAAACCGGCTAAAACATCTCCTCAATTGAAAACCATACCAAAAAAAAACCTCTCCATAGGAGAGGCCTGGCAAAAATAATTTTTCATTCTCCTAAATTACTTTGGTAACTTTGCCCGCCTGAATACAACTGGTGCATACTTGAATCCGCTTGGTTTTTCCATCTACCAAAGCACGTACCCGTTGAAGGTTCGGTTCAAATCGTCTTCGTGTACGATTATTAGCGTGACTTACATTATTTCCATAGAGGGGTTTTTTACCGCATATATAACATATTTTGGCCATTATGGACTTCCTTTTCTTTGTTTTCTTATAAACTTTAAAATATAACATCTGGTATTAGGTTTTGCAAATTAACAAAAAATATTATGAGAATTTTTTTAAAGGAATCCTGAATTCGCCGGATTTCCTTGATTTATAAAAAGTTAACCGGCTTTGTTTTACGTGAAACTTTGAGCTATATTTTTTTATTCAAATTGCTTGTTTTTTATTAAAAAATTTGTATACTATTTGTACCTCATCTTTGTTCTTTATATAGTCACTTTGTTGTATTTAAAGCTCTTCGGTTTCATAGTACTTGCTAAATAATACAAAGGAATTTATCCTAAGGAGGAGGATTTTTGTAGCTCATGTCAAAATCTGCCGCACGCTCTCTGCCCGAAAAATTTCCCGCGAATGACGGAATTCAGGAAAAATGGAATCAATGCTTGGAAGTCATTAAAGATGAGATTTCCCCTCAAGGATTTCGTACTTGGTTGTTACCGATTATTCCGGTGAGCTTAATCGAAAATTCTCTCATTCTCAGAGTCCCCTCTCAATTTTTTTTCGAATGGCTGGAATCCCATTATCAGGATCTTCTCTCCCAGACCGTAAAAACAATCTTCGGTTCAGAGATCCAACTGGAGTACCTTGTCGCATCCCAGGCGGATAAAAAACCGGAGGAATTGTCACTTACCGATGCTGAGGAAAATCCGCAATACGAAAAACAGAGCATCACATCCTCTTCTTCTTCAATTCAACTCGATTCCCGCTATCAATTTGACAATTTTTTTGTAAAAAATGATAACGAACTGGCCTACCGGGCCGCCCAAACGGTTGCCAAAAATCCGGGTAAAACTGATTTTAATCCCTTATTTATTTACGGAGATTCCGGTTGCGGAAAAACTCACATTTTACATGCGATCGGCAATTTTATCTTATCTGCCCGTAAACGTAAACAAGTCTCTTTTTTGAGCAGCGAAAATTTTATCAATCAATATATATATGCTCTTCAACATAAACAGGTTGATAATTTCAACAGAAACTTTGCACAAATTGATGTACTGCTCCTGGATGACATACAATTTGTGGCCAATAAAAAGAAATCTCAGGAAGGATTATTTTACTTTTTCAACGAATTAGAGCGCCAGCGTAAACAAATTGTTATTTCTGCAAATATTCCCCCATCGCATCTCAATGGAATCGATAAAAGGTTGCTCTCCTTCTTCCAAAAAGGACTGATTATAGACCTTATCCCTCCAAGCTATGATACCCGTTTGAAGTTCATCAAGGCCTATTGCCAAAAAACCAGTCTCTCTATTCTGAGTGAAGTACGTGAATTTTTAGCCGGCTCAATATCGGAAGGAATGCAGGAATTACGGGCGGTTATGATCCGGATTGCCGCACAGACTTCGCTTCTTGGTAAACCCGTTTCACTGGAAGCGACCAAAAAATTACTTTCCCATATCGATGCCAACTGGGCCAGGCGGCACAATCACTACCGTCCCTGGCACCTGATTAAAGTAGATGATATTATTAAAATTGTATCAGAGTACCTTAATATTCCACCGGACATCCTGGTCGGATTTTCCCGACAAAGAGAGATCGCTTTTGCCAGACAAATTGCCATCTACCTTGCAAAGGAAATGTCCGGAGAGTCGCTTCAGACAATCGGTTATCATTTTAAAGACCGCCATTACACCGGTATCTTATACAGCTACAAAAGAATCCGGAAGGAAATGAAGAATAATCCCGCCATCTATAATCTGATTCTTGAGATCCAAAACCAACTGGTCAATAAGTATTAACATATTGTTATTATTATACTTAATAGCAATTGTTGTAGTTTAAACAATCATCCCCATTTCTTTATTCTGAGAGAAATTACCCGGTTCGGTAAATTTCTTGGAACTTCCTCAGTTGCGACTTGTGAAAAGAGTAAAAAATTAGTATAATGGCATCCTGAATGTACAGATCCCATAAATTGATGCAGGAATTCATGCTGAATCAGAAATATTACATTTTTATTGTCTTGTCACTGTTCATAACCACCCGCGGAATCTCTAATCTGCAGCCGGATTCTGTAATCCATGACACGACTTCTCAAATACCCAACATAACGATGGATTCCCTCAACCAGGATACTACTGGAACAGACTCTTTGCCCTATGTCCTGGATCGTGTCATTCCCAACCAGGCTTTTGACGTGGGCGAAAAACTAACCTTTCTGGTTCGTTATGGAATTATTAAAGCCGGCGAAGCGACCATGGAAGTTGAAAATATTGTTCCCGTTGCAGATCGTGAAGCATATAAAATAGTATCGAAAGCCAAATCTGCACGGACTTTTGATTTATTTTTCAAGGTACGAGATCAGGTTGAAAGCTGGGTAGATACTCGGGGTATATTTTCCTGGAAATTTAATAAATTTCTGCGGGAAGGCGGTTATAAATTTGATCTCAGGGTTGAGTATGATCAGTTGTACGGTAAGGCAAATGTTCAAAGTATTCGTTATGAGGACTCCGAACCTTTGCGCATCAGGGATCAGAATGAAAAGAATGTCGACATTCCCCCCTATGTTTTGGATATTCTAGCGTCGTTTTATTATGTACGCACTCAGAAATTACGAGTGGGCAGGCCAATCTATATTACAAACCATGACAATGAAAAAGTTTATGATCTCAAGGTCATTATTCAAAAACGAGAAGTCATCGAGGTACAGGCAGGTAAATTTAATTGCATTATGGTACAACCTCAACTGGTGGGTGATGCAATCTTTCAGCAAAAAGGTGAACTCTGGGTGTGGCTTACCGATGATCAATATAAAATCCCGGTGCAGATGAAAAGCGCTGTATTTATTGGCAGTATTACCACCGAACTTAAAAAAATTGAGGGCGTTCCGCTTCCATTACCGGCTCAACTGAAATAAATAATTTTTAACATATTTTAATTGAATTAACCACCCCGATAATATAAATTATTGATTTTATTATTCTTGACATATATCAGACAGCAGACAATCCAATTACCGATATTTATAATACGAACCAAAATGAAGGTGAGTCGTGGATATTATTGTTGAAAATCCTCACAATATCAATTCAGCAGAAATTGTGGTTGGTATTCCATCTTACAATGAGGCTGATTCAATTTCATATCCCACCGATGTTGTGAGCCGGGGATTGGTGCAGCATTTTCCGGATAAAAATTCGGTTATCATTAATGTGGACAACAACTCGCCGGATAATACAAAAAAGGTATTTCTAAGTACCCCCACTAAGATACCCAAAGTATATATTTCTACTCCGAAAGGGGTTAAGGGAAAAGGGAATAATTTTTTAAATTTATTTAAAGCGGCCGTAGAACTTCGTGCCAAAGCCATAATCGTTGTCGATGCAGATCTGAAAAGTATCACTCCAAGTTGGGTACGCTATTTGGGGGAACCTCTCATGGGTCGTTTTGATTATGTCACACCAATTTATGTACGGCATAAATATGATGGGACTATAACCAACCACATCGCCTATCCCATGCTGCGAACACTTTTTGGTCTCAGGGTAAGACAACCGATCGGGGGTGACTTTGGCTTTTCAGGTAAACTTGCCCGGGCTTTTCTTTCTGAAAAACTCTGGAATGATAAAATTGCTAATTTTGGCATTGATGTTTGGATGACCACCATTGCCATTGCCCGGCGATTTAATGTATGCCAGGCTTTTTTAGGCTCTCCCAAAGTCCACCGTGCAAAAGATCCGGCGGCTGACTTATCGGTAATGTTTAAACAAGTTGTATCAACGCTGTTCGATCTTATGACCGATTTTGAATATCTCTGGAAGGATACCAGTGAAAGCAGACCCAGCAGTATTTATGGATTTGGTCTGGGTGTGGTCGAAAAACCTCCGGCTGTCAGTGTAAATACAAAAAAGCTCATGAGCAGTTTTACAGAAGGTTTTGATAAATTTGGTAAAATCTGGGAAAAAATCATACCTATGCCGGAATATTTAGAATTACAAAAATTAAAATCGTCTCACCATATAGATCAGTTTTATTATTCCAGTACATTATGGGCCAGAATATTATTCAGTTTTGCTGTCGCTTATAAAAATAATGAAATTGATCATGATGAGCTCTTGGAAGCTTTGATACCCTTTTATCACTCACGGGTACTTACTTTTGTCAATCGAACCAAGAATCTGGAGACTCGCGAATCGGAAGAATATCTTGAAAACATTAATCGCATTTTCGAATCTGAAAAATATTTCCTGCTGGAACGCTGGAATGAAAGAATTCTGAGCACCAAAATGTTTCGCTGATCTTCTCGTTTCCGAGGGTTCCAATTCAGCCACCGGATGCATGGTTGAACTGCAGGGATCATTATCTCGCAATATCAGGCCATTGTCATTATTTTGAATTACACGAAGTGCGTCCTACTTTTACCAAAGAACAACTTGTCATTTCAAGTACCACAGTATTAAATTTCACACAAATCATGGAATCCCATTTTAGGAAAAACACGCCATGGTACCAAAAATTATTGTACACGGGGGTGCCTGGAATATACCCAAAAGATTTCACCAAGCCCATCTAGAGGGTTGTTCAAAAGCCGTGCAGGCGGTATACGCCGATCTCAAAAACGGATTAAGTGCCCTGGAAGCAGTTGAACGTGCGGTAAATGAGCTGGAAGCTGATCCAACCTTTAATGCCGGCAGGGGATCTTACCTGAATGTAAAAGGGGAGATTGAACTTGATGCGATTATATGTGACGGCAAAACATTGAACTTTGGAGCAGTTGCAGCTGTGCAAAATATCTTGCATCCGGTTTCAGTGGCCAAGATCCTGCTCAATCATCCTGAACATTGCTTTTTGGCAGGAAATGGTTTAAAAGATTTTCTCAAAGAGCATCATATTGCTGAAGTAGCAGTTGAGGATCTGCTGACTCAAAGAGAACTGGTCTATTACCGCAAGATTAAAGGAGATCCAAATTTTACAACCCGCAAACCGTTTGAACCCGCTCCGGGAGATACGGTGGGCGCCGTAGCGCTGGATGATAACGGTAACCTGGCCGCAGCCACCTCCACAGGTGGAACGCCTCGAAAACTCCCTGGCAGGGTCGGGGACTCACCGGTAATCGGCGCCGGTGCCTACGCTGATAATCAACTGGGAGCAATTTCGGCATCCGGTTTTGGTGAGGCTATTATGAAAATATTACTTGCAAAACTGGTGTGTGATAATTTTAAGGATCTCCCCGCAATGGCTGCCGCCCGCTTTGGTATCACTCAGCTGCGAAAAAGAGTAAATGGACTGGGAGGGGTGATTGGAATTAACCGAACCGGAACCTATGCTTATTGCCATAATACGCCATTTATGGCCTACGCCTATTATGACACGAAAAAAGGTATTGTAAGCCATATCAAAATGGATGGTATGCCTTCCGACCGGGTTTGATGGAATCCCATTTTCTCAAGGCTTTTAAGATAGCCTGCATATCCTTGGGAATTTCTGCCGTGAACTCCATCTCGGTTTTTGTTATGGGATGCATTATTTTCAACTTCATAGCATGCAGAGTTAATCGGGAAATGAGTGCCGGTACTTCTTCTGTCGGAATCCGGGCATATCTTTTCAGATCTGAGATTCCAAACTGGGTTTTGGCTGTATAAAGTGGGTCCACCACCAGGGGATGTCCTATCGCTGTAAGATGCACCCGGATCTGATGGGTCCGGCCGGTTACCGGATTAACTTCTAAAACGGAATAGTGCGAAAATTTTTCAACAACCCGATATATCGTTATTGCCTTTTTCCCTGTGGGATCGACCAGGACGCGTCCCTTTTTCTGAGGGGCGAGGGCATAATCGATCCGCCCATCTGGTTTTTCTGGGCATCCCTGTACAATAGCAAGATAAAATTTCTTCACCGTTGCAGAAAAAAAGGATCGGTTCAGGATTCGATGGGATTCACTGTTTTTTGCAAAAATAACCAGGCCACTGGTGTCCTGATCAATGCGGTGAACTACCCAGATCTTTTGCTCGGAGGTTGAGGAATTTTTTTGAATTTGTGAGTACAGCATATCGATGGCATTTAATTTTTGGGCATCCCAACGATCGGGAATAACAGGTATTCCGGGGGGTTTATCAATAACCAGAATATCCTGATCCTCATAAATTATACGGAGAGTTTGTTTCTTTCCCTCACTGCTTCTCAGGGCAATATCTTGGAGTAGCAAAATTAACTCACATGTTTGAAATTTTCGATTTCCTTACTCTTCGCCATTACCACCAAAAGATCTTCCTTAATAAATTTTTCACCGGGCAGAGGGACAATTTGATTGTATTCGTTATCAGGATCTTTCCGTTTGATCATTAAAATTTGAACCTGATATTTGGCACGTATATTGATTTCCTCAATACTTTTACCCACAAACGAGCGGGGAACTGGAATTTCCGCCATCAAATAGTCATCAATAAAATCGACCGTTTGTATCTTCTCCAGTAATTTTACAGATCCACTGATTTCCTGACCTAAGTTGCGTTTTACCAACTCCTTATTATAGATATTAATAATATCCATTCGCTGAACAGACCCGATGATGTGAACTTTTTTTTCTGAGTCAACCACCGGAATTTCTTCGACATCATACAGACCAAATAATTTCATAACCGATGCCAGATCATCGTTTGCTTCAATCCGGGGAATGTCAGAATTGACTAAATCCAGTGCAATTAGCCAGTCGGTCAGATAGTCCTGATCCAGCAATACCCTTCTTACATCCTGCAATGAAACTGACCCCACCAGTTCATTTTTATGATTAACCACAAAAAAATGGGTGTTGGGTTGACTGACGACAAGCTCCAGAAGTTCAGTAAGATTCAGATCCGGTCTGATGATAATCGGTTTCTTACTCATTATCTGCGACACTTTTAGTGCACGGAGGACATTGACTTCCCGACCACGGAAAAGATCCACACCCCGCCGTATTAATTTGAGCGTATAAATGGATTCTTTCTTCAACTTGGTTGTCAGGACAGTGGCGATGATAGACGATATCATTAAAGGCAATATGATCGCATAATCATTAGTCATTTCGAAGATAATTAAAATTGCCGTAATTGGGGCATGGGTGGCTCCGGCAACCACCGCACCCATACCTACCAGGGAATAGGCACCGGAGGATGCTGAATATTCCGGCATTACCTGATGAACTAGAGCACCAAAAAATCCACCGGTCATCGTACCCAGAAAAAGTGAAGGGGCAAAAATACCCCCAGACCCGCCGGATCCCAGGCTAATACTGGTCGCCAGAATTTTAAAAAATATCAGTCCCAGCATCAATAACCAGGGTAATTCTCCCAGCAGGGCCAGATTCATAGAGTTATACCCTACGCCATATATGTGCGGAATAAAAATTCCCATTAAACCAATCATCAAACCGCCGATCATGGTCTTAATTATATCATGAAGCTTTAATTTTTCAAAATAATCTTCAATACTATAGAGAGTTTTGATAAACAGTAACGCCACCAATCCGGAAAGAATTCCCAATATAGCGTAGGGAATCAACTCCACTGGACTTACCAGTTGATATTTCGGAACTTCGAAGGCCGGAAAATTTCCCAGAAACCAGCGTGAGACCACTGTGGCTACAACTGATGCAATAACGATCGGGCTGAATTGAGCCACCCCAAAATCACCCAGGATAATCTCTATACTAAACAAAGCGCCTGCGACCGGTGCATTGAAGGCAGCAGCTATACCGGCTGCTGCTCCGCATGCCACAAATATTTTCATGCGCTCCGGATTCACCCGCAAAAATTGACCGATAGCAGAACCGACAGAGGCACCAATTTGGATCACCGGTCCTTCACGCCCTGTCGATCCTCCGGATCCAATACAAATAGCAGAGGCCAGCAATTTTGCAAAAACCACCCGAACCCGGATTAAGCCGTTACGCAGCGCAATCGATTCCATAACCTCGGGTACTCCATGTCCTTTTGCTTCCTTTGCAACAAGAAAGACGATAAGCCCAACAAAAAGCCCCCCCACCGTGGGCGCCAGAATTTTTTTATAGATTGAGACATTGCTTAAATAATCAAGCCCGAGGTTCCAGTCCCCCCAGAATATCTCCTGAAATAATTTTATTAAATATTGAATACCCACTCCACCCAGACCGCCAAGGAAACCGATGATGATGGCAACCAGAATCATAAAAGTATGTTCAGTCGCTCTGAACTTGAGAAATTGTTCTGAGATTATCTGCACCGTTTTACGCTGAATAGATTTAAAAAAGGCTTGCATGGGTAATCGAACTCTTTCAATAAACGCCACAAAAAAAGAATTTTAAATGGTTAAAGCAATAAAAAAAATGAAATGTTTTTCTAAGCTCAGTTATGTCTTGTGGCTTTCCCTTACATCAACTTCTGAGTTAATTTAATCAAAAATATCTAAAATAGAACATATTGAAAAAATACTCGTTTCACAACACTATCCCCACAAACAAAATCTTTCACACTATTCATATACTGAATATTTTACCTGAAAACTGACATCCAATATTTGGACTCAATTAGTCGTCTCAGTTTACCCCAACACAGATTCCAGAGTAAGATTATAAAGATAGTTTGTATGTTTTCTATTTCAGTTGTAAAATTACTCGCAGAAGAAAAAATGGATGAGGTTAAGCGATGCCTTCCAAATATTCAAAATTAAATTTTGATAAAGTCAAAACTACCTCCATTAACGAGCGATTCAGTAAGGTTGAGATAGCCCAGTTCGCCAAACCTGTTACGAGTAAAACCTCTATCCAGCAATTTATCACTTCCCTGCCTGATATTCTCATCGGAAAAGATCTAAAAGAATTTATATCCCTTTACAAAACGGCCATTCAACAAGACAAAATTGTGGTATGGATGATGGGAGCTCATACTGTAAAATGTGGCCTTAATCCGACAATCATCGACCTCATGAGGAAAGGATATATAAATCATCTGGCATTGAATGGGGCGGGGGCAATTCACGATGTAGAGATTGCCAAGTGGGGTAAAACCAGTGAAGATGTTGCCGCAGGATTGCAGGATGGCAGCTTCGGCATGGCGAAGGAGACCGCTGAATTCATCAATACGGGATTGGAATCCAATTTTGGGAATGAGCTGGGATATGCTGAAATATTAGGAAAAGCATTAATCGACCAGAAAGCATCTTATCGGGATAAAAGCCTTCTTGCATCCGCCTATGAACTTGAAGTCCCGATCAGTTTGCACCCGGCCCTGGGGACTGAAATCACCCATCAGCATCCCGATCTGAATGGTGCAGCATTCGGCGAAAAATCCCTTCTTGATTTCCGGGTATTTTCGCATAGCTTATCTCGGTTAACCGAAAAAAGTATTGTTCTTAATGTGGGATCTGCCGTCATATTGCCAGAGGTATTTCTTAAAGCCTTGACGGTGGTTCGAAATCTAGGGTATCCAGCCTATGGATTTTATACGGCTGTTTTTGATATGATTAAGCACTACCGGCCTACCGAAAATGTTATGCAAAGACCCACCCAGGAAAAGGGAAAGGGATTCTACTTTGTTGGACATCACGAACTGATGATCCCGCTGCTGGCAGCTGCAATCCAGTGAGCAAAATGGCTCTCTCAGGGTTGATTAATGAGGATAATTCCGACTCCGATTCCGGCCAGATCTGCCAGCAAATCTCTCCAGGAAAACATCCCGTGGGTTCTGGAATGATCATACATCTCCTTTGAAATTCCCAAACCGAAGGTAATGCCAACGGCAAAAATCTTACTGTTATTATTTTTAATATCCAACGGTTCCCGGCATGTGTTATAAATCAGGACGGTTGAAATCAAGCTCCCCATAAAGTGCTGTGCCTTATCAGGGGTTTTAAATTTGTCCGCAACTGAATAAGTGTTGAGGGAAGGTATAATTTTGTTCAGTGAGTCAGATTTATCAGGATAGGTGATGGTCTGCCCCAATGCCGGGATTATTAAAAAAAATATCATAAATATCAGAATTGAATGGAAAATTCGACGCGAGAAGTCCAAACCCCCTCCTCTATTTTCATATAATGTGCTATTCTCATGGCATCATCAAATTTATAGAGATAAGCGTCCACATAGGCATCAACCATCGTGAGCAGGTAAGACAGGGCAAAATACCAGGTAAATTGATTTCTTTTACTTCTGTATGCCTCATTTTTTTCATCCCGCCATAACATTTCATAATGATAAATTTGATATACAAAGAAGACATTAATCGAAAAGTACAAAGGTGCCTTGAGATAATGTTCGGTATAAATTTGTCCCCACCCCGGTAAAACAGCGGAACGGCCAACTGCTCCCCAGGGCGATTTCAGGGGTTGATCGGATAATAATTTTGCAGTATCTAACCGGGTGGTTTGATTGAAAAGAGTATGCCCGGTTATTTTTAGATCCTGCGCCTGCAAAGACTGAGTTGCAAGGATAAAAATCAAAACTCCAAAAATATGCCGTCCTAATTCAACCACCATAATCCCAGATAAAAAGGTTTTTTTTATTCTGCTTCTGAATTAAATATAACCTCCAAACTTGAAGGAATGACAGAAATTTCAAGATCTTTTAAGTCCATTCCCAGCAATTCGCCATCGGCATGTGCAGCGATTCCCAGTTCAGAATGAACATGTAAATTATTCACCCTCAGCATGGTAACCTGTTCCAAATCCATATGATTTCCCTTTATCGCTTTCGGTAGATTTAAAAAAACTTCTTTTTTGTTAAGGGATCGAATGATGCAAACATCTAAAAGACCATCATCGAACTCAGCCTCTGGTGTGAGATAGAATCCACCTCCCATTGCCTTCCCATTTCCAACAGCGATTAAAAAAATATTTTTCGACTGATTTTCACCGTCTATGGTCACATCCACCATGCTGTTTTTATAGAGGAAGACCGTCTTTAATACTGCATACAGGTAGATCAGGAAGCCCCTCAATTTATGCACTTTGGTGCTTTCTCGTACTACCCAGGCATCGAAACCGATTCCCATTCCATTAGGAAAGTAGCGGTCTCCAACCTTTCCCACATCAATTCTTTTCCTCTGGTTCCGTTTTATAACCTGGATGGCATAAGAAATATCCTTTGGAAGCCGGAGCATTTTTGTAAAATCATTTCCACTTCCAATGGGAATCACTGCCAGAGCAGCCTTTCCACCCATCATACCATTAACTACTTCGTTAATCGTTCCATCTCCACCCACCGCCACGATAACCGCACATTTTTCCTTTAACTCTGCTGCCAGTTTCCGGGCATGTCCCGGATATTCCGAATTATAAATCTCCATGTCGCCCAGTTCTTGGATCACCAGTTTACGAATAGACTCCTCCAATCGGGTCCCCTTACCTCGTCCCGCAGAAGGATTTATAATCATAGTATATTTTTCCAAAATACCTCCAAATAAATTGGTGCACTGAGTTTCACAAAAAAATAACTGCTGAGGGAATGAGAAAATTTTGCCTAACCTGATAAGGCGATACATTCTATTTCAACCAGAACATCTTTCGGCAACCGCGCAACCTCTATGGCAGACCTGGCCGGTGCGTTTTCCTGAAAGTATCTGGCATAAACTTCATTCATGGCAGCAAAGTCATCCATATTTTTTAAAAAAACCGTAGTCTTCAGGACTTTGGAAAGCCCCGAACCCGCTTCTTCCAGAACTGCTTTGAGGTTTTCTATGACGCGCTCAGTTTGGATCCTGACATCGTTTTCGGACAACTTACCGGTTTTAGGGTCCATTGCAATTTGCCCTGCCGTAAAAATAAAATTTTCACTCATGGTTGCCTGGTTATAGGGACCCACTGGTGCCGGAGCCTTATCGGTTTTGATAATCTTTTTCATCTTTCATTCCTCAATTTATGGAAATCAATTCTGATATTTTATCTCAAAAAACCTTCTCCAGGTCTCCCTTTCCGTGACGAAGGACGGTAACTTCATCTCCGGTCAGATTCAACACCGTAGATTCCTGGGCGTTTGGGAGCCAATCCGCATCAAGCATCAACTCGACCTGGTGTTCATAACGTTTCTGAATTTCTTCGGGATCGTTGAGTAATTCATCCGGAAAAATATTGACCGAGGTATTTACGATAGGGTGCTCAAAATTATTCAGAATTTCATGGCACACCTCATTGTCAGGAATACGAATACCCACCTCCTTGCGTTTACTGAGCATAATTTTGGGGATTTCACGGGAGGAAGGTAAAATAAAGGTATAGGGACCAGGCAAACAGCGTTTCATTACTTTATACGAATTATTGGAAATTCGGGCATAAAGGCTGGCTTGCCGAATATCCTTTACGAGAATACTTATAGGATCAAATTTACTTTTTTTCTTGAGACGATATAGACGTTCCAATGCAGATTTATTATACAAACTGCACCCGATACCATAAACCGTATCAGTCGGGTAAATAATTAATCCGCCATTTCTAAAAATATTAACGGCATTCATAATTATCCTTTTATGGGGATTTTGTAAATGAATGTGCAGTCGTACCATGAATCATTTTCCCAAACGAACAAAACTCCTTCGAATCCGAAGCAGAATGTAATTGTTTTTCCGAAACTTTCACTACCGTTCACAAAAAGCAGCAGTTTGATCATGAATGGTTTAATAAAAGCAAAGGATAATATAAGGTTGATTCAGAATTTATGGAAAAGAATTTTAAGGAATTGGATTTCCGGGGATTCGCGTTCTATTTATTTTCTGCTTTTCTTCAAATCACTCACAGCCGCCTTTACATCTTCTTCAGAAGCTCCAGCAGCACGCAGATTTTCTTGTTTTATTCTTTCGTATACTTCTTCTCTAAATATAGAGATATCCCGTGGTGCCTCGATTCCAATTTTAACCTGTTTACCATCGATATCAACGACAGTTATCTTAATCTGATCGCCAATATGGATCGACTCACCTAACCTCCTTGTTAAAACTAACATGAAAACCTCATGGCTTTGATTAATTTTAATTTAATTAACTGCATCCCAAAAGTCAATATGAAATCCTTTCCGGGATCACATTGTAATAAAATATAGCGAGTACCCTGAAACAGTCAAAACAAAAAAAGCGGGCCAGAATATGTTCCAACCCACTTTTTTATTTCTAAAACTATTGTGAAAATATTTAATTTTTATCCTCAGGTTCAGCATATTCTCCCACCACCACTTTACTCGGTCTAAGTAAGCGATTGTTGAGGACATATCCTTCCTGAAACACAGTGATGACTTTACCATTTTTGTCTGAATTCTCCACCGGTTGCATGAGCATGGCTTCATGAAGTTCGGGATTGAATTCATGATCTAAAGCCTCAATCCTTTGGATCCCCTGTTCTTTCAGCACTCCAATAAATTTTTCATATATCATCTGGGCGCCTTCCAAAAGAGATTTTTGATTTTCTTCTCCTTCAGATTTTTGAATCATATGATCAAAATCATCCAGAATAACCAAAAATTTCTTGACCACCTCACCTTTGAGATACTCAGAAAACTCAATTTGCTCACGTTCCATTCTTTTTTTAAAGTTGGCAAATTCCGCACGAAGCCTTAAAAACTGTTCATGCAAATCCTCATACTTTTTTTGAAACTCTTCGCTTTTCCGCTTTGAATCATCCTTCGATTTCTTCATTTTCCTATGAGATTCTTTTTCTTCGGATGCTTCAACAGCAGGTGCCGAATCTTGGTCATTTTTTGCTTCTTCTTCAATAAATTCTACTTCAATTTCTTTTCCAGCTTTCTTATCTTCATCCATCGGCCGAAAACCTCCTGCTAGATTTCAAGATTATACAATCTCAAACACATTTATTTTAATGTATCGGTTATAAGGATAACGGGTAAGATAGTCAATTCACTTACTCGTATCTTTTTAATTTTTGTCCTTCTTATCATTCTTATCATCATCAACAACTTCGTAGTCTGCTTCTTCTACCTTTTCTTCCTTCGGTTCAGCAGATGCACTTCCTGAGGTTGAACCCGATGCAGTATCAGCACCGGCAGTTCCAGCCTGTTGATACATGCTTGAGGCAGATTCACTCCAAATCTGATTTAGGGAATCGCTGGCAGATTTAATCTCCTGCAAGTTCTCAGTCTTCAGACTCTCCTTTAAGCGATTCACTGCCGCTTCAATCTTATTCTTGGTGGTAGGATCAATTTTTTCACCATACTCTTTCAGATTCTTCTCAGTTTGATAGACCAGCTGATCCCCCGCATTCCTGGCATCGATTAACTCCCGCCGTTTTTTATCTTCAGCAGCATGCTCTTTGGCATCCTTCATCATTTTATCAATCTCTTCTTCCGATAATCCGGAACTCGCTTCAATTCTAATACTCTGTTGTTTGTTAGTTGCCATGTCTTTGGCAGACACATTTAGAATGCCGTTCGCATCAATGTCAAAGGTAACCTCAATTTTCGGCACTGAACGTGGTGCAGGAGGAATACCATCAAGAATGAACCGACCCAGGGTTCGATTATCCCGGGCAAATTCCCGTTCACCCTGCAGAATATGGATTTCAACCTGGGTTTGATTATCCGCAGCTGTCGAAAAGATTTCACTTTTGCGGGTTGGAATCGTAGTATTCGCATCAATCAATTTGGTGGTCACATTTCCCAAGGTTTCGATTCCCAAAGACAGGGGAGTTACATCCAGCAAGAGTACATCTTTTACATCTCCAGCCAAAACACCCCCTTGAATAGCAGCACCCACTGCCACCACTTCATCAGGATTAATTCCTTTATGAGGTTCTCTCTTGAAATAACTTTGCACCAGTTCCTGCACTTTGGGAATACGAGTTGAACCACCAACCAGAATAATTTCATCAATCTCTTCCACGCTGAAACCCGAATCTTTAACAGCTTGTTTGACAGGATTTAATGTACGTTGCAGTAAATCTTCTACCAATGATTCAAATTTTGATCGCGACAGAGACATCTGAAGATGTTTCGGCCCATTGGCATCAGCAGTAATAAATGGTAGATTAATGTCAGTTTGCTGGGTACTGCTCAATTCGATTTTGGCCTTTTCAGCAGCTTCCCGCAGACGCTGCAGTGCCATCGCATCTTTACGAAGGTCAATCCCCTGTTCTTTCTTAAACTCATCCGCAATCCAGTCAACAATTCGCTGATCGAAATTATCTCCACCCAGATGGGTATCTCCATTAGTGGACTTAACTTCAAAAACGCCATCCCCTATCTCAAGAATTGAAATATCGAAAGTGCCGCCGCCTAAATCATAAACTGCAATCTTTTCATTTTTCTTCTTTTCCAGTCCATATGCCAGCGATGCTGCCGTAGGTTCATTGATAATTCGCAGAACATTTAATCCTGAAATCTCCCCGGCTTCCTTGGTGGCCTTGCGTTGACTGTCATTAAAATAAGCCGGTACAGTGATAACCGCATCTTTTACTTTTTCCCCCAGATAATCTTCAGCAGTCTGTTTCATCTTTTGCAGAATCATTGCAGAAATTTCCTGAGGGGTATAATCCTTATCTCTTATTTCAGTAACCGCCAAACCGTGGGTACCTGATTTAACTTTATAAGGTACCATTTTGGTTTCTTCCGGAACTTCCTCTAACCGCCGTCCCATGAACCGTTTAATAGAATACACCGTATTTTCCGGATTGGTGATCATCTGTCGTTTTGCAGGAGCCCCGACCAGGACCTCCCCTGATTTTGAAAATCCTACCACCGACGGGGTAGTACGCGCACCCTCGGAATTAGGTATAACTACCGGTTCGCCACCTTCCATCACCGACACAACTGAATTCGTGGTACCCAAATCAATTCCAATTACTTTACTTGCCATGTTAAAAATCCTCCTAAAAATTATATACTGATTTTTTCTTCATCTTAGTTTGTTGCACATAAGTCGTAAAAAAGAACAATTCATTTAAACCGTAATCTACTAAACTATATTTTACTTTTATAATTCTCATTTTCAATTACCAATAATGTTCTGAGTTTTAACCATTGATTTCAATTTTGCGGGGTTTCGCCTGCTCACTTTTTCCAATGGTAATTTTCAGCACACCTGCATGGTAGGCTGCTTTGATATTTTCGGGATCCAGGTTATTTTCCAATTCAAAGAATCTCTCATAAATGACATCCGCTGTTTCCCGCAGAATATATTCACCCTCCGGTGCACTATTTTGTCTCTTTCCCCGGATGTGTAAAATTCCTTTTTCAACCTGTATATGGAGATCTTCTTTATCCACTCTGGGCATTTCCGCTAAAATTACGATCGAATTCTCCGTCTCGTAAATATCCACAACCGGTTTTACTTTAGCTAATAATCCATTATCGGCATTAGACTTATTGCGACGCTCAATCTGGGTATAAATATCTGAAAACATGATTTACCTCGTAATTCTTTTATTATTTATTTATTTTTTCCAACATTTATTCCCATAATCATACAAAGATAGTGCCAAAAACAGATTTCTTTTTCTATCTAATTGTATTTATTATAGATATGAAGTTATAATACAATTAGATGTCTTAATGTTCATTTGTCAAAAGGGTATTCATTTTGTCAGATTGACAGGAAGAATGGGGGACAAAATGTAGGAACATATCACCATTAAAGCTGAAAGGGATCTGCGAATTTTTTCCTGGATCGGAATTGTAACAGTATTCTCTGGTTTAAACCGCTTTCTGACAAGACTTTCTACCATCACAGAACAGAGAGGAAAAATTGATTATTATGTATGACTCCAAAAGGTTTTCCCATGAGTTCCCACCCTGAAAATGGAGTATTCGTGCTCTTGGATAAAAATTTCGTAGGATCAACTTTCCATTTTGCAGCCGGATCAAACATGGTGAGATTCGCCTTCACACCCGGCTTGATCTGCGGTGGTGTGAGATTTAGTATTTTATAGGGATTTAAGGCAAATTTCTCAATCATCGTATTCATGCTGATAATTTTCTTATTCACCAGGTGAGAAACAGACAAGGCAAGTGCAGTTTCCAGACCAATAATTCCGAAAGGCGCATAAATATATTCCGCTTCTTTTTCTTCAAATGAGTGTGGGGCGTGGTCCGTTGCAATGACATCAATTGTTCCATCTTTTAGACCTTCACACAAGGCCTTCCGGTCCTCTTCCGTACGCAGCGGAGGGCTCATTTTAGTATTGGTATCGTATCCCCTGACAGCTTCATCCGTGAGTACAAAATGGTGGGGTGTTACTTCCGCCGTTACCTGGATTCCTCTTTTTTTAGCCTGACGAACCAGTTCCACTGAATGGGCAGTGGAGATATGTGCTACATGAAACCGACCCCCTGTATAGTCTGCCAGCATAATATCCCGGGAGATCATAATTTCTTCAGCCACAGGTGGCATACCATGCAATCCCAGGCAGGTGGATACAAATCCCTCATTGATGTCCCCGCCTTCCGTCATATGAACATCCTCCTCATGCCCAATGACCGGGACGTCCACCATTTTGCTGTACTCCAGTGCCCGGCGCATAATTTCAGCATTCATTACCGGACTCCCATCATCTGAGATGGCAGCAGCACCTTGTTCTACCAGCTCTAATATTTCCGAAAGTTCCTTTCCTTCCCGCTTCTTTGTTATGGCAGCCACCGGAAAGACATCTACCAGAAATCCTTCTGAACGGTCTTTTATATATTGAATAATTTCCTGGCTATCAATTGCCGGGGAGGTGTTGGGCATGCAACAGACTGCGGTAAATCCACCATTCGCTGCTGCCAGACTGCCGGTCGCGATTGTTTCTTTGCCTTCGAAACCAGGTTCACGCAGATGAACGTGCATATCTAACCAGCCCGGGGAGATGATTTTTCCTTTACAATCCAGAACCTCACCGTCAAATTTTTTATCTTCCGCTTTACCCACTCTCTTTATAATCCCGTTTTCGATCAGAACATCCGCCTGGCCATCAAGGTTCCGTGCTGGATCTAAAACTCTGCCATTTTTCAACATAATTTTTTTCGGAAGGGGCTGAAAACCTTTACGGGAAACGATAACATTTTTAGTTAATTTCACTTCGACCTCCTGCTAATAAGAATAAAACTGCCATACGGACTGCAACGCCGTTGGTAACCTGTTCCAGAATGACTGAGTGCTCACTGTCCGCGACATCACTGGTAATTTCGAGACCACGATTCATCGGTCCCGGGTGCATAATAAGTATCGGTTTGGTGGCATTTTCGAGGCGTTCGCGGGTAATACCGAAATAATTATGGTATTCACGAAGCGAGGGGAATAGTGCCTCTCGCTGTCTTTCAAGCTGCAAACGGAGAATATTTAAGACATCCACCTGGGGAATGATTTCATCAATATTATGAAAAACTTCTATACCTAACTTATCAATTTCGCGGGGGATAAGGGTGGTGGGTCCACACACGATGACCCGGGCTCCCACTTTGGTCAATCCATAAATATTAGACATCGCGACTCTGGAGTGGGAGATATCCCCCACCAGTGCAACCGTCTTGCCCTGCAGTGCGCCGATTTTTTCCCGGATAGTGAACATATCCAGCAAAGCCTGAGTGGGATGTTCATGGCCCCCGTCACCGGCATTGATAATGTGCGAATTCAAAGCGCGGGACAGCAGGTGGGGAGCGCCGGGGGAGGAATGCCGAACCACTACCATGTCGATTTTCATGGCTTCGATATTCTTCACCGTATCAATTAATGTCTCTCCTTTTTTGACCGAACTGGAGGAGGCTGTAAAATTGACGATATCTGCGGATAACCTTTTTTCCGCAAGTTCAAAGGAAATCCGGGTGCGGGTTGAAGGTTCATAAAACAGATTGACCACCGTCTTGCCCTGAAGCGTAGGTAATCTTTTTATCGGTCGGTCCAGAACCTCCCGGAATGATTTTGCCGCATCCAAAATCGTAAAGATGTCTTCCGCAGCAATACCATCTAAACCTAATAAATGCCTGCTTTGCAATGCCATATGGTTTTCCCTCAATTGTTCGTCGGTTCTTCAACCAGCAGCACCTTATCCCTCTGGTCGATCTCTTTCATTAATACCTGCACTTCTTCCCCAATAGAAGTGGGGATATTTTTTCCCACAAAATCAGGGCGAATGGGCAATTCCCGATGTCCGCGGTCTACCAGCACGGCCAGGTGAATTCGGGCCGGCCGTCCGAAATCCATGAGCGCATCGAGTGCAGAACGGATGGTTCTTCCGGTATAAAGCACATCATCCACTAGAATAATGTTCTGTTCATCGATCTGAAAAGGAATATTAGTCACCTCTACCGATGGTTGTTTTAAACGGGTACGAAAATCATCACGATAAAGAGTGATATCAAGGAAGCCGGTGGGTATTTCTTTGCCCTCAATTTCTTCGATTTTTTTTGACAATCGCGATGCCAGGTAAGCCCCACGGGTACGGATACCAATGATAACGAGATTATCGCTTCCCCGATTTTTTTCAAGTATCTCATGCGCAAGACGCGTAATAATGCGTTGAAAATCCTGTTCCGATAAAATTTCTGCCTTGATTTTCTCTTTCATTATAACTCCTCAGAAAAAAAATACCTCCCCTCAAAAGCGGGGAGGTATTTAAGATGGTATTAAAAAGAAAAAGCGTCCGATTTGTCATACCTTTACTACCTCTCGGAGTAGTATTAAAGGGTGTTCTATTCAGCTGCCAGATGTTAACAATTTTAAATGTGAGGTGACAATTTCCTCCATTTCAAATCACTATCTTGTCTGATCACAACCTAAAAATGTCACAAGATTGGTACAAATTTAACCAGAATTTGGAGGACATACAATTACAAATAATTTAATTTCCCTGGATTATCGATTGAGAAATAATTGAATATGCAATTTTTCTAGCGTTATCAATTGTACGCCAAAATTGCAAAAAAATTGTTCTGATGCAGGAATAGATTCAATATCAGGATGAGCGATGCATTCCGGGTTCGGTCATTTTTTTCAAATCAAAGAGCATATCAATTTCAGATATCGTTAAAAGTTTTTTCCGGATGAGAATCTCACGGATTGATAAGCCGGTTTTCAGAGACTCCTGCACAACCTTAGCTGTTTTCTGATACCCCAGCACCGGATTCAATATGGTGGCAATACTTACACTTTCCTCCGCATAATGTTGGCATCTTGCCAAATCCGCTGTAATTCCCCTGATACACCTATCGGTAACCCGGGGCAATGCATTGGCCAGAATTTCAATCTGATGCAGAAGATTATAGGCAATTACAGGCATCATCACATTTAATTCCAACTGTCCTGCCTGGGATGCAAAGAGTATGGTGGTATCACATCCGATGACCTGGAAACAGACCATATTCAGCATTTCTGCCATCACCGGATTTACTTTTCCAGGCATGATGGAGGACCCCGGCTGAACTGCCGGAAGTTGAATTTCCGCCAGTCCGGTTTTTGGACCCGAAGAAAGCAGGCGGAGATCGTTGGCAATTCGGATGAGATCCTGAGAAAGATTTCGAATGGTTCCTGAAATTTCAACAAATTGACGCATACTCTGCATCGCTTCAAAATAATCTTTTGCAGGATAAAACTGAATATTCAGTTGCTCCGATAACATTTGTACCATTAATTCTCGATATTGATGATGAGCATTCAATCCCGTCCCGGCCGCTGTTCCGCCAATTCCCAGTTCTAAGCAAGAACGCATTGCCTGCTCAATGGAATGGTAGTGTTTTCCCATATTCGCCGCCCATCCCCCGAACTCCTGTCCCAACCGGATGGGTACAGCATCCTGTAAATGTGTCCGACCAGATTTCAATACCGAATCAAATTCACGGGCTTTCCGCTGAAATTCCTGCTGAAGGTCTTTTATCGCTTTCAAAAGCAGCGGTATGTCATGGACAGCCGCCAGTCTAATCGCAGTGGGAATGACATCATTGGTGGACTGAGCCATATTAACATGATCGTTAGGGTGGATTACCTCATACTCCCCCTTGCTCCCACCTAAAATTTCTATAGCCCTATTTGTCAGAATTTCGTTGGTATTCATATTATGGGAAGTCCCAGCCCCTGCCTGGAAGACATCCACCACAAACCATTCCAGTAACTTCTCCTGCAAAACTTCATCTGCCGCGGCAATGATTGCATCAGCTTTATCCTTTTCCAAAAGCCCTAAATTTTTATTCACTTTTGCTGCGGCGCGTTTTATCTGGACGGTTGCCAGGATATACGATTTCTTGGGTTTAATTCCACTGACCTGAAAATTTTGCAGAGCCCTAAAAGTCTGGATTCCATAATAGGCATCGGCAGGTATATCTAATTTTCCCAAACTGTCCTGTTCCGTACGGGTTTGGATATAATTTTTAACCATAATTTTATCTCAAATATGTTTTAGGTAGAAAACTGAATTAATTCTATGATATCCTCAACTTGTAATTAAAAAGCAATTTCATGAATTTCCAAAAAGGAAATTGGTATTTTAAACAGGGAAGATACGGACTACAGGAACTGCGGATACCGTTATCCGGATATTACATTTATACTCGATTTTTTCAAAACAGCTGAATTTACCACATTTTTTCATATTTAAATTTTGTTCTCCTGCTATCATGTCAAACAGCGACTGAGGTAGATCCAGTTGTGCCAGTAATTTTCACATCCAGCCGATACTATCGTCTTGGAGAAAAATTGGAGGCAATGATCTATTCATAAAATCGGGTTTCAAGTGATATTTTTTTACTGGCCGATACTTGAATTATTGCTTCTTCTATTGAATAATAATCAAGTCTGGGGGAAGTATCTACTACTCCCAAAATAGATCCCGAATTGAATTTATGCAAGTTTAGCACATCCGGTTTTTGCCGAGATGCATACCATAAATAAAGTGTATCGCCTGATACCTTAATCTCTCTGATTGGATCTGGAATTGGTGAATAACTTCCAAAATTTACATGTAAAATAAGCTTTATGGTATCATCTAATGATTGTTGATTCTCGAATTCATATGCAATATTTTTCCTTTCTGGCTGCCCCGGACCGAATTCCTCTATAATAATATGGATCGAATCAGCATAAATCACCGTAACCACACTATCCACAAAGCTTTTCTGATAATATATTCCTAAATCAGGACCATCGTCAGTACATCCCACAAATTGAACAGAAATTATTAAAAACGTAAAAGTTATTATTCTTATCATTCCCCTCTCTCCCAGCAGTTTATATCAAATTTTTTTTCTGTGATTTCACATCCTGAAAACTTTAATTGATGGTCTATCTGCTTTATTTTACATAAAATTTTAAACGTTTACACACTACACTCGTTCCTGGTCAATATTTAATATAATTGCTCTAAATTCTTGAAAATGATGTTTTCTACCATCGTGGGGGATTTGCAACCTTTCCGAAAGTCAATTTGATGCTAAAGTTTAATCCCATCATATCTGTGCCTTTCACACTATAATTTTTTCCCACTTCGTTTAATGATAGATTTTCAGTGAGAATAAAGAAAGGGCTTGACAACTGAAATTCAACCCCAAACCAGCGGCAGGTCGCTACTCCCAGAGAAACCTGTGGCTCAATAAAAAAGGTGCTGACACTCTGATTTTTACCACGCTCCCCGTCGCTCAGGCTATAACCCAGAAAGCACCGCCCTGCTCCGAAAACGGCTCCGACATTCAGCAATATCCGATCCAGCCTCAAGGTGTAGCTGCTATACAGGCCGCCAACTACAGCTCCAACACCGGCAGCATCATCACCTGCTTCATTTTCCCCCAGATTAACACCCCCCCAAGCATAAGCCTGGAATGCTCCACCCAATCGGTATGTTGCAGCCTGATAAAATCCATGTATACCAGCAAAATAATTACCTTTTTGTTCATTGATATGTAGATCATCTGCCAGTTCTGAAGCGGCAGCAATGGTATTTGGAGAGCCGGTTCCAAAATATACAGAACCTCCACCCCCAGAAAAAGTCTGAGTAAATAAAGCAAGCGGAAAGAATAACAGAAAAATAATAGTTGCCCGAAATTGAATACCTTTTGGGATAATCATTTCCCTCCTTTCAGGAGACCTCCTTAATACCCAGCGGAAAAATGGGAGGTATCCATATTTAGTTGACTATCTCCTATTCAGTCTCGTTTCTACCGCCCCCAGGTCCAGCTCACACCCACAGAGGGGAGTAAGGGGAACCAGTATCCTTTCTGTTCTAACAGATATAGATTGTCATCCGGATCTCGACGAACACTGTATTTAATATTTCTGACATTATCCCGGTTGTACATATTAATGATGGCCAGAAACAGAGTAAGTTGACTTTTAGAGAAATACAGATGCCTGCTTAGCTGCATATCCAGGCGGTGATAGGATGGCAATCGTGATCCATACAACTGACCATACTCTACATAGTAGCGGGTACTACCATCCGGGAGTTGTTCGCTGCGAAGACCTCTTTGAGTATAGGGCCACCCGGTGTGATATTGCCAGGAAATATTAAGATGCCAGTTGCGGCTAGGACGATAATTAAAATCCAGATACAGCGTGTGGCGCTGGTCATACGAGTTGGGTATAACTGGATCTTCCGGGGATATGGACTCCCCCTGGAAGGACAAGGTTTTTACATCCTCAGTAGCATAGGCAAGCGCATAACTACTCCAGAATGAAAATTTACCGCCCTCATCATATTTAACATATAACTCCAGCCCTTTCGAATTCGCTCCATTAAAAGTCAGGGTAAACAGGTCATCCCACTGCACTTCCGGAAATACTTCAATATCATTTGAGTAGATGCGATAGTCCGGTCGGGGCAATGAGATTTGCTTGTAATAAGTTTCCAGTCGAAGATTTAATCCATTACGGCGGGTATGTTCGACTCCCACCACCCAGTGTCTTGATTTTTGGGCCGGATAAAAATTGGTTTCCCCATAGGCCACTTTTATTTCATGCATTTTCTGACTTTGATTAAAATCCCCCCAGCCTCCCCGTAAAAAGGTTTGCTGACCGAGAGAATAAACCAGGTTTAAACGGGGACTAACGTATTGATCACCTGTATAACCATTACGATCGAAACGAACCCCGAATTCTACATTGAGAGGTGAAGCTACCTGGAAACGGTTTGACACATATCCACCAAGTCTCTCCCCGCCAGGATTAAGATAAATAAAATTGGTATCAACACCCATAACCCGGGGATCAAGAACATTCCAGTCCATTTCAGTAAGTGTATTGACATAATCATAACTTGCAGTCTGATAATTATAATAGTATCCCCATTTCCAAAACCATTGTCCGGATATCTCATAATTCCAATCCTGTTTAAAGCTGAAGATATTGACCCGATTCCTATCATTGACCGTGTATTGGGTAATCCCCGTATCATCAAAATAACCAATCCCCTGCCGATGATGGGTAATTCTTCCGAACGAGGCAATACTCTGGACGTACAGTCTTGGATTTATTATGGAGTTCAAATTTAACCAACCATAGGTATTACCATATTTGGTGTTATAGTTGTCCCCCTGTTCCTCGGTAAATTCCAATTTATCCTCGGAATGAATGACATTTGCAGAAAAAGTATGATTCTTGCTTAATTGATAGGATATCTTTCCAAAGGTATCATAGTATCTTGGAAGAGGCGGATCATCCTCATCCATCAGCGCCAGGACCAGATCCAGATAGCCCCTGCGGGCAGAAACCAGCCAAGATCCTTTATTCTGATTAAAGTTCCCCTCTGTCATTAATCTAGCATTCATAAAGCTGATTCCCAGTGATGTTCGGGATTGTCCCGGCCTAGAATTAGTAGATTTCATGTGAAAAACCCCGCTCATATATTCACCATACTCCGCAGGGAAACCCCCGGTATACAGGTCAATCCCTTCAATTGCTCTGACATCGATGATGCTTAGCAAACCTCCCTCAATATCTTTCAGATGAAATGGTTCATACAATTCCAATCCATCGATTAAAGATAACACTTCGTCGTTCTTCCCTCCCCGTACCATGAATTTCGTACTGAAATCGTTAGCAGTCACACCAGGTAATCGGGATATGGCGCGATAAATATCCTCCCCAAATGGCATAGTCTGCAAATTCTGTTCGGTTAAAGTCTGCTTAATAATGGGTTCCCGTCCCATCACAGCAAATTTACTGGGCGTGATCACGATTTCTTTTAATTGAAGCGGGGCCGGCTTCAATTCAATATTCAAAAGCTGCTCACTTTCTGCAGAAATTTTAATATTGTCTAACCGTTTGTCTTCATACCCGATATAGGAAAAGATAATTGTATAGCTACCTTGCGGAATTTTGTTAATCAGGTATTGGCCAATTTCATCTGTCGTGCCTCCCAGACCCTTTCCAACCAGGACGATGTTGGTCCCAATCAACGGCAGTCCGCTTTCGCTGTCAGTGACATTTCCCCTGATCAGTCCAGACTTTTCACTAAACTTTTGAGTTGGTTTAATAATCACGCTTTTTTCACCACTGCTAAGCAAGGTAACATCACTATCCTTGAGGATGGCTAATATCACATCCAGAGCTTTTTCTTCCTGCTGTATCAATGTAATTGACTGGTTAAAAGAGATCTGGCTGTTATTAAAATTGATATAAAATCCACCCTGCCCGGCTACGCTTCTCAGCGCTTCTTCCGTATTCATATCATGAAAATTCACTGAGACTCTCTTTTTCAAAAATTCGGGGACACTTTTCGGATCACGTGGATCAATTTCATTGAAATTATCTTGTGACTGAACCCAGGCTCCAGAAAACAGCAACAGAAGAATGAGGGCAACTGTTTTAAATTTTAACTTATTAAAGATCATGTGCCTTTCCCCTGATTTTTACTTTTGAAGGTGACATTTCCCAAGTAATAATCATCTTGGAATTAATTGATAATATCTTCCGGCAGCTACAAATCGCACATCTGCCAATTCTCCCAGTAGTGCCAGATGATTCTCCAATGGTCTATTCGCCAGATAGACAGTGATTCGTTCATTTATCCGAGCGGAATTCCGGATGTCAAATTTGATATCATACCAGCGTTCCAGCTGAATTAATATTTCAGCCAGACGCGTATCTTCAAAATAAACTTCATTATTCATCCAGCTGATTGATTTTTGAACATCAACCGGTATGGGCGACGTGGGTGATCCCTGCCCCACCAGCGAGCTGGAAAATCCCTGCTGCAGCGTGACCGTCTTTTGTGCTTTAGCCTGTTCCGGATAGAACAGTACTCTCCCTTCGGTCACAGTCACGGTTATTCTTTGCTCCGGCTGCCAGGCCCGGACGTTAAATTTTGTACCCAAAACTTCAATGGCAGCATGGTTCGTAAAAACTGAAAAGGGTTTTTCCGGATCTGAGGTAACCTCAAAGAAAGCTTCACCGTTCAAATACACTTGCCGGGTATCTCCGGTAAATTTTTCAGGATATTGTATTTGACTGCCTGCATCCAGGGTAACAATGGATCCATCACTCAAGGTGATACGATCCCTCCTGGCATTTTCCACAGATATAGTCTTCATTGAGGCAGCGGACCTGATACCCAGAAATGCTGCGACGTCGCTGCTATAAAAATAAAGTGTCGTTAGAAAAAACAACAGGAATACTGCTGCATATCGCCACACCGGATTTTGAAAGAAGAATGTAGTGAAGTTTTTTCTTTCTGTTATTGAAGCAGAAGGTTGTATACTATTTAAGGGGTGTTGTGAATAATCAGTACTCAGACCTGCCCTTTCAGAAAATTGTTGCCAGAGATAATCAGTGTCAGAAGTTTGAATTTCTGATTCTGCAGTGTTCCAAGCGATCTTTAAAAGTTCTATCATTTCCCGGTTTTCAGAATCGGCATCCATCCAGGTTTCCATATCATTTAATTCCCGAGAAGTACATTCTCCGGAGAGATACTTGGCGATTATTGACCACTGATTTTCATTATCCATATATGGACTCCTTTTACATCTGTTCTTCATTCAACTATCCTTAATACCCTTAAAACATTTTTTACCCTGACAGCAACATTAAAAAATTTTCCTGAATAAGTTTATATCGCAGAGTGTCTGCAAAATAAAAGGCGACATTCAACTTCAACGGTCTATTTTTCAATGATAGACTTTTTTTAAGGGGAGAGATAATTAGATACAGGCCAGACTAGAGTAAAACCATCAATTGCAGGAGGTGATTGAGTTTATTCCGGAGTTTTTTTAAAGCCCTTCCCATCTGTGTTTCAATGGTTTTGACAGACAGTTCGAGTATATCTGCAATTTCGGCATAAGTCAGGTTATCAAAACGATTCATTGTAAAAATAAGCCGACATTTTTCCGGAAGTTCTTCAATTGTCTGCATGACTGCTGATTCAATCTGATTTGTATTTAAAAAATCTTCCGGTGTGGGTTGATGGTAGATAGAGTACCGCAGTTCTGTATGTGCTTTTTCAATGACCTGTTGATGGCGAATCTGTTTTAACGCCTGATTCCTGACTGCTGCATACAGGTAGCTTTTGATACTCAATTGTGGATCAAGCTGCTGATGGTTAGACCAGACCTTAAAGAAAACTTCCTGAACCAGATCTTCCGCAGAATCAACATCATGGGTAAAGCGACAGGCAAACCGGATCAGGGCCTGACAATAGGTGTAGAATAATTCTCTGAAAGCTACCGAATCACCATTCTTTATTCTGAAAATCAATTGATAATCAGAAGAATGCTGTTCTGGATTCATCTGGGTCATTTAACCGGGTCAGCTTTATTTTAATAACAGGCTATACGGATTTTCCTTTCAAAAGTTTATGGTTTTATTCATTTAATTTCCCGCTGGTTTATACATTTGAGAAAAACAGATATGGTCGCGCAAAATACTGAATTTGCAAAAAAGAATTAGCATGACAATAATGTGGGAAAAATGAGAACGAAAAAAGAGACCGGGGTCTGGAGTCGAAAGTCCGTAATCACTTATCTGTTCCAGGCAGGAAAATCTTAAATCTCTTTTTTTCTATACCTGAACTTTTAACTCCAGGACTTTATAACAACATACCATATTTTAAACTGCAACCGGTTTGATCAGGTGTGGTCTGAATTTGTACCCATACAAAATCGGCCCGCGGGGTCCATCTTCGTAAATTTGTCGGGTGACCATTTCCAGATCCATTCCGATCCGGACCTCATCAGCTGTTATATCGGTGAGCTGGGCAGTTATTCGAACGCCTTCTTCCAGGTCAATCAATCCGACAATATAGGGAGCACTATTTTCAAATTTCCCCGAAGCCTGGAAAATGATGGTAAAACTGTATAAAGTACCTTGTCCTCTAAATTGAAACGGTTCTGTATTACGGGATTTACATTTCTGGCATACGATTCTTGGGGGGAAACTCAAGGTTTCACAATCTATACATCTCCTGCCCTGCAGTTTATATCTTTGATTTTTTAACCGCCAGTACCTGGGAATGTCCATACTTTTCCTCTTATGCGATTTTTTTCAAAATTGTGGTAATCACTGTTGCCCCACTCCCCCCGATATTTTGGGCCATCGCAATATCATTTCTGGGAACCTGTATTTTGGGAGGGACCGTTTCTCTTAATTGCTGTACAGCTTCAATCACCTGATAGACACCGCTGGCGCCCACAGGATGACCTCGTCCTTTTAAACCCCCGCACGTACTCAGGGGAAGCCCTCCCTGAATATCAATACCGGTTTTTCGGGCAAATTCGATGGCCTTTCCCTTTTCTGCAAAGCCGCTTGCTTCCAGAGAGAGGGCGGTCATGATACTAAAAGCATCATGAACTTCAAAAAAGTCAATATCTTTGGGTGACAAGCCAGAGACATGATAAGCCTTTTTTACACTACGTTCCACCCCCTTCAACCACAGAGGGTCCTCCCGATTATCAACCGCAATGGTATCTGTACCCACCTCACAGGCCAGTATGGATACCGGTTTTCCGGCATATTGATCCATATTTTCATGGGCCACTACGATGACCGAGGCTGCGCCATCTGCAATGGGGCTTGAATCAAGCAAATTAATGGGATAGGCGATCATCTTGGATTCGGCATACTGTTTGTGGGTAATGGTGTGTCTGAACATGGCATGGGGATTGTGTACAGCATTCTGATGAGCATTAACCGGAAATAGTGAAAAATCATTTTTATCACACTTGTACTCATGAAGATAGCGGCACATAAGTAAGGCATTAATACCGACAAAATTTAATCCCATAGTGGATTCATAATCAGCATCCGCAGCAGTTGCCAGCGCTGTGGTGCTGAAATTTCCTGATAATTCAGTCAATTTTTCCACCCCAACCACACCAACTTTATCCATAAGTCCTGAGGCAACCGCCTTGACCGCCATACGGATGGCAGCGGCGCCCGATCCGCAGGCTGCTTCTATCTTCATACCCTCGACACCGTCAAGACCGGCATAATCCACGATCAGAGATCCAAGATGCTCCTGCTCACTCAAGGCGCCGCTCAGCATATTGCCCACACAAACTCCATCCAGGGTATCAACGCCGGCATCTTCCATGGCATTTCTTAAGGCAGTTACAGCAAGATCACGTAAATTATTGCCCCAATGTTCACGGACCGGTGTCTGTCCCAGCCCCACTATTGCCACCTGTCTCATTTTATTTCTACCTTATTCTTTAACAATTTTTTTCCGCCAGCGTGCATACTCACCGTAATTAATAGTTATTGAACGGTTCACATAATCCGCAGTCACAGGTGCTTTATTTATCGCCTCTGTAATTTTATCAGTAATTTCGAAACAG
>CP070707.1:1566468-1573608 GCA_020350205.1 bacterium
GGTTGGATACCCGTGACCATCCCGGGACCTACCTTTCTGCACTCTACTATTCTTACTCACAAGATGGTGGAACCACCTGGTCAGTAAATGAACGGCTGTCCATAGCTTTCAATCCACATATTGGTTGGCCACAACAGAATAAAATGGGAGATTATTTTGATATGGTTTCCTATGACAGCAGTGTTCACCTGGCCTGGGCAGCTACATTTAACGGTGAGCAGGATGTGTATTACGCTCGGATTACTCCATTTCCTGTAGCGATAGAGGATCAAAAGCATAAACAAAAAAAGATTGAAGATATTTCTCTTTTGCAAAATTACCCCAACCCCTTCAATCCAACCACAGTTATCAGTTACCAGTTAGCAGCGAGTGGTCCGGTAAAACTCACCGTGCACAATTTAATCGGGCAAAAGGTTGCCACTCTGGTTGATGAAAGACAAACTGCTGGTGTTCATTCGGTTGTGTGGAATGCATCGGGGCTGGCCAGTGGAGTGTATCTCTACAGGCTTGAAGCGGGTAACTATGTTGCAATTAGGAAGATGATTTCAATGAGATAAAAAAAATGGCGGATGGGTATATAAAAAAACTAAAATTCTGGGGTATTGTATGAAATATCAACGTTTTCTTTTGATGCCACTATTATTTTTATCTGTAATTCTTCTTTTTTCACAGGAACAGGTAAGCAAAAAGTACCGTCCAGATTATCCAATCTTAATAAGACCCCAGAATCACAATCCTAATTTTAAGAATTTTCCCAAAAAATCCTTTTATGAATCCCGCAACAACTGGCAGGCGATTATCGATAGCACCTGGGGACCCGGCTTACCCCGGGCAAATAAACTATTGATTTTTGACCGCTATGCCGATGCTCTGCACAATGAATTTGATGGTTTTCTATCGCTGGGGATGGATTTTTATGAATGGGACACACTCAGAGCCCATTATCGCAACATGATTGATAGTACAACCAGCCGGGGTGGCTTTTCAGCCATTATGAGCCAATTAGCAAATGCATTAAGGGATGCACACACCCGCGCTGTTGATACCGGTGTGACCTGGACACCCCTGAATCCGGGAGTCCCATTGTTGGTTTTATCGGCCTATACAACCATTGAACACTTCGGTGCGGTGCTAACCGCCATGCCGGATAGCACCTTGTTAGTCCTGAGAACTATTCCTAATCATCCTCTGGGTTTACAACCGGGCGATATTGTGTTAGGGTATGAAGGCATTCCCTGGAAAATATTAGTACAGGAATTGCTCGCCGCCGGTCTCCCTTTTATGCCCAATGGCATCGGTGCCGCCAGTGCCTATTCTGATTTTCTCTTACTGGGTGCGGGAATGAACTGGCATCTGTTCGGTACCATGGATATCATCCAATATTCGACCGGGGATACTTTGCATCTATCGGTTGCCCCCATGATCAACCTGAATGTACCTCCCATGCTGAATAATGAACAGGTTGAAATTCCAGGGATTCCCTTTCCAACTTTTTTCAATGAGCAGGTCGTGTCTTACGGTATTCTGAATAATACCAACATCGGCTATATTTATCTTTTTCAGGAGTGGCCGGAGGAAGTTGCGAATCAACAATTCGCCGAGGCGGTAAATGCCCTCAAGAATACCAACGGACTGATTATCGATATGCGCCTGAATTTTGGTGGGTGGGCCCTCTTTGCCGAAGCTTTTGATATCTTATTTAATGATTTTACTTTAACTATTGAAGATGCTTACCGTTATGGACCATCAACGCTTGCTCTGGTTCCGTCCGGAAATGCCAATTGGTTTCAAATTGACGCTTTGCCCGCCACTATGTACGATCATCCCATAGCTGTGCTATTAGGACCAACCTGTATTAGCATGGGTGACATCACAGCACAACGGTTACGTTATCATCCAACGGTTCGCTTTTTTGGTAAATCTTCCGGAGCCAGTATGGGGGATAATCTGTTGATAGAAGATTATACTGAGTGGGTATTGCTCTATTCGATAAGCGATATGTATCATCTCAACCAGCCTGGCAGTTATCTAAACAGGACAGAATTTCCCATTGATTATCCGGTCTGGCATAATCCAGCCGATGCTGCCAATGGTATCGATGCGGTGGTTGAAGAAGCATTAAACTGGATGAACAACCTGGTTTATGGACATGATCTTACCATAGAGAAACATTATTACACACCCAATTTGGACACTCTGCTTCTTGAAGCGTTAGTTGAAAATCCTAATTCACATCCAATTGCCTCTACTGTTATTATCCACAATCCGGATAGCACCATTATCGACTCCGTCCGATTAACCCGAAAAATGCTTACTTCAGATTCTGAAATCTGGGCGGGTAAGTACCCCGCTCCGGCCACAGAAGATAACTTCTCCATTTCACTCAGTGCATATGACTCAACCAATTTTGAAAAATTCACCATAAATAATATTAAAAAATTTACCACGATTGGTCCGCTGGAACTCGTTAGCTGTTGGATAGAGCAAATTCTGCCCATGTCCTGGGGATACCGTGCGCATGTCAATTTATCAATCATTAACAACGGATCATCGGCTACTGCCCAAAATGTAGAAGTTGAACTAGTTATCGAAGATACTACTGTAATTTCAATACTCAATCCAAGACAATCATTTGGTAATATCGCAGTTGGAGTAACAGTAAACAATCCAACCATTTATGGTATTTTCTGTCAGTCTTATCCACTAATAGACACCTTAAATTTAAAAATAAACTTATACAGTAATGGATATTTATTCTGGCAGGACAGTACGGATTTGATCGTAGGAATTAGACAACTCAGTAGCTTACATCCAACAGAATTTACCCTGAAACAGAACTTCCCCAATCCCTTCAATCCAACCACAGTCATAAGTTGGCAGTTGGCAGTTGGCAGTCCGGTTAAACTCACGATATACAATTTGCTTGGACAGACAGTAAAGATCCTGGTTGATGAATGGTTGCCCGTTGGAATTCACACTGTAGAATTTGATGGCTCTGGTCTTCCCAGCGGAGTGTACCTCTATAAAATTGAGGCCGGTGAGTACGTGGAAGTCCGTAAGATGGTTTTGATGAAATGAACGGAAAGAGGCGGAGTTCCGGATACTGGAAAACGGAAGAGGGATACTGAAGGCCAAAATAGGGCATCAGGTATCCGGAATCTGGGGTCTACTTTCTGCTCTCAAAAATCTGCTTTCTTTTCCCCTACCCTCTGCCCTATGTGCTTTGCATTGTGCGCCCTGCGCTTTGCTCTCTGCTCCATGGGCTTTGCGCTCTGCATTTTTAATTATCATCCAATAAAAAAAGCAGGAACCTGATATTCCAGATTCCTGCTTTCTACGTTGAAGGGAACCCCACGAAGGTGTCGCTAGCAACCTTCAGCGGAGGCTCCCATTAAAAATTCTGAATTAATAGGATCACCTCCTTTCCACAGGGAGTGGATCATCACGCCAAAAACCGCCCTGTTTGATTCCTGGCGCAGCGTCAGTTAATGATGGTTATATTAACCTTCATTAGCCAAAAAAGTTCAACTTCTGTTATGATCGGATAATCACCCAAAAAAATGAGAAAGTCAATCTATTTTTATTTTTATAGAAATTCTGAAAAATTCTTTACTATGATTATTCCCTTAGGTTATAAAAATCCGAATTTAATAAATTGTATTTATATTATTTACAAATCGTTGTCATTTTGAGTGAAGTCCGCCAGCTGGCGGACGAAGTCGAAAAATCTTTGTAACTTCAATAGATTCCTCCACTTCGCTCATTTCATTCGCTTCGGTCGGAATGACGTATTGGTAATTATTTTCGGACCTAAGGGAATAATCATATTCTTTTTTATTAACTAATTTATTTTTTTGTCATCCCGAATTTATTTCGGGATCTCCTCATTTTCATTTTTATTATTATAATAATGAGATTCCGGCTCGGAGGCGGGAGTGACATAATGTTTTAATCATACTATTTATTGCAACAAATTACCTCAAATAGTATTTTTCAGAAGGTCCTTTTGATACAGATTCATAAATCACCCAAGGTTCGTAAAGATTTTCCATATTATGAATTTTGGAAAATTTACATTAATTTTAATTTTTCTCTTTTGCGGCGTTGCGTGATCAGGATAAAATGAACCACAGGAGGAATGACATGGAACTTGGTCTCAAAGATAAAACAGTAATTGTCATGGCATCTAGCGACGGCATCGGAAAAGGCACCGCCATCGAGTTCGCCAGAGAAGGGGCGAATGTGATGCTGTTCGCCCGGCGGGAGGATAAACTGCAGGAAGTACAGCAACAGATCAAACAACTCACCGGACGAAAAGCAGAATATATGGCCGGTGATATTACTAAAGCGACGGATATCGAAACCCTGGTCTCCCGGACAATTTCCGCATTCGGACCCGTTTACGCCCTGATCAATAATACCGGCGGCCCCCCTGCCGGAACCTTTGATAAATTTGCGGATGAGGACTGGTACTCTGCCTTCGACCTGACCCTGCTCAGTTATATCAGAGCCATCCGGGCGGTCCTGCCCTCCATGCAGGAGCAAAAAGCCGGCCGAATTATCAATATTACCTCTTCTTCGGTTAAAATTGTTTTAGATAATCTGATTCTTTCCAATACTTTCCGCATGGGGATTGTGGGACTGACCAAATCCCTCTCCACTGAATTGGGACAATACAATATCTTAATTAATGTGCTGGGGCCGGGCAAGATACTGACCGATCGGGTGGAGCATCTGGATACAATCCGCTCCCAGCGTGCCGGCCTACCGAAGGATGAATTCCAGAAAAAAGTAAAACAAACCATTCCGCTGGGAAGATATGGCGATCCGGATGAATTCGCCCGTCTGGTGATATTTCTGTGTTCGGATGCCAATACCTACATTACCGGGCAAACGCTGCTGGTGGATGGAGGATTGGTGAAGGCTTATTGATGCAGTATAAGTTCCCGCTGAAAGTTCTTAAAATTAAACGTTCCAACTTTAAAGTCGGCACTTAGAAAATTACTTTCCAACCCACCTAATTTTCAATTTCCCGGGCGGTAAATCCGGAAGTACTTACCTGGATGAGAAATTTTTTCGCGGTATCGGTGGTTTGAAACACGGCATTTCCATAAACCGTGTCTACAAAGGGGAGCTCCGGCCCCATGTCATAGAGAACTCTCCATAACGGATCATCCTCCCGCTCTACCAGGGAGTAAATGGTTGGGGCCTGCTGAATTTCATCCTGTGTATTCATAAATCTTCCCCGGATTCGGGTCAGACGATAGCGGGTATGCCAACCGAAAAAATTGACCCAGCTATCCCATTTCAAAATATCCCCTTCCAGCATCCATTGATCCCCCCGGATCAGGAATTGATGAACGATCTGGGAATCCGGAGAAATATACTGGACCAGCGTCACCCGCGAAGTCTGGCTGGGTCCTACCGGCTCGATAGTAACTTCCGCCACAGGTTTCTCTAAGGTAAAAGCATGATATGCCCGGATAAAAAATCCCGCAAACAGCATAACCGAAAAAACGGAAATCCAGAGTAACAGCAGAATTAGATTTCGAATTCCTTTCAGGAATTTGGGCGGAGCCGTTTTTTTCCCTTGTATCGTTTTGAGCAGCCAGCGGAGACGCCGGTAAAGCACAAAAAAAGTCGCCAGAATACCCAATAAGATCCCTATAAAGCCAAGATAAACAAAAAATTCAGAAGTCATAGATTTTCCAAATTAAATTATACTTTTAATTATCAGCATTTAATGGAAAAAATTTACCTTCCAGATAATTTGCCCTTCTCATTAAAGGAAAATGTTATTGATTTCAGCCCAACGCAATCCTAAATTTTCTTAATGCCGTTGGGGGTGTTCCGATTTACGGAGCTGAGAAAATACCCCTGGAACCTGAACCGGATCATACCGGCGGAGGGAAACGGAATTCCACAACGCTCCTGATTTTTTGGAACCGTTTCCCTGCGGGACAACGGTTTTTTATTTCAATCACACGATTCAGGAGGAAAATTTGAAAGCGCAACTTCCCGACATCGGAAAAGTCTCTTCGGAAATTTTTGATCAGATTATTCTTCCCCAGTTGGGAAGAAAACGTTCGCAGATCCTGGTCGGACCGCAGCATGGCGTGGATGTAGGAGTTGTAGATCTGGGAAACAACCAGGTGATGGTGACCACCACCGATCCAATTTTTGTGGTTCCACCTTACGGGTGGGAGCGCTCCGGGTGGTTTGCCATTCACATTCTGGCTTCAGACGCGGTCACTTCCGGATTGACACCCAGCTATATCACGATGGACTTAAACCTTCCTCTTTCCATAACACGGGAGGAATTCGAACAATTATGGAAGGTCATGCATCGTGAATGCGACAAAATCGGAATGGCCATTATTTCAGGCCATACCGGGCGCTATGAAGGATGTGAATATCCGATGATTGGCGGAGCGACGGTTATTTGCATCGGTCCGAAAGATCGCTATATCACACCTAATATGGCTCAGGCCGGAGATGAAATCATCATTACCAAGGGGGCGGCCATTGAAGCTGCCGGTCTGTTCGCAGTGACCTTTCCGCAGCAGGTAGCCGAACGGTATGGTGCAGCAACGGCGAAGGAAGCCCAGGAAATATTCTGGCAAATGTCGGTGGTGGAGGATGCGCTCACGGCGGTGGAAACCGGCGTCCGGGAAGAAGGAGTGACCGCGATGCATGATGCTACGGAGTGCGGGATCTGGGGAGGTTTAGTTGAAATTGCCGAAGCTTCTAAAGTTGGGATGTCCATTGACAAAGAAAAGATAATTGTCCAGGAAAATGTCCGCAAGGTGTGTGAACTTTTTCAAATCGATCCCTATTCTTCTATCAGCGAAGGCACCCTGATACTTACCGTGAAGTCTCATAAAACCAGCGAAATCTTAGACCGTCTAAAGGATAAAGGAATACCGGCCAGTGTGGTGGGTGAAGCCTTGGAGTACAAGCAAGGATTGACTATATTTGAGAATGGAAAAACATCACCCCTGGTCCATCCCAGGGTAGATCCGTTCTGGGCCGCATTCGGGAAGGCGGCTGCAGGGGGAAAATGAATAGTTGACACATATGATCTTATTCAGAAAATACCTTTTCTAGCCCTCCCCTGCTTCCCCTCCCTAATATTAGGGA
>CP070707.1:1573708-1668194 GCA_020350205.1 bacterium
CCCGGCAGGGAGTGCCGCCTGCCTGCCGCAGGCAGGGGGCCCAGGTTTCAGGGAAGATCAGTTTGCCCGTTATCTTTCCGCCCAGCCAATTCACCCTGAGGTTACCGCGCTACCTCTGTTTTTTTGATCTGTTCTTCCGCTTCCTGGCGGATTTCCAGGGCTTTTTTTAATTTATTTTTGGCACGTTCCCGGGTATCAGAATCCATTGAGATGCGCAGTGCTTCATCCGCATACAACAACGTCTTATCCCAGGATTCGTTTTCCCGGGCAATTTCGGCCAGGCGCACCAGACAATCCACTTCATTAAACCCGTTATTAACAGGAAGTTGCCTTACCTCCAGGAGCAACTCATCATACAATTTTTCACTCAATGGCCATTCCCCGGCATAAAATGCTGCCGAGGCCAGCGTCCATTTCAAAAAACGGCTTGTGGGATATGACTGGTGATTTTCGCGGGCAAGTATCAATGCCTGGCGAATATCCCCGTAATCCATTAAAATCCATACCAGCTGATCTTTACCGACCACCTCGATAAACAACCCCTTCTGAATCGCCTCTGATACCAGTTCCATTCCCTGCTCCCGCTGATCGGAAATGAATGGCAGCCATAACAGAAATTTAGCTTTGGCGCTCTTCCAGTATTTATAGCTTCCAATTCCCAGATAGGCATCGTAAAGCGTGCTATCCTTCTGAACAGCCGCTTCCAGTGTTTTTACACCTTTTCGGGCATCCTGGTAGGCGGCATACCAGTTCCCGTCTTTCATTTTCAGAAAACTGCGGTACAGATACGCACTCCCCTTATAAAAATAAATCCAGGCATTGTCCTCCCCAAGCCGGTCCAGGGAGTCGGCAATCTGGATGGTTTTGTTCATTAAAGTATAAAATGCTTGCTTATTCTGAAAATTTTCAGCATCCAGCATCTCCGCCTGCATGGTTGCCCCTTTGTAAAAGTAACCGGCAGGATAATGCGGAAGCGAATCGATGATATCCTGATATAATTGATCCGCCTGCTCAAACTGATTGTTAAGGGTCAGTTCAATCCCCCTTAAAATGGTTGATTTCAGCGGTTCGGCAACCGGATCCGGCAACAGCGCCCAAATTCTCATTGGATAGATGAAGAGAATAAAATTAAAGAAAAGAAATGCAATTTTCAAACCGCTCTCCCTAATTCACCTTCTGATCATTCAAATCGTAGATCTCAACCTCACCCAGAGCTTGTAGGGATTTTTCCAACTTTTCTGCATCACCCACGATCACGATGACATATCCCTGCTCCGGTAGATACTTTTGAGCGGTTTTCTGAATATCTTTGGCCGTTACGGCTTCAATTTTCTGCTGGTATCGATTCCAGTAATCATCGCCCAGTTCATAGAGGCGTTGACGGAGAGCCAATGAAGCTATTGCCGCCGCTGTTTCATTCTGTAAAGGAAATATCCCCCGCAAAAAGCGTTTGGCATTTTTTAGTTCATCCGCCGGGACTACTTCTTGCTTAATCCTGTCAAATTCCTCATGAAATGCCTCAATGGCGGGTAAAGTCACTTCCGTTCTGACCTCGGCATTTGCAATGAAGGCACCGCTCTCTTTTCTGGCAAGCAATGAACTGTAAGCTCCATAGGTATACCCTTTCTCTTCCCGCAAATTCATAAACAGGCGTCCGCTGCCGCCACCACCTAAAATTTTATTCAGGAGGGACATTTTTACAAAATCGGGGTGATTCCGGGGGAACAGAATATTTCCGATCAAGATATGGGATTGCTCAGAGCCCGGCCGATGGACCAGTTGAATACGCTGTTTTGACAATGGAACAGGATTTGGGAATTCCCTTACAGCGACATTATCGGGTGACCACTTCCCGAAAAATTTCCCTGCAAGGCCTTCCGCTTCACCGGCAGTGATATCTCCGGCCATCACCAGAAAAGAATTCTGGGGCCCGAAAAATTGCTCATGGAAATGAACCAGATCTGCATGCTGAATCTCCTGCAGGGACTGTTGTGTCTTATAGGTACCGTAAGGGTGAGGAATAAAAATGGCTTTTTCAATGCGTCGCTGGGACAGAAAATCGGGAGAACTTTTTTCATTTTCCAGATCTGCCACCTGCTTATAGCGCTCTTTTTCCATTTCCGGTTCCGGGAAAGAGGGATGTTGAATCACATCGCTCATTAATTCCAGACCGGTTTTTACATAATCCTTCAGAAATTCGGCATGAATCACAAAGAAATCTTCATTGACCAGGGTATCCAGTTCACCCCCGACCTGTTCTATGGTTTGAACAATTTCAGAATAACTCTTTGACCTTGTTCCTTTCTTAATCGTATTTGCCACCAGCTGAGAGAGACCGGCCCGTTTATCAGGATCACTTTTTTGCCCGACATTCATCCCGAAGCGCAGGTAAACCTTGGGCAGTTCAGGCCTTTCGATAATCAGCAGATTCAGGCCACTTGAAAGCCGGCTTTCCATCAACTCCGGGAATTTAAATTCCAGTAAACTCGCATCAATCGGCGGCTTCATTTTGCGGGACTTTTTTTTCAATACATTATTCATAAAAGCAGTTTCATTTATCAGCTTATGATTCTTTTCTGGGGTATATTTCAATGATGGAACGATTCGTTGCACTAAAATATTTTCGAGCAACCCTCTGAAGATCATCCACCGTCACTTTTTCGAAGCGGGACATTTCCCGGTAGAGTTGTTCCGGATTGCCGGACAGGGTGGTATAAAAACACAGCAGATCGGCCAGCGATCTTACACTCTCCTGCTGGGAAATAAAATCATGCCTGATTTTATTCTGTGCCTTGACTAATTCCTGCTTCGAAATGGCATCTTGTCCGATTTTTTCAAATTCCTGCAGAATGGTGTTCTCCAGATCGGAAAAATGTTTTTGAGGATGGAGCTGAGCAAAGATAAAAAACAGACCCGGGCCGAATTTCCCATCCTGCCCCCCGAAAACATGCAGCGCAACCTGGTCCTCCTCTACCAGGCGACTGTAAAAGCGGGAACTTTCCCCGTCAAAAAGAATCTTTTCCAGAATTTCCAGCGCGTAATAATCAGGGTGTGTTCGCTCGGGAATTTTGAAAGCCACTGAAATGGCCGGGAAAGGTGCAAACTGATCTTCATAATTGAATCGAATTTCCTGCTTACCAGGAGGTTCGGTTAAATTCACCGGGGGTATGGATTGGCCGGCAGGAATCGGGCTGAAATACTTCTGAATTAATTCTGCTGCATGGCACATCTGAAAATCTCCCACCAGGGTCAAAACAGCATTATTAGGCCGGTAATAAAGATCATGAAAATCCCTTACATCTTGCAAAGTGGCCCGGTCAAGATCTTCCATGGAACCGATAACCGAATGCTTATAAGCAAAATTACTGTAGGCAATTTCATCCTTCAGTTCATACAAAACCCGCATGTAGGGTTGATTATCGATCCGCAGGCGTCGTTCTTCCTTTACGGTGGCTCTCTGGTTATCAAAATTTTCCCGGGTAACATGTAAAGACTGCATCCGGTCCGCTTCCAGCCATAGTGCCAGCTCCAGTTGATTGGCAGGAACAATTTCCCAGTAGTTGGTACGATCCTGGGTGGTGGAGCCGTTTACCATTCCCCCCACATCATTGATCAGTTTCATATGTTCGGCTTTACCCACATTCTGGGAACCCTCAAACATCATATGTTCAAACAGATGGGCAAAGCCACTTTTGCCCGGTTGTTCATCCTTGGAACCCACCTTGTACCAGAGATCCACTGCCACGATCGGGGTGCGTTGGTTTTTCAGCATTACCACCTGCAGGCCATTATTCAGCTGTATCCCAACAATCTGCTGTTCTTCCGGTTCCTGATCCAGTGTATTTAAAAATTGAAAATTCCGTTTCACCGACCGCCTCAATAAAAATTAAAGGTTGAATCAAAAGCTAACAAAAATAACTGCGGCCGGGTGAGTAGCCAAGTTAAATTTTAATTGATAAATTTTTGAGGGGGAGTGCTGTCTATATTGAATGCTGGTAATTGAGTGTGAAACTGCTCTGGATACAGGCCTCTGTTCCTCCGTCTTAAACACGGATTCGATTCAAGAAAATAAAGACCCGTTCAATCACTTTGCCGGACTTTGGCACGACTCTTTTTCAAATAAGGGAGATTTTTACGTGAGGGTTCAATAACAATTTTATCGCTGATAATCTATTTTGTTAAATCTGATATTACTTCGTTTTGTATAAAATATTGAAATCGCGTCGCCTAATTCCCTTAAATTTCTACCTTAACGCACCACCGCTAGCTTTTCGATCTGTTCGTTTTTTTTAATCCCGTCATCTATATCCACTTTATAGAGATATACCCCATTTGCAATGAGATCACCATCCCAATCACGGCCGTCCCACCCTTCTCGGGGCAGTTTATTAAATCCCTGCTCGGCGAAATCCCGGATCTCATAAATTTTCCGGCCGGTAACGGTGTAGATGCTGATGGTAACATCGGCCGCACCGGTTGGTGATACCAGCTGAAAGGTAAAATAGGTCTGGTCATTGAATGGATTGGGAAAATTAACAACCTCTGTAAGCATGAGATCGTTAGCGGCACTGGTTCGAAAAGCAACCAGTTTCTCGGTATAATTATTGAGATTATCCCAGCAGGAAACCTTGACCTGGTGGGTACCGGTTCCCAGAGCAGGCAGGGTATATTCCAGTTTTCCCTTGCGGTAACTGTCCTTTTCGTAGACAAAAAACTCGGTAACATCCTTCTTCATATTTTCATCAATGATGAGTTCAATTTTATGACCTACTTCTCCAGTCAGGTTGATGCCATTTTCATCGGACAGTTCGACCAGTAAGGTTGGCTGGTTGCTCACAAAATCCCCATCGAAAAAATTCGGGCTGTCTTTGAATGAAACCGAAATCTCCGGTCCCTCCTGATCAGTTACCTGAGACTCGGTGCCATATAGCATCAGAGAGTCATTGTAGCCGATGGCATCACCCAGTTCCTCACTCCAGGCATAGATGCTGAGACGTCCGGAGGGGGTGGGATCGTACTTAATTGATTTGGGAACGATGAAATTTCCCACCAGTTCTCCATTGCGAACCGATACCAATCCCTTGAAAATAGTACCCCCATTATAGACGTAATCATAACGTTCACTGCCATCAACCACGAATTCTTTATCCGTCGCATCAAAAACCTGCAGCAGGGCACTTCCTTCGAAATTGGAAAACAGAGTTTCATCGGTATTCAGAACCTGCGCAGTGACAGTCACCGTGGTCAGGGCTTTCAGCGTGTCGGGTTCGATAGAAAGAATATTAATCCGGTATTGCGGATCGGCCAGTTTCAGCGTCGGATCACCATAGAGATGGAATTTTTGGAAATTGGTGCTGAAACTGGTGGCAAGATGAAACGCATCCCCGATTAATTTGCTGGGAAGGAATTCCGAACGTGTGTTGAACAGATGATCATAGAAGTTAGTTGTAAAAGCGGTATTTCCGGAAACATAGACCGGTCGGCTGGCAGAAATTACCCCGATTCCTCCCATTTGTGATAACCAGATCAACTCCTCACTCATGGAAGGTCTGGACGGATTATCAAATTTGCCCCAGGTACAGGTTGCCGCAACCCAGATCGGTAACCGGTAATCATTTTGAAATTTTGGTAAATCACGAGAGCGGTTCAGGACTGATTCATGCGCCCAGGTGTCCGGATCCCCGTGCCCGAAGAAATTGATCATGAGAGTCCCGCGGTTAATCTGATTAATCAGATCTTCGGTGGCTTTAGGTTTCCAGCGTCCCAATCCTCCGGGAATTTTATCATAATCATGTAAATAAACCTTGCTCACATTAAACTTTTTGGGGACTTTGGAATTTATAATCGCCTCGGTGGGACGGAGATGATAGGAAAGTTCATGATTGGATCCGGGTCCTCCAACCTCGTCATCGGATACAAACGTCAACCAGGTTTGCCAGCCGTTCTTATCCTGATCGAACAGATAGGAATTGCGATATTTTTCCGCCTTATCCCGGTAAATTTCAATCTGCTCCAGATTTCCAACCGGTAAGCGCCCGATAGGTAGTGTAGGATCTATGCTTCCCAGATTACCGGACATACCAAAGGCAACATAAAAGTTATCAGTCTCCCGACTGTCAATTTCACCGTTATTGGTAATTTCAAAGGGAGGCATCCAGTTGGGTACATCCGGCAAGCGGAGGCCGCGGTAATCGAAGTGTCCATCTCCAAACAGGAGAACGTATTTCAGAGTATCACTCCAATTCTCATAAGCATATTTAATAAAATCCCGGATCGCGGTAACATCACGAACCGATGAAGAGAACTCCACAAAGATCTGTTCCAGATCAATCCTTTCTGTCTGCAGCGGATCAGGAAACTGGCTCTCCCGCCAGTCCTCCAGAAATTGGGCATCATCATAAAATTCAGTCGGGGTGATGATGATAAATTCAGCCCGCCGGGAGGGATCTCTCAAATTGGGCCAGTTCGGCAGAGCCTCTAAGCCTCCCACATTTCGCACTGCACTGGGGGCATATACATAATATTCTTTCGGTTCAGTCAGGCTGGACAAACCCTGAAACACCACATTCTGCCCACCCTGAAGCGGTTCTATATTCCGCACATTTTCCAGGTCGGTCACATCCCATACCCGGTTCTGTCCGGCCGGCAAACCGGTGACGTTATATTCAACCGGGGAATTGGCCGACACGATATCCCGGAAGTGCAGGGAATTATTCTCGGCAATAAATGGTCGCTTCACACTGATTTCAAAATTATCCAGGAAGACCTCACAGCCATCCAGATTACCAATATGCTGAATTTCCAGCTGATTTAAACCGCCCTGCAACGGATAGAGCGACGTACCCTGGTAGGTCCGGATTAAGGTGGCATTGTTGGTAAACAGAATATTATCCAAAATAATCTGACTATTGAGCAGAACCTTTAGATTATACCTGAAAGTCTCCACGGTCCCGTAGAGACTGCCGGATCCACCGTGAAATCGAAATTCCACCCGCACCGAATCATTGGACAGATTTTGAGGAATATTAAAAGGGGTGGATTTACTGTCGCTGGTTCCAGTCATTTTTAACCAGTACCAATCCAATCCCGAAGAAAGAATGTTGTTTTCATCAACCTCAATATGCTGATAATCCCAGAATCGGTTTGGCCGGTGAGGATTGGTGTTCTGCGGGGAGGTCAGAGACAGTATCCTCTTTCCGACCTGGCTGTTAAAGGTCATGAGATAATAATTGGTCTCATCATAGGGATGAAGGGTGCGTGAACCATCCGGATTACCCTGATACTGCCAGGAAATCGTGCCATTGATATTTACCGGCTGATGCCCTCCCAGGCCTTTGCCGTAAAACCTGAGCCAGTCATCATCATCCATCAGCCCATTATTATTGTTGTCCTGCACCTGTATGGCAATTTCATTCAGATCCTGCGGTCGGCTTTCAAGAACACTGTAAGGGAGAGCGAATCCTCCGTGATTAAAAATTTGAATCGTATTGAGTTGAACATTATCAATTTCAACACCTGCAGAACGCAATAAAGCACCACTGATCTGATAAATACCTTCTTCCTGAATAGGAATACGAAACCATTCACCAAAGCTTAAATCGTAATTTGCAAAGACTTTTTTCAACTGTAGAGCTGGCTGGGAGCCGAAAAGAGCCGCCTGTTCATAATTGATAACCTTATGCCGGATAATTTGCTGCTCAGACTGACTGACAGTAACCGGAATTTGCCGTGCCTGACCATCTTTAAATTCAAACAGAATCTGCATTCGTCTGAAGATCTGAACCTCCTGACTGCCGGGGAAATATCGAATAGGATAAATCCGCAAAGGAACTACATTGATACCGCGATAATCGTATTCCGCCCCAATATTTACTTCAGTTTCCGGAAACGGGAAGGCAGCATTGTAGATTTCCTGATTCATCAGTTGCTCAGGATTGCGATCCGGAAAATCCAACATTCCCAGCGGTACAACGGTGATCCCGCGACGGGAATCACTCTCTACGTTGATTACCTGATAACTCACCCGGGCACCGAGCGGTATGGCTAATCGAGTTTGGAGATGGGGAATGGCTGGAGTACCAAACTGATCATCCAATATTCCATCTTTGAATTGAAATAAACTGAATTCTGCTCCATTCTTCTCGAGGGAATTTTCCTGAAAGTCTTCCAGCACAATTTCAACCAGAACGGATTGAGAAGACTGTTTGAGGATTTTATATTCAGATAACACAAGTGTCGGTATACATATGATAAATATCATCAAATATTTTAAGCTCATGAAAAGACTCTCCGAAATTCATATTCTTTGAAATACTTTTTGAACACTTTTTGTTCCTTGCATTCTGTTTTTTATTGACTCATTGAATTTACCGGTAAGGCTACAGGGGTGCAAATGTAAAATTAAGTACTATTCACCTAATTTTCTAAAAACCCGAATGTTGTTTCTTCTGTGAAATCTCAATTTTAGAAGGTATATCTCAGATTAATTCTCCCCAGTGAAAAATATTGCCTGTCGATGTTAAGATCAGTATAGGTTCGGGGGGAGAAAGAAGCAAATAAATGTAATCGTTTGTTCATATTATAAAGGAGGGTCATGCGGGGACTGAAGGCGAGATAATTCCGGATCAATGTTTTTTCATTCTGAGCGGAATAAGCCCACTCCTTTCGAATATACCAATTCAGCGCAGTTGTTAACTCGAAGCCGGAAAATCTGAAATACACAAGGCCTACATCAATGAGGTGACTCAGCAATTCCCGCGAAATTTGCTGCGCAAATATATCTTTAAAAAAAGTACCGTTATCTTCCTTTTCCAATTGATAAATCAACTGAAATTTCAGCCCGCGAGACAGCCGGGTTCTGAGGGTATCGCTGAATACCATTTTTCTGAGCAGATAGCTTCGGATTTCCGGGAGAAAATCCTCAAAGTCGAATACGGTGTAATTTGCCAGAATTCCAATGGTATATTTATTTTCGAAACGATCACCCAAACGGTGAATAAATGAGGGAGCCAGTTGGTAAATCCGGTTCCAGTTGTTATTGGCACTTTGCGCAGGATGGATATAGATTTGATGATAGAGATAAATATAGGCATTCAGCTGGAATGAAAAATAATCACTGAAATAATGCCGGTATACGGCATCTACAATAAACCGGATATCATCCTCATCAATTGTCTGGGTGGTGTCCGGAGAAGAATATTCATATTTGGTATAGGAGAGGGAGAGCTGGGTCTCGTTGGATCTGTTGATTCGCCAGTTTAACAGGTAATTGAATGCCGATTGTAGCCCATCGATGTCGGTGCGTGATTCATCAGAACCTACCGGACGGCGGGAAGCCAGAGTGGTATTCTGGCTGGTTGAAAATGCAAAAACCGTAAGCAGGGAATTGCTGTAAAAGCGAATACCGATGCGGTTTGATAAATGTAATTCTTCACGATGATTCTGAATCAGATAATTGCTCTGCGTGACATCCCGATTCTGGATACGAGTTTCCACCTGGAATAATGATCGGGAACTAATCCGGTAACTGAGTTCATTAAACAGATATCGTGAATTTGCTCCCATATCTTCCAGCTGTTTTTCCTGGCGAGTGGCGGAGGGCGGCAAAGGATAACTGTTCGCAATAAGTTCATACCCCACCTGGATCGAATCGCTGGCCTGCTCTGAAAATTGTTTGCGGAAGGCCAGAAATTGACGGTACTCCTGATTACTGCGATCGGGAAACAAGTACAGTGAGCCAAATCCACCGGTGGAAGTGGAATATCCGCCCAGATCGTAGCTCCGCAGGTCAAATTTTAGACGTGAATGTAAACCCTGATCAGGATAACTGTAAATGTTTTCAGTGGCCCAGCCCAGGGCCGGAGCAACAGACAACCAATTTTTTGGTTGATAGGTAAATTCCTGAAAAAAGGTGTGCTTGCTGAATTTTACAAAATTATTGTCGTCGGAAAAAATCTGTGATTTTAGATGGCTGATGGTTTTAAAAGCTGGAGAAAAAGGATATGACCAGAAAGTCTCCAGATTATTCTCATCCCGCCATTTATTGTTTCGGCTGGTTTCAAGAAAAAGATTACTGGTGAACTGGTTATCGAAATAAAAATGTGAATTTGCATGAGCGGGGGATTCCCAGTGCAGCTTTCCCAGCCAGTTCCAGCTTAAATTATCTTTAAACATATTGAGATAATATTGGCCCGGTTGTGAAAAAACGAGCGCAGGCAGAAAAGAAAACAACAGTGAGGTGATGATAAATTTTGCTCTCATGTCAGCGAAATATGTCGTTTTCATTCCTCTTTTCGCATGGTCAGAGTGCTGAGACCAGTAATAATGTAAATTCACACCATAAATTTTCTGATGAAATCGATCGGAAAATAAAGCAGCTAATATGCGTTATTTTGACTCAATGATATAGACTTCTTCGTCCTCTTTTTTCATATTATATTTTTCGCGGGCAACTTTTTCCATATAATCTTTATCAGTCTTTAATTTTTCAATCTCCTCCTCCAGATTTTTTTGCTGTTCCAGCAATTTCTCCTTCTGCATTTTCAACTTATTTTTCTCCTGGTACAGAGAATACAATTTTATCAGAGAGCGATTACCGGAAAGGAAAATGAATAGAATGGTGAGGACGATAATTCCGCTGACCCAACGCAACACTTTCTTCCCCTTCCGGGGCTGTTGGTGGTATCGGGTAGTCCGGGGCTTCTTATTTTTACTTTTTTTGGGGCTCATAAAAATCAGCGAAGGGATACCATAGTATCCCTTCACGTTGGTTTATTTAAAGCTATCTTTTCCTTAAAACTCGACTTCCAAAAAATTGTGCTTCATCCGCCAGCATATCCTCTATTCGCAGCAGCTGGTTATATTTCGCAATCCGGTCGCTTCGCGATGCCGATCCGGTTTTTATCTGGCCGGCATTGACTGCCACCGCCACATCCGCAATCGTATGATCCTCGGTTTCACCTGAACGATGAGAAATGACAGTCGTATATCCGGCGCGATGTGCCATGTCAATGCAATCCAGTGTTTCAGTGAGCGTCCCAATCTGATTAAGTTTGATCAGGATGGAGTTGGCAATATGTTTGCTGATACCCATTTCCAGGCGTTTGGTATTGGTGACAAACAGATCATCCCCTACTAATTGGATTTTATCACCCAGTTTTTCCGAAATGTCTTTCCAGCCTGCCCAATCATCTTCAGCCATTCCGTCTTCAATGGAAATAATGGGATATTTTTTCACCCATTTCGCATAATAATCAGCCATTTTTTCAGGGGAAAGTTCCTTCTTCTCTGATTTCAACATATACACTTTCCGCTTGGCATCAAAAAATTCACTGCTGGCAGGATCCAGGGCAAGATATATATCTTTACCATCCTTAAAACCTGCTTTATGAATGGCTTCCAGAATCACTTCAACCGCTTCTTCATTCGATTTCAAATCCGGCGCAAAACCGCCCTCATCACCCACTGCAGTATTATATCCCTTGTGCGCGAGTACTTTTTTCAGAGCATGAAAAACTTCTGTTCCCCAGCGTAATGCTTCCCGGAATGAGGGGGCAGCGACCGGCATGATCATAAATTCCTGTAAATCCACGTTATTATCCGCATGTTTACCGCCATTGAGGATATTCATCATTGGAACTGGTAAAATTTTCGAATTTACCCCCCCCAGATATTGGAACAGCGGCAGCCCTAATGTGGCAGCAGCGGCTTTGGCGACTGCCAGTGAAACTCCCAAAATCGCATTAGCGCCCAGTTTGCCCTTATTTTCAGTACCATCCAGCGCGATCATGAGCTGATCAATTCCAATCTGATCTGTGGCGTCATATCCGATAATTTCTTCAGCAATAATCTCATTCACATTTTGCACTGCTTTCAAAACACCTTTTCCACCAAACCGTTTTTTATCTCCATCCCGGAGTTCAACCGCTTCATGCTCGCCGGTGGATGCACCGGAAGGGACGGCTGCAGTACCTACCTCCCCGCTCTCCAGTAAAACCTCCACCTCAACCGTAGGGTTACCCCGACTATCCAGTATTTCCCGACCCAGAATGTCAATAATTTCAGTCATACATATCTCCTTGTTCTGTCAATTTTATATTAAATCAAATTACAACAATATAAAATGTTTTGCAAGATCCTAAAAAGCCTGGTCGGGTTGTCCGATGCTGATCATTTTATACAGTTCTTTTTTAGAAACAGCTTGTCAATCAAACATACTTATTCAGTTCCCGGACAAATCCGTCAATATCTTCGCGGGTGGTATCGTAGGAGGTCATCCAGCGAACTTCAGAGGTTATTTCATTCCAGACATAGAAGAAATATCTTTTCTGAAGTTTAGGAATGATCTCTGGGGGAAGAATGGCGAAAACCGCATTGGCCTGCACTGGCTGGGTGAGTTTAATCTTTCCCGTTTCACGCACTTTTTCTGCCAGATATCGCGCCATATTATTGGCACTCCGGGCATTCTGTTCCCATAAATTTTCCTCCAGCAGCGCGATGAACTGTGCAGAAATAAAGCGCATTTTGGAACCCAGCTGCATCCCCTGTTTCCTGATATATTTGAACTCTCTGGATACAGCCGGATTAAAGAAAACAACAGCCTCTCCAAACATCATGCCATTTTTGGTCCCGCCAAAGGATAAAATATCGACACCAGCCTGCACTGTGAGCTCCATAAAACTGCAGCCCAGGGATACGGCCGCATTGGCAATCCGAGCACCATCCATATGCAGGGAGAGTCCGTATTCATGGGCCAGTCGGGATATCTCTCGGATTTCCTGAACCGTATACACCGTGCCCATTTCAGTAGACTGTGTGATCGATATAATCTTTGGCTGCGCATGGTGCTCAAATCCGAAACCATGCAAATGTGGTTTAATACTTTGCGGGGTCAATTTTCCGTCAGGAGACGGAACTGCCAGTAACTTGCAACCGGTATATTTTTCCGGTGCACCGCATTCATCCACATGCAAATGAGCCAGATCAGAGCAAATTACGGCATGATATGACTGGGTCAGTGCCTTTATACCCAGCACATTGGCAGCGGTGCCGTTAAATAAAAAATAAACATCAATGTTTTTTCCGAAGTGCTTTTTAAACAGTTCGATAGCCAGGGGGGTATAAGGATCATCGCCATACGAAATGACATGACCGGTGTTGACTTCCTGCATTTTCCTGAAAATTACCGGATGAACACCGGCATTATTATCACTGGCAAAACCTCTTGGATTTTTCATAAATAAATCCTGAATTTGGTAATAATTACTTTTACCTGTTAAATAATAATATGTTGAACTGCATCACCCTAATTTATTTTAAATTTTATTCAAGTTGAAAAGCGTCTTTTAATATATTTAACTTTTGACCGATAGAACAATTTAAAGCGAACTGACGTCAATCCTTTATCACCATGTTAACGAAAAGCGCGCAGAAAACGCCTCCAATAAAAATTCCACCCTCAGACAGAGAACTCGATAAAATAATCCGCAATGCCCTGCGCGAGGATATCGGGAAAGCAGATCTTACTTCCAGAGCGATCATTCCCAAAAATCTGCTCTACAGCGGATCTATTATCGTCAAGGAAGAGGGCGTTATTGCCGGCCTCCAGGTCGCGAAACATTGTTTCCGGATACTGGATCCGGAGATAAAATTTGCGGGAAAAGAGCCGGATGGCAGGGTAATTTCCAGAGGAACTATTGTAGCGAATATCAGCGGACCTGCCCGTAGTATCCTGACTGCCGAGCGAGTCGCATTAAATTTTCTGCAGAGAATGTCCGGAATTTCCAGTTTGACCCGTCAATTTGTTGAAGCGGTTAAAGGGACATCCGCGGTTATTTTGGATACCCGTAAAACTGCACCGGGTCTGAGACTTCTGGATAAGTGGGCAGTCTTTCTGGGCGGAGGGAAAAACCACCGCTGCGGTCTGTATGATATGATTCTCATCAAAGAAAACCATATTGCCGTTGCCGGCGGGATTGGGGAGTCCGTAAAAAGGGTGGAAAAATGGCAGCGCCGGGGTATTGCAGTGGAGGTAGAAGTGCGTGATATTTCAGAGCTTAAAGAGGCGTTACAATTGCCGGTGGATCGAATACTACTTGATAATATGAGTTTAGATCAGATGTCCCGGGCCGTCAAACTGGCGCAGGGTAAAATTCCTTTAGAGGCCTCCGGAAATATAAATCTGCAAAATGTGGCAGAGGTTGCTCACACCGGGGTTGATTTTATCTCCATCGGAGCATTGACGCACTCTCCCAGGGCCCTTGACATCAGTTTACTTTTGACGGGAACTAATTAAAATTAAAAAAATATGACTAATACTCTTACATTAAAATATAGATCACCGGGGAAGATATGACCGTTCAAGAAACCTATGAAGTCATGAAGCAAAAATTATCTAATTTCCTTCCTGACTTTGAAATAAAATATAAAGCTGAGTTAGCCTATCAAATCAATCAGCTAAAAAAAGAAAAAAATGCCATCATTCTGGGTCATAACTACATGGAGCCTGCGCTGTTTCATTCCATTCCGGATATTGTCGGTGACTCGCTGGAACTGGCGCGTAAAGCTGCCGAGACTGATAAAGATATCATTGTTTTCTGTGGTGTAAGATTTATGGCTGAAACTGCTAAAATTTTGAATCCCACAAAAACGGTGCTGCTACCTGCCGCCAAAGCCGGCTGTTCTCTGGCAGAGAGTATCACTGCCGAGGATGTCCGGAAACTGAAAAAGAAATATCCCGGTGTTCCGGTTGTGACCTATGTAAACACGTATGCAGATGTAAAGGCAGAAAGTGATATTTGCTGTACCTCCGGGAATGCAGCGAAAGTCGTGGAATCATTTAACACCGACGCGGTTATTTTTCTTCCCGATGAGTACCTGGCTAAAAATGTGGCCCATGAAACCGGAAAACGTATTATATTCCCCACCCGCACTCCACGCTCTAAAAATCAGCAGGAACTGGATTACGAAATCATCGGCTGGACCGGTCGCTGCGAAGTACATGAAAAATTTACAGTTGAGGATATTGAGAATGTCAGAAGCCAGTTTCCTAAGGTGGTAATCCTGGCGCATCCGGAATGCAGCCCGGAAGTAGTTCAGGCCAGTGATTTTTCCGGCAGCACTTCTGCAATGATAAAATACGTCGAACAGATTTCCGCCCCCCAGTATTTGCTGCTTACAGAATGCTCCATGGGTGATAATATTGCAGCGGCAAATCCGGGTAAAGAGATGCTTCGCATGTGCAGTGTACGCTGCCCCCACATGAACGAAATTACCCTTGAGGAAACGCTACAGTCACTGCAAAAAATTCGCTATGTGATCGAGGTTCCGGAAGAAATCAGGCAACGCGCACTCGCCCCTGTTCAAAAAATGTTGACTATAGGTTAATTAGAATAAATTAGCGCAGCACTTTTAATGATACATATTGCCATATAACAGGTAACGCCATGACCGAACACCTTGAAACTGATGTTCTCATTTTGGGAAGCGGAATTGCCGGAGGTATTGCGGCGCTGCAGCTGGCTGAAAGCGGCATCGCGGTTACCGTTATTACCCGGGCCAAGCAACCTGAAGAGTCCAACACCTTCTACGCCCAGGGCGGCATAATTTATAAAGGCAAAGATGATTCTCCACAGCTCCTGGCCGAGGATATAAAACGGGCCGGGGCGGGACATTGCAATCCGGAAGCGGTTAACCTTGTTTCTGAAATAGGACCGCGTCTGGTCGACGAGATTTTATTGCAAAAGTTACAGATCCCCTTCGATCGCCGTGGTAATGATGAATTCTCATTTTTCACAGAAGGAAGTCATTCTACCGCCCGTATTCTGCATTCCAAAGACAATACCGGAGAGATCATCCAGCAAAACCTCGTCCGTCATTTGCAGAATCATCCCAACATCACCCTGCTCACCGGCTATACTGCAGTGGACTTACTTACGGCTTCCCACCATTCGCTTAACCGGCTGGATGTCTATAAAAATCATACCTGCTCCGGGGCATATGTTTTTGATCAGGACAAAGAGTATGTTTTACCGATCGTAGCCCGTAAAACAATTCTGGCAACCGGGGGATTAGGGCAGATATACCTGCGCAGCAGTAATCCCAGCTGGGCGCGGGGAGACGGACTGGCTATGGCATATCGGGCCGGTGCCAGGGTAATCAACTGTGAATTCATTCAATTTCATCCCACCACCTTCCATTACAAAATGGCCCCCCATTTTTTAATCTCGGAATCAGTCAGGGGTGCAGGTGCCAAACTGGTGGATAATAACGGCAATCCTTTTATGAATAAATATGAGTCAGACTGGGAAGATCTGGCACCCCGGGATGTGGTCTCACGTGCTATACATGAAGAGATGCTGAACAAAGATATTCCCAACGTCTATCTGGATTTTTCCTCTTATATTCCCGCATCCGAGATTGAGAATAAATTTCCAAAAATCTATCAGAGCTGTCTCAACTATGGTATCGATATTACCAAAGAACCGGTACCGGTGGTTCCCGGCGCCCATTATTTCTGCGGAGGTGTATGGGTAGACCACTGGGGCCATTCCACCATCGAAAATCTCTATGCCGTTGGTGAAGTGTCATGTACCGGCTTACACGGGGCTAACCGGCTGGCCAGCGCTTCTTTGCTCGAAGGACTGGTATGGGGATATCTCAGTGCCGAGCATATCAAGGAAAATCTTAAAAATTCACCTAAACCGGAACCTAGTAATTTTCCACTCTGGCGGGATCTGGGAATAGAGAAACCTGATCCGGCCCTGATCAGCCAGGATATGAGTTCCATAAAAAATATTATGTGGAATTACGTTGGCCTGGTCCGGACTTCAGATCGTCTGGCGCGTGCTTTACGTGAATTGCGTAGTCTGGAATTTGAAGTGGAAAGATTCTACCGCGTTTCCAAACTCTCGGATAGTCTGATTGGATTGCGCAATGCGGTCAGATCAGGTATTATTGTGGCCTCTGCTGCCTGGGCTAATAAAAAGAGTATGGGCTGCCACTACCGACTCTCCTGATCCCTTCTACAGGTTTATCTGATTTTTAACCCAGTTTTCCAATCCCTCACTGACGATGAGTTCCTGCGCTGCGATACCGATCGGGCTTATCCGGTATTTTTTTTCACCGGCCAGTAACAGGCATTTGCGAAAATCGATATGAGCCGTGATACCGGTCCTGAGGGTTAGTTTTTCATTCCCAAAGCGATCTTTCAGCTCCCGACTCAGCTCGGGAACTTCAATGACCAAAAAACCGTTGTTAAGGGCATTTCGCTTGTAGGTTTCATTGAGAGATCCGGCAAGAACCAGAGCAATCCCGCGGTATTTCAGGGCAGTGGCGGCCTGTTCGCGGGAACTTCCGGTCCCAAAATTGAATCCCCCGGCAAGAATATCACCTTTTTTTACGATGTTCCGAAATTGCGGATCATAATTTTCCATCACCACCTCTGCCTGTTGTTGGGCGGTGAAATCATCCAAATAGGTATATTTACCCGGATAGATACCATCGGTGTTCAGGTTATCCTGATGACAAAAAACGATTTCCCCTTGCAGGGTTTCCGGGAAGCCGGGAATTACTCTGATATCAGACTCTGCTTCAGCCGGCATCATTTTTTCTTTCATCATTCCGTTCGTTTCAGTCCCAGGCCAGTCTCCAGGGTAATCAATAAAACCCGCAATGGCCGATGCAGCTACTACTCCGGGAGAAGCCAGATACGCTGCCGCATTGCGGGAGCCCATCCGACCTTTAAAATTTCGGTTGGTTGCTGAAATACCCACCTCACCATCCTGTAGCAGCCCCATGCCCAGTCCGATGCAGGGCCCGCACCCCGGAGGAAGCTCAATGGCTCCCGCATCCAGCAAGGTCTTCCAATCTCCCCGCTTCCGGCTTTCCTGCTCAACCTCACTGGACGCCGCTGCGATATAAAATTCAACCCCGTCTGCTACTTTTTTACCCTTTACCATAGCGGCAGCTTCTGATAGGTCCTCCACCCGGCTATTCACACAGGAAACCAGATAAGCCTTTTGTATTTTAATTTTCCTGTTTCGGATAACCCCGATGGAGGTCATGTCTTTTACAGTATTCGGCCCGGAGATATGAGGCTGTACAGTGCTTAAATCCAGGAGTAATTCTTTTACATAAAATGCTTTTTCCTCCGCCCGAAAGGTTCTGTATTCCTGCTGCAATTTTTGTAAATTTGCCTGATTTAACCTGGGATGTTTTCCGCTGCCATCAGTATCCGAAGGGACACCTGCCAGACCGCGGGATTCCACAAAACTGATCCTCTGGCTCAGCCAGGAAAAGGTCAGATCATCGACCGGAAATACTCCGGCCAGGGCACCCCATTCCGTGGTCATATTGGCAATTGTAAGACGCTGATCGATACTTAGGAATCGAATCCCGTCACCCACAAATTCAACCGCACAATTCAGCACTTCATCCTGATTAAAAAATCCGCACAGCGTAATAATGACATCTTTACCTGTCACACCGGGATTTAATTCTCCCGTGAGTTCCACTTTGACAATCGGTGGAACCTGCCACCAGGTCCTGCCCGTAGCCCAGATAGCCGCAGCGTCTGTGCGGACGATCGGCGTGCCCAGGCATCCCAAACCGCCATACATATTGGAGTGACTGTCGCTCGCAACCACCATGGTTCCCGGCCAGGCGTATCCTTCTTCACACATTATCTGATGCCCGATCCCCCGACCTGCCGGATAAAAATCGACTCCCATTTCCTCCGCAAACGTTTCAATTTTCTTATATTTATCGAGGTTTTTTTCACTTTTATCCTGCACATTATGATCCAGCGTATACACCGGCTGGCGAGGATTGGCCATTTTATTGGCACCAATGCTCCTGAATTTTGGGATCACCGCGCCGGTGTTGTCATGGGTCATAACGTATGCAGGTTGAATCGAGATATAGTCGCCGCTCCGGACTTCCTGTCCTTCTTCCAGCCCCACCGCATAACGCTGGGCAATTTTTTCCACCATGGTCTGTGCCATTTGTACTCCTTATTTAAAATCTATGATATCATATAAAAATAATCAAAAAATTAAAAGAAAACCGGTCCGCTTGCAAAGGATATTGAATATTACCCATATAAAAAAGGACTCTTCCGGAAAAAAGAAAAGTCCTTCTTATAATTTAAACACAAAGGTTGGTTATCGCTGCAGAAGCTCGTCTCGCTTTTTATTCCACTGCACCCAATCTGACTTTCCGTCTTCCAGAACATCAAAATCGGATTTTTCGAACCTTCCATCAGGTCGGATGACCACCTGCTGCTGGGCTTTTACAATTTCCAACCACTGGGCAATGGAAACATCCCGGGGGCCCTGAACGTCAGTGGGACCGGGAACATCGCGGGGAGGTCCAACAGGGCCTTTAGGCTGCTGCGGTACCATACCTGTCGATGTAGATTGTGGAGAGACTTCGACCTCACCGTCATACACCCGCAAGGTGGTCAGAGAATCTTCGGCCACATCCACCCGGTAGATGGTACCCCTTACCGCAATCACTGCAGTCGGTGACTTTACCGTTACGTAATCATCCTCAGAGAATATTTTTCGGATAGTGGCCCACAATTTCCCCACACTTAAAAATGAACTTGCTTTGATAGTTTCCTCAGTGACTTCAACTTCCTCAAGGGTATAGATTGAATTTTCATCAATACGGACTACATCCCCATTATGTAAAGTAATTTCACAACGGGACTCTCTCTTGGTCTCAATTTTGTCTCCCGCAAAAACATCCATATTGAAGTGCGCCATGCGCAGCTCAGAGGATCCTTCCGGAATTACGAACACCCGGTTAAGGGGAAACGTCACTTTCCCCACCGGTTCACGGCTGGTGGAGGTGAATGCAACGAAGACCAAAAAAATTCCCACCAAGGTACCTCCCCGTGCTAACTTATGCATATAATCCTCCATTCCTCTTAGGTTGATTCGGTACTTATTTTTAGAGCCGTGTAAAACCACCCTTTATTTGGTCCGGACCAGATCTCCACTGCTCAGACCGGTGCCGGAAACAATGATGGCTTTGCAGGCTTTTCCGTCCCCGATATCCTGAGCGACTTTAACCCTTCCAATGAGAGATTCTTCGCTTCCCAGAGACAATCCGGTATCAGGGTCAATAATTTCCTCGCCCTGCGAATAAACTGCAAATTCCATACCTGCTGTAACACCGCCGGCAGAACCTGGCTTCATATATACCGTACCATCATCATTTACTTTAATAATCTTTCCCTGCCAGGGAATGTTTTCCATAGCTTTGGACACATAGTCAACACACTTATCGATCGATTTACGGCTGGCCTTACCCACCAGCGTATTATCCCAGTGAGTGGGATTACCAAAATCAACATCTTCCACTCTGATTTTATCTAATCCGGTGTCACCTTCTTCACCTACCGCGCTTTCTGCCAGTATAATTTCCGCCGTGGTGGTATTGACCAGTCGTATATCCACCACTGCTCTGGCCTCACGTTTGGTCAATTTACCCCCGATTCCCAGTTTTCCGATAGAACCACCGATCCCGGATTTTTTTTCACCAAATTCTGAGATACTGCCCATCACCATCAATTCCACACCGAGCAGTTTACCTACCTGGGCAGCACTTTGCGGGGTTACGGCACCGGACAATCCCAGCCCCTGCTCTTCAAGAATTTTCGAAAGTTCCTGTCGTTCGATGACCATGAAATTGCCACTTTTTACCAGTTCGGTTACCAACATATCCGCCAGACCCGAACCGATATTATGACCCCAGCCGCTTCGGTCCTCGAAATCCACCACCGCAATTCTCTTTTTGAGACCTTTGAGATCATCTGCAGAAAGCTGAAAGGCCAAAAAAAGTACTATAATTAAAATGAGAGCATGCTTCATGGGCTCGTTTCCTCCTGTAAGTTTTGCTTTCCTAACCTGGCGACGATGGTATTCTGAGTGACATTAACCACCTCAATGGTATAGGGCGAAAAATCCTTCATCACCAGTTCCTCAGCTACCTGATTCGCAGTGCCGCGCACATCCAAATCGAACAGGGCGGTGTTCTGGGAAAAATCCCGCTGGTACACATTCTGTACACCCCGTACATAGTAAGGCAGCATATTTTTTATTTTGACAAGATCGGAATAACTTTCCACATTCATCAGGCGCAGATTGATCGTCGTTCCACTGTAAACGTCTTTTTGCCAGCGGTCCACGATTTTTCCGGAAAGATCTTCAGCCGCCAGTTTCGCCGCTTTTTTCAAGGCCTGGGTACCGCCGGAGAGCTGGTCAATATGCGCGGCAGCGGACTGCTGACCGGTGGTGGCGATAATTGTGCCATCATCTGCCCGTAGTACCCGCAGATTTATCGTCGCCTGGCATGAGATCATCCCCGCCTGTGCCAGGGCAGATGGGCCACTGGCAGCAACCTTGGACACCGCTTTGCCCACAATGAGTACTTCCGCACCACTTTGGGTTGCGATTGCCACGGCAGCCGCAGCATCACCTTCCAGAGTAGCCATGACCGCATCTTTCTCAATCTTGCGCATCGAGGCTTCACGGTCGACAAACGGAAAACCCTTTTCTAACAGATCATTCATAATTTCATTTTCAGTGGTATTCATGTCGATGGACCAGCTGTAATAATGGGTATCCATATTTTTTTCATCGACGATGACCATCACCCGGGGTTTCCCTTTCCGTGTAATCAGTAAACCAAGGGCAGCCAAGTTATCCTTCAGATTTCCTTTACGCACCAGGGCTTTAATGGTAACAACCAGCACATATTCACCCTCCTTGGCTTTCCCGAGTACTTCATATCGTTCCACATAACCCCGGGACTGGCTATAGATACGGTCCTCAATGGTCTGGTAATTTTGTACCAGAACATCCGATTGAATCATGGTTCCAATGACCTGTTCCACTGCATTGCGCAGAGCACTGGCAACCGCATCATCCTCGGCTTTGGCCTGATCATTATTAATAATCGCTCCCCGGCCATTGGCAATGACCTCCTGGTAGGGCAGTTCCATCTGCCCGCCCGGAAAGTCCTGAGAAAAACTGAAGGAATTGAGAACGAGTAATAACCATACAGATATCATTATTTGGATAAATTTCATAATTTTGCCTCTTATTTACATCTCCGTCTTGGTCGGCCGCTTCAATTATAATTTAGATTTTAGATTTCGAATAATATTAAGCGCCTCGGTTCCGGAAACCGGACCCAGAGGTTTGAATGTACCGTCATCAAAGCCCGGCATAATACCGCGACTGGAAACCGTCATGATGGCATTAAAAATAGGCGAGGTACCATTTACATCGGCAAATGGTGAGACCTGTCCGAAAAATTTGGTCTCTATACTGGAATCATTCCAGTACCGAATCAGAAATTTTTCGATGAGGCGGGCAAATTCCGCCCGATTGACCTTTTCATCAGGATGAAAATTATTGTCGGGCATTAACTCCAACACCCCTTTATCCAGAGTTTCCTGGATAAATGATCTGGCCCAATGATCCTGCGGAACATCCGGCGGTAGCTCTTCGCCGGTCTTTATAGCATCGGTTTTGCCCATTACCGGATCCGTCGGTGGCCGAAAACCGGCCTGGGTCGGTTTGGGAGCCTCACGGAATACCTTTTGCAGGGGTAGTTCAAGGGCAAATAAAACTGCCACGTCAGAGCGGGTAATCTCTTTCTGAGAAGCAATTTTCTGCAGTTCCGGTCGTTGCCCGGCGATGGCAGATTTATAGGCCGCCAGATCTTTAATGGCCTTGTCCGCTTTCATATTGGTCTTATCAATTTCAAGAACCTTGGAATAAGAATCCTGTGCTTCATTGTACATATTGGCTTCTTTATAGATATCGCCCAGGGTCATATACCCCTCAACCGTAGCCCGTTTTTTATCAGGGACAGTTGACTTGGGAACATCTTCAATGGCATTTTTAGCTTCCTTAATGGCATCCTCATATTTTTCCTGCTTCGCTTTAACTTTAGCCCGCACGATCTTTGCCAGCACCCATTTTCCATCCAGATCCAGTGCCTTGTTGGCCATTTCCATGGCGCCGTCCAAATTCCCCTCTTCAAGGTGGATCCAGGCCATTCCTTCGTAAGCCGGAGCGAATTTAGGATTCAGACTCTGCGCCTGTTGGAATTCGTACATGGCATCACTGTACTTCTCCTGATCATATAACGTTTTTCCACGGTCGTAGTGGATTTCCGGAGAATCAACCACGGATTGAGCCTTACGCGCTTTTTCACCGCCGCCACAACCAATGAGGTACAACAAAATAAAAGGCAGGATAATAAATATTTTGATCTTCATGGGAAATTCTCCTCAATTTAGTCTAAAATAAGCATCACTTTACATTGTTGCAGATAATTCAAATTTTGTGCAGATGCACGGATCATGTTCGCTTCCTGATTGGAAATAACAATATCGGTATTATGAGTTCCTGTTACCTCAACCGCTTTAACAACCAGAGGATTATTGGTGACACGCTCATTGGCACGGGCCCGGTTGAGATCTTTTTCATATCCCACCACCCCGATTTGAAGCGCATAATCCCGACTCACAGATCCCGTTCCGTATACTTCCATACCATTCTGATCTACAATTTTGGGCGCCAGTGCGGGACGAAGTCCCAAACCCCGGGAATCTACAATCAAGCCGGTATATACTGCAGATGTGGGTTCACCGCCATAGCCGGGTGCTTGGGCACCCAAGGGAATATAGTCCGGCAATACGCTTCCGAAAATTCCAGACAGCGGAACTTCAACTTCCACTTCAACACTTCCATCACTTTTATAGCGGGTATCGATGACCCGGAAATTGCGAACGGCACCTTCCACCCGGTTATAAATGACATCGCTGACCACCATGTAATCCTGTACAGTGACCTCAGACGTAATATTCATACCCTGGACTCTTTCCAATAAATTACGCAAAGCCACTCGTTTAGCTGCTTCGATAGCACTCGCCCGTTGGGCTCCCACCGGTAAATTTGGGTTAGGTGCACCAATTCCGACCTCACGGATGAGTTGATCGGTCCAATCTACCAGACCCCCGCTGGGCGTTTTTTCCAAATACTGTGAAAAACACAATACCGGAACAAAAATCAGAAGAATTATTGACAGACATTTACGCATATTCACCTCCGAAAAGTTATGTGATTTGATAAACTATATGATAGGTTTCTTGCAAGCTGTGATTATAATCACTTTGCATATCTTTGGCAGGATCCTTTTCTTGAGCGGGTGACGGGACTCGAACCCGCGACCCTCAGCTTGGGAAGCTGATACTCTACCAACTGAGTTACACCCGCTTTGGTTGATTTTTAAAAAATTTAGGGTATTGAATATTTAAAATCAATTAAAAAAAAATGGCGACCGGGATAAGCCGGTGAAAAAAAACCCGATTCGTGAGGAATCGGGCTCGAGTAATATCAAATATGTAACAGAATTTTATCTGGCCAGTACATATTGCTCACGCCACTGATAAAATGAGACTTCGCCTCGTTTGGTGGAGTTGACCAGTTGGAATATGCCGAATCCATTGATGTCGACAAAATCAAACTCAACCCCGCCCTCCAGCTCAAGGTAATGCCAGATTTCATAGGGATTTTCATTGGGATTCACCGGATTTCTCTCATACTCATCCGGAGGCCCATAAATAACGTAGATGCGTCCCATGTCAGTAAACCAACCCTCAACACCTCCCTGGCTGAACTTCTGATTGGATTCATCAACTCTTTGGTAATATAAATCTTTCCAGCCCTCATTTCCCTTTTCTCTCTCAGCCCAAAACCGCGCCAGAAACTGTTTCTTACTCTCCAGCGAATTGAGTACTTTATAAACCTTTTTTTCCGAGTCAGAAGCAAGGTATGCAGCCTGTTCAAACATTTTATCGACTTCTTTTTCATTCAACACCGCAAAGTGCTCCATAAACTTGCTTTCCAGCTCATCCTCCGGTTTAACCACCACGATATTGGGATTATGAACGTAAAAATTCCTGCGTCGATAGACCGATACATTCTCCACCGAATCGACTGCTGCGAAAATAAAGGTATAAAGACCTGTCTCAAGTTTACTCACATTGAACATACCACGCTCCACCAGAGATTCATTGGAATGAGTTCTCACGTAGTCCTTCTTCAGTCGAATATTTCCATCCCCATCCGCTATCGCAGCCTGAATTTTAAGATCAGCCTGACCCGGTATATTCTGGGTCTTGATGTTATAAATTTCAAGATAATAGTATAGCAGGGGCCGTTCTATCCCGAATATTCCAGAAGGATTCGGGATTACTTTCATGGTATTCTTGTAAAAAGGGTGCTCCTGATCCTCAAACCCGGTGATGATGTTAGAGCAAATTTGGAGGTCACTCATCGCAATTTTCCCACTGCTGAAGGGGCTGACCGAAATTTCTTCTTTCACCGTGTCAGATGGACTGGACATACGCAGAAAATATTTACCACGGGGAATCACCAGTTTCACGACCCCCATTTGACCGGTACTGATATCTTCATTAGCGGTTGACAATTCATCCTTGTTAAATTTAACGGGAATCTTATCATGGGCCAGGATTGAATCATTTTCTATATTCAGTAATGAAAAATCGAGCTCACATGATGCCTCGTATCCGGCGGCGGATGGTTGAAATTCGATATCGCTGGGGTATACCACATAATAGACCTCCAGATAGACTGAACTGGTGTCATAGCGAAAGCGTCCATAATCCATTGAAAAATTAACTTCCTTGGTTGCCAGAAGTGAGGAAAAGGAAAAAAGCAGCGATAAAAGTAGGATTGGGGTAAAAGGTAAACGATGGGATTTCATAATATTCTCTCCCGGAAATGGTAATGAACTTTGGTACATGTATTAATTAAAAAAGTGTAATCACACATTATACTGAATAGGCTCTTGCCAGGTTGCGTGATATTATTCTTTTTTCCGGATTTGACGATTAATAAGTGAAATTTTTTTCCAGCGCATGAATCTAAAAGTATTCCTTAAAATAATATCATAACTTGCCCAGTGTGTTAATAAACGATAAAAAGATCAATTATGTTAATATTGCGGTAAATGTCATGCTGAATTCAGTTCAGCATCTCCGCTTTTATCAAAATGAGACCCTAAAATGCCTGTCATGGTGCGCTGTCCAGACAGGAATTCAGGGTGACACAATTATACCATATAGTAGATATATATGAAATACCAATTCATATTCAACTAATTATCACAACGGCGATAAGTCATTTTAATACAATTCTACTATCCTGTCAATTTTGCCCTAAATAAAAAGGCCGGCATGGTGAAGAAAAATCCACCCTGCCGACCTTTATTCAGATAGAAATCAAGACCGCATTAGAATCCGAAAGTTAATGCAAATAGGTTCTCGCCGTCAAAATATTGCGAATCTCGATAAGTATAATCAAATCCAAAATCGACCTGATTAAACTGATAGTGGAGACCTACACCCAAAGTAAAGCGATTGAGCTGCTCTTCGGTTTCAACATCATTCATCAGCAGGTAACCACCCCTTAGTGCAATCAGATCTCTAAACATGTATTCCAGCCCAAATTTGAATTGGTCGTTTCCTACATTATAGTTCTCGAAGACACCAGCAAATATTAAATTATTATCTTCTGCTACTGTTCTCCGATAGCTCACTCCCAATTCAAATTTTGCCGGTAGTTCATCGGAAGAGGGAAGTCTGTTGACGAACTGAGTTTCTGCTTGACCTGCAATAGGAACCTCAGTCGTAAAGGCACTTCCGCCGTATGATAATTCAGTTCCGATATTCTTAACCACCACGCCAAAATCAAAACCCGGCAGACTACCTAGATCACGATATTGTAAACCGATATCAAATGCGAACGCGGTAGCACTAGCGCGTGGAATACCTTCATAGATTAAATTACCGGTAAGACCCACCTGAATACGGTCCGTCAGCAGCCTGGAATATGTTAAACCAGTTGTAACGAAGGTTGGTGAGAATTGCCTTCCGGAAGAGCCATCAGGATCGAAAACGGTAGTTTCCGGAATGTCTCCGAAATCGAAACTTTTTACAGATATACCAATGACTCCGACTTTCCCAGCCCGGAATCCCAATCCCAGGAAGTTAACCTGAATATCACTAAATACCTTCATGGTCGACAGGACACCTGTGGCTGTATTCTTCATGGATGACAGTCCTGCGGGATTCCAGTAGATAGCATCCACTCCTCTGGTCGTCGCGATGTTTGAACCACCCATGGCCAGGTCTCTCGCACCTACCGGAACAAGTAGCTGGGTTCCTGCAGCTGTTCCCACACGTGCTGCATCACCGGCGTACAGGGAAGACGTGACGACGAAGAGACTCAATATCACCCAGATGGTAAAATGAAAAATTTTTCTATTCGCCATTATTAACTCCTTCATATTCTTTTAATACTTCATCACTTAATCTCATTAATAGTATTTAATTATTTGCGCCGATTGCACAACAAACAGTTTTAGAATTTTTTCAGCACCCAAATCTGGCATGTCAATATGAGCGATATAAACACCACTGGCAACCGGAAGATCTGCTTCATTTCGCAGATCCCAACGCAGGAACTGGGAGTTATCCGTCTTCTCCAGTTTTCTAACCAGAGCACCACCTAAATCAAAAATGCGGATAATCGTCTCCGAAGCATATGGATTACCCTCAGAAGAGTTTCTGGGTGGTAGATGATAGAATGTCACAAAGCGAGTAAAACGATCCGGTTCCTGGGGATTGAAAGCATAATACGGATTTGGATAAACAGTGATTCTATCCACATCAGCTAATGCATCATCCTTGCTCATAAGAACCTGCTTTGTGGAAAAAGCAAATACATCATTTACAGTGTTTGGTTTGGTACTACTAAACCTGAAAATAGTACCTTCTTCGGGAATTACTGCATCCACATTGGCCGGGAAAGTGGGATCAGCAACCGAACCACCATTCCAGTTGACAAGGACCGTGCGAGCCATTATTTCCTCACCTTCACCATGATAGTTACCCGAAAGACCGGCTGTAACGAATGCATCATAACCAGCGGTACCGGCAGAATTATCTTCTGGTTGTACCCAGTAGACCCAGTCCATATAAGGATCATTATCCCCACCGGATACAGCATGGTCACTCGCGTTGATGTTGTATACTGTATCACCTGCTGACGCATCACCCAAATCATTCAATACAAAGGGTATCAAACGAAAGTCGTCACTATCATCGTCAGGCGTGTTGCTGCCAATATTCCAGAGCTCAAACGGTACCCGATAAGTCTCTTCGTTCTCATACCACCAGTTTCCGTATCCACCGGCAGCTGTGAAGCGCATTTCAAAATCCCATGGAACAACGAGGTCCCATCCGGATCGCATTGAACGCTCGAGGAATCCTTCTCCATCATCACTCGTGTATAGTCCGCGATGTTCACCCGTACCACCGGTAGCAAGACCCCAGGTACTTCCATTGGTTTGTTGCCGGGCACCATCCGGCCGGTCGGTTCCCTCCGGATAGAGATCATTAAACAGGAACGGGAATCCATTATCATTAAACGCAAAGCAACCAATTTCCGGCGGATCAATAGGTCCGGCGGCATTCGCCACGCACTCGAACTTCTTCCAATCGTTCGGCGGACCCGCAACCTTGATATTCACACCATCGGCAATGCTGCCACCACGGTCCGTCAGTTGAGCGACTTGACGCTGGTTCGTGAGTAATACCGACGGGGTACCCGAGGTTCGCCGCAGATTCCAGAGGATTTCGCCCACCGGAGCAATGGTGGAATCAGTATTCTCGGTAAAGAATATTTCATAATCTTGGGCATTCGAGGCCGCAGGATCTACAATCGTGATAGAGACTTGACCGTCACTGCTCCCTTCTGCATGGTCAACAGCGATTTCACCTCCCGGCTGACCCTCGTATCGAACTCCAGGAGGAGGACTCTGTGTCCTAACTGTAAGAATCAGCAGAGAAGATTCCAGAGCTTCATCTTCAATCAACTGAGGATCCCCATTATAATTATACGCTGTGACTGCATAATAATAAGTGTTCCCCGGGAAAAGGGCACGATTGTTTATATAATCTTTATCCACTACAAGATATCTTTCTATACCCAGATCATTTCCAAATTGTACCGGAACCCGGATAACTTCTCCATATTTGGGATCAAATACATTACCGTAAATGGTTGTAACACCGTTATTGGCAATATCGAATGTGGCAATCCGGACAGCTGAAGATTTACCCGCGGAGGAAGACGGCAATTGATATACATTATATCCTTCGAATTCATAACCGGCAATCACCGTATTCTCTATAGCATTTTTAGAGGCAGTATCCCATCCCCAGTTCAGCACTATACCGGCTTCATCAGCAAACGCTTGCACATTCGGTGAAGACGGTGGTTTGGGAATGCTCTGAAACAGATCGTTATAAACGGTCTGAGCAATCTCATCGGTTAATTTTAAATCTGCAACTGAGTTCAGATAGGAGTCAGAAATACCTCCCAACATTGCCACTACCACTTCCTGTGTGTCTCCGGGTTGCATGACGAAGGGACCTGAATTGAGGGACATTCGGCGGTCAGCAGGTGCAAAATTGGCACCCTGTCCGTCGATATCACCTGTTCCCGCAACGGGATCACCGTTCAGTGGCCAGAGTGTAGCTTTTCCTGTGGCTCGATGTGTGAAAGGTGTGGGATTAATGACATCGTCAAGAGTAATATATCCACGCAGCAGGTTGTACCACATTAAGGTACCTTCATAATCCTGCAGAGTGGGATCATCCCACTGGGTATTCCCGGCAGAAAAGTAACCGAAAGAGGTCATGGGAAGATTGATCAGTCCCGGTCCGACTACTTTCAGGTTAAAAATGCCGTAATCTTCGGCATCATCAACTCCATTTAAATTTTTGTCCTGTCCGGCAATACCTTCAACCAGCGGACCCTGGAAAAAGTCATAACCCATCGCAGGCGGAGCAATGCCAAAGACGTCAAATTCACCGTCCGTGGCCTCTCCGTTATAAGCAAATCCCAAACCCACAACGGAATCACAACCAACCACATCATTGGTGTAAGTTCCGACATCAGGATCGCACCACTGTGCAACATACATTGAATCAAAGACATCATTTGACTTATTGATGAAGGTGTATTTCTTAAAAATAATCTGTCCTAGGCGGGCATTGGGCTGATTATAGCCCCACATTGTAACCTGTAACTCAACGCCCATTGGATCAGAACCATACAAGTAGGCAGTTTGTGACGCATCAAGATCATTATTCACATACCACAACACCTGATCGGCACTGGCTATTCCCGGGTGATCACCCGCTGTGGTTGCAGCACCATCCGCATCCAGCACCGGGTCGTAAATTCCGTTATCATTTACATCCACATAGGGAGCTCCAAGTTCAACCGGCCAGTTAATCCAATCTGCTTTATACTGCGCGATCAGCTCATCGGTTTGAGCGTCGGTCACCGCATCCGGATCCACCTGGAAGATCTCAGCCGCCTCCTGTTTTACCTGTCCGGCGGCGAGTGTTCGCCAATCGGAGCGGATCTTGTAAATTGCTGCCAGATTGGCGTCGCTTGCTGTGCCATCCTCTTGGATATGTCCGGCAACCGTTCCCACATTATAGGTTACACCCCCCACATGAATAGTGGGTGTACCCGCACGGTCAATAATACCACCCCAAACCAGGCCGTCAGTAAATACGACGCCACCAGTGGCTCGTGGGTAAATTCCACCGGAATTTCCCTGCGGGTCGTTTCCGGAGCGTCCACCCAGAATTTGCCAGTAGGACCAATTATTGATATTAGACAGGGCCCTTGTAGTCCTACCTTGAGCGGGCTTGGCAAAAGAAATCAGTCCCGGATCATTAAAAGGAACCTCTGTATACCCCTCCGTGACCAGGAAAAGAAACAACCCAGCCGCAAGGAGAGATAAAAATATTTTTTTATTCCGCATCATTTGTCACTCCTCATTTTTTACTTCACTAATAGCATAGTTTAAAAGTTCAACTTTAATCCTAAGAAGATCTGTCGCGGATTACCCCACAGTTCATTTCCGTAAGCTTCTCCCAGTCTTCTTCCAAGATGGGCAGCATAAACCCCACCATTTTCCAAGTTAATGGCTCGATACATAGACGTATAAATCTCTCCCGCATTGGTAATACCATATTGTTCACCTGCAACTTGCTGAAGTCCATCAACTACAGGTTGATAACGGGCAGGATCGCTTAAGAATCCATCATCAGAGGCGCTACCGGTTAGCTCATAAACATTGAGTACATTTTTAGCATTCAGGACATTAAGTACACGAGCATACATTGTTATATCTAGATTTTTGAAAACGGTGAAGGTTTTATCAAGCCGGATATCCAGGTTGGAGATCCATGGCGTACGGGAAGAACCTAGAGGTTCTAGAGCTTGACGGGACCGTGTATCAGTCATATAATCTACACCGGCCACATAAGGATCAACCTGTCCACCAGGAGGTGCATAAACCTTGGTGAAAGGATGCCCGCTGGAGAATGTGAACAGAAAATTCGCACCCAATCTTTCCAGGATAGGTCCACCATCATTTTTCCCAAACCGATAATCAAGTACAATTGATCCAGTATGTGTCTGAGAATAATCCAATGGTTGAATAATCGTAGGACGCTGAGTGTCCCGATATACGGCACCATGATAGGCGGTGTTATTTGATCCGGTGCCCTTTGCATTGGTCAGGGTGTAATTGATTTGCGACTGAACACGTGCAGTGCGTCTTAGAGTCAAGCGAAATTCCAATCCTTTGGTCGTGGCAAAGTCACCATTAACAAATCTCTCATAATCCTGAACTTGTGCAGTGGGAAGCACGGTCTCCTTATCGACTTGAATCTGTCCCTTAATATTTTTATAAAATCCGGCAATGTCGATTGCGGCATAATTTGAAAGCTGCTGCCGGAATCCAATTTCATACGATGTGGTTCGCTCAGGTTCCAATCCGAAACCGATAGGATTTTGATAATAAAAACCACCTCTGATCTGACGGGACATGGTCCAGTTACCGAAATAGACTTGGTTCAGCGATGGCATCTGTATAAACTTTCCGTATTGAGAATAGAACACCGTTTTTTCAGTAATCGGGAATGATAGGCCTAAGCGCGGGCTCACTTGAATAAACGGATCAAGCTCGACCCATTCAGACTGAAGTACCAGACCACTGTTGGCATCAATTCTGGGATCAGCAGGATCTCTTAGTGTCTTATCATCACTATCAAAATAATCCATTCTTAATCCGGCATTGATTATTAGATCATTAAACTCAATCTTATCCTGCAGATAGGCAGAGAAAAAAAGTGGTTTACGTGGTGCATCCACATAAACACCATTACCATAATCTATGGTGTTACTGGTTGAATTTCCATAGATATCATATCCGTAACTTGCTACATTACCCTGTAATACCCAAGTATCCTCCGGTACATTTTGAATACTGCCATATGTTGTCCCGTATCCCGCAGCTGCACCATAGGCAGGATCTGCAGTATAAAGCATTACAGAGGGATTAATGGCAAAACTTCTCACTGTATAGGAACGGACATCTACGCCGGCTCTGGCTTCATGATGTCGACCTATCTGACTTACCCAGTTTACGGCTCCACCAAGGTAAGATTGTTGTAGATGAGTATACCGATCAACCGGATGCCCATCGCTGTTCATAAGAAATCCCATCATGTTATACTCATATTCTTCTCTCCAGGCATCTCTGAAAGTTACATCTCCACCGGTATGTTGAGCTACCTTGGTACTGTCGAACCAGGATTGCCAGTCATTACCAAAATAGTCATCCTCTCTGTCATAATCATAATTAAAATAACTGAAAGTTAAATCGGCATATGAAGTAGGTGAGACAATATAGGTGGCTTTTGTATTAAACAGCAAAGATGTAGTCACATCTGTTATAAGCCTGTTATTGAACAGATTCATGTGAGCCGTTTCATAGGGACCATTATTATGATAAACGCCGGGATAGGTGTGGTCATTAATCGAGTAGGTACCTGAAAAACGGACCTTTATTGGACTATAGTCAAATAATAATGAACCGTTCAGGGAGTATTGATTGGTCTTATTCTGAGGTGTATAACCATCCGGATACCAGACTGTCAGCAGTGTATCGTTAGGTCTATTGGAAGCAATATCAGGAATATTTTCGAAGGCATAGCCTGTGCTGAAACGCACCTGATCATCACCCTGGTAGGTATTCTCGGCAGCCAGGAAGAAACGGATTTTGTTTGACAAAATGGGCCCGCTCATCGTACCAACCAAAACGTGATGTTGATAAGAATAGGCTCCCAGAAATTTTTTCTCTTGATTAACAAACTTGTCCGTTTGCGCATCAACAGAAAAATGATAATCGGATCCGCCGGTTTTCATTTCTGTACGAATAATACCTGAATTGGCACCACCAAATTCCGCATTATAGCCACCCGCCAATACCTGAAATTCCTCAATGGCCTCCTGAATAACGTAAGATGCATTCCTGTTTGTAAGGATATTCATAGTAGAGGCACCATCCAGGTAGTAACCGGTTTCCTCCAGACGGCCACCACGAATGTGGACATTGCCATCCTGGACAACAACACTGTTCTGCAACTGGATCAGGTTGTTGAAACCGCGTACCGGCATGGCTTCAATTTCCTGCGATGTGACCAGCGAAATGCTCTGGGTGACATTCTTTTCCACCAGAGGTCTTTCGGCAGTGATCACAATGGCTTCTTCCAGTTCCAAGGTGGTCGGTTCCATATCAAAATTGAGCTCGGTGGTAATGCTGGCTGAAACACGAATTCCTTCAACCAGAACATCCTTGTATCCAATGTAGTTTGCCCGGATACTATAGGTACTGACGGGAATATTCAGGATTACATAATATCCGTCAATATCAGTCGAGCTACCCAGTGTGGTCCCCTCCAGGATCACATTAACACCCGGAAGCGGTTCTCCGGTTGACTTATCGACAACCACACCAGCTATTTTACCCGAAGATTGGGCAAAAGCAATCACTGGAATGAGCAATAAGACCAGACATAATTTCTTAAACATTAGTTCACCTCCATAAAATAGTTTAAATTAAAAAAGGCAGGAACAAAAAAACAAAACGATGGTTAATGTCATGTCATAGGGTTCCTCCTGCTTAAAAGTTAATGAATTTTAATATATTTAGAATACTCCTCGCCCCAAATCACATATAATAATACAAATATAGTACCAAACTTTTCATCAAAACATTATAACTGCAATAATTACCTTGAGTTATCAATGATAATTTTGTTTTCTTAGAAATGTGACGCAGATCAAATTTTCCTACTTCACTAGGAAAAGTTTTTCCTAGTACGTTAATGAGCGATAAAAACACCTTTCTCTCACTTCTTTTCTATATGAATTTATTTTTTTAATAAATGTTTTGTTTTTACTGGCCTGAACAATAAATTTTGCGTCAATTCACACAGAATAAACCGGAGGATTTTGCATGCGAAACATAATTATTCCAGCTCTCTTCTTAATGTTGGTAATTTCCTGTTCATCGCAGGCACCTGAAGAGAAAAGTGTAAGCGAACCAGAAATCACCGAACTCCAGAAAATGCATCATTTTATCCGCCCGATGTGGCATGATGCTTACCCTGCTAAAGATATGGGGCAGTTAAAAGAGCTTTATCCAAAGATTCTGGGACAGTATCAGTTACTCAAGGATGCTGCATTCCCTGAACAATGGCAGGATAAAAAGCTGCACTGGAACGAGGGGATCTCGCAAATGGGAAAAACCCTGGATGAATACAAACTGGCCATGGATAATAATGATGACGAGAATTTACTCCAGGCTGCACGAAAGTTACATGATGATTTTGAGAATCTGATGATGATTGTCAATCCACCTATCCCCGAACTGGACGATTTTCATAAAACACTGTATTATGTATATCACGACTATATGCCCGAAAAGAACTGGGAAATGTTAAAGGCCTCCATTCCCGAATTTGAAAAGAAAGCCCAGGCGCTTCAGGAGGCCGAAGTGCCCCGCTGGATGGAAGAAAATAAAGACACCTATCAGGAAGCTATCAACCAATTGCAGGCAGCCGTAAAAAACCTTTCCCGGCTGAAAGACTCCGATGATGAGGCGTTATTAGAAAAAGCAGTCGAAGAAATACATGACGCCTATGTCAAGCTGGAAGGATGCATGGACTGAAACCGGATTAAAGTGTGACATCATCAAAAAGTTAAAATCTGATCTGGCTCACGATTTTAAAACCAAATAAAAAGGCCCTGTCTCCAGGGCTTTTTTATTCCGGCGAAGTGTTGAAAGCATTTAAAAAGGATTATTGCAAATAATAAATCAGGTGAAGATAATCTGCCCGCCGGCTGCGATTTCATAGAATTTACCGACATTAATAATAGAGTCGGTCTGTTCACAGAAATCATCCATACTTAAATGGAACATATCCACGGTCGCCTTGCAGGCATACAGTTTCGTTCCTGCATCAAACACCATTTCAATAAACTCTCCAAGGGGTGGAATATCCAGTTTGTCCATCTCTTTCATCATTTTGGAGGTTGCGAAGGCAGACATTCCGGGAATGATCCCTAACAGCGAAGGAATGTGCATCGCCGGATTTCCAACCGTGGCAACTTTCAATTTATTCATACGCTTTTTTATGATGGCCTCCAGGCCGAAAAAGGTGAAAAACAAATTTGCCTCAATCCCTTCCATACGGGCACCATTGGCCATAATGAGCCCCGGATAAACTCCCTCTAGGGAACCCTTGGAAACCACAATGGATACTTTTTTGATCGCTTCATATTTTGCATCGCTCATCGGTCATATCTCCTTATTGATAGTCATTTTTCAGATCAATCATACACAACCCTGTGGTTTGCCAAAACCGGCTATTTTGGCAGATTTTTTCGCAGGTCCCTGGGGGAACAGTTCATATAACTCATTGGTGGGAATTCCACCGGCATTCTTCATTCGACGAATAGTAGGAATCTGACCCGTTTTCTGATAATCTTTACGGATGAAGCGGATCACATTCCAGTGCCCTTCAGTCAGATTATCAATGCCTTCCTCCTTGGCAATCTCTGGAGCCATTTCCTCAGTCCAGTCGTCATGATTCACCAGAAATCCTTCATTGTCAACCTCAACAGTTTTACCGGCAAAAGTTTTAGACGGCATAATTATTCCTCCTTGGTAGTGTTAATTAACTCATCTTACAATATGTATTAAAAAATTTGAATCTTCAGTCTCTTCTTAGCATAATGATTTAAACATCGTTTCTATCGGTGTTAAGTCACCTGAGCACAAAAAGAGAAACCGTCATCTCGACCGAAGTCCAGGCTCTTCAGGCCGGGACGTAGCGGAGAGATCTTAAAAAATATATTTCTTCCCGCCATAGCAGGACTCGAAATGACAATCAAATGCTATAGTACTTCACAAACTACTTAACGATTCTTATGATCCTGAGGCCCCACTATTATTTTCAACCATTACGTCACTATTTCCATTGGTTCGTACCATATTCTTCATAAAATTGATCATAAAAGATACACCACGCTTGAATTCAGGATCATGCATCTGTTTCATCAACTGCCAGTATCCGATCTTTTTATCCACCTGAATATCCATCTTCTGGAAAAAATTGAGAGCATTATTCATACTTCCGAGTATCTCAGGTTGGGTCATATTCCGGAAAGTAATAATAATGGCAGCGATGTTCTCTCTCAGCAATCGTATATCATCCAGCGTAAAGGTGGTGACAATGGTATCCACAATTTTGAGAGCTTCCTTCCCGAACTCGAAATACCCTTTTTTCTCCAGCTCGGTGAGATTATCCATGACTTCGCTTAGTACTTGTTTTCCCAGCGGGGTTGCATCATTAACAAAATCCACCGCACTTTCGATTTGGTCCATCATTTTGGATAAATTACGGGTATTACGCAGTAACTTTTTCATAAGAAATAAGAGGTCCTCGGTTTCAAAATGATAGGCCACCTCATCCAGTTCTTGCACTGCTGTCTGAAATATATCTTTTCCGATCAGGGTCATATCATCTCTGAGCTCCTGCCATTCCCGCTGCCGGCTCTGCTGCTCCTGCATATACTGGGTGAGTGCATCCAGTTTTTGATTCATCTCAAGGATTTGTTGTTCAAGTTGTTTTGTTTCCATGATTACTGCCTCTTTCCTGCCATGACCATCTGGGCCTCAATAGGCAATTCTGATCCCTTCAGGAGCAAATTCCAATACACCCAGCGAAACATCATTTTCCCCCAGTGATTCATCTTGGTTTCCTGAAGGAGTGAAAAGGGTCCGACACCCGGCAGCGGATACTTCCCGGGCAGCGGTTCCACATCGTAGTTAAAGTCAATTAATAAACCCTTACCAAATCCTGATTCGATAAAACAGTTTGCATGTCCGTCAAAATCTTCCTTCAATGATCTGCCATCAATGTACCGCAGGATATTTTCGTACAGAATATCCGCTTCGAAATGTGTGACCGACCCGGCTTTGGAGCTGGGCAGATCTGTGGCATCTCCGATCACAAAAATATTGTCATGCTTTTTGGATTGCAGCGTTTTCTGATGAGTGGGAATAAAATTGAGATCATCACCCATTCCGGAATTACCAATCACCTCTGAGCCCATATTGGTTGGTACCGTTACCAGCAGATCATAACTGACCTCCCGGTTGTCCCAGGAAACAATCTTGTTTTGGGTAGTATCCACCCGGGCCACGGAGAATTCTGAAACCAGATTGATATTTTTCTGATCCAGAAAATTTCCCAGCAGTTCTGCTGCCCGGGGTTTGGTAAATGCACCAGGCAAAGGAGTCACATAATCTATCTGAACTTTATCACGAATACCCTGCTCGGTAAACCACCAATCCGCCAAAAAGGAAAATTCCAGCGGGGCAACGGGACACTTGATGGGCATTTCAACAATATTGATTGCTAGTTTTCCACCTTCCCAGTATTTCAGATAATTTTGCAGACCCAAGGCACCTTCCAGAGTGAAAAAATCAAAGATATTCTTGTGCCATGCACCATTCAACATTCCTTCAGTCTCTTCTGGATGGATATCGCTACCTGTCGCTATGATCAAAATATCATAGGATAACACCTGACCATTGGTCAATTTGACTTTATTCGCTTCAGGTTGAATAATTTCGATGGGTGACATAATGACATCAATGCCAGCCGGAAAGAAGTCCCGGCGCGGTTTAATGACATCGATCCGGGAATAAATATTGAAGGGAATAAACAGGTATCCGGGTTGATAATGATGATACTCGTCTTTATCAACAATCGTAATTTGCCATTCTCTCCGGTCGAGAACCGGGGCTAATTTATTAGCCATGATAGTACCACCTGTTCCGGCACCCAAAATTAGAATTTTCTTCATAACAGACCTTCCTGTAAATTAATCGTTTATATTTGGTTTTATTTTTCTCTGATCAGTGGATCTGCTGTTAATCACTATATTTTTAATATTTTTGCAGCTCATATAGACATGATAAGCACTGCACGAACGGCAATCGACATCACGGCATTTTTTTCCCACATCCCGAACATTCCAGCAGGGACCAATTGCCTCACGATAGGCCTGGCAATCCAGACAATCTTCATCGATACCCCCCCCGGTATTCCCAACAGGGTATCAGGGACAACATCTTTCGAATACCATTGATATTAAGTCTTTCCTTGGTGATAAGGTCCCGGATACAGCACAGTCTTTCCATGTCTTTCATGGAATACAACCGCCTTCCGGAATGTGTTCTGGCAGGAAGGATCAGACCGGAATTTTCATACAGTCGCAGGATCTGAACCGCTACACCCAGTTGCCGGGCGGCGGCGCCGATGGTAAGAAAAGCTTCATCTTTAATTAAAAACTGCATCTCATGTCTTTTATTTATGGTTTACCTGAACCGGACTTAAATTCTTAAAAGAACAAAAAAATTATTAAACTGACATCAATCCATTTTTTGCAAACAAAATAGTCATCTACCCCACCTCTGCCTGCGCGGTGACTTCTGCAGACAATCCCGAGCCCCTCTTTTATTAAAGAATGGGTTCCGAAGGCGGCGTGATTTATAGAATCTCTGTTCATTTTCAGATATCTCACTTACATCAAGAAATTCGACAACTTCTACATTTTGAAATGTAGTTTCAGTATACAATGCTTGTGAAAATATATACATTGTAGTCCAAAAAAATTTATTTCACAAAGCGATTAAGGTATTAGGATGCAAAAAGTTATCCGTAAGATACAAAAAAAATATTTTACCGGTGAGTATGATAATATCCATATTATTACTTGAATATTTTCAGTTCATATTATGAATTCCCAACAAAATATCAGGTTATTTACCCCGCAACGGTGAAATGGATTCCCTTTTTTAAATTTAAGATTCTCTTTCGTTACATAATTCGCAATCACAACCTCTTCAGATCTTAGCGAAAATATTTCGGCTGCCGGACTCTCTGTAATATTTACCAGCAATATAAATCTCTGACGGAAACCACATGAATACTATTGCAAATGGCGGAAAAATTTCCGAAAAATTCCTCCTCTCCTATTCCTCCTCATTCCCATGCATCTGTTGGGCCAGGTAGTTCTCTATTCCCACGTCATCCAGCAGTCCAATCTGCGATTCGATCCAGTCCACATGTTCCTCTTCATCTTTGATGATGCTTTCAAACAGATTGCGGGTTCCGGTATCTTCAAGTTTGCGGGCAAGCTGAATCCCCTCCTCATAAATTTTAATACCTTCCATTTCAGCTTTTAATTGCCCGTCAAAATTTTTGCGCATCGCTTTATCCCAGGCCAGGTTGCGATTCATTTTCATATTTGGAGTGCCTTCCAGAAATAAAATGCGCTCTATCAAACTTTCTGCGTGGTTCATTTCCTGTATCGCTTCCTTCTTTAAAAAAACTGCAAGCTTTTTGTAGCCCAGATCCTCACAACTCTCACCGTGCAGAATATATTGCATGATGGCATACAATTCTCCTTCCAGCGATTTGTTCAAAATCTTAATAATTTCCGGTGATCCTTTCATGTTCCGTTCTCCTTTCTTAATGACTTTTTTTATGAATATTCTGAGCCAGATATTTCCCTTCTCCCAGAGTCCCGATTTGGTCAATCTGTGCTTCCAGCCAATCGACATTTTGTTCTGCCTCGGAAACATAATTCATCAGCAGTCTGCGGGTCCCATCGTCCCGGAATTCACGGGACTGAATGATCCCTTTTTTTAAGCGCTGTATTATTTCCAGTTCTAAAGTTAAATCATTTTTCAATTGTTTTACAGGCGTACTCCCTATTCGAATCTTCAGATAGTCGCTCATATTCGGCTGTCCCTGCAGGTATAAAATCCTCTTAATAAGACTTTCTGCGGTCACCATCACCCGTATCGATTCCCGGCGGAATTTCCGATCCAATATGCCATACCCCCAGTTTTCACACATCTGAGAATGTATAAAATATTGGTTAATGGCCGTCAATATGGCCGAAAGGATCCCATTGAGATGATCAATGACTTCGGTTTTTCCTTTCATACCTTTATCCCCATTCTTTATTCAATTAATCCTTGTTTTCCATGACCAGCGCGGGCCCCGGGAAAAACATCTCCAGCGCATTATTAACATGGGACCGCCAACTGCCCCAGCTATGACCCTCGGGATATTTTATATACCGGTAGGCAAAGCCGCGGTTTTCTAAGATCTTTACCAGATTATCCATTAATTGAAGACATACGGGGATATCATAGGTACCGACATCCAAATAAAACTGGCTGCCTGAAAATGAGGCCTGCTGATAACCCAGGGCAACTGAATCCTCCACATTGCTGGACTGAACTGCAACTTTTTGAAAAATTTCCGGGTACTGCATTCCCAACCATAAAGCAATATTTCCTCCATTTGAGATACCAAAAGTGGCGACAGGTTCTGGTCTATCCATGATTCGGAATTTTTCATTTACCCAGGGAATCAACTCTTTGACAATAAAAGCAGCATAAACTTTCTTAAGATTTCCGGCGTATTCCCCCCCGCGGTCTTTGGCAGGAATAAAAATACCGACGACCGGTCTAATACGTTTCTGCCAGATCAGATAATCCAGAATATTATTCATCTGACCTAATGAGAGAAAATCCAGGCCATCGTGAAAGACAACCAGTGGATATTGAATATCCGAGTACTCGTAGTTCGGGGGAAGATAGATTTTAATCAAGCGGCTGTTTTTTAAATGCCCACTAAAAAAGGAAGTATCCCGCAGAGTTCCGTGCGGAATATTAACATAAAATTCTATCTCCGGCGAAGGAACATAACGGGGCATTGGCAACTCGGAATTCGGGCCATACCCACCGCGGATGAGAAGGGGATTCAAGGGATCAAGTATGAACTCCGCATGATTCAATACATATTTATAGTCTAACCTGGCCCCGGCGTCAAATATCCGCCGAAGAAACCACAGATTCGTTCCAGCGATTCGCACCATGTGATCTGAAGAATCACGCCATCCATTGAAATCCCCTATTGCCGTGATACTCCGGACATTTCCCCTGAAAATAAAATATACAGTGCTGTCATTATCCGGATAGGGAAATGAGGAAGCGGTGTTCATAAAACTGTCAACGTAAAACATTTTGAGGGAATCGGAGTGTCCTGCTAACTGTTCCAAGAAAGACTGAAACGTTTGTGAATAACTAATACCCGCATTTAAACATAAGAATACTATCCAGTAGACAGTTTTCATGGATATTGCGATTTATTTCTTTAGGTTAAAATTTACACTCCAAAGCAGTAAAGCAAAAGTCCTATTTGAAATCCAACCAACTGATTTCACAAGTGGAGAAAAAATCCGTCTGATAACTCAGGGCATTTAGAAAGAAGGGCGGAATTGAAGTGGCATAAATACATTTTTTATATTTCCGCAATCGAGGGAATAAAATTGATGATTTTTAATACCAAAAATCCTCGAGAGAGTGCACAGGGAGAGCCGGGAACTTCCGGACTGATCACAGCTCATGACTTTATGTCTGATTTTCGTAGACCTGGTCGATTTCCAGGGGACCGTTTTTTGCGGCCTGCACGGCCAGAAAATCTGCACGTTCATTTTCGGGGATACCGGCATGAGCTTTGAGCCATTTTACCTCAATTTGATGCCCATTCAGTAATTCTAATAACTGCTCCCACAAATCCGGATTCAATGCCCGCTCTCTTTTTGAACGTTTCCAGCCCTGGGCCTGCCAGCGTTTGGCCCAACCCTGATTGATACTGTCAGCCACATACCTGGAATCGGTATACAAAGTTACCTGACATTTTTCTCGCAGAGCCTCCAGGCCGGCAATCAATGCCATCAATTCCATACGGTTATTGGTGGTCTGGCGGAATCCCCTGGACAATTCCTTGCGGCGATTCTTATAGATGAGCACTACCCCAAAACCACCCGGTCCCGGGTTTCCGGTACAGGCACCGTCAGTATAAATAGTAACCTGCGGTAGATTCTGGTGGCTCATATCTGAATATAAATTCTTAGTTTTTTAAGAAGGAAAATTTATTCGTTACACAGAAGGATCTTTTTTTATCCGGTTATCACCCGGGGTCTCCGAGTTTCCTTTTTTCGAGAAATTTTACGGGTAGCTTTTCCCTGGATTTTGCGGTTATTTTTTCTTATGGCGTATTCAAAAACTTCACTGAGCTTATCTACAAGCTGAAAGGTCATCTTATTTCGGATTTTTTCCGGCACCTCCAGTAAATCCTTTTCATTACGGCGGGGTAAGACAACCGTATTAATCCCTGCCCGCCGGGCCGCCAATACTTTCTCTTTGATACCTCCCACCGGCAGGATCCTTCCCCGCAGGGATATTTCTCCGGTCATGGCCACATCAAAACGAACCGGACGATTGCTGAGCAAGGAAAATAACGAGGTAGCAATCGAAACCCCGGCCGAGGGACCATCCTTCGGAACGGAGCCTGAAGGAACGTGTATATGAACATCATTTTTTTGAAAAAATTCCGGATCAATTCCAAATTTCTCCGCCTGGGCGCGAATATAACTCAATGCCGCCTGCGCGGATTCCCGCATGACCTCTCCCAACTGGCCGGTAAGGGTCAGATTTTTTCCTCCCTTCATAAAAGTGGATTCAATAAACAAAATTTCACCACCTGCCTGTGTCCATGCTAATCCGGTAGAAATACCAATCTCATCCTGAATTCCGGCCCGTTCCTGAAATGTTTTAGGCGGTCCCAGATAGGAGGGTACATTTTCCGGAGAGATCCGCTGGGGCTGTCCACGCCCCTCGGCAAATCCACGGGCCACTTTGCGGCAAATTCTGGCCAATTCCCGTTCCAGATTCCGCACTCCGGCTTCATCGGTGTAGTGACTGATGATGTGGGAAATACTGTCCAGGCGGAACTTCACCTGAGATTTCTTCAAACCATTTTCGTCCACTTGTCTCGGGATCAGGTACTGTTTGGCAATCTGAATTTTTTCTTCGGTAATATATCCCGGAAGTTCAATCACTTCCATGCGGTCCAGCAGGGCTGCCGGCATATTGTACAGCACATTACAGGTGGTAATGAACATCACCCGAGAAAGATCGAATTTAACATCCAGGTAATGATCAACAAAGTCCCGGTTTTGCTGAGGATCAAGCGCCTCCAGAAGGGCGGAAGCAGGATCCCCGCGAAAATCCGAACCGATCTTGTCAATTTCATCCAACATGAATACCGGATTAGCAGTGCCGGCTTCTTTAATCATCTGGATGATTCGACCCGGGAGGGCCCCGATGTAGGTACGCCGATGACCACGAATTTCCGCTTCATCACGAATTCCTCCCACACTAAAACGGACAAATTTCCGACCCATTGCCCGCGCAATCGAGCGACCCAGACTGGTCTTCCCCACCCCTGGCGGACCGGCAAAACAGAGAATAGGACCCTTGGAGTGCTTCTTGAGTTTACGTATCGCCAAAAATTCCAGAATTCGGTCTTTTACATCGTTCAAACCGTAGTGATCTTCATCCAGAATTTTTTTGGCATTTTCCAAATCCATATTATCTTTGGTTTCATTGCTCCAGGGCAGAGAAATCAGCCAGTCGATATAGGTGCGGGTGATAGTATATTCCGCCGCAATGGGAGACATTTCATCCATACGTTCCAACTCTTTTAAGGCAACTTCTTCCACTTCCGGGGGCATTTTAGAATTTTTAATCTGTTTCCGCAAATCCTCGATTTCTGCTTCCCAATCTTCCTCTTCCTCATCTCCTTCTTCACCCAATTCCTGTTTGATAGCCTTCAATTGTTCACGGAGGATAAATTCCCGCTGGGTTTTGTTGACCTGGCTATTCACCCGCTGCTGAATTTCCCCTGAGATTTCAACTATTTTCCATTCCCGATTCAAAATCTCGGAGAGGATATCCAGCCGCTTATCCAACAGTTCTTCTTCCAGCAGCTGCTGTTGTTCGCGCACACTGATTTCCAGATTGGCGGCAAGTGAATCCGCAAACTTTTCAACATTACGCTGACTGGAGATGGTCTGATAGAAATCAGCCGGAATGGCCTGGGAATTTGCCGAAATTTTCTTCAATATTGATTTCAGATATCTAACCTGAGCTTCACAATAAATAGGATCTTTTATGCGGGTAGAAAGGGGCTGAATCTGGGCGATAATATAGGGGGCTTTCTGAATCATTTCCCGGATCCTAACCCGGTTTACACCCTGAACCAGCAGGCGGATGCTGTTATCGGGCATATGAAACATTTTTAGAATAGCGGCACTGGTGCCCACTTTAAAAATCTGAGAAATTTTATCGCGGCGATCTATTTCCGTAAAAATCCCGATATTATCCCGCTTAATCAGAGCCTCATTCACCAGTTCAATCATTTCAGGATTATCGAGCGTCAAGGGGAAAATGACATTGGGAAAAATTACAATATTCTTCACCGGTAAAATCAGTAAATCATGTGAATTATTTTTTGAACGATTGCTCTTTTTATTAGTCGTCATTACACTCTCAATCAATTGAAAAATAGTTTCATTAGGGTATTTGAAGGATATATTATCATTTTATTTTAACCGGAATTTCAATATCATGCCTGATATTGCCGCGAATATTTTTTGGCAAATCGATCCGCAGCAATCCATTTTCATAATGGGCAGTGATTTTATCTTTGTCAATTCGGGTATTCATTTTGATCTTGACCAAAAATTTACCGAAGTCTAGTTCCTTTTTATAAAATTTTATGATCCGATTTTTCTCATCCGGTTCGGGTTGTTTTCTTTCGCCCTCAATCACCAGAAATCCCTCCCGGTAATTGATAAAAAAGTCTTCCAATTTCAGGGCGGCGATTTCCATAACCACACAAATCAACTGTTCCGTCTCCCAGACATCGGTGGGCGGTGAAAAGGAAAAATCGGATACATATAAGATGGGTCTCTTCCCGGGATATGAATCCACATCCTTGCTTTCCGCCAAATCAATCACTTTTAACTCTTTATAGACTTTCTTTTTTATATCATCCATACTGTTCATCCATTTTATAGACAACTGAAGCGAATAATTTTAACTTATCATATTCCATACCATCGAATGTTCCGCTGATAAATTTAATTATTTCATGATCCTGTTATTGAATAATTAAATAATTCGGAAACTGACGGTGCTTCCTGATAGTCATGAAACAATTTTAAAATCTCTGTAAATGTTTTCAATTTAAAAATATGATTCCGTAATTTTGTAGCCTGCGGCAGGCCATGGGTATACCAGGCAAAGTGTTTGCGCATCTGCGGTAATGCAGTTTCCTCTCCGAATTCTGCAACTTCCATCTCATAATGCCTTTGCAGGATTTGAAACCGTTCCGGGAGAGTCGGTTGCTCTGGAATCTCCTTCCCCTGCAGAAACGCAATGATTTCACGAAATACCCAGGGTTTACCCAGAACACCCCGCGCGAGCATCAGCCCGTCTGATCCGGTGCTTTGTAACATTTTATGAGCGGTCGGGCCGTCAATGACATCCCCGTTCCCGATAACAGGGACCTTCACATTTTGCTTGACTTCGGCAATATACTCCCAGTTGGCTTTGCCGGAGTATCCCTGACTGCGGGTGCGAGCATGTACCGTAATGGCATCCGCTCCGCCGGCTGCAGCCGCCCGGGCAGCTTCTACCGCTACAATAGAGTCACTATCCCAGCCAATACGTATTTTTGCGGTTACCGGTAAGGAACTCACAGACTTTACAGCCACTACAATCTCCTCAAGCCGCTGCAGATCTTTTAAAAGTGCCGCACCGGCTCCCTTCGCAACCACTTTCCGGACCGGGCATCCAAAATTGATATCAATGAGGGCAGGGTTCAGAGGCAAAATTTTTGGAATGATCTGCTTAAAAATATCGGGTTCTGAACCAAAAAATTGAAATCCAATCGGAGACTCATGGGGATATATATTGAGGAGTCTTAGAGAGGAATCGTTCTGATAGAGCATACCATCCACACTGACCATTTCGGTGAAGGTAAGATCGGCACCAAATTCCCGGCAAATCTGACGAAAGGGGTAGTTTGAGATACCGGCCAGCGGTGCCAGAACCAGGTTATGGCTGGTTTGTAGTTTACCAATCTGTAAAGATTTCAAAAATGACCGTACGATGATAGCCTCACTTTTAGACGTCTAAATTTACATCATAAATTTGCTGTAATCAACACCGGTGCAGTCCGGAAAAAATACACCCGGTATGGGAAAGCTGGGAAGGTTTTGCTTTTCTGGTCTGATATCCCTCTCAACCACAGTATTTCAAAATAACCAGTCCTGCATCCCCCCCTCCTGCATCCTTACCCTAAAAAATCAAACTGTTTTATTCACCTCTCCCGGAGATTTTCAAAGTATCTGCAATAATTATCCTATACAGTTTGTCCATTCATCGCCTTCGAAACAAGGAGCGCAATATCCTGGTTCTCCAGCTGTTCTTGCCTGGAGGTTTCATTTATCCCGTCACTCAGCATGGTCGCGCAGAACGGGCAGGCACTGCAGACCATCTCTGCCCCGGATTGGACAGCTTCTTCCACCCGGTTGTGGTTTACCTTGGGTTGCTGCTCCTCCATCCACATACGTCCCCCACCGGCTCCGCAACAAAATCCATTTTCCCGGTTGCGGGGCATCTCAATGGTTTTCATACCTGGAATTGCCTGTAAAATCTTCCGCGGATCATCATAAATGGAATGGTGACGTCCCAGATAGCAGGAATCGTGATATGTCACCTTTTGTGAAATCTCTTTTTGCAGCCGGATTTTTCCACTGGTAATCAATTCCTGCAGCAATTGGGTATGATGAATTACCTGAAAATCGCCTCCAAACTGTTTGTATTCATATGCCAGGGTATGGTAGCAATGGGGACAGGTAGTTATAATTTTCTTGAATTTATAGCGATGCAAGGTTTCCAGATTTTGCTCCGCCAGTATTTGGAACAAATATTCATTCCCGATACGCCGGGCGGGATCCCCGTTGCAGGTTTCTTCCATCCCCAGAATGGCATAACTTGTCCCTGCAGCATTTAGAATCTTTACCATCGCCTGGGAGACACGCTGACTCCTTGCATCATATGCACCAGCACAACCAACCCAGTACAGGTAGTCTACTCCCCCCTCGACCTCTCTCATTTTGGGAACCGGAAGACCCTCAGTCCATTTCTCACGGTCTTCAGGAGAAATTCCCCAGGGATTACCGTTGGTTTCCAAGTTTTTAAAGGTGGTGGTTACCTCAGTGGGGAAACGACTCTCTTCCAGAACCAGATGTCGCCGCATCTCCAGTATTTTGGGAATATGTTCAATATAAACCGGACAGGCCTGCTGGCAGGCCAGACAGGTGGTACAGCCCCACAATTCTTCCTCCAGGATAGCCTCCCCCACCATTTTTTGGGAAAATGATTTTTCCTCCCCATTTTTTTGAAGGAGTACGCTGGCTTCTCGAGAAAGATGGTGCTGCAGATCCAGGATCACCTTCATGGGGGAGAGGGCTTTTTGGGTGGTGGTCGCCGGACAGACGTCCGAACACCTGCCGCATTCAGTGCAGGCATCCAGATCCATCAATTCCTTCCAGGAAAAATGATTGATTTGTGAGGCCCCGAAATGATCAAGTTCTTCCAATTCCATCTTCGAAGAAATCCCTTTAGGACCCAGTGTTTGAAAGAAAATATTCAAGGGTGCAGTAAGAACATGAAACAGCTTAGAATAGGGGATATAGGCTATAAAGGCTAGGGAGATGACCAGATGAAACCACCAGCTATAGAGGTGCCAGCGTTGCATACTCTGCCCGGTCATACCAGCTGAGTGAAAAAAATTCGCCACCAGTAATCCGGCCGGAGACCAGCCCTGCCACTGTGGTTGGGTTGCCCCAATCCGCAGACCTTCGATGATAAAACCAGTAATTAAAATCAGTAAAAAGGAGCCAAGTATAATCAGGTCATCCCGACGATTCTTCAGGTTAACCGGTTTCATGAAAATTCTGCGATATGCTGCCATCAGAATTCCCACGATGGCCAGAACGCCAAAAACATCCAGGATAAGCGAGTAGTAAAGGTAAAAGGTTGACTCAAGAAAGGTCCAGGAAAACAACGGTTCGGTAAAATCGACCTGCAGAAAAATTAACAAGGTCCCGATAAATAAAATGATAAAACCGGCATACATCAACACATGCAGGAGACCGGCGTACATTTTCTTCATGAGCCGGCCCTGAGCCAGTGCATACTGAAATACCATTTTGAGGCGCAGTCCGAGCTGATCCATCCGGGCATCCGGCTTTCCGGATTTCCAGAGGCGCAAACGTCGATATAATTTCCATCCAAAGATGGAAAGACTGATCACGGCCAGTACATACATCCAAATGATGCCGGAAATATTCCAATATATCTCTCGGGTAGGAGTCACATTGTACATCAGGGCCTCCGTTATATTTTGTCACACTGTTTTTTTTAAAACGAGGTTTTAAAACGTTTTCGAATGGATTCAAAAAAACTCAATTTTTCTTCTTCGGGTATCTGGATCGGTTCAAGAATCTGTTGATCAATAATCATCTTCTGATGGACGAAAAGGACCTTGTTCAGATAATCCTCTGATATTTTATTCTGTAGAAATTCATAAACGGGTTTTAGAACATACTGGCGGACTCTGGGAGAATGGGCATCCGATGCAATGAAATGGACCAGTTCCCGCTCCAACAGCTGTAAAGCCACTTTTTGTATATCTTTTCCGAAATGTCCCAGAATGCTGCCACCGTTAACCTGTAGCAAACCTCCAAAGCGAATAAAATTGAGGATCCTGCGGGGACGTTCAACAATTTTGACATAACGTTCCGGGTGTGCCACGATCGGGATATATTTATCGGCCGCCAGTTTGAAAAGTACCTCCTCAGCCCCGTCTGGCATCTGAAACATGGGAAATTCCAGCAAGATATACTGTCCCCAATTGCCCAGTGTGGTTACCTTGCTTTTTTTAACTGTTTTCTCTACATATTGATGGTAAAAGATTTCAGAGCCGGAGTGAATTGTGATAGGGAGATTCGCACGTTCTGCCTTTTTGCGTAATTGGTTCAATTTTTTAAAATATTCAGTTTCTACCTCTCTGGGGATCCATTCATTAAAATGGGAGGTGGCGAAAACCTGGGTAATGCCCTGATCCACAGCTTGCCTCAGCATATCCAGCGATTCCTGGAAATTTTTCGGACCGTCATCAAACTGCGGAATCAAATGACTGTGAATATCGATGAATTGATTCATGGACCCCAATTAAACGTATAATAAGCTGCAGCAAGATTGTTGTATCAGCTCCACACTCTGGCAAAAGATAGGCAGAAAAGTCAATCTAATTCAACAGCAAAAAATATTGCACATCACGGGAGATAGGGCACAGATTTCTTCCAGAGTTCAATTAGGCATCCAGTAACTGTCATTCAAAAAATACGAGATTTCACCCAATTTCCCGGATTTGAAGAGTACATCCGGAATAAATGTAAAAATCTCTTTCCATTCTCAGGCAGATTGGTTTTAATTTATCTCTGTTTGAACAGGGTGAGAGTCCATGTCAGATCAAAACAGTCCGGAAGTTGTTATCGATGTCCAGCAGGTTTTCAAGTCCTTTAAGCAGGTCAAGGCTGTGCGAGGCATCGATCTGCAGGTGTACCAGGGACAATTTCTGGCGTTGCTGGGTCCAAATGGGGCGGGTAAAACCACCCTGGTAGAAATGATCGAAGGTATCCAAAAACCCGATAGCGGCAGGATTTTTATCCACGGCAAAAGCTGGAAAGGAAACGAGGAAAGCCTGCATCGCCTGATCGGGATTTCGCTTCAGGAAACCCGCTTCATCGACAAACTGACCGTTGCCGAGACTTTACGGCTTTTTGCCAGTTTTTATCAACTCCCGGCCAGGCGGATTGAAGAGATTATCGAACTGGCCGGACTTCAGGAAAAACGCAAGTCCTATGTGGTTAATTTATCCGGAGGGCAACGCCAGCGTCTGGCACTGGGCATTGCTCTGCTGAATCAGCCCAAAATTCTACTGTTGGATGAACCAACCACCGGGCTGGATCCCACCGCCCGCCGGGATATCTGGCAAATTCTGCTCAATTTGCATGAATCCCGACAGACATCCCTGATCTTAACCACCCACTATATGGAAGAGGCTGAACAGCTCTGCGATTTTATTGTCCTCATCGATAAAGGTAAAATTATCAGTCAGGGCACCCTCAACCAATTACTGGCTCAGGACAAAGAGGTAAAAAACATCGAATTTTCCCTGGAAGGCAATCTGTCCAATTTTAATATCAGCCAGATTCAGAAGGATATCCAAATGGACTGGGATGAAAAAAGTGGCAAAGGAATTTTATACATCAAAAGTATTGAAAATCAGCTTCCCAATTTTATCTCAACACTAAGAGCAAACAATATCAGTTTAAAAAATATCGAATGCAGGAGGCCCACCCTGAACGACCTTTTCTTATCACTCACCGGCAGGGAGTTGCATGACGCGTAATACTCTGGAACATCATTTACCGCAACTCATTATCGCCCATTTTAAGGAAATCATCCGGGAACCGGGAGTCATTTTCTGGGGCATTGTTTTTCCCATTCTGATGGCACTGGGCCTGGGGATCGCTTTTACTAAAAAACCCGATCTGGTCCGAACCGTGGCAATCATCGAAAATAACGTTAAGAGCGGAGGGGGGGATTCGGCTGTTACAGATTTAATTAAACCCTTTACCGACCAATTTACCCTGTCACGCAATGAAGAAGGAGAATTGTCTCTGAAAATCCCGGATGAGCAACTGGGCAATATGACCTACATCTTCACTCCCAAAAGCTGGAATGAGGCTACGATCCTGCTGAAACGGGGGCAGATTAATCTGATATTGGAAAATAAAGGGGGTCAATTGTATTATCATTTCGATCCCATGAACCCGGAGGCCCAGCTGCTGTATCTGAAACTCAGCCAGATCCATGGTGGGAAACTGATTCAAACAGACCTCTCCAGATCTCAAATCGAACCCCTGACCGTCACCGGAACCCGCTATATCGATTTTCTGATCCCGGGTCTCATTGCCATGGGCGTGATGATGTCCTGCATGTGGGGGCTGAGTTATGGTATCATCGATAAACGCTCCAAAAAATTACTACGCAGGATGATTGCCACCCCGATGCGCAAGTCCAATTTTCTGATTTCACTGATTACAGTCCGTTTGGGGATGAATATCATTGAGTCCTTACTTCTGTTTCTGTTCGCCTATATGTTCTTTGACATCTCTATTCAGGGGGATCTCATCGCCCTGCTGATCGTTTTTATTGCCGGAAATGTTGCTTTTTCAGGAATCGCTATCTTTATCTCGTCACGCACCGCCAACAATGAAATCGGCAATGGCTTGATCAATGCGGTGGTTCTTCCCATGATGGTGCTTTCCGGCATTTTCTTCAGTTATCATAATTTTCCGGACTGGGCAATCAGCGTGATTGATAAACTCCCCCTTACCCTTTTAGCAGATCATATTCGGGGAATTTTTATTGAGGGATCAGGGATTCCCGAGATTCTGCTGCCGTCAGTTATACTGTCCGCTATCGGAATCGGCTTCTTTTCGATTGGATTAAAAATTTTCAGGTGGTATTAAAATTTATTAGGATTCTGGTATCTCGGCATGAAAATTCTCCTGAAGCAGCAAATTGTTTTCAAAGAACACCATTCTTCGGATTTAAATGTTATAGCTATAAATTTATCCCAAAAGACTGACATTCCTGTAGATGAAAACTAATTCGAAGACAGAAAGAGAACCTGTCATCTCGACCAGAGTCCCGGACTTTCAGGCCGGGACGCCGTGGAGATGACTATTAAATGCAAATATTTTTTAGAAGGTATCTATATATTTGCTCACCAATAAGTAAACATTTACAATTCCGGCATGCTTCTGGCCGGAATCTTTATTTACACAAACTGCCTCCCTATCCTGAATCCTCCATACCTGGGACGAATCCCAAAATCTGGCTAAAAAATACAAGCCAGATAACCGAACACAGATTATAGCTAGGGAAGATAAAAGGTGTTAATACAATAAGATATTGAAAGAGTTCTTTATAATTTGTCTTTCGATTGGTTATATTTTCAATTCAATAAGATCATCAGGAGGTATCTGTGAACAAATTTCCTTCTCCCCAGCGTTATGACAACATGCTTTTCCGCCGGTGCGGTGCCAGCGGTATTATACTTCCTGCCATTTCCCTGGGCCTGTGGTATAATTTCGGCGGGGTGGATGTTTTCGAGAATTCCCGGGCTATGATCTGGACAGCCTTCGATCTGGGCATCACCCATATTGACCTGGCCAATAATTACGGACCGCCATACGGATCGGCAGAAGAAACTTTCGGTCAGATCCTCCGGAAAGATCTGATGCCGTACCGGGACGAACTGATCATTTCCACCAAAGCCGGCTGGGACATGTGGCCGGGACCCTATGGCAATTTCGGATCCCGCAAATATCTGATCGCCAGCCTGGACCAGAGTTTAAAACGCATGGGACTGGACTATGTGGATATTTTTTATCATCATCGTCCGGATATGGAAACGCCGCTGGAGGAAACCATGGGGGCACTGGCACAGGTGGTTCGTCAGGGTAAGGCACTTTACGCGGGGATTTCGGCTTATGATGCGGAGCGAACTCGCCAGGCCGCAGGAATTCTGCGTGACATGGGTACTCCCTGCCTGATACACCAGCCCAGATATAATATGTTCGATCGCTGGATCGAGGGTGATCTGCTGGATGCGCTTGAACAGGAGGGCATGGGGTGCATTGTATTCTCTCCGCTGGCGCAAGGCCTTCTGACCGATCGCTATATTACCGGCATACCCAAGGGGTCCCGGGTAGCCCGTCCCGAAACCTATCTTAAAAAAGACGCTCTCACCCCGGAGATGATGTCCCGGGTCAAAAAGCTACAGGAACTCGCCCTGAGACGGGGCCAAACCCTGGCCCAGATGGCCATCGCCTGGATACTGCGACTCGAAGGGATTACCTCGGTTCTGGTGGGTACCAGCAGCGTCCGGCAGGTGGAGGATAATGTGGCTGCATTGAATCAATTAGCTTTCAGTGAGGAGGAATTAAATAAGATTGAGGAGATTTTGAAGAGCTAAATGAAAAGCTTTTGGATGGGTATGTTTTCTCCGAAAAGCCCAAATATCAATCTGATAACTTAACTTACGGTCATCTTGAGCGATTCCGCACTCAATTTTGATTCGGAGACAATCAATACTGTGAGCAATCTAGTGAGTGCGGGAGAGTCGAAAGATTTTTCCTTTTGAAGATGTCGTATATAAATAGATCTCTCCACTCCCCGACACTCAAATTTTTAAAAATTTGAGCGCCGGGTCGGTCGAGATGACAAAAGATTTCATCCTGTTATTAAATTAACTTGAAAAATCCAGTATTCCACTTTATTTCTCTTTTCTCACCTTTTCCCTTCACCTCTCTCCGGCTCTGCCGATACTATAAATCAACATGATGAGCTTGCATTCAATATATTTACGCAGGTACGGGCTTTTTGCCTTATTTTTGATCTCCTCGCAACTGTTCTCCCAACCGCACTTCGGCGGCGGAACAGCCCGCTTTAACAGCAGTGAGAGCCGGATTCCGTTTGACCTGCAGGGACACCGCATGTATGTGAGCGTTAAGGTCGACCGCACTTCCCGGCCGCTGTCCTTCATCCTGGACACCGGGGCCTTTACCAGCATCTCCGATCAGACCCGGCAGCTGCTGGACATGACCCGGGGCTCTTCCCTGCTTCCTTCGGGACAGATCAGCTATGCCCACTTTTTACAGGAACCGGTCACCCTGCAACTGGGGGATATGGCCGTAGAGGAGTTTCGTCTGGTGTCCATGGATTATACTTATTACTACACGGCCGATCCCGATTTTCACGGTTTCCTGGGCTCTGACTTCCTGAAATTTTTTTATGTAAAGATCGATTATGGGCGGAAAGAGGTGACCCTGTCCCGTAAGCCTTTTCCGGTGCGGGAATCCTCACGGACCTACCGCATACCGCTGGATACCCGCAATGCGGCCTTTTTACCGCGGATAGACTGCCAGGTCGACCAGCGCTGGAACTGGTCCGGTCTGATCGACACCGGCGCCCCCTTCGGGGTGATCTTTCCCATGGCAGCCCTGGATAACCAGCGGCGCAGCCGGGTACCCCTTATTGCCTCTAAGGGAGTGTTTGCCAGCTGGCCCACCAGCAAACTGGACAAAAATTATCTCTCCCGGGTGAGCCTTTTGAGCCTCGGAAAATTTGAGCTGCGGGACTTCCCGGTTATTTTTTCCAACACCGAGGATATCATCCTGGGGGAGGAATTTCTATCCCATTTCGAAGTCTATCTGCACTATCCGGACAATGAACTGATCCTGGTTCAGCAAAACAGCCTGAACTGGAAAAATAATTTCTTTTCCATCGGTATAAACCTGAATAAAAATTCCGGGAATAAAACGATTATCGAGGGGATCTGGGAGGGTTCCCCGGCCGCCCGGGCCGGGATTTCCCTGCACGGGGAGGTCATTTCCCTTAACCGGCAACCAACCAGCCGTTTGAGTGTGAAAGAGCTGAACCGGATTTTAAATGACGACCGGATCAATATGATTGAACTGGTTCTGAGGGAGGGATTCCGCGAGAAATCTTACACGCTGAAAAAAGAAGCAATATTGCCTTAATTTACATTGATGCTGTTGAAGAAAGTTTTCAACGACTCGCAGGTAAATACGATCTTTAAATTTTTATTTGGACAGAGAACTTATCCAATACCACAAGAGTTTCACCCCAAATCCGGTAGCACCCTCCGGACGGTGACTTTTTGCCGGCATACCATAGGCCGTGCCAGCGATATCGAGATGCGCCCAGGCGGTTTTGCCAACAAATTGCTGCAGAAAAATTGCTGCAGTAATAGCCCCGGCCCCGCTTTTGGTGGAAATATTTCTGACGTCCGCGAGCTTGCTTTTCATCAGTTCTTTGTAGTCCTCCCACAGCGGAAGTGGCCAGAGTTTTTCCCCGGCCAGGTCTCCGGCCTCCCGCAACGCCCGGGTTAGGTCATCTTTTTCGCTCAATACCGCTGCGGCCATATTTCCCAGGGCCACTACCACCGCCCCGGTCAGGGTCGCCAGATCTACCATAACGTCAGGCTGGTATTTTTGCTCCAGGTAGCTCAAGGCGTCGGCCAGGATTAACCGTCCCTCAGCATCAGTATTGATAATCTCAATGGTCTTCCCGCTGTAACTGCGCACAATATCGCCGGGTCGAATCGCTTTTCCGGAGGGCATATTTTCCACCAGCGGCAGGGCTGCCACCACATTGATTGGCAGTCGGGTTGCGGAAACCACCGACAGGGCTCCCAGAACCGCCGCCGCCCCGCTCATATCATATTTCATCTCTTCCATATTTTTTGAGGGCTTGATGGATATTCCTCCGCTATCGAAAGTAACCCCTTTTCCTACCAAACCCACTGTTTGTTTGGCTGCCGGATGCCGATATGAGGCAATGGCCAGGTATGGCGAATGATCACTCCCCTGCGCCACTGCCAGCAGGGCATTCATTCGCTTCTTTTCCAGCGCCTTCCTGTCCAGAACTTCCAGCTGCCATTTGTGGATCTCTCCCAGCTCCCTCATTCGCTTCACGAAGACCTGCGGGGTCAGTTCATTAGAGGGAAATTCCGCCAGCTGCCGGGCCAAATTCACTGCCTTTCCAAGATGTTCTCCGGTCTCCAGCCATTTCGTAAGCCGTTTTGGGGGATGGGGATGAATGATTTCAATCATTTCCACTTCCGGGGGGAGCTCCTCCCGCTCGGTCTGGAAGTGCGTCACCCGATACGCGGCGGTGTGAAGCGCTGCAACGCATTCGATAAATAAATTTTCCGGGTCCCTCGTTTGAGGGAACTGCCCATCCCAGTAGATTCCCGCTTTTACCTCTTTCAGTTCATTCATCACCTGCAAGGCAGCACCCCACCACTGCCGGGCTTTATCCAGATTCCATTCACTCTCTTTACCGGCTCCCTGCAGTACAACCAGCGGGATGCGGTTATGGGTGGTATAAATCAGCCGTTTTTGATGTAGCTTCCATTCCGGACGCGGATGCTGAAACAGCTGATCCGGAACAGGATGCAGGTGTTCAATTAAAAAATTCAAAGCATGTGGCCAGACTTTTTTATCCTGGAAAACCGGTAGTATGAGTACTGGAATTTCAAGAATCTGTAAACGTTTCGATCTGATTTGCACTTTCATAGGGTTGTATACCTTGCTTGTGTTATTATTTTGATGGATTCAACTTTTTAACATGAAATAAAGTATGAATTTAACGATTTCTTCCTGGAAAAACAAAATTAAAGCTGCTTTACAATTTCACTTTTGACCGGTATCTCTAATCTCAAATTTACTCTTTCATTTATACAAATTATTCTTTAAATTTTGGACGGAACAATTTTTAAACCTTCACGGTTAGTTTGGTATGAAGGTTATTTCAGGAGGTATCATGCGGAAATTTATGGTTCTTTTTGTATTATTGTCGCTGCCGTTATTGGCACAAGCCCAGTTGAAAGAAAAGACAAAAATGCCTGAATTTTCTCAGGTTGGAATCAGACCCTACAGCAATGTGATTCTGGGCTTTCTCAATTCAGACCGTTTAAGCATGAACCATACCTTTTCCATGAGTTATATGAGCATGGGTAGTGCCGGCGGGATGATGGTCAACAGTTATATGAACACCATTAATTATCAAATCAGTAATCCGCTTTTTCTGCGATTGAATCTGGGCGTCATGAACACGCCTTATAATTCATTCAGCAATCCTGCATTGAATAATACCCAATTTTTCGGGGGTGCAGAACTTTTTTACCAGCCTTCGGATAACAGCATGATTAAGCTGGGCGTTCAGGTAGGCCCTGGATATTATGGACCCGGTTATTATGGACCCCGGTATTATAATGGAATGGGTTGGTAAATGAGTTTAGGAGATGAGTGAGTTTGGCACGAAGAACCCGGAGAGACCTTTCCAATAAGAATATCCGTAAAATTATCCATAAACAGCAGAAAGAAAGCCGGCAACAGGCCGATACCCGGCTAAAATCATCCCCTGGTTTACTTACTCTTCTAAAGCCATTTTTATATTTTTTACTGGTGATCTGCCTGATCTTTGTCGTCTATCAGGTATCGACATCCCTGAATTTTACTGATATTTTCCTTAAACCTGACACGGTGAGCATTGCAAATCAGGAACACAGTCTCTCCGACCGTGAAACCGAGGGAGAAGAAATAAAGCCCCCCATCAAGCCGGTGAAGCAAAAAACACAGGTTGAGGTACTGAACGGTTGTGGTGTTGCCGGGATCGCAAAAGACGTCACAGATTTCTTACGTGAAGCCGGTGTTGATGTGGTGTATCTGGGCAACCACAAGAATTTTAATGTTACTGCATCCCAGGTTGTTGACCGGAGCGGAAATACGGATGAAGCCGGCGAAATTGCAGATATGTTGGGGATCGACGAAAAAGAAGTCATCAGCGAAGTTGATAAAAGCAAACAACTGCAAGCTAGCATCATTCTGGGAAAAGACTACAAAAATTTGAAACCGTTTAAGAAAAAATAGAGGGACCTGTTTGACTTCAAAAGAACTCTCCCAAAAGTTAGCCCGGTTATCCTGGGAAAAGAAAGGAAATGATATTCTGATTTTGGACGTTAAAGGCTTAACCGATGTCACTGATTATTTTGTTCTGGTAACAGCTGAATCCGATCCTCATGTTAAAGCCATCAGTGATTATCTGCAGGAAAAATTGGAAAAGGAAAAATTAAAAGCCTGGCATAAAGAAGGTTATCAAAACCTGCAATGGGTCCTGCTGGATTATATTGATGTGGTTGTTCACATTTTCCAGGAACATTACAGAAAGTTCTATGAGCTGGAAAAACTATGGGGAGATGCACGAATTATCCGAGTGGAGGAAGATGCAAAGAATCGAATGGTATTTGCAGAGCAAAATTGAACGGGCACTTGAGAGACTTTCCTACCCCAAACTAGCGTACTCTTTTGATATCCCAAAAATAGAAACACATGGTGACCTGAGCGTTAACCTGGCTATGTTGCTGGTGAAGGAGGTTCGTCAAAATCCCCGTCAAATTGCGCAACAGATCATTGATAATTTGGATATCGATTCTGCTCACATTGAAAAAGCTGAAGTGGCCGGTCCCGGCTTTATCAATTTTTTCTTTTCACCCCAATATTTACAAAAAACCGTCAGTAACATCCTCGAAGAGGGAAATCAATATGGTCGGCAAGATTTTGGAAAAACGCAGAATGCCCAGGTGGAATTTGTAAGCGCCAATCCCACCGGTCCCCTTACCATTGGTCATGGCCGGCAGGCCGTACTGGGAGATACCATAGCTAATTTCCTGGAATGGGCCGGTTACTCGGTAACCCGTGAATATTACTTTAATAATGCCGGCAGGCAGATGCGTATATTGGGGGATTCCGTAAAACTGCGTTATGAGGGGTTGCTGGGAAAGGCCACTGAATTTCCGGAGGACTATTATCAGGGTGAATATATAGTCGATATTGCCAGAAAAATTTTGGAGAAGCATTCGGATGCATTCCTGAACCGCCCTGATAAATCCCTTGACATCTTTAAAGATTCCGCAGAAACATATATTTTCGAGGATATTAAGGGAACTCTGCAGCGACTCGGCATTCAATTCGATGTTTATTTTAATGAGAAAGATCTGTACGATAGCGGGGAAATCGAGCAGGTCATCCGTTTACTGAAAGATAAAAATCTGGCGTATGAAAAAGAGGGAGCCCTGTGGTTCCGGTCTACGGAGTTTGGACTCGATCAGGATCGGGTGATTGTGAAAAGCAGCGGAGAGCCGACCTACCGGCTTCCGGATATTGCTTACCACCGCGATAAATTTGAGCGCGGATTTGACCTGATTGTGGATATTTTTGGCGCAGATCATATTGCTACTTATCCTGATGTGCTCGCAGGCATTAAGGCGCTGGGCTACGATGACTCTAAAATCAAGGTTCTTATTCATCAATTCGTTACCTTATATCAGGGTTCGGAAAAAGTGAAGATGTCCACCCGCCGGGCGAATTTTGTGACCCTGGATGAATTGATGGATGAAGTGGGGGTGGATGTCACCCGCTGGTTCTTTTTAATGCGCAGCATGGACAGTCATCTCAATTTCGACCTGGTGTTGGCAAAATCGCAATCAGACGAAAATCCCGTTTATTATAACCAATATGCTCATGCCCGGATTTGCAGTATCCTGAGAAATGCCGCGGAGAAGGAACTGAGCTATAAAAACGAAGTTACTCTGCAGCGGCTGGAGCATCTTTATGAATTTCAATTGATTAAAAAATTACTGGAATTTCCCACGGTTGTCGAACGCTGTGCCCGGGAATTCACCCCGCACCAGCTCACTCAATATTTATCTGAGGTATCCACCGCTTTCCATAAGTTCTACACCGAGTGCTGGGTATTGACAACCGATAAAGATTTATCACAGGCCCGGCTGGCTTTGTGCCTGGCCACCAAAACGGTTCTGGCCAATGGTTTCACAATACTAGGCGTGGCCGCACCGGAATCAATGTAAATTCTAACCTCTTTATATTAATCCTGGAGATCACCGATGTCAATTTTAGTTGTGGGTTCAATTGCCCTGGATAGTGTCGAAACCCAGCAGGGTAAAGTCACCGATTCGCCGGGCGGATCAGCACTTTTTTTCAGTGCGTCTGCCAGTTTTTTTGCACCGGTCAACATGGTAGGGGTAGTCGGGGAAGATTTTGATTTTAATCATATCGACTTTCTTAAAAATAAAAATGTGGACTTCATGGGTTTAAAGGTTGAAAAAGGCGAGACTTTCCGCTGGGGTGGCCGTTATCATAGTAACATGAATCAGCGCGATACCTTATACACGTATCTCAATGTATTTGAGACATTCAAGCCCTCCATTCCCGATAAATATCGTAACAGTGAATATGTTTTCCTGGCAAACATTGATCCGGAGTTGCAACTGCAGGTGCTTGCCAGTATTCCCTCTCCCATTCTGACTGTATTAGATACCATGAATTTCTGGATCGGCGGAAAACGCCAGGAACTGCAGGAAGTAATCAGCCAAGTCGATGTGATGATTTTAAACGATGAAGAAATCCGGGAATTGACCGGAATTCACAATATTCACCTGGCGGGTAAACAACTATTACAAGAGGGCCCGAAGGTGCTGGTGATCAAAAAGGGAGAACACGGTGCCGTGATGATGACGACTGATGATTATTTCTCGGCTCCCGCATTTCCGGTAGAGAATGTCGTGGATCCAACCGGCGCCGGAGACTGTTTTGCCGGAGGATTTCTGGGTTATTTGGCCACCTGTTCGACCCTGAGTAACGAAAATTACCGCAAAGCGGTGGCCTATGGAACCGTTATCGCTTCCTTTAATGTTGAATCTTTCAGTTTTAATAAATTAAAGGAAATTTCCCGGCAGGATATCGAATCGAGGATGGAAACTTTCCGGAATCTAACACGTTTCTAATTTTCAGAAAATGCCAGCCTGCAGCCTTCCTCAAAATCCGAGAAGTGGGTTTTAAGAATACCTGCAGCCCGGGAGCTATCCAGGGAACAATCCAGAGGTCGCGGTGCATTCATTTGCACATCACTGGATTTTACCGGGATCAGAAGACTGCTATCCAGATTAAAAATCCAGCACAATACCAAGCCCATTTCATACCGATTAAACCGCTGTGGTCCACCCACATGGAGTAAACCGCAATAGTCGTGATGCACCAGTTCCCAGATGGCATTCGCCAGATCCTTTACCAAAACAGGTGTGCGGTATTGATCTGTAAAAGCATGTATATTTTGACCGCTTCGCAGGCGCCGGAACATAATTTCTGAAAAAGAAGGCCGGCTATCTAAAGCCGAACCATAAAAAAGAGCCGGGCGGATAACCACCATATTGGAAGGATTGTCCAGGATATATCGCTCTGCCTCAGATTTGGTTCTGGCATAAACATTCAGGGGACAGGGCTTATCTTCTTCCTTATAATGCCCCCGATTTCCTTCAAAAACCACATCGGAGGAAATAAAGATGAAGCGGCTACCCAAAGACCTTGCTAAATCACTCAAACGGCAAGTCGTTTCAAAATTAATTTTGCGGGCCGGGACCGGATGTGATTCACACTCATCAATATCAGCCATGGCCGCCGTGTGAATAATAATATCCGGCCGCAATTTTTGAATGAACTCCCAATGACCGGTTCGAAAATCAGCCTGGAAAAGTTCAAGTTTACTGCCAGGATTTTCGGGTATAGTTTGACAATAATGAGCGATAATTTGGGTATTTCGCGGGGCAAGTTTTAGCAGATTTTGTCCCAGAAAACCTGAACTGCCTGTGATGAGGACTTTTTTCATAAACCGGGATTTTTTACCAGTTCAGTGAAAAATTCAGATTTAATACTCCTGCACCGGTCTGGGTGGTTTTATAGTTAAAATGTAAGTGAGACATCTGTCTGTCCTGTTTCTTATTTTCCTTGCGGATGATCCGAACCACATCAATGGCGCTGACCAGGCGATTGAGAACAAAGGCACCCACCACAAAAGTGGCGCGTCTCTCCCAGTTATGCTCCTTTACCCTCAGATTATTATAATAGCCGCGGCTTTCTTTGGAATCCCATTGCCAGTAATAGTCAGCAGCTTCCGGATAAAGGGCATCCTTATTCCGATCTCTCAATCTCTGTTCATTAAAGGCATATATATTATCAGAACTACCAATATCGATCCAGTATTGTTCATCTTTTTGCGCAGTATTTACCTCTGCATGAACCGAGGCATAACCACGGTAATCCCTCTGGATAACATTGGCATAAGATTGGGTACCAAAATAACCGACCCACAGTAAAAATTCTGTTCCCATAAAAAATTTTGCCCGTCCCTTATAACCCATTGACCATTGTCCGGCACCTGGCAAAATCAAGGAATACAGAATATTTTTCGTTTTCGACGGTGTCTTCTTTTGTGCATTTTCCATTTCATCCTGCAACTGTGTGCCATTAGGCCACGGTTGGGCTTGCTGAGCCAGAGAAATTGAAATAAAAACAAGCAGTGCAAAGCAAATAAGTTTCAAGTTCATTTCACAGTTTCCTGATATCAATTCACCATAACGATATTTTTACAGAGAGTGCTGCATTACCATTTTACATTCACACCGAACATATTCAGATAATCCCCTTTATAGCGGATATTGTTGTAACTCATTTCCATCTGGACCTGTCTGCGGTTGTAATTGCGGGTGGTGAATCCGGCGTCAATCGCGGACACCACATGATTGATTAGAACAGCCATCAACCCATACTGGGCCATATCATAATACCGGTTAGCCTGATCACGCATATCCATATAAAAATTAACACTGGGGGTTACATTCTCGGGTCGATAGTCAATATCAAAGCTGGCGTCATTCCAGGCATTACCGAACTGGCCGGGATATTTCCCGATCATTTCATAATATTGCTGGGTTTTAGTCGACGGCAGGCGATGACTGAATTCATTTCCTTCAATTTCCCGCAGATTGGAGATAATTTCATCCCTGTTGGCATTAAAGTATTGTTCATTGATGAGATACCAGGTTCCACCATTTGGAGCGGTGACCATTTCTACATAATTCTCCGGCACCACTAGATCGGTATAGATTCCCTTATCCAATCCCACCCAGTTTACATAGGACCAGTAGCGGTACTCGTCCCAGTTCGCATCAGCGTATTGCCTGAATTCCAGGTCTTTATCATCCCCCTTCTGTGTATTGGAAATATTTACCGCCAGGGCACTCACTTCAATTGCCAGAAAAACGGCGGTTTTTATATAAGACTTGGCATAGAATTGACCACTTCCGGGAATGAGGGCCGAAAATAACACCGCCTTTCCCACTGACTTTTGATTGGGGACTTCAGATTCCACATAGGAATACGAGGTGTCCTGGGTTTTTGACATCGCCTGATTACGTAATTCCAGCCGCCGTGCCAGTAATTCATCGTTTCCCCAGTTAAAAGGCGTCTGAGCATGCATCATGGAGAAACAAAAAAGAAAAAATATTGCATAGCTTGATATGCGGCTCATCGAATTCTCCTTAATAATTGATCGAAACGAATATCAAAATCGAACAACACCCCAAAGTAAAATCGCCAGTCCTGCTTATACTCCGTTACCTGTTCAGTTTCGATACTCTGATAGCGGGTACTTTCTAAGGGATAAGCAGCTTCAAAAAAAATCCGGGTGGGAAACATGTACCATGAAAAAGATTCCAGGCGAAGCTGAATGCCAATGTCAGATTTGAAATCTCCCAGATCCAGAGAAGAACTGCTCCAGGCATTGCCATACTGATAGAATGTTCCCAGATATATTTTGTCCAGATACCAGTTGAAAATGTTAAGATTTAAATTACGGGCCAGAGGAAAGCGATAGGTGACGGTCCCGATGGCCATCTGCTTGCCGCCGATACTGTAGTAACTGAATCCCTTCATTCCCACAAATCCCCCGGCAAAAAAATAGAAGAAGTCATTGACGTCCTGGTCGATGTATCCGCCCTGTAATCTTACATTCAACGCATGATGCTTGGTAAACGGAACCGGCAGGTAATTTTCCAGGTCAATATAATAACGGTTGTAATTGTAGCTGGTATAAACCTCGTCTATATCCCCGCCTTCGGTCGTGAAGTCATCCAGAAATTGGTTCCACTCGTGCATATATCGAAAAGCAATGGTATATCCTTTACGGGGATTTATAGCCCGGTCCAGGTCCGGAAAAATTTTATCCCGTCTCAGACGCAACGACAAGGCGTGGCCACGCAGATAAGAATACCGAAATTCCGGCACCACATAGATCTGTTGAGTTGAATATTCATATAAAGAGTAGGTTCCGATGTTCGCGCGGTAAAGACTGTAGATGTAGGCAAGCTCCCAGCTGAAATATTCCCGGAATTTACTGCGCAATCCAAAATCCGCTTCCAGTAAATTGAAATTGACATCGATCCGGTCACTCGATTCGGTGAAGCCATCCGGATCAAAATAACTATCTTCGATTTTTGCAGACTGGTTATAGAATTCCAGAAACACCGTAGGTTTGAAAAGTCTGAACTCGGTTAAGCCGAAAATATTATATTCCCCTCTTAAATTGACGTCAAATCCGCCCAGGAAGAACATTTTATCAATAATTTCATTGGAATACACATAGAAACCGGGCTTAACCGTACCGTAATCGATCAGCAGCCGGGGCATGATTCCTACCGGACCAAAACGCCTCTTATAGGGTTCTGCAGGAAGGGCTTCATACACCCGGTCATTGGCCTGAATTTGAGGAATAACTTCTGCATAATTTTCGTAATAAGTAAGGGCTTCAATCGGGAGTTCATTCACCTTCTGCAGCCAGTAAATATTATAAGCCTGATTTTTGTACAGCGCATACGCCAGGTCTCCGCGTTCATTCACACTGGGCATGAAGGCGCCTCCCAACACATTGGTATGGGCTTCAATTTTACCGGTAGTAAGATGATAAGAATAAATATTAAATATCCCGGTTTGATCGCTGGCATAATATATTTCCTCTCCTGAAGGCGAAAATACCGGATATCTTTCATCGTAAATTTCATTTAAAATAAATTCGGTTTCTCCCCCCTGGGCGGGAATTTTTGCAATATCACGGCAAAAGTCGGTCGAGGTGTCAAACAGGAGATAGTCATCAGCAGGTGACCAGCGGGGATGAAAAATCTGCCTCCCATCGGTATAATGTGTAAGTTGCTGTACACCCCGGCCCCATACTTCTACCTTGCGATAATACCGTTTCCAGTCATCTTTTCTGTTTTCAGGAATTTCATCAATGAGGCGGTGTTCAGATAAATCATAATAAAGAGTCTGCCAGAGTTTGCGATCCTTGATCCAGACAAATTCATCCAGGGTCAGGGTGAACAAATTGGTCAGTCCATCGCTATGCACCACAAACGCCAGTTTTTTCCCATTATGGGACCAGTCCGGATTGTTTGCCCGAAGACCTTTAGTAAGACGGAAATTTCTTTTACGCTTCAGGTCATATACATAAATATCGTAGTAACTGCTCCCGTTGACCTGAAGTTCAGTTTGCTTGGAATAGACCACATATCGACCCTCAGGCGACCAGCTAATGGAAGAAGCAACTGGCCCATCCACCACTCTTTTCTCTTTTGTTTGCAAATCCATGACCACCAGGGCATTGGCAGAAATATATTCCGATTTGCTTTTCAGATAAGCCAGACTTTTCCCGTCTGGCGAAAAAACAGGATGAATATTACCGATTCCTTCATCTTCCAGCGGGTTTCCCTCAGTCACATTTTTCTCAACGTTTGACAACCGCCGGGAATAGGTTTCTGTTAAATGGTCTCTCCACAATGAGTAAATACTGTCAGCGGGAACACCGGATACTTTTTTCAGGACTGTATTGAAATTCAGGGTTGTCGGTGAAGATGCCTGTTTGGCAAGCTGTACAACCACCGTATCACCAAAAGTATGCGTCAGAAAATTAACGAAGGCATATCCCTGGTTATAGGCGGATTCATTGCCGATGCTGTTTTTACCAAAGGTGCTCATCTCATTCATATCAAGGAGATTATCAGTAATTACCCGATCTCGTAAAATCATCTCCCGGTGTGAATCGCGATAATCGTATCTTTTTGAAGGGGATTGAAATTGGGCAACTCCTTCAGCAAACCATATTGGAATGGTGATTCCTGAGAAAGGATAAGATACCAGGGTATTGGGAAAACCTCTGACCACATCCGGCCGGCGTTCAGCCTCATAGCCGAATACCTGGAACCAGCCCACCGGAAAATTTTTACCAAATTTAAAGGACTTCTGCATGGAAATAATGTGAGCGAATTCATGAGAAACAACATCACGAAGCCAGTTATGGGTTCCCCGCAGAATGTAATCCATATTTTCTGCCCATATTTCAATCTTGTTCTCGTAGAAATAGGCACCGCCATTTGAATAATCATCCGTATCCCGGATGATAAACTCAGTCTTACTTTCGGGCCAGATCTGATACAGGCCGGTGATATGGGGATAGACTTCTTCGGCAATCTTTGCCACCAGATTTGCAGTGCGTTCGGTTCCCTGATGATAGTGAACGATGAAATGTTCGGTTTCGATGGATAACCACTCTAACTCGGGATGATTAAAATCCTGCGGCTGGGCCTGAACATTAACTAGTGCCAGCAGTATGATGAGTAAATTGTAATAAACAATTACCGGCAAACGGCCGAAAAAGCCTTTAAATTTATAGGGTCTGTTTCTTTGTTTCATACTTAAATTAATAATGCCATTTGGAATATCTGTGGTATTTCCGGATAACTAGAAAAGTCCTGAAAAATACCGTATTTCTATTTCACCACTGCAATTTTAATAACTCGAACCTCTTTATTCTGATTATTTTGTGCCTCCACCCTGGCAAGATATACTCCGCTCTGCACGCCCTGTAAATCCCATTTAACCTCATTGGCGGTACCCCCTTCTCCCGGACCGGGAAATTCATCCACCAGATCACCAGCCAGATCAAAAATTTTAATGCGGACCTGGGCAGTTTCATTGAGAAAATAACGAATAAAAGTAAAATTATCGATGTTCGGATTGGGCCAGTTATATATCCGTTTTTCAGGCAATAATCCTTCTCTGCCCGATTGCCCGGGGGGATTAAGTGGATCCTGGGTAAGAGGATTATTATTACGATTGCTGTTTAATTCGTCATAATACAACTGATTCCATCCATAGGGTTGATATTCTGATAACAGGTTCCAGACGTAGAGCGATCCGCTCCCTGTTATGACTGCAATCTCAATATCCCCGTCTGCATCAATATCAACTAACGCCGGGGTGACGTGTATAGAGTCCCCGGTTGCCAGGGGGAAATCGGCCAGCCGTTTACCGGTAAGGTCAAATCCATCAATAACTCCCGCCGGATCACTCACAATAATGCCATAATTTTCGGAATTTCCGGAGATAAAAAATTGATTAAACAATGGAGATATTGGTAATTTCAGTTTCAGATCCGGGTCATAAACCCTGACCGGAAAATCGTCTGCTATGGAAAAATTATTGTTAAAGGAGAACACCCTGTTATTCCCCAGCATAAAATATTGCGGTGGCTGATTCTGACCTTTCTGAAACGGGTGAGTAATCACAGGGGAATCGAAAGTATACAAACCATCTTCAGCAATTGATCCAACCTCAGATTCGAAGAACAGAAAATGTCCGTCCGGGGTGACACCAGTTGCTTCATCGCCCACGGGAGTTGCATTGGGAAGCGGAGATTGTTTGAGAAAATCTCCGTTTCGATAAACATTCCCCGATTCCGAAATCGTTATGATCTGCTGATCAGCATTCACATGTAAATAAGCGATCCCGTCCGAATCGATCAGAACGGAATCCATCCGAGCCGTAGCAGGATCAAAAACCATTGAGTAAACCCAACCCTCCGAGCTTCCCCAGCTGATTGTCACCGTGCTATCAGCTCCATAAAATGCAACCGGATGGGTAGTCACATTTCCGTTAATTCGAAAAGGGGTGAACAGCGTATCGGTGCTGCTCCCGCTATCAAAACGAAGACCGCTGACCAAACCCGTTTCGGTCAGGATTACCATCCCTTTGGATCTTCCCGGAGTTTGCTGCGGCAGATTAAATATAGTCGGCGGAAATGTGATGGGCTCACCCACACTACCCACCTGGAATGAGTCACTCCCCCAGGGGGAATATCCATTCTCATCCACCACTAAAATGTTTCCCAGATCGGTAGTAAATATCAAATCAGTTTTTCCATTCCCATCAATATCACTGACTTTGGTAGTTGTCACCCGGCCATACTCATTGGGAGAGATGGAAATCGGGAAATTTTGCTGCAGGATATCCAGGGTGACTCTAAATGTCATCATAGAGTCTGCAGCGGAAAAATCAAAAAGTTTGATATGGCTGTTTGCCCGATTATAGTAGCTGCGACTGTTCGGTATACTGGTGGGACTAAATTCATTCTTAAAAATAGGAGAACTATTTCCGGCATACCACAGATCCAGCAGATAACCAATTTCCGAACCAAAACCGGGACTCAGAAAATCGTAAGCCTGACCAATGTCCTGAGATCCGTCGGCTTCTTCCAGATTCACTCCACGATGATCCGGATCAGCATTGATACGATTGGCGGTTCGATTTGTGTTGATGATTGCCTCGTCGATATGCCAAACAAGACAACCGGAACCCGGCAAACCGCGATCGGGATTATCCACATCGGTCAACACCCCGCGGGGACTGAATACCACCTTATCGGGCAGATACGTCAGTAAAACTTCTTTCATGGTGGCAAATTCGCTTCTCCCCCGGGATAATTCGTATTGAAGGCTGTCCAGGCTCATCTCCCCTGCATCACGATTTTCAATCAGGAAGTATTCCCTTTCATTGATGGGAAGACGATATATTTTTTCAGAACCGGAACTCAGGGTGGAATAGACCTGGTACTCGTCGCCGGCGGCATAATAAATATCGATAGCTTGTGCAATACCTCCATCGATACGTGTCCAAGCACTGGGTAATGCCGGTAACAGACCGTCCCCGTTAAACAGGCCGGCATCCATCAATCCAAACCGCCCGATACCCGAACGTCTGGTTTCCGGACTGAACAGATCCAGCCACCCCAATTGTGATCCGAAGTTAGATACCAGGATGCCGTTCAACCCTAATTCAATCCCTGCCTGGCTTTCCGTCTCCGGCGCAATCGTGCCTTCTGTTACCAAATAGCTTTCATTATCCACCGGGATGCCGCTGATACCCAAATATTTTTGTAAAAATTCCGATGTAATAAATAAAGAAGGAATATCCTGAGGGGTTTCATCAAATCCCAGATCAATATCTTTCCCAACCCCCGCATGGAAAATAATATAACTCTGGTATTCGCTGAATGATATAACGGGATCCTGGTCTGCCTTAGTGATGGCATCCTTGAAAAGTCTCGCCAATCCTTCATTATTTTCGTCTGGACTACGATTCGGATTATAACTGGTCATCGGCCCATCCAGCTGATATGCCTCATTTTCCGCTGTGGGAAATACCTCACTGCTGATAAAAAGGTTACCTTCAGTCACTTTGAAAAAATAGTTATGAAGGAAAATCAGGTGATCCTGGAAGTAGCTGCGATTATGGGGCGGCGGATCAATCTGGTATGGATCTGTTGAACCGGATAGATCGAATTTTCCATTGCCGGTTGTTGTGGAGGCATTATCTTCCTCAAACTCCACCCGAATTGCCAGTATTTTCATGGTATCCGGAACAACGGATTGAGCATAGACGGAGGGGATAACTTGCAACAAAATAAATACAAATAGCGGGAAATGTCTTATGATCCTCATTCATTGAATCCATTTCTCAATTAAAAAAACGATCCTCCCGGAATTCGGGAGGATCTTCCAGGTTGTTAGAATTTTATGCCAAGAGAGAAGCGCATGGTATCGGACAAGGGGCTGTCATCAACAGATCCCAGAATATAGCTAAAGTCGAATCCAAAGATAGAATAGCGCAATCCACCACCGAAGGTATAAAATTTACGATCACCTGCATTCGGGGCTTCGTAAAAATAACCGGCACGGAGCGCTATCAGTTGAGAGTACCAGTATTCCAGTCCGAAAGAGTGGGTAAACTTACTGAACGCATCACCACTGGTCCAGCTGGAATATAACATCGCCTTAAAGACGCCGTCTACACTGGTGCTATCTCTGTTAACCAGTAATTTATTGGTGTCGTACACGAAGGTAAGCGTATTGTACTGGGATTTGACCAGATGATACGCCAGACCCAGCCTCAAATTGGTGGGTAATGGATCTGCCTGCTTGTAATCCACATAAGAAATTTTCGGTCCGATATTACTAATATTTGCTCCCAGACTCAACTTGCTTGCCCATCCCGGATGGTAAAGCACACCCAGATCTACTCCAAATCCTGAAGCGATACCTTTGCCTTTCTCAGTTCCCACACTTACTTCGATGGGTGAAAGTCTGGAATGGATATACTTAAGATTGACACCCAGGCCAAGATTGTCTTTAAGTTTTAGCGCATAACTTCCGGTAATGGAGACCTCACTGCTGTTGAAGCGTCCTAATTCATCCGGGCTGTCTTCTCCCGTCCAGATACTCTCACCATAGCTAATGTACTGAATAGCCAAACCCACCATCCCGATATCCTCGATATAGTACCGGCCAGCGGCATAATCGTAGTACATATCGGACAGGTTAAATTGTGGGAGCCAGTTGACATGCATGAGAGATGCTTCACCCTTCTTGTCTACTTCCGGATCGTTGTATTGAAAGGAGAGCCCCGCCGGATTCCAGTAAATCGCTGTCGCATCATCGGCTAAAGCGACACCAGCTTCTCCCATTCCCCCCTGTCTTGCACCGGGATTAATAATGAGGAAAAGGACAGTCGCCTCTCCCTGAGCATGCACTTCGGTAATGATTGATGGCATCACCAGGAGTATTGTTAAAATCAAAATTGACCACTTCATATGAAACCTCCGTCTTAAAAACAAAAAACCGAATGTGCACAGGATCCATCGTACATTCGGTTACATAGACTGGATGCAGTACACATTTTGCTAAGGACAATGTTAATTAAAAAGTTAAATCCCTAATTAATATTAAAAAAAATCCTTAACAAATATCGATACGCATCCTCTAAAGTTTTGTTTGGCCCAGAAATTTATTATTTCATCGTTTTAAAAGCAAATTAAATTTAAAGAATATACAAATACAATTTATACCCGAATTTTCACTTTCCTATTAAGCAGATCACATTTTCTTAAATTAATATTCGGCAAAAAAGTTCTATACTTTCATAAAGATTTTTTGAGATAAAATTCAGATTATAAATCTTTTAAATCTGGGACAGGCGCTTACGAACCAATTCGGGTGTTCTGACTCCAGTGGGCTGTATTTTACAAAAATGATCGAGTTGGATTTCAGCTTCTTCCAGAGCAGCCTGTTTGTTGCTGCGCAATTCCAGAATTACCTCGCCTTTCTTTACCGGATCGCCAATTTTTTTATAGAGAATAAGGCCTGCCTGCGGATCCACTTTTGATCCGGCATGGAATCTTCCGGCACCCAGGTGAACACTCCCCACGCCAAGCCGGTAAGTATCAATTTGTGAAATAAATCCATCTTTTGCGGCTGTCAATTTTTTAGAGTAACTGGCAGTCCCCACTCTTTCCGGATGCAAGAGTAATTCAATATTTCCTCCCTGAAATTTTACCAGTTCTAAAAATTTCTTCAGAGCACTCCCATCATTCAAGGCCTGAAAACATTTCTTTTTTGCCACCGAACGTTTTTTCTCAAGATCTGCCAGTATCATCATTTCGGTGGTTAATTCAACCGTTAATTCAACCAGATCTTTTGGGCCCTCCCCTTTCAGACAATCCAGACATTCTTCAATTTCCAACCAATTCCCAATTTTATTTCCCAGCGGTTGATCCATTGAGGTCAAATAAGTGGTAACTTTTTTCCCAAAGGCCTGTCCAATCCGAATCAGATTGCGCGCTAATTGCTCTGCCCGGGTCATTCGAGGAATGAAAGATCCATTACCCACCTTCACATCCAGTACTAATCCGTCAATTCCTGCTGCGAGTTTTTTACTCATGATGCTGGCCGTAATCAGGGGAATAGAATCCACTGTCGCTGTCACATCTCGCAGGGCATATATTTTCCGATCTGCAGGAACCAGGAATTCGGATTGACCATACATGGCCACTCCAATTTCTTTCATTTGTTTTTTAAATCGCTGAATACTGCCAGTCACTTTAAAGCCCGGAATAGATTCCAGTTTATCCAGGGTTCCTCCGGTATGTCCCAGTCCTCTTCCTGAAATCATTGGTACCAGCACACCCAGGCTTGCTGCCAGAGGCGCCAGAATAATCGATACCTTATCGCCCACACCTCCGGTACTATGTTTATCTATTTTCCTGGCAGCCAGATGATCGAGATTGATGGTTTTTCCGGAACGCAGGTATGCTTCCGTTAAGAGCAAAGTTTCCTCATCGTTCAGGCCCTGATAAAAGACCGCCATCAGAAAGGCCGACATCTGATAGTCCTTAATCCGACCACGCATAAATTCGTCAACGAAATAAAAAATCTCTTTTCGACTCAGCGTTTCATTATCTCTTTTCCTTCGAATAATTTCATAAGGTGTCATTGTGTCAATCCGATCGGTCTTTTATACTTGATTAAAAAAAATACGCCTCAGTCATGATAATACCGAGGCGCCGAGAAAGAAATACATTTCAAAATTAATGGGTCTGTAAATTCTGAATTTCTTCTTTGAGTTCCTGTAATATTCTCCATGAAATTTCCGGCGTACGACTTTCTACAATTAACCGGATTATCGGCTCAGTGTTGGATTTTCTTAAATGAATCCAGGAATCTGCCCGGTCAATTCGCAGGCCATCCGTTAAATCCAATTGCTCATCCTTATACTTTTCACTGAAATGCTCTATGACCCGATCTGAATCAACATTTTGAATGAATTCCTTATCCTTCAAAATATAATATTGGGGTAAGGTTTGTTTTAACTGTGAGATGGTACCATCAAATTCAGTTAAAAACTGAAGTACGAGGGCGATCCCCACCGCAGCATCCCTTCCCGGATGCACTTCCGGTAAAATTACTCCACCATTCCCCTCACCACCAATCACTGCATCTACCTCCTGCATTTTCTGGGAGACATTGATTTCCCCCACTTTTGTTTTAAAAAGCAATACATTGTAATACTGTGCGATATCATCAATCACCCGGGAGGTAGAAAGGTTGACCACCACGTACCCTAATTTTTTGCTCAGCAGAAATTTTACTGCCATAGCCAGGGTATACTCTTCACCCAGAGGATTGCCTTCATTTGAAATCATGGCTAACCGATCCGCATCAGGATCTACAGCAATACCCAGATCGGCATGATTCTTTTTTACCGTCTTGGCCAGTTCCACTAAATTTTGCGGCACCGGCTCCGGATTGTGAGCAAAAATTCCGGTGGGGTCTGCATTAATCAAAAACACCTCACATCCAAATTTTTCTAATAACTGGGGAACGATTTTACTTCCGGCACCATTGACACAATCAAGCGCAATTCTAAATTTTTTCTTCCGTATTTTTTGAATGTCCAGGTAAGGCAAATTCATAACCAGTTTCAGGTGATCTTCAATCGCTTCTGCATACTGTTCAACTTTTCCAAGTTTATCCCATGCCACGTAGGTGCGCCTACGTTTTTCTGCTTCCTGGAACAGCCCATAAATTTCTCTCTCCGGCAGGAATAAACCATCCGGGCCAATGAATTTGAGTCCATTCCATTCAATTGGATTGTGACTCGCAGTCACTGCAATAGCACCGGCAGACTTAAGTGTTTTTACAGCAATTTCAATGGTAGGTGTTGGGGCAATACCCACATCGATAACCTCACAACCGCAAGCCTGCAGGGTACCAAAAATGAGTGGGCGGATAAAGTGGGAGCTGACTCGGGGATCGCCCCCAATCACAATTTTTTTGCCGGACATTTTCTGCCCGAAAGCCGATACAAATTTAACGATGATATCAGGTGTCAGGCTTTCCCCAACAATACCCCGAATTCCTGAAACACTGGTCATTAAATTTTTAGCCAATACTGCCTCCGCCTCATGATAGAAATTAAATAATAAAGTTACTGAAGAGAAACTAGAGAAACAACCGAAGATTTTGGGAGCGAGATTGATGGCGCAGCCGGATCAGGGCACGTTCTTTGATCTGCCGCACCCTTTCCCGGGTCAGCTTGAGGTGAAGACCAATTTCATCCAGCGTGAGCGGGCGTTCACAGTCTAAACCAAAATACATTTTTATGACACATTCCTCCCGGGGGGTGAGTGTTTTCAGGACCCGCCTTACTTCCTGCTTCAGCGATTCGCTCAACAAGCTGGCGTCCGGCATCTGGGTATTGGGATTACTCAGATATTCTTTCAAACAACCTTCTTCGTTATGAAGAATTGGCTGATCCAGGGAAAGGTGGAAATTATCCGTATTCAACGCTTCTTTCACATCCTGCTGCGGAATATCCAATACATTTGATATTTCCTCACTGGTAGGTTCACGATCATAATATTGCATGAGCTCACGTACAATGATATTTACCTTGTTTATGAGCCCCACCCGGTTGAGTGGCAAGCGCACGATGCGGGCATGCTCGGCCAAAGCTTGTAAAATTGATTGTCTGATCCACCATACCGCGTAGGAAATAAAGCGGAATCCCCGGGTTTCATCAAAGCGGTTGGTCGCCTTAATTAAGCCGAGATTTCCCTCGTGAATTAAATCGATTAGAGGCAAACCTTGATTCTGATACTCTTTAGCCACTTTTACCACGAAACGGAGATTTGCCTGAACCAGTTTATTTAAACATTCATGATCACCCTGACGGGCTTTGCGAGAAAGTTGGACTTCTTCCTCGGGGGTAAGTAACTGAATCTGACTAATTTCAATCAGATAACGTTCTAGTGAATGCCGGTGTGAGGCAAGATTTTTATCGGAACTACCAGGCATTTGGAAGTCCGCATTTCATGAAAAATCAATTATTTATTAAAAGATTTTTTGCAATTTAATTCACAAAAAACGGGGAAGCAAACAATTTTTACCAGCTCATCCAGCTGACGCTTGATATTCCTGCATGATTTTGACCGTGCCACTCGTTCCCAGTCGCGTAGCCCCCGCTTCAATTAATTCCATAACTTGCGACAAAGTCCGAATTCCCCCAGAGGCTTTTATTCCCATCTTGCTGCCCCGGATAGCAGATTTCATGATACGGACATCCTCTGGAGTGGCTCCGCCAGAAGCAAAACCGGTGGAGGTTTTAACAAAATGTGCTCCTGCCTCTTTAGCCAGCCGGCATCCAATTCTTTTTTCTTCATCGCTGAGTACTGAGGTTTCAAGAATAACTTTGCAAAGTACATTTTTTAAGCGACACTCCTTGACCACTTCAAAGATATCACAATATACTTTTTCCTCTTTTCTGTCTTTCAATGCCCCGATATTGATGACCATATCAATTTCCTGAGCACCTTCCTGAATTGCTTTACGGGCCTCAAAGGTCTTCACGACCGTGAGATTTGCTCCCAGAGGAAAACCCACCACAGTACATACTTTCACCCCTGAATTTTTAAGAAGCCGGGCACTCAAAGGTACATAATACGAGTTGACACATACCGACGCAAAGTTGAACTGCAACGCGTCCTGACATAATTTTTTAACTTGTTCCTCGGTAGCATCGGATTTCAATAGGGTGTGATCAAAATATTTGGAAAATTTTATTTTACCAGTTTCGGTTTCAACTGTACTCAAAATAAACATGGTTTTATCTCGACCTCCTCTATTATTCTTTCGATCGTATTTTATATTTTATAACTCTATTAAATATGTTTGAGATCCTTCTTCAATCTGAAAAGTTCTCTTGCCAATCTGGGTGGAAACCGTCAGTTCGAAGGGACTATTCGAGTTTATTTTTATAACAGCGGGACCGGCCGGTAAACCATTAGACTCACAGATGATATCAACCACATTATCCCCAAATCGGTAGTTTTCAACACCGTGTTTTTCCCGTAATCGTAAATCCCAGTAAAGCTTATTTTCAGGAGCAACCGGTTGTAAACCGATCACGTTCTCCAGCAATAGGGCAATCGGTCCCAGCCCTGACCAGCCGACAAAATCCTGCCGCACCAGATATCTTGCATCCCATCGAGAGGCAGGTTCCGACACATCAGGTGCATAACTTTCCCAGATGGTCTGATAGTCCCCATCACGTTCTCCAGGAGCAATCTGGCTGGTATCCGGTTTGAATTTCGTATAGACTTCAGTCATATTCTGAAGATGATTCATTGCTGCCATCCAGGCTAATTCACGCAATGGATACATATCCAATCCTTTAACAATCGTATAGTTCAGGGGTGCCCAGACACCTCCTTTCCAGTAATGGCCCTGAGGATCATATTGGGGATGATCTGCAGAGAGGGAGGGAAATAAATGCTGTCGGTAAAACTCATCCGGTTGCTGTAAATGTTCTGCCAGCCTACGGGCTTGCGGAAAGGTTGCCACTTCAGCTGCCAGTGTCCAAAATGCAGCGGCGGTTTTAACCTGAATCTTCCGACCCGAAGGCATTAAATCAAAATAGAATCCCTGTTGTTCGTCCCAAAGGTAATTATTGATCATCCGACTGAGATGCTGATATTTTGCTCGATAAACAGATGCAAGTGTCTCATTTCCCACTTCCCGGGCGATGAACATGATAAACTTGGCAGAGAGAGCCATCTGAGCTGAGAGATCAACCCATCCGCCTCGTTCGATTCCCTCGCGAGGTGAATTGTCCATACCACTTCCCAAATGAGTGGTATAATAGAGTCCGTCTGCTTTATTATCTCCCTTGCACGCTGATTCGATCCAATTGAAATAACGATCCAAGACCGGCAATATTCTGTCCAATCGTGAAGCGTCAGCGGTGAGCAAATAATATTTCCATTCCACCCAGGCAAACAACGGTGGATTGATCATCGGTTCCTCCTCTGAGGGAAGTTGGGCGGGTTCCCCGTTATTCTCAAAATAGACACGGCAAATCCAGCCATCGGAGCGTTGTTTCCCATAGAAGTTATCCAGGGTTTGCATCGCGGGAAATTCTTTCCCGCCGTAGGTAGCGAACATCGCCATAAAACAGGAATCCCATTGATATATCATCTCATTAAAGCCTTCATCCAAATATTCAGGAACGAAATTGTTTTGTGGAGTACCCCGGCGGATCTTTTGGTATAAGATCTTCCAGGTCCGCCAGTACAAATCACTTAAATTTTCATGTTCAGTTAAGATGGGTCGGGGAATATCCGTTTGAAAAAAGGCAGGAGATCCAGGCGGAATTTTTAATAAACCTGTTTGCTCTTGTTTTTCACATCCAAATAAAAACAAACTGATGATGAAAATAAGAATTCCCTTATACATTGGGCCTTCCCATTATTACAGAAGTGATAGTCAATTTAAAATAATTCGCGAAAAATGCAAATGAAAAATATGAGCATTATATTGAGAAATGTTGAGCAAATCCGACAGGTAACTTTATATTTAACAGGATATCCAACATCAGAACTGCCCGGAGGGGAATATCTCATGACTTGCAACAGGAGAACAGTGATATTAAATTAACAAATTATAAAAATTATTTATAATTCTAATAAGGACATTCATGCAAACTGTTGTTGAAACGATCAATTCCTATGCCAAGAAGTTAATGGTAGATATAACTCCTGAGGATTTACTCCCTCTGGAACAGAAAGTACTACGAAATTACCAGAAACGTTCCGAAATTCCCGGATTTCGGCCGGGTAAAGCACCCTTGAACATCATAAAAAAGAGACATCACGATTTAATTCAACAGGACCTGATTGAGGAAGCTTTGCGAAAGTTTTATGGAAAGGCTCTGGATGAGGCTAAAGTTACTCCCGTCTCAGAAGGGAAAATAACCAATTTGACTTTCCAAGATATCCAATCCGGAATGCAACTTGAAATTGAAATTGAGGTTGAACCCGAAATAGAAGTAAAAAAGTATAAAGGCTTAAAAGTTGAAAAGGACATCATTGAAGTCACCGATGAGATGATAAAGGATGCCCTGGCCCAACTGCAAGAACAGTATGCAACCGTGAAGGAAGTGGATCAGGCTCAAAACGGTCATTATCTTCACTTCACTGCCCAGGAATTAGACAGTGGCGATGTTCCTTTGGTCGGTAAAAAATATGAAAATTTACATGTGAATCTAGGCAAGGGTGAATTTGATCCTGACATCGAAACCCAGTTAGAAGGCATTAAAAAAGGGGAAAAACGCATCGTCCGAAAGGAGATTCCTGCGGATCCGTCAAATAGGGAAAGCAAACCTCAGCGGACAGCATTGGAAATTCATGTCACAAAAATCGAAGAGAAGAAATTTCCCGAACTCAATGACGAATTCGTTAAAAATCTTGATGATGAGAAAATTGAAAATCTGGCTGGGTTAGAAGATAGAATCCGGAATAATATGGAAATTGATATTCGCAATCGCAGCGAACAAGTTTTCCAGAATCGCCTGATCGATCAGCTTCTTAAAGAAAATCCATTTGAAGTTCCCCCCACCATGGTCGATAACTATTTACAGGAAATGATTAAAGACATTCAAAAGCAATCGAAGGATAAGTCGGTCGACCAGGAAACTCTGCGCAAGGAATACCGGGCGTCCGCCATTCATAATATTCGCTGGCATTTTCTCAAAAAGAAACTCATTGAGCAAGAGAAAATCTCGGTATCGGATGAAGAGATCCAAAAATTAATCGATGACTCCGGTCTGGATGAAAAAATCAAAAAGCAGGCTAAAAATGATCAGCATTATTTGGGTCATCTTAAGGAAGATCTGGTAGAACGCAAGCTAATCGAACTTTTAAAAAATCATGCTGAGATGACTGAAGTTTACCCCAGAGGTAAACCCGCAAAAGGCAAGAAAAAAAAGTAAATTTTAATAAATGAGGAAATTTAAATGGCATTAATACCCATGGTTATTGAGCAAACCGGAAGAGGTGAGCGTGCATTTGATATCTACTCCCGTCTGCTGAAAGAGCGCATCATATTCTTAGGAACTCCGATTGATGATTATATCGCCAGCCTGGTCATCGCACAGCTTTTGTTTCTGGAAGCGGATGATCCGGACAAAGAGATTTATGTGTATATAAATAGTCCGGGTGGTGTTGTGACATCTGGCATGGCTATTTATGATACCATGCAATATATTAAACCTGATGTGGTAACAACCTGTATTGGACAGGCGGCCAGCATGGGAGCCGTATTACTGGCGGCAGGTGCGCCGGGAAAGCGTTTTGCGTTGCCCAACTCCCGAATTATGATCCACCAACCCATGGGGGGCGTGCAGGGTCAGGCGACTGATATTGATATCCATGCCCGGGAAATCCTTAAAATACGGGAACGCTTGAATGAGATTCTTGCCGAAATGACCGGCCAACCCTTGGAAAAGATTGCCAAGGATACAGACCGCAATTTTTTTATGGACGCCAAAGAAGCACAAGGGTACGGAATTATTGACGAAATTTTATCTAAACGCGGCATGGAAAAATCCTCCAAGAAAAAGGGCTAGGGGAGGAATAACTATACTGGGAAGGGACATATGACTCAAAAAAATCAACATTTCGACCATGAAGCGAGATGCTCCTTTTGCGGTAAGCACGCCGATCAGGTAGGCCAATTAATCACTGGTGTTAATGCCAGTATTTGCACCGAATGCATTCGAAGTGCCAACCAGATTCTTAAGCAGACGCAATATCAGCATTTTCAAACCAGTCGATTTGAACTTCCGAAACCACAGGAAATTAAATCCTTTCTAGATGAATATGTCATCGGACAAGAACTCTCAAAACGAGCAATTTCGGTGGCAGTATACAACCATTATAAACGGATTATGATGGGAAGCTGGAATGAGGATGTTGAAATAGAAAAAAGTAACATCCTGCTCATTGGTCCGACCGGGGTCGGAAAAACTCTGCTGGCTCAAACACTTGCCCGACTGCTGCACGTTCCCTTCTCAATTTCAGATGCTACCACTCTGACTGAAGCAGGTTATGTGGGGGAAGATGTTGAAAATATTCTGGTCAGGCTGTATCACGCCGCTAATTTCGATATCGAAGCTACAGAACGGGGTATAGTCTACATCGATGAAATTGACAAAATTGCCCGAAAGTCAGGAAGTCCCTCGATTACCCGGGATGTTTCCGGTGAAGGTGTTCAACAGGCTCTCCTGAAAATCCTGGAAGGCACTATTGCAGCCATACCGCCCAAAGGCGGAAGAAAACATCCCGAAGCGCCCATGGTAAATATTAATACCCACAATATTCTGTTTATCGTGGGAGGTGCGTTCGATGGCCTGTCCGAAATTATTCGTCGTCGAATTGGAAAAAAGCTGATGGGATTTGCAGCGGACGTCAAGTCTCAGAGTAAAATGAGTGAAGGGGATCTCTTCAAGCTGGTTGAACCTGAAGATCTCTTAAAATTCGGTTTGATACCCGAAATAATCGGACGCTTGCCGGTTCTCATCGGTTTAAGTGAACTCTCCGAAACTGAAATGCTCTCCATATTGGTCGAACCAAAGAATTCCATTATAAAGCAGTATAAGAAACTGTTTGAAATGGAGGACATTGAACTCAAATTTACCGAAAAGGCCTTACTGGAAATCGTGCGGCTGGCGTTAAGTAGAAAAACCGGAGCTCGGGGATTACGCTCTATTATTGAAAAAGTCATGTTGGATGTCATGTTCAAAATTCCTTCACTGGAAAATGTGGCCGAATGCCTTATTACCGAAGAAGTGATTCATGGAGGAGCGGAACCTATACTGAAATTTGGAAAGTCTAAAAAGTCAGCATAAATCAACCACTTTCAAGCAAAATCTTGAAGAGTGGAAAATTCCTGCTGACAGATGATGTTTGTGGATCAGGAATGAAAAAATTTGAAAGTCTGGATTTATACCATATAGATTCCCTGCTGAGCGAAGAAGAAAAAATGATTCGCAGTTCAGTCAGGGAATGGGTAACGGAGCAGTTCCTTCCTGTTATCGAAGAAACCTACCAGAAAGCTGAATTTCCACTTTGGGTAGTTCCCAAATTAGGAAAAATGGGTTTCCTGGGTTCTAACCTTCCGGAAGAATACGGATGTGCCGGAATTAATAATGTGGCATATGGACTTATTATGCAGGAGTTGGAACGGGGAGATAGCGGTTTACGTAGTTTTGCCTCGGTACAGGGAGGATTAGTGATGTACCCCATTTTTAGATGGGGTTCGGAAGAACAAAAAAGGTACTGGCTTCCCAAACTATCTTCCGGTGAAAAAATCGGCTGTTTCGGCTTAACGGAACCCGATTTTGGATCAAATCCCGGTGGGATGAAAACACAGGTTAAAGCCACAGCCGACTCATTTATACTCAATGGTGCGAAAATGTGGATCACCAATGGGAGTATAGCAGATGTAGCGGTGGTCTGGGCAAAATTAGATGGCGTGGTAAGAGGTTTTCTGGTCGAAAAAGAAACCAGGGGATTTTCTGCTCCTGAAATTAAGAATAAACATTCTCTGCGGGCATCCGTGACATCGGAGCTTGTTTTTCAGGATTGTGAAATTCCCCGTGAAAACCTGCTTCCTGAAACCACTGGATTAAAAAATGCGTTAGCTTGTTTAACCCAGGCCAGATATGGTATTGCCTGGGGGGCGCTGGGAGCTGCCATGGCATGTTATGATGAAGCTTTAAATTATGCCCTGACACGGATTCAGTTTGATAAACCTATTGGATCATTTCAACTGATCCAGGATAAGCTGGTTTATATGGCTAATGAAATCACCAAAGGACAGCTGTTGGTATTGCAATTAGGCAGATTGAAGGATACCAAACAGATGAATCATGTGCAAGTATCTATGGCTAAAAGAAACAATGTATACCATGCTCTGGAGATCGCCCGCAAAGCCCGGGATATTCTCGCTGCCAATGGTATTGTATCCGAATACCAGACCATGCGCCATATGAACAACCTGGAATCGGTGAAAACCTATGAAGGCACACATGATATTCATACCTTAATTATCGGGAATTATCTTACCGGGATAGAGGCCTTTAGCTGATGGAAGAAACAAGACAAAAAACCGTTCTCATTGTTGAGGACGATATTGATTATGGTGAAATGCTGGAGTATGCCCTCACGCATCTAAAGTATAAAGTATATCTGTCATATTCAGCAACCGGAGGCCTGGATATTGTCCGGCAAAAAAAGCTAGACATCATTCTCACTGATTTGAAAATGCCTGGCATGTCCGGATTAGAACTGGCCCAACGCATTGTGAAAATGTATCTGGATATCCCCATCGTCCTGATCACCGGAATGAATGATCTTTCGCTTGTTAAAAAAGCTCTTGAGGTTGGTGTGAGTGACTATATTATTAAGCCAGTAAGCATAGACGAACTGCCGGTTGTTATCGAACGCAATCTTCAACGAAAATTAATCGAAAAAAGAATGCTGCAGGATAACCGCGCAGACACCTTACTGAAGGCTCTCAAAGCGCTCATGCGGGCGCTGGATGCCAAGGATCCCTATACTTATGGACACTCTCAAAGAGTGGTCAAACTGGCCATGATGATGGCAGATCGGCTTCAACTGGAAAACGGAAGAAGATTTACCCTGCAACTGGCAGCATCTCTGCATGATATTGGCAAAATCGGGATGCCGGATAGTATTCTCAAAAAGGCCGATAGTCTTGAAGATATCGAAATGAATAAAGCTAAGGACCATCCTTTAATCGGGAGCGAAATACTGGGTGAGATTGAAGAACTTTCCGAAGTGGCCTCGGTAGTGCGTCATCATCATGAAAGATTCGACGGGAAAGGTTACCCGGATGGTCTGCATGGAGATGCCATCCCTTTATTCTCTCGAATTTTATTTATTCTGGATGCCTATGAAGCGCTTGCCTCTGACCGTATTTACCGCAAGGGTCTGGGAAAGCTGAAAGCGCTCGAAGAGATTCAAAAAAATGCCGGTAGCCAGTTCGATCCCTATCTTGTCGATATTTTTGTAGAAGCAATGAAAGAACGGGTGAGTGAGGGGAAAAAGGATCAAGAAAAAGAAGAAAAATTGCCCCCAGACGTCAAAAATGCAGGATAAATTATTATTTGGTTTGAATGTATCGTCACCACAATAATTGTTCCTCCATTATAGTTTCTTATCAGCAGTATCCAGCACCAGATGAAATTTAAATTTAATAAAATCTATATTGATTCTGCAGCTTCGGAAGATGAGATTACCAAAAATGTGCTATCTGAATATGCCGATGTTCCCCGCGAATTCATCCAGGATGTTCGTAGACTCTCTGACACCTTGACGCCTCTAACTATTTCTGAAGGCAAAAAAATACTCTGGTTAACTCACTTCAAGGGCAAATTCTTAAAACCCTGCCCGGGTACTGCCGTTAGTTATCTATGCTGCAATTATCTAGTCATCAATGAAGCTACAAACTGTCCGATTGATTGCACCTATTGTATTCTTCAAGACTATATCAATAATCCGGTCATGACGGTATATACCAATGTCGATCAGATTATTACAGAACTCCGCTCACTCTCTCGGGTAAATCCAAATCGAATATTACGGGTTGGAACCGGCGAATTAACCGACAGTCTGGCATTGGATCCGGTTACAGGTTTATCAAAAAAACTAATATACAATTTACGGTTCTTTCCTCAAATATTACTTGAGCTTAAGACCAAAACCGATCATGTAGATCATCTGTTAAATGAATTACCGAGCAGAGTGGTATTTTCCTGGTCTGTAAATCCCCAAACATTCATTAAATTGGATGAACGGAAATCCAGCAGCCTCAGACGCCGACTGGAGGCAGCCAAGAAAGCGATGGATGCCGGTTTCTTAATCGGGTTACATTTTGATCCAATTGTATACTCAGCAAAAGGGATTGATTCTTATATTCAACTAATTGATTTTATATCGACCTACCTGGATGAAAACAGAGTCGCCTGGATCAGCCTGGGAAGCCTTCGCTTTCCTCCATCTTTAAAGCCAGTCATCCAAACCCGTTTCCCGGAAAGCAAAATTTTAACGGGTGAGAGTATCTCCGGAAAGGATGGAAAAACTCGTTATATCAAACCATTGCGGATCAGACTGTATAAAGAAATCGTGAACAGCTTGAGGAAGAAATGGGATCAGGTATTCGTTTATTTTTGTATGGAGAGTCGGGATATCTGGGAAAAAGTGCTCCATCTGAGGCCTGAAGAAAATCTGGAGGTTGATTGGTTATTTGCAAGAAGTCTCTATGATAGATTTCCCGAATTACAGCTCCCCAAACCGGAGAGACCTATTTATAACCAACCCATTCAATTTGGCTGATCTGGGATTTAAACTTCTGTCACCTCTATTTTCCAGATTTAGATGACAATCCTTTGTAATAGTCTTTGTAAAATTTCTTAAACTCTTGCTGTTTTTCCTTAATTCGACGCCACCATCCTTCATGACTCTGGTACCAGTGAATGGTTTCTTTCATCGCATCATTAAAAGCATGACGCGGTTGCCAACCTATTCGACTTATTTTTTCAATATTCACCGAATAACGACGATCGTGGCCCAAGCGATCTGCCACCGGTTTAATGAGGGATCTGGATTTACCAAGCCCTTCCAGTATCATGTTCGTGATCTCAATGTTTTGCATTTCCTGTCCCCCACCGATATTGTAAATCTCCCCATCTTTCCCCCGGTGGAGTACCACATCAACTGCTTCACAGTTATCGATCACGTAAAGCCAGTCCCTCACATTTTTGCCATCACCATATAGGGGAAGAGGTTGATCTTCCATGGCGTTCGTTATAAAGAGCGGAATTAATTTTTCGGGATATTGATATGGTCCAAAATTATTGGAGCTTCGGGTGATAATTGTCGGTAGTCTATACGTTTTAAAATAAGCCCGCACCAGCAAATCCCCGCTGGCCTTGCTGGCTGAATAGGGACTGTTGGGTTGCAGTGGACTCTCCTCGGAGAACGAGCCGGAATCAATCGAACCGTATACCTCATCGGTTGAGATCTGAATAAATCGTTCAATCTGATGCTTCCGAGCCGCTTCGAGTAAGGTAAAGGTTCCAACCACATCGGTCTGAATAAAACTGCCTGCTTCCAGTATAGAGCGGTCCACATGGGTTTCGGCCGCGAAATTTAGAACTACATCCACTTTCTGCATCAATTCTTCGACAATCTTGGGATCACATATATTACCATGATAAAATTCATAATTTTCACTTTTTTCAAGGTCCTGAAGATTTTCAAGATTACCGGCATAGGTGAGGGCATCAAGTACCAGAATCCTATATTCCGGATATTTATTGACCATGAAACGAACAAAATTGCTGCCGATAAAACCGGCGCCACCGGTTACCAGAAGTGATTTCATAGACTAGACTCCATATTTGACGACAAAAATATAGAGAGAGCAGTTTATTTTCACAAGCTCTTTCCAATTTACGCTAAATTGGTCTGTCTTTACGGGACATTTCTAAAAGCAGGTTCAGTGTTGATAAAAATCTGGTTGGAATTTTGAGTTTCGCTGACTCGCAGATTACTCTTGATCGCATCCAATTTAATTTTCCATGAGGAATGATAATCAATAAAATGCACTTAAATATCGGGGAGAGTAAGGCCCTCTCTCGCTGACATGAATAAATAACTTCACTTTTTATCCTGCTCAGAGTAACATCTCAAATGAGGTCAGAGTCTCAGTCAAAATGCATATTTATGACTGGAAGAATTTTAAACGGTGCAGGATTATCCTTAACATAGTTAAGAATACCAATCTGGATGCCATTTAAATGGCGGGTGTAATTAACTATTCCCAATGAAAGACCGCTGAGATCACCCTTAATTTGATTAAATGCAGCCATCGAAAAGCCCTTCAGATAACCACCATCGGAAATTTTAACCCAGCCTATGGCCAGATTGGCACCCTGCACTTCAAAACCCCCTGAAGCAAATCCTCCTATTGCAATACCCTCAATCTGAGGTGCACCGGCACCGAGACCTCCGATGGCGATACCGGATAATTTCTCTCCGGCTCCGGCACCCAATCCACCAAACAGAATACCGGTCGCTTCCTTACCGGCCCCTGTTCCCAATCCCGCAAGGGAAATACCTTTGACATCCTCGCCAGCTCCGGTTCCAAGTAAAGCAATCGATATACCGGTCAGGTCTCCACTGGCACCCGCTCCTAATCCTGCAATGACCAGCCCTGTCATATTACCCCCAGAACCAGCTCCCAGGCCACCAATGGCAATCCCTGTCATGTCTGCCCCGGCTCCCGCACCGAGTCCCCCCATTACAACACCCTTGATGTCTCCGCCACTTCCAACTCCAAGCCCTCCCAGAAAAATGCCTCTTAATTCTCCACCGGCTCCCAGACCTAAACCACCGATACCCAATCCGCAGAGGTTGTCACCAGACCCGCCACCTAAAAGTCCCAGGGTTAATCCCCGGACTTCCTGATCTCCCGCGACACCCAAAATGCCTACATTGATACCTCTGAGATACCCTGCAGTGGGAAGTACCCCGAGGGAAAATCCATTAACCTTGGCTTGTTTATTATGTTTACTGTGCCATAAGGTAAAGTTAAATCCGTTGATCCTGTTTACATCACGATCGCGAAAATTGAATCTTAGACCACTAAATTCCTTGGAATTGCCAATGCTGATCCCAGCATGCCGGGTAGGAAAATTTAAAGCTTGTGCTCCTGCCTGATAAGGGAACATTTGCAGATATATACCGAGTAGAAAAAAAGATAAAAGTACCGTTGATAATTTTTTTTGAAAGAAACTTGCACCCATCATAACCATACTCCAATTTTTCCAATTGTACGAGACTTTTCAAGGAATGTTTTCCTCATGATCAAATTATTATATTGCCTTCAGGTTAACAAAAATTTGAAATCATATCACAGACAATATTTTAATTTTATATGGTGAAATTGAAAAAATTTGATTACCCACTCCCTGATTTTTCGATTAGAAAAGTAGCCATTATCAAGACAAAAAAATAAAAAATGATCATGAGGTATATCATCTTCCAGTTAATTCTGGAGTGCTCCTCCCGGCCCTGAATCAGGAGCGAATCCGACAAGGTCTCAGGTTGTTCATTCCGAAGGAAATTTGCAAGGAAAGCAAATCCGGCTGTTCCCAAAAAACCACTTACATTCCACCAGAACCATGAAATTTCTGTATACTGCCACAGAAAGATGTTTGTGAGTATTCCTCCAGTGATTCCTATTTTAATCGGGATTGAGGCGATTCGACTATTGATCATGCCCAAAGCGAATGCTGCCAAAATTGGGCCATAGAATAAACTACCCACCTGATTAATTCTTACAATGGTTGTTTGCCGGGTTGTTTCCCCAAAACTGTATAAAATCAGGGCTGTACCCACACAAAATATTCCCCACCCCAGAGTGAATAATTTTGACACTATGAGATAATGGCGTTCCTGTGCCTCTTTTTTGATGTATCGTTGATAGATGTCTTTCATCGTAACAGCACTAAGAGAATTTAAACCGGAATCAAGACTGGACATTAAGGCAGCCATTATTGCGACAAATATGAATCCGATGATCCCATGAGGGAGAAATGAAAGAATAAACATGGGTACCATTCGATCTGGATCATGGCTTAGAATTGTCTGAACACGTTCAGATTCAATTCCCAGGGTATGAGCCACCTGTACAACTGCTTCTCCTTGAGTAAAAACAGCTCCGACCAGGATGCCCATAATACAGTACGATAAAACCAGAGGAAATCTGCCTATGGCGTTCACAACCAACGATTTTCTGACGTCGTCCACGCTTCCTACAGATAACTCCCTTTGTACCTGACTTTGATCTGTCCCATAATAAGCAATATACAGAAAAAATCCACCAATTAACATGGGCCAGAATCCATATGTTCCCTCAGAGGAAGTCCCCCAGCTTTTAAAATCAAGAATTTCAAAACGATCTGCCGGGAGCATTGCCCAACCTGTTTCCCAGCCAACCAGATAGATAGCCGCTACCCCACAAATAAAAATACCGGCGATGATAATGATCATTTGCAGGAAATCGCTCAGGATGACCACTTTAATTCCACCAAGCGCATCATATATAATAGTAATTGCTCCAACTAGCAGAATGGCAGTGGGGGTCGAAATGGACAAGGCGGTGGACAAGATTAAACCACCAGCCAAAACCGCTACTGCAGTTGCCAAGCCTCTCCCCAACTGGAAAAGGACACTCACCAAAGTACGGGTCTGTCCGTCAAATCTTTTTTCAAGGTATTCATAAATACTGATGGTATGATGCCGATGCAATACCGGTATAATAAAGGCCATAACCGGAATCAAAGCCAGTGGTACCCCAAATTCATAACATAACCATTTCAGACCGCCTCCCTCTTTTATTGCCACAAATGCGGGTGCAGATACAAAACTGATTGCACCTAATTGGGTTGCCATCGTCGAAGCTCCTGATTGCCACCATTTGATCTTCCTGCCCGCAAGATAATAGTCTTCGGTATCTTTCTGTTTCCTCGATAAATACAGAGCTAACCCGATTACCACCGAAAAATATATGCCAATAACCATCCAGTCGATATAATTCACCCTTAACTCACCTTTATGATGAATAAGCCCTGATTAACAAGTATCATTTTTAAACAATAAAACTGTTAATTTAAACTTGATAGAATTGTAAGATTAAAGGATCTTGATTCAGCGCGGGAAACCAAACTGGATCTAACCACCTAGGTTTTTCTTAATTCCCGATAAATTCCATGAAGCAACTCAGAAATAGCGAAGGGTTTTTTAATAAACCGATATCCCCTTTCCTGAATTAGAGCCCAGTTCGTCTTGTCACCTGCATAGCCACTGGTCAGAATAACACCAATTTGCGATTTTTCATCCAGAATATCTTTTACCATTTCAATTCCACTTCGATCAGGAAGAACCACATCCGAAAAAACCAGATCAATTTTTTCTTTATGCTTATGAAAATGATTTAAAGCCTCACCCGCATTTGAGGCGGCCAGTACTTTGTAGCCGCTATCCTGAAGGAGACCCTGGATAAAGTCCCGGATACCTTCTTCATCTTCCACCAGTAGAATAAGCTCACCGCTTCCTTTGAGTTCCTTTTGTGCTCCGGTATCATCCAATTCCACAGAATGCTTGGCAAATGAGGCCGGAATATAAATGTCAAAGGTAGCACCTTTCCCTGATTCACTCTCCACATTGATCCATCCCTGGTGTTGTGTAATTATCCCATATATCACCGAGAGACCTAATCCGGTACCTTTTCCCATCTCTTTCGTTGTAAAGAAAGGTTCAAATATATGTTTTTGTACATCATTTGAAATGCCTTCCCCGTCATCGGAAAATGCGACATGTACAAATTGACCGGGGCGTGATTTAGGAATACTTTTACAATCTTTCTCTTTTAGAATAATATTATTTGTTTTAATAGTTATGATCCCACCTCCTGGCATGGCATCCCGCGAGTTTAACGCCAGGTTCATGATAACCTGCTCAATGTTGCCCTCATCTGCCCAAATTTTCCAAATGCTCGGCTGCAGCTCGGTACGTATATGTATATCTTCACCGATAACTCTTTCCAGCAGGATGAGCATATTTCTTATAGTCTCGTTCAAATTGAGTGATGCAGGCTCAGGGAGTTGTTTCCGACTAAAGAGTAGTAATTGATTCGTCAATGCACCGGCACGTTTTACGGCTTTCTGAATCTGCTTCAAATTTCGAAATAAGACATCATTTTCCGGTAAGTTGGTAAGTGAAATATCGGCATATCCTTTGATGGTTGTCAGGAGATTATTGAAATCATGTGCCATTCCGCCAGCTAATGTCCCAATAGCCTCCATTTTTTGCGCCTGTAATAACTGGTTTCGAATATTTTCTTGTTCTTGTTCCATTTCCCTCCGGGTGGTAATATCAGTATTGGTTCCTACCATTCGGTAAGGCTTTCCTTTTTTATCTGTAAGAACGGTTCCGCGAACGCTAAACCATTTCACATAACCTTCCCGGTGTATCATGCGATATTGAATATCAAAATTTGAAATATCACCCCGAATGTAGGCCGAAATCTCCTGATTTACTCTCTCAAGATCTTCGGAATGAATCAGTTTCTGCCATTCATTTTGTTGATTTTCTATTTCGTTATCATCATAGCCCAGCAATGCTTTGAGAATCGGATCAATATACATTTGTCCGGATTCAAGATCCAGATCCCACACCCCAACCCGGGCAGCTGTAGTGGCCATTTTATATCGGCGTTCACTTTCCCAGAGAGCCTCCTCAGCCTTCTTTTTTTCAGTAATGTCTTCATAACTTCCAAACAGCCCAATTATGTCACCGTGATGGTTCTGAAGGGGAATCTTCGTGGTTCTCAGCCAAAGTGAGGTGCCGTCCTCTCTGACCTGCGGCTCTTCATAGTTAACTTTGGAAATATTTTTTTTAATAATTTCCGTATCATCTGCACGATATAACGGTGCAGTCTCTTTCCAGGATAACTCAAAATCGTTTTTTCCAATAATCTCATCCGAAGAGTTTAAGCCGGCATCCAAAGCAAAGGCCCTGTTACAACCCAGATATTTAAAATTCTTGTCCTTCCAGAACAAGCGAATCGGGATTGTATCCATCACGAGCTGCAACATTTGCTGAGATTCCTGGAGAGCTCTCTTGGCATTTTTTAATTGCTCTCTGGTTTTGACTGACATAATTCCGGAAGAGAGATCGGAAGCTAATTCTATCCAAAGGGGAATCTCGTTTTCTGAAAAATCATTTTCATCTTTTGAGTAAATCGCCAGCACCCCTATATCTTCCTTCTCTTCTGCCAACCTCAAGAAAATTAGGGAGTGATACGGGTAGTGTTTATTTTTTGGATACCATATTTTAAACTTTTTTTTATCCGATATTCTGGTAATATGAGCAGGTTTATCCTCACTGAGATAATCTGAAATTAATGAAACAGGATGTAATATTTTTTCGGGAGAGCTTAAAAATATACTGGAATCTTCTTTTTTCATGCCAAATTGACCTTGAGGAATAATTTTGTCTGAATCAGGATGACTGTATAAACCAATCCAGGCAAGCATATACCTGCCTTCCTTGAAAATTGAGTGGCAGACAGAATTTAAAAGCGTCACAAGATCCTTGGCTCTGATCATAAGCTGGTTACATTCCGTTACCATGGGTAACAAACGATTCAAGGCCTGGTCATTTCTGTAACCAGTTGTTTGGTTCTTTTTCAGATTAGGATCGGAGTATTTTTTGGGGTTCATGGAATTTTTTCCTTATGAATCACACTAGATTAAAGGCTTAAGCCAGTATATACCATAAGGTTCAACTTTCAACTGTAATTCATCTTCAACAGCGGTAGTCTTTTTACCTGATAGCAAATCTTTCCATCTCAGGTAAGGTAAAGTGAATTGTTTTAAATCTAAAGAAAAAAGTTGTTCTTTTGAAGAAACATTTATGATGCATAAAATACACTTGTCCCTGTCGGCTGGAGTTCGTAAAACTGTGAAAAATTTTGCTGAAATTCTTAGTAGTTGTTGCGACGAGTTTGGAGAAAATGCTTCCTGATGGGTTCTTTTTACGATAAGAGTAGCTAATTGGTAACTCACTTTATAGGTGGTGGTGTCTGGGTCCAGCAGCGCCCTGATTAATTCTGATTTCTTAATATTTTTTCGATTGATGCTGCGCGTTTGTTCTTCCTCAATGACCGACTCGGCATCATTTTTTGAACCCAGTAAACCATGCAAATAAATTCCCGGTACCCCCATCACTACCAAAGCAATAGCTCTTGATGCGATGTAACGTTTTACCTGTAAATCATTATTTTCTCGCTTATCTTCCTTATTAATCGCACTATACCAGGTAATATTCAACTCATACGGACTCACCATCCCGTCCGAGTCTGTTCTGTAAGAAATAAAACCACCATTTTCTATCACTTTCAATGCCATCATCTCAATTTCTTCCCTGGATAGAATATTCTTTACCGCCATAACACCAACCCCGTCATGACTGTCCAGGAAATTGAAATAGGTGGCGCGATCGGAGATTTTTGGAAGACTGGCTGCCCATTCCGTTAATTTTGTCGAATTCTCGGTCTGAAATGTATGAAGTACCAGTGGTGGCAGGGCAAAATTATATACCATCTGTGCCTCATCATGTCCGTTCCCGAAATATTTAATATTATCTTCATGAGGTACGTTTGTCTCGGTGATAAGAGCAACATGTGGCGCAACGGTGTCAAGAATTGTACGAAAAAGTTTGATAATAATATGTGTCTGTTCCAGATGGGCACCGCTTGTTCCTATTTCATCCCAGAGATAGGTGACTGCATCAAGCCGAATAAGATCGGCACCTTTTCTTACATAGAATAACAGAATGTCGATCATTTTAATAAGAACCTCGGGATTACTAAAATTCAGATCGATTTGATCGGGACTAAAAGTTGTCCAGACGAATTTTTTTCCGTTCAAAGTATCGAATGCGGTAAGAACATCCGAAGTTCTTGGTCGAACCAACAGTTTTAGATAATCTGACGGTACTTTTTCGGTGGTAGAAAACACTGTAAAAAAGTTAACATAACGAGGATTCTGGTTTAAAAATTCTTGAAACCATAGGCTTTTAGAAGAAATGTGATTGAAGACTCCATCAAACATCAATCGAAAATCATCTTTCAATTCAGCAATATCTTCCCAGCTGCCGAGATGGGGATCAACTTCTGTAAAATCCATCACCGCGAAACCTCGGTCAGAGGAAGAAGGGAAGAATGGCAGTATGTGTAAGGTATTAAAAACTCCCTTTAAATATTTTTTACAGAGATCTGCAAGAATATGAAGCGGGGATTTTGTATCATCCCGTACCAGATCACCATAGGTGATTAAAATGACATCTTTTTCGGAAAAATGCGGACTACCGGTATGGGTCTTTTCCCATTCCAGCATATACTCTGATTTATGTGAATAATAAACTTGAACCACCCGTTCAAGTTCAGGATAATTTCGTGCTGCTTCTTTTTTTCCGTACAAATATCGAAGCTTTTGAACAATTTCTTTTTTGATACCCGGTGGTATTTGATATGGCGATCTGCGGTAATCGGGTTCAAGCAAATGAAATTTTGATGGTTTAAACTGAAAATCTTTCATCCTAACCTGATGTAAAAATCTAATGAGAAATTAAATTAATCGAGTTTATTTAACCTGAAAGCGACAAACTAGTCTGTAAAACTTGAGATCGCTGCATCGGTATCTGGATAGACCTTCAAAACCTGGTCAAGGTGGGTAATTTTTAGAAGCGATTTCATGAATTCTGAGGGAGCAGCCAACCGAATGTCTCCTTTTAAAGCACGACAGTAGGCTAGCCTGGATACGATAGCACCCAGACCACTGGAATCGACATATTCAGCCTCGGATAAATCAATTACAATCCAGTGATTACCTTTTTCCACGATATCATACAGGAAATCTTTGAATTCCTCAGAAATATCCGCACTTAAATATTTTGGAATTTCAACCACCACAACTTTATCTTCCAGATGTTTTGAAAAATGAAATTCCATGCAGGATCCCTTAAATTTTATTTATACCTAAAATAATTTCGGTTATTTCAGAAAAGAAATTCATATATTTTAACCAGGAGAAAACTACTAACTAGTCCCTTTTGAACTGACTATTTCTCCACCCCAATTCCCTTAACCAGACGGATCTTTTTTGAAAATTCACTCCAGGAATATTCAACCTCGAATGCTAATCGCTCGCACGCTTCAATCAAATTATCGCTATACTCATTTAGCCAGCGGAGTTGGGCCTGTCTTAATTGAAAATCAAGTGGAGCTGCAATTTGTTTAGGATGACCACGTCCTAATTGTACTCCAATATCATATACAATCTCTTGTAAATCTTTTATGGTCTCACAGCTGGTTTTGAGATCGAGTTCTTTATAATTCTGAACCCAGGAATGAACCCAAAAATTTTTCTCTCGAAACATAAAATAACCTAAATGATGAAATGGTTGGTAAGCAATCCGAGCCTGGCCAATAAGAATACGAAACGGATCAAATTTTTGAGAACGAATCAGGCAGGGAATTTCGCTAATATCCCTCACCTCTTTGATTTCCAAAACAACATCATCAAGTGGGTCCTCAGACGCTCCTTCACAGCGTGCCAAATATTTTAAATCCAATGCACTGCCAATTCCCATTTTTAAATATCCAATCTTAGTGATTTTAAAATAGCTGGCAGTGAGCTGGGGA
>CP070707.1:1668294-1676348 GCA_020350205.1 bacterium
TGCTGATATCTATTTCTGAACAATAAATTGAAAATCAACTGACAGTGAAGTAATTTCTCTGAATCCAAATGGCAGGATCAATGGGAAAGGTAATTCACCATGCTTCTAATTCTATCGTCAACGCTCATTACACTTGCACTCATATTTTATTCCATCGGCGTCTGGTCGGAAAGGATCGCTCGTTATCTGAGAGGATGGCACCTTGCCGCTTTCTGGACCGGATTTATCTTGGATGTTTCCGGAACCTGGGCTATGCATTTGCTGGCCAAGGGACCATTTAATCTCATGGATATGCATACTTTAACCGGACAAATTGCATTGTGGCTCATGTTTGCCCATGCCCTGTGGGCCAGTTATGTGGTCAAATGGGGAAGTGAAGAGGCCCGGAGTGGATTCCACCGCTACAGTGTGGTTGTCTGGACAATCTGGTTGATTCCGTATATCAGCGGGATTTATATGGGGATGAATGGATGAGTACGCTCTATATAAAGGAGCCTTTATTAGAACACGTATCAATCAATAAACAAGAATTACTGAGATGATATCAATGGAAAATAAGACAAAACTGGAAAAATTAGGATTCAGTCGCTGGTTCCAGGACAGGGTTGATTCCGGCAAACTGAGAGATTTTGAGATTGCCAGAATCTTAACGGTCAATAAAAACAGTTTTATCGTGGGAAATGGAAAAACTGAAATTATTGCAGAAGTTACGGGTAAATTTGTTTTCAACGCAGGTTCGGCAGGAGACTATCCGGTGGTTGGTGACTGGGTTTATGTGCAGTATTTTGATCAGGATACTTTCGCTATCATCCATGAAATTTTTCCGAGAAAAACTATTCTGAAAAGGAAAACGGCCGGCAAAAATGTAGAATTTCAATTATTGGCGTCCAATATTGATATTGCTCTGATCATGCAATCACTGGATGGAAACTTTAATTTGCGGCGACTGGAAAGATATCTGGTAATGATCCGTAACAGTGCTATTGATCCGGTAATGTTGCTGAGTAAAAGCGATCTTATATTAACATCGGAAATAGAAAAGAAAAAGAGTATGGTGAAAGACCAATTGATGGATGTGCCGGTAGTGGATTTCAGCAATAATGATGAGAACGGGGTGGAACGAGTAAAACAGCTACTGACCCCAATGAAAACCTATTGCCTACTCGGTTCCTCAGGTGTGGGCAAAACGACCTTATTGAACAAACTGCTCGAGCAGGAACGTTTCGAAACCCAATCCGTTAGAGAAAAAGATGGGAGAGGCAGACATACGACCTCCCGGCGACAGTTAATTATCTTGGATAATGGAGCAATGATCATTGATACTCCCGGTTTGCGTGAACTGGGAATTTTTGATGTTGAGCAGGGAATGTCCGAAACCTTTGATGAGATAATGGAATTATCCCAGCAATGCCGTTTCCGTGATTGTTCACATATGCAGGAAGAGGGGTGTGCTGTTCTGACAGCATTGAGTGAAGGGACTATTTCCAAAGAACGCTATCAGAACTTCATGAAAATACGAAAAGAAGCCACCCACTATGAAATGTCCTACCTGGAGAAAAGGCGCAGGGATAAAGAGTTCGGTAAGCTGATTAAATCGATCATGAAGCATAAAAAAAATAAAAAATAATACCTGTTACCACTGTCTTCCGAATATTACCTGTATCACTATTAATTTTCCATCAGAATCATGCAGAGAAGAAAATTGAAGCTATAATATCTGCTCTGGTTGGGGAACCATGAAGGCAAATTGCTTTTTCATTTTTTAACGGTAAAAGCAAACATGTTCAGGAAGATTTTAGATGGCTAGAATCGTTGTAATTAATCAGCTTATCATAAGTTTCGGGAGGTAAGATAATGAAAAATATTTTCTTATTCCTGCCGCTATTCTATTTAATTCAATCTTTATTTTCTCAAAATCCTGAATGGATTAACTATCATACCGGAAATTCAGGATTACCTACAAACTATGTGATTGATATTGAAATTGATCTGAGTAACGAGATTTGGTTTGCGACCTCTGAGGGCTTGGTCAGATTTAACAATGCAAACTGGACAATATACGATATGACGAACACCCCTTTAACCTCCAATTTTGTTTGTGATATTACTGTGGATGACTCCAATAATATCTGGATAGGGATGGGTTATTGGGGCGGCATGGCCAAGTTTAACGGTGTAGACTGGACGGTGTATTATACCGGAAATTCCGGCCTCCCCTCGAATAATATTAATGCCATTGTGATTGATGATTCCGATCAAAAATGGATCGGGACCGACGGATCTGGATTGGCAAAATTTGATGGTAATACCTGGACGGTCTATAATACCAGTAATTCTGGTCTGCTTTCAAATAGAATTATCTCGATGGCGATGGATGATTCTGCTGCACTATGGATAGGGACTTATATTGGATTGGGAAAATTTAAGGATACCAGTTGGACCAGCTATTATCCTCAAAATTCCCAATTGCCCAATCCCAGGATAGAGTCTCTTCATGTCGATCAATTTAATCAGATACTGATTGCGACTTTTGGGGGCGGAATGGCGACTATTTCTAATAATCAGTGGATGATTTATAATATGAATACTTCAGATATTCCATCGGATTATATCCTTTCTGTTACTTCTGATCAATCCGGTTCCTGGTGGTTGGGAACCAATGGGGGAGGGTTAGCTTGTTATAGCACGCAGTGGCAGATTTTCAATCGTCAAAATTCAGGTCTCTTGGTGGATGATGTTCGGGTGGTTCGCGTGGATCATGTCAATAATAAGTGGCTGTCAACTCCCCCTTTTGGAGTAACTGTTTATCAAGCGGGCGGGGTCATTCTGACAAGTCATTCTGCCTCAAATGAAACACCTCCCTTCAGGAATAAGGATTTTATTTTGTATCAAAATTATCCTAATCCGTTCAATCCGGAGACTCAGATAGAAATTTTTGTCTCTCGGGGAAAACGTTTCACCCTTAAAATTTTTGATATACAGGGTCGGCTGATCAAGACACTGATTGAAAACCGCCAGGGACAAGGAAATGAAAGGGTGGTTTGGAGTGGTACAGATGACGACGGAAGATTTTTATCCAGTGGGATCTATTATTGTGTACTGGAATGTGACGGTTTAAAAAAAGCCCGTAAAATTATGTTAATTAAATAAGATTATACTTCATATCACGATTCTAGTTAACAGGAGAATGCGACCGGGATGTTTTCACCCCGATTTCCGTTCCTAATTCATATCGATAAGAGCTGATTTTTCGCAGCTTTTGAATCAGATCTCCATTTGATAACAATTTCAAATTTTTTAATTGTAAGTAATGATATTTGGTTCTTTATTTCATCCTTCCCTTGACAACCCAGGATCAAAAATAATCTAAAATATTCTAACCTAACAGAAAAGCAGAGGATCGGTATCATGGATAATCTTCAGAAATTCGTTAGAATTCGGGGTTGCCGGGTTTATCCGGATCGTTTAAAAGACGGCTTTGCTGAGGTCCGGATTGGTCAAATATTGAGGACTGCCCGGGAGGATGCGGGATTTACTCAAGAGGAGCTGGCCCGGATACTAAACACCCAGAAATCCGCCATATCACGTATTGAAAATCATTCGGTAGATATTCGCCTGTCGACGTTGAAAGAATATGTCGAAGCGCTGGGAAAAAAATTGTATGTGGAGATTTTATAAGCCCGATGTACTAATTTACCGGCAGTGATTTTAGGACTGACTGGATGAATACGTTTAATGTTATTCTGATTGCACTGGCACTGGCCATGGATGCATTTGCGGTGTCAATCGCTACCGGCGTCAGCCTGAGAAAGGTAAGCATCAGACAACGGTTTCGATTATCTTGGCATTTTGGACTGTTTCAAGCATTGATGCCTGTTATCGGATGGTATGCCGGGTCCAGTGTTCATGAGATGATTCAAAAATATGATCACTGGGTGGCAGCCGGCTTATTATCCCTGGTTGGTGTCAATATGATATGGAACTATTTGGTTAATAAAGAGAATGAAAAACCGGACAGAGATCCCACAAAAGGATTCACCCTCTTCATCCTTTCTCTCTCCACCAGTATTGATGCCCTGGCAGTCGGATTTAGTATGTCCATGCTGAAAATTTCGATTGTAATTCCTGCCGCCATTATCGGCTTGGTAGCCCTGCTGGCAACCCTGATCGGTTTGGAACTTGGCTCTAAATTCGGTTTGAATTCCCGGATCAGTCCTCTTGCCAAAATTATAGGCGGACTTATCTTAATAGTGATTGGTATAAAAATTCTCTATGATCATGGAATTTTATCAATTCTGTAAAAAATCGTTATATTTAATCATAACAATGGAAAGTTCTTAGATTTAATTTCTGAGTGTTCTAACATGCAAAAAAGGAGGAGGTGACTCATGTGGAAACCCGCCCGGCTGTTCACCCTACTTCTCTTTTGGTTCCTCTTTTTGTTTTTAATGACTCCGGGTTGCTTTCGAGATAATTCCAATCCCTTAACATCACAAAACCTGAAGATTATCTGGACAAACGCCAATTTTCCTGTGCCGGGGAATCTGAGCTATACTTTTTTTGATGAAATTACCTGTAATTCCTCGAATGATGTTTTTGTAAGTTTATGGAGTGCCGGTATTTTCCGTTCGGCAGATCGCGGAAACAGCTGACAATCGTGTAATGACGGAATAACAAATACTGAAATAACCGCTCTGGGATGTGATGGTAAGGGATATGTATACGCCGGTACCGGCAATGCTGAAGTCTTTCGCACCATTTCATCCACTTTAACAGATGAATATGATTGTGAAGAAAAGCGGTGATTAACCAATGCTTGAATGAGAAAATCTGGATCCAACTTATATTTTATCTACTTTTGATAAAATTGTACCATAGAATCAGTGTTTATTGTAGTGAGTGATTCTGCAGTCAAAACAGGTCAATAAAGAGAGAGTAAAAAAGATGGACTTCAGGAAGAAAACATTAATTTATCTTATTCTTTTTGCGGTGGTCGATATGATTATTCCCATTCCTATTATGACCATTTTACTTATTTACGTGGTTCTTGAGAAACCTTATTGGTTTAAAAATATGGTGTCAGAGATTTATCAACAAAAGTATTGAGAATACATTGGAACGTGAACGATTGTTATTGTCATACTCTTTTTACAATCAAAATGTACGGCATCACCAAATGTGACTCCCCGGATAATTCGGACGGTCTTTAAGTGAATCGAAATATTTTAAAAAGACGGGAAATATATTATAGATATTTGATGGTGGGTTCTTTTATGCCACCCGAAAAATAATCCGAACAATATTAAGGAGTGACGCAAAATAGAGAATATTCAAGAAAGAATCCAGATTGTAGATGAAGAGCATCTGAAATTGTTGAGTTTATTCCATTACATTAAGGGTGCCATCACGCTGGCTTTCTCTTTTCTGGCGATTATCTACTTACTCTTTTTGTCAGTTATATTTGATACTATTGGTAATCTGCAGCATCAACCGATGTATCGCAGCCATGATTTTCCTTTTGACCTTTTTTCCTCTATCATGTTTTTTGTGTGGGCAATTATGATTCTGGTTGTCGTATTCGGGATCTTACAAATTGTTTCCGGTTATTATCTGAAGCAGAAAAAACACCGCCTGTTCAGCTTTATCATAGGTGTCTTTCAGCTGATAGAAATCCCCTACGGAACCATCCTGGGCATTATGACGATAATTGTTTTGTCTCGAAATTCAGTGGAGCAGAAATATCAGGCCAAATTGGGACAATGAAGGATACCCTCTCATAAAACAATGAAAATTGAGCATGAAGAAAAAGAGAATAAGGATCATGGAAGGAATCCGGTTATGGAAAGATTTGAATACAAATGCGTTTTTATCTGGGGAGGGGGTGAAAAGACCTCCCGAATTTTGAATGAATACGGAGAAGAAGGATGGGAACTGGTTACGACCTGGTCATTCTGGCACTATTTAAAAAGATCTCTAGGATAACGGATCATAAAAAAGAAAACAGATTAACTTTACCTCCCTATGCCGCCGTAGAACCAGATATTAAATGCGAAACAGGTCCGGTAGCCGCCCATATATTTGAAACATTCGGGGGAAAGTCCATATGGCTGATTTTAATATCATAACTATTGATTCAAATAATATAGACGATTGCGGTTTTTTTTGTGTGAAAGATACCAAACATCCCGGGTATATCACCAAGCGGGAATGGCTGCAGCGTCGTTTTAAGGAAGGTTTGAAGATCAAATTGATCATGACCGAAAAAGGTAAACAGGCAGGATTTATTGAATACATTCCCGGAGAATATACCTGGCGGGTGGTTCATGCACCGGAATATCTGGTGATTCATTGCATCTGGGTAGAAAGTAAGAAATATTCCATCAAAGGGATGGCCTCCGCGTTACTCAGGGCATGTCTGGAAGAGGCTAAAACCGGAGGCTATAAGGGTCTGGCAGTAGTCAGCAGTGATGGAACCTGGATGGCCGATAAATCCGTCTTCCTTAAAAACGGTTTTATTCGGGTTGATGAAACCCCACCCCATTATCAATTATTGATTCACCGTCTGGAGCCCGAAAATGTTCCTTCCTTTCCGGTTAATTGGGAGGAACGTCTCAAGCGATTCAAGGGTCTGAAATTGATCTACACCCACCAATGTCCTTATATTGGGAAAACTTTGACAGAATTTGTGCAGTTGGCAAACATGCACGGATTGAAGCTTGATCTGGTAGAGGTGCACAGCGCCAGTGAGGCCCGGGATATCATGCCCTCTCCCTATGGAGTCATCTGCCTGGTGTATAATGGACGGTTATTGGTGGATCATCCCATCAGTAAAACCCGCTTTAAAAATATTCTGCAAAAAGAGTTGAATTTGCATTTGATTTGAGATCTATAAAAATTGATTGTTGATCCTGGTGGTAATTTATGAGATATAACGTTGTATGAAGAAATACGTTATGATTTTACTCTCAGTTTGTACCTTTTTATTCGATGAGAAGAACTTGTTTTCGCAAGCGGTAAAGGACGATATGAGGTATCCGATAGTCAATTTTACAACAGGCGCGGGATTTATGTGGCTGTTTCAATTCAATCTAACCCTCTCTCCCTGGGAACACTTTTTTGTACAACCCCGTGTTTCTATCATTCCTTTACTGGCCTATGATTTGGGAGGAAATATAGGTTATCAGATTCAATACCAGGGTAACATGATTTTGAGATTTGGGGTGGGATATTCGCGGGGGGAGGTAATTCCATTTTATGTTACAGGTGACATTAATGCGAAATCGGAAGAATGGCGATCGGTCTATATCCGGGCGGGAATGCTGAAAAAACTGGGGAAGCATGCGATCCTTAATCCAAATATTAATATCACCCGAATTGAATTCAGACCGATTTTCAGTTTTAATATCACCCTGGGTTACGCGATCTTTCGGTAAGGGAAATCGATAAAATGTTTGAATTGAAAGCTTTTCTCCTTGGGTGTACGGGCAGTCATCTGGTCGCAGCTGTGTTTTAAATTTGCAGTGTGTTCCCACTAATATTATAGTAGAATAACCGGATAATTTTAAACATTCAGCTTTGTAAAATATTCCTGCTATTGAAATCTATAAAATCGGAGATCTAAAAAGGTTAAGGAGAAAAAGATGCAATCTGCCGCCAAAACGGTTGAACAATATATATCCGAACTCCCCCAGGAACGCAAAAAGGCTATTAAAGCAGTTCGTCAGACTATCCTGGATAATCTGCCACAGGGCTACCAGGAGACTATGAACTGGGGGATGATTTCTTATGAGGTACCCCTGGAGACCTATCCCGATACCTATAATAAAAAACCGCTGATGTACGCCGCCCTGGCTTCCCAAAAGAACCATATGGCGATTTATCTCTCCGGAATTTACATCAACGACGAGAAGCGGAAAGAATTTGAATTGGCATATAAAGAGACCGGCAAACGCTTCGATATAGGAAAATCCTGCGTCCGGTTTCGCAAATTGGAGGATCTTCCCTTAGAGGTCATCGGGAAAGCGATTTCCAGTATTCCTGTCGATAAGTTCGTT
>CP070707.1:1676448-1679387 GCA_020350205.1 bacterium
GACTATCATTGTAGCAGAAGACGCATCGTTCTGGATTCATGAAGGGATTGATTGGTTCGAAATTTCTGAATCAATAAAACGAAACATTGAGGAGCGTTCGTTTAGCCGGGGAGGAAGTACCATCACCCAGCAGGTGGCCCGGAATCTTTATTTGTCGCCTGATAAGAATATTAGTCGAAAAGTGAAAGAATGGTTTATTGCAAAAAATCTCGAAAAATCGCTCAAAAAAAGCCGAATTCTCGAAATCTATCTGAATATTTCAGAATGGGGTTATAATATTTTTGGCTTAAAAGCTGCAAGCCAAATATATTTTGAAAAACTACCTTCTGAACTCGAACTCCATCAAATGGTGCGTCTTGCAGCGGTTCTTCCAAATCCCCTGGAAATGGATCCCAGAGTAGTCAATTCTTCAGTTTTGTGGCGCAGCAAATTGATATTAAAACGGCTTTTAAAGTATCAATTCATCAATGAACTTGAATATCAAAATGCACTTGAAACCATTGAAGCGTTGGCAGAAGCATGAATACTTTTGCTTTGATTGCAGGCAATGTGAGAATATTAATAAAACCTGTAAATACAATTAGTTAGGATTGTTTTTACCTCCCTGTAGATATTTTATTCACATTGCCTTAATACCAAAGTTTTGTTATTTTTCAATTTAGCAAATAAACCTAAAGGATAATAAAGATGAATTCGGCAGATTTTATTCAACTAGAGGATCGTTACGGGGCGCACAACTATCATCCGATTGATGTGGTGATTGACCGTGGAAAAGGTGTTTGGGTATGGGATGTTGAGGGCAAAAAATACATGGATTTTTTGTCTGCTTATTCGGCAGTAAATCAGGGACATTGCCATCCAAAAATTATCCAGGCATTGACGGAGCAGGCTCAAAAACTCACCCTAACCTCGAGAGCTTTTTATAACAGTGTTTTGGGAGTTTATGAAAAATATATTACTGAATATTTCGGTTATGATAAAGTATTACCCATGAATACGGGCGTCGAAGGGGGAGAAACTGCGGTTAAACTTGCCCGTAAATGGGCCTATACGGTGAAGGGAATCCCTGATAATCAGGCAAAAATAATTTTCGCTGAGGGAAACTTTTGGGGCAGAACTCTGGCTGCAATTTCTTCCTCCACTGATCCGGAATGTAAGGAAGGATTTGGGCCATATATGCCGGGATATATACTTATTCCTTACAATGATATACAGGCACTGGATAAGGCTCTTGAAGACCCTCATGTAGCTGCGTTCATGGTTGAACCGATACAGGGTGAAGCTGGAGTTGTGGTACCGGATAAAGGCTATTTAAAGAAAGCCTATGACCTTTGTCGGTCAAAAAATGTGCTACTCATCTGTGATGAGGTTCAGACCGGTCTGGGGCGAACCGGAAAAATGTTGGCTTCGGAGCATGAGGGCGTAAAGCCGGACATTCTGATCCTGGGAAAGGCACTTTCCGGCGGTGTGATACCGATCTCAGCTGTTCTTGCACGGGATGAAATCATGTTGACCATTAAACCCGGCCAGCATGGATCTACTTTTGGCGGTAATCCGCTGGCTGGTAAAGTTGCCATGGCTGCGCTGGAAATCCTCAAAAAGGAAGATTTGGCAGCCAATGCTGAAAAATTAGGAAATTATTTCAGGGCCGAAATGCAGTCCATTGCCAATAGGAACAAAATTGTGTCAACAGTGAGAGGAATGGGTCTCTTAAATGCGATTGTAATTAATCCCACACAATCCGGAAAAACGGCCTGGGATTTCTGCGTAGAATTGAAGAATAACGGATTATTGGCAAAACCGACTCATGAACATATAATTCGATTTGCGCCACCATTAGTCATTACCAAAGAAGAGATACAATGGGCGCTGAAAAAGATCGAACTTGTTTTAAAAACTTTTAATTAGATTATAAGCAGGTTGAAGACAGTAATTTAATAAGCAGTCCCACCGTACTGGTCTTTGTTGGCATTGCACACATTATTAATATAATATATATTATGTAAACTATTCTATGCAGATTTCCCCTTTCTAACAATAGTCTCTGTTCTAAATGACTTCACAATCTGTAACTGATATCTGATTTCAAAGCGAAGCACACAATTATCTGCCTTCTCAGGCAGAAGGCTTTAAAAATAGTTGATATCGAAAAACTATAAACTTTTAGAAAGCCGCTTATTATGAAAAAAATATTCATTTCAGGTCTAATTATTTTTACCCTATCTACCTTTTGTGCAAAAAAAACCTTTGTAGTCTATCAGAAAATGCCAACTTCGCCGATTTCAGAATTACCGAATGAACTTCGGGGACTCTGGATTACTCGTTTCGATTGGTCTCATCCGAATCCTGATTCTATGAGAGCAAGAATTATAGCTATAATGAAAAATACAGCAGATCTCAATTATAATACAATTTTTTTCCAGGTCAGAGGTCAGGCAGAAACGCTATATCCCTCCCCATTAGAATCATGGTCAAAACTTCTTAATTATACTGATCCAGGCTTCGATCCAGTCCAATTTGCCATCGAACAGGCTCGAAATAATAATCTCGTTTTTTATGCTTATATCAATCTGTTACCATTATGGAATGAAGAAACACCACCTGATCATCAAAATCATCTGTACCATCAGCATGGGCCAAAAGTTCATCCGGACAGCAGCTGGGTCTGTTTTGAGCCTGGCGGGATTCCCATGAATCTGAATGAATATTACTATTTAAATCCAGCCCTACCCCAGGTAAAGAATTATTTAAAACACGTAATAAGACATTTTGTAGAGAATTACGACGTCGATGGAATACATTTTGACCGGATTAGGTATCCGGGGCAAAATTATGTCTCTGATCCCTATTCACTCCAAAAATTTAGAACAGATAGCCTGGAAAATCGCGTCACCCGGTCAGAATGGGCCCGGCAACAGTTGACAGATCTGGTAGAGAAT
>CP070707.1:1679487-1685009 GCA_020350205.1 bacterium
AAGAAACGTCCTGACTTTCTTCGAAATATGACTATTATGAAGATGAAAGCAGCAAATATTTTAAGAAAGAAGTACCGGGCATAAAAAGATAAATCTTTTAAAATCCGAATTGGAATTTAACTATGAATCGAATTTTGATTGTTGATGATGAACTTTCTATGTTGCGCGGGATTGAATTTTACCTGCAGGAAAACACCAACTATCACATTCTCACTGCCTCAGACAGGGAAAAAGCACTCGATATTTTAGAGAGTAATGAAATTGATCTGGTTGTTACAGATTTAATGTTGCCGGATATCAATGATGGACTTCACATTATGGAAACTGCGAAAAAACAATGGTATCTGCCGACCGTCTTGGCCATGACCGCTTTTGAATCGGTCGAGAACGCCGTCAATGCTATGAAAGCAGGCGCTGATGACTTTGTGTCCAAAGGATTTGGATTGGACGAACTATCTTTGCGGATTGAAAATTTATTAAAAAAGAAAAAACAGGTTGACCAGTTATCTATTGAAAACAGAATTCTACGTGAAACCATTCAGCGACAATTCAGCGATTTTAAAATTATCGGGCAATCTCCCAAAATGCTGGATTTGATGAAAAAAGTTCAGAAGGTTGCTGCCGATGCTCGATCCACCTGCCTGATCGAGGGGGAAAGTGGGACCGGCAAGGATTTGGTCGCCCGGACCGTTCATATCCTGAGTGTTCGTAAAAATGCACCCTTTGTACCGATAAATTGTGCCGCTATTCCTGAAAATTTGATTGAATCGGAACTCTTTGGCCATGAAAAAGGGGCCTTTACCGGCGCATATAGCACCAAGCAGGGAAAATTTGAACATGCTCAGGGGGGTATCATTTTTCTGGATGAAATCGGTGAACTTCCCTTCACCTTACAAGTCCGTCTATTACGGGTGCTGGAGGAACGAAGTTTTTATCGAATAGGAGGAAAGCAAGCTATTGATGTTGACGTCATGGTGATTTCTGCAACCAATCAGGACCTGAAAAAGCTGGTAAATAATGGGAAATTTCGCGAGGATCTATATTTCCGGTTAAATGTAATTAATATGGTAGTTCCACCCTTGCGGGAACGGAGACAGGATATCCCACAACTGGCGGAATTTTTTCTGGAAAAATTTAACCGCGAACGAAATAAGCAATTAAAATTTTCCGGGAAGACTTTGGAATTACTCGAAACATATGATTTTCCGGGAAACGTCAGAGAATTACGAAATATTATTGAGGATGCATTTGTATTTACCGATGGCGAGCTCATTCATCCAGAAAATCTTACTTTTCGTAGACCGGATATGTCTGGATCTGTCTCAGGAGATCACCACAGCATTCAGTTTCCTGCTCATATTCACCGGCTGACCCGAAAAAAGGCCCAGGCTCTGTTTGAAAGAGAATATTACCGACGACTGGTCGAGGGAACCTATTGGAATATTCATGAAGCAGCTAAGATTGCCGGCCATACCCGGGAGTGGCTGAGTAAAAAGTTAAAGAAGTTGGGATTAAAGAATGTGAACTAAAGTTCACGAATCGTAAACTTTTGTTCATTTTCCTCTCATTAGGTGATTCATTCATTCTTGTTCTCTACCCTTTTATTTATTCTTCTTAACCTGTTTAATTCCAATAAGATAAAAATTCTTTTTAAAATTATTATGAACGCTTTTTCGTTTTGGCATATGGATTGCCCATGTTCTATCTAGTAAAAATTGGAGGAAAATAAAGAATGGCTTTAATTCTGGTCGTTGAAGATGAGCGTTCCATCCGGCAGGCGATTTATTTTGAGCTGATCGATGAAGGCTATGATGTGCATTGTGCCTCAGGATACTGGGAAGCTGAGAGTGCATTGCGGGCATTTGATTATGATCTCATCATTTCAGACATATTTTTGGATGACGGGAATGGTGTTCAATTAATGGATTTAGTCAGAAAAATGAACAAAAAAATTCCATTTATAGTTATTTCGGCCTTCCCGGATTCAGATCTGGCTCTTCAGGTTAAACAGGCGCTTAATGATCGCTTTTTTGAAAAGCCGTTTTTTGCGGAGGCACTAAAGGAAAAGGCTGGTGAAATATTAAAAGATTCGTTGGGAGATCCGGGTAGTATGGGTCAAACGGCATTTTGTCATTAGGGAGGAGACCTTCATGGAGGTATGTGTCTGCAGCCGAGGGGAGAGCTGCATGTATGACGAGGTGTCCCGGGAGGTTTGATTGATATTCAGATGTCCGGTTGCTATTCCTCACCATAGCCCGGGCATCTGGATACTTTTGACCGGCAATAGGACGGTCCAAGAAAAAATGTCAGTTCTGATTTTTTGTGAATTATGAGAAGAACAAAATACAGAACATATAACACGGTTGAACCTTGGGGAACCAAACAATCTCTTGAAAGAGGTTCGGATTGAATTTGCGAAGCGACATTGCTCAAAAGTACCTGGACATCACCGGATCCATTATTTTGGTTCTTAATACTGATGAAACAGTCGAATTAATTAACAGGCGCGGTTGTGACATTCTGGGATTGCCTGAGAAGGAAATTCTCGGTAAAAACTGGTTTGATCATTTCTTACCATCGCACACCCGTGAGGAGGTTCGAAATGTTTTCCAAAAACTTATTAAGGGTCAGGTGTCGCTGGATGAGATGTACGAGAATCCGGTTTTAACGAATCGGGGGGAAGAGAAAACGATTGCCTGGAATAACTCCCTGATCAGAGGTGAGTCCGGTACCATTGAAGGAACGTTAAGCTCCGGACAGGACATCACAGAGCGGATCATTGCAGAGCGGGCATTACGGCAGTCGGAAGAAAAATATCGCAGTTTTTTTGAAGACGATCTTACCGGAGACTATATCTCCACGCCGGATGGACGGCTGTTATTTTGTAATCCGGCATTTTTAGATATCTTTGGTTTTTCAAGCCTGCAGCAAGCGATGAATTATAATATCCAGGAGTTATATAATTCTCTGGATGATCGGAAAAAGTTGCTGAGTGATCTGCAGAAGAAAAAACGGTTGTATAACTACGAAATGCAACTGCACAAATTGGATGGTACACCTATTTTTGTGACTGCCAATGTGATCGGAAAATTTAATAAACAGAATGCTCTGATTGAGATAAAGGGCTATCTGTATGATGTGACCCATCATAAAAGAACGGAAGAACAATTCTGGCTTGCGCAGAAAATGGAAGCGATTGGCCGGCTGGCTGGCGGAGTGGCGCACGATTTTAATAATATGCTCTCTGTGATTAATGGCTATAGTGATTTAGTCATGCATCGATTACCCAAGGAACATCCGTTACAGAAGGATATTGCCATGATTTTTCAGGCTGGTAAGAAGGCTGAAGCGCTCACCCGGCAGCTGCTTGCCTTCAGTCGACGGCAGATCATGCAACCGAAAGTAATCAGCTTGAATTTCCTGATCGATGAGTTGGAAAAGATGCTCAGAAGACTCATTGGGGAGGACATCGAACTGATTACTAAAAAATACTCTGACTTGGGTGCTGTGAAAGCAGATCCGACCCAGATGGAGCAGGTCATCCTCAATCTGGCGGTTAATTCCCGGGATGCCATGCCAAAAGGAGGAAAGTTAATCATCGAAACCCGCAACGTCTCCTTTTCTTCGGATCTGGAATTGGAACGGGTTACTATGCTTGCAGGAGAATATGTGTTGCTCTCCGTCACTGATACCGGGGTGGGAATGGATGAGAAAACCAGGGTGAATATATTTGAACCTTTTTATACAACCAAGGAAAAAGGAAAAGGCACTGGCTTAGGTCTGTCCACCGTCTATGGTATTATCAAGCAGAGTGGCGGGTATATCTGGGTATATGCTGAGCCTGGAAAAGGAACAACTTTCAAAATCTATCTGCCACGAGTTGATGAGAAAATTGAAGATTCGGTCATTCGAAAAAGCCCGCCGGAAACCTTGAAAGGTAATGAGACTATATTACTGGTGGAAGATGATCAGGGAGTCCGGGAAGTTTCACAGATGATTCTTTCTCAATTTGGTTATTCTGTACTGACGGCTTCAGATGGAGAAACCGCGCTTAAAATTATAGAAAATAATGCAGGTAAAATTAAGCTGATGATTACTGACCTGGTGATGCCGGGAATGAGCGGGAAAGAACTTACTGATAAATTGAGTCAATCCGGAAACGGTTTAAAGGTCCTCTATCTTTCAGGATACACTGATGAGGCAATCTTGGATCATGGTATTCTGAACAAGGGAATTAACTTTTTACCCAAACCATTCGGTACCCAGGAATTACTACAGAAAGTGAGAGAAATACTTGATAATCTATGATCAATCAACAATAGTCAATTCAGGGGGGAGAACGGATACCGAAAACAGTTTAATGCTTGTTGTCGAAAACAAATAGCTTTTTTCCACCTCACATACAAGGATTTTTTTGAATTGAAACAGAAGGGTACTTTGCTATGAATCCGTTTGTTCTCTTTTTCTGGTTTGCTGCCATCATTGCGGTGGCCTTTTTCCTTTATTCGGCTATTAACCGTCAGAAATTAGAGTTGTCCTGGAGCCATCCCCGGATTCTGGTGGAGTTTGGATTATTCTTACTCTTTCTTCTCCTGGGCTTGGTGTTTATGAACTAACCCGTTTCATGTAAAAATTCACAGATTTTATTGAGACAAAGAATTCCTAAATAAGCTATCAGATGGATCATGACGGTTATGATTATTCACTCATTTCGCCATACCAGATGATTTCAAAAGTGATTGAGGCAAAAGATGATTTTTAAACGTCATTCGAAGAAAAAAACCGATAAAAAAAAGCTCGACAAACTGTTACATTCCCAGCTGGCAGCGAATTGTATTTTCTTTAAAAATCCAATTGTCTGTTTTGGTCAACTAGAAGATTTTCAGGTTGATGAAACCGGGATTGAAATTAGCATAACTTCTATACCGACCCCGGGACTGGAGACACCCCAGGAGTCACTTAAACTTTCTTCCAATCTGGATGATTTGGCTTTTTCACCCCTGCACCTGCTTTCTTATGATCGCGGTTGGCATCTGTTTTTTAAGGCTGAACTTATAGAAAAGGTTAGAAATACCGCTGCGCAATATGAACAGCAGGAGGACAAACTCCTTCAGATGACAGATATTTTGCTTAATTATGTAGCTGAGGAATAAGCATTTCCCTCAATATTTATTTCATTAAACATCGTCAGAATGGACTGCCATTTAACGCGGATCCTCTCACTAAGTATTCGTATTGGCTCTTTTTCTATTAGCAGGATTTCTCCAGGGTCAGGGAGTCGGGTTATCAGTTATTCACAATTCAGTTGACGTAAAATGTTTTTTATGTCTGCAAAAATGTCAACGGCTCTATAGAAAAGACAATCGATGGAGATTAAAATATATTTAATTGAGCGGATTAATATTTTGGAAATAAATAAATTTAAACTCAAATTATAACTGTCTGGTATCCTTTACAAAGAAAATTCTTATGAGTCGGCTTGATCAAATTCCTCTATTTGACATTCATGTTCATCCTTCTTT
>CP070707.1:1685109-1695241 GCA_020350205.1 bacterium
ATAGTTACTCTGAACATGTTTGAGAAACCGGTTCCGTCAATTGAGAAAGAGTTATCACTACAATTTGAGCACTTGGCTGGACTGCTAAGGGCGAAGAGAATAGAGATTTTGATTAAGAAATACTAAATTCTAATCCCTGAAAATATCACTGATTCATCTTACCATTGATATTCAAAAAATAATTAATTAAATAAATAATCCATGGGCTTATATATGAAAGCATATTATATGATAAACTATGGTGGCCCCGAAGTGATGCAATATGGTGATGTACGGGAGCCATCTGGCCGGGAAGGTGAAGCTATTGTTGAGGTAAAGGCAGTCTCGCTAAATCCGCTGGATTGGAAAATACGTGATGGTCAGACCCGCTTCATCACCGGCAGGAAATTCCCCAAAATTTTGGGGGCTGATTTCGCAGGAAAGATCAAGGAAATAAATAAAATATCGACAGGTCTCACAATCGGTGATAACGTTTACGGTTCCATAAGACTCTATTTGAAAAATCAGGGGGCACTTGCAGAAAGGGTGGTGGTACCAATCGGGGCACTTCACAAAATTCCCGAGGGATGTTCATTCGAAGAGGCAGCTGCACTACCGATAGCGGGGCTTACCGCTTTAAATGGATTAAGGCTGTGTGGAATACTTGAAAATAAAAAAATTGTGGTGAATGGTGCCACCGGGGGAGTTGGACACTTTGTGGTTCAGATGGCGATGGCCGCTGGTGCCAGTATTACAGCTGTTGCCAGTACAAAAAATCTGGAAATTGCCAAAACTCTGGGAGCTGGGAAAGTTATTGATTATATGGAACAGGATATTACCAGACAATCCGAAAAATATGATATTTTCTTTGATGCTTATGGAATGGTGAAATTTTCCAATGCCCGAAAAATACTGAATAAAAAAGGAATTTTTGCTACCACCTTAGGTATGCCCGGAGTGGTACTTACTAAATTTTGGAATTCCTTCACCGGCCAACAGAAAATTGTTCTGGCGAATTACCGTGGAAAACCGGAAGATTACCGCGCTCTGGGAAAAATGATTGAACAGGGTGTCGTTAAGCCCCTGGTGGGTAAAATATTCCCTTTTCAGGAAACTCACCGTGCCTTTGAAGAATCAGAAAAAGGAGGTGTTGCAGGAAAAATAGTGGTTTCTCTGCAAGAAATTTAAGCAATTCTTTAACGTTACCCGGATGGCTTCTTATTTTATGATATTGCATTATTTGTTTATTCCTGATTTCTTATATACATCGTGGTATCCCGGGTTCAACTCCCTGTTGCAGATGGGCTCGGACTTTCCGTATGCTCAATAAAAGGTAATTTATGCGGTTCATATTTGACACCATGGTAGATAACATGACAGTTTTTTAAAATAATATCATTCGACCATGGTTTACGTAATTGACTTACCAGGTTTTGATAAAGGTGTGTTTTCAATTTTTATGGGTTTTGTCATTTTTGAAATCATTGCCGGGATGCGAACATGGAAAAAATAATTATTCTTTTGACTCTGATTGTACTGAGCATTGCCATGATTCACCTCGCCAGGAGGTTGGAACAAAAAACCTGGTTCAAGAAGATTGATCTGATCCTTGGCGTGGTTATTATTCTGGTATTAGTGGCCTGGGGGTTATTGGAAATCCTCTCGGATAAAGCCAGTTTCTTCCTGATTAATTTAAAACCATTGAATAATATTAACCAGGAACAAAATCCGGCATTATTCTGGATGTATGTGTTTGCAAAATTTTATTTTGCTTTCCTGTTTATGGTGATGGTAAAAAGAATTTATAGCAATAAATCCTGAAGATTTTTCAATCCAGATTAACATAAAAACAGTTGAAAATTTAGATCACCCCAAATTTTATTTTTTCAGAAAGAAAAAATGATTCAGAAAATACTGGAGAATAAGATGTTGAACATCCAACGGTTAGTCTGTTTCACCTTATTCCTTTTATGTACAATGTTAATTTTGACTGAGCAGTCTCCGGCCCAGACCCAACATTCCCACCCAAACCAGCCAGCAATTATTTCTGAAGATAGTCTCGTACTCCTCAATCAAAAATATGATGAAGCATGGCATCACTGGCGGAATGCTCTTTTTGATTTGGATATACAACCAGGAATGGTAATCGGAGAGGTTGGGGCAGGAAATGGTGAATTGGCATTTCTGCTTGCAAAGCAGGTGGGTCCAGAAGGGCACGTATATGCCAATGAAATAGATCCATCTAAACTTGAAAAAATCAGGGAAATGATTCTATCCGGACAGGTAAAAAATGTAACCCCGGTTCTCGGACAGAAAAATGATGCACAATTTCCAGTACATAATTTAGATATGGTTGTTTTGGTGGAAGTTTATCATCATCTGGACAATCCCGAATTGTTTTTTAGAAATATGATCCGATATTTGTCCGACACCGGTTTTGTGGTCATTATTGATCCCGACCTGAATCAACCCGGCGGGGATTCGGAAGGGTGTTATTCCGATCCGGAAACTACCCGCAGCGTTTTTGAGAATGCGGGTTATAAGGTCCGTAAAATTGATTATCGGAAGGTGCTTGATTTAAAATTTTATATTCTGTCTGCATATATCCAAAAATGATTTAAGAAATAAATAGTTTTTAGAGATTGGGATATAATCTTCAACTTTTCCGGATAAAAGTTGCGATTGACTTTCATTGAGACCAATTCATGAGCAGTACTTGATTTAGAACATATCATTCCGGTTAAAAGTTTTAAAAAGTAATAGTCCGCAAGAATTGCTATTCAATAGCGCCAGGGTTGCATTTTATCATCTAAATTCATACATATATATTAAACCAATTAATATGAATGGAGGAAACCATGTCACTCACGGCTAAAGAAAAAGAGTTGGTAAATATTGGGGCTGCGGTTGCAACCGGCTGTAAACCATGAATTGACTATCACTTTGAAAAAGTGACTGAAGCAGGTGCTTCTGAAAAAGAAATTAAAAAAGCGATATCCGATGCCGTGATCGTTCGAAACAATGCCAAGGATATCATGGAAAATCATGGACTTCAGCATTTGGGAATTGCGAAGGTACACGGGGTAAAGAAGGATACCCACAAGACTTCTCGGATGACTGAGCTTGTCTCCATTGCAGCTGCTTTTGCCATAAACTGCACTTCCAGTCTGGAGGTTCATCTGGGGATTGCCAGAAAGCAGGGGATCGCTGAGGATGAGATTAAAACGGTTCTGGATAATGCCCACTTTATAAAAGGTGAAGCAGCGCATTATGTTGAAGAAATGGTAAAACTTGAAAAAAAATATGATGAGCTGCAGGAATTGTATAACCAACTGCAAAATGCTCAGGCAATGCTGGTCCAATCTGAAAAAATGGCAGCCTTGAGTAAATTAGTGGCAACGGTATTGCATGAGATGAACACCCCGATAGGGGTAATTCAAAGTAATCTGGATGTTGCTACCCGGTCAGTTAAAACTTTGGTTAATATGGTAAACCACAGCAAGAATCCGGAGGAGCTACTTAAAAATCCGCGCTTTCAGAAAACATTGGATCTGATCCAGGAAAGTCAAGTGACAAGTTCTAGCGCAAATGAGCGCATATCAAGTATCATGAAAAGCCTTAAGAGCTTCAGTCGTCTGGACGAAGCCCCCTTTCAAAAGATAGATATTCATGAATGCATAGAAAATGTACTCACGTTAATTGAGGCGGAGACAAGGGATCGGATCACTCTGGTTAGAACCTACAGCCATATTCCTCTCACGCCCTGCTATCCTCATGAACTAACCCAGGTGTTCATGCACATTCTGAGTAATGCTGTTAAAGCTATTGAAAAAAAGGGTGAAATAAGAATAAAAACTTATCTGGATAACACCTGTATAAAAGTAGAAATTTCGGATACGGGATATGGAATTTCTCCCCGTAAAATAGCCGGTTTATTTGATCCTGATTTTAGCCAGGCCGGATCTCGGGTGAAAGCCAAACTGGGCCTATTCACCAGTTTCAATATTATGAAAAAACACCGGGGAGATATCTCTGTAGAGAGTGAAGAAGGTAAAGGCAGCACTTTTACTGTTACTTTCCCATTAAACCTTAAAGAACAGCCCGAGGCTAGGGAAATCGATTTGGCCAAAGGAAACTCTCCCCGCTGTGACAAAATGAAAAACTGAATTCCATATGGTCCACATTGAGTTGCTTTCAAAACTATTTAGCTGAATATCCCGGATAAATATTAAGACAATATGTAATAAATAATTTTAAAAATGGTGAAATCCGTATAATTTTCATTCTGCACTCCTGAGAGAACCTTGATGTGAAGATCTATCAAATAGTCATATTGATTTTAGCCTCCCTTGTTTTGATAGCCATTTCCTGGCGTTCTCTCCGGAGAGTGAACCATCATGGTTTCTACCGTTGTTTTGCCTGGGAACTGATTATCATTCAGGTAACTCTCCAGGTGCCACTCTGGTTTTTAACGCCGCTACGCTGGAATCAGCTCATTTCCTGGACTCTGCTGCTTGCTTCCCTTTACCTGGTTATGGCAGGTTATTATTCATTATCCCGTTTTGGCGGGGAAAGAAAGCGGGAGCTTCAGAATCCAAACTTTCCTTTTGAAAACACCTCCCAGCTGGTGACAACGGGCATTTATACCTATATCCGTCATCCGCTCTATAGTTCCTTATTGTTTGGGGCATGGGGGGTATTTTTTAAATCCTTCTCCCGGACGGGTGGACTGTTGGTCCTGCTATCATCAGGGTTCATATATTTAACTGCCAAAGTTGAAGAAAAAGAGAATATTGAATCGTTTGGAACACAATACCGGGAATATATGATAAAAAGTAAAATGTTTATCCCCTTTGTATGGTAAATTTGGAGCTATGGGAGATGTTTTTTAATATGATTATTTATTATGATTCAACACTTTGTGCTCATGACGCGACAATTATTCCAGGATTTCCGTGTGAAAAAAAAGACACTGAACAGCCTGCCGGGCGTTATACAGGAATTCAACATGACATTTTCACATATTGTAGCCATTATTTAGATTCTTTTGTCGTAGTAGTTCAACCGGATAAAGTATGTTTTATGTTTTAGTCCATTTTCCCCGGATTGATTATACAGACATTAACCGGATCAGATGTTGCTTTGATCCTACCTTCAGGGTCATCGATCCGAATATAACTCTGATGTTCCCGGTACCGGAAAGTATCCGTGAGGATTACCTGCTTCAGCACCTCACCCCAATCCTGAACAAACTGAAACCGTTCCCGATTCACCTCAAGGGATTTGTAAAGTCCTGGGATCACTGGCTCTTTCTAACTCTGGAGCAGGGAAATTCGGAGATTGAACAGCTGTATCATGCTATTTATACCGGAATCTTAACAGAATTTAAACGCCCGGATATTCCATTTATCCCTCACCTGGGTTTGGGATTGTTCGTCAAAAAGGGTACAAAATATAATTTGCTGGCTCCCAAAGCGGTCGAATTTGATCAAAACCGTTATGATATTGCTTTTAATGAAGCCAGAAAATTAAACCTGGATTACCACTGCCTTTTTGACCAGCCACATCTACTCAGGCTGAATAGTAATCTGTTAAAAATTGTAGGGCGAAAAGACTTCAGTTTGTTGAGAGAAGGATAAACTATAGTTTAAGAGTATCACTTTCCCATAAAAAAGGATTGATGAAAACTTCCCCGGTTATAAAAACCAGACGGTTACGCTTACGAGCTTTCCGGTTAGCGGATGCGCCGATCGTGCAAAAACTTGCAGGAATTTTTGAGATTGCAGATACCACTCTTAATATTCCTCATCCCTATCCGGAGGGGGCGGCTGTCGAGTGGATTACCTCACACCCGGAACATTTTAATCGCCAAAAGGAACTTCATTTTGCCATAACGTTGCGCGAGACACAGGAGCTGATCGGTGCAATTAGCCTGATGAATATGGAAAAGGAGCATCGCCGGGCTGAAATGGGCTATTGGATTTCCAAAGAACACTGGAATCGGGGATATGCAACGGAAGCTGCGCAAGCCCTCGTCAATTTTGGATTCAGTAAACTCAAGCTGCACAAAATTTACGCCACCTATTTTGAAAGAAATCCTGCCTCCGGGAAGGTATTGGAAAAGATTGGAATGCAAAAAGAGGGAATCCTCCGGTCACATGTTCTAAAATGGAACAGATATGAGGATCTGGTGATTTGCGGCCTAATCATTCCCGAAAAATAAAATAGAACCATCAAAATATTTATGGTACTCTGGAAGTGAATTAAATCTTTCCAAGCAGACAATCTAACAGTTATTATCGGGAGGTAAAAAAATCGAAACGGTTATATATATCAATGCAAGCGTTATGACCCTGTATATATTCCCGCTCATCTTTGTCGGTTTTACTTTTTGCCAGTCAGAAAACCAGACACCGGATCTTGTTCAGATAGGAATGCACAGACAACAAGTTCAAAATTTGCTAGGGAAGCCCGCCAGAGTTGACTCTCTGGAAAAAAGAACTGAAATCATCTGGGGAGCTGAAGAAGCCTTCTGGGACGAACTACCCATGGAAACCAAACTGGAAGTCTGGATTTATGAGGTCGGAGAAAACGAGTTGCGTGTCTATTTTCTGGAAGCTGACGACAGCCTGTTTTATAAGATTGTTGAACCTAAAGATGCAGTCTATGAATCTGTGGATTAAACAAACTATCGGAGAGTATAGATGAAATGGATCGAGAGAAGATTTAAATTTGATTTTCCGGCTGAGGTTTATCCGGAGCTTTTAGTAAGGCTGGATTCAACACCCAACCGATTAAAAGAATTGATTGCAAATATTCCCCGCGAGATTCTTACCCGCAAATCTGCCGGAAGCTGGTCTATTCAGGAAAATGCCGGGCATTTGATCACGGTGGAGAATTTATTTCTTGGCCGACTGGATGATTATGAAGCAAGGTTAAAGAAATTACGCCCTGCCAAAGTTGACGGAAGCAGGACCGATGATGCCGCTTATAATGAGTGGCCGATTGAAAAAATACTGACGGAATTTGAATTAAAGAGGGATCATTACCTCAACAGGTTGAAAAACCACCAGCCAGAGTTTTTTGAGAGGATGTCCTGGCATCCGAGGCTGGATCAGCCCATGCGGGTGTGCGATATGCTTTACTTCCAGGCTGAACATGATGATCATCATCTGGCGACGATTTTCAATGATCTTCATTTTCATTAAAGGATAAAAATAGCACAAGACAGGAATAAATTATGGAACATTTAAAAGGAAAGGTGGCGCTGATTACCGGTGTAAGCCGGCGGCAGGGTATCGGATTTGGGATTGCGAAAAGACTGGCTGCCGGGGGCGCCGACCTGTTTTTGCATTCTTACGCCCCCTATGATGAAATGATGGAGGTGAACCTGGAAAAGAACGAGGCGGTTTTGATTCGGAAAGAATTGTCGAAATATTCTGTCACGGTGAAACAACAGGAAGCTGATTTCATGGAGGCTGAATCACCCGGGATAGTTATTCAGGACGCCATCCAGGCTTTGGGTAAAATCGACATTCTCATAATTAATCATACCCATGATACCCTCAAGACGCTGGAACAGCTTGATGCCCGGGAGATCGACCGGCATCTGAGCGTGAATGTACGGGCTTCATTGCTGTTGATTCAGAAGTTTGTCAAGCATTACCACGGAAATCCGGGCGGTCGGATTATATTGCTGACATCCGGCCAGCATCTGGGTCCCATGCCTCACCTGGCCTATGTGGCATCCAAAGGAGCCCTTCATGATCTGACCTGGAGTCTGGCAGATTCATTGGCGGAGAAAAATATTACGGTCAACACAGTTAATCCAGGTCCTACCCGGACCTATGTCCCTGATCCCGAGATAGATAGGGAAGTACTGCGGCGCATGCCCTTTGGGCGCTGGGGAACACCGGATGATGCCGCCCGGCTAATTGACTGGCTGGTCTCAGAAGAAGCAGCCTGGATTACCGGGCAGGTGATAGATTCCGAGGGCGGATTCCGAAGGGGGTAGTATCTAGGGGGTTGTTGAAAATATTACAATCTCTGTCTGTATCCTAAAATTGATTATATAACTACTGTCTTAGTTCATACCCTTACGAATCTGAGTTATTGTAATTTTCTTCTTACAAGTTATTGTCATTTTGAGGAAAGTCCTTCTTGAGACTGACGAAGTTGAAAAATCTTAATTATGGAAAGCGAGCTGGGGAAAGGGAACTCTCAGCTCCCAGGCATCCCAAATTGAGAATATCGCAAGACATGAGTTGTGTTGTTGCGTGCTTGCTCAGTCGCGATGACAACGGTGTCTTTCAATAAGTCGATTACTGTTTTGGGCAAAAACTTTCGACCTTGTTGGATCAAGGTAATCTATCCGGAACATTAAGTTTACGGAAGGAACATGTTGTGAATAAAACGGCGATCATGGTCGGAAACTCCAGTGGGATGGGGCTGGCTATCACCCGGGAACTTCTGAAAAGCGAGTGGCGTATTGTAGGAATTTCCCGAAGTACATCCCCTGTGGAAAATCCCGACTACCGGCACATTGTTGCGGACGTTCGGCAGGATGAATATCAAAAACAATTAAAAATTGCCCTTAAACAAAAACCGCAGATTGACCTGTGCATTTATTTTGCCGGGATTGGGGAACTGCTTGATCTCTCCCATATGGAAATTGAGCCAGAAATTTTTGAAGTGAATTTATTGGGATTGGTGAAGACTGTTAGCCTGGTCATTCCTGCGATGGTGAAATCAGGTCAGGGACATTTCGTGGGTATTTCCAGCTTTGCGGATGAACTGGTCTCTGCTGAAGCACCCAGCTACCATGGTTCCAAAGCCGGCCTGTCGAATTATTTGGAAGGACTGGCGCTTGCCCTTAAGCCTCAGGGAATAGCCGTAACCAATGTCCGGTTCGGATTTGTGGATACGAAAATGGCCAAAGGAGAAGTGAAACCCTTCATGATGTCAGTTGATCGTGCCGTTAAGCATCTCCTGGTCTGTCTGGAAAAGAAACCGGTACGTTATACTGCTCCAGGACTGGCGATTCCCCTGGTAAAATTCAGACGCTGGATGATGAGGTTGAGATATTTGTCATGGTTGATCACATTCTGAATGCCAGTGGATGTGAGATTGGAGATGATCATTTTGGATAGCCTGTTCATTTTTCGACTGACCAGTTCCTTTATTATTGCTGGCTCCTGGATAGCATTTGCCACTTTATGGGCTGAAAAACTGGGGAGTAAAATTGGGGGATTGATTTCTAATCTTCCCTCTAACATTCTCATCTCTCTTATATTTATAGCCATCATAAATGGTATCCCTTTTACCGTCGAATCAATACCCGGTATTCCCATCGGCATGGCGATAAATTCTCTATTTCTTTTTGTATTTGTTATAAGTTTAAAATATGGGATTGTGATATCTACGGTTATTTCCCTGACCAGCTGGTTTTTACTTGCCTACATTGCGGCGTCTCTCAGTTTTGAGGACTTTGTCCTGAATATAGTTCTCTATATTTTTATCACTCTGAGTACCTTTTTATTTTTGGAAAAAATTGCAAAAATTTGCTCGGTGAATAACACGAAGAAAAACTATACTGTCAAACAAATCATCTCACGTGCTGTTTTTGCCGGTTCTGTGGTCGCTTCGGTTATAATTCTGGCCCAGTTTTTACCGCCCTTTGCAGTGGGAATTTTTGCAACTTTTCCGGCGGTACTTTTGTCTACGATGATTATTTTAGTCGTTAATCAGAGTCGGGAATTTGCCCAGGCTACCGGAAAAATTCTCATACTCTCTTCGTCTAATATTGTAATCTACGGTATTGGTGTCTATTTCACATATCCCGTATTGGGAATTTTTATGGGAACACCCCTGTCCTTTCTGCTCGCGGCACTGTGGGTGGGGCTCATGCGTCCCCTGGTGCGACGACTCGCATAGAGAAAAAGTCAATGGGTAAACCAATAGAATAATGCCTTAACCATTTTTAAATTAGAAGTAATTTTTTCTTTTGCAGTATCGTTCTACTGTAATACCTTGCTTATGTATTATCCCTCGAAAGGGTACTGTTATATTTATGTTCGAATTGTCTCGTGGTTTGTTAGCGGGTGGAAATATAAACATAGGTGAATTATGTTTGTCACATTATTAGGGGTAACTT
>CP070707.1:1695341-1701019 GCA_020350205.1 bacterium
GCCGAGGATGGCAATCCCGCTGCTTTACTCTCGGCCCTGGATGCGGAAACGGGCTTGACGAATTTACTTGCTCCCGGTGTTTGGGTTATCCATAACGCGGCCGATCCCCTGTTTTCTGCGGATCAACCTGACCGTGGAGAAGGCCTGGAAGCGCTGGCTGAAGATGGTGATCCGGGTATGCTTTCCGGCAGTGTTGTCAGCAGAGCAGGCGTGCTTCGTCAGGGGGTTTTCAATACACCTGCCGGAAGTTCACAACCCGGTCCGCTGTTACCCGGTCATGCTTATAGCTTTTCATTCAGTGCAGCAGCAGGAGAGTATCTGTCTTTTGCCAGCATGTTCGTTCAGTCTAATGATCTGTTTTATGCACCGGACGGAATGGGCATCACCCTGTTCGAATCTGATGGTCAGCCTGTTAGCGGTGATATGACTTCACAGATTATGCTGTGGGATGCCGGAACGGAGATTAATGAAAAGCCCGGGTTTGGCTTACACCAGGCGCCCCGCCAGTCCGGCCCGGATAGCGGGATGGATGAAAACGGTAGTGTCCGACTGGTGAATGACGGATATTCCTATCCTGCCAATAGCGAAGTTTTGCAGGTTACTATTTCTGTTCAATAGATAGCGCACTCAAGGGTTGAAAGGAAGCCAGCGATTTCTCGCTGGCTTTTTTATGGCATAGAATCTCAATCGTACTACCCCCCGTTTACTTTTCAGAAAAAGGTGCATATTTCCTTATTTTGGTCCGTATATCCCGCTATACTTAACCAGAGGATCAGAATGTTTCGAAAATTTTACTTTATTCATTTTCTAATGCTGATGGCAGTAATGGGAAGCAGCCTGCAGTCCCAGAATGAACCGGGTATTCAGGGAGTCTGGAAAGTGGAACGCATGGTGACTACCGTCGATGACCGGTCCTTTGAAAACACTCAACCATTGCCCGGCCTTATGATTTTTACCGAGGGTTTTTACAGTATGGTTTGGATGCCGGGGACAGAGGGGGTGCCGGATAATGCTAAAATCTGGTATCCCAGCGATCAGGAGAAAATAAACCAGTTTAATGCGTTGATCGTCAATTCCGGCACGTACGCTGTGCGGGATTCATTGCTGATAACGGAACCAATGGTCGCCAAGACCCCGGAGTTTGTTGGGGGAAAGGCAACATACCATCACATTCTGAATAAGGACACCCTCACCCTGTTTATAAAGGAGATTGTCTCCCGGGGCGGTGTATTGGATGAGGGGCCGCAACAGTATCGGACCACCCTTTATCTCAAGCGGTCGGAATAAAAAACTCCCGGAAAAAATAATTTCCGGGAGGCGAAGATCAATTGGGCTTATTGTTCCATTTTTAAATTTGATGGGGGAGGTGGTGGCGCAGACCAGGGCGGAACAACCCCATTCATACGAGCATAGGCAATGGATTGACCGAGATGCTCATGGATATGACCCAGCATGGTAATCATGAAGTTGCGCTGCGACATTTCCATTCCGAAAACCTTAACTATTTTATTAAGATCTTCTTCTCCCACTTTTTTCACCATTTCAGACAATGCATCGAACGATTGATTCAGGGAGCTGATAATTTCAGTTTTGTTTGTGGTGGTCTTCTCCCAGGCTTCGCGGTCACTTTCCAGATCCACACCGGCCGGGAGTTCGAATCCCGAAACCTGTATCGACATATAGTTGGCCCCCGCAGTATGGAGGTATACTTCGCTTACTGATCGTATACCTTCCGCCGGGCGCCAGGTGTATTTTTCCTGCGGAAACGCTTCAGCCAGCTGAACAACACGTCCTTTCACAAAGGAAATCTGCCCCAGATATTCCTGACAGAATACCGGCATATCCGGCTCTTCGGTATCCTGGCTAAAAATGGTTACAGGCATAATTAAAGACACCATCAGTATTACAGCGAATATCTTACGCATAGATGGACTCCTTATAATAGGTGATTTGATTTCTGGTTTTTATCTGAGGAAACCAGTTTTTTACTTTTGGAGACAATGCTTAAACTCATATTGGTGTTTTATAAAAGCGCAAAAAAATAACTATTTGGAACTGCCATTGCAAATTAAATCTGGGCAACCCCCAAATATATTGTTTTGCATTCAGATTAATGGAACGATAATTGTCCTGGTCGATAATTTTCTGAGTACAGGATTTCAGATTTTGCTGTGGTGTAAATGTTACAATGCTGTTTAATGCAATCGTCCAACAACTATATCCAGCGCCTGACCCGGTTTTTGTAGTCCAGATAGTCCTGTCCGAATGTTTCAATGAGCAGCTGTTCTTCCGGTATGATGAATTTCCGGTTGATAACATACATGAAAACCGGAATGATCAGGAAGGGTAAAAAGGTTTCCAGAAGAAGGGCAACTCCAAGCAAAACAGAGACCATTCACAGATGCATCGGATGCCGGGAGATACTGAAAAATCCGCTGGTGACCAGGTGCTGTGAGATCTCGAAAGGTTTAACGGTGGTATTGACTTTTTTAAAATAACTGGAGGCCCACAGATTCATCCACGGGCCTAATAGCAGGAATAGAATTCCCAACAGCTTGTAGGGGAAGGAGACAATTTGGGGTTCTGGAAAGAGCAGGCGTAGTGACACCATGCTTATCCAGGATAGATTAAAATAGGTTGGCGGAAACCGGAAACGTCTGAATGTCTGGGTGTTTTCGGCCATGATTACGACTGTAAATTAAAAGTCTTCTTCACGTTACTTATTCCCAGATGAAATAAATATCACCCAAAGAACCAAAGAATGAAAAAAATATATTAGACCATGAAAATCACATCTTTTTCTTGTTGTCACTTAATTTAAAATTATTTGAATTTAGTTGAGTAAAGGGCAGGCAGGGGAACATAACTGTTGTCGTGTTTCACCATCGGAAATTCTCGTTTTTGCCACATTTTGCAGGCTTTCTCGATCCTGGATTTATCGCTGGAAACGAAGTTCCAGAAAATATGACGCGGTTCGCTGAACGGTTGACCCCCACAGAGAAGAAGCGTTGTATTCTCCTCGAGCCGGATCCGGCAGCTATCCTTAGTCATAGATACCAGCATTTTCCCCCGGCCAATGCGGGCCTGTGGGGTATGCATTGCACCCTGGACAACACAGAATCCAGTTTCACCCTGCAGATGGTCATGAGTGTTGAGTTCCGATGGTTCGGTGGTTTCAATTTTTATCATAAAAAGTGTGGAATGAACCGGAACGGGAGATCTTTGTCCGTACCCTTCACCGGCGATAAGCGTAAAACGTATACCCCCTTCTTTCCAGTGAGGTAAGGAAGATTTAGGAATATGATGAAATTCCGGCTCCATCTCTTCCAGCTCACGGGGGAGCGCCACCCAGATCTGGAAACCATGATTACGATATTCCCTGCCGTTACGTAAACCCTGTGGGGTTCTCTCGGTATGAACTACACCTCTGCCGGCGGACATCCAGTTGACATCCCCGGGTGTTATACGTTGTTCATTCCCCAGACTATCGCGATGCATGATCTCGCCCTCGAAAAGGTAGGTCAGGGTGGATAAACCAATATGGGGATGCTGGTCTACGTCGAGATAACGCCCGGTTGAAATCGTCATCGGGCCGATATGATCGATAAATATAAATGGACCCACCATGCGTTTTTTAGCAAAGGGAAGGAGCCGGCCCACCAGAAACTGGCCAATCTTCCGACGGCGTTCTTCGATAATTAAATTGTTTGTGGACATGAGGTTCACTCTGGTTAGCGGATGGAGCGAGCATTTGAAATATGTGCCATTATATAATTCCGAACCGGTTTCTTAATTTTCAATGGCCGCTGAAGGTAAGGTATCTGCTGTAGTATTGAAGTCTTTATCCCAGGTTTCCTGAATCTGCCCGACTAGGCGGGATAATCGCATTCGTGCCCTGAATAATCCGATCATCTTACCAAGGGTAAGACCGATAATCGCCGTCAGAAGACCCTGCCAAAGATGGACCAAACTTAAAGTGGCCAGCTTCACAGGCCCGAATCCTATCCATAACAGATAAGCGACAATCCCTATCATAAATCCCATTCCGGCCAGTTCACACCCGCAATCGATCAGTCGCTGGTTTAATTGTTCTTCCCAGGTTTTTTTCTGATCGGGCGGTACATCCCGAGACACGATGCTGATCGTGGTGTCAGGCCGGAAAAAAGGTAATGGCCAAATTGTGATATTGAGTAATTGGTGAGGTTCGGTAATCTGGATATTATTCTTGGTCATGCGGTGTCCCTTATCTGTCTGTAGATTCCATGCCGAAAGAAATAATTATTTCTGCTGGTATTGCATGAATATATATAAAAAAACAAAAAGATCAACAGAAAAACGAAATTCCGTGATAAATATGCCATTTTCAAGAAAATTCACAGCTGAAAAGAAAGAGATATTGTTGCGGGGCTGAGATTACTATTTATTTGGATTTTGAAGCGCGCTCTACTACCGGCCGCCGACCGCGGCTCACTTTTTTAAATGTTTTCAGAATTTCTTCCGCTTCCCTGAAGGGGACGGTGATAAAAGAATAGCTATCCATGACCTGTACATCGTCAATTTTACGCTGATCCACTCTGGTCTTGTTTTCAATGAACTTGACCAGCTGCCGCGGCGTCAGGCGATCCTTTTTACCCAGGGCCACAAATAAGCGGGTTTTCCCCTGGATGGGTGGGTAGGTGTCCCGGATTTCATTATAATTCCCCGGATCGAGTTCATCGCGGAAAGTATATTTCAGAAGCGATGCGATGATTATTTCAGGCTCATTTTCTGCCAGAAGGTCTTTCGCAAGCCGCAGAAACTCATGGGGAATCTCATGGCGACCCAACTTTTCCATTTCCCGTTTTATTCTTTCTTTTTTGGCTTGAATAATTTCGGTCACTCCCGGTAATTTTTCTCGACGGATATCGGTCCGTGCTCCCCTTTTGATATTTTTCAGTTTAAGGTATTCTTTGGGAGTAATGAAAGTAATGGCGGTACCTTCCCGGCCGGCCCGTCCGGTACGGCCGATGCGGTGGACGTAAGATTCAGGATCCTGCGGGATGGCATAGTTGATAACGTGGGAAAGATGCTCGACATCCAGTCCCCGCGCGGCCACATCGGTTGCCACCAGGATGGTTACTTTTTTCTTTCGAAACTGTTGAAGAATCTGCTCCCGCTGAGGCTGAGTTAAATCTCCGTGCAATGCTGCCGCATCGTAGCCACGGTTCTGAAGATGATCGGCTATCTGAGCAGTATCCACTTTGGTGCGACAGAATACCAGTCCGTAAAATTCTTCTTCAATGTCAATAATTCGGCAAAGTGCTTCGAATTTGTCGGATTCCGCAACTTCAAAATAGATCTGATCGGTTAAGGATACAGTCGGTTTTTCAGGCTGAATCGTTATCTTTTTGTACGATTTCATGTATTGCTGGGCAATTTTCATAATCTCCCGCGGCATGGTGGCCGAAAACAGCAATGTTTTACGCTCCGCGTTGGTCAAATTGAGGATCATTTTCACATCCTCAATGAAGCCCATATTGAGCATTTCATCTGCCTCATCCAAAACGACAGTGGATACCCCGTTCAATTTTAAAGTTCCCCGTTCCAGATGGTCGAGGATTCGTCCGGGTGTCCCGACTACGATATCCACTCCTTTGCGAAGTTTGTTGATTTGAAGGGAGATGGACTGTCCGCCATAT
>CP070707.1:1701119-1703352 GCA_020350205.1 bacterium
CTAATATCGCTATATTAATCCAAGATATATATTGAAGTCTTATGATCCGTCCAACGATGAACGTCAAATTTACATTTGCCCTGGCACATCGATATCCTCAGGACAAACCACAAAGCAAAAAAACCGGTGTTCAGGGAAATCATCACATTCTGACGAATGTTTCCATAGAAATTACAATGAACTTCTGATTTATAAATTTGCTGTGAAAAATTATCGTCGGGAGGAATAACCATGTCTAAAATTATCCTCCAAATCATTTCATTATCCTTGTTTCTTCGCATTTATTCTGTTTTTGCACAGACACCCGACACATCCTGGACCAAAATCGGTATTATAAAATTTACACCGATTTAATTCTGTATTTTTGTGAGCAAAGACCATAATCATAAAGACAAATTTACGGTGAAAGCAAACAATGAACTATTATTTAACTCCCCGGGCAATCATCATTCTTCTTGGGTGCTTTATGTCTCTATCGGCCCAAACCCTGGAAGACAGGATCAACTATTATTTAAATCAGATGACCCTGGAAGAAAAAATTGAACAGTTGCACAAAGAAGGGGGATTCAATACGGCGGATAATACCCGTTTGGGAATCCCGGGTTTTCAAATGGCCGACGGACCTCACGGGGTGCGGGATGGCCTGGCCACCTGTTTCCCGGTTGGAATAGCCATGGCGGCATCCTGGGATGTAGATCTGGTCTTCAGAATAGGAAATGCCATGGGTAAAGAATTCCGGGGAAAAGGAAAAAATCAGGCACTGGGTCCTTGTATGGATTTGTGCCGGGACCCCCGAAACGGCCGCAGCCCGGAAAGTGGAGGCGAGGATCCTTATCTGTGCGCTCAGATCACCAGTGCATTGATTTCCGGAATTCAGTCAACTCCCTGCATTGCCACTGCAAAACATTTCAATTGTGTTAATCAACAAAACAACCGCCATTATAACAATGTGATTATTACTGAACGTCTTCTGCGGGAACATTACGGCCTGAATTTCAGAACTGCTATCCAGCAGGGCGGAGTGATGAGCGTGATGAATGCCTATAATTTAATCAATGGCGAAAAATGCGCTCAAAATCCAAATCTCTTAACAATTATTTTGAGGGGGAACTGGGGCTTTCCTTTCTATGTGGTATCGGACTGGGGTTCCATCTGGAACAGTGAGGCGGCCATAAACGCCGGGTGTGATATCTGTATGGGCTCCGATCATTACCAGAATGACCTGTTAAATCTGGTGCAAAGTGGTATTGTTCCGGAATCAGTTATTGACACGGCCGTTAGAAGAGTATTGCGAACAAAGTTATTAGCGGGTATGCTGGATTACTACCCGAGGGGAGATGGAAATGATGTCAACAGCGCTGAGCATCAGCAATTATCCCGCGAAGCCGCAAGAAAATGCATTGTTCTTCTCAAAAACCAGGATCAAATCCTCCCCTTGAATCCCAATGTAATCGACACCATTGCCGTTATTGGTCCCTCCGCAGATGTTGCCCAGCTCGATGGAAGTGGCAGTAGCTATGTCACTCCGTATTATTCCGTCAGTCCTAAGAAAGGAATCGAAAATAAAATCGGATTCAATAAAGTCATTCATTTTAAAGGATGTGATATCAACAGCACGGATAGCAGTGGATTTTCGATCGCCAGAAACGTTGCCGCGGTTGCCGATATGGTCATCTTTGTGGGAGGCCTGGATGCCAGTCAGGAGGGAGAGGGATTCGACCGGGTTGGGGGGTCGGTTAATTTACCCGGTATGCAGGCAGCGTTGATTAACCAATTAGCCGCTGTAAACAGCAATATCATCGTGGTCCTGAAAAGTGGGGGCATCTGTGCGGTAAATAATTTTGTAAATAACATCAAAGGCTTGATTTATGCTTTCTATCCCGGACAGGAGGGGGGTAATTCCATTGCAGACGTGTTATTCGGCGACTACAATCCTAGCGGTAAACTACCGGTAACCCTGCCTGTTTCAGACGCCCAGCTCCCGGATTGGAATAACGATTTCACAGACGACTACGGATGCGGTTACCGCTGGTTCGATAAGATGAATCTAACCCCAGAATACGCCTTCGGATTTGGTTTAAGTTACACAGATTTTACCTATGCCAACCTGACGATTTCACCCGGTACCGTTCTCGCTGGGGAGATGATCCGGGTTAGCGTGGATGTTACCAACAGCGGTGCCCGTCCGGGAGAGGAAGTGGTACAGCTTTATATCACTGAAAATAATCCGGCC
>CP070707.1:1703452-1705956 GCA_020350205.1 bacterium
ATAAGCTTCTTGTCAAAACGGAATTTATCGATAAAACCCTTCCGGTGGTAAATGTATCATTGGGTGGATATATTGACCAAAGTAATTCCGATAAGATTCAAAAAGTGTTCGACAATTTATTTAGTAGTCAACATTTTAATCTCATATTCGATTTTAGTAAAATAGTCTACATGAGCAGTGCCGGGTGGGGCATCTTTGTAGGTGAGGTGAAAAGATTCCGGGAAAATGGGGGTGATATTAAAATCGCCAGTATGGACGCAGAAGTATACGAAGTATTTCAAATGTTGGAATTCTATCATATTCTGGAAGATTTTAATACCGTTGAGGAAGCCCTGGAATCTTTTGGAGTCAAACTTGATAAAAAACTTGAATCTACCGTTACTGATGAACCATCGGAGTCGGAGGAAACACCTGTCATGAAGGTGAAACCTGCTGAACCGGCCACTTTTTTCGAAAAAGGGAATGAACTTTACAATAAAACCCAAATCATCATTCGAGATGATACAAAAGAAATCTCATTAACCCCACAACCACTACCGACCAAGAAAGTCAAAAAGAAACCGGAGGATGGTGATAATCATCGCCACCGCAGGGAGCAGGAGCAAGAACTGGATATTGCTCTTCTACCCATTCAAGAGAAAATTCGAAAAATTGTTGCAGAATTTCCATTGCTTAATCTTCGACAGATTAGAAAAATGCTCAAACATGAAGATTTTGGCAGACACCGGGTTGGATTATTCAGACTGCATAGAGTTCTCAAAGAGCTTAACCTCGAGACAAAAGCCAAGCGATATCGGTACTACCGGTCCTGTTGAAAGAGGGAAAAGGTAATACTGAAAATTGATAAAATATTAAGTTAGCAGTCAGCAGTTGGCGGTTGGTAAAATAAAATAATCGATGGTAGAAGATTAAAAATGCCAACTGTGAACTGCAAACTGCCAACTATTTTCAACCTATAAACCTTTTCTTCTAATCCAATATTTTTTATCATTTTAAAGACTCCTATGTGCGGTATAACCGGCATATATCATTTTAATCATTCTCAAAAAATTGATACGGCTACCCTTAGGTCCATGACCGATATTCTGATTCATCGCGGTCCGGATGATGATGGCTATTATGTTAAAGGCAATATTGGATTGGGTCAGCGCCGATTGAGTATTATTGATATTGAGGGTGGAAAGCAACCCATCCATAATGAGGATCATACCCTGTGGGTGGTTTATAATGGTGAGATTTTCAATTATATCGAACTTCGGGTTGAGTTGGAAGGCAAAGGACACAAATTTTATACCCATAGTGATACGGAAGTGATTGTCCATGCTTATGAGCAATGGGGGAAGGATTTTTTGAATCATTTTAACGGCCAGTTTGCCCTTGCCTTATGGGATGATACAAAGCAGGAATTAATTCTGGCCAGGGATCGCGTGGGGATCCGGCCCTTATTCTATGCCATTCTGGACAAGCATACCTTGCTTTTTGGTTCAGAAATGAAGGCCATTCTAAAGTATCCCGGAGTAAGAAGAGAAATTGATCCGGTGGGGATCCAACAAGTATTTACCTATTGGGTAAACGTACCACCAAGAACAGTATTCAAAGATATCCAGGAATTGCCCCCTGCCCGCATGTTGATATGTTCCAAGAAAGGTATTGAAATCAAACAATACTGGAAGATGAATTTTCCGGGTCCACGAAATTTTGATGATCGTCCCCTTTCTTATTACACCCGGAATCTGCAGGAACTTCTTTATGATGCAACCACGATTCGATTAAGGGCGGATGTTCCTGTCGCTTCCTATTTAAGCGGAGGAATTGATTCCTCGATAATTACTGCGCTGGTAAAAAAATACCATAATAATAATCTGATCACTTTTTCAGTGGCGTTTGCGGATAAAAATTACGACGAACGGAAATACCAGGATCAGATGGTGGATTACCTTAACACAGATCACCGGTCGGTGGAGGTCGACTATCACACCATTGGCAACAGTTTCCCGGATGTAATCTGGTATGCTGAAAAACCCATGATTCGGACCGCCCCCGGTCCGCTTTTTTTATTATCCAAACTGGTCAGGGAGAATGGTATCAAAGTGGTGCTTACCGGAGAGGGGTCTGATGAGGTGTTTGGTGGATATGATATCTTTAAGGAAGATAAAATTCGCCGGTTCTGGGCCCGATTTCCTGATTCGGAGATCAGACCCAAATTGCTCACGCGCATGTATCCCTATCTGATGACCGATGGCAAACAGGCCAATGCCTTCTGGATGCAGTTTTTCAAAAAAGAACTACTGAATACCGATAATCCCTATTACTCCCACATCATCCGCTGGGATAATACCGGGGTCATTCTGAATTATTTCAATAAGGACTTTATTTACGAAACTGATCGCTCGGATCACCAGGAATTATCTGCCTATCTCCAACCTGAAATGATGCACTGGCACTCTTTGGCCCGGGCACAATACTTGGAGATTGATACCTTCATGTCAGGGTATCTCTTGTCC
>CP070707.1:1706056-1751251 GCA_020350205.1 bacterium
CCATACTATACTGGAATGATCGTGATCGTCAGATGGTCGAGTTGACAGATGATTTCTACGGTCGTCCGGCCGATCCGGCCACCCAGGCTGCTATGGCGGATAACCGTCCCGGCAATGGTTTGGGAAATGCCTATCCTCACATTGCGGAAGGTCCCAATCCGGGTGAATTACTGGTGGTCTGGCAGCAATGGGAAGACAATGGCGCTGGTGGCCCGGTGTTGTTAACTCCCACCGGCACCGGTAGCGGTATCGATATTTTTTCCACTGATATCTGGGGAGCCTATTCCACTGACGGCGGACAGACCTGGAGCGATCCGTTCTTCGTCGCCGGCCAGCCTGGACAGTCGGATGTTTATCCAAACATTCCACGGAATTTTGTGTGGAATGCTACTTCTGACTCGATCTATATCGATTTACTGTGGATGTATGATACCAATCCTTCGGTTTCGTTCAATAATTTTGGAACCTGGAGTGAGGCCACCGAAGTGATCTGGTACTACGAGCGAATTCCGGTTGAAGCAATACCATTCGGTATTGAGGATGATCAGAATGTTGTCAGTGAATTCCGTCTGGCGCAGAACTATCCCAATCCTTTCAACCCGACCACAACCATTGCTTTCGAGATGCAGACTGCGGGTAAAGTGACCATTGAAGTCTTCAATACTTTGGGACAAAAAGTGGCCACAGTTATAAACGATAGATATACCGCAGGTTCGTATGAAATCACGTTCGATGCCAGCGCTCTTTCCTCCGGTGTGTATGTATACCGAATGACCACAGATAATATTACCATGTCAAGAAAAATGATGTTGTTGAAGTAATTTTAAGGGATTTAAAGCGGGATTGACCGTTTGCGGTCAGTCCCGCATATTTAGGTTTCATAGATTAGTAAGTTCAGATTTAAAAGGTCCTGGTTTTTATTTTCTATAAGAGAATAAATTTTACCATAACGGGTTTATAGTTATTCACTTGCATTTTTATTCACGAAGTCGGGAGAAGGCAATCAGATTAGAGTTTGTTTTTTTAAAGTATAATAAATTGAGAATATTCAAACTTGACAATCAGTGCTTTATATAGATAGAAGATACATTTAATTTAATCATGGTCATTTTTGGAGGAAAAGGAATGGTTATGCGATTTTTAATCCTATTATGTGCGCTTTTATTGTTGCCTTCCTTGATATTATCCAGCACCACAGGGAAGTTAAGTGGCGTGGTGACCGATCAGAGTACCGGTGATCCCCTGATTGGTGTAAATGTGGTGATAGAAGGAACCACGATGGGCGCATCGACAGATATTGACGGGTATTATGTAATTCTGAATGTAGCAGCGGCGACGTACAATGTCACCTTCAATTACATCGGATACCGGTCGGTTTCAGTGGAAAATGTTCGGGTGGTCCCCGACATTACCAAGCGACTGGATATCGGTATGGAAGAAACCACTATAGAACTGGGTGAGCAGATTGTGGTAACTGCCGAGAGGCCGTTTTTTGAGGCATCTGCTACCAATACCGTGCGGGTACTGGATTCAGAGGAAATACAAAAAGTTCCGGTAAAAGGTGTGAACCAGATCGTGAGCCTGAATGCAGGGGTGGTGATGCAGGACGGAAGCGGGGGAGAAACTGATGCTGCGGTTTTAAATGTTCGCGGAGGCCGAGGCAATGAGACCCTCTATGTGGTGGATGGCATTCCGTTTAACGATGCACTTTTCGGAAATGCCCTGGGAACCATCCCCGATAATGCAATTGAACAGGTTTCCTCACAGCTGGGTGGATTTAGCGCAAAATATGGTAGTGCGCAGTCTGGTGTTATTAATATTGTCACCAAAAGTGGTAATCCCAAGTATTTTGGGAGCTTGGAAGGAATCTCTTCCAGTATAACGGATAATTATGGGTATAATGCGGTAAACGGAAGTTTTGGTGGTCCCATCATTCCGGGAAATAAAACCTATACTTTCTTCTTATCCGGTGAGTATGTCTCGGCCGATGATGATAATCCCCGGGCGGTAAATGTAGAGATTCCGGCAACGGTGGGAAGAGACGGCACAGTATTCCCGGAAGTGAAATATGATCAACTCCCTTATAATTCCAGTGAACTTATCCGGTTCGTAGGGAAATTCGATGCCAATTATGACCGATTTAAGGCCACCCTGAGTTTCAATGGTTCTTTACGGGATGCCCAGGACTTCACACAATCCTATGCAAAACACAATGCGATTCACAATCCGATTATTAAAGAAGACGGGTTAGGCACTTCATTGAAATTGACCGGCGTGATCGATCAGACGACCTTTATTGATTTTATTGCCCGCTACCGTTACGCCTGGCACGAAGAAGGTGATGGTGTCTGGTTCGACCAGCTTGATTCCTATGGAGATACACTGGCAAATCGCGCAATTGGTGTTGAGCTGCGAGACCAGGGTGCCAGGGTTTTACGCGATATCAATGGTGTCTATTACTTGCCGGGAAGAGCCTATAACCGCTATCGAAAATATGAAACGGAAACATTTGGTGCCGATTTTTATTTTACCAAACAGTTTAAAGAGCATCTGATTGAACTGGGTGGTACTTTGCAACAGGATAGAAGCAGTTTCTTCGATCTCTCTCCACTGGATGTGGCTCCCGGACTCAGAACTCCCGGTGTACCGGCAGAACAACGTTATTATGCGGGTATAATCTCTCACTGGGGTTATGACTTAACCGGAAATGAGATAAACTCTACCATTTGGGGCGATGTAACAACTGATGCAATTAATAATCAAACTGATTTTGTCGAACAATCCGGACCTAAAAAACCCATCCTGGGTTCGCTCTATTTTCAGGATAAAATTGAATTTGCTGATTTTATTTTTAATCTGGGTATTCGCTGGGATTATTTCGATCCCAAATCAAACCGCTTGAGAGATCCGTTTTATCCTCTGGCATTCAGCCGGACCGGGGATCCATTTACCGGAGAATTGGTCTTTTCTCCCGACACTGATACAAAACTTGATCCTGCAGATTATGAAGAAATGCCGGCCGAATCTTATATCAGTCCGAGACTGGGATTTGCTTATCCGGTTACCGAACGAACCGTTTTTCATGCCCAGTATGGGGTATTCCGGCAGTTCCCGAGATATGTTGACCTCTATGATTCCTGGGTTGCCGTAACGCAGCTTGAAAGAGATGCACAGTTCTTCGTCAATACCGGACACCTGCAGGCGGAAACCACCACTCAATATGAGTTTGGTTTTAAAAATCAGATTGGAAATTATGCCAGTCTGGATATCACGGCTTTCTATAAAAATGTAAAAGGATTAACCAATACCACCTCGCAGCAGTTTAAAAGAGGACAGCTGGATTTGCGCTATCTCTCAATTGTGAACTCAGATTTTGGCACTGTAAAAGGGTTTGCATTCCAGTTTAATCTGAGGCGAATTGGTCCGCTTTCCGGGAAAATCGATTATACATTCTCACTGGCGGAAGGAACCGGTTCAAGTCAAACCAGTTCTTACGTGGCCGCCTTCCGGAATCCGCGCGGTGAAATACCTTCCGCCATTGCACCATTAGATTTTGATCAGCGTCATACCCTGACCGCCAGTTTTGATATTCGTGCGAACCGGGGACAGGGACCCCGCTTTATGGGAATTCGGCCGCTGGAAAGTACCGGCGCCAATTTCCTGATTACCTATAACAGTGGTCGTCCCTATACACCGGTAGAATCACTCAATGCTCTGGATAGTGAAACCAACTACGGTGCGCTGACCCAGTATGTTAACTCAGCTTATGCTGCCGGAATTTTTCGTATTGATTTAAAGATTGATAAAGCCTTTTATCTTGGACGAATTACCATGGTTCCGTATCTCTGGGTACAAAATGTACTTGATCGGGATAATTTTATTCAGGTGTGGCGTTCTACCGGTCAACCGGATAATACCGCTTATCTGGAAACCCCTCAGGGTCAGTTGAATATCCAGAGCAGTGGACCGGGATATGCCTCGGACTATAAAGCTTACGAACGTGATCCGGAAAATTATGGTACACCACGCACCATCCGGTTGGGATTACGGGTTCAGTTCTAAAAATAACGATATTGAATATGATAGAGGAGTGAAAACATGCAATATAAATTTGCTTTGATCTTGTTCATGCTTCTTTTTACTGTTTTCTCTCTTTTTGGAGAGGACAGCAAAAAGATTACTTTTAAGAAACCTGCAGTTGTCGGGCAGGTCACCCGGATCGAAGTGAACCGGATTGATATGGCACTGGAGAACAATGGCAATACGGGTCTGGATGGGGATACCTATTATCCTGCCGGTACCAATACTTCTTTCCTGTTTGCAGCAGGCCCCTGTCTCTCCGGTTATGTTAATGGTCAACTTCGCACAGCCTGGATGGCTTCGGCTTCACGTATTTATGAAACCCAGGCTGGAAAATGGCAGATGGATCCCACGGACCCCCGGGCCAAATTTTATGAGGTCGATAGTGATGATACCCAAGACAGTACCGGCTATATCGAATGGGCCGAAGCGGTCGCATTAGGTGCCGGTTTTCAGGATGTTAATGGAAATGGGGTGTATGATCCTGAAAATGGAGACAGGCCCGATATACTGGGTGATAAAACGATCTGGTGTGTCTATAATGATGGAACAGATATCGTCGCCCGAACACCCCGTTTACAGACTCCGCCACTGGGACTTGAAGTTCATCAAACGGTTTGGGGCTTTAACCGCGGGGATGCACTGGGAGATGTGGTGTTTTTCCGATTCAGGCTTATCAATCCCACCGCAAACGATATCGTGGATCTGATCTTTACCGGCTGGACTGATCCGGACCTGGGTGATCCCTATGATGACCTGATTGCCTGCGATACCACGGTGAGTCTCGGATACATCTATAACTTCCAGGATGATTTGAATTACGGCCCGAATCCTCCTGCTTTCGGGATTGATTTTTTCCAGGGTCCGATTGTGGAAACCGGAAATCCCACGGATACTGCCTTTGTGGCCGGTGGTCCATTTTTTGGTGTGGATACTATTCCGGGCTGGGTTAATCTTCCCATGACCTCCTTCATGTACTATATCCAGAGCGATCCGGTACTGGGAGATCCGGATTTGGCCATTGTTGCCCGGAGGTATCAGGAAGGTGGACTCGACAAAGAAGGCCTGCCCATCGATCCCACATCCAGAGGATCTGGCGGTACAGCGTCAACTGATCCCAGATATATTTTCAGTGGTGATCCGGTGAGTGGTGAAGGGTGGCTGGATGATACCCCGGATGACAAACGGTTTATGTCCAATTGCGGTCCTTTTCAATTGGCAGCCGGTGATACCCAGGATATCGTACTTGCTTATGTGGTAGGCAGATCGGGAAGTGCCCTCAGCAGCGTCACCAAGCTGAAGGAAAATGATGTGCTGGCCCAGGCATCCTATGACAATAACTTTAAGGCAGCTCCGCCCATCCCCAAACCTAAAGTAAATGTAAGAACATTTGAGGAAGAGAATAAGATTGAACTGGTTATCGATATGTATGACTGGTTCGAATATAAAGATATTCAGGATGTGGTTGGATTTGTCCAATTTGAAGGAATGAAAATATATCAGTTTAACTCAGAATCTACTGAAGATGAGGTCAACGGAAGAAATAATGCCATCCTGATTGGTTCCTTTGATCTGGATAATGAATATGGAGATATCTATACTGAAACCGATCTGGGACCGCAACGGGTGTATCAGGCCGTTAACAATATCGATGAGGAGAATTATCCGGATCCGCGAGGTCGCTATATTACCTTTACAGTAACGACCGATGCCTTTGACAACAATAATCCTTTAGTCAGTTTTAAGGAATATTATTTTTCGGTAATCCCCTTTGCTGTCAATACTGTACTGGCTTATCCCAATGATGCAACGCCAACTCCCAACGACTGGGTGATTCCCGGCGGACCGTTGGAACTCACCCGGCAAGCCGGTTTCTTCAGGGCAACACCCTCCGGTGCAACCAATCGCCCCTTCTATGACCTGGTTTATGACCCGGAATCTGATGGCGGCGTGAGCTATGAAGGTTCCCGTACCCTGTTCCAGGGATCTGTCGGGGTAAGTACCATCAGCCAGGGTAGCGTCACTGCGCATGATTATCAGGTGCGTTTTATTGACGGCGGAAATCTGTGGCAGCTGGTAGATTTATCCGATAACAGTGTCAAAATAGACAGTTTTTCCTATCAGGGAACCACCTTCAATGACTGGGCTTTTCCGGTGGTGGATGGTGTTTCTGTGAAAGTGCTGAATGTCGCAAATAATATTGATACGGCTGATGTGGTAGATGCTGAGACCGATAGTGTCTGGTTACGGGGACGGGAATTCTCAGGATTTTCTGAGTTTGCCACCTTCGATAATGGTGTAGATATGGTGAAGGATATCCAGGACCTCCCGGACTTCAGATCAATCAATTTAAATTCTCAGATAAATAAAGAGCAATATTTTCCGGTGAAACTGGTGTTTAACACCAGCAATAGCTCTAAGGGATATTTCTATAACCGATCTACCCCTCTTTATCTGCCAAACTTCTATGGTGGATTAGCGGACACTTATCTGGAAGCGTATGATGTGACCGATGAGATTAATCCCCGGAAATTAAATATTGTCTATAACGCGACCAACGGTGAGCTTGTCTTTGTGCAGGGAAACCGAAATCTAATTTTTATTATGGCAACCGACTATTCTGAGGATGATCTTTACGATCCGGGCAATGCCAACGGCCGTGAATTCCGTGAAGATGCCTATCTGGTCATAAATCTGGAGCAGATTGACAGTACCACGGTGCAGGCTGGAAAAATGACCCTCCTGGCCACACCATTCTTCCCGAATTCCGAAGCTGATGTTTTCCAGTTTTCAACTCAGACCCTTCGAGGTGTCTTAACACAGGATCAGCAAATAAGTGAGTTGGATAAGATTAAAGTTGTTCCCAATCCCTATTTCGGATACAGTGGATATGAAACCAGTTATGACAGGCCGGTTTTAAAGTTTACCCATCTTGGAAACGAAACCACAATTCGGATCTTTACGCTGGCAGGACAGCTGGTTCAAACACTCCAGAAAAATGGACCTGAAAGTGAAATCTCCTGGGATCTGCGAAATGAGAATGGATTGAGAATTGCCTCCGGCATGTATATTGCCCATGTTGAGGTGAAAGGCGTCGGAGAACGGATCATTAAATTTGCCGTTATCCAGCGTGAAGAACGTATCGATAGATTTTAATGATCGAAAAGAAAAGATTTCGACTATAAAGAAAGGGATAGAAAATGAAGAAGTTTATCATCTTATTTGTAATTCTGCTCTGTTCTTCATTTCAGATATATGCCGGTGATGTATCCAAAATCGGTACGGTATCCGGAACCGAATTGCTGATACCCGTTGGGGCTCGCTCTATCGCACTGGGAGGGGCGGTACTGAGTGATGTCAAAGGGGCAGAGGCGATTTACTGGAATCCGGCTGGGGTGGCATATTCTCAGAAATCTGAAATCACCTTCAGCAATATGTCATATATCGCTGATATTGATGTGAATTACATTGCAGGAACGATTCGCGCTGGCGTGGTCGGGACATTTGGGTTACATCTCAAATTCCTGAGTTTTGGAGACATAGAAGAGACCACCGTAAATGCACCGGAAGGCACCGGGAATACCTACTCTCCCAGCTTCTCCACCTTCGGCCTGACATTTGGGAGAATGTTGACCGACCGGATCACGGCCGGTGTGACTGCTAAATATATTTACGAAGGAATTATGCAGACCAGTGCCAGCACATTCGCCTTCGATATGGGTATTCAATATGCCTTTAATAACAATCTGCGTATGGGTGTTACCCTTTTGAATCTGGGTGGAAAACTGAGTTTTGACGGTCGTAATCTGGAACAGCCGTTTCAGATTCCCAATGCACCGCCTACTGCTGAGGATGGTTATTTCCGGGCAACACCACTGTCATCGAATATACCGAGTACCTTCTCGTTTGGTTTCTCCTATAGTGCGAATATTAATGAAATGAACGGTTTGCGGTTAACGGGAGCATTTTCAAATTTTAATGAATCTTCCGATCAACTCTTTGGAGGAATGGAATATGGCTTTCGCCAGATGTTCTTCCTGCGGGGCGGATATGCCTATAATGTGCAGGAATCCAGTGACGCCATATTTGGGTATTCTCTGGGTGCCGGCTTCCATTTCCCAATCGGTGGATTTGAATTTACTCTGGATTATGCATTCAGAGATGTAACGGATTACTTTGATGCCAACAACGTGTTCAGTATTACTTTCGGATTATGATCAAATGGAATTGAGGTCGTAAAATAAGGGGCTGCCGGGATTATGGCAGCCCTTTTTTTATTGTTACTTTTAAAAATCGTTGAGAATTTATATATTCATGCGTACTCAATTACCCCGCTTTTCAAGATAGTATTTTAGATAGATCTGTATCAAAAGAATTTTGACCGATACCGGAGTCAATTCCCCATCCGCACTAAACCAGGTTATAATTTAATCTAAGTTTGAAGTGAAATCTGCTGAACAAGGAGGATTTGAGTATGAACTTATCTTTTATTCCAGAAAACAATCCCAAAATTTTCAGGAACAAGAAGTTTTGTTTTTTTTCTTTGAATTTTATGATAGCCATGATCGCATTGGTCTTCCTAGCGGGCAATGTTCATTCACAATCAATTTACAGTGGTCCGGCTTTCGGACAGATTACCGGGGGAGTCCAGGTGTCTACAACCCTTTTCGAAGGGATGCCGGAAGTAAATAATCCGGGATCGGAAAATAGAAATTTAAATCATTATTGGGAATTAACTCAGATTCAAATGGTTGATGACATCTATAACCGTACCCCCGCTGCTTCACCACCAGGGAGTAACCTGATTTTCGATCCCGCAGTCTCCCGGGGGGTAACCCAGCAGATCCACGCTCCATTTTTATGGTTGGATTTCAGGGGAGGACAGGACCCGGGAAATACCATTCCCCCTGATCCGGATGTCGCTGTAGGGCCTTACCATGTGATTACGGTTCAGAATGCCCCCTGGATCAGAATTTTTTCAAAAGAAGGGATTCTGATGCAGGCGATTAATGCCAACAACTGGTTCTCTACCACCATTGCGAATCCGGATGTGTTCGACTGTCATATTATTTATGATCATTTTGCAGAACGCTGGATTCAGATATGGTTGCATGTGGATGATGCAAATCAGACCTCGCAATGGCTACTCTCGGTTTCCGACGATTCTGATCCTTTTGGAACCTGGGTTAATTTTGCATTTCCAAATCACCTGAACGGGATGAATAATGCGTATAACTTTGGAGACTATCCTAAAATTGGATATGATCAGCAAGCCATTTACGTCAGTGGAAGACAGTTTGGATTTGCCGGCGGATTTAATTACAGCAAGCTGCGTATCATTCCGAAAAGTCAGTTGTATGATCCGGCTGCCGGGCCCGTGGATTACACCGATATCTGGAATTTTAGGGATCCTAATAATCCCGGAGTCGTGGTCGATGGACCTCCCATCGCGGCCAATCACATGGATTCAACCGATACTGCCTATTTGATTGTCGATGCACCATACAGTACCAGTACTTTTATTACACTGTGGGAAATTACAAATTCTCTAAGCTCCACGCCGATCATTACCGCAACAAATATTCCCACAGCGGTCGCCCCCTGGCCCAATGATGGCAATCAGCTCGGGGGGGGGTCTCCGCGTCTGGATGTGGGCAGACGCGCCTATCGCCGTGCCATATATAAAGATGGAAATATTTGGAGCGCATGCCCAATTGGCGGAGGCACATCGAATTTATATACCTTTGCCCGTTATGTCCGGCTGGATGTGAATGCTAAAACGGTATTGGAAGATGCAGCTCTTGGGGCTAATGGGTATTATTATTTGTACCCTACCTGCCTGGTGGATGAGGATAATAATCTGACCATGGTCTTTACCCGATCAGCTGATACCGAGTATGCCTCGGCAGCTTATACCGGCCGGCGAGCTACTGATCCCCCCGGACTTGCCCCGTCCGTGATTTTTAAAGAAGGGGAATCTAATTATATCAAAACCTTCAGTGGAACTCGCAACCGCTGGGGAGATTACCTGGGGATTGCACTCGATCCCATATATACCAATAGCATCTGGGGATTCGTGGAATATGCAGCCAGCCCGGAGAACATATTTGGAGTTTGGACAGGGGCTTTTACTCATCAATATGCGCTGCGGGGGACCATTGTGGCGGAACAAACCGGCAATCCAGTTGCTCATGCTCATCTGGAAGTTGCGGAAACCGGTTTCAACTTCGAGACAGATTCCAGCGGTCAATTTCGGTTCGGATCCCCTGAACCCGGACTGACGCTGAATGTCAGTGCGTTTGAATTCCGCGATACCTCACTCACTGTAACCCTCACACTCTATTCTCCTGATTCTCTCACCATTCCTTTAAAACCGGAAGTGCAGACCGTAATATCAGGTCAGGTAAAAGATTCCTCCGGTCAGGGAATTGAAGCGACTTTATATTTCTATGCCGATGGAGATCCCAATCCCGGCCCATACGATTCCGTATCTACAGATCCGAATGGGAACTATAGTCTGCAGACGATTATTGGAGTCTACGACATCGAAATATTTCCGGAAGCACCTTATGAATACGCCTTAAAAGAGGGTATTGTGGCAATAACTCCCTCACTTAACTATGATATAACGCTCTCGCCGGCGGATGTCATGCTGGTGGATGGAGACCGGGGAAGCGATTATGAAAAATATTATATCAGAGCGCTTACTGTGGCTGGTAAAAGTTACCATATATGGGATAGTCAGGCTCAGGGAGCACCAACGGCTGCTGTCAGAAATTCGTTTCCGGATCGCTTGATTGTATGGTTCACCGGAGACAGCAGCCGGAATCCAATAAGTCCCGCCGAGGAAGTCGAACTGGCCGATCACATCAGCAGTGGGGGGAAATTGTTTCTGACCGGGCAAGATATCGCCGAGTATACCCAAACTGCGGGTTTGCTGGATTCACTCGGTATCAGTTTTCTGCAAAATACCAGCCTGGTTCTGGTCAGAGGAGTGTCCGGAGATGTAATCTCCAGTGGACTCATTATGAATATTTCCAGCTCGGGCGGAGCCAATAACCAGACTTCCAGTGATGTTATTCAGGTAACGGACCCTACCCTAACCACAGAAATTTTATATTATGGAGCGGGCGTTGCCTCGCCGGCTGGTGTCAGAGTTGAAGATGTTCAGCACCAGAGCAAGACGGTCTTTTTTGGTTTTGGTTATGAAGCAATTAATGATTCTGCAAAATCTACAAATCTCATGTCCAGTATTTTAGAGTATCTCAGCTCACCCATAACCGGCATCGAAGACCGGCCATCAAGCGGAATCCCTCAGAAATTTGAATTGTTCCAGAATTTTCCAAATCCTTTTAATCCTGAAACCACTATCCGATTTTCAGTACCCAAAACGGCAGGAATTGAAATTAACATTTTTAACAGTCTTGGACAAAAGGTGAGACAATTAACCTCGGAATTGTATGGTGCAGGATACCATGAGGTGATCTGGGATGGAAAAGATGACTCCTTTATACCCGTGTCTTCAGGAGTATATTTTTACCAGATGACGAATAAATCAGATTTTAGTCAAGTAAAGAAATTACTATTGTTAAAGTAAATTTTGTTTTTGATCCATGGAGCGGCACTATGGGGAAGTCTGCATTTTCTGACTTCCCCTTTCTTAAAACTGCGATACACTGTAAAGTGTTTCAAGATCTTTTAGTAAAAGCCGATTATATATAATTTTCTGGTGATATTTAGTGGAAATTATTTATATATTTTAAGCTAAATTAATGACCCGGGATGAACATTTTATAAAAATTCAAGGTTTAAATCTAAACTCTAACAGATTCAGTGGCGAAAGTATAGAAACATTCTATGTGACAGGTGGATGTGTTGTAAAATAGGAAGAGTGTGTAAAAGGATTTAACCGGAGTTTTTACATTTTATTCCGGTAGAAAACAGAGAGGATATCGTGGTCATGAGAAAGAATTTATTAATTGCTGTTTCTGTGTTAGTACTGTTCTGTAGTGTCATCTTTGCATTAACCCTGGCCAAAGCCACCGTGGAAGAACTTACCCAGGAGTCTACTCTTATTGTTCATGGTACTGTTCAGAAAATTGAAAATCAATGGGAAAATCAGGATGAAGGTACGATTAACAGTTTTGTCACCATCGATGTGTTTGAATATATTAAAGGAATGGATGAATCCAGCCTGGTCATCAAACAAATGGGAGGACATATTGGTGATTGGGGGGATGTAATTCCCGGAACCCCGGTATTCAGTAAGGGGGATGAAGTGGTTCTGTTTCTTGTTAAACACCAGAATTTTTATGAAATTCATTCCATCGCACTGGGACTGTTCCGGGTGTATGAGGACGATTTGGGACAGAAAATGGTTATGAATGATTTGAGAAATATTAATTTAATTGATCCGATTACCGGAAATCCAGTTGCAGGGAATGAAGCCAATCCGGCATTCACCCTCTCACTGTTCCGCGGTCAAATCAGGTCTTATCTTTCGGATTGAAAGATAGGCGGGGAACATAATAAAACAATCCGAAAGACAAGGAGAAAGAAATGAAAAGTGGTAATCGATCTTTACTCAAAATGATCATGCTGGTTTTGGCTGCGAGTTCTGCTATTCTTGCATTCTCAATATTTACCAACAGTGGCGGATATGCCCGTAAATACCTTGATACTGATATTCCTTTCATATATCTGCTAAATAATACGACACCTTCAAATTATATCGGTCCGATTGATGCCGGGGCTCAGAGATGGGAAGATGTTCCTTCCTCTTACTGGGAATTCCAGAATGGGGGGACCACGCCCGTGAGTAGCGATGGTTATGATGGTGTAAATCTCATCTTTTTTGATCTGCAGGGTGTGAATTTTACACCGGGAACCAACGTGATTGCCTATTCACGGACTTGGACCACGGGTAGTGGCTCAGGTTACCGGGCGGTTGAATCTGATCTGGTATGGAATGCCCGGGATTATCCCCCCAGTCCAACCGGGGCTCCCGGTCAGCAGGACCTCCAGAGTGTAATTGCGCATGAACTGGGGCATCATCTGGGTTTGGGACACACCGGACCGGTGGGTGGACCTCCGGGTGTAGGACCCCTGATTGTTACTGCCACCATGTATGGTTTGTCTTCCAACGGAGATACTACCAAGCGTTCCCTTCATATTGATGATATTGCAGGTGTGTCTGTTATATATCCGGTCTGGCAGTTACAGGGTATGGTCACCGAGGCTGGCTCAGGTTCTCCTTTTAATGGGGTTGCGATTACATCACCGGAAGTATTTGCTGCAGAAGTGGAAGCGCCCATATTTTCCAATAACAATTATCAAAGGCCTGGTTATTATCGGGATACCGTTACGGTTGCTGCAGACGGTTCCTATGAAATCATAGCCTTAAAGCAAAATTTTGATTTAGCAGCCGTCTATTACGGCTATCGGAATCAGGAAGTATCGGTTTCCTTCAACAATCCCGGGGGAATTGGTCAAACAGAGATTCAGACGGTAGATTTCCAGATGCAGCTCAGTCCGATGACCACCATTTCCGGCGTTGTCAGTGATTCGATCACCGGATCGCCGGTTCAATCCAGAGTACAGCTGGTTGTTACCAGCGCCAAACCCGGTGTACCCCAGGGCTTTCTGGCGGATACCACTACGGGTGTAGATGGTAGTTTTAGTTTTTCGGTGCCTGCCGGGGAAGATTATCTGATTTATTTTGTTCCGACTGCCCCCTATTCCAGAAAAACAAGATCTATTACTGAACTGCCGGATGCGGGCATTTCACTTGATGTGGCGGTAAATGAAGCGGTGATTATGCTGGTGAATGATGATACCAGCGCTGCATATGAATCTTTCTTCGTCTCATCTTTAGAGAGTAAACAGCTTACCTATCATTTGTGGAGAACTTTTGAACAGGGCACTCCGGATACTAGTGTCTATAATAAATTTTCATATCCCACCCGGGTAATCTGGTATACGGGAAATGCAGATAGTGCGGTTTTATCAGAACCAGAACAACTCAGTTTAATTCAACTCCTGGATGACGGTGGACGGTTATTTATGAGTGGTCAGAATATTGCAGAAAGTAGCAACAATGATACCTTGCTTGCCGGTTATCTTGGAATTTCTTTCGATAACAATGTCCTAGGTCCTATTGTGAAGGGTGTTGCCAATGATCCGATAGGAAATGGGCTGTTACTGAGCACCGCCGGTGCGGCAAATAACCAGACTTCTAAAGATGGACTTTTTGTGACTGGAAATGGTCAAGTGATTCTGGATTATGGTTCAACCACCCCGCTGGGGATTGCGGGGGTCCGGATTGAAGATGGCATACCGGGTTGGAAATGTGTTTATTTTGGATTCGGATTTGAATCAGTCAATAATACGGCCGGTCTGAGAGATACCTTGCTCACCCGTATTTTCAAATGGTTTGATACCGTAACCGGTATTGACAATCCTGATATAAACAACTCGGATCATTTGTTTAATTCCTTCGAACTGGGATTGAATTATCCGAATCCTTTTAACGCAGGTACCCAGATATCCTATTCAATTGGCACTAACTCTGATGTGTTACTTTCTGTCTATAATATTCTGGGCCAAAAGGTCAGGGTATTGGTAAATCAAACCCAGAAGCAGGGTCAATACAAAATTGATTGGGATGGCAGGGATCAATATGGTCGCGATGTCCCCAGCGGAGTCTATATTTATCAACTCCAGACAGACATGCGGACCCAGTCCCGAAAGATGTTGCTGGTTAAATAATGTAATTTAGTGTACAGAATTTTGGAAACTAAGATTGCAGCCCCTTTTTATCTGGCAGAAGGTGTGAAGAGTCGATGTCAAAATGTTTTGTCTAGTGTAAAGTAATACGCTCGATCCTAACACCTGGTGAACACAGCCGATGAGTACAGCCTTGAAGGAAACAATATTGATAGAAAAAGTAATGATATATTGTCCGCTGGGTTATCCGCACGGGATGTTTGAATGCTATTATTTTTTGAATTACTCCTGAAAGCCCGAGAAGATTCTGCGTTTTTAATGACTACAAGTGCGTGACGTACCTTCAATTTTCAATTTTAATTATCTAATTTTTGCTTAAACGCACAGGATGTTCATGATCCTCATATATTTTAGAGAAGAAATGCCGATAATTAGGGAAAACAGGGAATTAGGGTTGAGTTAAACACATATGAAACTGACCTTGCAAAAATCTGTCACTGCGGTATTTACGATTGTGATCTTCTCAACTGTTTTGTTACTTATCCTTGGAAGTACCTCGAGTAATCCGAATAATTTACCTGCCTATTTTCTGGCGAATCAATATTATCAAGCCGGTAATTATCAGGAATCACTGCAGGGATTTTTTAATGCACTGCGGCATAATCCCAATCTGATTCATAAAGAACCGCTGGTCCGGTTTAAAATCGGATACGGTTTTTATCAAACCGGGGAATATCAGAAATCACTCGATGTATTCGAAAACAGTCGGAAGTCGCTTGGAATTATTGAGGATTATCTACTTTTTTATGAATCCCTGTGCTATTTAAAACTGGAAGATACTGCTCGGGCTATGCTTATAAGCAAGAATCTGAGGAATCAATATCCCGAGTCTCCTCTAATTCCGCTCATTGATTCATTACAGGCATCCCTCGCCATGCATTTCCAGCAACCTGACAGTGCGGTTCGGTATTTAATTTCCATGATGCACAGTAATCATTTTGATAAAGATCGGATCTATCTGGATTTAATTGAGATTCATTACCGGCAGCAGGATACCCTTAGTTATCGTCAATTTATATATGATTTTTTAAAAAAATACCCATTTCATGACCGGTCTGAATCGTTATTCACATTGCTGAGTCAGACCTATAAGGGTAAGATTCCTTTAACAGACGTAGAAAAGCAATTTTCCTATCTGTTTGAAACAAAACAGTTCTTATCAGCACAGGCACTGTACCGGCAACAGGAAGTTTATGCAGAAACCCGCAGTGAACAAGAATATTATCGATGGATTCCAATTGAAATCAATTACCGGCAGGGGGAATATCAGGAAGTCCTTGATTGGTGCCTGAAGGAAAGAAATTCAATCAAAAATTATCTGGTGCGCAGGGAGATCGATCTGACCATTCCCCGTTGTTATCTCCGGCTTGGGAACGTGGACGGTTCCATTGAAACCTATTTGGATTTTCAGAAAAGATATCCACGAGATAAAATTTCTCCAGAAGTGTTGTGGAAAGTGGCCTGGTTATATGAAGGCAAAAATGATCTCAAAATGGCCATTAAAACCTACCGGAATCTGATTAAAAAATATCCGCGAAGTTCTTTTTTTAGCGAGGCATATTTTAGAATTGGATTGGATTACTTCAGACTGCAGGATTACCATCAGGCCAGAAAATCCTGGGAAGAAGCTTCTCGACGAGAAAAAGGTCAATCAGCGCGAGCCCGGGTAATGTACTGGATCGGGAAATGCTATGAGATGCAGAAGGACTATCGGAAACAGGGAGAAATCTTCAGTGAATTGGCAAAGAGACCGGTAGAGAGTTTTTATAATCTGAAAGCGTTCTACCTGACCAGCAATGGGAAAGATGATCACCGGCGGATATATGAGGTGTTCTGGGAGCTGCATCAACAGAATATCAGTTATTTACCTAATTATATCAATAAGTTCCAGCGGGCATTAATGGTTGAAGAGGTACTGGGTTCTCGTTGGGGAGATCTGGAACTACGGACTTTGAACGAAAATTCCCGGGGATGGCAGGAAATCTTTGCACTGGGAGAATTATATGAGCGCATGCAAAATTATGGATTTGCATATCACCGCTTCAGAACCGTTTTTAATCAGAATTTTTCTCAATCAGATATCCACGAAATGGTACCCATATTCAAAAAACTCTATCCACTTTATTTTACAGAGGAGGTGGATTCATCTGCCAAGCGTTTCGGTATTCCCGCGGAATTAATCTGGAGTGTCATGAAAAAAGAAAGTGCTTTTGCACCTAAAGTAATTTCGTATGCGAATGCTTATGGACTGATGCAACTTCTGCCTGGTACCGCTTCTCAAATTGCTCCTAAGCTGGGAATTCAGTTTACCTCAACAGCACAGCTGTTTTACCCGTCAACCAATATTCAAATGGGTTCATATTACTTGTCATCACTGTTAAAGAAATACAATGGAAATTATATTATGGCACTGGCTGGCTATAATGCCGGCCCTCACCGGGTCGATCGCTGGATTAAACGATTCCCCACCTATGATGATGATTTGTTCATGGAAAATTTGGAATTTGAACAAACCCGCGTGTATGTTCGAACCTGCCTGAAATACTTTTGGATTTACCGCAGTATTATGAATCCCGGTGAAATCCCGAGAGAGATTATTACGTATCCAATACAATTATCATCATTTTTATAACAATGCAAAACTATTGCATTAGGTGAAACTGTCGAATATATTAAGTTAAAGCTTAATAATACATAGAGATAAACATGAAAATTTACCGCCTTCTATATAAATTTCTGATGGTATCCTTCAGCAGTTTGTTTATTTTATCTTCAAGTCCGGCTGATGAACTGTGGGTGTATGATACCTCACTAAAAGCCGATGTCCTGTTCTGGAAAGCGGTTTTTACTGATTACCATAACAATCAGTATATTATTCATGATGCAGAAAATTTGAAAATAATATACAAGGTTGTTACCTTTGATTCCTCTTTAAGTGATTATAAAAAGGAAAAACATCTTGAGAAGGTCAAGGATGAGATAAAGGAAATACTTCTTGATTTACCAAGGAAGGAGGGTGGTTTAGAAGATTTATCGCATTTTGAGCAGTATCTGATTGACTTGTTCGGCACTCCCCTGAAGCAGGATATGCTCAAACGTGCCTCTCGCCAGATTCGTGCTCAGCAAGGAATGCGGAACTCATTTGAAGAAGGTCTGGCACGCTCTATTCCCCTTATCCCGTTTATGAAAGAAATATTCAGGCAGCAGAAATTGCCTGAAGAACTGGCCTATTTACCTCATATTGAATCGTCGTTCAATCCTCGCGCCCGTTCTAAGGTAGGAGCAGCCGGTATGTGGCAGTTCATGCGATCCACCGGGCGCCTTTACATGAAGGTGAATCGTATTGTTGATGAACGGTATGATCCATTTATTTCCACCCAGGCCGCAGCCCGTTTGCTTAGTTACAACTATCAGAAGATCGGGGACTGGGGATTGGCGATTACAGCTTATAACTTTGGATTGGCGGGGATTACCAGGGCGGTAAAAGTGCATGGATCTGATTATATGGCTGTTAGGGAGTCTTTCAATCATCGAAAGTTTAAATTTGCTTCCCGTAATTTCTATCCGGAATTTTTAGCGGTATTGGAAATTATGCAGGATTATAAAGTCTATTTTCCCGAGGTACAGGCTGTGGAACCTGAGGCGAATGTACGGTATCAGCTTAAACAGCGGGTAAAGTTTCCAAAACTGGCACAATTATTAGGAATAGGATTAAATGATTTTAAAGAATTGAATCCTGCCTATTCCTCTCGGGCAGTTAAAGGGCGGGTTACCATTCCTCCCGGCTATTGGGTTAATGTACCTATTGAAAGTGACCTGGCGAAATTGGAGATGAATCTCCAGATTCTGGCTGATGAGGAAAACCAGGAGCAGGAAATCCAGCAGTCGCAACAAGCGTATACTTTGCTTAAAGCCCCTGCTCTCAACCAAACTGAACCTTCCAAAGAAAAACCAGTTTCCACTCCGCTTATTGATTACCAGAAGCCCGGTGTAGTAACGGATGAATCTTCCTGGAACGATTATCTCCCGATCTGGCATGAGAATCTCTCAAATATGAATAAAGAAAGATCTGAATTAACGCGACAACTGCACAATGATCTCCTTACTAAATTAGCAATAACGAATGGAAACATAACGGTTTTTTCAAATGAAACTCTGGGACATTATGCTGATTGGTTACGAGTTCCCCTCTGGCAATTACAAAAACTCAATGGCATGGGCCGAAGGAAAACCATCTATCAGGGACAACCGCTGAATCTGGATTTTAGCCATACTTCTGCTGAAGATTTTATAAAAAAACGTTTTAATTACCATCTTGAAATATTAAATAGTTTGCTGGAAGAAAAGGAATTAGTAAATTTTGTAGAATATCAGATTCACCCTGGAGAATCTGTATGGGAACTGGCAAGGTCTCGTTATCAGGTTCCCCTTGAATTGATACAATATTTCAATATGAATTCTGACATGAATCGGCTCTATCCCGGGGATATTTTACGAATACCAGTTTTTCAAACAAATAAATCAGCGGAGGAGACTTTATGAAAATTAAGGAAAAAATTGAAGGTGATGTGGCTGTTCTAACGATTGGCGGAAATATGATGGGTGGCCCTGAGACCATGGCTTTACATGATAAAGTCAAAAGTCTGGGCGCGGATGGGATTAAGCGGGTAGTCATCGATTTGAAAGGGGTAAAATGGATGAACAGTTCCGGTCTGGGCGTTTTAATGGCCTGTATGTCGACCCTGAATAATACAGGTGGAAAATTAAAGTTAGCCAGCGTTACCGAAAAAGTGAAAAGTCTTCTGGTCATCACCCAGTTGATGAGAATTTTCGATACCTATGAGAATGCCGAAAGAGCCGTTGCTTCTTTCTATGAGGAACAGCACAATTAAGCGGGTTGTCCTAGACTATTTCCTGATATGAAAAATTTTGCAGAAAAGAAATACCTTGTTATTTCACGCGATATAACCGACATGCGTGAGAATGGAAATTTATCATAAACATTCCTGGAAGGTTTCTACAGAGGAAGCAAAAAGGATTCAGTTAGAACTCAAATCCCACTTGGATTTCCATTTTAAGATAGATCCGTCCCGGAATCAGATCATTGCTGCGGCCGATATTTCTTATAATCGCAATGATGACAATCTCTTTGCGGTAGTTGTTCTACTGAGCTATCCAGATCTGGATGTGATTGGAGAATATACCCACCGTTGCAAAGCTCAATTTCCCTATATTCCTGGTTTTCTCAGTTTCCGGGAGATACCCCCGCTACTGGAAATTTTTAATAACATTCAAAATCCCCCTAATATTATTCTGTGCGATGGACAGGGTATCGCCCATCCCCGTGGTTTTGGTTTGGCATCTCACCTGGGACTGCTTCTGGAAACTCCGGCTATAGGATGTGCAAAATCCCTCCTGGTGGGCGATTATCAGAACTTAGCTTCCTCAAAAGGAAGTACTTCCCCGCTGAAATATCAGAATCGCACAGTAGGTATGGCCATCCGAACTCGTGAGGGTGTTAAACCTGTTTTTGTCTCTGTCGGTCATAAAATCAGGCTTCAAGAGGCGGTCAAAATTGTTCTTCGCTGCTCCCCCAAATATCGCATACCGGCACCACTGCGTATCTCACATCGCAAAGTAAATGATTTAAGAAAAATATTTGGAAGAGATTAAATTCGATAACATTTTTTTGATGTTATATTAAAATGATTATATTTAGATAAAATAATATATAAGACAGGGATGATATGGGCGATTTAAGGGAACTGCAAAACAGGCTTCTTCAGAAAGAAAAGGAAATTTATTCCATTCAGAAAATTGGTCAGGCTCTGAGCAATACCCTTCACCTGGATCAACTTCTTACTTTAATTATGAAAGAGATAACTCATCTGATGAATGCGGATCGCAGCACCCTTTACCTGTTGGATCACCGGAAAAAAGAAATCTGGTCCAAGATTGCTCTGAAAGCTGAAATAAAAGAAATCAGACAGAAAATTGGGGTGGGTATTTCCGGATATGTTGCCGGAACGGGAGAAATTATTAATATTCCTGATGCATATCAGGATAAACGTTTCGATCCGACCACCGACAAAAAAACAGGCTATCATACCCGTTCAATCTTATGTATACCGGTCTGGGAACCGGGAACAGCAGAGAAATCTCGTAAAATTATGGGGGTGATTCAGGTTCTGAACAAACAGGAAGGTCCATTTACAACTGAAGATGAGGGGATACTCCAGGCTGTGGCGTCAGAGGTTGCAATCGCAATATCCAATGCCAGATTATATGAACAACTCGAAAAAAAGTATAACGAAATAGACCTTTTGTATGGTTTGGAACAGAAATTATCCGGAGTGTATCAACTATCCGAGCTTTTTCAGAGTATCCTGGCGGCAACAATTCGACATCTGAAATGTGATGAAACCGGACTGGTTTTTCCCGAGAAGGGCCGTTTGCAATATTTACGGGTGAATAAGAAAGGTCGACCTTTGTTGAAATCTCTATCTGCCCCGGGAGTGTCAACCTTTGTTGAAATTACCGCACGAAAAGACAAAAATGAAATTCTGCGAACCATTAATCAAAATCTGAATAGTACTTTTGATTACTTTAAAAATATTCCCTTAGAATCGGTTCAGGGATCATTCAAATCTGTCATTTTTTTGCTGAATAATAAAACCCAATCTTTTGATTTTGCCGAGATGGATAAATCACAGGTTATCAATATCATTGCCCAAAAAATAATTCGTGCTGCAGATTTATACGATCTTAGGGAAAGACTTTTTCATCAGGAGAGATTATCCGCGGTCGGTCAAATGATGAGCACTATCGTTCATGATTTGCGTAGCCCGGTAAACAGTATCGATGGATTTTTGGAATTACTTCTGGAAGATGATACCACCTCTGATGAAAAGGAAGAGTACGCCCAGATCATGAAAATGGAGTTACAGTCCATCACACAGATGACCAGTGAAATACTGGACTTTGCCAAGGGAAAAACCAGTATTCTTCCCCGAAAAGTTGGAGTAGGAGACATTATTAAAAGGTTTCAACCACAAGCCGAGCAACTGTTTCGGAATAGCGGCACCAAACTCCATATTGACCATTCTTCTGTTAAACTGCTTTATGCTGATATCGATAAACTCATACGGGTTTTTTATAACATTGCAAAAAATGCCAAGGAGGCACTCCATAATAAAGGAGATTTTTATTTTAAAGTATCTGATAAAGACGGTGAGGTAATATTTGAACTAATTGATAATGGGCCGGGCATCCCCGACGAAATTAAAGGTCGGTTATTTGAGTCGTTCGTGACGAGTGGCAAAGAAAGCGGGACCGGTCTTGGATTGGCAATTGTAAAGAAAATTATTGACGAACACCATGGCCGTATTGAAATTAAATCTTCCAATACAACGGGCACGACTTTCAGCGTCACCTTACCTGAATATAAACCTGAATAAGAAAGACATTGCGAGTGGGTTAAAATGTATTTTTCTGGGAGAACATTTAATTACAGTCTGATCGTTTTTTGTTTAATGACCTCAGTGGCAGGAAGCAGATGTAATAAATTTAATGGACAAGACCAGAAGAAACCAGCAGATAGGTTAAGTGAAATGCGTATAAAAATGGTTGAATATCAGATTGAAGCCCGGGGTGTGAAAGATTTGCAGGTACTCGAAGCGCTTCGTAAGGTACCTCGCCATCTCTTTGTCCCGGAACATTTAAAAAATCAGGCCTATGCAGATGAACCATTACCCATCGGTTCGGGTCAGACCATTTCTCAACCATACATTGTTGCATATATGACGGAACAATTGCACTTACAGGAGAAAGACCGGGTACTGGAAATCGGAACCGGCAGTGGCTATCAGGCCGCGATTCTGGCAGAATTGGTGGATTCAGTGTTCACGATTGAAATTTTGGAAGAATTATCGATACAGGCTCAGAAAACACTCCGAAATTTGCATTATGACAATATTGAATTCAAAGTAGGTAATGGCTTTTATGGATGGCCGGAAAAAGCACCTTTTGATGCAATCATTGTAACCGCAGCTCCTGAGAATATTCCCCAACCCCTCATCGATCAGCTTAAAATAACTGGACGAATGATCATACCGGTAGGAGATTTTTTTCAGGAGTTATATTTAATCCGTAAAACCCGTAAAGGTATCGAGAAAGAGCGAAAACTACCGGTGCGATTTGTCCCGCTGCAGGGTGAGCCATAAGATTCATTGCGCCATCATATTTGTTTTTTCTCCTGCCCAGGAGAGCAGTTCGATATAGTATTTTCCTGATAATTTATTACTTTATAATAAAACAAAACTATAATCATGATTATATTTGATTGGGGTCAGGACAGCCCAGGAAGATGCTTACATAAAAGATATTGACAAATATTTGGTGAGGTAATTGAAATAAAATTATTCCAGGCTTACCCGTCGGATTTGTTAATTCTGAGATTTAGTGAGGGAACCCGCATGAGAGCCCAGAAAAGAAACCATCAAAGTTGAAAAGAGATGACGATAGATAAAATTCAACAGATAGAGCAAATAATTGGACCTGAATTCCAGCTTTTTCATAAATCCCGTTTTGGAAATTATGTGGTTTATAGAATTGGCATAAATCGCTTGAGTTCCGACCAGATAGATGGAATAATTGAAGAGCTGGCCAGAAATAATTTTTATCCTTCTTTTGATCAACGAGACAGTGATTTGTATTTACATGTCACTTTTGAGAAGAAAACGGCGAAAAAATCGGGAATATGGATAAATGTTTTACTGTTTGTCCTCACTATAATAACTACCATGATGGCCGGGGCGGTCTTAGTGGGCAGAGATTATTTTATACAATTCAGTAATATCACTTATGGTTGGAAATATTCCTTGGCAGTTCTATCGATTCTCACGGCACATGAATTCGGGCACTATTTTGCCGCCCGATATCACAAAATCAAAGCGACTTTACCTTATTATATTCCGCTCCCTCTTCCGGGATTTCATTTTGGTACCCTGGGGGCCTTTATTAAAATGAAGTCGCCCTTACAAAGCCGTATTGCCCTGTTGGATGTGGGTGCAGCAGGTCCCCTGGCAGGATTTGTGGTCAGCTTGTTTTTCCTGGCCTTAGGGTATGGACAACTTCCCGATCAGCAGGGAATTATTCGGTTTGTGGAGACCATTCATCCCTGGAATATGAATGGTGAGGGATTAAATTTGGTTTTAGGTAATTCTTTGTTGTTTTCCTTTTTTAATGATGTACTTGCCGGTGGGCGGTTGCCGATGAATGAAATTTATCATTTCCCATTTATTTTTGCCGGCTGGATTGGGTTTTTAGTAACTGCGATCAATCTGATTCCGATTGGCCAATTGGATGGGGGACATATTCTCTATGCGCTGGTTGAGAAACGGGCACGTCTATTTGGCATTTTCGCATTTTTACTATTATTGCTTCTCAATTTTATACTGATTGTCCAATATCTCTCATTTGTGTGGGTCCTCTGGATAGTGCTGATTTTTGTTCTCATCGGCTTTCGACATCCCCCCACTGTAAATGACACCCTTCAATTAACTCCGAATAGGAACATTATCGGTTGGATTTGTCTGTTTTTGTTTATTCTTTGTTTCCCTCCGCTCCCCCTGTATATTTATTAAATATGTCCAATGAGTAAGCATTCATGATTGTTTATATAACAATTATTTTATCCCTCATTTTATTTGTCGTGGCAGGTCTCATTTGGCTACGCAAAGCTCAGTACGATGCCATCCATCGAAACTTTTTGGATTTGGTGGATCAGTATGGGGGACGGGTGGTTCGAGATGCCTTTGCCATCCGGCCCAAATTTATGGGTAAATTTATGGATACTACCGTCACGGTCTCATTTTCCTCTGAAAAAAAAGATAAAAATAAATCCCGACAATACTATATTTCCATATTTTTGCAGGCGAACTCTATAATAAATTTTTCAATACTTTCTATGGATTGGCTGAGTAAAGAGGGACAAAATAAGCTGGGGGATAGAATTGTTAAGAACATCTTCGACCAAAAGTATCTGATTGAAGTTTCGGATAAAGAGCTAATGAAAAATTTGAATTCCAAGGCAATCGAAACCATGGTTTCGCGGATGCATCCATTTGCCTATGCATTGGTAACTAAGAAAGGTATTATTCTGGAAAGACTATCTCAAAATCTCATTGAAGACACCGAATTTACCCAAATCAACGAGCTTCTTGAAGCATTATATGGCCTGACAAAAATATCACCCCAGTAGCGCGCTTAATTTTTTATTTCAGAAGCTGACTGACTGACCGTTTTCGATTAATGTTGTATATGACTTTTGCAAAAAGCGGCGCTACACTGACTTCTTCGTACCATTCTGTGTTTTTAACAAATGCCTCCCCCCAGAAAACTGCATCTGTCCCGATGACCAGCTTAATGATTCCCTTCCGGTAAGCCTGCTCAATTTTTTCGACGGCATTTCCATTAAAAAAGGGAAGACTGACCGCTACATAGATATCCTGGGCGCCATTTTCTTTTAACAAAGTTGCGGCATGAATGAGGGTGCCGCCGGTCGCAATCATATCATCCACAATAAGAATATCTTTCCCTTCCACATCCCCAACCAATCGCATACTCTCAACTTCACCGGGCTTACTGTAATCTCTCGCCTTATCGACAATGGCAAAACTGGTGCCCAGACGCTTGGAATAATGCCTGGCTTTCTCTGCACTGCCCACATCAGGGCCGGTAACGACCAGGTTCTTTTTGTTCAACTTTAGTTTATTCAGTAGATATTCGGTGATTTCTCCTGATGCATGCATATCTTCCAGCTTTGCATAATTGAAAAATCCCTGAATGGCTTCCGAATGAATGTCAAGGGTAAGAACTCGCTGGGCGCCGGCATCTTCTAAAAATTTTGCCACCAATTTTGCACTGATAGATTCGCGTGTTTTACGACGTTCCTGCCTGGCATACGGAAATTGGGGAATAACTACAGTAATATGATCCGGATCAGATTGATAAGCAGCATGGGTGGCTGTAATCAGGGCCATCAGATTGTCATTGACGCTGCGATCACTGAGCGGATCATCAATGCATTGTATAATATAAAAATCATCTCCACGGATAAATTCATTGATTACCACTTTGACCTCACCGTTAGGAAAGACGATTTCCTGGGTATCCCTGAGACGGTACTCCAGGTTGTCATCTTCTTTCTTGGCGATCAGGCACAACTCACGAATAACCCGCTCAGCGAAACTTTTTCCTGAATTACAGGCAGCGATGGACAAAACCCCCCGACTCTCTAATGGATACAATTGCATATCGATTCCTATAACTTAAGGTTTAAAAGTAATTGTTTACGATAGCCTGCAAATTTTTATGAACTGACGGATTTCCGGCTATAATGAACCCGTTGTTCAGATAATCATCCTTTGCCCAAAAATCACTCACGATCCCTCCGGCTTCCTGAATGATTAAACTACCAGCTGCCATATCCCAAATACTTAATCCCAGTTCCCAAAATCCCTCGAAACGTCCAATTGCGGTATAACATAAGTCAATCGCGGCGGAACCACATCGCCTCATCCCGCTGCATTTTAAAAAAATTTCCTCAAAGCAATGCAGATATTGGGGCAAATAATTTTTGAATTTAAATGGAAACCCGGTGGCAATTAATGATTCCTTCATACTGCGTTGACTCACCTGAATCTTTTTTCCGTTGCAAGTGGAACCCTTCCCTCTCTCGGCCATAAATAATTCCTGGTGAACAGGATCATAAACCACACCGACAATTATTTTTCCTTGGTGCTCCAAGGCGATAGATACGCAAAAAATAGGGATATCCTGAATAAAGTTTTTTGTCCCATCGAGGGGATCGATTATCCAGCGATATTCTGTGATGCTGGTTTTCTGAGATCCTTCCTCAGCAAGGATCTTGTGATCCGGAAAGGAGGAATGCAGGGAATCCACGATAAGTTTTTCGGATTGATGATCTACAAAGGTGACAAAGTCATTTCGGGCTTTTTCGTCAACATTTTTTTTGTCAATTTTTCCTTTATGGTCGAGAAGATATTGACCGGCGGCTTTCGCAACTTCTGAAGCAACTTCAATAAAATCTCCCATTGAGAATTCTCCAAGTCGAGAGAGTAAACAGTTTATACTTAACTTTAAGCCTGCACTTTGCCAAATTCAGCTAATTTATCGAGCACCAGTTGTTTTATTTCTTTGAGTCGTTCCGGGGTTCTGGCTTCGAACCTTAGAACCAGCACCGGTTGGGTATTGGATGCCCTCACTAATCCCCAGCCATCTCCAAAGAGAATCCTGACGCCATCCACATCGATCACCTCATAATTCTCTTTGAAATATTCTTCGGCTTTACGGGCAATTTTAAATTTCTCTTCGTCACTCTCAACTTCCAGTCGAATTTCAGGAGTTGTATAATATTTTGGTACATTTGCCAGAAGTTCGGAGGGTTTTTTCTTTTCCGATGCCAGCAGTTCAATCAGACGGGCTGCCGCGTATATGGCATCATCATAACCGTGATAACGATCGGCGAAAAATAAGTGACCGCTCATCTCTCCACCAATCACCGCCCCGGATTCTTTCATTTTCTTTTTGAGGAGACTGTGACCAGTCTTCCACATAATCGGCTCTCCACCCGCCGCTTCGATTGCTTCGGGAAGAGCCTGGGAGCACTTGACTTCAAAGATAATTTTTTGCCCTTTTTTCTCCTTCAAAATATTTCGGGCAAACATAATCAGCAGCCGGTCCCCCCAGATAATCTCTCCTTTGTCATCGATTACACCAATCCGATCTGCATCGCCATCGAAAGCAATTCCCAGATCTGCATTTAATTTTAATACCTGGTCCTTGAGATCGATGAGATATTCTTCAACGGTGGGATCGGGATGATGGTTTGGAAATGTTCCATCCGGCTCACAGAACATAAAATAGGCATTGACTCCCAGGGAACGCATTAAGTCTTCAATTACCAGGGCACCGGCTCCGTTACCACAATCAAAGACTACTTTCATTTGACCTGCGACTTTGATCCGACCGGCGATATCTTTGATATAATCGGGGATGATATCTGCTGTGGCAACCTGACCGGAACCACTTAAAAAATCTTCTTTTTCGATGATTTTGTATAATTTTTGAATTTCTTCTCCGTACAGGCTGTTTTGACCAATTGACATTTTCAAACCGTTAAACTCCGGTGGATTATGGCTCCCGGTAATCATAACCCCCCCATCGACGGACAGTTTGAATAATGAAAAGTATTGAACCGGGGTTGGTACAACCCCGATGTCAATGACATCAACTCCGCTTGCAATGAGACCCTGAATCAGAGCTTTTTTGAATCTTTCTGTCGATAACCTGACATCGCCTCCTACCGAAACCTTTTTCCCGCCCTGTCTCTGCAGGTAGGTTCCATACGCTTTACCGATGAGTTTAATGACCGGCTCGGTCAGGTCTTTCTCCACCACGCCCCGAATGTCATACTCTCTGAAAATAAAAGGATTAACATTTGCCATACATACTCCCAAGATTACATTCCGTGTAAGATCTCCATGAGTGGCCAATTTAACTTAATCAAAGCAATATTTCAAGAGCTTTATCCCTATGTTAATGGGATTATTTTCTGGTGGATAATTTTAACTATGTTAAATATTAAATAGCATTAATCCTTATATTTTAAGAAATTTTCCTTTGGGTTTGATGTCCTATTTAGTAAATAAAAGCTAATTTTTGAAGGATTGCGATACCAGAAGTTGGAATTACTTTGATAAGAAAATTGTACAGAATATATCGATCGGCGTATTCGGGTCTACCCCCTGCTGCCTGGTTGCTCTCTGCAGCAGTATTTATTAATCGCAGCGGTTCAATGGTACTCTTTTTTTTATCCCTGTATCTCACCCGACAGCTGGATTATTCGGTCTCTGGTGCAGGAAGATTACTCACTCTCTATGGAATCGGGTCGTTGGTCGGATCCTATCTGGGAGGATATTACAGTGATAAATTTGGAGCAATCCGGGTTCAGATAGTTAGCCTGGTCAGTTCAGGAATAGGATATATCCTTCTGGGTCGACTGGATTCCTTTTATGGAATAGCAGTTATGTTGTTTGTTCTGGCGGTTTTGGCAGAAGCATTTAGACCTGCAAATTCGACTGCCATGGCTGAAGCCTGTCCACCCCCCTTAAGACCCCGTGGCTATGCTTTGAATCGTCTAGCGATAAATCTGGGAATAACCATCGGACCTGCAGTGGGCGGTTTTTTAGCAGCTTTGAGCTATCGCTATATTTTCTGGGTGGATGGAATAACCTGTATTATAGCTGCCGGGGTTCTGTTGTACTTCTTTCGGAAAATTACCCACCGTTATTCAAGTATTTCCAGTGACGAGGAAGCAAGAAAATCTCCTGATTTTTGGAAAGATCGAGTATTCCTGTTTGTCCTAGTGCTTATTTTTTTCTGTGGACTCATCTTTGTGCAGCTTTTCAACACCTGGCCCATTTACCTGCGGGAGGTTTTTGGAATAAATGAGAGATTCATCGGGCTTTATTTAACCCTAAACGCCGCGATGATTGTGCTGCTGGAGATGCCGTTGATTCATAGAATTGAAAAATTTAACCCGTTGAAAATTATGGCTTTCGGTTCATTATTGTTAGGAATAGGATTTGGCCTCACCGCCGTACCGGGAAGTGCTCTTTATATTGGACTAACGGTAGTGATATGGACGGTTGGAGAAATGCTGGTATTTCCTTTGGTTACCGCGTTTATCGCCGGTCGTTCAACTGAAAAGAATCGGGGCGTTTTTATGGGAATGTATAATATCGCCTTCTCTCTGGCGGTGGTTTTTGGTCCCTTTGTAGGTACCGGTATTTATGATTATTGGAATCCGATTATATTGTGGATGTTATGTGGGACTCTGGGTCTGATCACCTGCATAGGTTTTATTTACCTCCATGTCATGTTAAAAGCGACACATCATTCGAAATTCTAAATTGTTCTCATTTCCTATAAAGGGGAATCATGACCTTTAAAAACGGTAGGAAAAGTTTAGTAGTAATTTATGGATCAGGATATCTTCAACTGTGCCCGCAGGATTCAAATCGTCTGAGGTATTGAGCTTCCAGAAACCGATCATATAAGCGGCATCAATTTTAAAAATTCTGTCTAAGAGAACCCCGTAACCAAGACTGACATATTTTCGGTCATAATCAAAATCATAACCCTTTAGTGGGGTGGGATCGTAAGCCAGTCCTGCCCTGAATTGGGAGGCCAGGAAAGGAATTCCAATTTCTCCGCCAAGTTTTACTTGTAAAGTTCCCCGATAATCTGTCTGAAAAAACTTATTCATTTCTCTCAAGTCTGAAGAAGTGAATTTGAATTGAGTCCAATCAGTGTAGGCCAGACTCCCGGTAGCAAGAATCGTCCCGAGTTTTAAAGTTGCACCTGCTTGAAAACGGAAAGGGGTCTTTACTTTATACTCATAAGTTGCATCATCACTAAAATCAGAGACATCACCATTGTCAAAATATAGTGAGGCATCATAGCCGTAATCTTCGGATACAGTAAAAGTATGGGGGATATCCATCCCCAGCCCGAGCCGAATGATTCGCCCCAGACGCATCATGGCACCAAATTTTGCGTTAAATGAAGAATATTTACTTGTTATATAGCGGGTTTCCTGATATTCACTGAAGTCAGCCGGCGGATTGAACAAATCGAACTGATCGAATTGATTGAATTCCACCAGATACTCACTTTTTCCTGTCCAGTAATTAAGTGCCAGACCCAGGGAAATATTGGGAGATACATCGATCGCTCCACCCAGAGACCACTGTTCAAGGGATCCATCATCAGTCACCAGACCGGTTTTTGCCATATCCTGCCCCCAAAAATCGTAGACATCATCGGGATTGTTGACATCTACCCCATCAAATGATAACCAGGCAGTTCCGCTATCCGATACCCCATCATATTCATTTGAGTATTCAAAATCCTTTATTTTCTGATACCCCAGGGCAAACACCAGGCTTCCCTGGTAAGTAGGAACCGGGAATACTAATCCGATTGAATTAAATTTGGTGGCACTGGTGGAAGAGGTTGTATTGGATCCGTTGAAATCAATCTCGTTGCTCTGATATAGGTGCGAAAATCCCAGGAAAAATTCTGATTTTCGAATCTGAGCTAAACCGGCAGGATTCCAATAAATGGCGGAGTAATCGTCAGATACTGCGGTATAGGTCCCTCCCATTCCAAGTGCCCTGGCTCCGAAACCGATTTGGTTATCGAGGATACGAATGGCATCATCCGGACCCTGTGATAATGCTATCTGACATGTTAATACGAGAATTGTACTAATACTGGTAACAAATTGACGGAGTATATATTTTTTATAATTCATAAGCTTCGCTTCCCCACTTAGCTAGTAAAAATTCTTTTTAAATAACTGAACTATAAGTACCGGTGCAGACGTATCCTCTATAAAAATCTGAATATTTGTCATTTAATTCTGAACACCAGCGTATAAAATTAACTCTCCGCATTTGGCAGCCGTTGTCATGAAAATACTATTAATAATGGTTTTTTTGCAATAAAGTTCCACCAACATATAGTCAATTTTGCTTTTTCCTTTCAATTTTTATTGGTGAGTTCTATCATTTTACATCCCTGAATCCGTCTTAATGAAATCATAGAGTTATAATGTGTTCGCATCTCTATCATAAATGGAAACGGGATGCCCTGCCTCTCTGAGCATCCCGTGCTGATGATCTGGTGAAAAGAATCGTCCAATAATTACCTATTCTCATCAATCATTCTACCTATTTCCGTGAAGTTGATCTGGACCCTCCACTACTTGAGCTGCGAGAACTTGATCCGGAACTCGATGAAGAGCTGCTCCCACTGGAACTGCGTCCGGAAGAAGACCTGGAGCCGCTCGAGCTGCTCTGTGGTTTGTAAGATGAAGAATTTCGGCCGCTACTTCGACGGTTATTATAGCCTGAGGAACTGGAGCTTCTTCGATTTGAGCTGGATGGTTTATAGCTGCTGCTCCTGCGGGAGGAACTTCTGTTTGAATTGATGGATGAGCGATTTGAGGAACCACGGGTTCCTCGGGTCTCAATTGATCTGCCGGATGAGGCACTGCTCCGAGTAATCTGTTCTCTGTCATCAACCCCTCGTCGGACGATACGACTGGATTCTCCGCTCGAACCGCGGGCACCAGATACCGTCGCTACACCCCGTGGATTGCGGGTGTTGGTCGGTGAAACTTCCTGCCCGGCAGTTGTCCCGCCACTCCCTCTACCGCCACGGGCAACAGATCGCGGGGATATGGGGGATCGTCGGTCAAATGGCCTCTTGGCATATTTCGGCGAATAATGGTGATAATATGGGGGATAGTAATAATATCCCCAGGCGGGATACGGGGCGTAATAGCCAGCATAAGGTGTAACGTAGGGATAACAACATCTGCCATACCATCCCCAGGGGTACCAGTAAGGATCTCCCCAGTAAAAAGAAAACCCGACATACCAGCCCCAGCGGGGAGTGGGTCTCCAATACCAGGGATCATACCAGGGATTATACCAGGGATCGTAATAATAAGGTGGTGTGTAGACATAGATATTGGTGATGGTACCCAACTCGGCTTGGGTGCTGTCTAAATAGTAGTAATCTTCATCAACGTAGATAGCTGCCGGTTCTTCCATTCGGGGTTTGGCAAATTTCATCTGGGTATAACAACCCAGCATAAATACCGATATGATAATGATTGGAAAAATCTTGAGGATCAAATTTTTCATGATTTCTCCTTTCGTGCTCACTTTATGTTTAACGGCAACATAGATTCATGGTTCCTTATTTATTATAGAGGAATACCATAATAAAATCAATATAAATAATAATAAAAATTCGCGTAATTTCTGTGATGAAGCACACTCGAGCAGAGTGCAATTTATATTAAGCTGTCTATAGCAGTTTGCGACATACTGAATATAATTGAACGGGCCCGGGAACTTGGAAGAAGGATTTACCATTCAAATATCAAGCCGGGAAATGCGTGAAATGCTAATTTCATTCTCATTGCGTTGAAAATTAAGTCGATAATAATTGTAGAGACAGTGAAAAAATGAGGATAGGTAGACATTTAACTGCTGTAGCTAATAATCTACTGAAGAAGCCGAGAACTTTTGAGTAAATCTAAGGTTTAAGGTTGCTTAGGCGAAAGTTGAAATGTAAATTGAGTAGGCTAAAATAAACAAGGGGTTTTGCTATAATGCTGGGGTTTTCAATGAGAAATAACTTCACCAGTCGAGTGCAGAAAGTCATTCGATATTCCAAAGAAGAGGCTATGCGACTTGGGCACGACTACATTGGTACTGAACATCTCTTTCTGGGTATCATTAAAGAGGGTGAAGGTATTGCAATAAAAATTCTAAAAAATATCGGCGTGGATGTTGAAAAATTAAAGCAACGTTTAGAAGAAGCTTCCGGTCCCGCCGGTGGTATGATGACTCTGGGGAATCTTCCCCTGTCAAAACGAGCTGAAAAAGTTTTAAAAGTAACTTATCTGGAGGCCAAGAATTTTAAATCGGATATTATCGGGACGGAGCATCTCCTGCTCTCTCTGTTGAAAGAAAAGGAGGGTCTTGCCGCTCAGGTAATGATGAGTTTTAACATTGACTATAATATTGTTTATAATGAATTAAAAAATATATTGGAGGGTAAACCGATTTCTTCACAAAGCAGTGCACCAAGAAGCACACCACAGAAAGTTAAAACGCCTGCCCTGGACCATTTCGGAAGAGATTTAACCCAGCTGGCAGCTCAAAGTAAATTAGACCCCATCATTGGTCGGGATAAAATAATTGAACGTGTCGCACAAATATTGAGTCGCCGTAAAAAAAATAATCCGGTGTTAATTGGGGAACCCGGTGTTGGAAAAACAGCAATTGCGGAGGGTCTGGCGCTTCGAATTATCGACCGCAAGGTACCACGGGTGTTACATAATAAAAGAATTATTGCATTGGATATGGGCAGTATCGTAGCCGGAACGAAATATCGGGGACAGTTTGAAGAACGGATGAAGGCTATTATGGGTGAATTGGAAAAAGCCGATGATGTCATCCTGTTTATCGACGAACTCCATACCATCGTTGGAGCCGGGGGTGCCTCAGGATCTCTGGATGCATCAAATATGTTCAAGCCCGCCCTGGCACGGGGAGAGTTGCAATGCGTGGGAGCCACAACTCTGGACGAATATCGCATGTATGTTGAAAAAGATGGTGCGCTGGAAAGGCGCTTCCAGAAAGTGATGATTGAACCCACGACACCGGAAGAAACGTTGGAAATTTTGAGATGTATCAAGCCGAAATATGAAGAACATCACAATGTCATTTATACCGATGAAGCTTTGTTATCAACCATCCGCCTGGCGGAGCGATATATAACGGATAAATATTTTCCGGATAAGGCGATCGATGTACTGGATGAAACCGGGTCGCGAGTCCATATTTCAAGTATTGTAGTGCCCAAGGAGATACTGGATTTAGAACAACGCATAGAAAAAGTAAGACAGGAAAAGGAACAATTTGCCCGCCAGCAGAATTTCGAAAAAGCAGCCAAATTACGGGATGTTGAGCGAAGATTACAGGAAGAATTGCAATTTGAAAGGAATAAATGGGAACGGGAAGAGGAGAGCAAACCTGCGGAGGTAACCGAGGAAGATATTGCTGAAGTGGTCTCGATGATGACCAGCGTTCCGGTCCGCCGGGTAGCAAAGAGTGAATCCGCAAAATTAATGGAAATCGAAACGAGTCTGAAAAAACTAGTGATTGGTCAGGATGAGGCGATTGAAACAATTTCCAAAGCCATCCGAAGGTCCCGCACCGGTTTGAAAGATCCGAACCGCCCTATTGGATCGTTTATGTTCCTCGGTCCCACCGGGGTAGGAAAGACGCATCTGGCGAAAATCCTGGCCGAATATCTGTTTGAACGAAAAGATTCATTGATTCGAATTGATATGTCCGAGTACATGGAAAAATTCTCGGTCTCCCGTTTAGTGGGTTCACCTCCCGGTTATGTCGGTTATGAGGAAGGCGGTCAGCTTACTGAAAAGGTGAGGCGCCATCCCTATTCGATTATTTTATTTGATGAACTTGAAAAGGCGCATCCGGATGTGTTTAATATTCTATTGCAGGTCTTGGATGAGGGACAACTTACGGATAGCCTTGGGAGAAAAGTTGATTTTCGGAATACCATCCTCATTATGACCTCAAACGTAGGAACTCGCGAAATAAAGAAGAATATCTCGATCGGTTTTTCACAAAAAGCAGATGAATCCGAACATAATGTAATGAAAGATAAAATATCACAGGAATTGCGCCGGTTGTTTAATCCCGAGTTTTTGAATCGACTGGATGATTTTATCTTTTTCCGTAAACTGAACAAAAAAGAAATCATCAAAATTGTGGATCTGTTGATTTTCGAAATGAGCCAGAGATTGTTGGAGCGAAGTATCACACTGGAATTGAGCGATGGGGCCAAAGAATTTATTGCCGAGCAGGGATTTGATCCCATTTTAGGTGCGCGCCCTCTAAAACGTGCAATTCAAAAACATATCGAAGATCCACTGGCTGATGAAATATTGCGGGAAAAATTCATGGATGGATCAACCATAAAAATTAAAATGAAAAATAAGAAGGAATTGACTTTTCAACCCATCGAAAAAAGTAAAAATATTAATGTCAATTGATGATAAGAACATTGAGAGAGTATTAAAAAGCCCGGGTCATGATGGATCTGGGCTTTCTTTTTAAATTATTAATTCTCCCTTTTTTATCCTGCCCGATTTATTATATTGTTTCTGAAATCCCATTACACTGATGAAGAAAATTTTTTCACATTACCCTTTCGGGGTGATTTCTGCCTTTTTCATGGGGGGGATATTCATCCAACGCCTTGTAGAATTTCCCTTTCAGCTCCTGACGGGCCTATTTATTCCGGCCATAGTCATGGCGTGGCTCTGGAGGAAAAAGTTACCCATTGTGGGTTTTTTGGGTGTTATTTTTCTTTTAATAGGGGCAATAAATTTCACCATCTGGACCAAGAATAACCTTCATCATCCGCTGCTAAATAACATCATCGAATTGCCGGCAAAGCTGAGTTGTATAGTACTGGAACCCCCCTTACATGAAAAAAAGACTCTCATTGTAAAAATACACACAATAACGCTTAACAGTAAGGAGATAAATCTTGACCGTAAATTTGTATTGCGAGTACCTTACTTCCTTCCCAATTTACTACCCGGCGATACTCTACGCATCAGTCCGGCCCGTCTTGATTATTTGGAGGAGCGCCGGAATCCCGGTCAATTCGATTACAAATCTTACCTTCAGGGAAAAGGTGTTATTGGTCAGATATCCCTTTTTACTGAGTCGCACCTTGAGATTCTGAGATCTTCCTATTCCTGGAATTTCCGGCGAATTTTTTATCGGATTCGGCTCTATCTGGATCAACGATTGAAGAATGCCCTGAACCCCGAAAGCGCAGCTTTTATTTCTGCCATAATGCTCGGGAAGAAAGAACAGGTTTCACAATCTGTCAAAGAAGATTTCCAGAACAGTGGCGTGGCGCATGTCCTGGCTATCAGCGGTCTCCATGTAGGCTTTATTGTCTATTTCATCCACCTGTTGCTTTCCTTTTTGCCCGTCTCCTTCCGATCGAAGAATATAATGCTCATGATTTTATTGATTTTTTATATGATCCTTACCGGTTTGAATCCACCGGTAATCCGTGCGACCATCATGGTTATAATCTATCTGCTCGGTATGAATTTTGAGAGAAAACCAAATGTGTATAACTCACTGTTCGCTGCTATCTTTGTGATTCTATGCTTTGAACCACAGCAACTTTTTGGACTAAGCTTTCAATTTTCTGTCACCGCTGTTTTTTCTATACTTATTTTTTATCAACTCTTAAAGCCTGTAGAGAGTAGGATTTCCGGTCTTTTACCAGACAGGAAATTATTGAAGTCAGCAGGGATCCACCTCATACAACTTTTTCTGGTATCATTGGCTGCGCAAATTGGCACCCTTCCCCTGGTGGCTATCACCTTTAAGCAGATTCCCATCATCTCTATTGTACTTAATTTGATGGTGATTCCACTGGTTGCCCTGATTCTGCCTATTGGATTCATGGTTCTCTTTTTTACCTTATTTTCTAAAACTATCTCAGTGGTGCTGGGAGATTTTTTATCGGGACTGGTTGAGATACTTTTTCGAATTGTTCATATCGCAGCCGAACTCCCCATTTCATATGTAAAAATATCACAGGTTCACGTCATCGATTTCTTGCTATACTTCACGGTGATTATAATGGTTTTTAGTTTCAGTCAGGCACAGTTTCGGAATGTTCGTAAATCCCTGTACATTGCAATGCTGTTAATGATTTCCTGGAAAATGATACCTGATCGCACGGCTCTGCAGCTGATCATGTTTGATGTAGGACAGGGGAGTTCCACCCTGATAATTTCACCGGAAAACAAATATGTAATATACGATTTGGGTCCAGCGGATAATCGATTTGATAGTGGGGTAGATGTCATATTACCTGCTCTGCAGAGTCTGAATAAACTCCGGGTCGAAAAATTAATAATTAGTCATCCGCATGCAGATCACCTGGCGGGTCTCTTTTCACTGACGCCGGAAATTGAGGTGGACTCAGTCTATCTTCCTGATTTACGGGTTTCTTATGACTGGCAGGACCGTGCTGTTGAATTTCTTGACAAAGAGGGGATACCCTATCGTCTGCTAAAATGTGGGGATATTCTCACCATCGATAAATGGACAAAAATGTATGTATTATCCCCCTTCATAAAAAATCTTTATCCTTCTAATTTTACCGGTGGAAATATTAATAATCTCTCTGTGGTCTGTCTACTGAAATCCGTCTCGAATACAGTGCTTTTTACGGGGGATACCGAAAAGGAAAACGAAAAAAAATTACTTTCCTGGAAGGAGATGTTGCAGTCACAGATTCTTATTATCGGACATCATGGAAGTAATACCTCTTCGTCTTTCGAATTTCTGAAAGGTGTTTCTCCCCTGTGGGGGCTTATTTCGGTAGGGAGAAACAATCGATTTGATCACCCTGCTCCCATGACACTCCATCGTCTCGAAGATTTAAATATTACCTATAGGCGTACTGATCTTGTTGGTGCGTTATGGTTAAAGTCGGAGAGAGGAAACTGGGAACTGATCAATTGGCGTTGACTTGAATTTTTTTGCCGGGTAGTATGGGATGTGGGGGGAGGAAAACGCTGCCCCGGTAATATGCCGGTTCAGATTCGTTGTTCGGTCCAATTTTGCTTCTAATTTTAATAAAATAAAACTTTAAGGTTGTTAAAAACAGAAAAATTAAGTGAAAAATATCTGTTAATTACCGGATATTAGGGAATGCAAATTGAAAACCGATCTCAATATCTAACTATAAAATATAAAGTTATAATAATCTTGAATAATATTGCTGGTAATATTATATTTTTCTCAAGTTAAAATAATGTATGCTTCACCTGAGATCTTTATTCATCCTAACATAGGAGAAATATCCATGCGATATGTTAAACATTATGGTACCTGGGGTTATATCCTGCACAGGCTCAGTGGATTGGCTCTCACCGGTTATATCCTGATCCATATTTATCTGGTAAGTGGACTTCATAACCGGCCGGCCTGGCAAAGTGAAATGGAAATATTTCGCCATCCCCTTTTAGTCGTATTGGAATGGTGTCTGTTCAGTGTCGTCGTTTACCATGCATTGAATGGTCTCCGGATCTTCATAATCGATTATTTCAACGGCGCCCGTTACCAGAAGCAACTCCTTTCAGCAGTTCTGGTGTTAAGTGTCATATTATTCGCTGCCATGGGTGCAGTGATGTTTATTTAACTCTAAATGGAGGAATTAAATATGTCCTTTCAATATGAAGGCGCCGGGAAATCCGGATCATTTGCCTGGTTTTTTCAGAGAATAACAGGGGTGATTTTATTCATTCAGGTACTGGCACATTTTTATATTGCCCATAATACCTGGGATGCAGGGCATGATTGGGCAACAATTATTGCCAGACTTTCCAATCCCTATATGCGAACTTTTTATCTGGTTTTTGTGATTTTGGGGCTTTACCACGGATTGAATGGTCTATGGTCTGTACTACGGGATTATCACATGTCAGCTGGAAAACGTAAGCTGTTGTTTGGATTAGTGGTTACGGTGGGAATTTTTATCGGTACCCTGGGATTTATCACCATGCTAACACTACCCGCGGTCCAATAACTTGGTTGAGTTAAATAAAGATAAATGAAAAGAGGTTAAAATGATAATTAAACATGATGTCGTTATTGTCGGTGCGGGTCTTGCGGGATTACGTGCAGCTCTGGAAGCCTCCCGAAATTATGATGTGGCTGTGGTTTCCAAATTGTTTCCCACCCGGTCCCATAGCGGTGCAGCTCAGGGAGGAATTGCGGCCTCTTTAGGGAATGTGGAAGAAGATCATATAGACTGGCACTTTTTTGACACCGTAAAAGGAAGTGATTATTTAGGTGACCAGGATGCGATTGAATATCTGGTGAATGATGCTCATCCTGCTATCTACGAACTGGAACATATGGGATGTCCATTTAGCCGAACACCCGAAGGGAAAATTAACCAGCGAAAATTTGGGGGACATACCAAAAACTACGGAGAAGGACCGGTATTGAGGGCCTGTTTTGCTGCAGACCGGACCGGTCATATGATTTTACATACCTTGTACGACCAATGTGTCAAGAATAACGTTCGCTTCTATTCAGAATTTTATGTCACTGACATTATTGTTAAAGACAATATTATCCGAGGCATTACCGCATATGATATGGAAGGCGGAGAATATGTGGCGATGCATGCCAAAACAGTGATGTTTGGAACTGGTGGATATGGCAGGGCCTTCAAAATTACCTCAAACGCTCACGCCAATACCGGAGATGGATTGGGAGTGGTTCTCAGGGCCGGGCTGGCATTGGAAGATCTCGAATTTGTGCAATTTCATCCTACTGGCGTATATAAATATGGAATTCTGGTAAGTGAGGGTGCACGCGGAGAAGGTGCTTATCTCATCAATAATGATGGGGAACGTTTTATGGAAAAATATGCGCCCAAGCTGATGGAATTAGCGCCGCGAGATTTAACTTCCCGTTCTATTCAAACTGAAATCGACGAAGGTCGCGGAATCAACGGTGAGAACTGTGTTCACCTTGATTTAAGACATTTGGGTGAAGCGAAAATTAACGAGCGATTACCTGAAATCCGCAGCTTCTGCCGGAAAATTATCGGGATTGATCCGGTGGAGGAGCCAATTCCCATCGAACCTACTGCCCATTATTCCATGGGAGGTATCCCTGTGAATGTGGATGGAGAAGTTCTGGCAGACGGTAAATCTCAGAAAGTGGAAGGATTTTATGCGGCTGGTGAATGTTCCTGTGTTTCTGTGCACGGTGCCAACCGTCTGGGAACCAACTCACTGTTAGAAGCCGTGGTTTTTGGCAGAAGAGCCGGCAAAACCATGGTAAAGTTTCTGAATGCAAAAGGTGTTGACAAAGCGGATCTTCCTGAAGATCAGGTGAAAGCCTCCTTCGACCGGATCGAGGGTTTTAAAACCCGCACAGGTGAAGAAAAAGTAGGAACCATCCGCAAAGAACTACAGCAGGTGATGATGACAAAGGTTGGTGTCTATCGCGAAGAGAAAGGTCTGAAGGAAGCTTTGGAAAAAGTCCGCTCCCTGGAGAAGCGTTTCGAAAAAATCAAGATTGATGATAAGGGAATGAAATTTAATACGGATCTAACTGAAGCCCTGGAACTGGATAATCTGTTGCAATTTGCAGAACTGATTGTCAGCGGTGCCTTAAATCGCCAGGAAAGCCGCGGGGCCCAATACCGGCGGGATTTTCCGAAACGAGACGACGTCAACTGGTTGAAACATACAATCGCAGTCAAAAAAGACGGTAAGATACAATATGATTATAAACCCGTTGTGATTACCAAATTTCAACCACAAGAAAGGAAGTACTAATGATACAGGTCAAAGTTAAAGTCTATCGATTCAATCCTGAAAACGATCAGCAAAAACCACGGTTTGAAACCTACACGGTTGAGGCTGATCCGAAGGATAAGGTATTAGATCTGCTGCATCGGATCAAGTGGGAGCAAGACGGTACTTTGGCTTTTCGCCGCTCTTGTGCCCATGGCATCTGCGGGTCCTGTGCCATGAAAATTAATGGTGCAAACATGCTGGCGTGTGAAGCTAATCTGAAAAATTTTAAGGATCCGACCAATATCATTGTCGAACCCCTGCAATCGCTACCCATTATTAAAGATCTGGTGGTAGATTTAAAAGATTTCTTCAAAAAGTATGAGATTGTAAAACCCTATTTGATTAACAAGACGCCACCTCCTACCAAAGAACGTTTTCAGTCACCGGAGGATCGGCAGTTAATTGATGAGGCAACCTGGTGCATTCAATGTGCATCCTGTAGCACCTCCTGTCCTTCCAACTGGAAAAATCCTAATTTCCTTGGACCGGCAGCCCTGCTAAAATCGTATCGTTATAATTTTGATTCACGTGACGAGGGAACTGCTGAAAGAATTCATGTCCTGGACACCAATGATGGTGTTTGGCGATGTCATACAATCTTCAATTGTGTTGAGGCTTGTCCAAAGGATATTAATATTACCTGGCATATTTCGCAGTTGAAAAAGAAGTTAGTCAGTCGGGAATATTAAAGGATTATTCATGCGATTCGAATTGAAATGCAAAAACCCCGGTAAAAAGATTACCGGGGTTTTTTATTGTCCTGATTCCATTCAGGACCGAACTATTGAATAACAATGGCTTCGCTGAGCAGATTTTGATTCAGGTTGGCATTGATATTGTTCGCTTCACTCAGATTAAGCAGTAATTTATAGCCAGATTCTGTTTTCTGAGTCCCCATAGCGGCTACTGCATTGGTAACCAGATCTTGGTTAGCTGATATAGTCATCACCTGGTTGTATCTGGCACTCTCTTTAATAGTGTTCATGTAGGGTTCAGTTCCAGAGGTCAGCCAGAAAGCATTAATCTTTTTGATGATGACCTTTTTTTCCAGATTCAGATCTGGTGCCAGCGGGATCTCCACAACTTTAATCTTTTTTCCATGGACCTTAATTTTTTTGTTATCATTGAGTACGTCGCTGATAATCTTTTGCTCATTATCTGATGCGGTATTCTGTGGATTGTATAAAACAGCAATCACACATTCATCTTTAATTTTATCCTTTAGAGAATTATTGTGATTCAATGCTTTAAGTATGATGGGGACCTGTTCATTTACTTCCGATTTATAGTCCTGTGCCAACAATATTTGCATACTTAGCAGCGTTAAAATAACGGTAAGAACAACTCTGGACATAATAACACCTCCAATAAAATAACATATAAAAAAACTGACTGACTTCCTTTGTTTATCTGATCTGATTTCTAATGTTTTTATTTTGATTCCTGGAAAACGAAAAGGTTGCAAAAGTTACATCATGAATAATTTATTTATTTTGTAATAACTCCCGGGAAAGTCATAGTAACCTATTGATAATTTTATTTGTACAAAACTAAAAAAAAGAATTCAGAAAGGCAAGTGTGTTTTTTGCAATTTAGTTTTTTTATGTGATCATAAAAGTAGCTTTCCTATGCATTTTTTATTGCTTTTAAGTTGTTTTATCCGGGGCAATTTCATATATTTTTGCCGCGGGCGGTTAGCTCAGTTGGCTAGAGCGCTGCGCTCACATCGCAGAGGTCGCAGGTTCAAATCCTGCACCGCCCACCAAAGCAAACAAGTAAGAAGCGAGAGCTTAGAGGTGATAAATTTGGCGCTCAAAAGAGCGCCTTTTTTATTTATTGATTAATTAATATCTGCTTAACAATACGATTTTTCAGGACACTAGGTTCGGTTGAAGGCGCTTTTTCGTTTATGAGGACATACGTTATTGGGAATAAGGAAAAGTTGGGGTATGGATCCCATGACATGATGTGAAAGGTGAAAAGAGAAAAACATAGCTGAATTAAAAGAAATAGGATTTAGGGTTTAGGGGTTAGGGTATGGAATTTCTGAGAAGAGATCTGCATTTCTCATTTTTTGTCACTTGGTGATTCGTCAGAAATTCTGTATTGTTTACCATCCAGTATTACCTTACAAGTATCTCGTGAATTATCCCTTGAATACTTTCTGCCCATATTCGTTATCCGTTTTCGATTCTCTCTTTTTCCTCCTCCATTGATCCGTAATAATTGATCATTGTTTATTGAAGAGCCGGTTTTGCTTGACAAATTTTCAATTTTTCATTATACTTTATCATCTCTTCTGGTGAGTTGCCCTGTATGTGGGGACAGGACATACGAATGTGCAGCTTCCGTGAGATTTTTATGGATCTCCACTCTTTATCAAGAATATCTACTCCCCAAATAGTCCATTCACAGACGTTTATTAGTTTGAGTTCTTTTTAGGATATCGATCATGTCCTACTAATTACTGTCTGTGTACCATTAAATGTTATTCATCTAAAATCAATTAATGAGAGGAGTAGATATGGCAACTCTATTTGCGGTTTATAATCTCAAAGAAGTCCAAACAGTTGCGGATTATGACCACTATCTTACCCAAACAAAAATACCCGGGATCAGGGGCGCATCCTGGTGTACGGATTTTAAAACCTGGAAAATTGATAAAGTGTTAGGGCCTGCTGTCTCTGAATTTGAAGGGGGGATACCCTCTGAGTCACCCTATCAGTATATAGCAAAAATTGAAGTATCTGATATGGATGCAATGATTAAATATTTAGGAACCGATGAAGGTAAAGGCTTTGTTCAATCTTGGAGTGTATATCTTGATCCAACATCAATCTTTACCGTGGGACACGAAGTATAACGAGATCAATAATTACCTCTGATATTTACACTTCGAACATACTTAATGGTTTATTTGGAGAAGAAAAGGAATTTAAGATTAATAGTATTGACGAGTCAAAATTTGAATAAAGTAATATTAGTTTACACTCTGATCTGTTCAGATAGAAGCGAAGAAAACACTAAATAACTTTAAAAAGAGGGGGTATTCCATTGAAAATTAAAACGCTATTCATTATTAATGCAGTAATAGCATTTGTTTATGGCATTTGCTTCGTACTGATTCCATCGAAAGTCTTATTATGGTACGGACTGATAGCAGGACCTTCTGAAGCACTTCTTGGACAATTCTTTGGAGTGGCATTATTAGGAATTGGATTGATTACCTGGTTTGCCAGAAATGTGGTCGACCATAAGGCAATTAAAGCAGTTGTACTTGCCTTACTCCTTTCCGATCTCACGGGTGTAATTGTATCAGTCATTGGTACTATAACTGGGGTAATGAACACATTCGGTTGGTCGGCCGTTTTTATTTATTTATTTTTAGCATTGGCATATGCCTATTTCCAGTTTAAGAAACCAGACACTCCTCAAGAGTGATTTAGGTTTTCTCAACTAGCTTCCATCTACAGGAATATTTTTTGAATGAAATTATTTTCTCGCTATTTTACAAGCATGTTCTCAGAATAGATTAATTGTAAACATTAATTAAATCATAAAATAAATTAACCTTAATAATTACGTTAATAAGGAGCAGATATTATGAATACTTTTGTAATGTTTGGCAAATATACATCTGAAGCCGTGCACAAGATGAGTCCAGATCGAACCGTCCAGGGATTAAGCTTGATTAAAAAATTTGGTGGAGAAATTCAAGCGATGTATGCATTACTAGGAGAAATTGATCTTATTTTTGTACTTACTTTTCCAAACATAGAACAGGCGATGAAAGCTTCTATTGCTCTAAGTAAGATGACCGGAATTTCTTTCACGACCTCACCAGCTGTCTCAGTGGGAGAATTTGATAAATTAATTACGGATGTTTAGTGAACGATTTACTAATGAATGTATATCTTAGTTCAACTATTTTTTACCACGGGGCTGGCGAATTCCATTTTGTTATTATAAGATAGATTGTCATAAAAGCTGGCTCTGTGGTTTTTTATTTTTCACGACTCTTACTCTTGACAAAATTTCCATTTCTTTGTATGCTATATCATTTCACGACAGTTGAAACCGAACAGCCCCTGATGACTGGTTTCATACTGTATGTAATATTCCTCTTGGACCAGATGCAGACATTCCCTTTTTTGCAACACAAATTCTAATCTTTGCAACAGGTGGGCTAGAAATAGGTAGTTGTCTTT
>CP070707.1:1751351-1765746 GCA_020350205.1 bacterium
CTCCTAGGCGACTTCGAAAGCTCCCATGCGGCATGCTGCAGCAAACATAAAAAGATCGATTCCACCAGATTCACTCAAAGCCTTAGACAGTTCATCCGGAGTTAACCAGTCGCTATCCTTGGTGAAATCCCAGCAGGCCCCTACCCAACCCCCACCATGATCATACAGACCCAGAATATAACGTTCTGCCGGATAATATTCCTTGCAATAATTCACAAAGTCTCTGAGGGTTTCATATCTTCCCATGTTGACTTCACCCATTTCCAGCTTGGGAAGTGGTTGATTATTCTCATCAACAAAATACAAAACAGCCGGATCTTCATAAGTATCATGTAATACAATGACATTGAGATTGTCTCCAGAACACATCGCCTCAGTAAATAACTGGAAACGCTGGCAATAAATATAAAAATCTTCATCATAGTCAAACATAAACGTCCACGGTTTTTTTCGGGGGATGTGCCCTGAAGGCTGAGTTGATCTTTAATACAACCTGTATTGAGTATTGGCAGTAAAGTTATGACGGTGATAACTGGAGTTCTCGATGGCTTTTGAACGTCATTCAATCTCCTACTAATCAGAAATGAAAAAAACGTCTATTGCAATACGCTGTTAATATTTCATTGATTCATTGACTGGTAGTATATAAAATAATATAAGAACCGTTTTGAAATTGCAACCAGGCATTGTAAAATAATTGGTCAATGAGCAGACTGGAGAATATGTGAAAAAGCGCTGCGACTGGGCTGGCCGTGATCCACTGTATGTAAAATATCACGATGAAGAATGGGGTGTCCCGGTTTATGATGATCAGGTGTTATTTGAATTTCTGATTCTGGAAGGCATGCAGGCGGGATTAAGCTGGTCAACAATTTTAAAAAAAAGGAGAAACTTTCGTCAGGCGTTTGATGAATTTGATCCACGAAAGATTGCACAATATGATCGTAATAAATCTAACAAACTCCTCCAGAATCCAGGAATAATCAGAAACCGCCTCAAAATTGAGGCAGCCGTTCAGAATGCCCGGTCTTATTTAACGGTTGAACAGGAGTTTGGCAGCTTTTCACAGTATATCTGGCAATTCGTAAATCATAAACCCCTCATCAACAGTTGGATATCTTTAAAAGAGATCCCTGCCAAAACTGCGATTTCCGATGACATGAGCAAGGATCTCAAAAAAAAAGGATTTAAATTTGTTGGTTCCACGATATGTTACGCATTTATGCAGGCAGTAGGAATGGTAAATGATCATGTCGTTGATTGTTTCAGATATCGAGATTTGAGTTAATTTTGCAATAGTATCTATCGTCTATTTTACAATTTAATTATTATATTATTTAAAACAGAATCATTAGGGAGTTTCACATGAACGATTACCAAAAATTTTTTTTGATGGCGATGTTCCCGCTGTTGGTTATTTCTTTTGGTTTGGTCGGGATACATTGTACCCAGAACAGCACAGGAGATGTAAAAATGGGATTACCGGAATCAACCCAAAAAAAAGTAGTCAGTGCCCTGGTTGAAAAACATGGTGAATCCGCACGGAAGCGCATTGAAATGGGTGTCGGCCAGGCGGCAGCCAGGTGGCAAACAAAAGACGGATCTGAGCAGGATTTTATAGAATTTTGCTTAGACCACTTCCTCAACGACCCAGAAGAAAGAAAGGCGTTATTTGCCCGGTTTCAGAAAAATCAGGAAGTTTACCTGGGTCGCTTGCACCAGATTTCCAGGCAATTCCGCTGGAAATTAGATGTGGACAAGGGGAAGGTCAACCCAATTGATTACCTCTATGCCAGCTTCGATCCCATGGCTCATGTTCAGGACGATGCATTTAATACCAAAATAGCTTTTGCCGCACTCCTCAATTATCCCCTGGAGACTCTGGAAAATAAGAACAGTAGCGGAAATGAATGGACCCGTGAAAAATGGGCAGAAACCCGACTGGCAGAGGAATTCATGACCCGCCTACCTTCAGAAGTCGCTCAAAAAAGATCAGAAACCTATACTTTGGCAGACGATTACATTGCCAATTATAACATCTATATGAACCAGTTAGTGAATGACAATGGAAACAGATTATTTCCACAAGGCCTGAAGCTCATCAGTCACTGGGGATTACGCGATGAACTTAAAGCTCAGTATGCCAATCCAGAGGGTTTCCCCCGCCAGAAAATGATTCAGAAAGTGATGGAACGGATTATTCTGCAGGAAATTCCGCAGCAGGTGGTCAACAGTGAAAAATACGATTGGAATCCCAACGCCAACAAGGTATTTTCGGATTCCAGAGAAGTTTCGGTCAGCATGGAACCGAATACCCGCTATCAGCATATTTTGAGTATCTATCAGGCCGAAAAAAACATCGATCCTTACTACCCCCACGCGCCTTCACTCATCGATCGCCGATTCAACCTAAATCGAGAATTATCCGAAAGCGAAGTTGAAGAATTATTTAACACGGTTTGCTCTGCCCCGGTCCTTAAGGAGATAGCTCAACTCATCCAGGAAAGGCTGGGCAGACCACTTGAGCCATTTGATATCTGGTATAATGGATTCAAACCCCGAACCCAGTATAGCGAGGAATTGCTGGATCAAAAAGTGGGAAAATTATATCCCAACGTTGAATCCTTTCAGAATGATGTTCCCTACGTTCTGAGAAAACTAGGATTCAGTCCCCAGAAGGCTGAATATTTAGCAGATCACATTGCGGTAGATCCATCGCGGGGGGCCGGACACGCGATGGGGGCCATGATGCGAGATGACCGTTCTCATTTGAGAACCCGCATTCCGGAAGGCGGCATGAAATACAAGGGATTCAACATAGCCATTCATGAATTGGGTCATAATGTGGAGCAGGTATTTTCACTGAGCGATATCGACTATTATTCACTTAATGGCGTTCCTAATACTGCCTTTACCGAAGCGTTTGCATTCGTCTTTCAATCGCGGGACATGGAAATACTGGGGATCCGGGCAGATGACCCGAATGCAGAAGATTTGAGAGCGCTCAATGACTTATGGGCCACTTTTGAAATTTCCGGAGTCGCCCTCACTGATATGTATATCTGGCGCTGGATGTATGAAAATCCCGGTGCAGACGCTGCACAGTTAAAACAGGCCATGCTGGAAATCACCCGCGGGATCTGGAACAAGTATTTCGCACCGGTATTAGGCATAAATGACCACATCTTGTTAGCCGTATATTCTCACATCGTCGATGGGGGAATGTACACTCCTGATTATCCCCTGGGACACATCATATCGTTTCAGATCGAAGAATACCTGAAAAATCACAACCTGGCCGGTGAAATGGAAAGAATGTGTAAGCTTGGAAGACTATCGCCGCAAATCTGGATGCAGCAGGCTGTTGGTGAAAAAATATCCGTCGAACCTCTCATCGGTGCTGCGGAAAATGCTGTGAAAAGAATGAAAAAATAGTACTTTCAAGGGAGTTCAGGTTTAATAAAAAGAGAAGGGCAAGTGGTTTTGCCCTTCTCTTTTTAATATTGAATTATCGCAATAGAAGTTGGTTTTCAAGGTAAATTTTGGTAGATTTAGCGCTGATATTCTGGATTTAAAACTCTAAGGAGAATACAGCTATGACAGTGGCTCCAAAAAATATGGCCATTTTAGTTGGAGGCGGTCCTGCACCGGGGATCAACAGTGTGATTAGTGCGGCAACCATCCGGGGTCGCATCGAGGGGGTTGATGTTCTCGGGATTAAAGATGGTTTTAAATGGGTAATGCGTGGTGATATATCCCACATCAAAGAACTTACCATCGAAAATGTCAGTAGAATCCATTTCCGGGGTGGCTCATATATCGGAATTGCCCGGGAGAATCCAACCAAAGATAAAAAATATTTGGAAAACGTGGTTACCTCCCTGTTGCGTTTAAATGTAGATAAATTCATTACCATAGGAGGCGATGATACCGCCTATAGTGCCATGAAGGTAGAAGAGCTGGCTGCCGGCAGAATCCGGGTAGTACATGTTCCGAAAACAATTGACAACGATCTAGATCTGCCCCACGGTATCTGTACATTCGGGTTTCAGACTGCCCGTCATGTCGGTGTAAATATCGTCAAAAATCTGATGGTTGATGCGCAAACGACCTCACGCTGGTATTTTGTGGTTTCAATGGGTCGCAAAGCAGGTCATCTGGCCATGGGAATCGGGAAAGCTGCAGGGGCTACTCTTTCCCTGATCCCGGAGGAATTCCCGGAACCGACGATTCGACTTAAAAAGCTTGTGGATATTCTGGTCGGCGCCATTATTAAAAGATTAAGCTCGGAGAGACCGGATGGAGTCGCCATTCTGGCCGAGGGCCTGGTTGAAAGACTCGATCCAAAAGATTTGGAAGTACTGCTTAACCTCGAGAGAGATGCCCACGACAATATCCGTCTGGCAGAAGTTAATTTCGGTGAAATATTAAAATTTCATGTGCAGGAGGAATTAAAAAAATTCGGAATTAAAACCACCATTGTAGCCAAGAATATAGGCTATGAATTACGCTGTGCTGATCCCATCCCATTTGATATGGAATATACCCGCGATCTTGGATACTGCGCTGCCCAATTTTTATTGGATGGGGGTAATGGTGCTATGATTTCTATCCAGGAAGGCAAATTTTATCCCATGTATTTCGAAGATATCATCGACCCGGAAACCAACCGGACAAAAGTTCGCATGGTCGATACCGAATCTGAATATTATCAGATATCCCGCAGGTATATGTTACGGTTGACCCGAGAAGACTTTGATGATCCTCATGAATTGGCCAAATACGCAGCAACGGCCGGAATCAGCCTGGATGCCTTCAGGAAGAGATTTCAACATATTGCCACCTCAGATATCTGGCACATGCCGGATCTCAATCCAGAGCGATTTCCTAAAAATAACCACAAGAAGAATTCCAAAAATGGGAAAGTGGCTGTTAAAGAACAAAAGGATAGCGAAAAAGGGCAATAAAAATACCGAACATAGATCTTCAAGAGGGGGATAACATTAATCCCCCTTCTTTATGGTGTTATCCTAATCGCGGTATAACTTAAATTTATCTCCCAGATATAACTTCCGAGCTTCAGGATCATTTGCCAGAGATTCACTGTTGCCTTCTTTAAGGACTTTGCCCTCGAACAACAGATAGGCATGATCCGTTATCGACAATGTTTCATGAACATTGTGATCGGTAATTAAAACTCCAATATTTTTTTCTTTCAGATTTTTTACAATGGTTTGAATATCCTGCACGGCAATCGGATCTACCCCGGCAAAAGGTTCATCCAGAAGTATGAATTTTGGATTGGTCACCAGGGTTCGGGCAATCTCGGTGCGCCGGCGTTCACCACCAGAGAGATTATAGCCTTTATTTTTAGCTATATGGGAAATTCCCAATTCATTCATCAATTCTTCCGCCCGCTGTTTTCGCTCCACCCTAGAAAATCCCAGTATCTCCAAAATTGACAGCAGATTCTCTTCCACAGTAAGTTTTCTGAAAATAGAGGCTTCCTGCGGAAGATAAGAAATCCCGCGTCGGGCTCTCTTATACATTGGTAAGCGAGTAATATTTTCATCATCCAGATAAATTTTCCCGGAGTTCGGTCTGATCAATCCTGTAATCATATAGAAAGAAGTGGTTTTCCCGGCACCATTTGGACCCAGTAATCCCACAATCTCCCCCTGCTTAACTTCCAGGCTGACCTGCTCCACAACATGTCTCTTCCCATACACTTTGACCAGGTCCTTGGTGTACAATAGAGAGCTATCATTTCCTGCTTGTATGTTTCGCAATGGGCTACTCCTGAACAATTTTGCCTTTATAGTCTTCCGGATAATAGGTTCCCTGGGCACCTCCGATTACGGCGATACTATCCAATTCATCAGCGAACAAAAAGGCTTTAATGGTATCTGCAGATGCCACATTAATACCCCGATCCTCTTGCTGTTCCTTCAAATAGTAAAAACTCCGGGCATTTGAGATGGCATAGATAGTTGACAATTTCCGATTTTCAATATACATAATTAATTCACGGCCCTCCAGTCGATTCTCTTTTTGGGTGATAGAATCCAGGATCGAAATAGCTTTAGCTTCTCCGGAGACCTTGATCTGCCTTAATTCGCGATCTTCCAATATCAATTGCATGGCATCCCCGAGCATCTTATTATTTTCCTGGATCGCCTGAGGGTTACTCTCTAAATAAATGATATCTTCTTCAATATCATATATTGCCGAATCACAAACTGCAAAAAGATTGCCCTGAAAAATCCGAACCGAATCTCTGGCCACAGCACGCCGCCTTTCCGCAAAAAGATACTCCATCTGGTTACTATAAATATGAAGCGTGTCGGTGGCGGTGCTGTCTACTCGCCATAAATGCGCATGCTTTCGAACATAGCCGAAATTTTTTTCGGGAATAAATTCTCCGCTTTCTGCGGTAATGAAGGTATTATTCTCTTCGTCATGCAGATACAGATTACCATTGGCCCTGATCTGATCATCCACATAGTGATATTCCAGATAATCAGATTTCATATCCTGGCCTGGCCTGAAAACCTGAACATTTCCCTCAGCCAGGGCAATCTGGCTATCTTCAAAATATCGTGCTTCATCGGCCAGCAGGGTGTCCTTACCCCGATACATGTGAATGTTACCTCTTAAGTAGAGTATTTTTTCTACTTCGCTGTATACAGCCCGTTCACAGAAAATTTCCAGGGTATCTTGACGAGCGTGAACATTTCCTTCCAGGAGTTTATACGGGATATTATTTTCGACATAACCCCTGGAGATATCTGCATGGATCAGTTCCAGACGGGAGCGAGTCGTATCTGCAAGAAAGTCAATGGGGGATTGATAAGGAATTAATACGGTAAAAACCGCAGTGAATAGGACTATTTTGAGGTGAGTTTTAAATACTGAAATGAATGTCATTTTTCCAGTGGAATGGTTCGCCGCGAATAACCCCGGGCATTCCGGATTTCATAATTGGTTAAGTCAGGATCCGATATAAATGAATCTCCGACAAGTGTATCATCGAGAGTTGAAAAACGAACTGGTACATTACTGATAATCTTTTGCTTCTCATTGTCCCAACGCAATTCACGGGTTTCCAGAACGATCCCGCTATCGGAGACAACGACCACTTCTCCATAAGCCGTGAGATTATTCGTTTGATTATATACCACCCCACTATCTGCGGTCAGAATAGAATTATGAGACCCATCGCGGTCAAAAAAATCGGCATGGATACTATCTTTTAAAAAGGTCATCCCCTTATTATTGAAAAACGATATATATCCTGCCCAGACCTCAGCAAATTTTTTTCCATCCTGGGTAATAGTGATAGTAGACTTCCAGCTTTCCTGATCTGGTATATTTTCCGGATCCAGAGAAGCCGCGGGGGTTTCCTCTTCAAGCGAACTACACCCTATAACCAATAATAAGAGTAACAATAGCGACCTACCGAAAATATATTTCATATGAATCATAATGTTCCTGCTTCATCGTCCTTAGAGTATATTCAATAAAATCCGAATAGTTTCGAACAAAACAAAATTACCTAAAATATGCCGGCTCGCATGATATCATGTAAATGAATAACACCACACAAAACATTATTTTCATCCACTACCGGCATGGCAATAATCCGAAATTCCTCCATCTTTCGGTAGGCTGTATAGGCCAGGGTATTGGAGAGAATTTTCTTCGGATTTCTGGTCATCACTTCCAGGACCGGAATATCAAAAAACTGTTCTGTTTTTTCCACCAAGCGATTCAGATCACCGGTGGTAACCACACCCAGAACATGTGTATGATCATCCACAATCATACAAATACCCCGCTTCGCCGCCATTTCCAACACAACCTGCTTCATTTTGGCACTTAACGGTACAGAAGGGATGTCATCCCCCTTTTCCATAATATCATCGACATGCATGAGCAAACGTTTACCCAGGCTTCCGGCAGGATGCAAGAAAGCAAAATCCTCTGCGGTAAATTTCCGTCTTTCCAGCAGAGCAATAGCCAGTGCATCACCCAGCACCATCATAGCCGTCGTGCTTGAGGTTGGTGACAAGTCATGCGGACAAGCCTCTTCTTTCACACCAATATTAAGCAGAACTTGACTATGCTTGGCCAGAACCGACTTTGGATTGGAGGTAATGGAAATGATAGGAACATTTAACTTTTTAAAAACGGGTAACAGAAAATTCAATTCTTCGGTATTGCCGCTTTTAGACAGACAAATAATCACGTCATCTTTGTGTACAATACCTAAATCACCATGAATACCTTCCGAGGCATGTAAAAAGTAGGAGGCCGTTCCGGTTGACGCCAGCGTTGCGGCCAGTTTTCTACCTATAGCTCCCGACTTCCCCAACCCTGTCACTATTACCCTTCCTGCCCGCGCTAAAATCAGATCGATCGCCTCTTGAAAATGACCATCAAGATGCGATTTTAAAATTTTGATAGCTTCAATTTCCTGATCGATAACACGATGGGCAATAGACAGGGCATCATTAATGTCTTCAGATTTCTTCATTTTATCAACCGATTGAATAAACTGGATGAGTTTCACTCATTGATTTGATTAACATTGAAAAATATAATAAATTTACGTCTTCCAAATATTTTGAATGGCATCTTCCAGTAAATTTTGAGCATCCAAAATGATCTCCACCACCTCCCTGACAGCTCCTTCACCACCCCCCTTGCGAGTGATATAATCAGCATTCTGTTGAGTAAGTTCGGTTGCATTTCCGACGGCGATACCCAAACCGACCTCCTTCATAACAGGTATGTCCGGTAAATCATCACCGATAAAACAGAAGTTTTCGGAGTGTAATCCGGTTTCACTTTTAAGATTCTCGAATGCCGGTAATTTTTTATCCTTACCAAGGTAGAGATAATGAAAACCCAGTTCCTTGGCCCGAACTCGGATTGTTCCACTCTCCCGCGATGATATGATCCCCACCTTCATCCCCGCTACTCTGGCAAGTTTGATCCCCTGACCATCGTGGGCATTAAAATGCTTTATTTCCAGTCCATTGCTATCATAGACAATGTCCCCGCGGGTTAACACCCCGTCCACATCCATTAAAATTACCTTAATTTTCTTTGCCTTATTCCTAATTTCAGCAGATACTTCCGGTATCCAATCTATGTCTACTTTTTCCATTTTTCCTCATGTACCTTCAACTATTATTTAATTAAACTTGCGGAGCAACTGGTGTAATGATATCAATTGTTCCAGAACTTTTTCGTACTCATCCAGTTTCAACTGAGATGCGGCATCACTCAATGCTTGAGATGGATTTGGATGGACCTCCATAAAAACAGCAGACAGCGCCCCGGTTGCAAGTGCAGCACGGGCCAGGGGTAAAATAAATTCAGGCTGCCCACCACTGGCAGCTCCCAAACCGCCCGGTACCTGCACACTATGGGTGGCATCATAAACAACCGGATAACCGAACTTCTCCATCATCACCAGGGAACGCATATCAACAACCAGATTGCGATATCCAAAGCTGGCACCCCGCTCTGTAACCAGGATATTCTGATTACCGGTACTGCTCACTTTCTTAACTGCGTGAATCATATCCTCCGGTGCCACAAACTGACCCTTTTTTATATTCACCGCTTTCCCGGTCCGTCCTGCAGCAAGGAGCAGATCCGTTTGCCGACACAAAAAGGCCGGGATTTGCAGGACATCCGCTACCTCAGCAACTACGGGTACCTCCAATTCAGTATGTACATCAGTCAACACCGGTACATCATAGACATCTCGTACCTCTGTCAAAATCCCCAGAGCCTCATTAAAATCAAGACCGGTGAATCCTTCCAGAGAAGTCCGGTTTGCTTTCCGGAAGGAGGATTTAAAGATGAATTGTACACCATATTTTTCCGAAATCTGTTTCAAACGCTCTACGGTTTGAAAAATGATCTTTTTGCCTTCGATAACACAGGGTCCGGCAATCACCGTCAGAGGTTGATCTTTGGCAATTTTTAGTTTATTTATCTTTACCATAGCACCAGCTCGAAATTAAAATGATCATTACTACCGGGATTTATCCTTATCCATTATTCTTTTCCTTCCTTCAGGATTCTTTCCCTGACCTTCTCCTGTTCGAGCCGCCTCTGTTTAAACGAATCGTACCAGTTTTCCAGAGTTTCAGAAGACCATCGTTCCGGTAAATAGAATTCCAGGATATCCCCGGTCGGTTCCAGGAAATCATTTTTAAAAGTGTATTTTTTCAAATATTCATTGCAAAATACACAGATTAATTTTTTTTCTTTATTTTCGGAGGATTCCAGGACAGTCCCGCCGGTCCAACAGGCATCACACATTTGTTCACTGAAACGATAACTTTCACCACCAGGGAGTACAAAAATATCCGAGGTAGCATCCACTGTTAAAAAATCAATTTCAGAAAAACTTTTGATTTTATACGTAGCCAAATTTCTGTCCAGCGTTAAGAAATACAATAATTTAGGGCGGCCTTTACAAAATTCACAAAGAGGGGATGGGGTTCGGTGATCCGGCTTTTGAGTTCAGGATGAAACTGACAGCCGACAAAAAAAGGATGATTTTCGATTTCGATCATTTCAACCAGATTTCCATCCGGAGACAATCCACTTAAGATCATACCATTTTCCTGCAATGCCCGGCGGTAATCATTGTTCACCTCATAGCGATGCCGGTGCCTTTCACTGATATAATTTATCCCATACGACTTTAATGCCTGCGATTTTTCCTTCAGGATACAGGCATACGCCCCCAATCTCATAGTGCCACCCATATCTTTGATATTTTTTTGTGATTCCATAATATGAATCACCGGATGTGGAGTGTCCTTATCAAATTCAATACTATTAGCATCTTTCAAATTGCATTTATTCCGGGCAAATTCGATAACTGCACATTGTAGTCCCAGGCATATGCCAAAAAAGGGAATTAACTTATCCCGGGAATACTGGATCGCCGTGAGTTTACCCTCGATGCCCCGATCACCAAATCCTCCCGGAATGAGGATGCCGCAGACGTCGGAGAAAAATTTTTCCGGACCCTCTTTTTCAACCTCTTCGGAATCCACCCATTTTAAGGTAACCCGGGTGTTATTCACCACCCCGGCATGTACAAAAGCCTCAGAAATACTTTTATAAGCATCCTTCAGCTTAACATACTTACCGCATATGGCAATCTTTATCTTGTGTTCGGGTTGCTTGATCTTCTTCACAATCCGCTTCAGATTATTGAGATCTGGAGATTTCAATTCCAGATCAAGTAATTCTGCAACCTGACCATCTAATTTCTGCTCGGCAAATTTCAGCGGGACCTCATAGATGGTTGAGACATCGATGGCTTCAATAACTTTTTCCGGCTGGACATTGCAAAATAGTGCTATTTTTTCCTTCAATGCCTTATTCAGGTGGAGATCCGTCCGACAGAGCAGAAAATTAGGTTGAATACCAATTTCGCGCAACCGCATCACAGAATGCTGTGTTGGTTTGGTTTTGGGTTCTCCCGCTGATTCGATATAGGGAACCAGTGTGAGATGCATGGTAACCGTATTCCGGATACCGGCTTCAAGGCTAAACTGCCGGATGGCTTCTAAAAAAGGTAGGCTTTCAATATCCCCAACCGTACCTCCCACCTCAACAATAACAACATCTGGCTGGGTTTCCCGGGCCAATACCAGTATACGCTGCTTTATTTCGTCCGTGATATGGGGGATTACCTGCACCGTAGCCCCCAGATAGTCACCCCGGCGTTCTTTAGAAATAACCGTATTATAAATTTGTCCGGTGGTTACATTATTCATCTGAGACATATTTTCGGCAATAAATCTTTCGTAATGGCCCAGATCCAAATCTGTCTCCGCTCCGTCGTCAGTAACATAAACCTCCCCATGCTGATACGGACTCATGGTTCCCGGATCCACGTTCAAATAGGGATCCATTTTCATGATGGTTACTTTCAGTCCTCTACTTTTTAACAGAAATCCCAGAGAGGCACAGGCAATACCTTTACCCAGAGAGGAAACTACTCCGCCTGTTACAAAAATAAATTTTGTTTTTTCAGGTATCTTTTTACTCAACTTTCCATCCTTTTTGTTTTAACATTTCTTCAACTTTTACCAGATCGTCCGGAGTATCCACCCCAAAAGAAGGCGATTGGGTGGGAACAACTCTGATTTTATATCCCTTGGACATAATACGAAGCTGTTCTAATTTTTCGACCTCTTCCAGATAGGATTTTTCCCAGTTCAGATACTGAAGGAGAAATTCACGCCGAAAAACATAGACACCTAAATGCTGGAATAAACCTGGCAATGGTTGAAATTTATCATCTCGAAAGAATGGAATTGGCTGTCTTGAAAAGTAGAGGGCATTCTGAAACTCATCCGTAATTACTTTGACGACATTTGGGTCCTGCCAGGCTTTTTTCTTCGTCAGTGGATAACCCAGGGTTGCTACCTGTAGATTCCGATCCGATTTCACGGTATGGATAGCCTGTTGAACAGCCAGGGCATCAATCAACGGTTCATCTCCCTGCAAATTCACCACAATGTCACATTTTTGATTTTTGACAACCCAACCAACCCGGTCACTGCCACTGACCAGGCTCTCAGGCGTCATAACCGCTTCCTCACCTGCCTGCTCCACCGCTTGCATAATCCGTTCATCATCCGTAGCCACAATGACACGATTCACACCCTGAATCTCTTTGGCTCGTTCCAGAACATGCAGGATTAACGGCTTTCCCATTAAAGAAATCAGGGGCTTACCCGGTAAGCGTTTGGAGCCATATCTGGCAGGAATTATTACAAATACTGTTTCGTTTCCAATGGTCAATTGCAAGTTTCCCGGATACTTAAATATCTCGCTTTACTTAAAATAATTCAAGGCCGCCCTGCATTACTTTTACAACATTAAAAACGCAGAGTCAGCGTCAAAAAAAATCACTGTTAAAATGAGATGGCGAATATTCATTAAAGATTGGCAAAACAAAATAATTGCCTGGCTAAAATAAAAAATATAGCATATAAAAACAATATCTAAAAGTAATATCGCGGGGGATGACGGGAATAATTTAAGGATATCTCGCTTCTGGTGCGAGAATCAACCAGGAAAAAGTAAATTTTTTCTTCACTGTCAGATAAAGAGGAAGTAAGAAAGGCGAGTTCCTATTACTCGGTATGCTCTTTACAGCGACCAAAAATCTGGAGTTGATGCCGGACCATCACCATGCCATTATTCTCGGAAATTTCACGTTGACGTTTTTCGATGATATCATCGGCAAATTCAATCACTTTACCACAGATCTCACAGATTAAGTGGTCGTGGTGAGGCATTTTATAATCCAGTTCGTAACTGGCATAATCTTTTCCGAGATTTTCCTTTTTGATTATTCCAATTTGAGAAAGGAGATCAAGTGTTCGGTAGACAGTAGCTCTGGAGATATGGTTATGCTTTTTACGGATATAGATAAAAAGCTGTTCCGCATCAAAATGGGGTGGAAACTGGAAAATTTCTTCCAGAATGGTCAGGCGTTCGTTGGTAAACCTCAGATCATTATTTTTCAGGTGATTACGAAGCTTCTTAAGAGCAGCGTGAAAATCTAACATAAAGTGTGACTCAGTCTCAATTTAACATCATAATTTTTTAAAAATGTGATTTGTCTGAATCATTAATCAAACTTTATATCGTTAAAGTAGTAATCGGTAGGATTCACAGGTTTATTCTTGTTATGAACCTCATAATGCAAATGTGGCGCTGTCGAAATACCGGTATTACCAACTTCTCCTATTTTATCGCCACGTTTTACAAATTGTCCGCGTCTTACATATATTTTTTGCAGATGACCATATTTTGTTTCGAAACCGTATTTATGATTGATTGCAACGAACAAACCATAACCGCCATTGGTGCCAGTAAAGGTCACATAACCGTCACCAGAGGCAAAAACCGGAGTACCCCGGTTAGCTGCCAGATCAATTCCATGATGGTCCATAATTCGTTTATATATGGGATGCCTTCTTCTCCCAAACCCGTCTGTGATTCGTCCTGAAGCAACCGGTTTAATCGCTGGCAGATAGCGTAAGGAATCCTCTTTACGTTCCATAGTAGATAGAAGTTTTTTGAAACTTTCACTCTCCAGCTTAATTTCACGTTCTAATTTAGCCAGGGTATTTTGATTATTCAAAATAACCGATTGTAATTTGAGATCTTCTAATTTTAAGTTGGATATATTGGATAGATCTGATCCTCCGATACCGACCTGCCGTACGTCATCTCCAATGGGAGGAATGTCCAGACGGGCCCGGATCTTATCATCCAATTCTTCGATATCATCGATATGTTGCCGGATAATGGTGATTCTCTCACCCATCAGTTTTAA
>CP070707.1:1765846-1784738 GCA_020350205.1 bacterium
AATGCGATGTCCTTTGCCATCAGTGACCTCTATTTGCTCACCTGGCTTTTTCCTCAGTACTTTCCAGATATGTCTGGATTCTTCGGTCGGGAGAATCAGAAAATCCTGACCCGGTACAAAATTTTCGGTAAAAAATAGATCCATATTGACTATCCTGTAGAGCAGATGGAAAAAGTTCCCGGGAATAATTTGATATATATTTTTCGATTTGTTGTTTTAAATATGAGACGGTATTTCATCAATTCATTAAAAACTGACCCCGGCATCAATGATGAACTGCGCTCGTCCTTTGTCACTGAATGCCAGATCGAAACGCAGCACGTAAATGTACGGCAAGTGAAGGTGCAGTCCAAATCCGTAACCGCTGTAAAAATTATTCAGCGCTATTTCTCTCTGACTCTGCCAGGTGATCCCGCTGTCAATAAATAGACCACCACTGATACCAAACTTCAGATCCCGGTACAGGCTGGGAATGACCGGACCATTGTCGAAAGAGAAAAACCGGATAGGTAGAATTGGAAATCGTACCTCCAGACTGGTCAGCGATATTTGATTGGAGTCATACTGTTCGAATAATGCAGGATCGGGGAAAATATCGAAAAAGTAGCCCCTGATTCTTTCGGCAAATCCCAGAAATACCCGGTCATATACCGGAAGTTTGCCGGAATTAAAAACGAAGAGTTGTCTGGCTGCCAGGGAAACTTGCTGGTATAAGGGTAAATACACGCGATTATCAAACTCAAATCGCCAGAAATCCGGTTGCTTTTTTCCAAATCCGCTTTTTCGTAAGTTGTAGGTGATAAAAAATCCCCGTTTCGGATACTCGAATAGGTCCCGGGTATCCCATTTGATTTGTGCACTGAGCTTTGGTACGATGTCGGTTCCGGTTTGTGAAACCGTATAAGCTGTGTATTCTTCCGGAAATTTAATGCGCTCCAGGGCAAAATTGATTTGACCATCCAGATAGAGTGAAAGCTTTCTTCCCAGGGTGATATCAAATCCAAAACGATCTTCATCAAAATCGAAAATTTTATTCTCTACTTTCCGCTTGGATACTCCTGTTCCCAGAATGAGCCGCAAATTATCACCTATCCAGGGATTAAAATAGTTGACGTAGAATGAAGGATTAAAACCGAACCAGCCCCCCAGGCGCAGTTTCTCGTTCCGCCCGCGAAAATTGTAATGACTGAGTTGCAATCCATAACTGATTTTACTCCAGTCATGTTCATTAATGAAAAGAAGCGGGACCGGGAAAAAATACCAACTTTCAGTTACCATAATAATGAGATGATTGCGAGATCCGATAGGGATAACATTTAATTCGACCCGGTTAAAAAGAAACAGATTTTGGATACGATTTTTTATAATAATGAGATCTGCCCGGCTGAGGGTATCCGGAAACTGATAGGGAATTTCTCGCAGAATCACATGATCTTTGGTCCGATCATTGCCCACAATTTGAACTTCATCGATCCGCACCGGAAAGGAACCGGATATCTGTGCAGGTATGAGTTGCACCCAAAAAGTTAGAATAGCAGTGAAGAATAAAAATTTATAATAAATCATAGGGCATTTTCAGGTTGTGGTATTCCAAATCGGGTTTGTGAGACAGGTATACTTTTGATCATTTTTCTTGCTGAGTGCCTCCAGACGAACATAATCGGCAGCAGGATAATGAACTTTGAGTTTAATCTTAAATTCCAGCGGATTCCCTTCCAGGGCAATTTCAACCTTATTTTCTAATTTTTCGTTATAATCACCATAATACAAGTAGACTGTTTTCCAAGCTCCAAATTCAGTGGTGCTCTTTCCGGCCAGAATGATCCGGGCATCTTGCTGCCTAAATGATCCTGAATCCCCCAGGGTGACAGTTTCATCCGATTGTAACTGCATAATAGCAAAAGGTCCATTTGAAATGATGCATTTTAGCTGCCTGATCCCGGCAGTCAGTCCGGCGATACTAAATTCTGTCATCATTACAGCTGTTCGGGCTCTCCCTAACATGTGTTCGCGGGAGTATACCATGCTTAAAAACGGAACCGAGATTTGCCGGAAACAATTAAAATTTCCGTGGGAGTCCGTTCCTGCCACAATTCCGATTTTTTTACCCTGCAGGAGAAGTTTTTTCCAGATATTTATTCCTTCCTGTAAATTTCTCTCAGCGTGATTGTTCATAATCTGCAGGGCATTCAATTTTTCCCATTGGAAATCTGATTCCTCCCAGATACCCCGGTTCAGGATGATTTGCTGGGAGAGCGGTGGTTTTTCCAGGGGATGCGCTGCAATGGCCAGAGCGGTTTCTGATTTTTGGGATAGTAATTCGTTCACTAACAGGGTCGGCCTATTGTTCCACAGTTTCTCTCCGCTATCTCCACTTCCCGGGAAGAAGCGCTGATCATTAAGTATCAGACAATGAATATTTTTCTTTTTATGATTTCCAATGCTTACTTCCTCTCCAGGTAAAATAAGAAATCCATTCTGCCTGAATTGCACTTCAGAAACTTCTGATTTAAAATTATCCCATTTCTTCAGATTTGGATCGGTCTTCAGAAAATCATCCGCTAAATCATCCAGATCATAAGAGTGGTCCGTAATAGCCATAAATGCAAGACCTGCGGCCCTGGCTGCCATAGCAGTCTCATCGGGTGGGGCAGCAAATTCGACCTGATCCCGAGTATAGTAACTGTGAACATGCATATCTCCCCAATACCAACCTGCCAGAGCAGGGAGGGGGGATTCCGAAATATGAATTTCAAAAGGAGGATGAGGAAGATGGCGATAATTATCTTGTTGAATCGTTTTTCGTTTTTGGTGCGAGTTCACATAAGTCAGGCTGGCTAAAATCCGGTAAGTTTCGGGATGAGGAAAATGATCTGGATGCAGTTGTGCAACCCGTGAGTAAAAATTTTGATGGATTTCAAGATTAAGTTTCTCCTTAACCTGTGATATTATTCGACCCTCTGAATCGAAAATCTCAATAGCCATTTCAATGAGCGTAACGGGAAACTGGTGACTGTCTTTAACAAATAAAAATAATGGAACCGCTTCCTGATAATGTGCGCGAAAAGGAAGATCGAACAGAATTTCCGGTTCTTTACGATACAGGCGGCTGGGTATAAATGGAAACCGGAAATGAATTTCTGCATAGGCCAGGATTCCCAGCGCAAAGAATAGTGTGAACGCGTCTTCCATCATTGTCATTGTGGGGAATTAAATCCGCTTTTTTATAAATTTTTTATCACAAAAGTTAATATGAGATTGGGAAGGCATCAAATGCTTTTCATTTCGTTCTGACAGATGGAAATGTCAGTTCAGGCTTTTTTTAGTTTTACCTTAACCAGGGTCCCTTGACCCACCCTACTTTCAATAGTGATATTTCCCCCCATCTGTTCCGCCAGTTGCTTGCTGATCGTAAGACCCAATCCGCTTCCCGAGGATTTTTGGCTGTAAAATGGGTCAAAAATTTTTTCCATATCCTGCTCAGAAATACCCGGTCCGTTATCCTGCACCGTGAGGGTAAGCCAGTCATTCTTTTCTGAAAGATTCTCAACATTTATCTCGACCCGATCCCGTTCACCAATGGCATCAAGGGCATTTTGTACAAGATTGAGTAAAATCTGACGGATGGCGTCACGGTCTCCGATTACTTTATGAAGTCCGGTTTTTGTCTCCAGATGCAATCGGGGATCCCGTAATTGATGTTTGAATTCTGCAAGTATGTCCTGGATATCAACTTTTTCAATATGGAGAGGTCGCTGCCGTGCGAACTGTAAAAAATCATTCACCAGACGGTTTAAGCGGTCAATTTCATCGGGAATGTAGGTTAACATTTCATCAGAAAGCTGCTGATATTTTTTTCGGAGTACTTCCGCGGTCCCCTTCATGATACTGAGGGGGTTTCGGATTTCATGGGCAACGGTCGCGGCCATCTGGCCCAGATGTGCCAGTCGCTCCTGTTCTTTCATACGGTCTTCAACCCTGAATAAACGACGGGTTGCTGTCAGGATAATCAGTGAAAAAACGATCAATATAACAACTCCCGATATGCCCAGATAAATCGTACCCACTTCAAAATTTCGTAAAGTGGTAAAAAATTTCAGCGGGGCATCAACCACCAGAATGGCTACAGTTTCATCAAAATCATTGAGTATGGGAATATAGGCAGACATAAAATATTGATCCGAAAATTTGCTCAGGGCTGGCTCCGGTGTTTCTCCGACACTGGCCTGCCGTAACAATGCCGGTTGAAGCGGAAAAGTAAACAGGGTGTCCCCGATTGCATAATTAATGCGGAAATCGACCAGGATTCTACCGGTGATGTCAATCAGGACTATATTTTCAAGATCGTTGTTGACTTTAATGTCGTAAAGGAGTTGCTGATAATAGAGAATAGTAGGTGATCTTTCCATCCCGGGAAATATATTTTCCAGATCATTTCCAGAAATGAGGCGGCTGCCCATCCGACCGGTGTTTAAAATCTGATTTTTAAGTTCTTGTACCAGTTCTGATTTAAAACTTTGTAAAAAAAACCAGCCTGCAAAGTTTAAACTTGCGAGCACCAGCAATCCGAAACCGATAATCAGATAGATGATCTGACGGTTGAGTGAAAATCTAAATTTCATCCTCACCTGGCCGGTTTTGCTTAAATATTTTAAGCCACTCCTTTACCTCCCGCTTAGTGAGATCGGGTTGATGATTGGCTGCTGAATTGTTTTGATTTTTGTCGGTTACAGATATTTTGCGGTTTCTTTTCCAGAATTCCTGCGCAGTCAGAGTCTGTGCACGATGATCCCTGGCGGTATTCAGAATTTCACGATCGGAGGAGACGACAGTGAGATTTTTGGACGAAGCTTCAGTGCGAATTATGTGTTGAATAATCTGATCTGCTTCCTGCTGATTCCCTGAAAACTTGACCCGAATACCACGGAAGCTGTACTTCTTTGCTGTATTACTTGGTGATTTACCGTCAAATACCACTAATATGTCGCTGTCTCTAAGCCGTGGTGTTGAAACCAGTAATTTGAGGAGATGTTTTCTGCGACCTTCCAGGCTGGGCATTTTGGCAAACATTTCCGGTGCAGCCTCGATCAGGTTATAACCGTCAATTATTAAATTTTGTCTGGATTTTTTTGCCATTGGCATAAAATAGCCTGAAGCGATCCGTCAATGCAATTGGATTTTTTTGTAGAAACATGACCTGCAGTTAAGGCTGTTGACTGGCTTCTACCACAGCTTTCACGGCTAACCTGCCGCTCAAGGCAGCGCTTTCAATGGTGGCTGGCAGGCCGGTATCGGTCCAATCCCCTGCCAGTATAAATTTTGGTACAGGTGTGACAGGTCCCGGGCGGATTTCCAAAGCTTCTGGCGATTGTGAGATGGTGGCTCTTTTTTCTTTGATAATCTTGTAAGCCAGGATACGATAGGTATTATGGAAATCAATCTGAAACATTCTTTCAAGTTCTGCCTGAACCATTTCTAATACCTCCTCCCTGGAAGATTCGCTGTAGGCATTGGAAGCACTACTAACAAGTGCGTATCCATACTGATGCTGGGACAAGTCTGTAGAGGGATGGCAGAAAATCCACTGGATGGGTGAGGCCACCAGACTGGCAGGAAAATTCCCGGGAAGAGGTTTATCGAGAAAAATATTCACTGTCATAATCGGATTATACTCAAAGCGAGCGAGATTTTTCTTTAAGCTATTCAAATCAGGGAGAACACAGCTTTCCAGAAGTGTATGCAAAGCATAAGGTGGCAGGCATGAGATGATCCACTTGGAGGTGAAAGTCTCGCCGGGTGTAACAACCCGGAATACCTGATCATTCTGCCTGATAATTTTATTCACGGGAGTTAATAATCGGATCTCTGCCTGGTGGTCCTTCAGGTATCTCTCTGCCGGACCGGAAAATATTTCAGACAACCAGTCAAGTGGAATGCCCATACCAGACATTTTATATGGACCCAGAAATGATCTTGAAATTGCCTGATATAGCAAATAAGCAGAGGCAGTATGAATAGGGGTGTTCAGTATGGAGAGCGCCAGTGGTTTCCAGAGAAGTTCTGTCATTGATTGACTTTGTCCGGTAATATTGATCCATTCTTCAACTGTCATATCTTTAAATCTGTCCTGCCCGAGAAGGTCTGAGTGATTAAAGATTTGCCAGAAATCACGCCAGTGAATGTTTGCCACATTCTTTTTCTTTAGCAGAGGTAAGAGGAAATGGAGAGGAGAGGGGAGCCGGTAAGTCCGGAACTGAAATTCTTTACCGGGGCCGGTAATAAAGCGTGCCTCAAACCTTTCCTGAAATAAAACCCGGTCGCTACTGCCAATCCTTTTAAGTAAATGCCTCGTTTCCTTGTAAGCTGAAGCCAGAATATGCTGTCCGTTATCAAGCGGTTGTCCGATATCATTGGCCAGAAAAGATCGGACTCTGCCTCCCAGATGGCGGTTTCGATCGATCAAAATGGGCTTTAGATTATAGTCCAGGGTATGCAAGGCGGCCGAGATGCCGGCAATACCGGCCCCGATAATTACAATTGTTTTGTCCTGAGAATATGACATTCGATTTAAAAATCCTCGAATAGTTTTCCCTCAATCTGCTCTGTAAGGTTTTTAGGTGAGTGTGCGGGGAAATTGTACAATAGAATGAAAATTATAAATTTATATGCTAATGACCGCTTCGGTGAGAATGGTTTTAAAAGCAATTGAAATTTTCACCAGTCTGGGTATTTCTGTTTTCTGATGCAGCACGTTAAAATTGTGTTTTTCCATCAATTTTAGCAGGTGAAAATAAATGTTTTTCATAATCTGCGAGGGGATCATATTTCGCCGTTCACCGTAAGGAAGAGCTGCAGCCGCTTTTTCATAGTAGGATTTTGCCCGGTTATACTGATGATGCATCAATTCAAGAAATGAATCGCTGGTCCGTTTTTTTATAATATCCTGTTCACTGACTCCAAATTTTTCAAGATCTTCTTGTGGCAGGTATACCCGTCCCATCTCAGCATCAGCCCCAACATCCCGCATGATATTTGTGAGCTGCAAAGCAATTCCCAGATTTACGGCATATTCCTTTACCCGCTCATCGCGATAGCCAAAAATTTCAATACTCATTAACCCTACCACTGATGCTACCCGGTAACAGTAGTTCAGCAAATCTTCGATGGAATGAAATCGCACCTGAGAGAGATCCATACGCACCCCATTGATAAGTTCCAGAAAATATTCCATAGGAATTCTGAATTTTTGAGCTATTTTCCAGACTTTATCAAAACGTGTACTACTCTCAAAGTTAAATTGACGGAATAACTCCTTCTCCCAGTAGTCCAGTGTTTTTTGCTTTTTTTGACGGGAGCCACGACTGTCAGCGATATCGTCGGTCTGGCGACAAAATGAATAAAGCGTATATATCGCTTCTCTTTTTTCCCGGGGTAATACGGAAAATGCGTAGTAGAAATTTGTTTTGCTCTGTTGGGTGATGTCCTTTTCTTTGCTCATAATAACTCTTTCAGAATATGTTTTGTGTTGCTAATCTTATCCAGTCCCAGCGGGTGAGTGCCGGTCTCCAAATCAGAAGATCCTGTCTATATTTTTCGGTTTTCCTTAAAATTTCTTTGCCTCCAGCAAGCGTAAATTTCAGTTCCCATTTTAAACGGCCGGAAACCCTTTCTGTCAAGGGCAATCCTTTTTCATAATACCCGGCAGTTTGCTGTATGAGTTCACCCATCATCTTACCAAAATCAGGTGAACTTTGTTGCATCAATATGTCTTTTTCAGACAGATTATACTTCTCGATTAAATCAGTGGGAATATATATTCTATCTTTTTTTAAATCAATCGAAATATCTTGCCAGAAATTTGTCAACTGCAAACCAGTAGTGATCTGATCAGCATATATCAGCAGGTCTTCCGAGTGATAACCGAACAGCCACAACACCAGGCGCCCCACCGGATTGGCAGAAAACCTGCAATAGGATTCCAGTTCAGACATGGAGGTAAATCTGTTTTTATCCAGGTCCAGCAGGAATGCCGTTAAAAGATCGTCCAGCCACTTGATGGGAATTTCATACTGCTCGATGGTATCTGCGAGAGCAAGAAATATGGGATTTTCAGTTTTACTCTCGGTACAACTGTGGAGTTGTTCACGCCAATCCAGCAGTTTTTCACGATCCTGCATTTCGTCTGCAAAATCATCTGCTGTTCTGGCAAACGCATAGATGGCGGCAATGTGTTTTCGTAAGGCGGCAGGAATCAGGAAAGAAGCCACCGGAAAATTCTCGTAATGATCTCGAGTGATTTGTAGACAAATATTATAGGCAGTCTCAAGATTCATCATCACCGAGAGTATTTTATAGTTAAATTTATCAAACAATTACATGACATAAGGGGAATCGATTTTTTCTGTTTTGTCTGCTTGAAAAATGCTGTAAACCTTGTCAACGAGTTAATTCGAAATAAGTTGTCATTCAGAATCTCCTATACATTCATTCTTCATATTCCGAAATATATCTGGAACCGTATCAATGGGACTAGTGAGATTGAAATCGTCTATGTCTAGATTGTGTATAAGCAGGCATCATTAAGATTTAAGAGAATCAAATAATTTTCCAACATTGCGAACTAAATTCTTATCCAGTAAAAAAGTATAAAAATAAACGGGGAAACGAAGATCAGAGAATCGAAGCGGTCGAAAAATCCACCGTGTCCGGGCAGCAAGGATGAGGTATCTTTAACCCCTGCATCCCGTTTAAAGCGGGATTCTACAAGATCGCCCAGTTGCCCGAATATGCCCACGATGATTCCGGAAATCCAGAAATAGATGGGATTTAGAGTGGGAATCAGGATGGAGCCCAAAATGCCGAACACCAGCACCGCACCCAAAAAACCGGAAATGCCCCCCTCGATGGTCTTATTGGGACTGGTTTTAGGTGCCAGTTTATGTTTGCCCAGATACTTTCCTCCGAAATATGCTGCCGTATCGCAGAACCAGATGGCCGCCCACAATAAAACGAAATATTTTCCTGCAATATTCTCCGTGGTTTCCGGTGCAATCCAGCTGTTGAGGTTTATTCGCAACTGGAGCAATAAAGTGAGGAAAAAAGTGATATAAAAAATGCCGCTTATTGTTAAGGTCGTATTTAATGATGATGATGGTTCTGATATCTTAAGGTGTCTGAGCAGCAGTAAAATCATCACTATAACCATTGCGATTAATTCCAGTTCAAAAGACAAGTAAAAGGAAACCAATACCAGCACTGTCGATAAAAACACTCCCATTTTCCGGTATGCATAATAGTGTTGGGTCTGATATATACTGTAAAACTCCCATAATGACAGCCCATTAATAATCACGATGAGAACCAGAAAGAAGTATCCGCCCAGATAACTGAGCAGCAAGATCAAGGGGATTCCCCATAAAGCCATCAGCACTCGCCGGGTCAGGTCTTTCAAATTGTCTCCAATAATCTTCTTGGTTTGATTTTAGAAATTGAGAAAGCGCTCGAAGTATTCTTCGGTTTCAAAGATACCCGCTTCACACACAACTTTGTGCACATAGGAAAGAGGTATCTCCTCGAAATAAAAATTTTCTACCGTGAGTTCATTCACTTTCTTATCAAAGATTTCCCGCTCGTTCACCGAAACAAATTTCGCCGGATAACTGCGTTTTGGCAAAATTTTGGCTGTATCCAGGGCGATATAAAAGGGCACCTCGCTTTCCCGGGCCACAATGGCTGCGGCGTAACTGCCAGTTTTATTGATGAAGGACGTCTCAGTTATGCGGTCCACACCCGTTATTACAAAATTGACCTCGTTCATCACCCGGGGTAAATCGGCATCTGCGATCAAACGGGTTTTTATTCCTGCTTTGGCCAGGCGGATGGCCATATCCCGACCTTCATAGAGAGGCCGGCTCTCTGTGCAGACCACCCGGAAATGCTTTTTCAGGCGCTTGGCTTCCAGCAATATTTTCTCGACCACCCGACTGGATGAATGCGTCAACAGGGTATGTTGGTCGAGAATCATTCGTGCACCGAACTTAATCAGGGACTTTTCCCGCTCCACGGATTCTGTGCGAATAACCTGAATTTCGTTCAGAACCATTTTCTGAACTTTCTTAATATCCCGCTCTTCTTTCGGAAGGCTTTCAATAAAATCCAATATCCGGTGGCTGCGGTAATATATCAGCGCCATCAGTGGTTTTGCCCGAACCAGGGCATTCACCAGTTTCGAAAAAGACTGAAAGAGCTCGGTGCGATTGTTATAATCCCTTTTCTGAATAAATTTCTCTATTATATCAAGGCTTTGGTCTGCCAGAAAGTGTGAACCGTGTACCGAATCTTTCCGTATCTCATCCACCTCACCCCGCCAATATTCCTGATTTTTTTTCTCACTATTTTCTTGATCTGACATGGTCATCCATCCATTTAAGATATTCGTGATTGCCGTGAATTATGGGTAAAGCGAGGATCTCCGGTACTGAATACGGATGGTTTTCACGTATTTTTATTTCCAGAGCGGGAAACACTTCTTGACGAGTTTTAATAACGAGCAGCAGTTCCTGATCCTCCTGTAAATTTTCTTCCCAGAAGTAAAAAGACTTTACTGCCGGGATAATATTGCAGCAAGCGGCGACTTTTTCCTCTACCAAAACTTTTGAGAGCTTATGGGCCGTATCAGTATCGGGAACAGTGCAAAAAACTATAATATGTTCATACTTCATCAGATGTTTACTTATTTTTGATTGACGATTTCACCTGCTAAAAGTTTTTGTTTTCGATTGCCATTTTAACAATTCGGTCAACCAGCTCAGGAAATTCTATTCCCAGGGCTTTGGCAGCCTTTGGAACCAGACTGGTTGCAGTCATTCCGGGTAATGTATTCACCTCCAGGCAGAATGGGTGATTTTTGGGTGATAGTCGGAAATCAACCCGGGCGTAATGTCGGCAACCCAATGCCTGATAGGCCTTTAATGCTTGTTGCTGTAACTTGTGAGTGACTTGTTTGGTCAACTCAGCCGGTACGATATATTTACTTTTACCTTTCTGGTATTTGCATTCGTAATCATAAATTCCGTGTTCCGGGATAATTTCAATGACGGGAAGCGCCTGCTCCCCGAGAATGGAGACTGTAACTTCTTTTCCGGGGATAAACTGCTCTGCCAGCGCAGTGTCGCTGAACTGAAAAGCCAGCTGAAGAGCTGAATTTATCCTGTCAGGTTCTTCCACAATTGTGAGCCCCACGGTTGACCCCTGATCATTGGGTTTGATGACCAGTGGATATCCAAGTTTTTCTATCTCGTGAATGTTGTAATCCTGTGGAGAATCAATTTTTATCCAGGGTGCCACATCGATCTGGTGCTTCTGGAATAGAATTTTACTGATATGTTTATTCATGCCGATACTACTGGCGAGGGCTGTGCTGCCGGTATAGGTAATTTTCATCATATCCAGCAGTGCCTGAATCTGCCCGTTTTCCCCGTATCCTCCATGAAGAGCAATAAATGCAACTTCCATATTTTGAGCAATGAGAAATTGCACCGTTTGAATGATATTGCGGTCCAACTCCTGTTTTCGGGATTCAAAATCGGAATGCTCCAGGTGTATAATCTCGTTAATGTCGGCATCCCAGTTTGTAATGATCTTATCCCCAAATGCACAGTCGACAGCGGTTACCTCATGGCCCGCCTCAGACAGTGCCTTGGAAATGGCCAGACCTGAGACTACCGAGACATCGCGCTCGGCACTGGTACCTCCCAGTAAGACGGCAATTTTCATGAACTTATGTTCTCCCGCAAAGGGCTTGGCTGTTGGTGACTGTTTTAAATTGACTAAAATGCTAGAGCTTGACTAACAAATCGTGAAATTTTCTCTTTCCCGAATATCTCAATTACAACGGGCAGGTCCGGACCGTGGGTTACGCCGGTTAATGCAACCCGAATTGGCATCCATAAATCTTCTTTAGATATACCGGTCTCCTGCTGTACCTCTTTCATAATGTTACGGAAAATATCGACATTTACTTCATTTACTGAATCCAATTTTTTTAAGAAATGTGCTAAAACCTGTTTGGATGTCGGTTTGACCAGTACCATTCTGGCCTGTTCTTCGGAAATTACTAAATTATCACTGTAAAAGATAACTGCCTCGGTTCCCATTTGAGCCCCAAAAGATAATCGCTTGTAAACCGCATCAATTATTTTCTCGGTTCGAGCATGGTCGGTGGTATCGAAACCTGCTTTGACAAGATGAGGCAACAGAAATTTACCGCGGTCCTGTGGTGTTAATTGCCTGAGATACTGCCCATTTAACCAGTTCAATTTTTGGATATCGAATACCGCCCCGGATTTATTGACTCTTTCCAGGGAAAACTTCTCAATCAGCTGGGGCAGGGTATATATTTCCTGGTTATCACCCGGATTCCAGCCCAATAAAGCCACAAAGTTATTGAGCGCTTCCGGCAGATACCCTTTTTCCAGAAATTCTTCCACCGCTACGTCACCCTGTCGTTTACTAAGTTTGGACTTATCTGGATTGAGTAGTAGCGGAAGATGCGCCATGGCCGGAGGTTTCCATTCAAAAGCCTGATATAAACGAAGATGCTTGGGAACACTTAATAACCATTCTTCTCCCCGGATTACATGACTGATACCCATCAGGTGGTCATCAATGACATTTGCCAGATGATAGGTAGGAAAACCGTCGGATTTAATTAAAATCTGGTCGTCAATGAGCTCATTCTGCACGACCACCTCTTCGCGTATGAGATCAGTGAAGCGGCTTTCACCCTGCAGGGGCATTTTGAGACGGATAACATAAGGTTTGCCGCTTTCCAGGTTATGGGAAATTTCAGAGGTTGTCAGATTACGGCAATACCCGTCGTATTTCGGTTGTTGATTGGAGCTTTCCTGCTGCTTACGGATCTGTTCCAGCCGTTCCGGTGTACAAAAACAATAATATGCATCACCCTGATTGATGAGCTGTTCCGCATGCTGCTGATAAATATCGGTCCTTTCCGATTGCAGGTAAGGGCCGGAGGATCCCGGCTTGTCCGGTCCCTCATCGTAATCAATTCCCATTACCCGCAAAGTTCTTATCAGACTCTCGGTGGCACCGGGGACAAATCTGGCGCGATCGGTGTCTTCGATACGCAAAATCATTTTGCCAGCGTGATTTCTGGCGAAAAGATAATTATACAGCGCGGTTCGTAATCCTCCGACATGCAGAAAACCGGTGGGACTGGGCGCGAAGCGTGTGCATATATTTGAGCTCATGAGGCCTTTACGGATATCAAACTGCTAATTTTACAAAGAAGTCGTAAGAGTTTCAAGTGCAATATTGAAAACATATGAGATATGGTATTTTAACTTAATTCAATCCAATGGGTTTAAAAGCAGGTTTACCCGATTTTTTTAAACCGATTATTCGTTACATTTAATCCATTATGAGAATATATAAATTAATAATTAAATAAAAATTTAAAAAATATGAACTTACATTTATTGTCTTCGTGAGCGTAGCGAAGTATTTATCTTTTTTTATTGGAGAGAAATTCTTCGGCCGGTTGAATGACATAAGAATGACTACAATCTAACTGCTTTATTTGAATATCACGCCATTGTGAGTGACACCTCAGGTTATGATTAATATTTCGGTTTGAGAGATTGTTTCGGTATATTTATACTTTCATTTTTAGTTGGGATAATGATGTATTATTTTGGATGATTGAATACGATATTTGCAGCAAATTTGAGTCAATAAGTATTTTTTACAGGAAAGATAATTTGTAAGAGGAAAAAATGGTTGACGCTGATAAAAAAGTAAACGTTCCCCCGAATTTTATTCGAAATATTATCATTGAAGATTTAGAGCGTGGCAAAAATGAGGGCAGGGTCCATACCCGTTTTCCCCCGGAGCCCAACGGGTATCTGCATATTGGTCATGCCAAATCGATTTGCCTCAATTTTGGATTGGCCCATGAATTCGAAGGCTTATGTAATCTACGTTTTGATGATACCAATCCCCTGAAAGAGGAGGAAGAATATATTCGCGCCATCCAGGAAGATGTACGCTGGCTGGAATTCGATTGGGAGGACCGCCTTTTTTTCGCCTCTGACTATTTCGACCAGTTGTATGAATGGGCAATTCTGCTGATTAAAAAGGGTAAGGCTTATGTGGATGATCTCAATGCCGATGAGATTCGGGAATACCGTGGAACTCTGACCAAGCCTGGCAAAGAAAGTCCCTATCGTAACCGTTCAGTGGAGGAGAACCTCGATCTATTTGAAAGGATGAAAGCCGGGGAATTTAAGAATGGGGAAAAGGTACTGCGGGCTAAAATCGACATGAACTCGGGAAATCTGAATATGCGAGATCCGGTCATGTATCGCATTCTTCATGCCCCGCATCCCCGAATCGGGGATGAATGGTGCATTTATCCCATGTACGACTGGGCCCATGGTCAGTCCGATTCCATCGAGGGTATCACCCACTCCATCTGTACGTTGGAATTTGAAGATCATCGTCCCCTGTACGACTGGTTTATCCGGGAGCTGGATGTGCATGCACCCCAGCAGATTGAGTTCGCCCGCCTGGATTTAACGTATACTCTGTTGAGTAAACGGAAGTTGTTAAAATTGGTACAGGATAAGCATGTGGACGGTTGGGATGATCCGAGGATGCCGACTATTTCCGGCATCCGGAGGCGCGGTTATACTCCTGCTGCGATTCGGGATTTTTGTGAGCGCATCGGTGTGGCGAAGAGTAACAGTGTCGTTGAAATATCCCTGTTGGAGCACTGTTTACGGGAAAATCTGAACAAAACGGCCCCGCGGGTAATGGCAGTTTTAAGACCGCTGAAGGTCGTGCTGACTAACTATCCCGCGGATCAGGTTGAGGAGCTCGATGCTGAAAATAATCCGGAAGATCCGGCAATGGGAAAACGAAAAATTCCTTTCTGCCGGGAATTGTATATTGAGCAGAGCGATTTTATGGAAGACCCGCCTAAAAAGTATTTCCGGCTTGCTCCGGGAAGGGAAGTGCGACTCAAACATGCCTATATCATCAAGTGTGAGAAAGTTCTGAAAGACCCTCAATCGGGTGAGGTTACCGAATTACATTGTAGTTTTGATCCCGATACCAGAAGCGGTTCCTCCGGGGAAGACCGCAAAGTGAAGGGGACGCTGCACTGGGTGTCCGCCCCCCATGCAATTCAGACGGAGATACGCTTGTACGACCATCTGTTTAAGAGTCCCGATCCTAATGATGTCCCTGAGGGAGAGGATTTCTTGAGTAACTTAAATCCTGATTCACTGGAAATCTTGAATGGTATGGTGGAACCATCCCTGCAAAATGCAGAATCTGGTATGCGGTTTCAGTTTCTCAGACATGGTTATTTCTGTGTCGACAACAAATTTAGTCGTCCTGGAAAACCTGTTTTCAACCGAACTGTTTCACTACGGGATAGCTGGGCCAGAATTCAAAAAAATCAGAATGGCTGAAAATAAACCATTCCGGAATCTATTTTAATTGAAGTTGTGATGAGGGGACTAATCTGCTGAAGATGATGATCCCGTTTCTGCCCGATGTTTTCGGGTTAGAATGATTTTCCGCAGGATCAGGATTATGATTAATAACACAATCGCAAAAATTACGATCTGATTATAAAGTTTCAAAAAAGTGACGATCTCTTCCCAGTTTTTTCCCAGGATGGCACCCAGGTAAATCAGGCCCCCATTCCAGATTGCACAACTTATCAGAGCCAGCAGAAATACAGGTAAGAATCGCATTTTTGATAAACCGGCGACCACCGATATGACGGATCTCGCACCGGAAAGGAAGCGATTGAACAGGATGATCCAGAAGCCATGATCACGAAACCAATTTTCCACCTTATCAATGCGGGATCTGGACAGCCATCCGGGCTGGTATTTCTCAATAATTTTCCATTCAATCCAGAAAGCTAATCCGTAAAGAGTCATAAAACCTGATAAACTACCCGCAGTGGTTACCATATATACTCCCCAGAAATTCAAGATACCTCTTCCCACCAGATATGCCCCTATGATAGTGACGGTATCCCCGGGAATAGGGGGGAAAATGTTTTCGACGAAGGCACTGATGAACAGAATAAGGTAGGCCCAGAAGGGTTCAGCATGTTGCAGCGATAACAGAACTTCTTGCATGAATAGGATCAGCCGGATATTATGATGGTGACAAAAACCCTGAATTTTATTGATTCAGGCTTTACACCCTTAGAACGGGTATTGATCTGGTTTTACTCAATTTCCACAAACAGAATGCGATCATCCAGAGGATTTTGGAATCGGGTCGATCGGCAAATAAATTTCACCACCTGACCACTTTTCAATTTTTCTAACTTATTTTCGAAGTCGTCCTTGTCCTGTATAAAAGTATCATTCAATTTATAAAGAACAAAACCTGCGTAAATACCCCCCTTATTTGCCGGACTTCCGGCTTTTACATCATTTACAAAAATCCCATTGTCCAGATTCGTGTTTCTCATTTCAACCTGAGTCAGGTCTCTGATTTCCATGCCAAGATTTTTATAAGACTTTTTCTGATTATTCAGGGTATTTTGGTTAATTGTTGCCACCGGTGCCCGATCCAGCGTTACGCTGAGTGCAATCTGTCGTTTGTCCCGCCAGATTTGCAGAGATACCCTGTCACCGGGACTTTTACTGGCAATTTTGTTCTGTAAATCATTTACCGAAATGACTTCCTGTCCGTTAACCATCATGATAATATCTCCGGGCCGTATTCCTGCTTTCTCAGCTGCCCGGCCGTCCTGTACTCCCTGAACCAGTACTCCAATCGGTCTGGGAAGTCCCACACCCTTGGCAACCCTGTTATCCACCGGACTGATCGAAACGCCCAGTAATCCTCTTCTGACTTCTCCATGGATCAATATATCATTTACAATTTTTGAAGCCAGATTGATCGGGATGGCAAATCCATACCCCTGGTAGAGTCCGGTCCGGGTGGCAATGGCGGTATTCACTCCTATAACTTCTCCATTGAGATTAATCAGGGCGCCACCACTATTGCCGGGATTAATAACCGCATCGGTCTGAATAAAATTTTCTACACTGTATTCGCTGTCAATAATCCGGATATTCCTGCCCAGTGCGCTCACAATGCCCGCAGTAATAGTTGACGTAAAAGATAACGGACTACCCACAGCCAAAACCCACTCTCCGATTTGCAGGCTATCAGAATCGCCAATATAGGCATTGGGCAGATCACGGGCGTCAATTTTTAACAGAGCGACATCGGTATTCGGATCTCCCCCGATAAATTTGGCGGCATATTCCCGTTTATCATACAGGATGATCCGGAAATGGGAAGCGTTTTCCACCACATGATGATTAGTCAGAATATAGCCGTTAGGTGATATTATGATGCCTGAACCCGTTCCCTGCTGAAAAAAATCTCCATCTTCATCGCCATGTCTTTCCCAGAAGTACTGGTGATCTTCATCCTGCGGAATGCTGCTCAACGTAGCTTCGCTTTGCACGGTTACCACCGCCGGTAAGATCCGGGCTGCTGCTTCAATAAAGACGGGATTGGGGTTTCCCAGTGGGAATTGACCGCTTAGGTCTCTTCGTTCAGTATCGGGGAGACTGCGCCAACTGAGAGTTTCCGGTTTGACTTCCTGCGGTCCCGGAAAGGACTGATCCGGGGGAGTCGCCAGTGTTTCCGGTGGAATCTGAGTTTTTTCGTCGGCAGGTGGCACTTCCATTTCCTGTTCTATTCCGGATTGTTGTTTGCGGCTTTCCTGGGCCTGATATGAGATAACAATGATGTATACTGCACCGGCCACCAAGAGTAATGCCAAAACTGAAATAAAAACTTTTTTGAGAGTATTCATTCTTTCTTCTTCTTTATTCAGTAATCATTATGGTATATTTTATTTTTAATCATTTCCTCTTAGAATGAGTAATCGGATCAGATGCATTAAGGCCACAGCAGTGGCTGCAACATAAGTAAGAGCAGCTGCACTGAGTACCTTCTTTGCCCCGCCAACCTCCTGGGTGGTGAGGAAACCGTGGGATTCCAATTGCAGGAGTGCCCGGTTACTGGCATTATATTCAACCGGCAGGGTAATTACATGAAACACGACCACCGCACCGTATAACAGAATGCCCAGGTCCATCAGAAAGGGTGTCTGCAGAAAAAATCCAAATATAAACAGGGGAAATGCAATCCAGGAACCGAAATTCGTTACAGGCAGGATCATATGCCTCAGCTGTAGCGGGAAATACCCTTTAGCATGCTGGATAACATGTCCCACCTCGTGGGCGGCCACAGCCAGGGCGGATAATGAAGTTCCACGATAATTTGCCCGGGATAAGCGAACCTTTTTCACCCGGGGGTCGTAATGGTCACTCAGGGTCCCTTCGGTTTCTTCCACATCCACATCTCCGATCCCGTTCATGCGCAATAGTTCAATAGCTGCCTGATAGCCGGTCATACTCCTGTTGTTATGTATCTGCCTGTATTTATTGTAGGTACCTTTTACTTTTACCTGTGCGTAAATGGCCAAAATTAGTGCGGGAATTAATAATAAAAAAGTTGGATCCCAGAAAAACATAAAATCACCTCCAAATATTTTACAATTTTATAATTTAAGAGATTTCAAACGTAATTCAAAATTTTTTGTTCCTTCATCTATTAGAATTATAGTTTGTTTTCTTTAGACGTCAGAATTTAATTTTAGTTACCGTATTGGGTGAATTGATTTATGATGCGGGGATACATCTTTGCAATGTTAGTTAGGTGGTTGGTAGTATCGTATGTTTGTTATTCTGATTAGGTTTCAGAATAACAGCCAAGCTATAAAGAGTGGTTTCTATAGTTGTCCAGAGGGGGATGG
>CP070707.1:1784838-1788318 GCA_020350205.1 bacterium
TAATAAAATCCGGTGGGGGTGTCTTTGAGGTCATGGTGGATGATGACCTGATCTTTTCAAAAAAGAAGCAATTTCGATTTCCTCAGACTCAGGAGATTTTAGACATTTTAAAAAGGCGCTAACGTTTATGCCTGCTAACTATGAGAGTTACCGGGTCTGTGATTTAAGTGAGTTCAGATTGAAAAACGGCAAAAATTAGTTCAAATAACCTAACCTGCAATTCTCGCAGTTTTTTTAACCTTTACTAAATTCGAGCTCTTCCAGGTAATGCTGGGTATCCAGCGCAGCCATACAGCCTGAACCCGCGGCCGTAATTGCCTGCCTGTAGATAGAATCCTGTACATCACCAGCTGCAAAGACACCAGGAATATTGGTCCGGGTACTTTTTGGTTTGGTAATGATATATCCCGTATCATCAAGTTCTAATTGCCCTTTAAAAATTTCGGTATTCGGGACATGTCCTATGGCCAGAAAGGCACCCTGACATGCAAAGTCGGATTCTTTGCCGGTTTTTGTATCTTTTAACCGTAAACCTTCGAGACCCTTTTCAGAATTGCCGAGAAATTCCTTAATCATCTTATTCCACAGAAATTCAATTTTTGGATTTTTTAAGGCACGTTCTTGCATAATTGCCGAGGCGCGGAGTTCATCCCGGCGGTGGATAATGGTTACTTTTGATGCAAATTTAGTCAAAAATGTCGCCTCCTCCATGGCCGAATCACCTCCACCAATAACCGCAATCTCTTTATCCTTGAAGAAAAAACCGTCGCAAGTTGCGCAGGCTGAGACACCATGACCCATGAGTTTTGATTCAGATTTCAGTCCCAATAACTTTGCACTGGCGCCGGACGCGATAATTAAGGCATCACAGGTTACTTTTTTTCCTTCAATCTCAAGCTCTATGGGAGTCTTTTTTAAATCGGCCCGGGTTACGGTTCCATAGATAAATTTAGTGCCGAATTTCTCAACCTGTTTGTGCATGCGGTCCATTAATTCGGGTCCGAGAATACCCTCCGGAAATCCCGGGAAATTTTCTACGTCAGTTGTAATGGTTAATTGACCACCAGGCTGAATTCCTTCTATTACCAGGGGATCTAAATTGGCGCGTGATGTGTATAATGCAGAAGTCAAACCGGCGGATCCTGAACCGATAATAATAACTTTGTAATGGGCGGTGTCAGTCATTAAGGATTCTCCTCATCATTTTATGTATTAAGATGTACCCTGAAAATTAAGGTTACACAGTAAGTTAAAAAAATATTTTAGAACACTGAAATTATTTCTTACTTTTTGAATCTAAATTAGGTCGGTTTATGGGAAAAAGATATCAGAGTCTTCAGCAGTATCTTCAGCCTGAATTTGTAACCTCTCTTAAAAGTCTGGATTTTGTCGCTCGAATGATTGTGGAGGGTTTCCTGGTTGGACTACATAAAAGTCCCTATCACGGATTCAGCGTGGAATTTAGTGAACATCGACAGTATATGCCGGGTGATAATATCCGGGATATAGACTGGAAAGTATACGGAAGAACAGATCGTTTTTACATTAAGCAATTTGAGGAAGAAACAAACCTTAAAGCATATATTCTACTGGATATTTCAGGATCGATGCAATATGCCAGTGGAAAAATCAGTAAAATCGATTATGCCCGTTATCTGGCAGCTGCATTAACTTATCTATTTATAAAACAAAGAGATGCGGTAGGATTAGTAACCTTCTCGGATACCATTTACAAATTTTTACCGCCAAAATCTTCCCCCGGATACATGAATTATATTTTTGAGGCATTGACAAATATTGAATTGACCCGCAAAAAGACCGTGGTTAGCGAAACTTTGCATACCTTGGCCGAAAAAATTAAACGACGTGGTTTGATCATTATGTTAACGGAATTTCTTTATGAAGATCCTCAAAAAATTTTAGAAGGGCTCAAACATTTTCGTCATTATAAGCATGAGATTCTTGTGTTCAATATTTTAGATCCCAACGATAAATATTTTAACTTTCAAAACGAGATTTCTTTTGTGGATCTTGAAACCGGCGAGAAATTAAAAACCCAACCTTACTATCTTCAGCAACAATATCGAGAACGAGTTGAAGAGTTTTATAGCACATTGAAGAAAGAGTGTCGGAACTTTAATATCGATTTTCAAAATATCCTGACCAATGAGCCTTTCGATCGGGCCCTGATCAGGTACCTTCTGAAACGGAAAAAATTATTTTGAGTATTTGGGACTATAACCCCAAAAAAGATTAGATTTTCATAAAAATTGATTTTTCCGCAATTTCTACTGCCAGTTGTCCACATGCAGCAGTTATATCTTCACCCCGATTCTTCCTTACGGTTACCGTGAAAGGTGCTTTCATCATCAATGCCACAAATTCCTCTAATGCCTCAGGGGGAGGTGCATTGAATCCAAGATGATTTTGATTGCATGGAATAAGGTTCAGTTTGCAGCGGATTGGTGAAAGAAGACTGATCAGTTTACGGGCTTCTGCCTGAGTGTCGTTAATTCCATGCAAAAGAACGTATTCGAAGGTGATGCGGTTACGTTTCTTGGCATTCATGAAATACCTGATACTGTCCATAAGGGAATCCAGCGGAAATTTATGGGCAATTGGCATAATTTTTTCCCGTAGTGCCTGATCCGGTGCATGTAGCGAAATTGCCAGCCCGTAAGGCAGTTTATCGTCAGTGTACTGGTAAATTTTGGGAACTATACCACTGCTCGAAATCGTAATCCGTTTGGTGGCGATAGCTACGCCTTCGGGATCTCCAAGAATTTTGCAGGCCTGAATCACCCTGGGGTAGTTCATGAATGGCTCTCCCATCCCCATAAAAACCACATTGGTAATCCTGTTTTGGCTTATTTTCATGACTTGAAGAACCTGTTCCACAATTTCTCCGGGTGTCAGATTTCGCAGAAGACCCATCGTTCCGGTCGCGCAAAAATGACAACCCAGTGAACAGCCAACCTGCGAGGAGATACAGATGGTATTACGCTTCTTATCAGGGATGAGGACACTTTCCATATGTTTACCGTCTGGTAATTTCCAGAGATATTTCTCGGTTCCGTCGGAGGCGATATTTTTTTCAACCAAACCTAAAGTTTTTATGGTAAAATGGTCAGAAAGTTGTTGTCGAAAATCTTTGGAAATATTACTCATTTCCTCAAACGAATCAACGTTGTGATGATGAATCCACTTGAAAATCTGATCAGCCCGATATGCCGGCTGTCTAAAGGGTTTGAGAACTTCAGAAATTTGAATTTTCGTTAAACCCAATAATGATGGCCTATTTTCCATTGGTTGCCCACTTGCAAAATTTTTAGTCACTCAAAACTTTTACGGACCAAGGGTGTATTATCTAAAATAACTGCAGATCCAGAAAACTTATTTGTTTCTGCAGCCAAAATTAAGTAAAAAATAGCCGGGTGAAAAGTAAATTTGGATTATTGGGAACTGAGTATCGTGAACTCA
>CP070707.1:1788418-1793080 GCA_020350205.1 bacterium
ACGATTTTTATCATGTTTCCGGGAATGATTACCGGACTTTCTACCGCAACGGTTTTAACCACCGGTGCTCTGGTCGCCCCGGCCTTAATCCACCTGGGTATTCCGAAGCTCAAAGTGGCAGCGATGATTGCCATGAGCGCCATCTATGGCATGATTGCGCCCCCCATTAATGTACCCGCCATGATAATTGGCGGTGGGGTAGATATGCCGTTCATCGGTTTTGAATTGCCCCTTTTATTTGCAACATTTCCGCTGGCCATTGCCGTGAACTTATTTTTGGGAATCAAATATATTAAGAATATTAATTTGGATAAGACATTACCCGATCTGGAAGCCGATGCGTTTCAGGACTATGGCTGGCGTTTGTATGCTCCACTAATTCTGGTTGTCATTCTACTGCTGGGTGTACGTATTTTTCCGGCAATTTTTCCTAACCTGGGCGTTCCCCTCATATTCATGATCTGCAGTCTGGTCGGATTGTTTTGTGGCAAGAAATTTAACTTCTTTAAACTATCACACTTTTCTCTGCAAGAAGCGATGCCGGTGATCGGAATCCTTGTTGGAATCGGAATGTTTATTCAAATTATGACCCTGACCGGCGTTCGCGGTCTACTGGTCATAGGCAGTTTAAGCCTCCCGGCATTCTGGAGGTATCTGGGCATTGCGACTATGATGCCGCTTTTCGGTGCGATTTCTGCCTACGGATCTGCGTCGGTACTTGGTGTTCCCTTTCTCCTGGCATTTCTGGGACAAAATGAGATTGTGGTGGGCTCTGCACTTTCACTGATTTCCGGCCTGGGAGACCTGATGCCACCGACGGCACTGGCAGGTATTTTTGCTGCCCAGGTAGTAGGAGAAGACAACTATTTTAAAGTGTTAAAATACACCATCATCCCGGCCATCGCCACTGCGATTTGGGGAATCGGAATGATCATATTTGCCAACGAATTGGGGAAATTGCTTTAAGATGGGAGACTGGAGACCGGAACACAAAATTGTGATGATGTGGAAAGGGATTGAGAAATAGAGGAAAGGAGTGGATCTGGGATTTAGGATTCAGGATTTTGAAATGAATAAATATAAGATATTGTTTACCGAGCAGTCAATTCTGGAGTTATAATTATAAATAGAAAGGTTCAAATAATTTGAGTGCTTGGATTATCGAATAACGAATTTAAAAAAGAACTGAGAGACGATGGCTGACAGCTGAGAGCTAATTTTCGTTTCACCTTTGACGTTTGACTTTTCACGCATGAAAGGCACTAAAATATGCTTTTAACCTGGATTTATCAATTACTTCTGCTATTCTTTTCTGTGCTGATTGTATATGATATCTTTAAAGAAAAAAGTAAACTAATGCAATTAACGGCTGCGGTTGCCCTGATTCCTTTTTTATTGCGTCTTTTAATGGTTAAATAAAAATGAATAAAAACTTGAGTCCGAAAACGAACTGGTTTGCAGTTGCCTGCCTGCTGTTAGTCTTGATGCTGACGCTCAAGGCGATCCTGGACTTTAGGAAAATGTGGATAGAGGAAGATTTATTGCCATCTTCCGGATTAACCCGGTTTGTATATCTGCATGAATATCATGCACCACTTGAAGAAACCTATGGAGATACAAAAGTATATTTCTTTGAAGGCAAAAAACCGGGAGGGACTGTTCTGCTACTTGGCGGTACACATCCCAACGAAGCCGCAGGATTCGTGACCGCATATTTGATGCTGGAAAATTTATCCGTCTCTGCAGGGAGGATCATCATCATTCCCCAGGCCAACCACAGCGCCTTTACCCATAATGATCCGCAGGAAGGATATCCGCAATTTTTTGAAATTGAAGGCGTCAGAGGGAAACGCAAATTTCGTTATGGATCCCGAATTACCAATCCGGTCAACCAGTGGCCAGATCCGGATATTTACTTGCACTATCCTTCCGGTCAAAAACTGGCAGGGAATGAGACCCGAAATTTAAATCGGGCTTATCCAGGCCGCCCGGATGGAAATTTAACGGAACAGGTAGCGTATGCCATCGTGAACTTGATTAGTGAAGAAAAAGTAGACATCGCTATCGATCTCCATGAAGCAGCACCCGAGTATCCGGTAGTGAACGCCATTGTTTCAACCGCCCGCAGCCAGGACCTGGCGACGGAAGCAGCCCTGGAGTTGGCCTTTGAGGATCTAAAATATTCCCTGGAGCCTTCGCCTTACAATTTCCGAGGATTAAGCCACCGGGAATGGGAAAATTTCACTTCCACCTTTCCCGTCTTAATGGAAACCGCTAATCCGATTCAAGGGAGACTCAGGGGAAAGACTGATGAACAACTCATTTTATCCGGCCAGGATAAAATGTATCAGGTTGCAGCCCGGCTGGGGGTATTGGCTGTACCATATGATTCAAGCGGTCTGGCTCTTAATCTCCGGGTGGCACGGCATGCGGAGGCTTTTCATAAAATTGTGGAAGTATTTTCCCGGAATTATCCTGAACAGGCCATTGCTTTTTCAGGTTTTCCCCATTACTTTGAGATTCTAGAACATGGAATTCAGAAATACTTTTAAGCAGGTTGAATTAATTGAATTTTGGAGGCATAATGAGTAATTTTTTGCGCTTAGCAGTATCTATCATCCTTTTAATCGTCTTTGTTCCGCTGAGGGGGTTTTCCCAGGAGCCGGTTTCTTTTACCGCCACGGATCCGGTCTTAATCACGAGTGCCGGGCAGAGTGCGGATGTCCTCATGGTAAAAATTCTTTCTGACAAAGCAGGTATTTCCTATAAATTTGAGAAAACCGCTGCCGTTAATCTGCTGGATTCTGTAAAAAGTGTGATCATTGTTTCCGGGGGCAGTAGCAAGGGTTTGGGGGCTGCCAGTATCGATAAGGAAGAGGAATTGGAAAGAGTAAAAACCCTGGTGAGTGCTGCAAAAGAGAACAAACTCCCGATTATCGGAATACATGTGGGGGGTAAATCCCGTCGGGGAGAATTATCTGATTACTTTAATAAACCGGTGGCGGAAAATGCAGATCACCTGATTGTGGTCAAAGAGGGCGACCATGACGCCTTTTTCAGTCAGATTGCTAAAGATCATAAGATTGGAATTCAGCTACCTGAAAAAATAAATGATATCCAGGGAATCCTTCAGGTCATTTATGAGAAATAAAAGGGATTTTTTTTTATTCATCCTGCTGGGGTGTTTCCTTTCTTTCTCACCTGGAAAATCCCAGGAAATCAGATATGGTAACCTGTATTACCTGATATTTCAGATCAGAAATGCGATGCCCGGTGAGAACAGCTACACATTCTTGGTGCCCACTACCACCCAGATGGATTCATTCCGAACCATGACCCAGCATGTGATTAATCAGAACTATACCGTCGCTGATTCCTTCGCCCAAAAATTGGGTTATGTGCTTTATGAATGGTATGATACGGCTATGGATAGTACCCGGTACTATCTGCTGATGGAGCCTAATGCGAATGTCAGCGGTGGTGTGGAACTGGGTTGGGGAACTTTTATTTTTTATCCTGAAGGTGAAGAGCAGGTAATAATTGAAGTACCTCATCCATATTTTGATACAAATACCTGGCGGGTTGGATTTGTCGCTTTTCAGAGGCTTTCCAACCGTTATTTTCTGATGGCCGGTACGCATCGTTATGCCAATGGTACCAATCCTCGTCCGGCAGATGTGGCGCATAATACCCAAAATATGTTTCATGTGATTCATGAGGAGGTAAGCCCCCTCAGCCACCATGCTTTACAGGTGCATGGTTTCAACATTAATAATCATCCGGGGTATCCGGATGTGATTCTGAGTAACGGAACGCCCAATCCTGGTCAGATTCTGGATTCCCTGGCTCAGGAGTTTATGACCGAAGGATATACAGTCGGCATTTTTGATGGTATTAATTACGCATCACTTGGTGCAACGACCAATACTCAGGGACAATTTTCCAATGCCCATGGATATTCTTTTATTCATATGGAGCTGGAATATTTTATACGGGCCAGTACCTCTCAGTGGGAAAAAGTTGTGGATGCGTTGTCTCGGATTTTTACAATTCCGCTGGCTATCCTGCCTTGGGAATCATTAGATCGGGTCAAAAATTTCATTCTTTCTCCGGGTTATCCGAATCCGTTTAACAACAGTGTTCGTTTCACCATCCGGATTGTAAAACCGGTAAAAATTGCAGCGGTTGTCTATAATACTCTGGGCCAAAAAATAAGGACTCTGAATAAAAGCTGGATATCTGCAGGTTTGTATTCAGTCAGCTGGGATGGTGTGGATGAATATCAGCAACCCGTATCGTCAGGAATCTATTATATGGTATGCAGCGATAATCAAAATATTCAGATACAAAAAATTACTGTACTCAAATAACTTAAATATCACATTTGAAGAATTGAAAACTCGCTGGATCGAATAGTCATGAAATCTGTTCCATTTTTACTTCTTTCTCTGATTATAGTTTTCCTTTCCTGGTCGTCAACTCTGGCCGGGTCGTTAACATCTGCGGGGATCGATACAGCCCGAAATGCAATGGTTGTCGCTGCCCGCGCAGAAGCGGTGGAAGCGGGATTACAGATGCTGAATGAAGGGGGCAATGCCATTGATGCCGCCGTGGCTGCCGCGTTTGTCATCGGGGTTGTTGAACCCTATGCCTCGGGATTGG
>CP070707.1:1793180-1795748 GCA_020350205.1 bacterium
TTGTTACCCGCTGTGTTCAAATAAAAATTGATGTTGTTCAGAAAGATGAAAAGGAATCACATTATCGCAGTATCCTGAATTTTGGACATACCGTTGGACATGCCGTCGAACAGCTCAGCCACTATCGCATAAAACATGGATTTGCAATTGCTACCGGGATGCGAATCGCCCTGGAACTTTCCAATCAGTTATTAGGCTATTCAGTAAGCAATTTAAAGAGACTGGATCGAACGCTGAATAAGTATGGTTTAAAGAAACTAAATATCAACCGCTTTGATAAAGAAGCACTCTGGAAAGCCATGCAGTCCGATAAAAAAGCCCGGAATCGCTCTCCTCGCTTTACTTTGCTGGATTCTCAAAATAAACCTGCTCTTTTTTATCCTGTCTCGGAAAAGGAATTTCAGCATGCCCTGGCAACCTTCTAAATTATGTGTCAGTTTATTGCCTGAGTCGATAGATCATCTTCATAATTTACTCAGGCAGTGTGGTAAGGCTGATATGATCGAATTACGCCTGGATCATGTAGGTCAGATTCCCTTCCACAAAATTCGGGAAGATGTTGCCAAGCCCCTGATTATTACCGTTCGTCCTGTTACGGAAGGGGGATTCTGGAAAGGAAGCGACGACACACGCCTGAAAATTTTTCAGCGGGCGGTAGATGCCCAAATGGATTATCTGGATATTGAGTATATCAGTGCAAATGAAATCTTGAGTAGACTTCAAATTTCCAGGCCAACATCGCTCATTATTTCGCGTCATACTCAGGAAAACCGGCCTGAAAAGTTGAGGCAATTGTTTCGGACTATGCAACAAGTAAAGGGTGATGTGTATAAATTTATCTACCAGTCAGCTCATCTGAATGATAATGTGACCGCGCTTGAATTACTGGAGGAATGTGCAGCAGCAAGGATTAAAGCTGTTATTCACGCAATGGGCGAAACTGGTCAGATCTCCAGACTCCTGGGAGCGGTAAGGGGAAATCTGTGGAGCTATGTTTCTCTTGACGGGGCGGAAGCGACTGCGGAAGGTCAAATTTCCCTTGACGATGCTCACGATATATATGGACTGAATGCCAGGTCAGAAAATACCCGCATTATTGGATTAGTAGGTTATCCATTAGCCCAAAGTCAGGGCTGGAAGTTGCATAATCGATTGATCCAGTGGATCAAGCAAAAACCTGAAACTGGGAAGAAGATTCAGGATTTTATTTACTTGAATTTTCCGACAGAGGATTTCAAAAATTTTTGGAAAAATTGGGAAAACCAATTGGATGGACTCAGTATTACAATTCCTTACAAACAGAGTATTTTAGAGATGCTGGATTATATTTCCCATACTGTCGAGATATCGGGGGTTTGTAACACTGCTGTCAAACGTGATGGACGCTGGTGGGGGTTCAACACAGATATGCTGGCAATTTATGATCTTTTGTGTAGGTCCAAATCTGAATTTCCAGGCGGAGCAGTGGTATACGGCACCGGCGCAACTGCCCGCAGTGCGATTGCTGCTTTAAAGGTGTTAAATATAAAACCCATTTATATATGTGGACGTACCCCCAAGAAAGGTAGGCAGATTGCACAGGAGTTTGCTATTAATTTTATTCCTGAGCAGGATTTATCTAGTATACACCCTGAGCTTATCATTCAAACAACACCGGTTGGTATGATTCCCCATCCCCAGAAAATTCCGCCATTATCTCCACTTTTGTCTAACGCCAGACTTGTGCTGGATGTGATACATAATCCGCCTCATACACGACTTTTACAGGAAGCTTCAGCCGAGGGTTGTAGTATTCTAAGCGGCCATCAAATGTATCTTCACCAGGCAACTTACCAGTTTGGATTGTTTAGTGGGTTTTCGATTAATTATAATGAGATGGAAAGCTTCTGGAAACAGATGATTTCGGGTTAAATATCTTTTTTGAATTAATTTGGAGAAATTTCGAAATTCCTGCTGGTAATTTTTTACGGTTTATGATATCTTTGCAGAAATTTGAAATAATCTGAAGAATATGAATTATAAACGTGTTGTACTTATTGGGTTTCGGGGAGCCGGAAAATCGACCCTGGCAAAATTATTGGCAGAACATTTAGGGTGGGATTATATCTCGACCGATTCACAAGTAGAGCAAAAGCATCATGAAACCATAGCGGAGATGGTGCGCAAATCGGGATGGGAGAAGTTTCGCCAGGCAGAGCATGAGATCATCAATTCCCTGAAAAATATCACAGCAGTGGTTATCGATTGTGGGGGGGGGATTATTGAGGATCCCGAGAATATTAAACTGCTCGAAAGGCAAAGTCTAATTGTCTGGGTTGATGCGGATACTCATGATCTCAATAAACGTATTCGGGATGACCGGATTGAGCGTCCTCTTTTAACCCGGAAAGATATGTCAGCTGATATTCGAGAAAATTATCAAAGACGAAGACCGCTCTATGAGAAATATGCAGACTTCCGTGTGAATAGCTCACACAGTTCACCGGAGCAGTTGTGCCGAGTGATAATACAGAAACTTAGGGATGGGTAATAACCAAAGAGTGCAACCGCATCAGATATTGAATACTA
>CP070707.1:1795848-1798333 GCA_020350205.1 bacterium
CCTTAACAACCAGGCTCCGGCATTCAGGTCCCAACTGTAGAATAATTCCATGGCGCGATTACTTCCGGTCAGCAGGTTAACAATAGAGTCATTCTCCGACATATACGGGGGATTAGCGGGATTAGTACCGGTGGTACTTCCGCTCCACAGAGGCTGCATCCAGTAAGATGCAAAGCCTGACTCCATACGATCCAGGTTGGTCATTTGTTCATCTGCCTCCATGGGAGTAAAACTTACCGAGTAATTTCTCGTCATGGTATTCCCCAAAAGATCCTGCAGACCCGCATAGAGACGTGTGACATGGACTTTATCAGGAAGAAGGTCAACACTAGGAAAATAGTTCAACACACTGCGGTCTTCCACCACATAATGCTGCAGTGTACCCGGAATAGAGGTATGTGAGGAAAACTCTTCCAGGAGAAATACACTGGGTTTTACTGAGGTATCTGCCAGTTCTTCATCAAATTCGATATTAATAATGGGACGCCGTTCTACATCTCTTTGGTATAACCGGGGATAAAACGAAATCGCTTCCGGTGGAAAAACATCCATTCCGGTGGTGAATGTTATGACTAAAGTATCTCCGCCAATACCATTCCCATCTCCGTCGAATAGATGTCCATAGCGGTCTTCTATAGTTCCCGGTAAAGTGATGGTATAGGTGGTGAGAAAATGCAGAGAATCCGTGCGCATGAGAAGTCTGGTATCATTCTCCAGCCAATAGAATGTTGGGCTGATATCCGGACTGATCACCATATGCGAATCCACAGACGCCCGGCTCATCGGACGGCTGAAATTGAGCAGTATATCATCTAATATACTCACGGCGGTATCCCCAGTGGCCGGCACACTGGAAAGTAAGTAAGGGGGAAGTTTCGATACCAACTGAAAATCTTTGAAAGTAAAGAAATTATCAGAAATGGCAACTCTTCCTGAATCCGGATAATAATCTGTCATTTCCACACCAACATCCACAGAGTCGAAATCCATATTTTCTAAGTAATAAAATCCATTATGAAGTAATTCCGGTTCACTGGTATACATATAAAATAAAGATTGATACGTATCAGTGGTGTACTGCTGACCCCCAGCCGTAATGACCGCCCCGTTCAGACGCTGATCGGATTCGAGATTGGTGACATAACCCGTCAGAATGTGCGCAGGTGGCCTGGGAATATTATGATAATCCAGTATAGACCAGTAAAAGGTGCGCGCTTCCAGGCGTCTCCACTCATTATTCATGAAGAGCATATTCTGCTGATAGTTGGTGTGGAACCCTGCCTCACTCAATTCCGAGGGCATGATGGTCTCTCGATTGACATGTAAATATGGTCCCCAAAATGTACATCCGTAAAACGTACAATCTCCTATTGATCCGCGTACCGTGTAGGTACGCATCCCATCGGTTAAATGGTCTATCATGATATCAGACATGGCTTTACCCCCATTGGGGATCTTCTCATCGCCATTCTGGTATTGTCCCCATAATAACAAGGTACTATTCGCTGCCGGGCTACCGGAGGCATCCGAATGGATTGAGTGATACCATTGAGCATTGAGAGAATTGGCCAGGTTGGTCCGTTGAGATAAAGAAACCTGTTGTATATCGTTGGTACGCGACAGGTAAACCGTGTCGATATCCGTCTCCGTCATGAGAATTTCTCTAAGCTGTAAGGCGACGCGCACATTGCGCTTGGCTTCGGATATTGCCCATGAGAAGGGGGGCATATTTTCATTTTGGCTGTGACCGGGGTCGACAAAAATGTCCCAGCCCTGAAGCCCCGTTACCTGAGTCAATACAAGTACGGGAAAGAGGATCACAAAGAATACGATGACGTAATGTTTATCATTCATTTTAAATCCTGTCTTTTTTTAATCTTCTCCAATTATTGAACAAAATCAATCACCTCAATGGTACCAAGGTCATAGGTGCTGAATGCGATTTTATTTTCGCGCGGAGACCAGCAAGGATACATGGCGATCTGGTCGATTTCTGAGGTTAAATTCTGGGTCAGCTTGCCTGATGTATCTGAGATATAAATATCTGAAGCGGTATATCGGTGACCATCATCCTGTGCAAACATATAGACCACATATCTTCCATCCGGCGACCAGCCGGGATAATTTCCGCGGCCCAAATCTGTTAGTTCTGACGTTTTCAGATTCAGGACATAACAATTCCCGCCATAAACCTCGAATGCAACATGGGCATCATCCGGAGCCAGAATAACATTTAAATAAACAGCATCCGGAAAGGGTTGAAATTCCCTTTTTTCACCGCTTATCGTGTTTTCAAAATAAATCTTATCTCCCAGCGGGTAACAGATGAATGGTGAGGGGCCTGCAGGAGGTTGGGGGGAGACATCAAGGTATTCCATCTGCTTGCCATTATAGAAAATCACCTGATTATTTGCCGGACTCCATCTGGGAATATCCGGTAATCGTTTCCGATATTCCGTTAAATGCAACTCTTTTCCCTGATCAA
>CP070707.1:1798433-1810410 GCA_020350205.1 bacterium
TTGGTAAGGGAAACATGAATTTGCTTTACCGTAGTCGTTTTCGGATTTATAAAAACAAAATGTGGCTTATTTTTCATTTTCTATTATCCTTAGGAGGTCAAATTTCTCAACGCTTAAAATAAAAACATTTGTGATTTTTGTCAATAATTAATAATAATGTTTTTTTTGAATTGATCATATGTATAGTGAACAAGTCCATTTGCCACCTTAAAAGGACGTAATTCTATATTTTACAACCTTCTAAATTTACTATCGACCTGTTATTTATTTCTTTAATAGAAAAAATTGATTTTATTGAATATTTAAAACCTGGGTAAGGAATGAACCGAGATGAAAACAATGTTTTATAGACCATGTTTTAACCAATTCAGTAAGGCTTCAGTCTCATCAGATATAGCTTTTCCACCGCGTATAAAAAATATCAAGACTGCGATCTCTATGCTGAAAGATGATTTAAAAGGAGCAGATCAGTGGGATCTGCATAAATCTTATGCTGACAAATGCCAAAAATACAAAAGGGATATTTTAACACACAAAAATTAGCGGAATAACGCCTTGATGCTACCCCAGCTACGCGAGATGCTACTGATATTGGGAATGACCTGCAGGGATTCGCTGTACTGGAAAGTTCCATTTTCATTAACAATGCGAAGTCGATAAAAGAACAGGCTATTTGTCATTCCTAAATTTTCATCTTCAAAACGATACTGGAATCCAGGGCCCCGGGCCGTCACTTCCCCAATACTACTGAAGTGTGCGTTATCGGTCGATCTTTCCACAACAAATTTTATGACGTTCTCTTCCTGAGAGGTCTTCCATTGTAATACAATCTTACTCTGCTCAGGTTCTGCCTTCCATTCCACAATTACTGCATTTGCGAAGACAAAAACCACGAATGACAGAAGAATAAATGTGATTTGTGAAATTCTCATTATGTACCCAACTTACAGTATTATAATATAATATTTTTTCACACAAAATCAAGAAGCAACTTTAAATTTAATAAAAACAGAATAACTATTAGAATTCATACCCGATTGAAAAATAAATCAGGTCACGCACCCTGGACAAATGACCGTACGACAGTTTTATGGGACCGATAATCGAGTTCAAAGCCAGATAGACTCCCCAGCTGGTAATAAAGTCAGAAGGTTTAATGGGGTCTTCCGCTGATTCCCAGGTAGAACCCACATTGAAACTTCCTCCCAGGTACATTTCGACCGGAAGGTCCCAGGTAAATTTATAGCGTAATTCATTCGTCAGAGAAAGGATCTGGCGACCCAGGCGTTCCCTTTCATACAATCCGGGAAAATCATCAATTCCGCCCATAGAGTAAAATTCAGAAAAAGGTACGGTTACATCACCACTCCCGCCTCTCCCTTTGATTCTATAAACAAAAGAATGGAAAAACGGATAATAGCCCTCCAGGGCAATATAAAAACGGGTAAAAGAGGTGGATCCACCTAAAATACTTTTATTTCCGGTTTCCCAAAACCAGCGATTATAAATGCCCCGCTCGGGAAACGGTAATTTATCCCGTTTATCAACAACAGAACGAATGGCGAGAGATCGGATGCGGTAATTATCACCATACGGAAAGCTCATTCCTTCCGGAAATACGCTGACATTATCCCAGCGAAATTCGCCAGTAATTGATCCAAGTCTGGCAATTTGCTGTCCCATTACAAAATTAAGCCCTCTTCGGATAGTGACATAATCATCCATTTGTGTAAAATCATCATAGTAACGGTCCCAGCGATCGTGATAATAAAGGGAGAATCGATACGTCAACAGGGTTCTGAATAGGCGAACGCTGTATATTTTAAATTCAGCCCGTCTTTCAAGATTTCCAATCAACCCCAGAAGCGAAAGTTTGATTTCTCTGCCAAACAAATTATCTTCGGCAATTTCCAGAAAGGCTTTGGCACTTCTTTCCAGAGAAGCATTTATGCCCAAGCGCGTTAAAAAATATTTTTTCTCTTTCACCCGAATCAGGATAATATTTGCTGAGTCACCTCTGATTACATTGAGAGTAACCCGGTCGAATAGGCCGGTGGCGTAAATATTCTGAATACTGGCAATGGCTTGTTGGGCTTCAAATACCTGACCTTCGGCCAATACCAATTCTCTTGAAATAATGGCATCCTTCGTAATGTGGTTACCCTCAAACCGGAACCCTTTTATAAATCCTTCATCAATTTGTACTCTAATATCCTGGCTTTTTGGCTCATAGGAAATGCCAATTACCCTGGCCAGTGATTGTCCTTTTTCAAAACAGCCATTCAGGCGGGCATTAATCTCCGCGAACAGGGCGTGAAAATTTAATGGTGCATCCGAATTTTGTTTTCCTGAATGCCATGAGAGGGTATCATTCCTCCCGGAATTAATCTCGAATATGATGTTTTTTCCAATTACATTTTCAGTGACACGGTATTCTAGTTCCAGTGCACTGGTTGTCCCCTGCAGAATAATTTCCGCATGACTAACTAATCCCGATTCGTATAATTCCGCAAGATCCCGATAAAGATCATAACTGTATAAAAAACTTCCTTCTCGATGGTAAAAATTCTCTAACAATTCAGTTAATTCAGAACTTTCAGTATGCGGGATGGCTATCGTCGATATTTCTCCCAGAAAAATATTTTCTCCCCACAGGTTTTCCTGATAAATCGAAATCAGATTTTTTATGGAATCAATTTTTTGCAAAGTATTCTGATACCCGATATCTATCAATGAGTCAATTTTTGAAAAGTCCCCTGCTCCGTGTCTCCCCAGTGAAGGGGCAATCAAAATATCCGATTTACTCTGGCTGGCCAGAGTAGGACTCTGCATCATGATGGTGGTAACCTGATCTGCCAGCTGCCAGGGAGATTTAATCTGCTTTGCAGATCGAAGCGGCGAGCTGACATCCACTGCAATAATCAAATCCGCCTTGTTTTCCAGGGCAACATCCACCGGCAGGTTATCCCGGATACCACCATCCGCAAGCCACATACTGTCCAATTGCACCGGTGCAAAAAGTAGTGGCACCGCCATGCTGGCACTAATTGCCTCTGCAAGGTCACCGCGGGAGAGCACAATTTTTTTACCGCTGATGAGATCGGTTGCCACCGCCCGAAAAGGAATTTTCAGGTTATCAAATTCATTCGCGGACTGAAAATTTGCATACAATAACCGGGAGTAAATGATGTCAAATATTTTCTGGCCGGGAGAAAGAGCCGGTGGAATATAGGGAATTCCTCTGTCAAAACGCAGTTCCAGAAAATGCTGACGGGGTGTAGATTTCTGTGACCAGAACAGATTGGTTCTATTGGTCTGATCACTGAACAGGTTCTCCCAGTCAATCTCCTTGAGCAATTCAATTAAGTCATCTGCATTATAACCCGCCGCATAAAATCCCCCCACCACACTGCCAATACTACTCCCGACAATCAGATCAATGGGTATATGATTTTCCTCCAGTGCTTTTAACACGCCCAGATGCGTGAATCCCCTGGCACCGCCACCACTTAAAACCAGTGCCACTTTCAGTAATTTCGGTGAATAATGAGAAAGGTTGTTCAGGGGGTAGGGCGTGGTACTATCGGTGGGAAGGACAAATCTTTCCCGAATAAAGGTATCCTGGGCAACCAGGGTGCCCGCAAGCACAAATAGCAAAAGAAACAGAAGCCGACATAGGTATAGGATCATGAAGAAAGCTGTTTTGACCACGCTAAAATTACGGCAAAAAAATATCTAATTCAACCCGCGATTCATCCGGTAGTTTCTAAGACCACATTTCGGCTGTTTATAGAATTCATCCCAGGTATCTTCAGCCAGATAACATTCCGTATTACTTATCAGTAAATGATTGGTTTTCCCGAGAATTAGAATAAATTATGGCGGGGAAAGGTTTCGCCGCGACAGTCCCTCAAAATATCGTTTTATAAATTCCCGATATTCCTGTGAATAGCCTTCATCCAGTGCATTCATCATTTCCTTGCGCAGAAGGTCTTCCCGATTCAGTTGTTCCCTGCGAAGTTCGGGCGGCGATTTTACGATGCGCACGGATTCTCTCTCGGCTTCCCGTTTTCGCGAGTACTCTTTTTCCCGAATTGACTTCTGGGCATCCAGCAGACGCGATAATATTCGCTCCTGTCTCTCAATGACCTTACGATCTATCTGGTTGGATTTCAATTTTTTGATGACTTCATCCATCTCCGTTCCCATATCATCCAATCTGCCCAGAATGTCACGCCGAGATCCTGAGCCCTCGCTAAGCTGTTCCAGAGAATTCTTAATCATCTGTTGCTGAGCAGCCAGGCGGGCCATGGCTTCAGACGATAATTGCATTTTCCCCTGGTTACTGGCTTGAAACATCGCCATGCTTTCCTGATTGAGCTGACCTTGCTGACCGGACATCTTTTGCAGCTGTTCCATGAAGTTCTGGAAACCTGAAGGCGAGCCTGATTGTGACATCTGATTCATACTGTTCTGAAGCGAAAGCAGTGCTCCATTAAAAGCAGCCATCGCTTGTTTCTGGTGGGCAGAAGCCTGTCTGGGATTGCGGTTTTCCAGTTGCTGGATTGCCTGATCCATGTTCGAATTGGCCTTGGCCATCTGCTGATTTAAATCCGGGGAAAGAAAAAAAGTCTGATTTCCGATTTCAATCATCTGATTGATAATTTGGTTTGTATTGTTCTGCAACCGGGCCTGCTCCCGTGCAACATCATTTACCTGGGGCGAAGCGGGATTCAAATTTTCGGATCTACCGGCCAGAGATTCCTGTTCAAAAGAGGCGTTTAATACATCCTGCATGGCTTTCTGCATGGCGTCTGCCACCTGATTCAACTGTTGCTCCATCATTTGCTGTTTTGCCATCTGAAGCATACTCTGTAGCATTTCAAAGTTACGTTCTAATTCCTGACCCGTCTGCTGGGCAGATTCCTGCTGACTTTCTGTCAGTTGTTGTTGCATATTTTGAAGTGATTCCCCCATTTTCTGATCATCCATATAAGACTGGGCTTCCTGCAGAGCCTCCGACAATTCATTCATAAGTTCCTGATACTGCTCCTGGGTAATTTGCATCCTCTCGGCCAGGAATTGGGAATTTTCTTCAATATTTTTCTCCATCTCCGTGAGACGATCAAAAGGGATCTCCTGCGAATTCTCAGTATTCAACTTTTCATTAATTTGCACCTGTTCCTGAGTCAGCATTTCGCTTAATTTGACCAGTTCGTCCATCCTCTGTTCCAACTGGGCACGCTTAAAAAGTTCGTGAAATCTTTCAATATTTTTTTCAAACTGTTCCGCCGAGAATTGAAAATTCTCCAGGGCTTTCTGAACCTTATTCATATCCATCTGTTCAATCGCATTCTGGAGTTTTTCCATAGCTTCCTGGAATTCCGGAGTCACCAGCTCCTGCATCATTTTCTGCAATTCCATATACTTCTGCAGCGTTTCCGGACTCAATACTTGCTGGTTATCCATTTCATCAATCATATTTTCTAAATTTTTCTGGATTTCAGAGAGCTTTTCAGATATTTCTTTTTCGCGCATCAACTGCTTTTTCAATTCTTGCTGCTGTTCCCACTTTATTTCATCCTCCTTCATGAGCTCACGTTTAATCTCCTCCAGTTTTTCCCTGATTTCCTGAGACGACTCTACCAGGTCCTGTACATCTTCCAGCTGTTCCTGTTGATTTTCATTGTTTTGGGTGAGAATGTCCAGAAGAGAGGGTAACCGGGCGACGTAAACCGCAGTACGATATATTTTCGGACCCTGAATCCGGTCATTATCATGAACTTCAACAAAGTACTGGACATAATCATCGGGGATCAAGTAAAAAGGTGTCAGATCCCAATTGAATTCACTGATCCCCCTCCCCTTTTCCGAAATCGTATAAGGCATTTTCATTTCAAACGTACTGCTATCCTTCGTCATACCCTGCCGGAAGACGGTTCCTTTAAGCCACAATCCAGAGAATCCATAGTCGTCTTTGATTTCAGTTATCAAAGGGAATGAGAGAATGTCCTGTAAATCAACATCCGCCCCGGGCTGTTTAATTTCCGCATAGGGGTATTCGTCCTGTAAAAGATAAATGCCATACCGGATAGGATCATGATTATCAATACTGTCGCTGTCGAAGATATGAATAGAATAGTGATTTCCATCCCGGATACTGAAGGAAGTTTTGGCCGTATGCCCGGCAATATCCATCGAAATCGAGGTTGAATCAGCAAAGTTCAACTGAGCAGTAGACAACTGTTTATCAGCCTCAATGTTAATTTGGACCCTACTTCCGGGAAGCGCGAATATTTCACCCTCATTCGGTGAAAGCAGGATGGGATCAAGTTTTGTATAGCCTGGAGGAGAAATCTTAACCCTTAATTCCCTGATAATGGGTCTCTCCTGCACTTCCACCCAACCCCGTGGTGATTCTGCTTGCTTGTCTCTATAACGGGGTCTATCAAGTTCTGCCACAAAATAATAGAAAAATGAGCCGTTGACATGAGGAATCGTATACTTATAATTGCCCACCGGATTAATAGTAAGTTCTATTTTGTTTCCGGCAGAAGATTCGGGAGGTTCCTGTATATCAGGCTCTTTTTCAACCACCAGATAAATTTTATCAGGTAAAATCCCCTGAGATTCTGCGGACAAAATCACCGGATCATTTTTCAGAACCTTTATATTTCCGGAATTATTTAGCAGAGTAACCGGAAAGGGTTCTTTAAAATTCTTCCAGGGAATAAGAATTTTTTTTAACGCAATCCCCGATTGATTTGGCAGCATAAAGCCGATTAACATAAGAGCAAAAATGGGAATGAATGCCAGCCGGGCGGGTTGTTTCAATATTTTAAATCGATCAGGTTCATCAAAAATAAAATTTGCAAAGCGTTGATATAACTGCTTCAGTGCCATATTTTTCAGGGTAGCCGAACCGATACTTCCTTTATCATTGTAAATCTGGAGATAGTCCAGTATGGCATCCTGTACGTCCGGATCCCGGTGACCAATCCTCTGGGCCGTCCCGAACAGTCCCTCCTGAGACGGAACAAAAATTTGACGGAGGGCCGGATACACCTTCATGATTGAATAACTGGCAAACCAGATCAGAAAAGATCCCCAAAACAATACCCGCAGCGCGGCAGGCACCTCAAAAAGAAAATTAATCAACAAGAAAATGACAATTCCGATGAGCGAAATGGAGAGGAAAAACAGGCTATACTTCAGCACGTCATAAACGAAATATTTACGATGACTGTGGATGATCTTGTCAAAGACACTTTTATATTCCTGTTTCAACCCGTTTGAAGACATCTACAACCTTCATTATTTTTTAAAAGCTTTAAAATCAATTCGGTCTGTTTTTCAATTCTCAGTGAGTCAATGCCCATAGTAAAATATTTGTTCCCATATGCAGGGCCATTTCCCGCAAGTCTGGAGGATCACCATGAATATCTGGATCCTCACAGCCGTCGCTGATATCGGTATTCCAGCTGTAAAATACCACCATTTCACCTTCATAAAACAGCGCTAAACCTTTCGGTGGTCCCCCATCATGTTTATGAATTTTCGGCAAACCGTTGGGAAAGGAATAATACATATGATAAATCGGGTGGGAAAAGGGTAATTCCACCCACTCGGCATCCGGAAACACCCGTTCCATTTCGCGCCGGAATGAAAAATCCATACCGTAATCATCATCAGCCCAGAGGAATCCACCACTACTTAAATATTTTCTCAGCCGGAGTATCTCCTGCTCAGTAAAGCGGATATTACCATGTCCGGCGATATACGAAACAGGGTATTTAAAAAATTCCCGGTCCATAATTTCAACAGGGATTTCCCGCTCGGCAGTCTTAACATTAGTATATTGATTCATGTATTGAAAGAGATTCGTAAAGGTGGTCCGGTTTCCATACCAGTCTCCCCCGCCCTGGTACTTAATGCGTGCCACGGTTATCGGTTGCTCAGACCAGGCAGGATTGATGAATATCAGAAGAAAAAAGATGGCGCAATATTTTTTCATTCAGCTTAACTCAAAAATACGACTATCAATTTTTAACTCAGAAGAACGATTAAAGATTCTGAATTTTCCCGGATAATTCAAGTCAAATTTAGAGAAGTTCGAGAATAATCTATAGGTTTAATTTACAATGACTGAAGAACACTATTATACATCATTCCTTTAAAAAATATAATTATTTTTAACATTGATATTAAAACCTCAAAGCAACACGCTGGTAACTGAAATAGATCTGATTATTCAGGAATTTCGTCTGGCCTGCGGACTGCAGGCAACGGTGATATGGAAAAGGATCGGAATTTAAGGCAGAGGAATTTTAGAAAAATATTTTGTTGGCCACAATAACTACCAGAGTAACCGTTCCGATAGCCTTGATGGAAAGTCCTCCCACTCTTCCCAGCAGAGCACCATATGTGGCGTACATAGCCTCCTTGACGGCCTTTCCGCGAATCAACTCAATGGCCATGGTACCGACCATCACACCCGCAAAGCCCCCGATAATTGCGCCGAGCACCGGGCTAAAGAAAAAGCCGCTGATACTACCCCCAATACCCCCGGCAATTGCCGCTACCACCCCCAGTTTGGAGGCCCCGTATTTCCGGGCACCAAATGCGATGATGAGATACTCCAGGAATTCAACGGAAACTGCCACAATAAAAACAATCAGAAAAAAGGAAAATGACAGGTTATAAAAATCCGTGGCAATTCCATAGAAAAGGGTATTCAGGAAAACAATAAAATTTCCGGGAATACTTAAAAAAATGGAAACGATGCTGAATAGCAGCATCGCTACGAATACGATTTGAATTAAATCCATAAATTTTTTTGATAAGGTTACTGATTCGATTTCAAAAACTTCTTTGCAAATGCTTTGCGGCGTTTTCGGCTTTTCAGATTCAGGTCGCTTAATACGGACCGAACGGTAAACCAACCTACCTTTGAGAACCCATACTTACTGGAATTCAATATCTTCTTGATTTTGTAAGCCCCAATACTGGGATTTCGGGCAATGATATGTTGTACCTTTTCTTCAAGACTCGCGCCGGATATCTGAACTTCCTGGGATTGTAAATCAGCGACTTCAGAAAGCTCCTCATCAAAGGTATCTTCGGAGCTGTCAAATTCCGTCTCTTCCTCCATTAAAGGGGAAGTGCTGGAGGGTGTAGTTCCAACCGGAGATTTCCTGACATCGGCAAATTCCCGGGCAACGGTCGCGGCAGTCGGTTTCTGAACACCTTCCTCAAATTTTCGAACCGCTTCCTCGATGGAATCGTAAACATCTAAAATGTGATGGAATTCAAGGAGTTCAAAAATCTCATAAACATCGGGAATCATCCGAACCAGTTTCAGATCACCGTTCTGTTCGCGGATGGATTTGATTTCACTGATAAAGATGCCCCATCCGGCCGAACTGATATAATCCACATTCCCCAGATCAATGATAATATTAAACCGGTTTTGCTTCAACAGATTGTGGAGAGCCCTTTCAACCTCAGATGAGGTCGTGGTGTCAATAAATCCGCCAACCTTAATCAGGGATACCTGATTCTGATTGCCTCTCATTTCTGTCGATACTTGAATGCCTTCCATTCCACCCTCCGTTTCAAAACGGGAGATTTATAATTGCATGAATTTATTTAATTACAAGTTAATATACAACGTATCTCTATTTTTTATCTGCTTCTTCCGGAATAATGTTAATATTATCGTCAGTCGGCTCCCGATCTGAAGTAATTTTTACATCATTGGAGGAATCAGCATTTTCATCCGATTCATCTGAGTTATTGGATGATTGATTTCCGTTCTTGTTACTTTTTACGGAAATTAATTTTTCTTTTAAGCCTCCGGTCCGAGCAACCTGCTGTGGCGCAAAAACTTTCGGGATGGTGTCGAATTCTTCACTGCGGTAACCGCCGACCATTACCTCCCCGTCCAGGGTAAGCAGCGGGGTTCCCGGAGGTTTCAGACGCCGTTTTCCACCACGCTGGACAAATCTTTCCCGTTGCTTGCGATGGTTAAGCTTGGCTCTTTTCAGTTCCTCGTAAATCAAACGGGGATTAATTTCAACAAAGGAATACTTTTCAGTTAACAGTTCATCACTGATGCGCTTGGGACCATACTCGGGATGCTCACGGATAATATCGTACAATTTGGTTTTAATCTCGATACTCAGATGCCGGAGGCCCACATTGGTATAGCCATGGAGCATCTCGCGCAGATAGTCATATCCACCCTCTTCATAAATCTTTTTGTATTTGTAGTAGGTGGAAGGTGAGACATCCATATCCTTACACGCCTGCAGAATGGTGGTATCATTTTTTTCGGCCAGTTCGAATAAATCCTTGAACATATCAATTTTTACATCTACCGCTTCCATATTTTCCTTCACGGCCACCAGCGTGATATCGTCACTTTGCTCATATCCGCCACTAAAATTGGAAATATCCTGCTTGATATTGCTCACACACTCCACCACATCCAGTTGACCGTTTTTCCGGATGGCTGCCAGGAAGCGTTCGTCCCCGTAAAGTTGCCGCTGGTGATTCATGGCTTCCGTAATCCCGTCCGTATAGCAGATAAGAATATCATCGGGATGCAGTCGGATGCGGTCAGCCCGAATGGTATTTTTGAACAGATTGATATCCGGCAACGTAATGCCCACCGGAAATCCGGGCGGATTCAGATAGTAGGTCTCTTTAGACTTCCCCCGGTATAAAATCATAGGATTATGCCCGGCACTGGCGAAGGAAATCATGCGCTCCCGTGAATCGAGAATGAGATAAAAAGCAGTGACAAACATACCCTTACGGATGTCATCGGTCACAAATTCATTCACTTTGGAGAGAACTTCAGCGGGGTTCTTATTCCCTCTGGCTTCCAAGCGCAGGGCAGTACGAATCATGGTCATGACCATGGATCCCGGCACACCTTTTCCGGAAACATCGGCCACACAGATTCCAATGGTATGGTCATCCACTTCCACAAAATCGAACAGATCTCCGCCCACCTCTTTGGCTGCCTGGTAGTAGGAAGTAATATCATAACCTACCACATTGGGAAAATCATTGGGAAGCAGCATCTGCTGAATCTCCTGAGCAACTTGCAGTTCCCGCTGAATGCGCTGTTGTTCCATCAGGTTGGTCTGGGCTTCCCGGAATTTACTGGTCATTTCATTAAAAGCCTGGGCGATTTCTCCCAGCTCATCGCTGGCATCGATATCCAGTTCGTCCTCGTCCACGTTGCCATGCCCCACATCCCGGACCCAGCTGGCCAGTTTATGGAACGGATCCATAATGCGGGTGATCAGGATAAAGGAACCCCCGTTACCCAGAATCAAAATAATAAATAATACCACAATCAGATTGATGCGGGAGCGATAGACCCGCTGTTCAACATAGGTGGTTTTTACCCAAATTTGCGAAAATCCAATAGATTGGTTGACTACCCCGGGCAGCATTACCGGACTGATAAAGGCATAGAAACTGCTGTCTTTCCCCAGATAATAACTGTAAATCTTGCTTGCCCCGAGGGTATCCAAAAGCTGAAATGTGGGAATATCCAGGGGCTGGCCCACCAGGTTGCGATTAATGGGGTAGGTTGCCAGCGGACGGGAACGGGAATCGGTTATGAGGACCATGGCGATCATCTGGGAATCACTTTCCCAGATTGACTGGGCATTTTCATACAGTGTCAGATCGCTTCCTTCATTGATCGGTTCCCAGGAATTTTTCGCCAGATTGGAACTGTATGCCTGCCCTTTGGAATACATTTCATCGGTTACGTTGGATCGAATACGGGAGTTGAAGAAAATAAATGCTGCAAAAACCAGCAAGGTCAGAATCAGGGAGGTGAGCAGTGAAAATTTGGTCCGCAGGGTGAGATTTTCCCAGAACATCATCGGTCTGGCCCGTTCCACCCGCTCGCGGACTTTGGTAAGCCGGAGTTCATTGCCCTGGTGGGTGACAT
>CP070707.1:1810510-1834364 GCA_020350205.1 bacterium
CCAGTTTGAGAAATTCATCGGGGAAAAACAGCATTCTGAAGACTGGAATCTAGAGGGATTAAGTGAAATTTTAATCCGTACGCTTTTGTTTGATATAAATTCTCTTGGCGAGCGACTTTACGGAATGAGCGAATCTGATTTTAGGGATTATGTCAAGACCGAAGCACTCAATGTGTATTCATTAAAAGAGAAAAAGCTGGGTGAAAAATTCCTGAGGGATTTTGAAAAATACATTTTACTGCGGGTTGTAGATGAAAACTGGAAAGATCATCTCCATGAAATGGATATGTTAAAAGAGGGGATTGGGCTTCGGGCTTATGGCCAGAAAGATCCTCTCATGGAATACAAGCAGGAAGCGTATCACATGTTTGTCGATCTTCTGGACAATATTAACCAGAAAGTTCTGGAAATGCTCTGGCGGACTCAAATAGTTGAAGCGCCCCGTGAACACCGCTATGCACCTCCTCGCTTAATGTTGGTCCATAATGATGCCACAAATCTGGGCTATCAGAGTAGTGATGATGCGCCAGCACCGCAACGTGAACTTTCAGATATTCAAAAGGCCGGTCAGCAACGCAGTCAAAAAACACAACCTATCAAACGGGATATGCCCAAAGTGGGCCGCAACGATCCTTGTCCCTGCGGGAGTGGCTTAAAATATAAAAAATGCCATGGGAAAACTTGAATTGATCACGAAAGACAGATAAAAGAATAATAATTCCCAAGTTATATCCTGCAGCAGAGAATTAATTCTCCCAAAAATTCTCTTCGCCTGCGTGGAGTTTATCCTTATATTTTCATTTTATGTGAAGGTGAACCAGCTCATGCGTCAACAGAATGTCATTCTTTTTATTTATGCCTGTTTTCTGGTTCTGATATTTCTTCAAACGAAGCCGGCATCGGGACAGGAAATACCAGATTCACCTGATCAATATGTTGCAGATTATGTAGATTTGCTTACCCCTGGGGAAGAGAATACCTTAAATACTCTGTTACGTGCTTATGAGGATTCCACCTCAAACCAGCTGATCGTGGCGATATTTCGAAATGCTCAGGGATATGCCGTTGAGGAGTTTACCATTCGAGTAGGTGAGAAATGGCTGGTTGGTCAAAAAAACCGGGATAATGGCATTATCTTGGCTGTTTTCATGGAGGAACGAAAAATCAGGATAGAGGTGGGATATGGTCTGGAGGATATGGTTCCAGATGCGGTGGCCATTCAGATTGCTCAGAATGTGATCTCGCCTTATTTCAAGGAAGGTCAGTATTGGCAGGGAATCTTTGCAGGGGTTAAAGCTGTGATGCAGGCAGCAGCCGGCAAATTCGAAGCCATGAAAAAAACCAGAGGCAGCAGCGAAAAAAATGGTTTTCCGTTTGTCCTGCTGGTATTCTTTTTTCTTCTTTTTCTTTCATTTTTTAAACGTAAAAGGTTTTCCAGTGTTAGTTCACGAGGATATCGCCACAGTGGTCCCTTCTGGTGGGGTGGATTTGGCGGAGGAAGTCATGGGGGAGGCTTTGGTGGTGGAGGTTTCGGGGGAGGCGGTTTTAGTGGTGGCGGGGGAAGCTTTGGTGGTGGTGGCGCCACTGGAAGCTGGTAAATAACTATCCATATAAATTTTGAATGCAATGAGTAAAAAACGGTCCGATAATCCTGCAAGATTCTTCTCGGAAAAAGAACGGGAAGATATTATTAAAGCGATTCAAATGGCTGAAAAACAAACCTCAGGTGAAATTCGCTTACATCTGGAAAAAAAGGCTAAAAAGGATATTTATAATCACGCCATAAAAGTTTTTAAAAAAATTGGCATGCATAAAACAGCTGAGAAGAACGGGGTGTTGATTTATTTGGCGACTGCTGATCGGAAATTTGTGATTCTGGGAGATCAGGGTATCAATGAGGTTGTACCAGGTAATTTTTGGTCTGACGTAGCGACATTGATGAGTGAATCGTTTAAAAAAGGTGATTTCACAGAGGGTATTTGTGAAGGGGTAACCCTGATTGGACAAAAATTGCAGACCTTGTTCCCTTATGAAAAGGGCGACATTAATGAATTGACTGACGATATTTCAATGGAATAAGATACGAAGCTAAATTAAATATATATTTTGCTGATGGAGGACGAATATGCCGGGGCAGGATAACGATCGTGGACAATGGAGTTCGAAGCTTGGATTTATTTTCGCTGCAGCGGGATCGGCTATTGGACTGGGAAATATCTGGCGTTTTCCTTATGTGACCGGGTTGAATGGAGGGGCGGCATTCGTGTTTGTCTATCTTCTCTGTGTATTGGTGATAGGACTACCCTACTTATATGCAGAGCTTGCATTAGGGCGGGCAATTCAAAAAAATCCAGTGGGTGCCATATCTTCGTTGAGGCCAAAAAGCGGCTGGATCTGGGTTGGTGGTCTGGGCATTGTTACCGGTCTCTTTATCCTTTCCTATTATGCGGTAATCGCCGGTTGGACATTCGGATACATTTTTAAAATGATGATCCCAAATGAGTTGAGTTTTGGAAATTTTGTCGCAAATCCTTTGCTGGTTTCTATACTTTTCTCAGTGTTTATGCTTTTGACTATCCTGGTGGTTTATGGTGGAGTGCAGGGTGGCATTGAAAAATGGGCAAAAATTCTCATGCCAATCCTCTTTGTACTGTTAATCGCTCTGATTGTTTATTCTAATTTACTTCCGGGATCTTCCAGGGGTTTGTCATTCTATTTGAAGCCGGATTTCAGTAAAATTAATGGATCTGTTATTCTGGCAGCGTTAGGTCAGGCCTTCTTTTCCCTGAGTTTGGGGATGGGCCTGATGGTGACTTATGGAAGTTATATCTCCAAGTCTGATAATCTGATCTCCTCCGGAATCTACGTGGCGCTGGCAGATACAGCCATTGCTATCATGAGCGGATTGATAATTTTTCCGGCTTTATTTGCCATGAACCAGGATCCGGCAGCGGGGCCGGGCTTGGTATTTAATGTATTCCCGGCAATTTTTAAGAATATGCCTTTCGGAATATTTGTCGGGGTCATTTTCTTTATATTGTTATCGATTGCTGCGCTTACCTCTACCATTTCTTTATTGGAAGTACCTACAGCTTTTCTGGTTGATGAAAAAGGTGTAGCCAGAAAGATTGCTGTCTGGATCGTCGGGATAATTGTTTTTGTTTTAGGAATACCTTCTGCCCTGTCTCAGGGTGCCGTCGGTTGGCTCAGTAAACCCATTATCAATGGCATGGAGTTTCTTTCCCTGATGGATTTTATCTGGGGGAATCTCTCATTGGCATTTGGGGCGTTTTTACTTTCCATTTTTGTAGGCTGGGTATGGGGTGCAAAGCATGCTGCTAAAGAATTAGCGATGGGTAATCCGGGATTTGTCAGATGGGCCCCAGTATGGGGTTTCCTGATCCGTTTTATTTGTCCGATCACTATTTTTATCATCTTGTTAAATCTTTTCAAAATTTTCTAGTCTGAAGGTGAATTCCTGCAGGGAATTTTCATTTTACCCTAAGCTGGAAAATTATCCGGTGACAGGTATTCATACTTTTAATAACAGCGAGATTGGAATTTTTTTATGAACCAGTGGTTGGAAGAATTACTACAGCTTTCTATTTCTATTCGTGATTTTATGTGGGGTAACTGGATGGTTGCCCTGCTTGTTTTGACCGGCATCATTTTAACGATTGTGACAGGTGTAATTCAGATACGAAAACTTTTCCCTGCATTCAAGCTGGTGCTACTGGGTGCCCGGGGTAGAGATCATGAGGAGGAGGAAGAAGGGGATATTTCGCCGTTTGCGGCGTTGATGACTGCCCTTGCTGCAACTGTGGGGAATGGTAATATTGCCGGAGTTGCTACTGCGATTGCAACCGGAGGACCCGGAGCTCCTTTTTGGATGTGGATCTCTGGTTTTTTTGGGATGGCGACTAAATATGCCGAAGGATTTTTGGGTGTGAAATTTCGGCAGGTAGCAGAAGATGGTTCTATGGCGGGTGGCCCGATGTATTATATCAGGCACGGTATAAAAAATCAGAGATTTGCGATCTTTTTGGGGGGTGCATTTGCCGTCTGCGGTGCTTTCGCTTCATTGTTTGGAACCGGTAATATGGCCCAATCCAATTCTATGGCCCTGGCTTTTGAAAGCCAGTTTGGTGTTCCACCTCTTATCAGTGGACTTCTACTGACATTGCTGGTTGGATTGGTCATTATTGGCGGGATTAAACGGATAGGAGCGGTGGCAGAAAGACTTGTTCCTACGATGATTCTTTTTTACATCAGTGGGGCACTCATCATTATTCTGAGCAGGATTTCCTTTGTGGGTGAGGCTTTCCAGATTATCATTAGCTCGGCTTTTTCTGCTCAGGCGGTAGGCGGGGCTTTGGTCGGTACCTCAGTTCAGAAAGCTATCAGCCTCGGGGTTAGCCGGGGAGTATTATCCAATGAATCCGGTCTGGGATCTGCAGCGATTGCCCAAAGTGCTTCAAAATCTAAAGATCCTGCAAAGAATGGCTTGATTGCCATGACCGGAACTTTTATCGATACCCTACTGGTCAACACTATGACAACCCTAACCATTGTTTTAACCGGTGTATATCTGCTTACTCCGGCTGCAGGTGTTCGCATGTTAGCTAATGGGGGGTCGCTGAGTAGCTCAGAGATGTCTATGTTACATCCCAAGGTCCTGGAGGTTGCTGAACAAATAGGATACAATGTTAGTGCTGGTGGATTATCCAGTACCGCCTTAACAGCTGAAGCATTTAATGCCGTCATCCCCTATGGGGGTTGGATAATCGCAATTGCTTCTTTCCTCTTTGGATATACCACACTTATTGGATGGTCATTCTATGGCGAACAATGTTTGGAATATTTTGCAGGTGTCAAAATCAAGCGGCCCTATCGCTTAATATACATTCTGCTTTTATTTATTGGAGCGAATTTACAGGGACGATATTTAGATATTGTCTGGAATGTCGGAGATATTGCCAATGCCTTTATGGCATTTCCGAACCTTATAGGACTCATCTTTTTGGCGGGATTGGTAGCTAAGATTACCGCCCAGTCATTCGGTAACAAACTATCATAGGGTGGATGCGGTAATGTGGCGAGCATTTATTTCTAATTACAAAATATGAAGGTATCAATTCTTACTCAAGATATGTCTGAATCGCCGGCCAAAATTCTGTTCTCATGCGTTGCCACTCAATTTTAAACCAGGGGGTAAATTGAGTTGGATCATCCTCAATTTTTTGATCTAATTCCTGAACCGATAAATACTGCCATTCTTCAATTTCATTTTTATTTGGCCTCACAACAGCTATGGATTTTCCGATATATACAGAACAGAGTTCATTTTCGGAGCCAATATCAAGGTAATTGGCCTGATATTGGAATTTAAAGATAAATTGAAGGTCTGTCCTGAATCCCAACTCTTCTTCCATGCGCCGATGTGTGGCTTTCTCTATTTTTTCACCTTTTCTGGGATGACTGCAACAGCTATTGGACCAAAAAAGGGGCCATAATTTTTTCTCTGAACTCCTTTTTTGCATTAATACCTTACCTGCGTCATTAAAAATAAAAATGGAAAAAGCCCGATGAAGAATTCCATTACCCTGATGACATGCAAGTTTGTTTTTATGTCCAATTTCCTTATCACTTTCATTGACCAGTATAAGTAGTTCGTTGTCAAAGGAAACTTTATTATCCTGCCGGGAAAAAGTCAATCTCATATCTCCTATATCAGTTTATCCAAGTTTTGTAACAACCGTATGATATCCTGCCTTTCTAATGGCCATAGATACTCTTTCACTCGTTCCTGGACAAAGTGCAATGGCCGCACCACCACCACCTGCCCCGGTCAGTTTAGCACCAAGCGCTCCATTCTTCCGGGCAATAGCAATAATCTCCTCCAGTTCAGGGGAAGAAACCTGGAGAGCATTCAGCAATCCCTGATTCTGGTTCATATACTCACCTAATTTCACCTGATCATCCGCTTCGATAGCTTTCACAGATTTAAGGGTGACATTATCTATTTCTTCGAATATATGATCATAAAGTTTCTGGTTCTCTTCTCGACCTGAACGAACCCTGGCAACCATTTTTGCAGTCAGACTTTCTATTCCCGTTAGACCGATTACAAAGGATAGAGGTTGCTTTAGAGAAATATTCTGCATAAACGGCGGATCTCCCTTCTTAAACAGGCAAAATTTCCCATAGGTGGCCAGCGTATTATCGATTCCCGATGCTGATCCATGGGCGATTAGTTCGGATTCATATGCTAAGTGGGATATTTCTTCGTTGCTGATTGAAAGTTTGTAATAATGTGCCAGCGCCCGGATGATCGCTACGGCTAGAGCGGCAGATCCGCCGAGACCGGCAGCGCGGGGAATATGTGGAAATATTTCAATTTTCATGTCCTTATCTTCAAGGCCCAGACGATTAAGTATGAGATCTAGGGATTCATAAATGGAGTATTTATGTTCGACCCCCTTTTGTAATTTTTCTTCCACTCCCCAGCGCGGGATTAATAAATGAATTCCATTGTCGCCGGGATGGACTTTGGCCTGAATCGCAAGCGGAATTGGGGCTGCAATCGCATGACTCTCATACACGACGGCGTGTTCTCCCAGCAGAATAACCTTCCCGTATGCTGTAGCCATCTCCGGGATATATTCTATGACCTCCTGTTCCAGTTCTTCCACTTGTTTGCTGGCACGTAGATTTTCCACAATTTGCTGAGCTTTCCAGACTTTTATTTCTCCATCGTTTATCAATTTTTCAACCACGGTTTCGAAAATATCTGCAGTTGCTCCAGCTGCACTGGCGACACTTCGGGCATGAAGTGTCATGTGGCCTCGTTGGATTCCTTCCGTTACAAGAGCCCGTAAAGCAGCGATGTTTTGAGCCAGTCCCACCGCACCCATGACCTCAGCCAGTTCAGTCGCAGACTCAATACCCATCAGTCGATGCAGAATTCTGTTACTGGGATTGGATTCAAGCGGTCCGCCAACTGTTCCTACTTTGATGGGTATTTCGATGCTGGCAACCAGTTCACCTTTATCATTTTTGTAATAGTGAGTAAGTGCCGTATAAGCCCCCCCTCGAGCGGCATAGGCATGGGCAGCGGCTTCAATGGCGCGCCAATCATTCCCGGTTGCGATTGCTACAGGATCGATTCCATTCATGATGCCTTTATTATGGGTAGCTGCCCGGTAAGGATCAATACTGGCAAATTCATTAGCCAGAATAATTCCATCGCGTACTTGTTCCCCTTTAAATCCTTTTCCTTTTAACAGCTCAAGCGGGATAATGCAATTGGATCGGACAATAGACCTGTCTGTTAAATTGGAAAGTATCCGTAAGAACACCTGTCCACCGCTGATTTTTTCCAGCAAGGATGCTACACCTTCACACATGCTGTTCACCAGATTTGCACCCATGGCATCGCGGGTATCGACCAGAAGATGAACGATAACCATGTCTTTTTCCTGTGCGGTTCGGGTAAGTATTCTGACCTCTACATCTTTCACCCCTCCACCCCGTGCTTGCATTCGGGGATGCAGACTGTTGGCAAGATTGATAATCTCCTCTTTGTTTTGTAAGATGACATTTTTTGCGCGTGCGGGATTCTCGACCTCGACAATCTGGATTTGCCCGATCAGTATCGGCTCTGTACTGCTGCTCTGAAATCCGCCGGCTTCGCGCACCAGTTTAGATGAGGAACTGACCGCAGCCACAATTGATGGTTCTTCAACAACCATTGGAACGACGTACTCTTTCTTATTCACCATGAGATTCAGTCCGAGTCCGATAGGCAGGCCGAAAATTCCGATGACATTTTCTATCATCTTATCTGCTTCATCAGCTGTCAGAATATTATTATAGTTTAACAACTGATAGTAGTCATCATCATTAAGCAGATTGCGTTCAAATAATAATCTCAAACGATCTGCTATTGCGTATTTATAGAATTTTGGTATACGGGACTTTTCCACTTCTATTCTCCTTTTTTGGAGATAAAACGGGATTTCACACAAGAACCTGTTAATGATAATCCTATATTAAGGATTTCAAACCCGGAACGCAAAAGTTTATCGGAAACACGTTTCGCAACTTCTTTCGATAGTGTAAAAGCCAAACCAATGTCTCCACCGCCAGCACCCGAGGATTTATACACCGCACCCTCATTATATACAATTCCGGCGATTTTCCGGTGTACAGGTGACACAATATTTGCCTGACTAGCCTCACCTAATTCAGTAAGCGTATCGAAATACTGCCTGCAATAATCCAAAAACTTAAGGGTATTTTTCCCTTTTAATGCGTCACAGGCTTGTTGCGAAATTTGAGATAAATTATTATAGATAGAATCATAAGCTGGCTGATTTTTCTTCTGAAATTCATGAACCTGTTTAATCAAGTTGGGGGTTGAGGCCGAAATTCCTGTCCAAATTGGGATGATAAGCAGCTCTTCCGGTATTTCAATTTTATTTATTTTAAATGAATAGGGCTCCCGGTTGAATAGTTTTTGAAACAGGATAGTACCGCCAAAACAACTGGAAGCGATATCAATCCCACTGCCCTTTTTCCCCTGTGCTCTATAGTGAATTTTCTCAGAGAGTCTGAACAGCTGATCCGGGTCTGTAATCCTGATATCTTTTTGATTAAGAATGTACAGGATACCTTGTACCAGAGCAACCGTTAGTGCCGCACTGGATCCTAATCCTAATTTTTGCGGCTCCTTGGGAAGAAAGAACTCCCGGGTATTAAGAACTATCTCGTGGCTGGGGATGTCAGTGGATAATTTCTCTATTAAAAAAAAATCCTCCAGGATATTTCTAAAAAAACGGAGTTTTTCAATTTGGGAATCAGTGACTTTGGGAGGAAAAGCCAGTTTTCTTCGGGAAGTTACCCGAAAAGAGACTTTTCCCGTATCCAGAGTTGTAGAGTGTACAGTGAAATGTGATCCTCTCCTGGGGATCAGGCTGACCCTGGCATAACGGTTTACTGCCATAACCAGCGCAGGTGCACCTTCCAGAACTGCGTACTCACCAATAAGTATCAGTTTCCCGGGGGTTGTGACCTGACAGTTCAAAGCTGGTCCTCCAGAATTGAAGCATCAGGGCCCAGTGCGGAGGAGATAATTCTTTTAACACCTCTTATTTTTTTCAATTCTGCCTGGATGACTGGAATATCTCCTTTCAAACAGATTGCCTTTACCTGAGGACCCGCATCAATCGTGAAATAGACCGGGATATTTTGCTTTCTCAGGTTGCGAATTGCATGCATACAATCTATTGTAGCACTGTTCCAATAAATTAGACCTGGATTTGCGCTGAGGGCAACGGCGTGCATTTTTAAACAACTTAACTCAGATAATTCGCCGAGTTTTTCAAAATCCTTATTTTGAATCGCATGTCGCATTTCTTTCAAATCGGACTGGTTTGTATTAATCCATTGAGGGTAGTAAGGGGAGGTAGCCGCAGTCATTTTCATGCCGACGGTTGATCCGATTTCTTTTTGTTTTTCAGAGGTAATGGCAATAAGGACATGCATATCCCAGAACTCTTTGCCGGCTATTGGAACAGCGATTGAATCAGATCCATCAGACCTTTTGCCTATTTTCATCTCTACGAAACCACCGAAAATTGAACGAGCGGCAGATCCTGATCCCATCCGGGCCAGTTCGGATAATTTGCTGCTGGTTAAATTCAAGTTTGCCGCCTGATTGGCAGCCAGGGCCAGGCTGGCAAAGGCTGATGCGGAAGAAGCCAGACCTGCGCCGGTAGGGAAATTGTTCCGGCTGATTACTTTTACCGCTGCTGTTATTTTTCCCAATCTACGAAACAAATCAATGAACGAACTGACGCGCTGTGCTTCCTGCGGGGATGCAGCTTTGCCGTTGATTTCAATCATATCCTGTGCCAGGCTCTTATCAAACATCAGGGAAGAAATAGTGAAAATTTCCTGTAATGTGATAGAGATCGATCCGACAGCCGGAAGGTTAAGTACTTCCTCCCGTTTTCCCCAGTATTTGATGAGAGCAAAATTTGAGTGTGCTTTGGCAGTAACCAATTATTTTCCTATTGCTTAAATATTGATTGTTTTTTTGGCATACCAAATATCCAGTATGTTTAAAATATTTATTATACCAAAATCGATGCCTTAAAAAATAATTTGGCCATATGGTTTGATCCACGTCTGTGATTTTGTGATCGCAATATAATGCAGAATTAATTAAAAATCATTTTGAATATAAATCAACACCCATTAAATTTGGCGTTTGCTTGATCCCTGCGGGGAAATCTTTTGAAAAGGAGGATTTTTTTAATGTCGGATGATTCAAAAAAACAAACTCAGGAAGAACAGGCTGATCCTAAGGAGACTGTTTCTTCAAACAACCAGGAGCATGACAGATTTAAACCCGGGCAGGTGTTTAAACCCGAAGATGCACCGGATGTACTTGTAGATGATGATATTGAGATGGATCCCAAATTATTAAAACTCTATGAGAAGAGTTTTGATAAGGTTCATGAAGGTGATATCATCAAAGGTACTGTCGTTCATATTACTGAGCAGGATGTGGTGGTGGATGTCGGCTTTAAGTCTGAAGGGATGATACCAAAGGATGAATTTATTGATCTGGATACCATCAAGGAAGGTGATGAGATTGAAGTATTCCTGGACAATCCTGAGGATGTTGAGGGGCAGGTGCTTTTATCCAGACGTAAAGTATATTTTATCCGCACCTGGGAAAATTTGCTGAACAAACATGAAAAGAATGAGACAATTAAGGGACGAATTGTAAGAAGAATAAAAGGTGGATTTGTAGTTGATCTTGGAGGAGTTGATGCCTTTTTACCTGGATCACAAGTAGATGTGAAGCCTATCCGAGATTTTGACGCATTTGTGGGTCAGGATTTAGATCTGAAAATTGTCAAGGTTAATGAGCTTCGTAAAAACATTGTGGTTTCTCGACGCGTTATTATTGAGAAGAATCTGGAGAGCAAGCGCGGAGAAATACTCGATACCCTTGAAAAGAATCAGGTTAGAAGAGGAATGGTTAAAAATATCACCGACTTTGGTGTGTTTATCGATTTAGGTGGGGTGGATGGACTTCTGCATATCACGGATCTTTCTTGGGGAAGGGTAAATCATCCTTCAGAGGTCGTCAAACTCGATCAGGAATTGGATGTGATGATCCTGGATTTTGATGAGAACAAGTCGCGTATCTCTTTGGGTTTAAAGCAATTACAACCGCATCCCTGGGAGAAAGTGGAGGAAAGATTCCCGGTTGGCAGCACGATCAAAGGAACTGTGGTAAGCCTGGCAGATTATGGTGCATTTGTCGAGCTTGAAAAAGGAATTGAAGGCCTCATTCATGTTTCAGAAATGAGCTGGTCGCAGCACATTAAAAATCCTGCTCAATTGCTTAAGGAAGGGGATAAAGTTGAAGCGGTTGTATTAAGTATTGAAACCGATGACCGTAAAATTTCACTTGGTCTTAAGCAACTTACACCGGATCCTTGGGATAAAATTAGCGAAAAATATCCAATTGACTCAAAACATACCGGAATTGTGAGAAACCTGACCCCGTTTGGTGCATTTGTTGAACTGGAAGAAGGAGTAGATGGGTTAGTCCATATTTCAGATTTGAGCTGGACCAAAAAAGTTCGCCATCCCAGTGAAGTCGTCAAGAAAAACCAGGAAATCGATGTGGTAGTACTTGATATTAACAAAGAAGAACGCCGCATTGCTTTAGGTCATAAACAGGTGGAAACCAATCCCTGGGATACATTTGAAGAAACTTACAATGTTGGTATTGAAACTACCGGAAAAATTTCTCGGCTGATTGATAAGGGGGTCATCGTCACTTTACCTCTTGGAGTGGACTCTTTTGTTCCGCTGAATCATCTGGGGAGAAGTGGTCTAAAAAGAGCATCGGATCATTTTAAAGTAGGCGATGATTTACCATTAAAGGTTATTGAGTTCGATAAGGAAAATAAACGAATTGTGCTTTCAGTTTCCGAATACCTTAAAGGAAAAGAGAAGCAGGAAATAGATGCCTATAATGCCGCTCATAATTTTTCCCCAACGACCATGGGTGAGCTCGTAAAGGATGTTCCTGAAGTACTTGAGGGACTTCCAGGTGAAGAGAAAGATCGGGGACGACCCGCCAAAAAACCTAAATCCAAAAAGACCGCTGAGGAAAAAGAAGGTGAAGTGGAAACTCCCGCTGCGGAAATTACCGAAGAGGTAGTAGAAACTGAGCAAGAAGCTGTTCCGGAAGTCGAGGATGAACCGGTTGAAGCGGCTGAACCAGAACCGGAAAAAAAGAAGTCAACAGCAGCAAAGACGAAAAAAGCTGCCGAAACAAAAAAGAAAACCAAAGCATCAGCCTCGGCAAAAAAAACCAAAGCAAAAAAAGAAGATTCCTCTGAAGGTGAAACGGACAAAGCCACAAAGACCAAAACTAAGACAAAGAAGAAGAGTAGCGAATAGGTTTTGTGCATATTATAATATTGCATGGAAATTATTTAAAAAAGCCGGGTTTTACCCGGTTTTTTTTTGCTTGCATTGGGTTCGGAAATCACTGAACCCAATATATAAATTACTTGATATTCATTCTGATTATATCGGATATTTCGGAAACCTAGAGCATTAAATTTATAACGAATCTCCTTTCCGATGAACAAAAATCACGTTCAGGTCAATAAAAATCCAGCGATTTTGTTCGCCGTTCTCAACATGGGTTTAGGTCATGCTTCAAGGTCACTTCCCATTTTGAAGGATTTCCTGAATCGAAATTACCATCTAACCATTGCCAGTTCTGGCAGATCACTGACCTTTTTACAACAGGAGTTACCCGCTGCAGAATTTATAGTTTTACCTGACTATCGCTTTGAGTATGGCCAAAAAGGGGTAAATCTTGCTGGAGTACTGAGAAAAATTCCTGTACTTTTTAATATAGTGAGTCAAGAAAATAGAATTGTCACCCAATTACTCCGCGTGAAAAAATTTAATGTGATCATGAGCGATCATCGCTATGGATGTTTCAATACCAAAGTTCCCTCATTTTTTATCTCTCACCAATTGCGCTTTATTGCACCTGCAGGATTACGATTTTTGGAGTTCCTCGGAATTTGGTTCAATCGCTACTTTCATCGTAAATTTACCCAGATCCTCATCCCGGATGAATTCGATGGAAAGGCGGGTTATTTAAGTGGCAGGATGTCGAGTATTTCTCCGGCATCGCGCCTTAATTATTGCGGAATTCTCTCAAGTTTAAGCAGACAACCTATTACCGAAGATATTGATGTTTTGTTTTCGATTTCAGGGCCGGAACCGCAGCGTACTGTCTTTGAACAGTTGGCGAGAAATATTTTACCTAAAATCCCCGGTAATAAAGTTCTGGCTCTTGGAAAACCGGAAAGCAACCAGATAGAAAATCCTTCCAGTGATTTGGTGATTTATCATCATCCCAGCCGGCAGCAAATGGAAAACTTGTTCAATCGCAGCCGATTGATTATTTCCCGTTCCGGATACAGCACCATTATGGAACTTGTGGAACTTCAGAAAAAGGCGGTCTTAATTCCCACTCCGGGGCAGACAGAGCAAGTCTATCTGGCAAAACGGCTTCAAGACATGGGTTGGTTTCACTGGTTTTCCCAATCCGATGATAATATTGAGAAAAAGCTTCTGATGAATTATTATTCAAAAAAAATCGATCAAAATTTTTCCACCCAATCGACTTTGATTCGGATAAACCGACTATTGGATACAATTCTCTGATTAAAAGTTGAAAATATAATTGAATTAATATGGTATAATTGGCATTGATCTAATTTAAAAAAGATAAATGAATATTTTAATCATCGGTGGTTCAAAATTTCTAGGCTACCACTTGACTCACTCTCTACTTGATCATGGTTTCAATGTAACTCTGTTTAACCGGGGTCTCACTCCGGATGATTTTGGGGATAGGGTTGACAGGATTACAGGAGATCGCAGGGATTATCGGCAATTTGAGAATTTTTTTTATAGAAGAACCTTCGATGCTGTCATCGATCTGATCGGGTATGATCTGAAAGATGTGAAAATATGTGAACGGTTATTCCGGAATCGTATCGGCCAATATATTTTTATCAGTACGGGCCAGGTATATCTGGTAACGGAAAATAAAAATCTGCCAGCCAGGGAGGAAGATTTTTATCAGAAATTAATCTCATGCCCACCCGGGGAGGAAATCGCCTATGAGTATGGGATTAAAAAAAGAGAAATAGAATATTTTCTGTTGGATCGGAATATATATCGGAATTTCCCTGCGGTTAGTCTGCGCTGTCCTGTTATACATGGAGCCAGGGATTACACGCTTCGCCTTTACTCTTACCTTCTTCGTATTCAGGATTCACATCCTCTGATTATTCCTGATAATGGGGATGTTATTATTCGCCACATCTATGCAGGGGATGTGGTCAACGCAATATTTCAAATACTATCACTCTCAAAACTTCGGGGAGAAGCATTCAACCTGGCTCAGAAAGAGGTCTTTCACTTATCAGAGTTTTTACAACTTATTGGTACTCTCCTGAACGCAAGGGTTGATATTCGTTATATTCCGGTGCCCGAATTAACCCGGAATAATTTGACGACAGATATCTCACCCTTTAGTGGGAGATGGATTTCTTATCTGGATCCTACAAAGGCAGAAAGTGAACTTGGATTTCAATCAACACCTGTTAATGAGTGGATTCCAGCCGTTACGGAATATTTTTTGAAGAGCTATCAAGGAGATGTTCCGGATAATTATCACCACCGGGAACGGGAGATTCAATTTTTATCTACTCTTCAGTGAATCACTGATGGTCTGATCCGGGATGAACTCACTATAATCGAACGCTGATTTATGGAAAAATATTATCAACTTTTTCGACAACACTGGCTAAACCTGTTCATTTTTCTCTACATTTTTTTTATTTTTTACAGTACCATTGTCCCTTTCAATTTTATCACCGGCTGGGATATTTATTTGAACCACTTAAACCGGATTGATTGGGATTCCTTTCAAAGGACAGCATCGACTTTTAGCCCGTTCTGATGTCATTGCCAATATTTTATTCTTTATGCCTTTAGGCATATTGTTAGCCTTAAGGAAAATACTACGGTATTATCGGAATTTTACCTTTGCGGACTGGACTCAAATTTTTCTGACCGGGTTTACGGTCAGTTTTGTGGTTGAATTTCTTCAACTGCTGACTTTCGACCGGCATACTTCGGTGACCGATCTTCTGACCAACACTCTGGGGAATATACTGGGTGCATTGTTGATGTTAATTATATATTTAAGATTTCATGCCCGGATTAAATCTTTGCTTTTTTATCTGTTTGCCGGTAAACCGGAAATGTCCATTGCTGCCATGTTTCTCATATTTATTTGTATAAGTTATTCAATTCCCTTTACCTTTCAACCTTCTTTAATTTCAGTAAAAACAACTTTTCGAATACTAATTGAAAATCAAATACAATGGAAAAATTTCTGGTACGCTCTTCCGGTCCAGTTAATTGTTTTTGGAACTTTTTCCTTTCTGTTATTCCTGGGAGTTTACAGGTATTTTGGTCAAATTTTCAATTCTTCAAAAAAATATGTATTAATCGTCGCTCTTTCATTCATCCCGATATTTTTGGAGTTATTTCAGCTATTCATTCCCATTCGAAATCATGCGCTGTCCGATATCCTTGCAGCGGAGGTTGGAATTCTCACCGGACTCAGTTTTTTTCTATTTCAGAAGTATGTTCGATTTGGAGAAAAAACAGGGATAGAGATTCCACATAAAATTTACAATCGGGCTCATATCGAATTTTTCCAGTTTATGGCAATTATATATTTATTGTCCCTTTATTCCTATTTTACTTTTTTTGAACCCCTGTATGCCTCAGCCGATAATTTTCACGATTTATTTATTGCAGGAGGTAAAAAAAATTTCCAGATTCTTAAATATAAAAGATTAAATCTCCTGATCCATTTTACGAAAGAAGTTTTTACTTTTCTACCTGCAGGATTTATCCTATCTTTATTGATGCAGGGAATAAAAGGTGGTTGGAAAATAGGAATATTTGTGCTTATCCTGCTTGTAACTCTGTTCCTTGCCTTGACGATATTGAAACCTTTTCCGTTGAGTTACCCATTCTTGGTTTTAAGTTTTACCGCAACTGCTCTGGGTTTCTGGTTTGGATATATAAGTTGGGAAGTATATAAATATCTCATGAGAGTACCATGAAAAAGTATTATCAAATTATTCCCAGCTTCGTTATTTTTTATACTTTTCTATTTTTTCTCACGTGTTCTTCTTCTAAAAATGAATCGGCTTCGCGTGATCGGGAGCCTCCAGCTTTTTTGTATTATAAGAAGTCTATGAGTGCCATAGAGAATCAAAATTATCAGAGGGCTTTATCTTTCCTTGATACCGCTATCGCCCTGAAACCTGAAGTTTCTCAATTTTACTATGCCAGGGGCCAGATCTATGAACTAACCGGAGAAAAATTGTCAGCTCTTAAATCCTATGAAACTGCTTTAAGCTATAAATCTCATTTTCCGGACTGTTGGGAAAAATTGGCCCTACTTTATTTGGAATTCAGGAAACCTGATAAGGCGGCTCAAATGTTACGATATTTAACAGAGGACCAGCCGGATTCCTTACAATTTGAACTTCTGTTAGCGGATGCATACCTGGCCGATCATAAGCCTTTACTGACTTTGGAGCGATTAAATTATTATGACAAAAAAGGCGGGTCTTCTGAGGAAACCTTTCGGATCAGAGGACTTACCTATTACCAGCAGGGGAACTATCCTGAGGCGATTAAGTATCTTGATCAATATGTAAATAAAAAACAGCTTAACTTTGAGGCACAAAAATATCTCGGTATAGCCTGTTTAAAGGAAGATTTACCAGAAAAAGGTATATCCCATCTGAACCAGGCCTTGCGGATGGATTCAGAAGACGCTGAATTATATATTTACCGGGCTCGATATTTTCTTTCTATGAAAAAGGTGGAAACTGCCATCGAGCAATTTAACCTGGCTTTAAAGATGGATGATACAAATAGTGTGGTCTTACTGGAGGTCAGTAAATTTTCCTTGAACCAGGGAGATACCACCCGGGCAGAAACCTTATTACATAAAGCTCTGGCTGAAGACAAGAATTGTTGGGAATGTTATAAATCCCTGGGTATTATTGCCGAGAGCCAGAATCGACTGGATCAAGCGTATGATTATTTACAAAAATATATTTCAAATATCTATTTCAGAGATTTGGAAGTTGAAAAACTTCTGGAAAAACTGGATTATCTTCGCCAGAATTAACTTTAAGGTCATCGTATCCATGAGGAATTTATGAGAACAATATGGCTTGCTGTGAGTGTGATGTTATCAATGTATCTTAGTTTTCCTGCTGCAATCTCAGCTAAAGATAAAAATTTTGGGGAAATTTCTTTACAAATTGATCAGGCCGATTCCATCAATATGGATGTCCAGATGGCCTTTTTATATCGGAAGGTATCCATTCGCTATGATTCCACAATTTTAATTCAAAATCCTGAAAGTTCTAAGGTTTTACTCTATCCGCAGGTATCGAAGGGTAAGGAAAATGTTCTACGGATTATTATCGGTAAAATCGATGATAAAAATCCCACATTTTTTGACATGTTTGTGGTGCTGGGTGATACGGTAACGGATTCAATTAGCTGGAAGGGTGAGCGTAATAAAATATATATAACCTATAACGGTGTCCTGAAAGCAAAGGAGACGCAAACGGAGGATATCAATGGGTATGTTGTTCTGGAACGAAATAAGAATGGTGAATATGTGGCAGGTAGCATAAAATTAGGGCTTTCGGTTGCTCTTTTTAATTCACAGGAGTTGGCCAATCGGTTGTTCATGAGAGGTTCTTTCGATTTAGCAGTGGGTGATTTTCGGGAATTAACCGTGGGTCAAAATATCAGTGATATTGAGAAAAAGCAAAAGAAAAGCCAGAATTTATATCTGGCCATAGTTTTTACTGTATTTTTAATTGCGATTTTCGGTTTTCGTTAATGCAAACTGTCTGGACAAAGATAATCCTGCACGTCGATCTGGATGCATTTTTTGCAGCGGTTGAGCAACTTTTACACCCGGAATGGCGTGATAAACCGGTGATTGTCGGGGCAGATCCACAAGGGGGGAGGGGAAGAGGTGTAGTGTCTGCAGCCTCGTATGAGGCCCGCAGGTTTGGGGTGCATTCTGCAATGCCTATCTCCAAAGCATACCAATTATGTCCAAATGGTATATATGTTACTCCACATGGTCGTGTTTACCAGGAATATTCCCAAAATTTTTTTGCAGTTTTAAATCAGTTTTCACCATTGGTAGAGGGACTAAGTATTGATGAAGCCTTCCTGGATATGAGTGGAAGCATGACGCTTTTTAAGAATGTGAAAAACTTGGGACAAACACTCAAATCTGAAATAAAAAAACAAACTCAGTTGACAGCTTCGGTCGGTATTGCACCCTCAAAGAGTGTGGCAAAGATCGCCTCAGATTTTAAAAAACCAGATGGTTTGATGATTGTTGAACCAGATAAGGTGCAGGAATTTCTGGATTCATTACCGGTTACTAAATTGTGGGGCATCGGGAAACAAACCTACAAAAGCCTGCAGAAAATGGGAATACATACCGTATATCAACTTCGGAATTACCCACAGGATGTTTTGGAAAAAAAGTTCGGAAAAATGGGACTGCATATTTATAGGATGGCTCATGGAACTGATGAAAGATCTGTTACCCCCTATGAAAATGTAAAATCTGTAAGTAATGAGACAACATTTAATACAGATGTTATAGATCAACATATCCTCCAAAAAACGCTTTTCCAACTCTCCGAAAAAGTGGGTGGAAGGCTGCGAAGAAGTCATCTGAAAGGCTATACCATTCATTTGAAAATAAGATTTTCAGATTTCCGGACCTGTACACGAAGTCATACGGTAAAAAAAGCTATTTCTCTTACTGAAGATATTTATGATACGGTAATTATCTTACTGGATGAATTTCTGCCCTCGGAAAATTTCATTCGGCTTTTAGGAGTTGGTGTATCACATTTGGAAAATAATGGTGGATCACAATTGAGTATCTGGGATATTACAGATGAAAAGAAGCTGAAATTGGAAAAATTAATGGACCAGATTCAGGATAAGTATGGAAAAAATATTATCAAACATGCCGAAGGTATTGCAAGGCGATCCACTAAAAAAAATGATACCCAGTAGTGAAGCATATGGGTGAATATTAATAAATTCCTGCCAGAAATTGCGTAAAATTTTATTATAATTTTATCTTCTTATGTGTAAATATACCCGTTTAATTCTATTTTTTTTAATTAATTTGTATTGCACTTTAGAAGTTTTTTCTGCTCCAGAATACTTCCAGCAACAGGTTGATTATAATATTCGGGTGAAATTGATCAATGATTTGAATCGTCTCGAGGGGCAGCAAAAATTAACCTATTTTAATCACTCGCCGGATACCCTGGATCTGTTATATTTTCATCTCTACCTGAATAAATTCAAACAGGAGCCACCGACCTCAAGACAATATGGATATCAGGAAATCATTCATATCATGACGTCTGATGAAGAAAGTCTGAGCTATGAGATTGACCGAACCATTATGCGTGTCGGGTTGATTTCTCCACTGTTACCAGGAGATTCAGTGGAGATCCAAATCCGGTTTAATGCCCTGCTTCCAGAGGCCAGTGATCGGCTGGGATATTATGGCGATCATTTCGATATTGGAAATTGGTATCCGGTACCCGCTGTATATGATTGTTTTGGATGGCATGCGGATCAACATTATGATGGTGAATTTTATCAGGAATGGGGAAATTACTACGTTGAAATCACGGTTCCTGAAGGATATATCGTTGGCGCAACCGGTGATCTGCTCAACGAAGAAGTATTACCTGACTCAATTGACTCTGAATATCGTGAGAATATCTACGGTTATAATTCAGATGATGCATGGGTAACCTATCACTTTCGAGCATTAAATGTCCACGATTTCGCCTGGACGGCGGATCCGGCATTTGTATACCGGGAAATGGATGTTGATGGTGTTATGTTGAAATTTTTAATTCTTCCCTATCAATTGGAGAGTTGGGAACCTCAGATTGAAATTGCAGCGGCTGCAATACGATTATTTCAGGAGAAAATAGGACCTTATCCGTATAAAAATATGACGGTGGTGGATGGATATGTTACCGCAGGAGGTATCGAATACCCCCAATTTGTAATTATTAATGATGTAATCTCGGATAGCACAGACCTGAGTGCCACTATTATACATGAAATTGCTCATCAATGGTTCTACGGTATTCTGGGAAATAATCAGACCAGCTATGGCTGGATGGATGAAGGATTTGCAACCTTTTTCGAAAATCTGGCCATGAAAGAATTGAATCTATACAAAGATGCTTATCAATTAACACCCCCCGGTTTCTGGGGAAGATTTTTTGGTTATCATTACAATGGTAAGCGAACTGACCGCCTTATTTATCTTCGATATATCCGCTCCGGTCAGGAAGAACCGATTAACCGCCATTTTGACTGGTTTCAGTATGATCCCTTTGTCCCTTTCTATCAGAAAATGGGATTAGTTGCTTCTCAACTTCAATTGGTCTTAGGTGATACAATATTCTGGAAGGGAATGAATAATTATTATGAAAATTGGAAATTCAGGCACCCATATCCACAAGATTTAATCAAAAGTTTTGAAGTCAGCAGTCAGCGTGAGCTAAGCTGGTTTTTTGATCAATGGGTGAATACGACCTGGCATTGTGATTATGCTGTTTTGGGTTATCGTGGCAAATGGGAAAAGCGGGATTCGACTCAAACCTTTCATGCTACCCTGCATTTCAAGCGAAATGATCCCATTGTTATGCCCATAGATTTCCGTGTTTATCTGAAAGACGGGACTCAGCAGGATCACAGGATTCCGGTTCATGCCGGCACTGCCTCTCGACAAGAAAATATAGAAAATTTATTGCCCTGGGATTTTAAGGAAAGTGAATATTATGTTGAAATGGAATTTCCGGCGGAGATAAGTGATATACAAATTGATCCGGATAACAGATTACTGGATATAAATCCTTTTAATAATAGCACCCGGCGGATACCCAAAATTTATTGGTCTTTTCTGGATCGGCAATATCTCTATCCATACGACGACGGATATTCCGCCTCTATCTTTCCGTTTGTATTCTATAACCAGATAGATGGTGCTCAGATTGGAGCTCGTACCCAGGGTAATTATCTGTATTCTGATTATCAACATCGGTCCCGGATAATGTTGGGTCTAAAATCATTTCAGCCTGAAATTGATATCTGGTTTGAACATCCACTCTATTCAATGCAGAAGGACATACATCTGGTGACCAACATCTATCATATGACCGGAATTATTGGTACCGGAGGCTGGTTGCAACGCGAAAGTACTGAAGATGGCAGATTATCCCGGATTATTCTGGGCTGGCAGTGGCGGCAGTATTTTAAAGATGTGTATCCCCCCTTTCCTGTAGACAAGGGCGATATCAGTTATATCGAGTTTGGATATCAGTATGGGTATTGGGCATCGGGATTTTTACCTGTAGGTGCAGAATTTTCATTGGAAGCTGAGTCTTCATTTTTGGGAAGTGACTATGCCTATACCCACTGGGAAGCTGGAGGAATGGCACGTCTTCCGGCCTTTTTTCATCAGAAGTTTTCCCTGGATTTCCGTACAGGGGGATTCAGCGGGAGTGTGCCGGTTCAGAAAGCATTTCGTGTTGGAGGAAGCAGTAGCTATGATTATCTTTATAATCCCTTCCTGAGAGCGCAGGGCACGCTGCCCGAAATGTGGTGGAGTCGGGGTAATGTATTCAATCCGGGTGGAGGAAATCTTCGTTCTCTTGCCACTGAATGGGAACCTGCTGGTCAATATTATTTAAGTGGCCAGGTTGCAATAACGATGGGGAATCCCCTCAATTTGAGTCTTATTTATGTTCCTTACCTGTCTGATATTATAATATCGTCTTATACCTCCTGGGCTACATCTTCAGACAACTGGGGGAAATTCTCCTATTATCTGGGAGAAGCCGGTTTTAGTCTGTCTCTGACCCGCCTCCCTTTTTTATTAAATTATTTCGATCTGGACCAGATAAATTTAGATTTTCCGCTCTGGGTAAACCAAAATATTTCAGATGTCGAATTTAAATTCCGCTGGACAATCAGTTTAGATATAAGGAATTTCAATTGAACAGAATAAACGCCATAGTACAAAGTACTTTTCTGAGGATCCATCTGCCAGTGCTGCTTTATATGGGCAGTATTTTCATTTTATCTTCTATTCCAACTCTCCGCCCCCCAGATCTTGGTTTTGAACCGCAGGATAAATTTTACCACTTTGTTTTTTATGCACCATTTGGATATTTTGTGGCCAGGTCATTTTCTGAGCAGCTATTATTACCAACCGTAAGAGGGAAATATTGGTTCTATTCCATTTTGTTTGGGGTGGTATATGGCATAAGCGATGAAATACATCAATACTTTGTTCCCGGACGTATTATGAGTGTCTGGGATATGGTAGCTGATGGATTAGGAGTTTGCTTAGGGGTGATATTATTCCGTTACCGGATTGAGTTTTTGACATTTTTTTCGCGAAAACATAACAGCTAGTATTCACTATAATAGATGTTTTTTTTCTGAGCAGACCGATGTTGTCTCGTTTTGAAATAAATATTTGTTAATAAACTGAATTTATTTTAATAGCCAAAACACTAAATCTAAAAAAGTGAGCACCTTTGTTTTACTTTTATGACGATTGACTAATTGTAAATAATATAATTGATCTTAAAGTCAAATTATAATATGGATATGATGAACGGGAGCACATATGGAAGAAATGAATGTAAAAGCAATTGAAGAATTATTATCAACAATTAAATACCCTGGTTTTTCAAGGGATATTATCTCATTCGGTGTTATCAATCAGGTCAAAGTCGACGGTGATCAGGTCGAAATTTCCCTAAAATTTACAACCAAGAATGAAGAAACCCGACTTCAGGTGATGGATGATATTAAAAAGAAATTTTCCGAAAATTACCCCGAAGCAAAACTAAAGATCGAGGAAATCACTTCCGGAGCAGCCAGGGAAAGGACGGCAGCTCCAACTGGAGATCCCTGGGCAGGGCGAGCCCCCATTCCTGGTATTAAAAAAATTATAGCGGTGGCTTCCGGCAAGGGAGGGGTCGGAAAATCCACGGTCAGCACCAATCTTGCCATCGCTCTATCACAACAGGGCTTAAAAACTGGATTAATGGACAGTGATATATATGGTCCCAGTATTCATATCATGATGGGAGTAGAAGAAAGACCATTGGTAGACGAAACACAGCGAATTATTCCGATTGATAAATTTGGTATTAAATTAATGTCTATGGGATTTCTGATTGATGATGATGCACCATTGATATGGCGTGGTCCGCTGGTCATGAAAGCTGTTGAGCAATTCTTGCATGATGTGGTCTGGGGTGAACTTGATGTGTTAGTCATCGACCTTCCTCCGGGGACCGGTGATGCTCAATTGACACTGGTGCAAAAGACACCTCTCAGCGGAGCCATTATCGTAACTACTCCTCAGGAGGTTGCATTGGTGGATGCCCGTCGCGGGCTGAAAATGTTTCAGAAGGTAGGGACACCTGTATTGGGTATCGTAGAAAATATGAGTCATTTTATTTGTCCGGATTGTGGTGCGAAAACATTTATTTTTGGAAGTGAAGGTGGTGCACGTGCCTCGCGGGAA
>CP070707.1:1834464-1853222 GCA_020350205.1 bacterium
GGAAATCCTCCCCAGTATCCGGACATCGATGTTAATTCTACGTTATTTTCTTTTACCGTGCAACAAAACGATACCAGCAGTGATCTGTTAGTCATTTCCAATAACGGAAACAGCAATCTGGTCTGGTCTGTTACCGAAGTGGTGCCTGCCGCCTGGCTAACCGAAAGTCCGGTTTCCGGCACAATCTCGCCTGCAGGATACCAGAATGTGCGCCTGTCGGTTGATGCGACCAGCTTGGCAAGCGGAGGATATGCATGCGATCTAAGTATTGCCAGTAACGATCCCGATGAAAATCCTCTTATTGTTTCAGTTAATCTAACGGTAACTCCTGGAGCAACAAATCAACTGCCGGTTGCGGTGAATGATACCGCACAGGTGGATGAGGATCATGGGATTCTGATTGATGTGCTGGCCAACGATAATGATCCGGATGGTACACTGGATGCCACCTCGGTAATGATTACCTCCGATGTTACTCATGGATCCAGCAGTATTAATCCAACAACAGGTGTGGTCAGTTACACACCGGATGCCGACTATTTTGGAACCGATCAATTTTCCTATACCGTCAATGATAACCAGGGGGGTACCTCTAATGTAGCGCAGGTCAGCATCACCATCAATTCGGTTAATGATCCGCCGGTGCTGACCGGTATTCCCGATGTGCAATTTGATGAAGATGATCATTATATCCTACCTCTTAACATGTATCTGAATGATGTAGATCATGATACCACCGAGGTACAATTCTCATCCCTGGTCAGCGGGGCCGGTTCATTGTCTTCCAGAGGGGGCGGTCTGGCCATTCTGGTAGATCCGACGGATTTATTGGTCACTATTAATCCAGTAAACCATCGGGCTACTTTTTCTGCCACCTCAGATTCTTCAGGATTGTTTACGGTGGTATTCTTTGCCCAGGATGACAGCAATGCAGTTGATACCGATACAATTTCAGTGACTGTGAGTGCCCAAAATGATCCGCCTGTCATTTCAGCATTACCGGAACTGATGTTTGATGAGGATGATACCCTGGAAGTCCTGAACAGTTTCTGGTATCCCTTCGTGCATGATCCGGATCATCCCGATGATGTTTTAAATTATCAAATTACAGGTGGGGGAGCGGTATCAGTAAACTCCGGTCAGGGATCCTATTATTTATTTGCGGCACCCAATTGGTTTGGAGATGATACTCTGCAATTGATAGTTAGTGATCTTGTCATAAATGATACCTCAGAATTTTTGGTTACAGTTAACTCAGTAAATGATCCTCCCGTTCTAAGTGCTTATCCCGATACAATTCGTTTTCGGGTTGACTCTTCTGCGACACTGCAGGTCTGGGATTTTGTGGAGGATGTTGAAACACCCGATCCTCTTTTAAGCTATCAATTCACGGCACCTCCGCAGACTTTGCTGCTTGTTTTTAACTCAGCTAGCGGTCAACTGCGGGTTTCTGCTGAAGCAGGTTTTATAGGATTTACCACCTTGCAGATGGAAGTGTCGGATGACAGCAGCGCTTCTGTCCAGGCCAACATGGTGGTTGAGGTAGAGCCAATACTGGGAACAGAGAACCCCCGGAACATCCAGATTCCCTCTCACTATTTTCTGGGGCAAAATTATCCCAATCCATTCAATCCTCTGACCACAGTTGAATATGGCTTGAAAAGTTCAGCTGATGTGACCTTGAAAATATATAATCTGCTGGGACAGGAGGTACGTACTCTCATCAAAGCGAATCAGGAAGCTGGATATCACTCCGTAGTCTGGGATGGACGCGATAATTATGGTCAACTCGCTGCCAGTGGAATTTATATTTATCGGCTGGAGACACGTGATTTTGTGTCCACCCGGAAAATGATCCTCATGAAGTAGTTTTATTGCGCTCATCTCAGCTCTCAAATAAATAACTTTCCGGCCCCCATTTCAGGATGGGGGCTTTTTTTTCATACTCAGATAAATTTCCGATTCGTTAATTTGTTATCTGCATCAAGCGATAATGATTCATTTGGCTATACCTTTTTGCATACCGTTCAAAAAGGTAAATCATGCGGATTTCCAAATTACTACTTTTAGGAATGCTAACAGGGGCAGCAGTATTGGGTAGTTGTAACCGATCTGCTGTCGCTCCACAGGAAACTTTTCCGGTTGTTGCAACGATTTCCGCTTTTACAATTGATTCTGACGGAATTGGCGTATCGGTGCCGGTTACCTTTAAAATTTATGAGAAATATGAATTCAATGGTGAATCAGATCAGGTTTTGGAAAGTATTACCTTTGAATCTGATAATGATGGTTATGTGGAATATCGACATGAATTTTTTCTCCGGAAAGATGAACATACTCGCATCATCGTAGATGTCTCATCTCCCACACATGAAAGTGTTCAATACTGGACTGCTTATTTTTCAGCCGTTGATTCGCCTGCAAAACGCGTTGAAATAGGACTGGTTGTCTTCCCCAAATAAGATTTTTTTCTAATCCCCTACCTACTAAATCTAGTTCGACTTCGTTAATCCAGCTTTACCACCGGGCATAAAAATATCTATTCGATGTATTTTAACCATAAAGAAACTGACGAAGCAATATTTTGTCAGACTGATGACAGGTCTAATTTTTCAGATTGAGGGTATTCTCTAGAATGTTTGGTAATTTTTCAATATTCGCAAAGGGATAATCTCCGGTGAGCAATTTTTCAAATTGATGAAGCTGCAGAGGTTTACTGAATAAGAAACCCTGATATTTATGGCAATTCTGGGTATTTAACATTTGGAGATGCTCAAAATTTTCGACGCCTTCCGCAATAATCTCCTTGTTTAAATTTTTCCCCAAAATGATTATTGATTCCACCAGCTTTTGATGATCATGACTTAGGTTGATATGCTTGATAAATGAACGGTCAATTTTGATAATCGACACCGGGAATTTCTGCAAATACTTCAAAGAGGCAAATCCTACTCCAAAATCATCAATTGCGATTCTGAGTCCGAGTTTTTCCAGGGCGTTTATATTTTCCAAAACCTGTTGCTCTTCATCCAGTAAACTGGTTTCGGTAATCTCAAGATGTAAATTTTCCGGTTTAATATGGGTATTTTCGATAATCCCTTCAACCTTTGATACGATATGGGGAGCCCTCATCTGTTTGGCAGAAAAATTAACCGAAATGTATAATGGATGGGAAACCTTGGCTGCGACTGATTTGAAATCATTAATGGCTTTGTAAAGAACCCAGTCACCAATGGGACCAATGAGATCGGTATCTTCTGCAACCGGGATAAAAATTGCCGGGGAAACCTCGCCTAAGTCCGGATTATGCCATCGCAACAATGCTTCACAACCGATGATCGCATAGGAGCCATCATTTCCCTTTTCAACAATGGGTTGGTAGTACACTTCAAATTGATTTTCAAATATATTCTCGTTTACAACTTTGCGTAAATTGTTTTCAAGTTCCAGTCTTGCCATCGATGTTTTTGTCAATTCCTCTGAGAAGAACTGAAAATCACTGATCTTTACCTTTTTGGCGTTTTTCAGGGCAAAGGTGGCATTCTGAATCAGCACATCCCGTTCTTTTCCATCCTTAGGTATCACCACGATTCCAATGCTCATAGACAGATAGTTAATGGTATAGTCCAGTATCTTAAGGGGTTTGGAGACTTCATGGAGTATTTTTTCCGCAACCCGGCTGGCATCGTACTCATGGTTCAGATTCCTGAGAACGATGGAATATTCATCTCCACCCACCCGGAACACCTGATCTGATTTACGGATAAGTTTGGAAATTCTTTGTGCAATTTCTTTCAAACAGAAATCTGCTATCTTATGACCGTATTGGTCATTAACAGTTTTAAAATTATCAAGATCACACATTAAAATGGCCCCGAGTACTTCACCCCGGTCGGTATCGATCAGCATCTGATCTACTTCGTCGAAAAATGCTTCCCGGTTTTTTAATCCCGTAAGTTTATCGTGATAAACCAGGTATTTTAATTCTTTTTGTGCCTGTACGATAAAGGTAAGACTGTTGCCAAACAAGCAGACTCCACGCAACTCCTGCGGATCATGTTCGGAAAACAACGGTTGAAAAATACGCTTGTAATACAGGGTTTGATTCTTGCCTGGAAAATGAAGTTTTTCGGTAAACTGAATTACTTTTTTTTCTTCTAATATCTGTAGAAAATATTGTCTCCTTTTTTGCAGCGAGTCACCATTGATGCCCTTTATTTTTGCATAAAAATCGTCTGTCCGACCTAACAGCCGTCTGGTGACTTTATCATCTCCTCCATAGAGTTTGTTCACAAATTTATATTTTCCCTGGGTATCATAGATTGCGATTTCCATGGGGATTTCCCGATAGACCCGGTACGGATCTGCCGAAGTTAAATGGGGTATTCTTTGAAATAATCTTTTCAGAAATCCTGTTAGACCGTTATTATTACGCATAGAAATCTCCAGCCGGATCCGGTAAACCGAATTGATGATGAAATGATGCAAATCTTTTATTCATTATGCACATCACTATTGTATTCATATTCGGCAATTTTTGAAATACTTTATAGCTGGAATGAACTATTTATTGTGAATAAACGATTTATAATTCAATTGAATTTCCACTTTTCAACTTCTAAATTGTGAACCGATTTGAATCTGTGAGTATTGTTTCCTCATGAGAATCCACAGGAGGATGGTGTGAAAGTTAAAGATGTTATTGAATACAAAGGGAATACGGTTTACAGAACAACCTCAGATACAAAATTATTAACCGCCATTGATTCCCTTAATTATTACCACATTGGTGCCTTGCTGGTTATGGATGGTTCAAAAATGATCGGCATCGTTACCGAGAGAGATATACTCAATGCACTGTCAAAATTCAAGGACGGTATCCTGAAGCTTAAGGTAGCTGACGTTATGACCACGTCACTCATCACCTGTAGTGCATCTGATTCCATTGAAAGTGTGATGGAAAAAATGACCAACCACCATATTCGCCATTTACCTGTTTTTGAATCGAAGAAACTCGTTGGAATTGTCTCAATTGGCGATATGGTACATGCGCTTATGGAAAGGCGGGAAAAACGCCGGCGAAAATAACAGGAGCCAACAGCTCCGAGCGGAATAATCAGGAGAATAACGCTGGATTTAAGAATTGACAGTCAGGTATTGTTGAATAATGGCATCAAGATGCCGCTTTTCGGTTTGGGTGTTTACCTCGCAGCACCGGGCGAGGAAGTCCAAAATGCCATGCGGGAAGCATTGAAATTGGGATATCGGTTATTCGATACGGCGAGTATGTATGGCAATGAAGCCGATGTGGGGAAGATAATCAGGGAAAAAATTATTCCGAGGGACGAGGTATTCGTGACCACTAAATTATGGAATAGTGATCACGGGTATGATCGAACTCTGAAGGCGTTTCATAAAAGTATGGATCGCCTCGGTTTGCAGGAAGTTGATCTCTATCTGATTCACTGGCCGGTGGAAGGGCACCGTAAAGAGTCCTGGCGGGCTCTGGAGACTTTGTATGCAGAGGGGAAGTGCCGGGCCATTGGGGTCAGTAATTACCTGATAAGACATCTGGAGGAGCTGTTTGGATATGCTGAGGTAATTCCGGCAGTAAATCAGGTAGAATTCAGCCCCTTTCTGTATCAAAAGGAGTTATTCAATTTTTGTCAGCAAAATGGTATCCAGCTGGAAGCCTACAGTCCGTTAACCCGGGGAAAGAAATTTAAACATCCTCTGTTGCAGAAGCTGGCCCGGAAATATCAAAAGACACCTGCCCAAATTTTAATCCGGTGGTCGTTAGAGCATAAAATTATTGTGATACCGAAGTCTTCGCATCCCGGCAGAATCCGGGAAAATGCTGCTGTATTTGACTTTCAGCTTACTGCAGAGGATATGAACGAGCTGGATAGTCTCGATCAGAACTATCGAGTTTCATGGAATCCAACCAGGGTGCCCTAATTTTTTTGTCTGTTGAAATTGATAGGAGTTAGATTTGAAGAGAGAAAAAATATCCTCAGGAACCAAATGGGAACCGATTGTAGGCTATTCACGAGCTGTGAAAGTTGGAAATCAGGTATTTATTGCAGGAACCACTGCTACAGCGGAGAACGGTCGTTTGGTTGGAATAGGTGATCCTTATCTTCAAACCGTTCAGATTATAAAAAATATTGAAAAAGCCCTGCAGAAAGCCGGAGGCGGCCTCCAGCATGTTGTGGCAAACCGGATTTATGTCACCCATATTCAACACTGGCAGGAGGTGGGTCGGGCTCACGGGGAATACTTTAAGGATATTCGTCCTGCCACCACCCTGGTAGAGGTGAAAGGACTGGTCGAACCGGAAATGCTGGTTGAAATTGATTCGATTGCTGTCTTGGATGAAAACGATTAAAATCCGGTTTCCAGCGTCAGTGTAAATCCGCGTAAAGGTGCCAGCGATCCTACCAGATCTACATAATGATACCTTAAAATATTATTGATCTGAAATGTTACACGAAACGGGACGGGATTTATTTTTACATTCCAGAGCAATCTTAGATCTACGATATGAGCATCCACACGCTGTTCGGCATCCTCGATAAGTAGGGCAAATTTTTCGTCGATGCGATCATATTTTTTAATAAACCGATAATCCAATGCAACCTGAAATTTTTTCACGATCTGGTTAAGATTGACATAAAACAGATGGCGGGGTCTGAATTTCAGGTAATCATTTGTTTCTTTATCACGGGGATTGACATAAGTATAACTGAGATTCCCGAATAGTTTGTTTTCCAAGAAAGCCCCGTTTATAGTGGCCTCTATACCCCAGATGGTTGCTGCTGTAATGTTTTGAAACTGGATTTCTCCGGTTGGAAGAAATTCACCCTCAATCAAGTTCCGGTAGCGGCTGTGAAAGCTGGCGATATCAAAAGTATAATGATCCCTAAATATCTGATTGATACCGATTTCAAAGGAGGTGCTATTCTCCGGTTTTAAATGAGTGTTGGGAATCACCTGGAATCCACTGGCATCGGTGGACGTAAATACTTCTGCCAGCGAAGGTGCCCGGAATCCCCAGGAAACCGAGGTCCTCAGAGCTGTGCCAGCGTAGGGTGTGTAAACCGCACCAAATTTAGGATTAATCTGGTAATCCGATTCAACTGAATCCATCCTGAAATAGTCCATACGGACGCCTGTAGTCAGACGGACCTGATGGAGCACAAGTCCTTCCGCCTGAAAGTAACCGGCAAAACTGGAGCCCGAGTGATTTCCGAAAATGTTGGATGCTACAGCATCTGCATTACCCGATACCCCGGTTGTAAGGGAAATATGTTTTAACCGGCTGGTATACTGAACCTCACTGTATAAATTACTGGATTTGGAATCATTTCCGGATCCCTGGTTGTTTGCGATATTATCCCGAAACCGATTCCGGAACCAGATTCCCTTGATCACCAGAAACTGGTTCTTGGACATGATATACCGGTACTGACCTGTCAGGTAATATCGTTTGGTTTCTACCTTATTTCCCAGCTGGTCAGCAGGTGGCTGCAGGGCATGCTGGAAGTCCTTCCAGTAAAGGAATTCATCACGGTCCTGCTCCATGTAATTTCCTGCAAAAGTAATTTGATGATAGGGTGAAAAGTCATATTCAAGTTTGCCGCTTCCTGAGTAACGTTTCCTGGTGTCATTCTGCCGATATCCATCATCTTTATCGTAGTTACCGCCCAGTTGAATTCCCAAATTTTTAAATTTATGACTGATATTTCCGCTGAAACCGCTGTAATTCTGGGTGTCATCTGACCAATTCCATTGAGAAAAAGCACTTTTGGAGTGTCTTCCGAGGTAATACTTGAAATACATTTGTGGTGATTGACGAATATCCCTGGTTATGATATTGACGACACCGCCTAGCGCACTGGATCCATACAATGCTGATCCCGCTCCCTTAACAATTTCTATTCTTTCGATCAGATGGGTAGGGATGACATCATAACTGACTTCCCGGGTATCACCGGTGAGAATGGGAATACCATCAATGAGAAAGAAGACCCGGGTACCGACGCCACGGCTGTACCCGCTGGATCCCCGAATATTCATTTGCGAAGCATTCATATTAACACCGGGAACGTATTGCAGGGCACGATCAATGGTAAGAATATTTCGTAATTGCAGATCACTGCGGGAAATCAAACCTAAACTTGCCGGCACGTCCTGAACCTGCTGTTCATACTTACTGGCTGTGACGACAACTGTTTCAAGAGAAATCGGTTTGGGAAATAATTGGATGACTCCGATATCCAGCACCGTTTGAGGCTCGATGGTGATACTTCGCTTTTCGGTTTGATACCCAATCATGGAGATCACCACCGTAATGGGTCCAGCCGGTACCCGCTGGATGCTGAAAGATCCCTGCAGGTCGGAAGCCGCGCCTAAAACTGTACCGTCAATGGCGATATTGACACCGGCCAGTGGTTGGCGATTTTCATCAATAATTTTTCCGCTGATCTGGCTCTTTTCTCCAAAGCTGATTTGGAAAAATCCCATGAACAGCAACAGAATAATCGGAGACCAGGAAAGATTATTTTTGTTCATTAGAATTCCCTGCATTGCATTCCCGCAAAATGAGTCACTACTTAAAGTTCAAATAAAACACTATCAAAATTAGCCAGGATGTTTATACTATCCAGTAATTGTCCCTGGTTGATTTGTATTGGAGTGGGAAGCGTATCAGAAAATGTTGTATCATAATGTCCAACCACATGCCAATCCGCGAACAGATTGTCACCATATTGGCGCGCGACCGCGAAATATTCGTACCTGCCCGGTTGGAGTGGAATCTGATAGTCAAGACTGTCGAGAGGAATGGGAAGTTTTTCGTCATTTAAAGTGGGATACAGCACTGCTCTGCCTGAGAGGATTTCATCCGCAAAATCCGCGGGCGGAAAATCAGGAAACAAAATTAACCGAACATCAAAAACTGTATCAGGTGGCGGATTGTTTGGAGCCGGCCAGTTAATAAAATAAACTGTCCCCCTGATTCCGGTGAAAGGGGGTTCAACATTTTCCGGGGAGAGCCCTTTATCGCAGTGTAAAAAGAGTATGATGATAAACAGAAACACCCACGACGAAATAGATTTAATCTGTTCAAACATGAAAATAATCTAATACCCAAATTAGAAAACATCAAGAAATTAGTGTTGAATCGAAAAAGAGAAATCCGTCTTATAGCACTTCCCGCTTTCACCTGGATGAATGAGGAATGTTGGAAGAAAGAAAATCAAATTTAAAAATTCTTCAATAATAGTTGAGACAGTTAATCCACTGCCACTTTATTTGAAAGATGAGGAAGGGGATAAACAGGTTGGGATAAGTGGATGACCTTTCCCGGATACGGGGAAATCGTTTCCTGAATGACTTTGAGGTGAGCATCTGCAGATTTTTGCCAGCTAAAAAGTGCGGCGCGTTTATACCCTTTGCGAATCAAATTGTTCCTTAAACTTTTATCCATCAGAACCTGGTAGATACCTTCTGATATAGTATTGATATCATAAGGATCGATATAATAGGCAGCATCACCACAAACTTCCGGGAGACTTTCAGTATGAGATGTAACCACCGGACATCCGAGACTCATTGATTCCAGCGGTGGGAGGCCAAATCCCTCGGCAAATGATGGAAAAATAAACAGAGAAGCTTTTTTATATAAATCAAATATGGTTGCGTCAGAGACATACCCTACTATATCAACCCTCTCGTTCTCAAATTCGGGCCTGCTGAGTTCGCCATCTCTAACCGCTTCTGCAAGATAATCTTTACCATCTCCACAGATAATCAGTCTGTGAGGAATTTTATCGTGTAATAAATAAAAAGCTTTCAGGAGTGATGTCACATTTTTCATGGGGCAGAGTCGACCGACATAGAGAATAAATTTTTCTTCAACTTTTGAGACCCTTGCGGATCCATTCTCATTAAACCTCTGGGTGCCATTAGGTATAGTATGAATTTTGTCCTCCGCTACATTATAATATTTTTGGAGCATCATTCGGGTATGATTAGAAGGAGTAATTATTTTCCGGGCCTTTTTTAAGGCCATTTTCAGCAGATACCTGAAATAATAGTATTGTTTCTTATGATGCTGTTTAAAAAGCAGAGGGATTATATCATGAACAGTAATCACCTGTCTCGATCGGAAAAAACAGGCTTCCAGTTGACTGGTGACCACCATAAGAGATTTTGGATGTTTCAATGACAGATAATTGGAATATAATAGACGTAACAGATGACCTTTGAATAAATTATCCGGTGAAATAGCAGAACTCACCCATTTCAGAGTGATATGTTCCGGGAATTGAATCTTCTGAATTTCTTCGGCACAGCTCTTATTGAGGTACACAATGAATTTTAAATTACTTTTTTTACAGGCTATCTCTTTTAAAAGATTCAAGGTGTAAATTCCTATACCGCTGGAGCGGCGTCCGATATTTGTTGCATTAATTATAATCGAGCTGTTTTTTATTTGAATTAAATTCCACATTATTTTTACCTGTTTCAGGTTAGAATTCTGAAAATTGTCCTTACTTAAGAGCGGCTGAAAATTCCTGATATCTCTTTCCGAATTTGATTTCCGTTATTGGTCTTTATCCCCTGACTTGCTCGGTATGAAGCAGCTACTTCGTCTGAATTACCGTCCATTGCAACAGTACCCTGATCCAGCCAGATCAGTCTTTTACATTGGGTGACTAAAAAGTCAAGGTTGTGAGAGACAAAAATGACCGTTGTTCCCGCGTGCATTAACAGCTGCATACGATGAATACACTTGCGCATAAAAAATTCATCTCCCACACCAAAAACTTCATCCACCAGAAGAACTTCCGGTCTTACATCGGTTGCGATGGAAAATGCCAGCCGGGCATACATGCCGGAGGAATAATTCTTTACAGGTTCATCAATAAATTCTCCCAGCTCGGAAAAACGGATAATACTGTCTATTTTTTTACCGATATCATCGCGGGAATAACCCATGAGTATTCCGGACAGATAACAGTTTTCCCGTCCCGTAAGATCTGGCTGGAATCCGATACCGAGTTCCAACAAGGGTACGATGTGTTTCGATTTGTCGATATGTAACTCTCCGGACTGCGGTGTGATAACACGGGTGAGTACCCGAAGTAAGGTAGATTTACCGGCGCCATTACGCCCGATAATTCCCACCTGTTCTCCCTCCTGAATAGATAGGTTGATGTTTTTTAAAGCTTGAGTTTTATAATGACCATTCCGGTTGTAGATGTTTCCCAATGCATGTCTCAAACTTCGTTGCTTTATGGTATGTCTGTCGAAGGAGACGGATATCCCGGAAAGATTAAAGATAGTATTCATGTTCTTTTCTCACAGATAATAGTAAAAACTCCCTTTATATCGGTTGATCAGGGCATAACCGAGAAGCAGGATTGACAGGCTGAAACTGAGTGAAACGATCCAATCAATCCCGCCTGGCCAGGCTGCCTCGTAGAGCGGTTTTTGAAAAAGTGCCGCAAAATACGTAATGGGATGCCACCTGAGAAGTTGAGCCTGAATGGCATGATTATCAAATAAATCAGGTTTAAAAAGGATCGGTGCAGTGAAGAATCCCACCATCAACAGCATTTGAATAATTGGCCGGATGTCCCGGAAAAAAGTAAATAGAACGGCCGCTATCATCCCCAGACCTAAACCTAAAAGTGACCATGGAATTATTGTCAGCGGAATAATGATAGGGTGTATGGTCCAGGAGTCTTTTAGTAGTACAAAGACCACCAAAACAATTACGAGAGAAAATATAAATTCAACGCTGGCCACGATCCAGCGGGTCATAGGAAAAGATAATGGCGACACGTACATTTTTTTCAACAGCCAATCGCCCCCCACGATGGCATCGGTGCAGGTATTTACGATCTTCTCAAAATATCTCCAGGGTACCAGAGCGCTAAACAAAAAAACCGCATAATCACTGATATTCATCCGGTTTACCAAGGAGAATACCACACTCAATACCGTGAGATATATGGCAGGCTCCAAAAAATTCCAGAGAAACCCCAGGGTGGTGTAACGATATTTTAATTTGAGTTGATCCTTTGAATATTGCCAGGTAAATCTCCATGAAATAAGATCCATATAAATTCCGCTTTATGATTTTGTGAAGGATTCAGTCTGAATCTCTTTTGTATTCATCGATACAGTTTCTTTTACAAATGGGGAAATACGACTCAATATTTCTAAATGACTGAGCATGCAACTACCTTCAATGCATTTACCCAGGAGGGCATAACTAAATTGACCAGCAGTTTCGATAGAAAATTTTACGGTTTTTGGATTTTCACCCGATAGAATCAAAATCTGGTTATATATACAATCGACATTTTGTGAGTTTAGAGTTTCAATTCTGTGCACTCTCAATTCTATAACGCAGTTTTGAGTGGGTTGGGTGTGTTGGACCGTAAATTGAATCTGAAAATACCGGGTATCGGATCCGAACCAGAAGTAATCGGTGTGAAATACTGTATTGTCTCCACGATGTGGGGTAGAAATTTGCGAAAAGTATTCAGCATGATCGGCATAGAAAGGTGATTTGCCCATGCCTGAAAACGGATGCAGACTGCTGGTATGTTCTTGCAGCTGTCGGCGATAATTTACAATCCCATCTTGATGAAATTTCTGAGTTTCCTGAAGTCCTTCAAATTTCAATTCCACCTTAGATTTTGGAATGGATTTTCTGAGGATAAGTGAAATGGATGTAAAAGGAAATCTGCCCCTCAATAAATGAATGTGGGGAAGGGTATCCACGAGCAACGATTCGTGAATGTCGTTATTTCCATAGCACAAATTTGCAACATTTGAAGGAAGGGGTAAGTTTGCCCGGTGTTGCCAAATTTTTACTTGAGGTTGAACCTCAACTGAAAAATCAGTATCTGATATCAGGTTCTTTAAATAATTTCCTGAAAATATATAGTTGTTCTGATCCTGTATGCTTTCTTCACCGAAATGGAACTCTGTTGTAAACACATAAATACCATTTGTCTTGAGAACACGATAGACTTCGTTAAAATGTTGTAGAAAATCACCATATTCACCGATATGTTCAATTGCGCAGGAGGAGTAACAAAAATCAAAGCTCTGATCCTCAAAATCGAGTTGGCGCATATCCATGCGCAGAGCCTGTATTTTGTTGTCTTCCACCGGGAAGGGTTTACTCTGTTTAATAAAGAGATCGGGGTCATCTGTTCTAGCACAATCCCAGTCAGTGTTTTGATCGTAAAGATCCGTAACGGTTAAATGCCGGATATGGCGGGCAATAGCATATAATACCCGTTCATTTCCTCCGCCCACGGAAAGCCCCACTTTTGCCGGATCAAGCATTCCATGTTTTTTGAGTGCCAGAAAAATGATTGCAAATTCCCACTGCTTGCGATGGAATCGTGCTGGTTCCTGCAGTTCTTCCTGGATAATTTTCTGTAGCTCAGGATCAAACCAATCTGCTGCATCACAAACTTTACTTACATAGCGCATAGTTTTCCTTTATATTTTTATAAATGTTTCCCGGACTTCTCAATTTCCATTTCAGGAAAAGAGAAAGAACCTGTATAGTGTTCATACAATTGGGCCCTGATGCCTAATTTTCCATTTACCCTGGCGATTATTTCAGACACAGGAATGCTCATCAGGCAGATACTTTGTCTCATATTGGTCAGCTTACAGGGAAGGCTCTCGTTTCGCCAGCAAGGGACACAACCCAGATGTTGACGGGCATCTAAATAATCCACTTTTGGATAATCCCGGGTGCGAATTTTCCCGTCTATTGGTCCAAAAAGTGCTATCGCGGGTAGATCAAGAGCACCTGCGAGATGGACAAAAGAAGAGTCAGGGGCAACTATTAAATCACATCCTGCAACCAGGGCGAATGCTTTTCGCAAACTGAAACAGTCAACCTTAATGACATTTTTATAATTGAATCCGTCAATCGGTTTGCCATCGAAAACAAGGACGGTATGATGCTCGGCTAATTTTCTGACCAGGGTTTTCATATGAGGATAATCCCGATAAGATTCATCAGAATGAAGTTGCACCCCAATAACGGTTTTGCCGTTCAGTTGCTGCTCCTGCCAGAATATTTGCTGAAATTTTTTCTCTTCTTCAAAAATGTGGTAGCGAGGACGTCGGTCCATAACCTGAAATTCGATGCCGGTTATACCAAGCGCGCGCGCAAAGATATCGATCCGGCTCTTTTTTACCTTGGGAGCTGACCGTGACTCTACTCTTGCCGCAGGGCAATCAGAAAAATTGAACCACTTTCGGTAGCCGGACAAGTTGACATCTCCCTGTTCAATGTCCAGTAGTTTTACCTCAGAATTGCCTTCAAAAACGGAAAAATACTGTTTAGGGATAGCAAGATAAATTTCCTCAGAGGGGTATTTCTTTTTCAGGGCGTGAATACCGGGAGTCATCATAAGCAGGTCGCCTATTCCTCCCATCGCCCGGGTGATCAGAAAATTTTCACGTTTCAGGATATGCTTATTAAATAAATTAGATAATTTTTGTCTCTTTTTCTGCACCGGAAAGTGCAGGTGCAGATTTTGTTGTTCATTGCCGGCATTTTCATGTACTCGGCCCCGAACATACTGAGAGCTATACACGTAAGCCATGACCAGCAGATAGGATATTCTGTTGATAATACCTAACTTTACTCTGCCGAAGTCCGGCAGTTTAAAATTTAACCAGTGAATGAAAAAAAGTATTTTATCTGATCTGTTTATACCCTTTTGAAGCAGGACATAAATAAAACCCCGGAAGGTTATACAAATTTTATCAACAAAAATCCGCCGATAGGTGCTGTCTGTATAAAAATATTGAAGTCCCCGGAACAAAAGGTCTTTATAAGTATTCAAATCGCCGGTTTTTAAGCTGATTTGAGAGAATTCATATAATATCTCCGGTATCAATTTTCGGTCGATAATGAGGTATGGTCTCTGAACCAAATCCCTCAAAATAGAATGGGCTTCAGCAAGATTCCCCTTGTCATTTGCGATACGTGCCATTCTGCTCAGGATTTGCAGATGTAACTCCGGAAAACGGTGACAGCCCATTTCCAATGCCTGAGTGATATAATATTGGGCTTCCTCATGCAAAACCAGCTTTACCAGTTCATCAGTCCAGTAAAGGATGGTTTGAAAAAGCTCCCTTGGATATGTTTTTTTATTTTGGCATGCTTCGATGAAAAGGTTCAGGCAGGACTGTATGAAAACCTTTTCCTTTTCAGCTGCCCGTTCCTGATGCACTGCCAATAATTTGCGGAGTTTCATGATTCCGCCCCAGACCACCTGGTTTAGAATATATTTATTCAGATATTCCCGCTTGTCTTCCTCTGGAATACGTTTAAAAATGGCGTGAACATCTTCATACTGGCCTGAAAATGCCATATATTCGAGTTCCTTGGGAGATACAAAATTGTTACTCCATTTGTAATCTTGCCGGAACCATTGAGTAGTTTGCATTACAATTCCTCTTGGGTTATATACTGGTCTGAGAGGCAATTTTGCATTGATTGATATTCCAGTTCTGCCAACTTCTGTAATTGCTGATACCGTAGGGGATCAAATCCTGCTGGCGGTGGCTGGTTGAATGATTCACAAATACTGAGCACGTCTGTAAAGGATCCTACCTGGAGGAGACATTTAATCTGGCGATAACGGCTCTCTGGATTAAGCAAAGGGGAGATCTTTTGAATATGTTGATAAAGCTTTATTGCCTGAATATAATATCCCAAGAATTCGCGACAGACTGCAGACCAGTATAATGCCTGGTGGTAAATTCCTTCATGTACCTGCTCGGCTTCATGGAGTTGAATAGATTTTCTTAAATAGCCATCCGCCTCCTCATATTCTTTATTTTGCATTAATAACCAGCCAATACGGAAAAAACTGTTCATACGACAAAGGACAATTGAGGAGGAATGCGCAGCTTCTTTGTAAAACCCGATAACAGTATGGATGCTTACAGGAGGTATATTTTCCAGACACCACCCGCAATGAAACAGGATATCGCCGGTATCATGATCTGAATTCTGCAATGAGAATTCAAATAATCTTAATGCCTCGGTGTATTGGCCGTTAGATTCTAATTTTATGGCATTTTCGAAAACGGAGTATTGGGACATTTTTGGTTTTCACTTCCATTAGTTTTAAAAATGCTGATTGAATTCACGTTTTCGAGGGGTAGCTCAAACTTCGTGCCAATATCTTTCCAACTGTAGGTTTGCTATATATTGTTGGATTATAGAACCTTTTGTTCTGAATAAAGAGACAGGTACCAGACAATAATCTGAGCATATAATTCCAGCAGATGTGCATACTTTGCGCAACAGGAGACTGTCAAATGCTGATGAATGACCGGTCTTCAAAACATTTGAAAAAATTAACAACCGAGTGAAGTGAGAGAAGATCAGAATTTTACAGGGGATTTGGTTGAATAAAATTGATGATACGTTGTAATGTTTCCGATAATCAATTCAATTCGGATTCAGATTAAATTTTTTTGCATAAAAGGCGATATATAGAATGAAGTAATAATTTGATATAAGGTTTGACGGGATGTCCAATAAAAGAGATATTATTCTTGGTTTATTGATGTTCCTTGCAAATTTTTTGTGGGCAGTCCATCAGAATTGGTCTGCAACGGACCTGGTCTGGAGTCTCTGGATATCCAGTCTGGTGCTGGGGTATGCATACATATTGGTTTCGATTGCCGGCATGCTGTTTTTTGGTAAAGAAGCGGGAATTCAACTGCCCCGGGGAAGTAAATACTCCGCGCAATTTTCAATGGTTGGCGTAAACATCTTCTTTCTCATGGCTCTGCTTTTTATCACCGGTTTTTCAAAATATACCTTCTATTATTTTTTTCTGGTAATTTTGAGCTTTTTGTTCGCCCTGAGTCGCGAAAAAAAAGACCAGTTGGGTCTGCATTTTCTGCCTGACCGGGACAGTTTTGTCTCCCGCTTGTTCATACAATTTCCAGGAATTCTATTTATCCTGGGATTCTTTTCCTTTCATTTTATCTTTTTCCATTTTGTGCACAGTATTTTTCTGAACGGTTTCTTTCCCATTTTGCAGGATTCACCCTTTGGAAAAACCATGGATGAGACGGTGGGGTATTTTTTTCAGCTCATCACAATTTCCCTGCATCGTTTTTGGGTGTTTATTTTGCTAAGTGCCTTGTCCCGTTACAATCTCTATACCAAATCCTTCAAAGCCGGAAATATGGACAGTATGTTTATTCCCTATAAAAATGTGGTGCGGATGCATCTGACCATTTTTCTGGTTGCCTTTCTCTCCATGGCGGATCTAAGTCATTATGCCCTCTATTTTATTTTTATCATTTATTTTATGCCCATGGGTGATGTGATCCGGCTGATCAAGTCATCCTGTAAAAAAGAATCCATCCCCGATATTGAAAATAACAGACCGATTCACTAGCCCTGGCAAGCTACAGAAAGATGGGACATTCTCCTATTGAGCCAACCGAAGATTTTCATCCTTTTCTCTAAAACAACGGATTGCATAACCCTATGATGTAAATTATCGTCTCAGGGATTGTGCAGGGTAAAGCAAACGGGAAAATTAGTATATGAATGCCTAAATCAGGTGAATTTGTATACCTGGACTAGTTTCAGGATATCCAATTTATGAAAATGTTTTCAAATAAATTCTCGGATTTTCGTTTTCTGTAATATATTTTGACAAGAAAAAGGCTGAATTTATATATTATTCTCAAACTTAGCTGCCTGTCGATTCATGTCTTCAAAATGAAGCGACGACAGGGAACAAAAGTTGTCAGCATGAATTGAATTTTGTATTATTTGGAATAGCATAAAAGATTAAATAAAAGAGGAGGTCCTATGATATCTTTATTGACGAGAGGGATTTTGAGTATAGTCACAGCGTTCAGCATCTTCAATTTTTCGGGTCTTCTGGCTGAGCAAACCAAGACCGTAAAATCCATCTATGATTTCACGGTTCAGGATATTGACGGTAACGAGGTCAGCCTGGCCGAATACCGGGGGAAGGTGCTTTTAATTGTCAATGTGGCCAGTAAATGCGGTTTTACCCCGCAGTACGAGGGTCTGCAAAAACTGTATAATGAATACCAGGATCAGGGTTTTGTGGTGTTGGGGTTCCCGGCCAATAATTTCAAGAATCAGGAGCCCGGGACGAACCAGGAGATCAAAGAATTCTGCAGTGTAAATTATGGGGTTACTTTTCCGATTTTTACAAAAATCTCCGTTAAGGGTGATGACATTCATCCCCTGTATCAATATCTGACTTCCAAGGATACTAATCCCGAATTTGCCGGTGACATTAGTTGGAATTTTAATAAATTCCTGCTGGATCCTTCCGGAAAAGTGATCGCAAGATTTGAATCCAAGGATAAACCGGAGAGTGAAATAGTCCTTTCGGCTATCGAAGCTGCCTTAAAATCTGTTAAGTAATATGACTATTGCCTTGACTCAGATACTCGTTTACTTTGAGTCATTCCTGCAGATGTCAAGTAATTTGAGGACGAATATTGAGAATATTTATATTCGTTATTTATGAACATATCATCTGATAGTCATCTTGAGTGATCCCGTACTCATCTTATTTCAGTATCCTTAATTCATTTGTTCAATCTATGGAGTGCGGGAGAGACGAGAGATCTGATCGTTAAGATCTCTCCATTCCATCCGTCTGTCGACGGATTTCAGTCGAGAT
>CP070707.1:1853322-1856002 GCA_020350205.1 bacterium
CATTCATCAACCAGGATCTTTACTGTCTGTCCAAGCGGATTGTATACAATGAGTTTCACTGAACTGCCAACTACCAACTGCCAACTGATGACTGTTCTAGGATTGAAGGGATTGGGGTAGTTTTGATTGAGTTGCAAATCTAAAAGAGGTGTTTCTTGCCATGTATCCAGCCCACCGGAAGTGAGATCATAAAATCCCAAGTGGGCGATGGTCGCAACAGCCAGTTTGGCCTGAGCATGAAAATAATTCAGGTTGAAGTGAATGATGCGATCATTGGCAGAATGGTAATAAGGGTTGAAATCTCCTCCATAATAAGCTTCTGTCAATAGAATGGCAGAATAACCTCGTTTCCAGAAAGATAGGTGATCACTGTCCTCGATACCGGGATTGTAAATGATGGGCGATAAACTGATTTGATATGTACCCTGCAGAGAACTCGCCAGATTAGCCAGCTGTACCGAATTGGCAATCGGCCGGGTATGGATATCCATTAGTCCGTCATTATTGCTGTCCCAGCCGATCATGTCCAGGTTGATGACGCCTAAAATATTCTCCCCGTTTTGATATAACTGCTCGGCAAAGTAATTGCTTCCAATATGACCCATTTCTTCCTCATCCCATAAGGCAAAGATGATGGTATAGGGTGTGGAAACCTGGGACAGGATCCGGGCGGCTTCCAGAACCGCTGCTGTACTGCCGGCATTATCATCCGCCCCGGGTGCCGGCGGCTGAAAGGGCGAATCATCGTAATGGCCGCATATAATAAATATCTGATCCGGATAATCTGTACCCGTCAGAATACTGTAGATATTTCTACCATTGGAGCTATAGATCTGACTATAGGTTGACAACCCGAAATCTGTTAATGTTTGAAAAATATATTCCGCTGCGAGCTCATTATGACTGTGTAAAGGATTCCGGGAAACCAGCAAATAGGTACTGTCACCGATGGTTATTGAATCTTCGCCGGAGAGAACATTGACATAATGGCCCAGCGTATCCAGGTTAGTCTGATTGACTAAACTCTGAATGAGACTATCTACTGCCTGCTGCGAAGTATTATAAGAGATTTGATTTTCAAACGTGATATCTGAAGGCCCACCTGACCATTGCGAAAGGCCTTGGGACACCGAAAACAGGCTGATGAATAGTGAGATTAAAAAAATCTGGTGCCGCCATATGCTGTCTTTTCTAAGAGAAAGCATTTTAATCTCCTTTGCCTCCATGAAAACGTCTGCGAGTGAGTATCATTTATGATTTTTTTCAAATAATCCTGAAGGATTTATTCTGACAGTATAAACCGGACGAATTAAGTTTTCTTCAATATTTTTATTATTGCAAAAACCAGTTTGTCCAGGCCGCACAGCTGATTTTAGAATACCGGTGTTCGCAAATCACAGTATTTTAATCAGGTCGATCCTGTTATCCGGTCTGTATCATTTGAAAATAAACTTGAAATATTATATTGGCACTATTTTATCAGCAACATTTTTCGAGTTTGACAGAATTGCGGTGTTTCCAATCCATAGTAATACACCCCACTGGCCAATCCTGAGGCATCCCATTTAAGGGAATGGTCACCTGCAAGCAGAAAAGCTCGAACCAGGGTCACCACTTCCTGCCCTTGTAGATTGAAGACCTTGAGAGTAATGAATTCGGAGTTCGGAATTTGGAATTCGATATTCGTGATGGGATTGAAGGGATTGGGGTAATTCTGTTTCAAGTTATAAGTTCGAGGAATATGATCCGAAAACGGACGCTTTAAGCCGACGAAAGGTGAATATCGGAGTGACTCACAGGCTCCCAAATCAGGATTGGTACCTAAAGGTGAAGGACGTGTATTGCCCAGGAAACAGGGGGAGGGACAATATACCGTGGTGGAACCGAACGGGTAAAAAATTGTACCTGCCCCGATACAACTGCTGGAATCCGATAATATCAGCGAATCGCCCCGTAGCATTGGTTCCTTTGAAACATTCCCTTGGCCCGGCCAGCCTCCCTGCACATCCGAATAGACCACCTGGGTGTTGCCCCCCAGGGTGTAGATTTGTTCTCCGTTTGGGGCAACATTTCCCCAGATGATACTGTTCATGATCCTGGGAGAAACCGAATTGGCAAATATACCTCCTCCGTATATCCCCGCCGTATCCGCCATGATGGTGTTGCTGACGATCTGCGGTTCACAGTTTTGATCACCGATATAAATACCGCCCCCGTTCAGGGTTGCTTTGTTGTTGAATATCAGGTTGTTATATATTTTGGGAGAGCATTCCTCAATCATTATTCCGCCACCATAATAATCAACCGCATTACCCATAAATTTATTCGCATTAATAATATCACCTGACGATTCTGCTACATGTACACCTCCCCCGATATAGGCATAATTGTTGAAAAATATGTTCTTCGAAATTAGCGTTCCCTGATTACTAACAGATGCAACGCCTCCACCACCGGCAATCTCGTTCCCCTCAAAGTGATTTTCCTGAACAATTAAACCGTTTGTGCCAAAAACGGCCAGTCCACCACCCAATCCCCACAAGATGCCTGCCGGATTGGAAGATGTATTGAATGAAATGTTATTATTCTGGACCAGACTGGGTCCAACATACCATAAACGCACCCCGGCCGCCTGCGGCTGGGATCCTCTGGTTCTATTGTAGGTGATCTGATTATCCAG
>CP070707.1:1856102-1859380 GCA_020350205.1 bacterium
GCCGGGAAGACAAACTAACCAACCTGTCATCCCCGAGTGTCTCTATCGGGGATCCATCCTTGAAATCTGGCTCCCGGCATTCCCTGCCGGGAAGACCGTATTTGTTCACTTTCTCATCTCCCATAAGTTTATGATTATATTGATCATTCTCCGACCCTTCGCTATATTCATTTAAGTTGTAATTCCAGATTCGATTATTTATATTCTTAGGAAAATTTCAAGCTTATGGCTGATATTGGTCTAAACCAGAATATTACCATCAGGAAACGCCAGTTCCATTTTCAGACCGCGACCAACATTGAAGATGGGATTATCCGGACGGAGGTCTTCGAAAAGGGAAGACTCCTGTATGCCCAGGATCACAGGTATGAACGGCGTGAAAATGGTGGTCAGGAAGGAGGCGAACCGCGGTTACGCCTGGCCCTGGATCAGTTCCATAAGCAAATTATGTCACGCCTGACATCCGTTTTTGAAATCTCTGACAAAATGAAAGATGTGGAACACAGTGTTTCGCATTACCGTATCGGTGCCATTTTTCTCTCACTGCATATTTTTGACAAGACCGAATATCACTTGAATCGCTGCATTGAACTAAATCCCAAATTTTATGGCGCCCATATCGCTCTGGCGCGATCCTATTTTTACAAAAAAGAATATCAGGAAGCTGAAAAACTTCTGCAGCAGCTGGTGAAGGCCGGAGTGAATTACCCGGATTTATATAATCTGCTGGGAATGGTGATGCTGGAGCAGAAGAATTATATCCAGTCCCTCAATCACCTCCGACAGGCCATTAAACTGAATCCCAAATACAAGGAGGCGTATTTCAATATTGCCGCCGGGATCTTCAAGCGAATCGGCTATTTGAGAACCCAGAATAAGCAGGAGGATGTGGATAAAAATCTGGAGTTCTTGAATATTATATTAAATAAACTTCATAAAATCGGTGATGAAGAAGATCAGGTTATGATTGAGCACATTAAGCAGTCTTTCCAGGAAAAAAATTTCGGGAAGATTCAGACCCTGATCTATGACTATCGTCACCGCCTTTTTTATCAACGTATCCAGCCCGAGATCATGGGATATGAGTTTTTCCTCTGGTTACGTTACCTGCCGGAGCAACTCGATTTCGAGCAATTGCTTTATTTTGAAGAAAATTTTACTAAAACCCTGTCAAAAAACGCCGATTATGCCGATATGTGGAACTATCTGGCTCTGATTCATCTGCTGTTATGCCGGGATTATTTCCTGAAAGGATTAAATAATTTCAAGGAATCCACCCGGATCAATCCGAAATTTACCAGGGCCAAAAATAATTTAAGACTGGTGGAAAATGACGGCAGGGAATTTTTATCCCTGATTAAAGCAATTGCTAAGTAATTTTGAATCTGCAACGATATATAATAAAGTGAATATCTGTGATTCGAGTCACACCTTTGAGTGGCTTTCTCCGATATTTTGCACGCAACGGTAAATTGGGGAATAGTGCTATGGTCTATCGCATTATTTTTGTTCTTTTTTGTATTCTGCCCGCAAGCTTCCTTTTTGCGCAAACTGATAATCTGAACATTAATGTCAACCGGATGTCGCCTGAGTCTTCGGACTGGGAGGCGACATTTTCCTGGCAATCATCCGCCAATCTGCAGGGCGGCTTGATTTTAGAACTTTCCGATAATATACAGGTTGTCCCGGCGTCTGTGAGGATTGACGACCAGGAGATGTGGCTGAAGCGGGGATTGGAGATCCCTGCCAATGACTCGGTGGTGTGCTGGGAGGCATCCGAGGAAGGATTGATACTGCTTTTTAGGGAAAGTCGTATCACTAATAACAGCCGACTGCAAGTACGCTGTCATGCCGCTTTCATTCCGACAGCATCGGACACCGCGTTGGTGCAGCTGCGGGAGGTGCGGTTCCGCTCCGGACAGACCGAGACTCTGGATGCTGCACTGGCGGAGGGAACCATCCCGAATATTTCAACATTTCAAGAAAATTAGCCAATAGGTTATTCCTATGATGAAACGTATACAACTTTCACTTTTAATTTTACTGTTATTCACTGCAAGTGTCTTTGCCAATCAGGATGGAAATGATACTTTCGGTCACATGTGGACCGATTCTAAAGCACCCGCACCAACAGTACCTCTGGAATGGATAGATATTTTTGACGGGAATGATATTTTGAGTGGTCAAATTGATCAAGTAGTGGGACCAATTTCCCTTCCTTTTGACTTTCAATTTTACGGTAATACGTACAGTAATATTTATATTAGTTCGAATGGATTCATTAGTTTTAATAATATCCTCGGAAGTCCCTATCCCACGAATGGTACATTACCAGCATCGGGGCCAGCAACTATGATTGCACCGTTTTGGGACCACTTAGAAATTTCAGGAACACGAAGTGTTTGGTATAAGGAAATTGGTGTTGCTCCCAATAGGAAGTTCGTAATTATGTGGGACTTTCCTTATACTCTTGATGCCTATCCAAAGCGAATATCCTTTGAAATTATTCTATATGAAGAAAATAACCTGATAAAATTTCAATATTACAACTCTACCAATTCGCAGCAGGGTGAAAGCGCTACAGTTGGAATTAAGTCGGGTACGGACGCCATTCAGTATAGTTACAATCAATCCGCAAGCATTACTCCTTATTCGGCCATCCTGTTTCACCCCGATAATGAAGGTCTGGGGAGTGACGGAGCATCGGCCCTGATCAGTCCCACCTCGGTTCAGGCCAGCACCGCCCTGCGGCAGTTCAGTTACCGCATAAATTCAATCTTTCCCTCCCAGACCACCGGATTAGGGAAGATAGACCGTATCGCTGTCAGTAATCCCTTTACCGGTACAACCCCCACAGTTCTTGGTATTTACATCAATGGGGAGCAGCTGTTTATCCAAAACTCGACCACTGTACCAAGTCAGCGGGAATTTGCCACCTGGCATTACCAGTCCGATTCATTGATTATCCAGACCGCCAATTTTGAAGTGGTGGACTCCATCCGTATCGGCTTTGTGCAGGTGTTGCCAGACTCAACCGACAGTGGGGATTATACTTCCCGCATCAATGCCCGGCTGGACCGGATTTCGAATCAGGACGCCAGTGCGGGTCCCAGCTGGACCGTGGAAGTTTTACCGGCAACGGCCCATCATTTTGTAAAATTGGCCGGGGATGGGGCCGTCGTGGTTGGCAATACCCGCCAGCTGCAGGTCAGACTGGAGGATGAATTTAATAATCCGGTGAATGGCGCTTCGGTAACTTTCAACCGGACTTCCGGGGG
>CP070707.1:1859480-1872256 GCA_020350205.1 bacterium
AATTGTGTTAAAAAATTACCTGAAAACGGCCTATCGAAATCTAATGAAATCCAAATTTATTTCCATGCTTTATATACTCGGCCTCTCTATAAGCATGGTAGCGAGCCTGCTCATTCTTCATTATGTTCATTATCAAAAAAGTTATGACAGGTATATCGAAAGCGGAGATCGTGTTTACCGTTTACGCTATGAAAGAAGTGCCGAAGGTGGAACATTTGTCCGCTTCTCTTCGGCCTGTCCGGCGGCTGCGCCTGCGCTGAGGGAGCATTTTCCGGAAATTGAAAAGATTGCACGGATCTTCAGACACCGGGCCGTGATATCCTATCAGGATAAAAAATTCCAGGAAAACAGGATGTTTTATATCGAAGCGGATTTTCTGGACCTCTTTAATATAGATTTCCTTGAGGGAGATAAAGATGCCCTGCGGGAAGGATCCGGGAAAGCCGCAATCTCGGCAAGTACTGCCCGCAAATATTTCGGTGAAGAGGACCCGCTTGGAAAAAGAATCAGCTTAGATCAGCAGGAAGATTTCCTGATTACCGGGGTATACCAGGATTTTCCGGAAAATTCTCACATCAAATGTGATATTTTGCTCTCCTATCAAAATCTGGTGGCTTCCCGGGGAACGGAATTGCAGCAATCCTGGGGACATACAATGTTCTACACCTATCTGATGCTCAAACCCGGAACTGACGCTAAATCTCTTGAGTCCAAATTCCCTGAACTCATCAAAGAACAGGCCGGTGAATTAATGGAGTACTTTGGTGTGGTGATCTATTTAAAGTTGCAGCCTTTATACGATATTCATTTGAATTCCCACTTTATGCAGGAGCTGGAGGCAAATGGGAACGCGGATACTTTACGTTATCTGGTTATCGTAGCAATATTTATTATGCTAATGGCCTGGGTGAATTATGTGAATCTGTCAACAGCTCAGGCTCTGAACCGGGCGCGGGAGGTTGGAATAAGGAAAGTTATTGGCGCTAACCGCCGGCAACTGATCGTTCAATTTTTTTGGGAAACTATCCTGATAAATATCATTGCGGTGGTCATAGCAATTACTCTGTGCGAACTTCTTCTGACTGAATTTTATCAATTTGCCGGGCTACCGGAAAACCTCCAATTCTTGCAACAATCTTATTTTTGGCAGATCATTGGTTATCTCTTTGCCGGAGGGGTGATCCTGTCTGGTCTATATCCAGTTTTACTGCTATCCTCCTACCAACCGCGGAAAGTATTAAAAGGTAAATTGGGAAATAAGGGAAGCGGGTTCGGTCTTCGCCGAGCCCTGGTGCTTTTTCAGTATCTGATGGCTCTGTTGTTGATTATCGGGACCATTACAGTATCTCAGCAGATTTCCTACATGCGAAATCAACCATTGGGATTCAATATGGAACAATCATTGGTTCTGAAAGCTCCACGGGTGGTTTCAGGTTCAATGGATGAAAAATTTGAGACTTTTAAAGTAGAAGTTGAACGTCTACCCGGTGTTCTGAAATCGGCATTCTGCACCGAGGTACCTGGTCGCCAGATATTATGGGATAACGGGGCGATTCATAAGGCAGGGGATGATCCTTCTTCCGGAAAGAATTATCAGATTGTTGGGGTCGATTATGATTATATTGAATTTTTCGAACTCGAAATGGCAAACGGGAGAGGGTTTTCACGGGAGTTTCCTTCGGATAAAAAAGCCCTGGTCTTGAACGAGAAGGCTGTACAATGGATGGGATTTGAAGATCCCGACGATGCGGTCGGAAAGGCCGTGGATTACTGGGGTGAAATTTATCCCATCATCGGTGTTGTGAAAAACTTTCATCAGCAATCCCTGAAGGCAGATTTTGAACCCCATATTTACAGATTTATGCTATCAAGCCCGCGGGGCGTTTTCGTGTTAAAGTTAAATTCAACTCAGGTCCCTGTCACTGTGCAGGCTGTTCAGAAAATTTGGCAGGATATGTTTTCTGGTAATCCTTATGATTTTTTCTTCCTGGATGATTATTATAATCAGCAATACGAGGCAGATGAACTGTTTGGAAGAATATTCGGGTTGTTTTCTATCCTGGCAATTTTCATTACCTCTCTGGGGATTCTGGGCTTAACCGCGTTCAGTGCTGTCCAACGTTCCAAGGAAGTTGGAATAAGAAAAGTATTGGGCGCCAATGTAAGCGATATCTTGTATCTGATGGCTAGAGATTATATCAGGTTATTAATTATTGCCTTCGTGGTAAGTATACCTCTGGCACTTTATGGTATTCGTATCTGGTTGGAAAGCTATGCCTTTAAAATGACACCGGATTATATGATCTTTATTATTGCTCTGGGTGTGGTGGGAATTATCACTCTCATGACTGTCTTTGCACAAACGTATCGGGTTGCGACAACTAATCCCGTTAAGGCAATACGTTATGAGTAAAGAAAAAAGCAAAAATCAGATGATATATTCAGTCATGATGTTATATAAAAAAAGAAAAATGATATAATGGATCTGGTAATAATTGAAAAAGATAGGAGAATGATATATGATTCAGATCAGCCATCTGTTTAAATATTATACCAATAAGTTTATTAAAACCTATGTATTACAGGATGTAAATTTATCGGTCGCGGAAGGTGAGTTTGTCACCATAATGGGACCTTCAGGTGCTGGGAAATCAACCTTGTTATATATTCTGGGAATGCTGGATGAGGCTAATTCTGGTGAGTATTTTTTCAGAAACAATAGTGTCCATAGCCTGAATGAACGGCAGAGAACCCATCTCCATAAACATGAAATCGGATTTGTTTTTCAGAATTACCATCTGATTGACGAGCTCACTGTGTATGAAAATATTGAAGCTCCTCTTTTATATCAAAAAATAAAGTCTTCGGATCGTAAAGGAAAAATTGCAGAGGTCCTGGATCAGTTCAATATTGTAGCCAAAAAGGATCTTTTCCCTTATCAACTGTCGGGAGGGCAACAGCAGCTGGTTGGCATAGCCCGGGCAATCATTGCCCAGCCTCGCCTTTTATTAGCTGATGAACCGACAGGTAATTTAAACTCAGCTCAGGGTGAAGAAATAATGGAATTGCTGTCGCAGCTTAATCGACAGGGGACTACCATCATTCAGGTGACTCATTCCGAAAAGAATGCCGCCTATGGACAACGCATTATCCATCTTTTAGATGGGAAAGTGGTAAAGACTGAGGAATTAAAAAAGAAAAAAACAGGTTAATTTAATTTTAAAGTACTGGCCAATAAAAAGGGTGCCAATCATAAGGAGAAATATCATGGGTGCGATTACAATCTATTTGCCAGGAATTGAAGCTGAAAAATACATTGATGCAGAGATTCGGGTAAATGGTAAAAAGAAAAAATATCATTTTCGGGTTGAAATTTTTGAGTGGAAACGCTGTGAAGTACATGAAGCCCGCGCGATTTGTCTGAAAAAAATTATTGATGAATATCCCAAAGAATGGCAGCTTGTAAACATCGGTGAAGTGACAGATGACTACATTCACCTGTTATTTAAAAGTTGTGAAGAACAAAATTAACGCCGGACTGCTCCAACGAATATAAATCCGCTATGCCAATAACCTGATCTAAAGGAATAATACATTTTGGCTAATCGGTATCACCATTCTCGGGTTGATCAGTATTTGTCTTATTGTTACTTTTCTTTTTCCTTCCGTCTCCTATACTTTTTTTGAAATCGCTGGCACGCTTGGCGTATGTTGCAAGTTTATCCTCCACTCTCCAGAAAATTGTATTTTTTGGAAATTTCCCATTCTTCTGACGTTTTCCCGCTTCCTGGTCGGTCAGAATTTTTAAACCATCTTCAATTGTATCAACTGCCCAGATATGAAATTTGCTGCGCCTGACCGATTGCAGAATTTCATCATCCAGCATTAAATTTTCAATATTACTGCGGGGGATAATAACACCCTGCTCTCCATTCAGACCCTTCGTTTTACACACCCGGTAATATCCTTCTATTTTTTCGTTGGCGCCGCCAATCGCCTGTACCTCTCCATTCTGGTTAACTGAACCCGTCACTGCAATACCCTGTTTTATGGGAAGATTGGAAAGGCTGGAAATCAGGGCATATAATTCGGTAGAGGATGCACTGTCCCCGTCAATCATGGAATAACTTTGTTCGAAAGTGAGACTGGCAGAGAAGGATGGGGGAATGAATTGACCAAACTTTGAATTAAAGAAACCGGATAAGATAAGCAAACCTTTATCATGGAATTTCCCACTTAAACGGGCTTTCCGTTCGATATTGACGACATTCTCATTGCCCAAAAAAGTCTTGGCCGTGATCTTACTGGGACGGCCAAAAGAAAATTCCCCGATAGAAGAGACCGATAAGCCATTGATTTCTCCCACTTTTTTACCAGCCACGTCAATTTTATAAATATCCCTTTCGTAATATTCCTGGACCTTGTCCTCAATCATACTCTGCCGATATTCTGATTCGGTGATGGATTTTTTTACGTGTTTATCCATCACCCGCTTGGCCTTGTCTTTCAGGGCGTAATGGTTGGCTTCCCTTATAATACCCACCAGCGATCCAAATCTTAGACTGATTTTTTCCTGATCATCGACCAGGCGGTTTCCGTAATAGACAATTTCCCGAACAGCTGTTCGGTGAAAGGGAAGGAGTTGTTCTTCCTGGCAGACTTTTCGGACAAATTGCGCATATTTAAGAATACTTTCACGGTCGGCGTCGGTTTCGTAATCGAAATCGGCCCGTATTTTGAATATTTTGCTGAAATCTTTGTCATATGCCTGCAGCAGATAATAGACCTCATTCCAGCCAATTAAGATGACTTTCAAATTCAAAGGAATCGGTTCCGGACGGATGCCTGCAGAGGAGAGATAACCGTATAATTCGGATACATCTTCAGTGCGAATTTCTTTAGTCTTGATTACTCGTTTCAGAGCATCATACACATAGGGATTGGTAAGCACATGATATGCCTCGGTCATGAGGTAGCCCCCGTTGGCACGATGTAAACTGCCTGCTTTCAGCATGGTGAAATCAGTTACCTGTGCTCCCATGATAACCTGTTTGTCAATTCTCCCAAAAAGGTTATTATAGGTTGGGTTAGCTTCGTAAATTACCGGAGCACCTTTAGTAGAGCTATTGTCCACCAGCACATTCACTTCAAAGCGCTTGAAGTGATCATCGCTGAATGAACCCTCTCCGTCTTTTTCGGTTTCTTTACGGGTTTGACTTAAAAAGTCATCGATACTTGAGATGATTTCATGACTGACATCATCCAGATAAGTTAGTATTTCGGACTGCTCTTTATAATCAGATTTGAGTTCACTGATATAACGATTTACAATAAAGGCAGCTATTTTCTCATTCAGTTTGCGAATAGACTGCTGGGTTTCGCGGTCCAGTCTGACAATTTCACGGACAACCGTATTAATTTTTTCCTGCACCATGGCCAGGTTTTTTTCGATCTCCCTTTTCTTTTTGGCTGAGAGATTCTCGTATGCTTCGGCACTCAGGGGTTGATTGTCATGAAGAACCACAGTTTGAAAACCGGCCGGGGTACTTTGTATTTGAATATCTAATGACCGTGCCTCGGAGTCCAGTTCATTCATGATTTGCCTCTTCTTTTCCGTGCTTTTAATAAGTATGGAGGCATTTTGTTTTTCATATTCCTCACTGTCAAAAGTTGCCGGGATTGCTTTTTTCAGGGTCTCAATAAGTTCTTCCATACCTGCCTGAAAAGTTTTACCCCGTCCGGCCGGTAATTGAATGGCATTGGGGACATCGGGATCACCAAAATTGTACACATAGATCCAGTCATTGGGGATTGGTTTGTCTTTGGCAATATTATATAAGATGTCACGAACAATAGTAGTGCGTCCGGTTCCGGACATCCCAGTTACGAATACGTTGTATCCGGAATGGTCCATCTCCAGGGCCAGTTCAATCGCCCGGATCGCTCTGTCTTGACCAATAATTGAATTAAGTGGTGAAATAGTATCGGTGGTCTCAAAAGGGAATTGTTTTAAATTTAAATTCTTGCGGAGTTGATTTGGTTTTAAGTGAGAAATGGCCATTGATTTACCTCGCTGAAGTTCAGTTGAAGTTAGATAAGCTCAAAAATGGAATCAATTAGTTTTTCGATTTGTTGTTGACCGAAGTGAATGAATTTATTCGAATTCTGTTTTAACTAAGAGTAGAATTGTGATTTTGGATCACCGCGGAAGGAAACACATGTTGGTATAAATGTTTTATCTTATTGAGGGGAAAAATTATGATCAGTGGAAAAGATTTCAGTCACCGAAATAATTTTCCAGAACCATTTGTCTCCGGTATTCACGGGCCAGCTTAAATGCTTTTTTATCGCCCCATTTTTCAACGGAGAAAAATTTATTTCTGGATTTTCCGGTCTTATCGGTCCAGTTTACGCGATAGGCCACATATACTGTTCCGCCACTGTTATGTTTGGTTAACTTTTGAACACCCACCACCCCAGTATTATTTTTTCTGTTTTGGGAGACGATGATTTTGGCCGGTACTTTATTTGGATTAAAATCCGAATATTTTTTAATTAATGTCTCGAATGATTTTTTATAATATCGGCGGGCTTTCATGAGAGCTTTCGCTTTTCCACCGTACTTTTTATCACTGAATAATTTAGAAATGACCTTGCCGTTGAATCGAGCCCGGACATACCATCCATATGTCCGGCACACCTCAGAATCTATTCTGGATATACCCCGGTTTTTAGTAATCGGCATCCTCAGTCTCCTCACTAAACCTGGAGTTTAGCGATTCTGTAACGAATCGATATTATGACACTAAAAAAGCATTTTCGTAATGACGAATTTCAAATTTGTTCTGATGTCCATCAATGACTACAACATCAAAACGACAAAATTCATATTCAATATCCAGTGCTTCTGTACCCGCAAGGAAAAGAGTCGCCAGTTTTCTCATTTGCCTTTTTTTGTTATTGGTTAACCTGAGTTCAGGCGGCCCGTATTTTGCAGAAGATCCTCCTTTAACTTCCACAAATACCAGACAATTATTGTTCAGTGCAATAATATCTATGTCTCCCCGTTCAGCGCGCCAGTTTTTGAATAAAATATGATACCCTTTTTCGGATAAATATGCTTCCGCTTCCTTTTCGCCCCATTTGCCAATTTTCTGAGAATAATGACTCATCTTTTGTAAATGTGATTTTGACGCACTAGTTTCTTAATTAGACAATTTTGCAGCTTTAACTGTATTCTTCAGTAACATGGCAATGGTCATGGGGCCTACTCCTCCTGGAACCGGTGTAATCGCTGAGGCCAAGGGGGAGACCTCCTGAAAGTCAACATCTCCTGCCAAACGATACCCCTTTTCGTTATTATCAGGAATCCGGTTAACGCCCACATCGATGACCACCACACCTTTTTTTACCATTCTTGCCTTGACGACTTCAGGTTTTCCCATGGCAGCGACCAGAATATCCGCTGCTCGGGTATAATCATCCATGTTTTTGGCGGCAGTGTGCAACACCGTAATAATAGCGTTGGCAAACGGGCGCTTCTGGACTAACATCATGCTCAACGGTTTTCCCACAATGTTACTGCGCCCCATGATGACCACATGCTTACCTGCAGGATCGATTTTACTATGCTTCAACAGTTCCACAATACCAGCCGGTGTTGCCGGTTCAAATATGGGTTGTCCAATCATTAATCGGCCCACATTATAAGGATGAAAGCAATCTACATCCTTGTGCGGAGCCACCGCTTCAATTATTTTTTGTTCGTCAATGTGAGAGGGGAGGGGTAATTGTACCAATAATCCATGGTAAGCCGGGTTTTCATTATAAAATTTTACTTTTTCCAGTAACTCAACCTCGCTTATCTCTGCAGTAAGGCGGTCGGTAATAGAATAAATACCAGCTTTTTCACAGGCTTTGCCCTTCATGTTCACGTACACCTCAGAGGCCGGATTATTACCCACCAGAATAACAGCGAGCCCGGGATGGATTCCTGCACTTTTTAAGGTTTTAACCTCCTCGCTTACCTCCAGTCGGATCTGTGCAGCAATACTTTTTCCATCTATGATGTCAGCCATTCTTGTCAAACTCCTTTTTGCTGAAATTCAATCGCGTTATCTGCAGAGCTCTGCCGGACTCTTCATCAATGTGTAAATGAACTCCATTGAACCGCAAATTTTCTTTGGCAATGGAATAATAGATTTGGGTTTGCAGCATGAAACGATCAATTGCTTTTTGGGTATCCATTCCTATCACAGAATCAAAAGGACCACACATTCCGGCATCCGTAATATAGGCCGTACCATTGGTGAGAATTCTTTCATCGGCGGTTTGAACATGCGTGTGGGTTCCGATTACAGCCGAGACCTTACCATCTAAATACCAGCCCAGTGCCTGTTTCTCTGCAGTTGCTTCTGCATGGAAATCGACAATGATGGTGGAAGTTTCCGATCTTATTTTCCTGACTTCCTTCATCACAGTAGCAAAGGGACAGTTTATGGAATACATAAAGCTACGACCCTGTGCATTGATAACTCCCACTTTCTTACCGTCAGGAAGAGTGATAATTGTTGAACCCACCCCGATATTACCTTCGGGATAATTGAGCGGTCTGAGTAAATATCCGGCATAACGAATCAAAACATCTTTCTTGCGGGGATCCCAGATATGATTCCCGGAGGTGAGGCAGTCGATACCCTCAGATTTAAGGCGCTCAATTTGTTTTACCTGAACACCTTTACCTTTGTCAAGATTCTCCACGTTCGCGATAATGAAATCGATGGGATGGCGTTTTTTCAAACGGGGCAGGATATCGAAAATGGTATCAACAATATCCTCTCCTACAATATCTGCAATAAAGAGTATATTCATTTTCGTCTACGATATGTTAGAATTTTACCGGGATTAAGAGTGCTTTTCTGAGACTCCCTATCCCTCTCCCTTTTCTCCAGTAAGGGGTTTTGGATATCTGTCAATATCCGTCTAAATATTATGTTGCATATTCGAATGACCGGAATTCCCGTATCACCGTAACTTTGATTTGCCCGGGAAATTCGGAGTCTGCCTGTATCTTTTTTGCTATTTCTCTAGCAAGATCCTTTGCACGGTTATCATCTATGTGATTACAATCCACCATGACGCGAACCTCTCTTCCGGCCTGAATTGCATGTACTTTCTCCACGCCTTCAATTTTTATGGCTATTTCTTCTAAACCATGCATTCGTTTGATAAATGTTTCCAGGGTTTCCCGGCGGGCACCCGGTCGGCTGCCAGAAATAGAATCGGCTGCCGCCACGAGGATCGTATAGGGAGATGTTGCCCCCTCTTCTTCATGATGACTTTCGATGGCATTAATTACCTGAGGATTCTCATTGAACTTTTTGAGAAGTTCGGCTCCTACCTGAGTATGGGCGATGTCTGTGTGACGATCGATCGCTTTACCGATGTCATGCAATAGACCCGCACGCTTGGCTAATTTTGGATCTAATCCCAGTTCTGCTGCCATAATTCCGGCCAGATAGGAAACCTCCATACAATGATTCAGTACATTTTGACCATAGGATGTCAAATACTTCAGCTTGCCGATCAACTCGATCACTTCATCATCAAGACCGTGTACTCCCGCATCAAGCATGGCCTGCTCTCCAATGTCCCTGAATGAATCTTTTACTTCCTCTTCAGTCTTTTGAACCACTTCTTCAATGCGTGCAGGGTGGATACGTCCATCAACAATTAATTTCTCCATGGCGATTTTGGCAATTTCTCGGCGATAGGAATTGAATGAACTCAGGATGACAACTTCCGGGGTATCATCGATGATCACATCAACACCGGTGACCATCTCGAAAGCTCTTATATTACGACCTTCACGCCCAATAATGCGACCCTTCATGTCATCGTTAGGCAAAGTAACCACCGAGACGGTTGCTTCTGCGGATTGCTCGGCTGCCGTCTGCTGTATGGCAGAAACCACAATTTCCATCGCACGCCTGTCTGCTTCCAGTTTTGCCTGGTCGATGATTTTATTAACAATGCGTTTTCCTTCTTCCTGTGCTTCCTCCTCCATATCCTTAATGAGCAAATCGCGAGCCTCTTCACGTTTTAGGCCAGAAATTTCTTCTAATTTTGCAATTTGGTCGGATATCACCTGATTCAACTCTTCGGATTTTTTCTGAATATAGGTTTCCTTTTCAATAAGTTGCTTTTCAAGTGCAGTTACATCCCTTTCCTTTTTTGCAATCATCTCGGCTTTACGGTCAATCTCCAGTTCCTTCGTATCTAATTTTGCCTCCTGGTCCCTGAGATTGTATCTTTTATCCTCAATTTCTTTTTCTAACTTTTGTTTATGTTCGAACAATTCTTCCTGAACTTCGATCAATTTTTCTTTCTTAAAAGATTCCGCTTCAGATTTGGCTTCCTCCAAGATACGTTCGGCATCTCTTTCTGACCGTACCAGTTTTTTCCCGGAAGAAACTTTTATAATTAGCCAGAGACTGACCGCGCCGACTACAAACCCGATCAACATTCCGACATACCAACTCATATGTTAATTCCTCCTTTGTACCTTTATCTTAAAAGGTAGTCGACGATTATCGTTTAACATTCAATTAAATAAAAAGCCCTGAATCCTTAGGGCGGATTTGGAAGAAGAACCGTGCCTTGCACAGTGGGTACCCGCCTAGACGGTTCACGCTTCCTCCCTAAGGAGGCTTGCATTAGACGCCCAGAGTCAAGTTCCCTATTTTTTGGTGTTGGTTCTTCCCAAATGCAACACCCTAAGAGATTCAGGGACTATTTCACTAAATCAGAATACTGATTTAAAAAATTGTCTAAATTCTCCGTAATTTCTTCACTTGCTGATTCTATTTCTTTTACTAATTTTTCATATTTTCGTTTCAACCGAAAAAGCTCGTCACTTATATTAACGGCGGTAAGTACCGCAATCTTTAGTGGTGCATGGATAGAAGATCCTTTTTGTAACTTCTGCATCTTTTGGTCAACAAAAGATGCAAGTTCAATGACATACTGAGGATCAGCCTCTGACTTCAGAGCATATTCCGATCCCAGAATGTTTACTCTTACTGAATTTCTTTCCATATGATGTAATAGAAATAGATAGTTTTGGTATTCTATAAATTGAATTTATAAATGTAATTGTTCTAGCTTGACTGCAAGGCGCTCTATTTTTGTCTTAATTTTTGTTTCCTTCTCCTTTAAGGTTTTATTTTCAGATTTTAACTTTTTTAATTCTTCCTGAAGTTCCAATGACTCCACATCATTGCTCGCTTTTGCTTCCAGCTTGGCGAGTCTTTGCTTCAGCTGCCCGTTATCTTCGGACAACTTTTTAACAATTGCGATCAGCTTCTTAATCCGCTCCAGCATTCGGCCATATTGTTTAAATGTGTTTCGTATTTCCGGATCCACCATCAGTCCCGCAATTTTGCCTGGAAAGTCTTACCCACCTTACTTATAATGTTCTCCATAACCGAATTAACTTCTTCTTCTGTCAAGGTCCGCTTGGGAGATTGAAAATTTAATCGAAGGGCAATGCTCTTTTTACCTTCCTGAACCTGTTTCCCCCGGTAAACGTCAAAAATTTCAATTTCAGTAAGTAATGACCCACCTGTTTTTGAAATCAGATCAACCAAATCCTGAGAATGGAGTTCCTCTTGAACTATGAAAGCTAGGTCTCTTGATACGGCAGGAAAACGGTGAATAGGTTGATATTTTCTATCGACTTTCCGGTATTCAAAGAGTTTACGAACATTCAATTCTGCGACTAAAACGTCACCTTCAATTTCAAAAAATTCCTGTATTCGTGGCCGTAACCTTCCTAGCTTGCCTATGATCTCTTTTTTAACGGAAACGGCTAATCCGTTTTCATCAACAACTGAATCAGAATAAGAAATAAATTGCCAGTTGTCAAGAGAAATTTTGTGGCAAATTAGCTCAATTAAACCCTTAATATCAAAAAAATCTACCTCCTTTTGGGTGGATGTCCAGCTGGATCCTTCCCGTTTACCACTTATCGCTATGGCAAGGTGTAACTCCTCAGGAGGTTGAATGTTTTTGTCAGGCGAGGGGAGGAAAATTCGGTTGATTTCAAATAGTTTTAAATCCTGAATTTTCCGGTTGCGATTATATTGTACCACCTGAACTAAACTGGGAATCAGGTGATTGCGCAGACCATCTAAATCTTTTGATATCGGATTCAGGATCGGGTGGAGAGATTGTTCGGTAATTTTTTCCCACATACCACTATTAACCATGCTACTGGTAATAATTTCCTGATATCCCAATCCGACCAGTGCATTTTTGAGAGTATCAATAAACACTTCAAGAAAATTCACCTGTACATTATAATCAATCAAAAATTCGGCTCTGGGCTGGATATTATCCAATCCATAATGACGTGCAATTTCTTCAGCCAGGTCTGCAACTCCATGTAGATCTGGCCGGAAAGTGGGGATGACAACAGTTTCACCGTCAACTTTCAGATCAATGCGTTCCAAAATCTCACACATTTCATTTTTTTCCAAAACTGTACCTAACAGGTTGTTAATCTGCTCTACCTGCAGTGGTATGGTTCGGGAAACAATTTTTTTAGGATAAGCATCCACAATTCCTCTATAAACCTCTCCTCCGGCCAGTTGAGAAATGAGTTGAGCTGCCCGATCCAACGCAAAAATATTGCCATTAGCATCGGCACCGCGTTCAAATCTCTGAGACGCTTCGGTTGATAATCCCAGGTATCGGGCACTCATTTGAATGCTTTC
>CP070707.1:1872356-1876600 GCA_020350205.1 bacterium
GATACACGAGAGGCGGAGCTATTGCATTATACAATACACTTGCTACAGCAAGTAATAACTATTTTAAACAAAATTCTGCACAAGGTGGTTCAGCTCTTGGGGGTGCAATTCGAATCTATAAAACAGCATTTATACTTGAAAATAATATTATTAAGCAGAATACTGCCTCCTACGGAGGAGCCATTGAAATATACGACATTCCTCTAATAGGTAGCGAGAAGAGTATTATAAACAATACCATTGTCAATAATTCAGCATCAATTGCTGGTGGCGCAATATCAGTTGGTAATGGATTTGAATTAATTCTTATAAATTCTATTCTTTGGGGAAACTCCTCCAATCAGATAGCTACATTTAGCGGTGGAACAGTACAGGCACGATACAATGACATTGAGGGTGGATATTCTGGTATAGGAAATTTGAGTGTTGATCCATTTTTTGTTTCCGGAGATTCTTTAATGAATCTCTCAGACGCAAGTCCATGTATTGGAACTGGAATTGACTCTACCCTTGGTTACTTGGTACCGCCTTATGATTATGATGGCGATAACAGACCTATGCCTGCTGGTTCTATGCCGGATATTGGCTCCCAGGAGAATCCATTAGGCCCGAGTAGAATAGAATTTGTTGATGGTTCAATGCCTCAAGAGTTTACTCTTAAACAAAACTACCCCAACCCGTTTAATCCAAGTACAACTATCCAGTTTGATCTGCCCAAGACCAGTGAGGTGACTCTGAGGGTCTACAATATTCTTGGAGAGGAAGTCGCTACACTAGTGTCAGAAAAGCTATCCACTGGCTCATACTCCTACGAATGGGATGCGAGTAAACTTGCCAGTGGGGTATACCTGTACAGGATGCAGGCAGGTGACCCGTCGCAAGGCGCCGGACAAAGCTATGTTGAGACCAGGAAGATGGCGTTGGTGAGGTAGTTTCAAAAAACTATAAGGACTATATTTCGCCCTGTCCGTGAAAACTCCGGCAGGGCTTTTTCTTGTTACCATATTCACAGCATTTTTAATAACAATTAAATAATTTTTATACCCACCATTTTAGTATTGACAAATTCAACATTTTTCCATATTATATCTCAACTTATGACAGTTCAAACCAAAATTCCTATGGATACTGGTTTTACTGTTCGTCCTCCACGCACTCTCTTTCTGAATCTGCAGATCTATTAAGCCATTCCATTTCCAGATTCATATAGATTTGTAATGCTTGTTCTAACTAATGTGAGTATTCAGAAAGGGGGCAACTGTGAAATATTTTATTGCCATTCTCTTCACTCAAATCTTGTGCCTGTCATCCCTTTTGGCGCAGGGAAATCCCTGGATACCAAAAACCGACATGCCAACAGGCAGAATGACTTTATCGTCTTCGGCTGTCGAGGGTAAAATCTATGTCATGGGTGGTCATGTAAACGGTGCCATTTGGGGTGACCCGGCTTCGCCCAAAGTCGATAAATATGATCCAGCAACAGACACCTGGGATACCACCACAGCCGATATGCCGAGGGGGAGAAATAGTTTTGCGAGCGTCGTTGTAAATGGCAAAATCTATGCAATTGGTGGGCAATCCTCAGCAGGTACAACTGCCGAATCATCCTTTTGGGAATATGATCCGCTAACAGACACCTGGGATACAACCAAAGCCCAAATGCCGTCCCCCAGGGTCGGTTTATCAGCAAGTGTGGTGGATGGAAAAATATATGTCATTGGAGGCTGGAATTTTTCAGCACCTAAATATAAAAAGGCGGTGTGGGTATATGATCCGCTAACAAATACCTGGGACGATACCACATCAATGGACATGCCAACACCGCGGGCTTATCTGAGTACCAGTGTTATCGATAGAAAAATTTACGCGTTTGGTGGACTTAATAATGATGCAACTTTTAATGGACTTACAACTCTGGAAATATATGATCCAGCAACAGACACCTGGGATACCACAAAAGCAGATATGCCTGCCGGGCGGGTGTATTTAAAATCCGGTTCTGCAGATAGTATGATTTATATTTTTGGCGGTTCAACCAATCCAAATCATTTACCTGCCTCCACGGTTTGGGAGTATAATCCTGCCGCTGACACCTTCAAAGAAGTAAGCCCCATGCCTATGGGCATTATGCAGGCGGCAGCAAGCGAAATAGGCGGAATAATTTACCACTTCGGTGGTACTGACACGACCCTCTCGACTCCTGCAAAAGTATCTTCAAAAGTCTTCGAATGGAATCCGTTTGTGGCCATTGAGAAAGGGGATAAAAATTTAACAGGCGTTTTCTCGCTTCACCAAAACTACCCCAATCCGTTTAACCCAAGTACGACTATTGAGTTTGATTTGCCGAAGTCGAGTCAGGTAACTCTGAAGATATTTAACATCCTCGGAGAGGGAGTCGCTACGCTTGTCTCTGACAGGCTCTCTGCTGGTTCTTACTCATATGAATGGGATGCCTCAAATCTGGCTAGCGGGATCTACCTGTACAGATTACAGGCAGGCGACCCGTCGCAAAGCGCCGGACAAGGCTATTTCGAAACCCGGAAGATGATATTAATGCGCTAGAAGTAGCAGTAATTCGTATTACAGACCTGCCCGGTAATTTTATTGCAGGGATATTCCTGATTATTAATACCGGGATATAATTGAAAACAGCTAAGTCTATATAGGGATATGCTTTGGGTCTTAAAAAATTAATAATCTTCTGTATATTTAAACAAAATATAACAACGATTATTTAGGTTACAATATTCTGTTTTAAATGTTCCTGCAAAATCTGCCGCAGAACATATTCCTTCATTATTAAAATAATGGGTCTAACAGAGATGACAATTTACGGGTTTTGCAGAGTCAAAGATTGGGATCAAAAATTCGCCATGGTGTACAATTTAATTTTTCACTCACCTCATTTTCATTTGTTCTATTGCAATCTTTAAGGCAATTTTTAGACCGAAGGGAGTAAGCAATGAAGACGGTTACCATGATTTCAATTCTTTTAATGCTGTTTTTGCAAAACAGCATTCACGCTCAGATCAATGAATTTAAAATTAACGCTAACGACGGTGCACAAGATGATTATTTTGGCATATCCGTATCCATAGCCGGAGATTATGCAATCGTTGGGGCTTATCAGGATGATGATCTTGGGAACAACTCTGGTTCGGCATACATCTTCATGAGGAATGCCAGCAGTTGGAACCAGCAGATTAAATTAACAGCCAGTGACGGAGCAGCGAATGATCGATTTGGAAATTCCGTTTCCATCTCAGGTGAATATGCCATTATCGGGGCCCACCAGGATAATGATCATGGAAGTTATTCCGGCTCTGCCTATATATTCAAACGGGAGGGCGCGAACTGGATCCAGCAGACTAAGATCACAGCCAGTGACGGTGGGGAATATGATGAATTTGGCGGTGCTGTCTCGATATCCGGAAACTACGCGATCATAGGGGCCCAATACGATAGTGATGTTGGTAACAGTTCAGGATCAGCTTATATTTTCAGACGAGATGGTATATACTGGATTCAGGAAGCAAAGATCACGGCAGATGATCTGTATACCGATTGGGATTTTTTCGGACACTCAGTATCTATATCCGGAGACTATGCGGTTGCAGGAGCACGAGGTCGTGGAAATAATCATGGTGCCGCCTATGTCTACAAACGAGACGGGACCAGCTGGACACAACAGGCCATACTCGCACCTTCTGATCTGGTGTCCCATGACCGTTTCGGCTATTCTGTTTCAATATCCGGTGATTATGTCATCGCAGGGGTGCCCAATGATGATGATAAGGGTAATGCTTCAGGTTCAGTTTATATATTTAAAAGAGACGGCTTAAACTGGCCACAGCAGGCCAAACTCACCGCCGGCGATGGCGGTGTTGATAATCTATTTGGATGGTCGGTATCGCTATCCGAGAATATTTGTATGGTCGGTGCACCCGGAGATGAAGACAACGGATATAACTCGGGCTCGGCCTATATTTTGAGAAGAAACGGGAATATCTGGTCAGAGGAGGTCAAATTAACAGCCAGTGATGGGGCGACATTTGATGAGTTTGGAGAATCGGTGTCGCTAACCAGTAATTACGCAATAGCCGGAGCCAGTAAAGACGACGTTAACGGGAATGAATCGGGTTCAGCCTATCTCTATGAACAGTTTATTTCCGGACTGACAGGAAATGACATTTTCAACATGCTGACAAATTACAACTTGCCCCAAAACTATCCCAACCCCTTCA
>CP070707.1:1876700-1878690 GCA_020350205.1 bacterium
ATCAAGTATATTTAGTTATCATAAATGATAATTATGTATATTCGATGAAATTCTTGGAATTAAATAAAATTAACAAAGATTATTTCACCTATGAGGATATCGCACGTATACTTGGGATAACACCCGCTGCTGCCAAAGTATTTGCCCACCGCTATGTCAAAAGTGGGATATTAATCCGGGCTAAAAGGGGTATTTATCTTCTTAGAGAAAAATGGAATTATTTCAGTAGGGAGCAAAAATTTGAGATTGCCAATCTCTTACAGGTACCTTCTTATATTTCTCTGGCCACGGCTTTGGATTATTACGAGATAACCACCCAAATACAACAGTCATTCATAGAGTCCATTGCCATTAAGAGAACAAAGGAAATAGAAATCAATGGCAATATCTTTAATTATACTCGATTAAATCGAGATTTCTATAAAGGATTTATAAAACAAAATAATTTCTTCATCGCTACCCCGGAAAAAAGCTTACTGGATGCCTGCTATTTAATGGCTCTCGGTCGATACAATTTTGATGTAAGCGCCATCGACCTGGACAAAGTTGATCAGGACCGATTGGTGAGAGAAGCGAAAAGATTTCCGAAAAAAAACCAACATTTTATGGAGAAACATGGATTTATACCAGAAGCATGAAATATTTGAAATTGAAGTTCTGGAAAAATTGAAAAACAATCGATTTTTAGAATCCCTGGCTTTTGGTGGGGGAACTATGTTGCGGTTGTGTCATGAGCTGCCCCGCTATTCCGCTGAGCTGGATTTCTGGATTGTGAAAGATATCAAATATAATCCCTATTTTAATCGTTTAAGACAATTTGTAAACCAGTCCTTCGAGCTAACTAATTCTCAGATTAAGCATCATACGCTATTATACGAATTTCGATCTGGAGATTACCCCAGACGACTTAAAATTGAAATCCGGAAAAAAATTTCAGATTGTGATTTTCAGGATAAAATTGCGTTTTCCCGTTACAGCAATAAACAGGTTATTCTGAAAACCATGACATTGGGACAAATGCTGAAAAACAAGATTGAAGCGATTCTGGAAAGAAAAGAAATCAGAGATGCCTTCGATATTGAATTTTTATTGAGGAGGGGCATTCCTTTCCCGGAATTACCAGTTAAAACATTTTCCCAGTTATTACATTTGATTGAAGGATTCAGTGAAAGGGAGTTCAAGGTGACCCTGGGTTCGGTTCTGGAACCTGATATTCGGGAATATTATGTCACCCATCGGTTCAGTTACCTGTTGGAGAAACTCTCACTTAAATTAGGATAAAGGGAAACGGGAAACTATATACAATTTACAGTTGACAGAGTAGAAGATGCCAAGATTACAAGAGACACGAGGACAAGAAAAGCTTATGTATTTAAAATAATTGTATCTTGTAATCTTATATTGTGTGGTCTTGATTTTGACAGGAGTTAACGGTTAATCAGAATTTTTATTGTCTTTTTTCTTTTATCTCAATATAGTAGATACGGCGGGAATCGAAGAATTAAAACACAACTTTTCTAACTCATGAAAAACGCATAACTTACTAAAAACCAAAAACTTGCCTACCACATCATTTTGGGCTTGTATACCCTTTTTTATCATCATTTCCAAAAACAGGGACAGCTCACAATGGAAAACGGAGGGCAAAAAAACCTGCACTTTTTCTTTGGCTATTGTTAGGGTCGGCGCCAGATTGAGATAGTTTTAAGACCGTTCATTTCCATAATGGGCTATTGTTCGAGATGGGTGTTATCAACTATTCTTTCTTTCAGTATAAGTGCTTGAATTGAAAGTGATAAAATTTTTCACCTCTGCATTTCCCAGAATAAGACTGTCAATTCAATCCTTTGCATTTTTTACAATGCTTACCTGCACAGCGACGAAATTATTACCGTGCATATGCCCAAACAGCTCTACAATTTCCGCACTGGCAATATCCGCAGTAACCGGTTCCTGAGGGCTGATTTTGGCTTGTTCTCCATTTTTATCC
>CP070707.1:1878790-1884364 GCA_020350205.1 bacterium
CATCGAGGTCAACCCGGCAGATTATCCCAACCAGTTGAATGCTCAGCTGGACAATCAGGGCACGCTCATACTCAATGACGACCTCACCATCAATAAACCATCCGCAAACCATACAAACAGCGGCATGATACGAGTTATCGGTAGCACCACGAGACTCATCTTACTGGGTGCAGATTTTTTAAATGATTCAACAGGTGTTTTGACTGGTGATGGCAGGATAGATGTAATAAACGTTCCCTTCACAAATTCTGGCATTACCAATCCCGGCGATTCCCTTGGCACCCTGGACATTTTAGGTAATCTGCCCCAGGAAGGTGAAAGCATCATTAATATCGACCTTGGCGGACCGATAGCAGATAGTCTGTATGATCGTCTCGACATCTCCGGTCAGGCATATTTAAATGGTACCCTTAACATCAACCTGATCAATAATTATAATCCGAATTCCGGTGAAGAATTTCAGATATTGACCTTTAATTCTCGTGTCGACTCCTTCGCGGTGGTCAATGGTCTTCAACTGGGGAGCTGTAAATTTTTTACCATTCACTATACTGACACTTCCGTATACCTTACTGTACATGAAATTACCGGTACGTCACCCCCTGTTGGTCTACCGGATACTCTGACGATGTATCAGGATACCACGATAGTGGCAAATATTCTTTTGAATGATACCGATCCGGACAATGACCCGCTCTTCCTGGTATCTCTAGGCACGCCTCAGCACGGCACAGCTGTTATTACAGGTGACAGCACCATTATGTATCTCCCTGATTCCGGATTCGTGGGAATCGATCTGTTTACCTATACCATGCGCGACCTACCGGGATGTCTGGGCAGTTCAGTAGTCACCGTTCATGTTGATTCAATCGTAACGGGTATTATCAATAACCCCATTATAAACGAAATTCCACAACATTACTCTCTGCAACAAAATTATCCCAATCCGTTCAACCCAACCACCACATTTCAGTTTGACATACCCCGGGAGAGCCAGGTGACCCTGAAAATATTTAATATCATGGGCGAAGAAGTCGCTACACTGATTTCCGAAAAACTTCCGGCCGGACAATATAAACACCTCTGGAATGCCAGTCATCTGGCCAGTGGCATATACATTTATAAAATTCAAGCCGATCAATTCGTCATGACCAGGAAAATGATGCTGATTAAGTAAAGTGATCTGAAGTACTACTTTTTAGTCATTTATTGAAGTAAATAATTTACCTGAAAGAAAAGAGGGTTTGGATGCCCTCTTTTCTGTTTTTTCACCCTCAGTTTACAAGCTAATATCCCTAATTTTTTTTGAAATTCTTCGTTAGGAATCCTAAGTATAAATACGGCCTCATTTTTTATGAAACTTTGTTTTTCAAATTATAATCTGTATCCAATTAAAAAATAATTTTGACCTTATTTTTGAAAATTATATATTTTTCAAAATCTAAAGGTGGATGATCTGCAACGGTTTAAATTTGATATGATCCAAAAGCAGGTCTTGTTTCAGTAAAATACATGAACAATTTCCTTCAATAATTCAAAAAACGTAAAACGAGTAAAATCAGGATTAATTTCTTATCATAAGGAGAATAATGGTCACCTTTACGGCACTCGATTGGATCTGGCTCAGTTTATTTCTCATTCTGATGGTAGGCTGCGGCGTACTTTTTTATCGCCTCGGGAAACGCTCCGAATCTGACTTTTTCCTCGCCGGAAGAGGATTACCCTGGTGGCTGCCGGCATCGTCTGTCTATGCGACCCATACTGCCACCGATACCCCCATGTGGGTCACCGGTGTGATTTACCGATATGGGTTATCCGGTTTATGGTACACCTTTTTTTCTGCCTGGTGTGCTATCAGCGCCTTCGTTTCGACTCGAATATTCAGGCGATCTGTGGCATATACTCAGGCAGAATGGAATACCGTGCGGTTTGGAGGCCTGGGGGCAGAAATGCTTCGGGGTTGGATTGCCGGCTGGCAGGTGTTTATGAATATGTTTATCCTGGGATGGGTCGGGATGGCGATGGGAAAAATCTGTTACTTTGCCTTTGGCTGGCCAACCTGGATCGGTCTAATCACATTTTCCTCCATTTGTGCGATTTATGTTCTGTCAGCTGGTTATTGGGGAGTGGTGATGGCCGATTTCCAACAAGGGATTATCGCCTTTTCCGTTATTCTTATCGTCTCGATCTGGGGCGTAATAGCCGCCGGAGGACCTTCCGGAATCGTGGAAAAACTAGCTTCGATGGGTGAATCCTGGCGACTTGATCCCTTCGCCTTCTCAGGCTGGTTTGAAGGTGATTTTCCCGTTATCTGGTTTATTACCATGCTGTTCATTGCAGTTCTGGGCGGTTTTGGTATGGGAACCAGTATTGACTGGTATCCTGAAGCCCAGCGAATTCAATCCAACAAAACCGTTCGTGACGCCAGCTATAGCATTTGGTGGGGATCTTTATTGGTAATCATCCGGAATTCAGTGTGGGCTATTGCTATATTAGGATTTTATGTATTGTATCCTAACATTGAGCAAACCTCAGACTATGAACTGGGCTGGTTTCGAATCGGTTTTGAATATCTCCCTCACGGTATGGTGGGATTCTTTTTTGCTGCCATCCTGGCCATTCACCTTTCCACAATTTCAACCCATTTAAATCTCGGAGCCGTTTACGCAACCCGTGATCTTTTCAAACACTATTTTAGACCACAGGCTTCTGAAAAACAGATCATCTGGTTCGGCCGGGTCGCTACCCTGATACTGTTGCTGGGATCCTTTTTCTACGGCCTGATGATGGAAGAGATTACCTCCTGGCTCATTTTTGCTCTGTGGCTGATGGCCGCCGGGATCTGGCTTCCCAATATTTTACAGGTCGTGTGGTGGCGATTTAATGCCTGGGGATATCTATCATCATGGATCGCCAATTTGGGATTGAGCTGGTTGGTAGTCTGGATTCTCCCCGAATTCGGCATTATTCCCGAACTTCTGGATTATCAACAGTTCTGGTTACTGATGGTTTTGGGGGCCTTGATCTACATTCCGGTCACCCTGTTAACCGAGCCTGAAAATATGGAACACCTGGTCAAATATTATGTGATGTCCAGACCCATTGGATGGTGGAAACCTGTAAAAAAAGAAGCGATACGATTGGGCTTATTACAGGCCATAAAACCAGTAAAACATTAGGAGAAATAAAATGGCACTTATTAAAAGAAAGTGGAATCCTGTAGAAGCAGATGAATGGACCAAAGAAGACTGGCTGGTTATCATCTTATCACCCATCGCCTATGTTTTGATTATGCTCGGAATTGCGTTCAGTTTTTTACTCTTTTGGACCGGTTTTATCATTTTGGGAGTGGGAATTATCTCCATCATCATTATACACTGGGTTATTGATCCAAAACTCCAAGCAATTTCGAGTGAATATGAATTAAGACAAAAAGAATACATTCAGGAACTTGAGCGTTCTGTACGCTGGGAGGAGCATCATGAATAAAGGATTGACAATGGTCATTGGGATGTCAATTGCCTATGGCGCCTCATTTTTAGGCCTCATTCTGGCCTGGATTTCATACCGTAAACATCAGAAGAAAGCAACAAAGGAGGAAAGCAGATCATGATCCTCCATACCATCTTACTCTTTGCGAATGGACCGATCGGACACCCTCTGTTGGGGGTCATTATCCCTGCAGTGATCTTTTTGATATCGTTCGCAGCAGCCTGGTTACTCTTCAGGCATTTTTCTAAAAATTAGATGTTATTTTAAAAATTGATACCTGTTGTGCATAAGAAAAATTAGTGTATACTAAAGTTCATTAAAATCATAGTATTATGGTATATATCATTCCTGACTATATCGATCAATCCACCACTTATGCCACTTCTCCAGAGCGATGATATTGGTATCATGATCTTTCAAAGCATCATAACCAAAACTGTCCCCACTTTCAATCATTAACATATCCAGCGCTTTTTGACGCAGAAAGGGAATCTCACAAAAATCCAGAAAATCAATTAATTTTTGGGTTCCCAACTTTTTGTGCAGATCATAGATTCGATGTGCAATTTCAAATCTCTGGAAGAGATTTTCATTTTTATTATAGAGTAGCAGTAAACTATCCTTGTCTGTCACCTTTGCCAGCGTTTCCTGCAACTCCTGGTCCGACATGATTAGAAGAACCCCTTCAGGATGATCATGTTCATGAAGATCCGCATGTTCCATGACCCGGTGCTCATGATCCACTTGGCTACCGAATCCCTGACCCATAACCCAAAAGACCAGCACCGCCAGGGAAAAAACAGCAAAACCCAATCCAATATTTTTTAAAGCCACTATTTTACGGTTTGCACGAAAAACATACACGCCAAGCGTCGTGATCAAGAGAACCAGGCCATAGGTGGCCACCACAGCGGGACCACTGGGAAGATCGGCCACATAGGATGTAAATAGTCCCAGCATGGATACCAGGGTCCCCATGATCCAGCCCAGGACCAGCTGTAACCATAATTTATCCGTAATCATGATGGTCGCGATGGCAGGAACCACCAGAAAGACAAACACCAGCAAAACACCTGCCGTACTCACCGAATGGGTGATGACAATCCCAAAAGAGACATAAAAAAGAAAATCCCAAAACCGGACATTCAAACCTTTCTGATAGGCCATTTCAGGATTGGTCGAAATGAGCAGAAAATTTTCACGGTAGATATAATGAAAGATTCCCACCAACAGATAAACCACTGCAGCAATCAAAATGGTATCCCATTTAACCCACAGGATGCTGCCGGTCATGATCTCTTTGATATGTTCGGCACCATGCGGGGCTTTATCGATCACCAAAATCGCCATCGCAGCCGCCAGTGCATAGACCAGACCGATGACGGCCTCCTGGGGAATTTTTTCGTGCCGTATCCGGGAAATTGAGAATACCGCCGCCCCGATTACCGTAAAGCCCAGCGAGAACCAGTATGCTCCGGCAGAACTGGGATCGATTCCAAATAAAAAAGCAAAGGTGGACCCCAGGGCAGCAATCTGGGCCAGGGCGAGATCCACAAAAATCACTTTACGTTTTATCACATGGATACCCAGATAAGAGTGAATACCCACCAGGACCAAACACTCTGCAAATGCCGGGAGCATGATATCAATCATGTCGAAATTCATCAATGACCTGCCCAATTAATGTTGAAATATGTTTTCATAAATAAGAAGAATTTAATTATAAGATTATTGCCTTGTCTCTAAAAATGAATTTTTATGAATCATTCTGTGGATGTTAACTAATTCAATGACGAAAAGACGCGGTCATCTCGACTGAAATCCGTCGACAGACGGATGGAATAGAGAGATCTTAAATACCAGATCTTATCCTTCCAATTATACGGAATTATAAAACCACTCTTTTAATCGACCTTCAGGAAAAATTGTTTGAAATTCCGGCGAGCGAAGCTTACGAAATTCAGACTGTCCGATCGAGCACCCTAGCATTGCAGGATTAGAAAATTTTTCCATATTATCATTGGGTGCTCGGGAGTTTCTGAATTTCGGCTGAGCGAGCCGATAAATTTCAAGATTTTTCCT
>CP070707.1:1884464-1894018 GCA_020350205.1 bacterium
CCCAGAAAAAGTCATTACCGGATACATCTAAACTTCGTCCGAGAAAGGTAACATCACTGGACCAAAACATGATACCTGCCTCAGCAAAGAGATCGACGACGATAATTTTCAGCTGACCCTGTGCTTCAATATCCCAGCCGGTCGTTTTAATTTCAAAGAGATCACTGCTGATTTCCGAACTGATATTCCCGAAGCTTCTGTAGCCACCCTCAAGATTGAGGAAATTGGTCAGGTGGAAACCACCGAATATTTTCCAGGCGGTGGAATTATCGCTGATTTCCCTTGCCTGATCGAGGGCGTCCTGTACCTCCGAGCTGAAAAAGGTATTACCAATTCCGGCTCCTACATAAAAACCTTCTGAAAAAACATTGGTCGCAATTAGAATTAGTATGACACATGCCATAATGAGAATTGCGTGTCTCATATCTTCTCCATTATTTTTTTCATTTTGAGTTCCGTAATATTCCTGAAAAGTCTGCCGATCGTCTACCTCAAGACGAGTCGGATATTAAATCCGAAATTTCCCCAGCCAAAATCAGTATTATCGATGATCCTGAAAAAGGGCCGCCAGTCTCCGCCCAAAGCCAGGGGAATTCCCTGAAAATGGTATTCCAGGCCAACCTCAGCAACCACCCCAAGTTCAAACGGGCTGCCAAAAAAACTATACGGGCCAAGTCCCGCATACCAATCGAATGCTTCACCACCGAGCGGCTTATACAAAAAATCCCACAGCAGGTCCACACCCACACCATCACCAAAAGAAACATCCGCGTGTACCCGGCTGAATTTGGAGGAGCCAAAAACAGCATCCACTGCTACGTTTCCACCGGAAATATCGCCGAATCGTGCACCAATTTCCTGGGCATTGAGAAGAGAGGCACTCATTAGTATTAAACACAGTAACAACATTGTTTTTTTCAATTCAGGTTCCTTTCATGATTAATGATATATTGATTAGAAAACGGTTAAGCCATTTTTTCTTACAAGATAATTTGTAGCCTCTTTCATTCTGAATCATTTTCCTGATTTAATCTTGAGAATACTTCTTCTTCCAGCTCAAGCAATAGCACTTCATATTCATTTTTGTATCCCTTTTGTAGCATTTGGCTGTAACAATCAAGATCTTTGATAACGTTTAAACAATCCGCATAATCCTCACAAAGTGATCGGAAAGATTCACTTACCACAAATAGTTCTTTAATTAACAAAGCTTGTTCGGGGAACTTACTCAGCACTATTTTTAGTGGAGATTTTTTGCTTGCCATTGACGGATCTTTAGTCGTATTTTTATGGTTGTTTAAATCTGTGAATAATTCTATTTATAACGATGAGTGGCTAGAAATTTCTGATTTAAAATAACAAAATGGATCTTGTTATATTAGTAACAAGTAGTATGTTACCGTAACAGAGTCTTACCTGCATTTGAGTCCATTTTAGTTCTATAACTGAAACTTGTATAATGCCAGCGAATCAAGTAAAAAAATCAGACGATTCCCAAATGAAAATCCTGCCAAAAGATATTCTGCAGGTGTTGGAAAAAATCTGTACCAGTTCCGAATTTGTCTCCAAAGGGCGATCCTGCCAGTTACTCCGGTATTTAATTCATGAGACCCTGCAAGATCGGGGGGACCAGCTCAAGCAGTACAACATTGGACGGGCGGTTTTTGGCAGAAATGATGATTTTAATCCGGATCTGGATCCTATGGTCCGGATACAGGCCGGGAGATTGAGGCGTTCCCTGGAAATATATTATCTTACCGAAGGCAAAGACGATCCCATCCGCATATCCCTGTTCAAAGGAAGTTATGTGCCGGTTTTCCTGAGCTATGAGGATAAAGAAATTCAATCTGTGTCTGAAATCGTACCCTTAAATCAGGATGAATTATCTTCTTTCACCGGACCCTCTATCGGAGTTATCCCCTTTAAAAATCTCACCGGAGACTCGGAGAGAGAATTTTTTGTCCAGGGATTTTCCGAAGAACTGATCCAGGAACTGACCCATTACGAAGACTTCAGAATCATCGCGTTTCGCGGATCCCCGGATTCCGGATATAATTATTCCTTAAGTAATACTTCGGATTATTCTCCTGAGGCAGATTTCCTCATCGAAGGTACGGTTCGGGAATTAGGTCAACAGCTGAAAATCAGTGTTACCTTAACCCACACAAAAACCAGAGAACATTTATGGGGGGAGCAATATCAACGGGAAATGACTGCCACTAACCTGATTATTGTACAGGAAGAGATCGCCAGGCAGGTGATCGCCACGATTGCCGGCGAATATGGCATTATTCCGCAACGATTGTCCCGGGAATCCAGACAAAAACGAACCACTGACCTTAGCGTTTATGAGTCCAAGCTTCGCTATTATTATTATCAGTCACAGCAAACCCCCGAAGCAGCTCAGATAGCATTTGATGCCCTTCAAAATGCAATCCAAAAAGATCCTGAGTGCGGACTCGCCATCGCCATGCTGGCCAGCCTGTATGGTAACGCTTACATGCTGGATAGGCCGGGAAGTGAGGCAGCCCTTGATAAGTCAACTGAATTAGCATATAAAGCGATCGAACTGGAACCAACCAATCAATTGGTTCGATTGATTTTAGCCTGGACCCATTTCATGCTCAATAACCGGGAACAATTTTTCAATGAGATTGAAAATACCCTGGCGCTCAATCCAAACTCTCCGGTGAGAATTGGGGCAGTCGGATTTTTTATTGCCCTGTACGGCGACTGGGAACGCGGGAAAATGCTGCTGGATAGAGCCATGGGAAACAACATTGGTTATCCCCGCTGGTATCATGGAGCTACCTCGTTATACTGCTACCGTAAAAATAATTATGAAGCCGCCTATCAGGAAGCGTTAAAATATGATATACCGGGACTTTTCTGGGGGCCGATGCTGCGCATCGGTACGTTAGGTCAATTGGAACGAAGAGAAGAGGTTCAAGTCAACATCGATCAGTTAATAACACTTAAACCAGATTTTTCAGAAAAAGCCCGGGACCTGATCAGTCGCTATGTGAAGGAGGAGGAGCTGGTTGACCACATTCTGGAGGGATTGCAGAAAGCAGGACTCAACTTCAATGATCAATGAATAATAATCAATGATCAATTCGGCTTGTGAATTGGCATATATGAAATGTGAAACACCACCAAGTCTCCGGGGATCAAATATTCTATTCGATATAGGGTAAAAATAAATTATTGAGAGATAACGCCGTTTATTTGCGTCGATTGGTATTTTACCCCCACTCTAATTAACTGATACTCAATTTCCTCTAGCTTTTCTTGTTCTCGACCAGCCTTTCGTTCCTGGTATTCAACCTCCCCCTCAATTCCCCCTCCTTAGTAAGGAGGGGGACAAAGGGGGTGGTTGGATCAATCGAGATGTAAAATAAGAAGGTGGACAGGATTACCCGATCACATTTTTATCCCGTAAATTTTTAATTTCGTCCTCTATTGTTGAAATTACTTTTTTAATTTCCTTTAAGACTGCAGCATTCGTAAACCGTAAAAATACTATTTTAAATTGTTCTATATATTCCTGCCGCATAGCATCAGATAGCTTCATCATTTCCCATTGATGAATCTCACCATCAATTTCTATCGCCAGTTTCAATTTTGGGCAATAAAAATCAACCACATAGGAATCTATCCCGTACTGTCTTCGGAATTTATATCCGAGAACCTTACGGTTTTGCAGAAATTTCCACAATTGCTTTTCGGCGGGTGTGGGATTATTCCGAAGAAATCTTCGTTTATCCCGGTCAGCATGTCGGTTGAAATGAATGGTCATAAAAACCTCCCTCAGGTTGTATAACCTAAAATAATCCTATCTCCCTTGTTTATATAACTGATTTATGTCATCAGACAAATCCTTCCTGATGATTTACTTTTTATCAACTCCCTAGATTTCGGTATTCAACCTTCCCCTAAATCCCCCTCCTTCGTAAGAAGGGGGATAACTTGGGTGGTTGCACCTTTTTTACTCCTTCAAGATCCAATATTTGCCTAAAAATTCTCCCGTGATTGTCAAATACAAGGATATTAGAATTATTTTCTCTCAATCCAAACCACAAAATCCTCATTTACCACGTCCCCGCCCCCACTTCCAGCACGTAGGTAATGTCTTTGACATTCCAGAATCCCTTGTTTTTGATGCCAGCGCGGAATCCCCAGAAATCCGTGAGTTTGGTCATAAATTTAAAGGGTGTGTGGGTCAGTAATGCCCGGAACTTAATTCCAGTTTCAAATACAAAATCTGTCTTAAGCTCGGTGACACCTGGACCAATTTCCGGTAAATCTATTTTATCCCATTCCACACCGGCTGATAAATACCCGTCAATCCAGCGGGAGGCGGATCGCGTGTAGAGAAGCATCCATGATATGTCCCGGAATTTTTTATCTTTCAGGATCACTCGATTTACCAGGAAACCGCCCGCCATGGGATCTTCGAAATTTTTAAAAATGAACAATGGAAAGACGAAAGAGACCCCCAGATCCCCATCTGCATAAAGTGAAATGGACAATGATTTTACAAAATTCTCCGTATCGGTCCAGCGTTTGAATTCCTCAAAGGTGGTTGAAGTAACTATTACAGGCCATTCCGGATCTCCTTTATCCGCAAAAAATCGGTACAAATCAGAAGGTACTTTATCAATATGGGGAAAAGGACGTAATTCATAGATCGCATTCTCTGGAGCATAGATTCCGTTTTCCGAATATTTCTCCCGTAAAGGACTATCAATTGGTAAGGGCGGAAACACCCGGTGCTCAGGCCGTCGCACTTTAGCCATCCAGGCTTCAAATCCCCCGGTAAATAATGCTCCGCCGCGGATAACATCTCTCACCGCCCAAGCATCATTAACACGTCGGTTCACATCGTATCCCGGTGTATAATAACCATCCCCATTTTTATCCGTACAGGAGGCATGTTTTCCCTCTTCCACCAGGATATGCATCGGGAAATTGGTATATTCATCCACCCCCAGGGTATTATCATACCAGCTTAACCCATGGGCTTTGCCGGTTACCTTGGTCACGATAAGGTGATATTGACACTGTTCACAATTGGGTCTGGGCCAGACGATGATTTGAAATTCTGCAAATTCCACATCGTGCTGGTGCCCACCCAACCCTTCTTCAGCATGATAATAGAAGAAAAAATCGATATCAATTCCGGCAGCCTGTTTTAAATCGATAATTGATTGGTTTTTATCGCTCAAATCGGGAAAATAGGCTGGACCATCTGCGTCAGCCCGGTGTAAAATCGTCCGGAGACGGTAGTATACCACTGGTTGCCGGGGATCATCTTCAAATGGAAAGGGCTCAGGGAGCAGGATATCTGGACCTTCAGTATCGAGCAGAAGCGGTTCATCCGGCGAAAACCATAATACCGGCGCGCAGTAAGAGGCTAGTTTCTGAATGGTCATTTTGGTATCGTTGCCATGCCAGACGATGGCCCGGATACCACTTTCCGAACAACAAAGTACATCTTCCTCATCAATTGTAAAATCAAATTTCTGCGTGATTCCTGCCTGAAATAATACAAAAAATAAAACATGAAAAATCAAAAATGCCGATAGCAAACAAAACCGGGCGGGTTCATTTCTCATCGCAGGCCTCCTTTTGGTGAGAGATGATGTAAATATGATTAGTATAGCACCCGGAAAGGTGTTATCAAAGAAATAAATACATAGATCATTAGGAAATTTTTTATAGGGATATACCTGCCAGACATTTTTTCATAATTCCGATTTGAAAATCGGGGCTGTTTTATGATCAGAAATCGATCTTATACAGAGGATTAAAAAATATAAAACTAAATTCACCTCTTGCTGGAGGTATGAATAATCATTTTTCTTTAATATTTTGTTCTTAATCTTTGATCTTATTTCTTATCACACTCCAGCCACTCGCAGATTTTGTGAACGGCTTCTATGGTATGATTACAATAGTGCTTCAGAAATTCCTCCGATAATGATTCATGGGGTGGGACCTGCTCCGCGGCAGCCAAGGCTCTGGCACCGTCAAAATCTACATAGGATAGCCTGGCTGTTAATTCTTCCGGGGGACGACCAAATACTTCTCCGGGCAGAATGGCGACCCCCGCCTCCAGCAACAAACTTTCGCATAGTTCCCGGCTGGTTTTAATCTTTTTTTGATTTAACTGTTTTTTATGTTTCTTGAAATCCGGAAAAAGGTAAAAAGCCCCCTGGGGTTGGGAAACCTGAATATTCATCTCTCTGAGCTGTTCGGTCAAATAGTTCCCCAGTGCTCTCAGTATCCGTCGGGTATTACAAAGATACCTTTCGATAATGATGCCCCCCTGAAATGCTCGGACTGCCGCATATTGAATGGGTGCACTGGTGGAGGTATAAGTCTCGCTGGCCACAACTGCCAGTGAATTTAACAATTTGCGTAAATTGGGAGGAAAAACAAATGTTCCCAAACGCCATCCCCCTGCCCCGCACCATTTGCTTAAACCCCCGCTGATAATGGTCCCTTCCGGATAAAATCGGGCAATTGAAACATGCATTCCCTCGTGATGAAGTTCTCCGTAGATTTCATCGGAAAGCACTATCACCTGATTTTCCCTGGCAACATCTGCCAATTTTCTAAGTTCTTCAGTAGTATAGGTTCGGCCGGTCGGGTTGGCCGGGTAATTTAAAATAACAATCCGGGGTCGCCCCGGATCCTGTTCACAGAGCCTGTACAGCTCGTCAGCGGTCAGTTGCCAGTCAGACTCTGAACGGGTGATTAACCAGCGCACATGGCGGCCAATGATATGCGCTTGTGGGGCATAGGATACCCAGGACGGGGTGGGAATGACCAGATCGCCATAATAGATTAATTGCAATAGAAACATCAGTTCCTTGGAGCCAGGACCGATCATGACGTCTTCTGACGAACACTCAATACCCTGTGTCCGGTGATGATATTCCGCCACCGCCTCTCGCAACTGGGGTAATCCCTTGACCGGCAGGTAACTTTTCTGATGGGCATTGTTTTTGAGGGCGTCTACTACCGGGTACGGTACCGGAAAAGGTGACTGTCCCAGACCCAGCCGATAAATATGGCGTCCTTCCGCTTCCAATTGCTGGCTGCGTTCATTGATCAATAATGTTGCAGATTGGGATAAACCGCGCACATTCAGGTTTAAAAAGATATCCAGGTTATTCTTGTGATTTTCCATAATAAACCGGTATAGAAATTAGGTTGACGTTATTATTATCGCAGGATTTTGCATATAATTTAAGAATAAATATCTCAATATCAATAGTGAATAAGAACCAGGCAAGAGGAGTTTTGAACTCCTTTACGCATTAAAAAAGAGTCTAGATCCGACCCGAGTTTATAGGACAGCTTTTGGGTAGATCCCAAAAATCGTTAAAGATAATTTTAAAAGACGATACTTTTACGGCAGACAATCTCTGTGGTCTTTTAAATATACAATTTAAATCAATATTTTTTTTCGTCGACCTGAAAAAAGTTGACACCATGTTGAATATTGTTTATTTTTATGCAGTGTTTTAACCTTCGCGGTTGCACCCATTTCAAAATACTCATATTTCATCTTCTAAATTCAGGAGGATTCCATGAATTTTTATATAAAGGTACTATCGGTTATTACAATCCTGCCCCTGTTGATTTTCACAGTGCAGGCAGAAGTACCCAACGCCGGTTTTGAAAACTGGAACAATGGGGAGCCGGATGGCTGGGCTACCAGCAATGTCCCGGGCCAGGTCACAAATGTGGTTCAATCATCCAATGCGCATTCAGGTACTTCAGCAGCCGAATTGTCCGTGGTGGATATAGGTCTAGGTTTTGGAGCTCCCCCCCTCTTATCATCACTTGATTCCGGAGGAAATTTTTACGGTTTCCCGATTTCTCAAGCCTATCAGGAGCTGACCGGTTATTACCAGTTAAATCCAATGGGAAGCAGCCTCCTCCAGATCACCATGAATCTCTTCAATATTACCGGAACAGACACCCTGGCGGTGGGATTTGGTGCGTTTGTCACTGGCAGTACCGCCAGCTCCTATACACCATTCTCGGCTCAGCTATTCTATTTCCCGGGTTTCCCCCAGCCAAACTGGGCCTGGATCATCATACAGATCACCGACACCACAACCGGATTACCTGCCGTGGGATCAAGTGCATTGATTGATGATTTAGCTTTTCAGGGGGTCGTTGGAATTGAGGATCAGTCACAGGCTCTCACGGTCCAGGATTACATCCTGGAACAGAACTATCCCAATCCGTTCAATCCATCCACCCAAATCAATTTTTCCCTGCCAATCACCTCGGAAGTACAAATCGTGATTTATGATCAAATCGGGAGGGAAGTAGATCGTCTGCAGCAAGGGCAATTGAGTGCCGGGAATCATAGTATCACCTGGTCGGCAACGGATCTACCCAGTGGGATATATTATTACCAGCTACAAGCGGGTGGGCAAAAGATAACCCGTAAGATGATGCTAATGAAATAGGTTAGACTTTTACAGTTTTATGATAATACTGGGCTTAGGCTAGAGATGACATGATCGCATTATATTTATCACCAAGTTTAAGCCCTTTCACTTTCCAGGAATTATTTCATAATTTATGGAAATTCTGTAATCAAAAAATGAATCCCAGATTGAGATAGAACACATTATTCTTGTAATTCTCTTCGCCTTCTTTGTTGAACGGTGTCAAACCCAAACCGTATCTGCCTTCAATAAAACCATGGTGTGAACCGATAGGAAATTCAAGGCCCAGGCCGAAATTGAGTGCCCATTCGAAGGTCTGAACATCATCTTTAATGTCTGCATCAATCAGTGTGGTATCCAGATCCACCACCATAATATCGGCGTCAAATTTTTGGTGTGCCGAAAGCAGGTAACTGAACTCTGGCCCAAGAATCAGAAAAGGTTTTGCTTCACTGTTAAAAAATTTCATCTTTAAGAATACCGGGACACTGAGATAGTCATAAGTATTGGTAAGTTCGATATCTATAAGCCCTACAAAATTTTCCACGATAGTTCCGATAAATTTTTCTCCTTTTTGATTATAAAGGATATTCAGTTGCAGTAAAAACGTGTCTGAAATCTTATATTCTACCAATCCCCCCACGCCGAATCTGGATAACAGTTTTCTATTAAAAGTGCCTCCTATCTCCATATTTACGGCTTCCACATCGGTATTGCTGTCAGCTAAATTCAATCCACCGCGCACACCAAACTGCATCCGACTGAACTGGGCCCAACTGCATGCTTGAAAAACCAAGAAGATTAAAACCATTACCATAACAGACAGGTATTTTTGTCTCATGTTAAACTCCTTCTAACTTAACTATAATTATATATTTCATTATTGCATTATTTACATTAATATTTAACAGCCTCGGTCAAAGTCTTAATGGTTACTGTTTCACTGGTTCAAAGTTACTTCAATGGTATTTATTTCCTCACCGCATGCTGCTTCAAATTGATCATAATCCAGCACAGCCTTCTTTTTATCCTGGGAGAGTTGACCGTTCAGTTGATAACCATTTATCCTGATAGTCT
>CP070707.1:1894118-1910066 GCA_020350205.1 bacterium
TCAGTATCATTTTTTTGATGGAAACAAATGAACCACTGCTAAATCGATAAAAATAAACACCGGTTGCGATACCGCCGGCATTCCAGTATACACTATGATAACCTGCTTCCATTTGCTCAGAGATGAGGGAGGTGACTAAATTACCCCGAATATCATATATTTTTAATGAGACAAAATTTTTCTCCGGTAACTGGAATTCAATTTTCGTTGTCGGATTAAATGGATTCGGATAATTTTGCTCTATGCCATATTGAGTCGGAATAGTCAGAGTAGCAGAACTATATTCATCTCCCTGCTTTTTGAAATTCGAGCCCAGGGCATTCATGGCAAATTTCCAGGCATTGGTTAAATGGTTAAATACATACACATAGTTATTTTTTTTCGAATCGTCAATGGCTTTTCCGATTTCGGTGTTTGCATTATCGAGCAACTGTTGACAATTCGAGGCAACACATGCTCCCGGTTGCTCTGCTTCATCCCTTACAATTACAGCTAATTTATATGCACCCAGTTCTAAATAATGCATGGCATCTTCGATATTGCTGCCAAAATCCGGATCACTTAAATAAGAATAGATATCATTCACGGCCTGAGTAAGATTATCATAAAATGATAATCCTTTATTGGCCTTTAAATGATTTCCATCAGACTCAAAATAGGTAAGTGCGGTTGTGATTAGTGAGATAGCACTGTTTATATCTCTTTTGGTATTTCTGTCCAGACTACAATTATTGTTTGCGGGACAATACGTTGCCATAATGGCATTGAGTTCATTCAGGGCCTTCTGAATATACAGTTTGCCCGTTAATTCAGTGGGTTTTGCATAAGGAGAAACAAAGAATGAATGCTCAGTCGTGATGAAATATTGGCTATTATTATAGTCTCCATTCGGGACATTGTCAGAAGCAATCACGACAATGTCATAGTTCCCAGTCAAATCTGTTTCCAGGGCGATCTTATATACGCCGTCCCCGAGCCCTGAGGGAGCCAATCTTCCCCTGACTGTTTGCCCATCAGGAGATGTTATCTGTACACTGACTATCGCATCATTTACCGGGTTACCGACCACTACAGTATGATCACCCGATCCACCTGATTCACCCCCCTGGAAAACCCTGGCTTGTAAGTTCACAAGGATGGGAATAGGTTCGCCATTTTCATTATACTGGAGAGTATATCTCTCATGATCTGAGCTGAATTCTAGAAATAGATCAGACTCATTGGACATGTAGACTCTGATGGGTTCGGTGGTGTCAGGTGGGGTATTTTCGATTATGGCATAGGTCCACTGTCCCAAACCGGGATTATTAATTTTGAATAATTTGAAGGGATAGCCATCATTATTGATGCCGTAGGCATCGATAAATTCGATTTCGTATTTGGCATTGACCGAATCCTGATAATTTTCTTCTGTAATGGTACCCTGTGGCAAACTGGGAGGATTGGTTAATGTTGTCCCCGGGGGGAATATAGCCAGAGAATATTCACTTCCCTGCCAGGAAAGGCCCATTTCCAGGGTTCCGCCTTGCCAGGATAGTCCACCCTGCCACTGCAGACCACCTTGCCACTGCAGACCACCTTGCCACTGCAGACCACCTTGCCATTGCAAGCCTCCCTGCCATTGCAAGCCGCCCTGCCACTGCAAACCGCCCTGCCATTGCAGACCACCCTGCCATTGCAGACCACCGGAAAAATATTCACTGCTGATCTCATCGGAAAGATACGATATTTGCAGACCTAACAATCGTAACCAAATGATGTTCACAGCGGTCGGTATTTCAGTAGAACTGGCAATTTCATAGTATTCTCCGTGGGTCTCATTGGCCAGCCAGCTCATGAGTTCCTGTCCCTCGGTAATCTCCTCAAATCCAAAAGTGAAAATTCTTATATCCGGATCTATACGCAGATTGGTGATAAGGGAGAAAGGAGATACTTCTCCATCACTGAACAAAATCATTACTTTCTTGTTGTTGGCAGAGCTTAACAGTAATTGTTCAGCAGCCAATATTCGGTCGGCAAGATTATCTGTGGGGTTTGGTACCAATTGACTAATCAAGTTCAGCTTCTGGTCAAAATTCCCACCCAGTGGTTCAACATCTGATAATCCGTTTACCCACCCGACATTATCCCTGGATCGCATTTTTGTAATCAATTCTGCCGTTGCGAATTGTGAGGGCACAAAGCCATTCAAAACTGCGGGCGAGGTAAAGTTTGTGTTTCCGTCGAATACCAGGACCACATCATAGTGCACCTCACCCAGGTTGTTGTAAATGTAATTAATTCCGCCAATATCATAGGTACTAATATTTTGTTGTATGGCGGACCATTCTGGATCCGAAGGTGTAGGTGCCAAGGTTTGTTTAGAAGTTTCACCATTTGCAATTCGCCCGTACATGGTTGCTTTTTGATTATTATTCTTCATCACAGGTTGATAGCTAAAATCTCCCGGATTATAAAGATCAGCTAACCCGGAATAATGTCCGGCTTCGTGCGCGGTGGTATTTTCCACATCCAGTTTATCAGAGCTTCCATCTGTTGCCCACTCATAACGCCCAAAACCAGCCAGAGAAACCGGATCACCATTGAACGCCATATCCACATCGATGAACTCACCATTCAGGGCATTGTACCTTACCCGGGTTACTGCAACTACATTGGTTGGTGCTTCAATCTGAGTTACCCAAGCAGCGGAATCTGAAATCCATACAATGTTGTTAATTCCATCCGGATTTCCACCCCAGTGTTCAGAAGTACCGGGCTTTCGGGTATAAGTCAATTGTTCGAGATTACTCCAGGTATTAAACCCGCTTTGTACTTCATCATCATATCCCAAAGCGACCACTGATGGTGCAATTTGATAATCTCCTTCACCATCTTTCCAGTGAAGCGGTATTCCAGCAAGCGTTTTATTTACGAGGTAATGAAGACCTTCCTCGGTTTCTCTTGAAATAGATACAGAAAATTCTGAGGTGCTAAGGGGGTTGGCTGCAGCATCCAGCCGGGTTGCCGTGGCACTGACGATTTCACCGTCGATTTCCGGGAGAACCGCATCTTTTAGATTCGCCGCAAAGTTTGCTTGACCGGAAATATCGGTTGTCACATCAATGTCACCGAGGTATCGCTTGCCTTCCCTGGTTGTACTGGTGCCGGAGTTAGCAAAAAACTGAATTCGATAGGTTTCTCCAGCGTCACTTAGCAAAGTCCCAAGAATAGAAGTTCCACCCTTGATTTCAGGTAAAGCAGATTCATCCTGCCAGGTATAAAGGGTTGAAAGTGTTGGGTATGACTGCGCGTCATTGGCGGAAAAAGCCAGTTCTGTTCCCAGCCCAGTGTTATCATAGATTGAATTATTTAATATAGAGTTGTTATTTCCAGATTGTACAAATACACCTGCTCCAGTACCGGAAGTACCATTACCATAAATCATGTTATAAGTGACAGCATTAGAGTATCCGTTAATAAGCAGACCATGGCCGGAATTTCTGAAGATTTCATTTGTAGAAAGGGTGGTATTATCAACCATGTTCAGGGATACTCCGAATCCTGAATTTTCGCTAATCATGTTTCTAGTGAGGGTTCCTGAGCTATTCGACAGGAGAATGCCACCCACACTATTTGAATCGACCCGGTTATCAGATATCTCAAAACCAGTCATTGAATTTACCGAAATTCCCACGCCGGTATTGTTGACGATACTATTATTGCTGAAAATTCCGATGCTGTTTGTGAGGCTAGCTCCCCCCATCGCATTGTTTCGAATGGTGTTATTGGATATTTGATTATTGCTGGCACCCATTTCAGATATTCCATAACCGGTATTTCCAAAGATGTTATTTGCGGAAGAAACACCAATCAGATTATTGGTCGCTCCGTTCGAAATCGCAATCCCGTCATCTATTGAATTGGTAATAGAATTTCCATTAAGGTTGTTTCCTGAGGAATTAATATTTAGGCCTGCTATTTGATTCGCTTCAATCGTATTACCGCCACTGCCGGAAAGCGTTAATCCATAACCTGAAGTATTATTTAATGTCAGAGCGTTCACCCGGCTTCCGCCCCCAGAGATTGTCAAACCCCCGAAGTTTCCGCTGATTTCCACTAACGGAGTACCCATATATCCGCTTTGAAATGTGCCATTCAGAAATACGGGTTCAGTAACTTCCGGGAGATTTGATAATGGTTGGATAACATGTGATCCAGAACCGGGGATATAAAAATAGATTACTTGGTTACCCATAAACGAATTTGCTTCTTGGAGAGCAGCTCTGAAGGTGACTTCCCCATTTCCGGCATCTGCTCTACCATCTCCTGGAAGCAAGTCCGGATTATCTCCTGTAGAATTAACGACAAAAAAGGGTGGATATTTACTGTTCACTATTTCATCGATTTCATATACTTTTAAGTGATTATTGTAAACGGAAAGATCTTCCAGAGCTTTGATTCCATTGAAATAAGAAAATTCAGTGAATGACCAGCGCCCGTTCAGGTAGGGAGCAAGAGATTGGGGAAAGTTTTCAGAAGGTGTACCATTTCCCCCGGAATTGTTAATATTATTATCCTGCAGGGCAATTCGCCAGATTCGTACCTCGTCGATTAAACCTTTGAATGCTCCTTCATTGGATTTTCCGATATATAATCCACCATCACCATTATTATATCCGTTTCCTAAAGTAACTGGGAGACTCTGAGCGACATCGCTATTATAGTAAAGCTTGAGATTTTGACCGTCATAGGTTCCAGCCAGATGAATCCAGGTAAAAGCAGAAATAGGGGATTGACCCTGCGTGCTTACTTCTCCAGCACCGTTACCGATAGAAAAGTAAGCAACCCGATCTTCAATGTAGAGCGAAAATGTCTCGTAACCGCTGGCAAAGGATCTGTAAACAATAGGCATCTTGACACCTGGACTTTCTCCAATAAGATAAACCCAGGCTTCGATCGAGATGTTGTCATTGGTGAACTGAGGGTTATCAAAATATTGAAAAGCTGCCTTATTTGCATCAGGAGTTAGACTATCATTGTCAGCTATGCCGGCATAACCTGAATTACCATTAAATACGTATGAATTGTTTCCCGATTGAGCAAAAACCGTATTCATTGTCAAAAGAATTATAATAAAAATGATCACATGAACACTCTTATTTTTATCATTAATCATATTATCCTCTTCTCTTTAAGTCAAAAATTGTTAGGTGGAGTATTGACTGGGGAAATTATTGCTGGTCCTTCACATAATTTCTGATTTGTGATTTGAGATCTTTGACCCTGACGCTGGAATGGGTGACTTTTTCTCGGGTGTTCGGATCTTCAATAACCGATATTTTACCTTCTTCTCCGTTTAACACTTTATACTCAGTGCTGGAGCCATCTCTTTTCAGGAACACCAGAACCTCTTCATCGTTATCAAATCGGGGCATATGGGTGTACAGTTCACCCACATCACCAACTTCACCACCCCGAGAGGTAATTTGTACAGTATTTTCATTGCTGGTACCTTTCAGGTATTCATCGACCTGAATTGTTGTTTTGGTATATATTCTGGTTTTGGAAGCGTTCCAGCTGGATTCTTTCTCTGTCACTTTGCCGGTAACAATGACATCGGCTTTTTGGGAAAGATTTTTTATCGCGGATGATTCGGCTTGCGCAAATGCTGATAAATTAAACAGCATGATAAAAAGCCATATATACATATAATTATTAAATTTGAACATATCTGATTTCTCCTTGGAGTTTAACTTTCCACTGGTAATAGTTTGATCAAAATAAGAATGAATCTCAATAAATATAACCGACGCATAATTAAAGCAAAAATTTGTCGAAAACCAAATGAATTCTGCACTATTTCTATTTTTTTTAGACTTTTAGATACTTTATGGGTAACTATCGAAGAAAATCTAATCAGTTAACAAGCTTTTGTGGTAAATAAGTGTAAATGGCCTCGGCGGAAAATATGCAGGGGAGTGGTTAATATAAAAATAAATATCCTTTTAACATTTATTAATAGATCTTAGTTTTTATTTATATATTGGGTTTAGAATTTACAAGTAGTCGATACATCGACACTTGGACAGACCTACCTACCCCAGAGGATAAATTTTCTCAATTAATAATTTGCGAAATCTTGATCGTGCATATAAATTTTGTGGTTTAATTTAATTCGCTGTCATCAATGAAAGTTGTAACCTATGCCGGCAAAAATATTAGTGGTTGATGATGAGCCGCAATTTGAGCGGCTGATTCGTCAACGCTTTCGAAAAAAAATAAAAAATTACGAGTATCATTTTGCATTTTGCCGAAATGGTGCTGAGGCGCTTGAAATGCTCCAGCAGAATGATCCCTTTGATATTGTTATGACCGATATAAACATGCCTGTAATGGATGGATTGACATTTCTCACAAAATTAAAGGAGACCGGACTTTTAGTAAAGCCGGTTATGGTTTCTGCTTATGGTGATTTTAAAAATATCCGAATGGCTATGAATCAGGGTGCATACGATTTCGTAATCAAGCCCATTGATTTTGAGGATTTAGAAATAACACTTAACAAGGCCATTAGGGAAGTAGAACTCCTAAAACTGGCCGCCCGAACCCGGGAGGAGTTAAATCTTATCCAACAAGAACTTAATGTCGCTTCCGAAATTCAACAGTCAATTCTTCCTAAGGATTTTTCAGTTTTCCCTGAAGGCTGTAATTTTGAAATCTGTGCAAAGATGCTTCCTGCCCAAAATGTTGGAGGAGATTTCTACGATTTTTTCAATATTGATGCGCATCACCTGGGATTTGTAATCGGTGATGTTTCCGGGAAAGGAATGCCAGCAGCTCTATTTATGGCCATAAGCCGAACGCTCCTTAAAGCTATTGCACTAAAAGGTGGATCAACCGAACAGTGCCTGAAACAGCTGAATTATTTACTCAGTCAGGATAATCCAAAAGCTATGTTTGTTACCCTGTTCTATGGTATTTTGAATCAAACTAGCGGGATAGTGGAATACTGCAACGGGGGCCACAATCCTCCTGGAATAATTTCACCTGATGGAAAACCGAAATTTTTAGATCATAGCCGAAACAGTGCCCTGGGGATTGAGGAAGATCTTGATTATCAGTCGAGCACAGTTCATTTGGAACCGGGTAGTGCCATCTTGCTATACACCGATGGGATACCTGAAGCAGTCAATACCCGCCAAGATGAGTTTTCAAATGATCGGTTAAAAGAGTATCTTCAACGATGTACAAATTTTTCTTCACAACTCATCATCGAGCACCTGATTAAAGAAGTAAAGGAATTTGCAGCCGGCGAACCGCAATCTGATGATATCACTGCCCTGGCCATTAAAAATAACGGCTGATACAGATTATAGCTTACAGCGGAGTAATTTGTGAAAATGGATAATTATTTAAATTTACAAATTAAGAATAATCTATCTGAGCTCAAAATCGTCGCTCAGGCATTTGATAATTTTAAAAATTTTCATCACCTTCCCGTTAAGGTTTCCAATGCTATCGACCTGGCTCTAGATGAAATTTTAAACAATATCATTTTATATGGTTATCAGGATCAGGATCGGCATATAATTGATATTCATATTTCTCTGGAAAAGGATTATATCATCCTGGAAATCGAAGATGATGGAAAAGAATTTAATCCGCTTGAGACACCAAAACCTGATATTGAGAGTCCGATGAATAAAAGACCCGTCGGTGGCCTTGGGATTCATCTTACAAGAAACCTGATGGACGAAATCAATTATTCTTATGAAAACAAAAGAAATAGTCTTTTAATGAAAAAAAAGTTAAAGAGGGGCTAAGACATGGAAATTATGCAGACAACCCAAAACGACACTATTATCCTGGGATTGAAAGGTAGACTTGATACCCTTTCTTCGACAGAACTTGAAAAGACTTTGGCAGATTTATTGGCTGAAAAAAAGTATAAATTAGTCATCGATTTTTCAGACCTGGATTTTATTTCCAGTTCCGGACTTCGCGTCCTTTTAGCAACCGGAAAACAATTGAAAAGTGTAGGTGGTAAGATAGTCTTGTGTGCCCTTCAGAATCATGTAAAAGAAGTTTTCGATGTTGCAGGATTTACGATGCTTTTTGTCCTATACCCTTCACGAGACGAGGCAGTAAAAGGAATTGCGTGAAACTACCTCAATTTGCCGGTGAATGATCAGGCCAATTGAAAAGTTTAATGAAGATCCCCAACCCGCGGCCTGAAAAATTAAAGGACTTAAACCTTAATAAAAATTAAAGAAGCTTACATGATTAGGTTATCAATTGTATTTTTTTTTATAATCATTCTTTCTATGAATATCATACATGCCCGGAATTTGGTTTTTACATTATCTTCTGCTGGAAATCATGAAGCTCTTGGTAAAAAGATTGAAATTCTAGAAGACAAAAACGGGAAATTGACAATCGACAATGTAATACACCCGGAGATGTCAGGCCATTTTTCCCCCTCGGCAGCAGAAGAACCCGGCTTTGGTTTCACATCTTCAGTTTATTGGGTTAAATTAACGGTTCATAACCCTCTGGATTACAGGATTAATTGGTACCTTGAAGTCGGATATCCTCTACTGGACTTCGTTGATTTATACATTCCGGGTGAACAGCAGCATTTTAGAGTAATTAAAACCGGTGACCAGCTACCATTTAGTTCCAGACAAATAAATCACCGGAATTATATTTTCGATCTGGTTGAAAAACCGAAACAAATGAATACTTATTACCTTCGCTTTCAGACTAGCAGTTCCATGAATTTTCCTCTTACATTTTGGACAGAAAGAGAATTCTATGAAAATAATGCCATTCAAATGATTCTTTTTGGGATTTTTTATGGCGCAGTACTCATCATGATTATTTACAATATTTTTCTTTATATCGGATTTTTGGACAAGAGCTATGTTTATAACGTTCTGTTTCTAATTTCATGGGGCCTCGCGCAATTCTCTCTCAACGGTTTAGCATTTCAATATATCTGGCCAAACTGGACATGGTGGGCAAATGTTAACATTTCGCTTTTTATCTTTGCTTCTCTGTTGACTTCCAATCAATTGACCCGTTCATTACTGATTACATCTAAAAATGCACCCATATGGGATAAGATATTAAATGTTAAGAGCATCTTATTTATAATTGGTATGGTGTTATCACTTATTATTCCATATGCGGTTTCCATCCGTTTGGGTGCAGCCTTTGGAATTATTACGGTGATTGTCCTGGTGCTTACCGCTCTTTATTGTTTAAGATCCGGGGTTCGGACCGCATACTTCTTCCTGGCTGCCTGGGGATTGTATTTCCTGGGAGTCCTCCTGTTCGCTTTTAAATCATTTGGCATTATCCCCAGTAATTTCATCACTAACTGGAGTATCCAGATAGGAGCATTTGCCTTATTGGTATTGTTTTCAATCGCTGTCCAGGACCGAATTAATGTTGAAAAGAAGGAAAAATATGTTGCCCAAAAGTCCGCACTTGAGAATGAGCAAAAGTTAGTTCAGGCTCTGAAAGAATCTGAGCGAGAACTTGAAGAAAAGGTAAAAGAACGGACAAGAGCATTATCACAGAAAAATATTTCATTAAGGAAACGCTCGAAAGAACTCCGTGAATCCGCGAATGAATTGGCTACACTTGACAATATCGTAAAAATTATTGGTCGCGAAATTGAATTTAATAAAGTGATAAAAACCCTTCTCGAACAGGGTGTAAAGCTCTTTCCGCAAGCACAGCAAGGGGCAGCACTTATCTATAATCCTGAAACAGATCGCTTTGGCTTCATTGCTGCAATCGGATATGATCTCAAAATCTTTAAAAAACTAACCATGACGGTACAGGAAATTCGCTCTACCTTTGCACAAATGGCAGAAGAAGTTGTAAAGGGCATATATATAATCCGCCGGAATAAAGAGTCAGGCAATCAGGTGGTTTTTAATCTGACCAGATCAAAGAGTATCATGGCCATGTCAATTAGTCTTGAAGGCGAACTGGCGGGTTTTTTATTATTTGATAATAATAGCAGTTTTTCAGCATTTGATAAATCCGATGCCCGTAAGCTAAGCAGGTTTCGCAGTCACGCCATTTCAGCATTTGCCAAGGCGACCCTGTTGCAGGAAATGCGAAAAATGACGGCGGACTTTATAAAAACTCAGGACCAGCTTTTTGTACAGGAAAAACTGGCATCTCTGGGACAGCTCACTGCAGGTATCGCTCACGAGATAAAAAATCCACTTAATTTTGTTAATAATTTCGCTGAAGGATCGATTGAGCTGGCAGATGATTTAGTTGAAATGCTGGCTAGTCAAAAAGATACGATCAACAAAGAAGATTTTGAAGAACTCTCTGAAATTATCCATGAATTAAAACAAAACGCAATTGATATACTCGATAATGGAAAACGGGCTGATCGTATCGTGCGAAGTATGATGGATCATGCCCGAGGAGATAAGGGGGAGCGCCGCTCAACTGATATTAATTCACTTGTTGAGGAGAATATCAATCTGGCTTATCATGGTTACAAGGCCATAGATTCTACATTTAATGTAAACATTCAAAAGAATTACGATAAATCTTTGGTGCCTATTGAAGTTGTACAACAGGATATAGGAAGGGTTTTGCTCAATATCCTGAACAATGCCTGTTATGCGTTGCAAGAGAAGCAAAAAGAAAATCTCAAAGATTATACTCCTGAAATTTCAGTGAAAACAAAATCAGAAAATGCTGTGGTTGAAATTAGAATTCGGGACAATGGAACAGGAATTCCACAGAAGATACGTGAAAAAATATTCAGTCCGTTTTTTACGACCAAGCCCACCGGTGAAGGAAATACCGGTCTCGGTTTATCAATCAGTTATGATATTGTTGTACAGCAGCACAACGGTAGATTTGAAGTGGAAAGTATACCAGGAGAGTTTACAGAGTTCATTGTTACATTGCCGTACTGAGAAAATATAACCTGTAATTTCATAAGTATATTAAATTTCAAAATTTAAATTGAGGATATAATTGTAATGAAAGAATCCCATAATCCGGACCAATCAAGGAAACCAAAGATCGGGGTAGTTGTCGGTAGCGGGGGGATGAAAGCATTGTCGAGTATTGCCTTGTTTGAATTCCTGGATGAAGTGCAAATAGATGTTGATTTATTAATTGGTTGCAGCGGCGGAAGCAGTGTTCTGGCATCCTGGGCCTGCGGAAATAATGCTGAAGTTATGACAGAGCAGGCCTATAAGTTTTGGGGTAACAAAGATCTCCTAACCAGAACAGATTATCGTACCTTGCTTTCGATAGCAGGCCTGCCTTTTGGTCGATTCGATAAATCCCGTGGGCTATTAAAATCTGATTTAGCTCTGAAAGCGTATGATGAGATGTTTGGTGAGAGGAGGATAGAGGACCTGCGGATTCGGACAATGTTTCAAACAACAGATTTGTTGAGTGGAGAGCCGGTTATGTTGTCTAAAGGATTGCTTCGGGATGCAGTTTATGCATCCGGTGCATTATTTCCTCTTTTGCCTGCTTTATGTATTGACGGTCGATGGCTGATGGATGGCGTATACAGTTCACCCTTACCGGTTTTGGAAGCAGTGAATAATGATATGGATGTGGTCATTGCAATGACCTATGAAGAAAGAACCACCAGCGAGTCAAGGGGATTTGTGCCGTATTTCATGCGCTGCCAGGGATACAGCCATCATTGGTTGCAGCGTAATCAAACTGCGTTATCTGTAGAAATGCATCATCACGAAATTGTTTTTATAAATGTGGTGTTTGACAAGTTCATTAGTCTCCGCTCTGTCCGGCGAATACCGGAAATTCTTGAAAAAGGCAAAAAGGCGGTAGAACAAAAGAAAGAGGAGATTCTGGCAGCTATTAATAGTTTTTCAGGTTAGGGCAGTGAAGAACTTTCAAAAAATCCAAAGGGGTATTCAAATTATCTATTGTAGCGATTGCTAATTACTAAACAATAATCAATGATCATTACTGAATAGAAAAAGTGTATATAAATAGGATATTTTTAAGGGAAAGTATAAATAAAAAAAGACCAAAGCACTTTTATCTTAGGTCTAAAATCATTAAACTTTTTTTCGCTGCGGGAGGAGGACTCGAACCCCCACTACCTGGGCCAGAACCAGGCGTCCTACCATTAGACGATCCCGCAAAACACCGTAAAAATTAGCTAATTTTACATAATCTGTCAAGCAAAAAGAAATACGGACTGGAAACAGTATGAACATATTATTGCATTTTTTATGGCATGACCCATTGATTTTATCTATTTTTATATCAGAGCAATAAGGAGTATTGGCATGCGATTATTCAACAGTGCCCGGCAATATCACCAGCGAACCCGATTTTCTTTTAATTCTGTCAAGGAAGTTTACCGCGAAGTTATCCCGGATGATAAAAAACTTCCGGTGAAACAGTATACAGGGAAACCGACTATTGATCTCCCCAGAGATTTCGAATTGGACCGGGGGAATTTGGATAAAGAATTTCAACAAATCCTGAAATTCCGGAAATTTCATAGGCTACAATCCGATAGAATCCCGATTGAGGATCTGTCGCACCTTTTACATGCCAGTAATGGTATCACCCTGGAAAAGGAAACCGGTGGGAAAAAACTCTATTACCGCGCTTCTCCATCTGCAAGTTCAACCTACCCTGTAGAAATCTATGTGGTGGCCAATCAGGTAGAAAATTTGGAATCGGGATTGTATTATTATCATCCTGTGAATCATCAATTAGTAGAAATCCAAAAAGGAAATATTCAGGACGACATTACCACAGCCTGTTTCAATCTGGAATCGATTCAGCAGGCACCGCTATTTATTCTATTTTCCGGTATTTATGATCGTAACCGCTGGCGCTATCAGGACCGTGCTTTTCGCTACACTTTGATGGAAACAGGTTATATTCTTGAAAATCTGGCGTTGGCTGGTGCCTGTCTTGATTATCATGTTAATATAATCGGTGATTTTGTAGATGATGCTGTAAACCGGATATTACAAATCGATAGCGAGGAAGAGGCTGGCTTATTAGTTACCGCTATCGGAAAATCCGGTGGAAAGATTGTTGAAGAATCCTATACCTTCAGCATGCCCGGAGAATCTGACGACACCCTGCAGACTAACCTGGAAAATATGCAAGCCAGCTTTTACCGGCAGTCATCACATTATCCGGCGGACGAGAAAGCTGTTAATATTCAGGTTAGACTGCCTTTTGAAAAAGTGGCGGGAGAGAGAATTACACCTTCGGATCTGATTGGTCTTCCTGATGATCCTGGCCAGAGATTAAGCAAAAGCACTCTTCAGACTATTGAAAACCGTCGTTCAGCTCATTTTTTCAACCGTACATCCATAAATGTGACCCATTTATCTGCTCTTTTACACCAGCTGCAAAACATTCCTGCCCTCTATAACTATCAGGCGTTTCATACTTATCTGGTCAGCAACGACGTTGAAAATCTCACCCACGGGCTTTACCGTTATTTTCCCCAATTTCATCAGTTGCAGCTTATTAAACGGGGTACTTACAGGGGAGATATTTCTTATCTGACTCTGGCCCAGGATGCAGTATTTAATTGCAGCGTGGCATTCTTTTTTGCGGTCGATTTTGAAGAAATCGATATTTTTTCTAACCGGGGTTATCGATATGCACACTTTAATGTGGGAATGCTAAGCGAAGCGATCTATGTGGCCGGAACGGGAATGGAACTGGCGGTTCGCGGTATATCCAATTTTTTTGATGATGATCTTAATAATTTCTTCAGTATGCAATCACCTTCGAAACAGATATTGGGAGGGGTCATTGTCGGACGCTCCTAATTTCAAAAAGATGATTTAATCTTGAGCAAAAATACACCTGTTACATAGCACTTTTTATTTAATGTTACTTTTCACAATTCAGGATGAAATCAATAAATCTATTTATTTTTTTATAAAATAGTTGTAATATTAGGAAAGTGAATTATGTGAAAAATATACCTGACTTATGGCCCTAGATTAAATCAAATTCAAACTATAAAAACACAAACAACAGAATACGGGAGTAAAAATGGAACCAAAATTGATTCACTGGGAAAAATTACTGGATTTTTCGAAAAGAGCTCTCATGAAGTTAGGAGTAGCAGAAAAAGATGCCTGGATGGTCGCTGATAATCTGGTTTCCTCCAATCTTCGAGGAATTGATTCGCATGGGGTTTCCCGATTAGCCCGTTATGTAGATGGGGTGAAAAGTGGCTACATCATTGCCAATGCCAAACCCAAGATTGTGAAGGAATCCAGTGTTCTTGCCAATGTGGATGGTGGGAATGGGCTAGGCCAGGTCATGGGAACCTACGCCATGGAACTGGCCATTCAAAAGACTCAGAAGGAAGGATTTGGAATGGTTACTGTTTTCAACTCAAATCATTATGGGTATGCCGGATACTATCCCTTAATGGCGCTTAAACACGATTTTATGGGTGTTTCCATGACAAATTCTGCTCCACTGGCGGTTCCTACATTTGGAAAAAATGCCATCATCGGTACCAATCCAATTGCGGTTACTGCTCCTACCAAACGCAACAAACCCTGGGTCATGGACTTTGCAACTACTACTGTACCACGTGGAAAACTTGAAGTCTATAATCGCCTGAATAAAACCCTCCCGGATGGATGGGCCACCGATGAGACTGGCAATGTATCGAACGACCCCGCACGAGTCTTAAAAAATCTGAACAATTTACTAGGTGGGGGATTACTACCTCTGGGTGGTGCAGGTGAACTTTTTGGCGGACATAAAGGATATGGATTGACTGTGATGGTGGATGTCTTTTGTGCGGTTCTCTCAGGTTCAAATTATGGTCCCCACCTGGTCAGTAAAAAAGAAGGAAATGTGGTACATCCTCGGATCGGTCACTTCTTCATGGCGCTGGATCCCGAATATTTTGTAGGCAAAGAAGAGTTCAAAAATACCATGGATGCGTACATTGATGAATTAAAAAATTCAGAGAAAGCAGCAGGACAGGATCGTATCTATGTCCATGGTGAGAAAGAGTTTGAAATGCAGGAAAAAAGGGAAAAAGAAGGACTTCCGCTGGATGCCAAAACGGTCGAAAGTCTCATGGGAATTGCTACTGAATACAATGAACCGATTGAATTCATGAATTAGTGAAGAAAGAGATCGAATTTTAAAAAAAAGGGAGCTTCACACGCTCCCTTTTTTTATTTGAGGGGAATTAACCGTTATTTTTTTCGAACGTTTTCATAAAATCTACCAGAGCTTCCGCCCCTTTAAGTGGCATGGCATTATAAATACTGGCGCGAATACCACCGACAGAACGATGACCTTTCAAGCCAACCAAACCCGCTGCGGTTGCCTCGCTAATAAATTTTTTCTCCAGATCTTCTGAAGGAAGCCGAAAAGTAATGTTCATGATAGAGCGGCTGTCCTCCTGAGCAGTGGGCCGATAAAAGTCCGTTCCATCTGCAGTATTATAAATCAGGCTGGCTTTCTTCTTATTATTTGCCTCAACTTTATCGATTCCACCCTGGTCCAAAATCCATTGCATGACCAGCCCGACAATATAAATTCCAAAGCAGTTGGGAGTGTTATAAAGTGAATTCTGCTCGGTAAAAATTTTATAATTTAAAATGGTAGGTATATTATCTGGACTGCGTTCAATCAGATCATTTCGGATGATAACAATTGTTACGCCTGCAGGACCGGCATTTTTCTGTGCTCCAGCATAGATTAATCCAAACAAATTGGGATCAAATCGCCTGCAATATAGATCCGAGGACATGTCCGCAATAAGCGGGATGTCACCGGTTTTGGGATATTGCGCCCACTGGGTTCCAAAGATTGTGTTGTTAGAGGTAATATGAACATAGGACGCATTGCTATCCAAATCGAATGATTTGGGTATATAGGCAAAATTGGCATCCTCAGAGCTGGCTATGACCTTATATT
>CP070707.1:1910166-1936710 GCA_020350205.1 bacterium
CAAGATTAAATGCGGCAAAAGCCAACCAGGTATAACCGTAAGCATTCAATTTATCCTGCTCCCCCAACAGGGAATCCAAAATTGCAAAAAGTGAAATGACGACCAGCGATCCGATCAGGATGAGGGCAAAAATTAGTCTCCACCTGGGTGGTTTCAACTTACTTGGATACAACATAATTGTCTCCACTGCTGGTTATGCGATACATAAGATTAACTGCTCAACTCTACTAAAATTCTGGACTCCTTTCCTTCCTGATAATAGTGCAGAAAACGCATAAATAAATTGGCCAGGGCTTCGCAAATCTGATCAAAGGTCAATTCTTCACGATAGCGATGATAATCATATCCGGAAACATGTACTGCCATACTCTGGTCTTTTGAGAAGGAGACATAACTGACTTTCTGCAAATCCGGATTAGAGAGGGGGCTGATTCCCATCGAAAATGCCAGAAAGGTTTTATCTTTTTGACTAAATAATTGAATAATTTGTTTACCGTTCAGGAAGCGGCCAAATCCTTCAAGTTCGTCAGGCGACGTTTCAAGTTTTCCGACATTGAAGGGACGTGGGGTAAAACCTTCCGATTTATCATGCACACCATCAGCTGCCAGCCGAAAAATTTGACGGGCATTCCGGTTCAATCTCAGGCTGTGACGGAGGATAGGCCCGGTGAAGATAAAAAAGAAAATAACTGCAACCAGTTGTACGAGGTAAGTTATAAGCGAAAAAGGCCCCACTCGATTAAAAGCAAGCAGAGCGTGCCAGGTACCGGTTCCGAATAACAAACCGATTATCAAATAAGTCACTAACCGCGTGCGGTAATAGTCAATGAATCCCCAAAAGATAAAAAATGCCCCGAAAGCCCAGGCGATTATACCCAAGGTTCCGGTGAGACTGGCTTCAAAGGCAATAGCAAACAGAAACAAAAAAATTATCAAGGGTACGTACCATCCCGGCGTCCATTTAAGCTTTGAAAAATTTTCCATCAGTTTACTCCCGTTTATATTTTATTTACAGTTTAGTCATAAATACGGGAATACTAATACTTTGTTTCATATAAACTTCATTTTATATGAAGTATACAAAATACCGTATAAAAAGTCAAGAAAAAAAAGTAAATGAGCTGCATTTTTACTGTATCCCGGTCATTGAACTTGCTGCGCAAGGAATTTCAAAATGTTTAGGTAACTAAACATGCCGACGGGAATTTATTCTCTGAAATTTTTGATCTATTCCTGTTATATTTTCCGGAAAAAGATACCGTTGGTTTTGAGACCTTTCTCATGATTTACATTGCCTTACAAGAGACACCTCAGTAATTTTTATTACCTGATCTTATTCATAATTCTATAACCGGAAACATTACAAACCTACCAGGAGGCCTGTTATGCAAAAGATATGGAAAAATTTTATCTGGTCACAATTCGGGGCAGCTATAGAGATGCTGGAGAATGGCATCAAGGTATGTCCAGAGAAGTTATGGGCTGACCGTTCTCATGAGCCTGAAGTATGGTATATGATGTATCATACTCTGTTCTTTCTGGACTGTTATCTTTCGGGATCATTGGAAAATTTTACACCCCCGGCACCTTTCACCCTGGATGAACTGGATCCGGCCGGTATTCTACCGGATCGAGTATACACTAAAATTGAATTGCACTCCTATCTCAAGTATGGCCGTTCCAAATGTAAACAGACTATTGACGCTTTAACAGATGAGAATGCATATATGAGTTGTGGTTTTGACTGGCTGGATCTGAGTGTAGTCGAACTCCTCCTGTACAATATGCGCCATGTACAACACCATGCCGCCCAGCTAAATTTAATCCTTAGACAACACCAGCAACACGTTCCCCGCTGGGTAAAAAAAGCTGCCGGAACACTTAATCGCGGTTCATAAATTTCATAACTCTGTCATTTTAAAATCTTCTTCAGTTCTGGTGGAGTTACTTGATGGAGCAGAGAGCAAAGTGCAGCTAAATCTTAGCTACTTGAATTTAAAAATAAAGAACAAGTTATAAGTCACTAAAGGGGGAATTGATCAATGAATTCAGAAAAGAATCCTGCCCAAGTCTGAGACAATGAAAATTGAAAAATTTTCCGGATGAGCTCCCTAAATCAATGAGATCGTCTTTTTTACCCCCCCGAATGTTACCTATTCTTAATTTTCCTGCAGGATAAAGTCATCATTCTCAATTTCAAAGCGCAATTTAAATTAGATTTTTTATTGCGAAACGCATGTTAATAATATATTTAGAAAAATTACCCAACCATCTTTTAGGCATGTAGAAATTTAAATTTTAAAAAGCAGATCTTCTCCACCCCCACCCTCCCATACGCTTCTCATACAACACGAAAAAGAAGTGGATTCCAATTCTTACATAGTTAACTTAGTAAAATTACTGGAGAAATTAATGAATCCCATTGAAATAATACCACTTTTCCCGCTGGGACTGGTTTTACTCCCTGAAATGATAGTACCATTGCATATTTTCGAGGAACGTTACAAATCCATGATCAGGGAATGTTTGACGGAGGAGAAAGAGTTTGGTATCGTTTACTACGATGGTAAAGAAATTAAATCCGCCGGGTGTATGGCCAGCATTGAGCAGGTTACCAAGCGCTATGCCGATGGCCGACTGGATATTATCTGCCGGGGTCAAAAACGTTTTTACATTGAAAATATACTTGAGGATAAAGAGTACCTTCAGGCAGAAGTCACCTTTTTTGATGATCAAGGTAGAGACAATTCCCAAATTCAAGAAGACTTAATGGCAAGAGCCCGGGAATTGATTGATACAATAGTCAAACTCACCCAGCGCAATGCTAGTAACCTTCCCCCTACTATTGGTGATCCTCATACACTCTCGTTTCTCATTGCCGGGATCGAGACATTCAGCGCCGAAGAAAAACAGGAATTTCTGGAAATGGACTCAACCGCGGAGCGTCTGGAAAAGGGGGTGAAAGCATTAGAGCAGGCCATTGAGCGAATTAGGATAAACAGTGAAATTCGCAAAATAATTGACGGAAACGGCCATTTACCTGATCTTATCAAATAAATCTGATATAGCTGATCTCCGGACTGAAGAATCGTACTACTGAATTTCCTACCCCAAAAACCAGATGAATATTTTCCTTCATATAAACTTATGAATTGTTTATCTTATACAGGGACAAATATTTATTCAAAGTTAGTAGAAGGATTAAATTATGTGAATAATTTATTTTATTAAATAACAGGAGATTAACAGTCTCATGGGAAAGATAACCAAATTTATCTTAATCTTACTTTCAATTTATACTGTTCATGCCGATCCACCCAGCACTTTCGATCTTCGAAACTATAACGGTACAAACTATGTGACTTCAGTTAAATCACAGCAAGGTGGCACCTGCTGGACCCACGGGGCGATGGCCGCCATGGAGGGGAATTTACTGATGAGCGGTGCCTGGGTCGCCGCCGGAGAAATTGGCGAACCCAATCTGGCTGAATATCACCTCGATTGGTGGAATGGCTTTAATCAGCATAATAATGATGATATCTATCCAATGCAGGGAGGACTGGTAGTTCACCAGGGAGGCGATTATATGGTCACTTCCGCCTACCTATCCCGCGGAGAGGGTGCCGTCAGGGACATTGACGGTCAATCTTTTACCACTCCCCCGTTGCGTTTTGACTCCAGCTATCACTACTACTATCCACGTGATATCGAATGGTACCAGGTTGGGACAAATTTGGAAAACATTAACACCATTAAACAAAAGATCATGGATTATGGAGTTATTGGCACCTGTATGGGTGTCTACAGCCAATACATGACCAATGACTTTATCCACTATCAACCTCCATCCAGTACCTATGATCCCAATCATGCCATTGCCATTGTAGGGTGGGATGATTCCAAATCCACCCCCGCACCCCTGCCAGGTGCCTGGTTGTGCAAAAATAGTTGGGATACAAACTGGGGATACAATGGATACTTCTGGATTTCGTATTACGATAAATATTGCGGACACCACCCTGAAATGGGGACTATCTCCTTCCAGCATGTTGAGCCTCTGCAATACGACCATATTTATTACCATGATTATCATGGATGGCGGGATACTCACACCAATTGGGATCAAGCATTTAATCTCTTCACTGCCCAGGGAAATGAAAATCTTAAGGCGGTTAGTTTTTTTACAGCCGCCGACAGCGTTGATTACACGCTCCAAATTTATGATCGTTTTGAATCCGGTCAGTTACTGGATTTGCTTACGGAAATGTCAGGTACCATAAATCATAAGGGATTTCATACGATTGATCTAAATACACCGGTGATTTTAACTTCGGGTGACGATTTTGCGGTGTATCTCTATTTCTCTCATGGTGGACAGGCATTTGACCGAACTTCTGATGTGCCGGTGCTGCTGGGTGCCGCCTACCGTGTTACAGTAGAATCCATCGCCAATCCGGGAGAAAGTTTCTATTTTAACGGAACAGACTGGATCGACCTGTATACCTATCAATTTCCAGTTTCCCTGTGGAATGGTACAGCCAATTTTTGTATTAAGGCATTGACCACGGACCGTTCTGCCACTGGACTTCAGCCCCTGCAAGGATTAAAACCGGATGGGTATTCCCTGGAACAAAACTTCCCCAATCCCTTTAATCCGGTCACGACCATCGAATTCACGCTTCCAGCTACGGCCCAGGTTTCAATTTCTGTCTATGATATTAGCGGGCAGGAAATCCTTCGGCTGATTGACGATAGATTTTCCGCGGGAAAACATACCTGTAAATGGGATGCTTCACCTTTACCTTCGGGAATTTATATATATCGGTTAATGACAGAGGGATTCATGGAAACCCGGCGAGCACTATTGATAAAATAATTTTATACAATGAAAATGGCGGGTGATTTTACCGAATATTTTGGTGTGCGATACATATTTTTAAATAAATACCCGGTATTATCAGTTAATCGAAAGAGATTTGCCTATGGCTGAAGAAATTAAGGCGGGTTGTGCCAGACCAACCGGAGGTCCGGTGGGAGAACCGGCCCCAGAAAGTAAATCTACTGAAGAAAAAAATTTAAAACAGGAGAATAATATGATCATGGTTGGCCAGAAAGCCCCTGATTTCACAGCGCCCGCATATTTTAAAGGGAAATTTATTAACGTCCAATTATCTGAATATTTGGGCAAATGGGTGTTACTTTGCTTCTATCCGGGCGATTTTACCTTTGTCTGAGCGACTGAAATTTCAGCAGTTGCTGAAAAATTTCCGGAATTTCATAAACTGGGTGTGGAAATACTATCGATGAGTATCGACAGTGTATTCGTGCACAAGATGTGGAATGACCATGAACTTTCAAAAATGGTTAAGACTGGAGTCCCGTTTCCTATGCTATCAGATACCGGTGGCAAAGTGGGAAAAGTATATGGTGTCTATGATGAACTGGCAGGCGTTGAAACACGCGGGAGATTTATTATCGACCCGGATGGTGTTGTACAAGGATATGAGGTGTTAACGCCTCCAGTGGGCAGAAATGTGAGTGAATCCCTCAGACAGGTCCAGGCATTTCAACTGGTCAGAAAAAGCAAAGGTACGGAGGCGACACCTTCCGGCTGGAAACCGGGCAAAATAACTTTGAAACCCGGTCCGGACTTAGTCGGAAATGTATGGAAAGTATGGAAAACCAACATGGCTTTCGATTAAAACTATCAATATAATAATAATCAAAAAATACCAAAAAGCTGCCATGGCAGCCTTTTTTATTTGAACTCCTGTTGGCCCCATTATAAAAATGTAACCGGTATCTTCCACTTCTTGCTTTAAAAAACTTACTATGCTAACTTAAAAAGTATCAAGCGCAAGGTGAATCATTTATTTTCGATACTAAACGTTGATAATTGAAACAGAATGAATAACGGAAGGGGAGATCATGTCTTCTAAAATATCCCGCAGGAAATTTATCAGAAACAGTAGTTTGGCTACTGCTGGAATCCTGTTTGGCTGTTCGGTACGCCCCGTATTCGATGTGCTCATAAAAAATGGACAGATCGCAGATGGTCTTTTGGCCAGAACCTTTACCGGAGATATCGGGATTATCGGAGATAAAATTGCAGCCATTGGTAATTTGGGGAATGCCTCGGCCAATTTGACTATCGATGCACTCGGCAAGGTTGTTTCACCCGGTTTTATAGATATGCACTCCCATACAGATACTGAATTACTGATTGATCCCAAAGCTGATAGCAAAATCCATCAGGGAGTAACAACAGAGGTGAGCGGAAACTGCGGATATGCCCCCTTTCCGCTGACCGATGCCGATCAGAAGGAATCTGACCAGGAAAGCTTTCAGCAATATGGTTTGCATATCAGCTGGACAGATATTGACGGCTTTCTGAAAGAGATGGAAAAAGCCAGACTATCCTTAAATTACATTACCCTGACCGGACATGGAAAATTACGCGGTTTTGTGATGGGAAAAAATGATTTGGCGCCCAGCACCGACCAGCTCACTAAAATGAAAGAGCAGCTCGCCCACACCCTGGAGGCTGGCAGTTTTGGGTTATCAACAGGTCTTGAATACGCTCCCGGAAGCTATGCCAAGACCGATGAACTGATTGAACTATCAAAAATTGTTGCAGAATATGACGGTTTCTATGCCACTCATTTGCGAAATGAGGATGACACAGTTGAAGAAGCGGTTAAAGAAGCGCTTCAAATTTGCCGCGAGGCGCAGGTATCCCTTCAGATTTCTCATCTCAAAGTCTGCAATAAAAACAACTGGCACAAAATTGACCATGTCCTCGAGATGATCCACCGGGCTTCGGAGGAGGGTCATCCGGTTCATGCAGACCGCTATCCATATAATGCCTGGAGTACCGGAATCTCATCGTTGCTCCCCCTGTGGTCCAGACAGGGGAACACCGATGAAATCATTGCTCGTCTTGATGTTCCCGATTTAGTACCGGACATCAGATCTTATGCTGAAGAAAGAGGGAGTCGAATTGGCGGTTGGGATCGTCTGATCATTAATTCTTGCTATAGTGATGAAAATAAAATATTTGAAGGAAAATCAATCGCAGAATGCCTGGAAGTGACCGGATTATCTCCTTTTGAATTCATTAAAAAAATGATGATCGAAGAGAGAGGGCGGGTTACTATCACAGGTTTTGCGATGGATGAAGCGAATCTGCACAAAGTTTTATCTTCACCTCTGGTGATGATCGGGTCAGATGGTTCTGCTGTCTCCCCTGAGGGCAAGTTGTCCCACGGCAAGCCGCATCCCCGTTATTATGGAACCTTTCCGCGGGTTCTCGGAAAATACTGTCGGGAAGAAAAGTTATTTGATATTGCTGTTGCTGTCCAGAAAATGAGTTCTATGCCCGCCGATAAGTTGGGATTGAAATATCGAGGAAAACTTGCAAAGGAATATTTTGCAGATATTGTCATATTCAACCCGGATACAGTCATCGATAAAGCCACTTTTTCAAATCCACATCAATTTCCAATTGGAATACAATACGTTCTGGTTAACGGTAAAATGGTTATAAAGGAAGGTAAACATACCGGAAAATATCCGGGAAGAGTATTAAGAAAAACCAGCAGTCCGGTATAAGAGGAATGCAACACCAATTATGATCTTATCATCTCCCGGAATTTTTTCCAGGAAAACAAGCCAATAAACTAAAGGGAATTGTATGATGAAACGCCGAGAATTTCTTGTTTCCTCCCTTGCTACCCCTGTTATTTTAAAACAGATGTTTGCAGCTGAAAATCATTCTTCTGTTAATTACCAGCCTGCAACTGAAACTACTTTTGAATTTCTGGAGGTTAAAGGAAGTTATTATTCGATTGGTTATCAAACCGGAAAACAGTTCGGATCTCATATCAAAAAGCTCATCGAAAGACGGGCAGATTGGCACCGCAATTTGATGGTTAAACTGGGGTCACAAGCAGGTCAAAAAAGATCTGCAGAATATGTACAGTTGACCAAAAAACATTTTCCTCATATTCTGGAGGAGATTCGCGGTTTGGCAGATGGCTCAGGTTTACACTTTAACGCGGTATGGGCAATGTGCATCAAGTCCGAATTAGAGAGCCTCGATGATGAACCGACCGGTTGTTCAACAATCTTCCATAAAGATCGGAAGCAGATGTGGCTTTTTCATAACGAAGACGGTCATGCTGCCTACTCCGATATCATGTTTGTATTGAAAGTAATTCCACCATCCGGCGTGAATTATCTCTCTCTGGTCTATCCGGGAATTATTACAGGTAACGGTCCCAGCATGAATAGTTGCGGGATTATACAAGCGACCAATTATATCGGGAGCACCGAGAGTGAAATCGGATTACCCCGTTATGTTATTGGTCGGGCGGTTCTGGAAGCCAAAACATTGGATGAGGCAGTTGATATTGTAACCATGGAACCACGGGCATATCCCTACCACCATAATATCGGTCACCTGGGTGAAAAAAAATACTACTCCCTGGAGACCACACCGTTTGTTTTTCAGGCAGAAGAACCGCAGAGTACTTATTTTCACACCAACCATCTTTTGTTCGATAAAACCGGAGTATATAAGGCAGAAGATGAGCAATACAAACAGACCTCTTCCCTTTCCCGTTATAAGGTAATCAAGCAAGAACTTACTGCTATTTCATCAGGAACTCAGGCACCCGCAGATTATTTAAAGATCCTGTCTTCTCATTTCCAGGCACCTTATTCACCTTGCAGACATCCGCTGGACGATGTGAAAGGTGCAACGCTTGGGACTGCCTTTTTTGATTTCAATCAGAATACAATGCGATTATTCCGAGGCAATCCCTGTGAAGCTACAGCCTATAGCAGATTTGTGGACTTTAAGCTAGACACACTCGGATAATCAGACATCTTTCTTGTAAAATTGACCATAAACTCAGTTTTTATTCAACCCGAAACCAGGTAAAACTGCCAAGTCTCCTGAAATTCGTTTCTTATTACTTTACGGCACGAGTTATAATAATGCTGCTCAAGAACAATTACGCATAATGAATTATTAGTTCGATCCAACGATAAATATAGCTAAATTGAAAATATAATATTTATAAAAGGTGACTTGTGAAGAAATCCATTTCCCTGCTTTCAATAATTATATTAACTCTGATTGTAACCGGTATTATATCCTGCGGTAAAAACAAAAAATCAGAAATTAAAAATATCACCCAGGTTTTTCTCAGTGATACAAGCAGTTTTTTTTATCTGGATACCGAGAACTATCCTCAAAATAATCCCACAATGCCCATTGGAATTTTCGATTCAGGTACCGGGGGTCTGGCAGTTTTGGAAGTCATCCTTACCTTGGACAAGTTTGACAACCGCAGTCACATTCCCCTTCCTGGTGGAGACGGGTACCGTGATTTCCAGGAGGAGTGTTTTATATTCCTAGCCGATCAGGCCAATATGCCATATGGCAATTACTCCCGTGAAGGAAAAGTAGATCTTTTAAAGGAACATATACTAAAAGACGCTCAGTTCTTACTGGGAAACAAATATTATCTTTCTTCGAGCAGTGTACAACCGCAAACCGATAAAGATCCGGTTAAGGTAATGGTGATTGCCTGTAATACTGCCACGGCTATTGGGAAAACAGATATTGAAAATTTTGTAGAGCAGGCACATCTAGACCTCAACGTCATTGGTATTATTGACGCCGGAGCGAAAGCCGCACTGGATCAGTTTCAAAAAGATGAGGATGGAACTATTGCTGTCATGGCTACTGCAGGAACCGTTTCCTCCGGCGGCTATGTCCGGACAATCCAGCAATTACAAAAATCTTTGGGGTATAAAGGTGACATAAAAGTCTTTCAGCAGGCAGGCGTGGGACTGGCGGGGGCTATCGACGGTGTAAGTGAATTTATCGACCCGGGAACTATCATGCCCCGGAAGGGCTATCAGGGTCCCTCGGACAAACATCCTGAATTAGCAATTGACCTGACAAAGCTGCCGCGCTACGGCTTTGACTGGACCTATAATCATATGCTCTTTGAAGGTGACACAGCTTCTCCCAGAAATCTGCAGCTAAATTCAGTAGAAAATTATATTTCCTATCATTTGATTACACTTTTGGAAAATATTCGTAACACACCTGACGCGAAAAAACTCAAGGCAGTTTTGCTGGCTTGTACGCATTACCCATTCTACACCGATTTTTTTCAGAAAAAATTAGAGTGGCTACGAAATTTTCAGGAAAATGGAATCTATATCTATCAACCATTCCTTGCCGAAAGCGTTGAATTTATTGATCCTTCTGAAGGTATGGCCATTGAATTGTATCAATTTCTAAAGCAGCGCGACCTGTTTAATACAAGTGATCTTTCCCGCAGTGAATTTTATATCAGCATCCCCAATACCTTGAACAACGAGGTTCAGACGGATGGCACAGGAAATTTTAGCTATGAATATAAATATGGGCGTGATGCGGGCCGGATTCAGGAATATGTGAAGCGGGTTCCTATGAATAGCAGTAATATCAGCGTTGACACCCGTCTGCGCCTGGAAGAGAAGGTTCCCACTTCTTTCCAGTTACTCCGGGAATTTAATAGAAATAATCAGAAATTGCAGGGACTGCCGTTGGAGGATAAATTTTAATATTTATTATGCATCACCAACGAATCCATAAGAGATGAAAGACAAAGCTGTTTTTCCAGAAATATTTTCATGGCGTATTTCTTAAAATCTGCCCTTTCAAAATCACTGCTAATTCAAACAAAAACTAACAACTATTGATTTTTTTAAAATTTATTGGTATTATCCCAATGAAAGATAAAAAAAGTACAAATATGAAAACTATTGACTATAGTTTTCGAGAAAGACTGAACAAGGTCCTGGGTGGATTTGGTCATAATTATTGCTACCAATGCGGGGCCTGTGTGGCAGACTGCCCTACTCACCGGCATCTGGACGAATTTAATCCACGTACGATTATACTGAAAGCGCTGTTCGGATTCGAGGACGAACTCATTGGTTCCGACTCCATCATCTGGAATTGTACCAACTGTTATAACTGCCATGAACGTTGTCCCCAGGAAGTCAGTCCGATCGAAGTAATCATCGCCTTAAAAAATCTATCCATCGAAAAAGAGACCAATCCCCCGGTGGTACTCAATATCGTTGACCGGGTCAAGAAAACCGGTTCAACGGTCTCGCTCACAGAACTGGCACAGAAACGACGGGCAGAACTGGATTTGCCGTCTTACAAAATGGATTGTATCGATGAGCTGGAAAAACTATTCAAACTGCGAGAGATGCTATGAAAGTGATTCCATTCTGGGGTTGCATGATCGCCCTGAAATATCCTCAAATGGAAAAAGCCGTCAGATATTCCATGGATAAACTGGGGGTGGAACTGGTTGATGAACCCCGTTTCAGCTGCTGTCCGGACCCGATCTATTTCAAAGCGGCCGACAAACTCACCTGGTTGACGCTCGCTGCCCGCAACATTGCATTAGCTGAAGAACACGAGCTGGACATTATCACTATGTGCAGCGGCTGTACCTCAACGCTGTGTGAAGCAAATTATCATTTAAAAAAGGATCCCGAACTGCGGGAAAAAGTCAATAAATCCCTCAAAGCAATTGGTAGGGAATTCCGGGGAACCATCAATGTGCGGCATGTGGTCACCCTGTTACGGGATGATATTGGCATGGAAAAACTAAAACATAGTATTGAGCGGCCATTGAAAGATGTTAAAGTAGCCATTCATTATGGGTGTCATTTACTAAAACCCAGTGAAATTATGCGGGTTGATGATCCAGTAATACCAAAAATATTGCAGGAAATAATAGAAATTACCGGTGCGACTCCCATCAATCATAAAGAATATCTTTTGTGCTGCGGTAAAGCCTGCCAGGATCATGAGCTTATGCTCAACATGAGCGCAGATGTATTCGAATCCATTCACGCCTCAAAAGCAGATTGTCTTGGCCTGATTTGTCCGACCTGCTTTGATTCATTTGATCTGGGACAAATCCGGGTAGCGCGTAAAGTAAACAAAGAATATAATCTGCCCGTCATTTACTATTTTCAGATGTTAGCTTTAGCGCAAGGGGCTTCACTGGAAGAGGTTGGCATTAAGTATCATAAAATCCTGCCCCGGGAATTTGTGATGAAATTGCAGAGAAGCGGAGAGTTGGCAGCGGTTTAATCCAACGCCCGAACCAGCTGCCGTAAGGCCTTCCAGGCCTCCTTCCGATGAAATATGAATTGATTCCATAACCACTGGTTAAGATCTTCCTCTCCAGAGAGATCGGAGTTCAGTCTTTTCGCCACATCATCCAATCCTTCCGCATAAATTTCATCTTCCGCCGTAATACTCAGTCTGTAGACGTAGCGAAATCTCTGCAGGAAGAGTAATGCGTTCTTGATACTCTTCCATTGATTCACAAATTTTTTATTCCGGGAGGAAAATTTTTTAAGTAAGAGATAGGGTTCGGTGTCATACAGTTTATAGAAAACTTTATAGATAAGAATAATCATTTCAATATCCCGCAATCCGCCGGTACACTCCTTTATATTAGCACATTTTTCGTGGAAAAAGGTGGTAGACCCATGTCGTTGATTGATTTCATGAATCATCTGCCGAATATAGGTTTTACCATCAGAAAATATAAGCTCCCTGACAATTTCCTGAAGTAATTTATCATGGATCCCATTTCCCCCCACCAGAGGACGGCACTCCAGTAACTGCGATTTATCGATATAATTTTCCGCATAGTCGGATTTGATTAATTGTTTCAGCCCCTCAAAGGGACAGATATATTCTCCAAAATGATGACTAAACCGAAAATGCGGAAGGGTGCCTCGTTTAATCATTTCCGAATTCATCAGGGCAATGATTTCACGCATTGCATTCATCTCCTCCGGGGTTTGCTGATCAGCAACAATAATCAGGTCGAAATCATCATCGAAGGCCTGCTCCCGGCCATTTCCCCCACAGGCGTAGATCACCAGATGTTCCTCAATTTTAGACGCTTCCCGTGCATGAGATGTTACCTCACGCAAACAAATCTGAAACAGCTCCTGTATATATTTATTGACAAAATGGGTAAAGCGGTCGTTTATCTGCTGCACTTCCAATCCCCGAAAGGTTTCTAAGCCTAAACTCAGGAAATTGAGATCGTAATAATGCCCCAGTTGTTTTTTTCGCTCTGCGAATGATTTAATAAACGGCAAATGTTTTAGAATTTTATTCTCTTCTTTGCGGAACATACTGGGGTCCCCGATGTAACAGGCGTAGTTGGGGAAATTAGTATAGGTATTGGTGATGAAGCGCTTATAGTAGTAACTGCAACTGGTAATCAGTCCGATCAGTTCCGCCAGATTTTTCTGATAGACTGAACGTTTTCCCCGAATGGTTTTTTGGAAGATGATTTTTTTTAAACTTTCCAGGGTCGATGCGCTGCAGATTTGCATGATTCTGCACACCAGAGTGGGCTTTTTCTGAAATAGTGAAATTAAATTCTGAAGAAAATCCGGATCTCGCTTATAGCGATGGATATAATATTTGGTGAGATTATTTAATTGATAGATATCTTCAATGACATCAAGTTGATGCGCAGTCAGACAAAACCTGAAAATAAATTCCGGGTGATTTCCGGCCCACTCACTCATTTTCTTTACACAGGCATATCTCTCTTCTGCTGACATGTGACTGATATCTTTGAAAAGCTGATCTTGATATTTCGTCAGTCTTTCGTGCATCAAATCAAAAAAATCGTCCCAAAAATGCACTGACTGGAAGAAGCTGAGTTCAGAAATCAGACTCCTTAAAGTCCCCTTTCCGGGAGATTTTGGAGTCAACGTTTTCCGAAACACTGAAATCTTTTTAAGATGCGCTGTCAGGTCCTCCAGAAATACCGGCAGGACTTTCCGGAAAGCCTGGATGGATTTAGTATATTCCTGCAGGAGTTGATACCGTGCCAAATGTGGTCCAATATTGTGAAAATGTAGTCTGATCGCCACCCGCTGAAGGCTTTCTTTAATTAAATCATCGGTTGTTGAAATCAGTTCTTCCTGCACCACCAGTTGTTGATAGATGTAACGAAATATTTCAAGAAAACTGAGGCTTTTTTCCAGGATGGCAAATTCACGTTTAAAATGGGGATAGGTTTTCCGGATAACTTCCAAAATCCGCCAGGGATTGACCTCTTCAATATTCAGGCGGACTTTATAGGCATAGATAAGGTTTTTTATGATCCGCAATCCATCATGTTTAGGATGAATATAGTTCGGATCATAGGGCGCCGAAGTAAGATCAATAATCTCTCCGATGATTCCCCGGAGATATCCTTCATGATAACGATTCGCCCGTCCCCGGTAGTAATATTTATCTGTCACCTTTCGCTGATATTCGTTGAATAGCTTTTCATCCCCAATGATATAAGCGGATCCAATCATTTCTGTCAGGATAACAAAATTACCGATCTTCTCTTTGAGTAATTCCTGATACTCAGATATGGATGCACTGTATGCTTCATGTCCCACATGTTCTGACAGGTGAAAATGGAGATTGCTGGCAAAACGCATCATCTCAACGCCCATTTTATGAATCATCTGATTCAACCAGGAACGTCCGGTGCTCCCGTCATCAACGATGCCCACATCAATATCATCCTGGTCGGACCGAGTACCCACACCGGTAATGACAAATTTTGGGATCGTCTGATCCTGCCGGAATATTTCCAGCAGATAATGCATATAGGCAGCAGACAACTGGCGAAGCTGATAACCCGATTTTAGTATAAATTTTTTATAGGTGGTTTTACGTGACTGCTGATAAGTGAGCTGATAATCCAGCCAATCCGTATTAATAATATTAAAGCAAAGAAATTGAAGTGAATAATAACAACCCAGGTAATTTAATTGGGTTCGCGTCTCATCTGACAATCCCTTTAGAAAAGACATATCCTGCTGGAAGTTGGTGCTGAGCGAGAGAAAGTGATTCCGATTTTCAATACCTGCTTTTTCAGCTTTGGTCAGAATCTCGGGCAGAAACCTTTCAATATTCTGAATATATTTTTGGTGATGATTTCCTAATTGAGCTGCTTGTTCCAGCAGATCCGTTATTTCTATGGGGAGTGTCAAATTCTTCTCACCATTATAAAAGTGAATATATTGAGACTTTTATTATCAGTTGATGCAAGTCAAAGGTAAGTTTTAGCTTCTGATGCAAACAGGAATCGTTGCGGGCATCGTTAAATCAGGACGTAGAAACGGTCTTGATCAGAGCTCGGGATTCATCATGGTACTGGAAAGTTTTTCTTTAGCCATTTGATAGCCCCGCTTCAACGCCTTTTCATTCATCTCTTCGGAACCTTTTGGAATACGCGCCCGTAACGCCAGATGAACAGCTCTGGGAGAAACTACACCCAGCAGATCTGCGACCACTCCCAGAGCGATTGAACTTGCCATAGATTCATCTTTAAACTCATCCAGAGCGGTTTGAAAAAACGGAAAACTAAATAATTTCTCATGATCGTCCGAAAAATCTAATACCCGTTGGGAGTCGATGATAAGGAAACCATCTGATTTCAACTGGTCGATATAGCGATCGTGGGCCACTTGACTCAGGCAGAGCAGTAAATCTGGTCTTTCGACTTTGGGGAATACAATATCCTCATCACTGATAATGACTTCCGAGCGGTTTGCCTCACCCCGTGATTCTTCACCGTAGGATTGAGTTTGAATGGCATTTAATCCGTCGTAAATGGCTGCAGCTTCAGCCAGAATTTTGCCAATCAGGATCAATCCGTGGCCGACATCACCGCTCAAACGAAGTTCATATCGATATCCCATAACTTTATCTCCTCTATCGCCGGCTGTCTTTTAATTGGAAAGAAGCCAACAATAATGTTATGAATCCTTTTTATTTTTTCTCTTCAATTCGGCGCACACTGTTACTTCCGCACTTTGGACAGGCTCGTTCCTGCGGCACGCCCGGCGTATATTTATCCTCATATTCATGACCGCAACGCAGGCATTTAAACTTACCTCTTTCTGCCATCGTATTTTTCTCCCTGTATCAGATAGTGTAGTAATGATTGCAAACGATTGATCCCGATTTGAGATCAGGCCGTTTGCAGAGCTTCCTCTGCCTTTTTGGCTTTACCGGCTTTCTTTTCAAGGGCTTTTGCTTCCTCTCTTTCCAGAATTTTAATGGTTTCCGCAACCTCTTCCGGTGTTACTTTTTTGCGCATTTCTTCCAATTCTCGCATCACCCTAGCAAATTTTTGACCCTCGGCAGCAGAGATCCATTCCAGCTGTAACCGTTCCGGACGGATTCCCAGGCGTTCCAGCTTATTCCATAACTTTTCCACTCTTTTTTGTGTCCAGGTTACCGCATTGATATAATGGCAGTCCGCAAAGTGACATCCCGACACCAATACCAACGGTGCCCCCTTCTTAAAAGCATGAATTACAAATTTTTCATCCACCCTGCCACTGCACATGGTTCGGATGAGACGTACATTGGTCGGATACTGCAACCGCGAGGTGCCGCAAAGATCGCCACCGGCATAGGAGCACCAGTTACAGGCAAAAGCAACGACTTTATCCATATTATCTTTATCAAGGATGGAATCGACCTGCGCCATAATCTGAAAATCGGTAAAGTGGCGCATGGTAATCGCATCAGTCGGGCATTCTGCCCCGCAAGTACCACAACCCGCACAGGCGGCCTGGATCACCTCCGGATAAATACCCAATTTCCGGTCGGCCGCTGTAATAGCATGATAGGGACAAACTTTGGCACATAATCCGCAATAATTACATTCATCGGTATTGATCTGGGCGGTAATGGCTTCAATCTGAACTTTTCCGGCATTCAGGATGATACTGGCTCGAGCAGCTGCAGCACTGGCCTGGGTAACACTTTCTTTCACATCCTTAGGTGCTTCCACACACCCGGCATAGAAAATTCCCCGGGTTGGTGCATCCACCGGTTTTAATTTGGGATGGGACTCCAGCAAAAATCCGTCCGCAGTGCTGGATAGTGTCAAGAGCTGCTGCAGGTGTTTCATATCCTTTCGCGGTTCCAGCCCTACCGAGAGAACAACCAGATCCAGCTCATGAACTTCAACTTTGCCGGAAGTGGTATCTTCCACTGCCAGAAAGATATTTTTCGTGACCGGATCTTCCCAGACATCTCCGGGAATACCGCGAATATATTTTACGCCGGCTTCCTTGCTGCGTTTGAACATATCCTCAAAGCCTTTCCCGAATGCCCGGATGTCGATGTAGAACACCTTACTTTCGGTATCGGGATAATGATCATTCAGCAGCAAGGTATCTTTAATCGTATTCATGCAGCAGATATTACTGCAATAGGGATTCCCCCGATTATCCGAGCGGGATCCCACGCATTGAATAAACCCGATCCGGATGGGCCGCTGGTGATCGGTCGGGCGTACAAAATGTCCTTCAGTAGGTCCACCGGCGCAAATCAGACGCTCAAACTCCATGCTGGTAATGACATTTTCAAAACTTCGATAGCCGAATTCGTCCAATTCCGTGGGATCATAAACCTCGTTTCCGGTTGCGACGATAATCGTACCGACCTCCAGTTCGAGGATCTCATCTTCCATATCAAAATTGATACATTTTTTCTCGCAGGCTTCCTGGCACTTTCCACAGGCAATGGGATTATTCCCCAGACAATGATCCATATCGATGAGATATGCAGATGGAACTGCCTGTGGCAGTTGAATATAGATCGCCTTGCGGGAAGAAAGACCCTGCTGATATTCATCCGGCACGATTACCGGACAGTCCACCACACAATCACCGCAGGCAGTACAATCATTCTCATCCACATAGCGGGCTTTTTTTCGTACTTTTACATTAAAGTTTCCGATAAAACCGGACACATGCTCAATTTCACTGTAGGCTAAAAGCTTTATTCTGGGATGTCGACCGACATCCATCATCTTCGGTCCCAGAATTCATATGGAGCAGTCCATGGTTGGATAGGTTTTATCAAGCGCGGCCATGATCCCTCCAATACTGGGTTCCTTTTCCACCAGATACACCTGATGGCCGGCATCTGCCAGATCCAGCGCGGATTGGATTCCGGCCACACCACCCCCGATTACCAAAGCCGCCTTGGTTACCGGAACCTCGGCTTCGATCTGAGGTTCCAGAAATCGGGCACGGGCCACTGCACTTTTCACCAGTTCTTTGGCTTTTTCAGTGGCCTTTGCCTTTTCATTCTGATGAACCCAGCTGCAATGTTCCCGGATGTTCGCCATTTCGTACAGATAAGGATTCAATCCGGCATCTGCTACGCATTGCCGGAAGGTGGGCTCGTGAATCTTGGGAGTGCAGGAAGCAACCACCACCCGGTTCAATTTGTGTTCGATAATGGCTTTTTTGATTTCATTTTGTCCTGGATCCGCACAGGTATATTTGTTGCGAATCACAGCAACCACATCATCCAGGGTTTCAGAATACTCGGCGACAGCTTTACAATCAACCGTTCCGGCGATGTTGAGACCACAATCACAGACAAACACACCGATTCTCAATTCTTCACCATACATACGATTCTCCTTCTTCTTTTCGGGAAGGATTATGATTTCTATTTAAGTTTTTAATCACTTTAAATTGGACCTTCCGGGTAACGGGTAAATTCCCTGATGGATTCAAGCAATTTAAGTGCCCTTCTATCACTGGGGTTAAGCTCAAGTGCTTTGTTTAAATGAAAAATCGCTTCATGATACCGTTCAAGATTATTATAGGCTTTACCTAAATGATAATAAGCCGTTTCATGTTCCGGATAGGAGGTTACCAGTTTTTTGAGAACCTTAATCGCATCTTTATTTCTTCCGATGGTCAGGTAGATCACTGCCAGATCGTACAGCGCAATGAGTGACTCGGGATCCCTTTTCAGGCAGTTCAGCAACGATTCAATCGCCTGATGGGTATGACCAGCACGGTAATTAATCAACCCCAACCAATAGTATGCCATAGTAAAATCGCCGTCAATTTCAATAACCCGGTGTAGAGAGCGAATAGCATTTTTTAAATCCGCGGACCGGAAATAAGACAATCCGAGGTGATAATGGGCGATGGCGAGGTTCGGTTTCCGGTCAAGTACCGTTTGGAAATTGTCAATTGCTTTTTTCAAATTTCCTTGCAAAAAATATGCGTGAGCCAGATCGTGCAAATACTGCATATTCTGTGGTTCTTCCTTCAATTTATTTTCCAAGGATTTGATATTCTCAGCAATCGAGACCACATCATCGGATTTTTCCCCGTTCAACTTATAAGGTCCTGAATTATTCACCATTTCTTAACCAATCCTTGATTTTCTTGAATCCTTCTCCCGGAAATACCTCAATCATCCAGTTCAATAACCGCATCTCCAACGGATACCAGATCATTCTCCTTAAAATTTATTTTAACCACCTTTCCAGCCTTGGGAGATTGTACCTCATTTTCCATTTTCATCGATTCTACAATAAATAACGGCTGATGCGCTTTCACTGCCTGCTTTTCTTTAACCAGTATTTTCAGGATTCTCCCTGGCATGGGCGCGGTAATTTTCTTTTCCACCTGGACCCGATCGGGAGCTGAGACATCCCGGCTCCCTTTTCCACGATCCCGGGACTGTGTCACATTGAATTGCTGCCCCCGGACGCTCACCACTGCATTATTTTCCGATTGTGCAACGTGCACACTCAGCGAGGTGTCTCCCAGCATCAGGAGCCACTGATCTTCGGAAATCGGTATTGCTTCAAATTCAAAGGTCTCGTCAGCAATTTTAGCCTTATAAATCCCATTTGAATTCAGTTGGATATTTATTTTATAGTCATTTTTATCGATCGAAAATTGATATTCCATAACAATTCCTGAAGATTATCTTGAAAATATTTCCCAACGCCCCAGCAATTGCCAGGGACTGAGGCTGGTTCGTGATTCCGTTTTTACACCCTTCTTTTCCCGGTTCATTTTCATTAGAGCTGCAGCGAGCAGGGCTAAATGACGATTTTCCGGGGTTTTGGCAGGTATCCATTTTGCAAAATGCTCCGCGATATAATGGGTGTGCAGCTTGGCGGATTTAAATTCAGAATGATCCAGGATGTCCAGCAAAAAGGGAATTTGTGTCTTAACACCCAAAATAATATAATCCGATAAAGCGATTTTCATTTTCTGAATCGCGCGCTTCCGGTTCTCATCCCATACAATCAGCTTAGACAGAATCGGATCGTAGTGATAGGGAACTTCCAGACCAGTATAGATGCCGGAATCGCACCGTATACCCGGTCCCTGCGGTTCTTTCACCAATAGCAATTTACCGTAAGATGGATAAAAATTATTCTCCGGGTCTTCCGCATATATTCTGCATTCAATGGCATGTCCCCGCTGTTTCAGATCCTGTTGTTTCAGAGCGAGTTTATTCCCTGAAGCAATTTCTATCTGCTGTTTTACCAGATCAATTCCGGTCACCATTTCTGTTACGGGATGTTCCACCTGAATCCGGGCATTGACTTCCAAAAAATAAAAATTTTTATCCTCATCCAATAGAAATTCAACCGTACCGGCATTATTATAACCAGAAAGTTCAATTACCCTGCGGGCCGTTTCCCCCATGCGGTGACGCAGCTCATCATCGAGAGCGGGCGAAGGCGTTTCCTCGATAATTTTTTGATAACGCCGCTGAATGGAACATTCACGCTCAAACAGATGGACGCTGTTTCCGTAATTATCTGCAAGGACCTGAAATTCAATATGTCGTGGTTTTTCAATATATTTCTCGAGATAAACCGTTTCATCGCCAAATGCCGCCTTCGCTTCCCGTCTTCCGGCCTCCACACCAGGCAGGAGTTCTTCCGGTTTACGCACGATTCGCATACCTTTTCCGCCACCTCCCCCGGAGGCCTTGATAATGACCGGATAACCAATTTTGCCTGCGATCTTTTTCAGATCCTTTAAATCATTCTGAACATCATTCATACCCGGAATGAGTGGTATGCTCGCTTTAGCCATCATGTCCCGGGAACGAAGTTTATCGCCTACAAGCTTCAAGGATTTAGAATTTGGTCCAATAAAAATGATATCTGATTTCTCGCACTTGCGGGCAAACTGGAAATTCTCGGCCAGAAAACCATATCCCGGGTGTATCGCTTCACATTTCAATTTTTTTGCAATTTCAATGATCTTATCAATGTTCAGATAACTCTCACGGGCTTCAGCAGGTCCCAGATAGACGGACTCATCCGCATACTGCACAGGCAATCCCGCTCTATCGACTTCCGAATAAACCGCAACTGTTTTAATATTTAATTCGCGGCAGGCCCGAATTACTCTTAAGGCGATCTCGCCGCGATTGGCAATCAGAATCTTTTTAATATTTTTCTTCATATTTACATCCTGAAAACCCCAAACCGTTGATCCGGTATGGGGGCGTTTAATGACATGGCTATTCCCAGCCCCAGAGCGGTACGGGTGTCCAGCGGATCCAGAATACCGTCATCCCATAACAAAGACGTACTGTTGTACGGACTCGACTCCCATTCGTATTTTTCCAGAGTCGGTCTGCGAAATTCTTCCTGTTCCTTGGCACTCATCTTGATCCCTTTCTTTTCCAGGGAGCGCATTTTGATGGTCAACAGTACATTGGAAGCCTGCTCACCTCCCATCACACAAATACGGGCATTGGGCCACATCCACAACAGACGAGGTTCATAGGCTCGACCACACATGGCATAATTACCCGCGCCATAAGATCCTCCGACAATAACCGTAAATTTGGGTACATCGGCATTGGCAACTGCATGCACCAATTTGGCACCATCCTTGGCAATACCCTGATGCTCATACTGTTTACCAACTATGAAGCCGGTAATATTTTGCAGAAACACCAGCGGAATTTTACGCATCGTACAGAGGTTTATAAAATGAGCTCCCTTCTGGGAACTTTCACTGAACAACACCCCATTATTGGCAAGGATTCCCACCGGGTATCCCATAATCCGGGCAAATCCACATACCAGTGTCAGACCATACAGAGCCTTGAATTCCTGGAAGCGACTCCCATCCACCAGCCGGGCAATGAGTTCTTTAATATTATATTGTTTTTTTAAATCCCGGGGCAATAGCCCTAAAATTTCCTGTGGATCATAATAGGGATCTTCCGGTTCTTCCTGCCTTAGATCAAATCTCCGCGGCTGCTCCAGATTTTCCACAATATGCCGGGTCATTTCAAAAGCATGTTTTTCATCCAGTGCGTAATGATCTGCAACTCCGGAAATACGACAATGGACATCAGCTCCTCCCAGCTCTTCGTCAGTTACAATTTCTCCTGTGGCAGCTTTTACTAATGGAGGACCCCCAATAAATATCGTACCCTGGTTTCGGACAATCACAACTTCATCACTCATGGCAGGCTGATATGCCCCGCCGGCTGTACATGATCCGAGAACCACTGAAATCTGGGGAATCCCAAGTGCAGACATCCGGGCCTGATTAAAAAAGATTCGCCCAAAATGATCCCGATCCGGGAAAGTTTCCGACTGATAGGGAAGAAAAATTCCACCGGAGTCTACCAGGTAGATACAGGGCAGCCGGTTCTGAATGGCCACCTCCTGTGCCCGGACATGTTTTTTTATGGTCATGGGGAAATAAGTTCCGCCTTTTACGGTCGAATCATGGGCAACCACCAGAACTTCGCGCCCATGAACCACTCCAATCCCGGTAATAATGCCGGCCGCTGGTGCCTGATCATCATACAATCCATTGGCTGCTAGGGGGGAGAGTTCCAAAAAAGGAGAATTTTCATCGAACAGCAACTCCAGCCGGTCCCGCACGAAAAGTTTCCCTCTTTTGGCATTAAGCTGGTGCGCATGGGAGGGTCCTCCTTTTTTTACAACCTCAAGTTTTTCTTTCAGTTCTTTCACCAGTTTCAGATGATATTTCTGATTTTCCTTAAAATCCGGAGAGCTGGTTAAAATTTTTGATTCGATTCTATCCATAAAAACCCGATATATTTATCCATTTTGACACCTGGGGTCAGGTGTTCGGTGCATCAACCTGTTTTAGGCAGGTACTCCCTTGTATCCGTAATTAATAATTCCGGCATTACCCTCTTCTGAAATCTTTCGAAACTCGATTCGAATAGGCATACCTTTTTTTAGTTGCTTTTCATCACAGTCCGCAATCTGGGCCAGCAAGCGCACTCCTTCTTTTAATTCCACCACCCCTACCACGTATGGAACCTGATCGGTAAACTGGGCCGGTGCAATATGAATAACAGTATGAGAAACCAGCACACCTTCTCTGGACAGTGAAATTTTTTCAAATTTTCTACTTCCACACTCTTTGCACACCAATCGAACCGGAAAATAAATTTTCCCGCAGGATTTACATTTTCCGGCCTCCAAACGATAGCGCTGAGGCATTTCCCGCCAGTATTTTGAAACAGACATCAGATTACCTCCATAATGTGGACCAGGGTACTTCCCCCGCTGCCACCCATATTTTGAGTTAAGCCAATACGTGCTTTTTCAACCTGCCGTGGTCCCGCATCTCCCCGCAACTGAGTTACAATTTCCACCACCTGGGCCACACCGGTGGCACCTACCGGGTGTCCTTTTGACTTCAGCCCGCCACTGGTGTTTACGGGAATTTTTCCGCCCAGACGGGTTAATCCCGAGGTGGCTGCCGTACCTCCCTTCCCCTTCTCTACAATCCCCAATTCCTCAATCACACAAATTTCCGCAATGGTAAAACAGTCATGCAATTCTACCAGATCTATTTTCTTAATATTGACATCTGCCATCTTAAAGGCCATATCTGCAGCTTTCGCGGTAGCCGGCAAACTGGTGATATCATTCCGACTGTGAAGGGCAATACTATCGGTTGCATGCCCAACGCCGATAATCTTAACCGCCGGTTTTTTGGATATTTTTTTAGCCAATTCCAGCGGGCAGAGTACTAACGCCGCCGCACCATCTGTAATCGGAGAACAATCCAAAATCCGCAGGGGATCTGCCACCATTACAGAATTGAGAACACTCTCTAGCGTAATTTTAAAAGGATACTGCCCAATTGGATTCAGAGAACCATGATCATGGTTTTTCACTGCTACCTGCGCCAGTTGCTCCCGGGTGGTTCCGTAGGTATCCATGTGCGCCCGTGCCATAATTGCGTATAATCCAGGAAATGTGATTCCCTGATAGACTTCATACTCCTGATCCGCAGCTGTGGAAAGAGCATAAGTGGCATCATTCGTTCCCACATCGGTCATCTTTTCCACCCCACCCACCAGGACAATATCACTCATTCCCAGCGCCACCTCCATGAAGCCCAGTTTAACTGCCAGCCCACCGGAAGCACAGGCCGATTCCACACGCGTTGCAGGTATGGCATCAGTTCCCAGATAATCCGCCATAAGTGCAGCGAGATGTTCCTGGCCGTTGAACAAGCCGGCTGACATATTCCCGATATACATGGCATCGATCCTGTCGACCCCGGCATCTTCAATGGCCGCTAAGGCAGCCTTAACAAATACATCACGCAGGGATAATTCCCACAATTCACCCCATGAGCTCATTCCAATTCCAATAATTGCAACATCTCTAGCCACTGTATATTTCCCTCCTTATTCATTCATAATAATTTTGCGGCGATATTTGGAATAAAGTCCATAATCCAGATAGACTTTTTCTCCATTAATAATATCCCAGGTTTTTGGGGCACGATCTCTAACTGTATCAATACGATCAGTGACTTTCCAGATAAATCCGTCACTGCCCGCGCCGGATCCATAAGAAACCATCAAAATCAGATTACCTGGTTTAGCCACATCCAGAATGGCTGTTAATCCTAATGGCGATGAACCGGAATAAGTATTCCCAATTCTGGGACATAACAATCCCTGAGAAATCTGCTCCTGCCTGAATCCCAGCATCTTGCCCACCTTCTGAGGGAATTTGCCGTTGGGCTGATGAAAGACTGCAAAATCAAAATCGCCCGGTTTTAAAGCCGCTTTTTCCATCACGATGTTAGCGCAATTGGTGATATGTTTAAAATAGGCCGGTTCTCCCGTGAAGCGACCCCCATGCTGAGGATAAAACTGATGTTCCCGGCGCCAGAAATCCGGAGTATCGGTCATGAACGAATGGGTGTACTCACAGCTGGCGAGCAGATTCTCCCGTCCCATAATGAATGCCGCTGCACCCGCAGAGGCTGTATATTCCAGTGCATCCCCGGGTGCTCCCTGGGAAGTATCCGCTCCGATTCCCAGTGCATAATCCATACTGTTGGATTTTACCAGCTGCAATGCCACAAACATGGCTTCGCTACCGGCTTTACAGGCAAATTCAAAGTCTGCACAATGCACATCCGGGGTGGCCCCAATTGCCTCGGCAACTGTGGTTCCGGAAGGTTTTACCGCATAAGGATGCGATTCCGAACCCACGTATACCGCTCCAATATTTATGGGATCAATTTCGGCTCGCTGCAATGCCCGCAGTGATGCTTCAACCGACATGGTAATGGTATCCTGGTCAGGTCCCGGAACCGATTTTTCCTCTACAAATAAACCTTTCCGGTAACTCTCTGCATCGGTTCCCCACTGTTTTGCAATTGCTTCAACCTTTATTCTGTTTCGTGGTATATAGCTTCCATATCCAACAATTCCGACCATTCATTGCTCCTTTCCAGTGGCCTATTTTGAATCTACAGATATATGCAAAAAATTCAAAAAGACTCGCGTTGGAAATTTTTTCAGAATTCTTTTACCTAAACTATAAATCTTTTATTGTTAATTCTCTCTTAATCTCTATACAATTGCCGGCTTAAAAATAAAAGAAGCAACAGTTTTATCATTGCCCCCCATGTTGATCATCAATCCGAAGGGCTTTTGCGAGGTAATTTTAAGCTGGCAATCTCCCGCTTTTCCGGTTAACTGCTGCCAGATATCCGCCGCTTGCCGAACCCCGGTTCCACCGGTTGGGTGTCCGAATCCAATCAGACCGCCGGTCGCATTCACCGGCAGTTCACCGTCAAGGGCTGTTCTGTGTTCAGCGACAAAGCTGGCCGCTTCCCCTTGTTTCACCATACATGCTGCCTCCAGGGACAACAAGCCAGTGATGGTGAAACAGTCATGCACCTCCATAAAGCCAATATCTTCCGGTTTCAATCCTGCTGACTGATAGGCTTTCTCTACCGCTTTCTGAGTTGTGGTCAATTGGGTCAGGTCAGGAGGTGTTTGGGTCAAATCATCCACGCTGATCCCAAAACCCATTACTTCAATGGCCTCTTTTTTACTTACCCCCAGCTTTTTCAAACCTTCTTCGGAAGCGACAATAAGCGCAGAAGCCCCATCCGTTACTTTTGAACAGTCAAATACATTAAGGTTTTCGACAAAATATTTGGGATTAGGAGGCGTCATCCCCACCTGGTAAAGATCATCCGTTTTGTTGTGATATTCCTGGGCTTTTGGATTTTTCCGGGCATTTTTAATGGCCTGTTCATACCAACAGGCCATCGCAGAACGGATTGGTTCCT
>CP070707.1:1936810-1940504 GCA_020350205.1 bacterium
AATTTAAACAACCAGTTCCGGTTTATTAAAGTAAGTTCCATCCTCAGTATTTCCGCCGCCGGTGATTATTCAAAAATTTTAACCGCGTCGGATCAGAAGGGTCTGGTTCAAAAATCAATGAAAGAATGGGAAAAACGCCTTCCTGAACAGTATTTCTGCCGGATTCATCGTTCAACAATCATCAATATGGAAAATATTGAGCGACTGGAAAAGTGGCACAATTATGCCTACCGGGTCTATCTGAAAGGTCTCGAGCAGCCATATATTATGAGTCGACGCTACGCTTCTCAATTGAAACACAAACTAGGTTAATTTAACCGGAAATACTTCCGCTATTTAAACAATGTTCATACTCTATTTTATCATAACCTGTATCATCACTGTTTATCTCACCACCGAATTCCTACTAATCTACCTTATGCTCCGGAAAGTACCAATCCGAATTCTGATTAATGGTACCCGCGGAAAGACAACCACTGTCAAAATTTTGCATCAGGTTCTTAACCAGTCCGGCCGAATGACATTTTCCAAAACCACCGGAGACCTCCCGGAGCTGCACTATCCGGATGGATCCCGAAAACAATTGTTTCGTTTCGGACCCGCAAATATTAAAGAGAATATCTTTCAGCTTCTCAACTGGGTGCGCTACAAACCTGAAATTTTTGTGATGGAATCTATGGCTCTTCATCCTGAGATGCAACATACCCTTTCCCATAAAATATTCCGCCCAACCCATCTGGGCATTACCAATATTAAAAAGGATCATATGGAGATTATGGGTACAGATGATTCGGCTATTTTCAATTGCGTCGCACGCTCATTTACACCCGGTTCGCGAAAGTATCTTCCGCAGGAACTGAAAGATAATGTCACTGAGAATATACTTAGGAAACCGAAGTTTATATATTATTCAGAAGAATCATTCCCTAGACGGTATCCCCTCATTCCCCAGACGATAATTGAAGCGAACTGGGGATTAATAAAGAACTTAGGTAAAGATTTAGAGCTGGATCTTTCAACCCTCACCGAGGTTTTTGAGAAGGAGTGGGAAGAGTTGAACCGGCACATAAAATTCGATCTCCCTGCACACAATCTGGAATTTTTTAATCTTTTTTCGATGAACGATCTGGAAACTACTGTACAATTCATAGAACACGTAAAAAACTATTCATCCAGACGAAGAGAGATTGTCCTGATCAACACCCGCGCAGATCGCCCTTTACGTGGTCTGACATTTGCGGATTATTTTAAGACGCTTCCCTGGATTTCAGAATTTTGGCTTGCCGGAAAAGGAAAATATCTCCTAAAAAGACAACTGAATCGTGATAGACCTGAGATTACTGCAAATTTGTTTTCCGACGCCACTGCTCTGGTAAACAGAATAAACAGAGGTTTCCACAAGCCGACCCGAATCTATGGGCTAGCCAATCATCAGGGAATGGATATTCTTTTAGACAATTTGAGGGAACTTTCATGATCCTCAGTGCCTTTGCTTTAGGAATTTTACTGGGATTTATCTTTTTTGAGCTGAGCGGTCTCACTGCAGGAGGAATTATAGTGCCGGGTTACATCGCCCTGTATCTTCATGAACCGCTTCGTATATTTGCGACTATCTTCATTGCGCTGGTAACCTATGGTATTATATCCCTGCTCGCCAATTTCATGATACTTTACGGGCGGCGGCGATTTCTTATGGCGATCCTGGTCGGTTTTCTTTTGCGGGGAATCACAGACTGGTTGCAGGTAAAGATTCCGGAGGCAGGATGGGATCTCCATGTAATCGGATATATTATTCCGGGACTTATCGCCAATGAATTTTTCCGGCAGGGAATTTTCAAAACCATTCTGGCCCTGACAATTGTCTCTATTACCGTTTTCCTCATTCTACACCTATTCTTTTAAAACATGCAGTTAAAATTTAGAAATCATTTGGGCAAAAAATCTTTTTCTACCAGACTGATCATTATATTTATTCTGTCTCTGGCATGCCTGACGATTTACCATTTGAGCCGCAAGAAATCTCCCCTGCCCTGTTACAGCCAGATGGTGCAAGCTGCTCACCGAATGCAGGATGCTTTAACAGAAACCCGACAATATCGGAAGGAGTTGGATTTACCCATAGATCCGATGCTCGACCCCACTTTTTCCGGGTTGATCGGGGAAGAAATTACTCCCCTTACCACCACTCTGGGAAATCTTGAATCCAAACAAACTGCTTTAAATCCGGATTTTGCAGCACTTATTCTTAGATGGCTGTGGGAACTGAAAATTCAAAGCGGGGATACGGTAGCCCTGCAGTTATCCGGTTCGTTCCCATCACTGAATATCGCAGCGATCATCGCTAGTGAAGTGATAGAAGCAGTTCCAGTTATCACCAGTTCCATCGGGGCCAGCAGTTTCGGGGCAAATCTGCCGGAAATGACCTATGCAGATATTGAAAAAAGACTTTTTGATTGCGGTAAAATTCAGCATCGTTCGCAATGGGTAACCATCGGGGGAAATAACGATCGCGAAATTTTATTATGGGAAGATTCGGACAAATTTTTAAATCTGGTACTCGGCAGAACTGGATATCATTTGCTGCGTCCCAATTCTTTGCAGGAATCGATTCAAAAAAAATGGGAATTTTTTCATTCGGGGGGTAAGGTCAAAGTTTTTATCAATGTGGGAGGGAATCAGGCTGCTCTGGGAAATTGCCGCCATAGCAGCAACCTTCCATTCGGCCTGCTGCAGGAGGCAACCTATTGTCAGGATGCTCAACGCGGATTAATGATGCAATTTTTAACAGAAGGAACAGCGGTGATTCATTTATTGAACATTAGATCTTTAGCTATCCGGGAAAACCTGCCGATTTCACCCACACCGCCATTTTTCACCGGACAATCGGACATTTATTTCGAAATCAGTCACCCTGTATGGATTAAAATAATTCTGGTAATTCTGTTGCTATGCTCATGGTTACTCCTTCGACCTTCTCATTGAATTGCACGATCTTCCAGCACCACATCCACGAGCAACAGTTGATATTTTATTCTCTCCTCAATCGGTAAATTCCGGGGAGTCTCAAAAGTGAATGCCGCAATGTCAAGATATTTTCCCGCCCACCAGGAAGCGCTATTTTTTATCGGCCTTTCCAGCGACGAAAAATGTTTATCCGGATCGGATATCAGACTGTTAATCCGATCCAGCATTTGCATCACCAGCCAGGTAGAGGGTTCATTGGGGTGATAAATGATAGTCTGGCCCAATCCTTTTTCATCCCCTTCGGTATCGGTCTCCAGATGAGGTCGCCGGGCCTCGTGCAGATCAATGAATACTCCAACCGAATTGTCAATGGCAATTTGCTGAATCTGATAAGCCAGCTGCTCCATGGGAAACCCTTCGGGATTTCCGGGATAACAACGATTCAGATTACCCTTTTCACGGTCCACACCAGCGGGAACTGCTATCCGCCTTTCAAATTTCTCCACAGCCACACGATTTGCCAGAGGAATAATAATGATTTTTCCCTGGCTGGGAGGAGATTTTTGAAACCGATCCAGCAATCTTAATGCTGCTTCGTAGCCCGCTGGTTCATTACCGTGGGTCCCACCAATAATCAAAATTGCTGGTTGCGGTTGATTCGATTCAAAGAAAAATGCGGGTGTTTCATATGCTGTTCCCTGGAGCAATTGAATCTGTCTAACATCATGCA
>CP070707.1:1940604-1945844 GCA_020350205.1 bacterium
TAGTCTGGATCACCCTCTTCAAAAAATGCCTTCGGACCAATCAAAACTCCTGCTCCGAAAGGAGCATAAATTTTATGGGCGGAAAATACCAGAAAATCAATATGTCCGGGATCTTCCGGTGCTTTCATATCGATTCGGCGATGCGGTGCCAATTGTGCGGCATCAATCATAATTTTTGTATGATGTTCATGGCAGATCTCGGCAAGATGATTGATGTTATTTACCCAGCCCGTGACATTTGAGGCTCCAGTGATAGCCACCAGCGCCACCTTTTTATGAAATTTCCTGAGCAGGTGTATGAGATGGTCTTCATCCAGACGACCATCGGGGTGAATATCAATATGTTCGACTTTACTTTTGATGCGCCAGGGCAAGTCGTTGGAATGATGTTCCATTTTACTGACCAGGATTACCTCATCTCTGGCCACCGCTATCCGGTTGGCGAGTTTGTTGATGGCTTCGGTCGCATTTTTCACGAAAATAATAGCATGGGATTTGGAATCAATGTTGACGAAATCTGCGACAACATCTCGTCCAAAATCATATAGTTCCGAGCATAGCTGCGATTTGAATCCGGTACCTCGGTGAATACTGCTATACCAGGACATTGCCTCGTTCACCTTATCCATAACCGGGGCGAGTGCTGGCGTACTTGCGGCATTATCCAAGTTGATGTACTGGACCAGCTTACCATTTAACAGCGGAACCTTTTTATCGTATCCGATAACCATTTTGGAAAAGTCTTTCCTGTTGAGATTCGAGGCTGTTCCTGTTAATGCATCCATGTAATTTCTCACTATTAAGGTGAAAAAAATATCGGCTGATTTTCCCTCTTTAACGGAAGGGAAAACCTCATTTTAAGAGTAAAAACTAAACTGTATTATCGGTTATTTAATTAGATAAATATATACAATTTACTGAATTCTAACCTGCGAAAAGGATCATTTTACCCATCATGAGAATTAATATAGTCGTAAAGCTCATAAAGGTACTTTTCTCAGATTTCAATGCCATTTTGTAATCAGGTTTCGTATCAGTCTGCTCTTTTAAGGCTTTAAAACTGGGGACAAAACGCGGAACAGTAGACTTGTATTTTTTGTACGATTCTCCAAACAACTCAATCAATCTTTCCTCCTCCAGATCAACGATAAGAGAATATTGAATTCCGAAAAAAATCCAGGTTGCAAAAACAAGCCAGGGTAGCCAGATATTTGCAATAAGAGCTGCGCCTGAATACATCAACATATTGCCCAGATACAGAGGATTTCGAACATGGGCAAACGGACCGGCAGTGACCAGAAAAGGTGCACCGACATCACGGGTACGTGTAGCGCCACCGGCGTAAGCAACACCCCAGATTCGAATGAATTCACCGAGTAGCATAATGGCAATTCCCCATACCAAAGAAATGATACTTGGTTTGGCATAAATTAAAACAATGATGACAAAAGGAACAGGAGTAAATCCACGGTATTTAAAAAAGAAATTTCTAATGTCCATTTACGATTCCCCAATGCTTGTTCACAATGTCTGCATGCTCTGCAATACTTTGCAAAATGGCTTTTGCTACCTCAAGCGCCCTTACACCTTGTTTCCCATCGACAGCTGGTGGATGATCCTTGTTAATCGCCTCGATAAAAAGCTTCAGTTCGTGCTGAAGGGGATTGACCTCTTTTTTTTCGAGTCTTGTGTATCTGATATCCCGGGCATTCTTTCCTTCCCCCAGAGTACCGAATGATATGGCGAAGTTACCTTCCTTTGGATGAACCTCGGGAGAAACGAGTTCATAAATTTCACTGACACCTTCTAAAAAATCGACCGAAATGTATGCATTTGGTTGAAAAAACCTCATTTTTCTCATTTTGCGATTTGAAATCCGACTGGCGGTCACATTTGCTACCGCCCCATTCTCGAAATTGATACGACAATTGGCAATATCCTCTTTTTGAGAAATGATGGATACCCCGCTGGCATCTATACTTTTAACCGGACTGTGGATGAAACTGAGTATCAGGTCAATATCGTGAATCATGAGATCCAGCACTACCGCGACATCCGTTCCGCGTGGATTAAAGTTAGACATCCGGTGGGATTCAATGAACAGGGGGTTAAGTCGCCGATCTCCAAGGGCAAGAATAGCCGGATTAAAGCGCTCAATATGTCCCACCTGTAATTTTACCTGGTTTCGTTCCGCCAGTTCAACCAACTGCTGTCCCTCATCCACGGTTTCTGTAATAGGCTTCTCGATGAAAACATGTTTATTTGCTTTCAATGTCTCATGGGCATACGAGAAATGAGTCGTGGTCGGGGTAACAATACTCAACGCATCAACCTGGGACAGAAGCGCTTCAAAACTCTTAAATGCCGTAGTCTGAAATTCTTTTTCAATAGCAGTGTTTCTCTCGGAATCAACATCAAAAAATCCCACCAATTCCGCCTCGTTGATGGTTTTTAATTGTTGCACATGCCATCGACCAAGGTGTCCCACCCCCACTACTCCGATTTTTATTTTTTTACGACTCATGGTAATGGATTCTCTTCCTCCTGAATCAGGCGATATTTTTTTCTTCCTTCAACAGCCTCAAAAACAAATGTGAGTTCTTTATCTGGCAGTACATAGGTCCATTTCAAATAAGGCTTAACCGGATTGAGACTCTGGTCATCTATTTCATTTGGTTCACCATAGAGGATGATGATCCTTCCCGGATCAGTCTTCCAACCATAGGTCCTGTTCCTCATCCCATAAAGCCGGTCAACACTGTCGACACGGGTATAAAATTCGTACATTAACTCATTGAAAGCCGTCTCAGGGGTGGGATCTCGCTGTTTCCAAAAATTCATTAATTTCTCGAAGCGTTCAGATTTATTCCCAGAATTCAATTTTTTATAGTCTTCTTCCGGTAAAATCAATTCCAGGGTTTGGATGGCATATTCCGGTAGTGTCAGGCTTCGTGGCTTGGAAAACCATATGATGTCGAAAGGAGTCTGCTGCTGGACAGAATCATCATCATTTTGAATGAATAAGTTTATTGAATATCCACCCTCTACCCACTCTAAAAAAGGAGGATTGATGATGAGATGAGTCTGATTATTGTTGATTTGAAGCAGAGTATCGAGAGAAAAAAGTTCGGTCTTTCCATCTTTCGGGGCTATGGTAATACGAGTTTTTGCTTCAGAACCGTCTCTCAGATACGCCTGAAAAAATATCTGAATATCCCGATTAAAGGGAACCTTTGAAAAGGTGGCCAGTGGTTTGGGAATCTGTCCCAAAATGGGGAGGTTTTTTAATCCCTCACTTTCTAAAAAAAGGGGTGAGGCAACAAATATATCTCTCCTTTCAGGTAAATGAAAATTTAAACTGAGGGTGCTTTTTTGTTTTCCCTTCAAATCCTGATACCTGAGGGTGACCTGATATTTACCTGGCGGCAACAACAGGGAATCGTAAGTCAGAAAAAATCGATCTCTGCGATTGGTTATTTCAAAATTTGGTAATTGACATATTGAGTTCCAAATCCGGGAAAATACCTGATTACTTTTCTCTTCTTTAAAAGTAATTTCAGTCTGAAATTCTGCCTGATACAGGTCATTTTCCAGGGTAAACTGCATCACATCATACATGACATCGGTCAGCAAATATACTTTATATTCTGAATCATTGACTACTACCGGAAAAGGACGAAGATGAATGGCCTGCGGAGGAACCATTCCCTCTCTCCCACCCGGACCTCTGCGTCCGCTGGGTTGGGGCCATCCGGTTTGGAGAAGGTGAACGAGAATGATGGCGATAATGGCTTTTTTCATGTGTGCTTCCATTGGTTTGAAAATATAGATATGAGTTCACTTTAAATCAACATGAACCTAAAATCCCGCCAAGAGTTCCCCTCTATCGAATCTGGTCTTTGATGATAAGGATTCCCTGAAGCTGCTTGCATGAACAAATGAGAACACTTAAATTTGTCTGCGCTAGAAAATGGACGGCTAATATGTTAGAACGTGGTATTGTTCTTAATAACGATGGTGAACAAGTTGAGCTTGAGATGCACTCAGGTTTTTCATGCGATGGTTGTTCAATTTGTTTTGTGGACAAAGACAAACGCCATATTCTACAGATTCGGCAACATCTGTCTTTGAAACCTGGAGATATGGTCGAACTTGAAATTCTTCCGGAATTTGCAGTTAAATCAGCAGTTTTAATATTTTTCTTTCCCCTTTTAATGCTTGTTTTAGGCTATTATCTTTTTCACGATTTTTCTTTACTCCCCAATGTCCCGGCGATTTATCGGGGTATTTTGGGTGCGGTTACGGGTCTTATAGTGAGTTTTATCATAGTCTATTTTTATGACAAAATGTTGCAGCGGAAATCGACCGATAGCCATATCAGAATTATAAGAGTTGTTAAAAATACTAAATCAAACTAAATGGATTAAAAATATGTTCAGGGAATTTTTAAAAGCAAAGATTCATAAAGCCACAATCACCCATGCTGATCTGCATTACAATGGTTCCCTGTCAATTGATGAAGAAATTCTGGAAAAATCAGGTATCCTCCCAAACGAAAGGGTCCATGTTTATAATATTAATAACGGACAACGATTTGAAACCTATGCTATCAAAGGTAAAAAAGGTAGCAAAACCTTTGGTTTGAATGGGGCTGCGGCAAGACTCGGATCTGTTGGTGATCAGATCATCATCGTTGCGTATTGTTATCTCTCAGAAGATGAAACTGGACTCCATAAAGCCCGGATTGTTCTTATGGGAGAAGGAAATCAGATCAGAGAGATCATAGAAACGAATGACTAAATTCGATGCTCTATTTGAATAACCTTACATGCCGACCTCCGAATTATCTAATACCTTCTAGTTACTAGTTCGGGAATATCAGTGGATGCTTAAAAAATCAAAGGAAAAATTTATCCTTTTTCTGGCTGAAATAGTTGCCAGGCCGCTGCTACTTCTCTATCGCCATACCTTGGCTATACGAGTTCGAAATCGTCACTATGTGGAAATATGCCGCAAGAAGGGGGAGCATATTCTTTATGCTTTTTGGCATGAGAATATGATTCTCCCTCTGCTTTTGCATGAAAAACAGGGTGCATATGTACTGGTGAGTCAACATTTTGACGGGGAGATAATTGCTACTATTCTAAAGGTATTCGGTTATCTTTCAATACGCGGATCAAGTACCCGGGGTGGTAAAGAGGCTTATAAAAAAATGAAAATGAAAATAAGTAAAAATCGAT
>CP070707.1:1945944-1948987 GCA_020350205.1 bacterium
TGTACCTGATAGATTCCATCCTTATCCACGTCACGCAAAACAAATGCTTCAATTACGGAGGTAGGTGCTGATGTCCAGATCGGTGTTCGTGTAAAGGTGAAGGCACTATCGGCATACAATTCCACCCTGCCCCACCATTTTCCGGCCAGCAGATCCGGCCTTCCATTGATATCCAGATCCGAGGCCAGTACCGCCGAACCATACCCCCCATAACCTGATAACCAGTTCGGCATACTCCAGATTGGGGGTGCACTATCGAAAAAGTAGGCTTTAAATTTTCCCGATCCTCCCAGTTGATTATTATCCGAAATGATAAGGTCCGGAAAATTATTCTGATCCACTTCAGCGATTGTCAATGAATTGGCATAATAACTCACATCCTGTGAGGACCAGTCAGGCGCTGTGTGGAGCTGACCGCTGGAATTTGCCAGGAAAATATAATTGGGTGTCAAATGGGCGGCAAACGCCAGATCCAGATATCCATTATTATCAAAATCGGCAAAATCAACATCCATGGCGCCCATGGTCACCTGGGACTGCCAGGCCGGAAGGGTATCCATGATCCCATTCTGGTTGTAATAGACCCGTCCATAGGTCTGATAGGGACCGGACCCAATACTGTACGGTTGCCCCCCGGCAACTGCCAGATCCAGATCACCATCCCCATCGGCATCTCCCAGTGCACAGGAAAATGTGAACATGCGATCTGAACTCTGATAGCCGGGCACGGTCTCCAGCTGCCCGCCCTGATTCTGATAAATTTTTACATAGCCAGGATCAGAGAAACCGCCCGGACCAAGAAACACCGATACCGCCACATCCGGTTGATTATCCGCATTGATGTCACCGACCGCCAGATGACCATGGTAATCGATATCGCCACTCTGCCAGGAGGGCGAAGTGGGAAAGGTTCCGTTCCCGTTGTTATAGTACACCACCAGGCTTTGTCGCTGAATGTCGTTACCGTTGGCGACAATGATATCATCCCAGCCGTCAAGATTGATATCAGCGATTCCCAGTCCGGTTGCCACATGTCCCGATGCCAGGGAAATCCAGTCCGGAACCGTCGGGAAAACCGGTTCCTGTCCCAGTAAAGAAAAATCAAAAATTATGACTAGAAGATAAATCAAACCGAATTTCATGCCAATTCCATATTTATGGTGAAAAAATACATGTACCCGAAGAAACCATTCAAAGAGATTATCACCTGCCCGGCGTGAACAGATTCACCAGCAAGAGACTTAATTCAGGCACATAGGTAATGATCAATAAAGCAATCAGCAGGATAATCAAAAAAGGTAAAGCTGCCACATAAAGTTTAACGATGGGTTGATTAAATCTGAAACTGGCGATAAACAGGTTCATCCCCACTGGCGGGGTTGAATATCCGATGCCTAAATTAGCCAGAAAAATGATTCCCAGATGGACCGGATCTACCCCAAAATTATCAGCAATCGGAATAATCAGCGGAACAACCACCATGATCGCCGAAAAAATATCCATGAGAAATCCGACAATCAGCAGAAAAACATTGAGGGTAATTAAAAAAACAATCTTACTGGTGATAAATTGTTTCATGAATCCCAGAATACGCATGGGTATTTCCGCATCGACCATATAGTTGGCCAGTCCCAGGGCGGCTCCCAGGATTACCAGAATTCCTCCAACCAGCACCATGCTTTCGCGCATTACTTTTGGAAGCTCGATTTTAATTTTAATATCCCGATAGATAAAAACCTCTACAATCAAAACATAAAATGCAGTTACTGCAGCGGCTTCGGTAATTGTTATATATCCGCCATAGATTCCGATCAGAATAATAAAAGGTAACGGAATTTCCCAGGCTGCTTCCCCAATAGCCTTGCTGGCATTTTTCCAGTTAAACCGGACGATAGGAATTTTAATGTCCCGGACATAATAAACACTGTATATGGAGAGCAGAACGATCATTAGTACACCGGGAATAATTCCGGCGACAAAGAGCTTATCAATGCTGACGCCGCTCACCAGTCCGTATAAAATGATGGGCAGACTGGGCGGAAACAGTAATCCCAGGTTTCCGGAGGCAGTCAGCATCCCCAGGGAAAATTTTTCGGGGTAATTTTCTTTCAGCAGTACCGGATAAAGCAATCCACCCAGGGCAATAATGGTTACACCTGATGCTCCGGTAAATGCTGTAAAAACAGCACATGAAACCAGGGTAACCACCGAGAGTCCTCCGGGGATCCAGCCAAATATGGCGCGGGAAAGATTGACCAATCGTTTAGGGGTATCACTTTCCGCCAGCAGATATCCGGCAAAGGTAAATAAGGGGATGGCGGGAAGAATAGGCATGCTGGCCAAACGGTATAATTCAACGATCACGGCCGAAGCGCTGATATCAGCGGCATAAAAAGCCAACAGGGCAATGGTACTGATAATCACGAACAGAGGTGTCCCAAATAATGCGAAGACAAGTAAAAGTAAGCCAATAATGAGGATTGTCATTACCTCTCCTCGCCAACTGATTGTCCCGAAACAGCTCTAGAAATTTGTTCAAATATCTTCAGCAGAAACCGCAGCCCGATGAGACCAAATCCAATTGGTAAGATAATCTGAATATACCAGGAAGGAATATCCAGGAACAGGGTTGTTCCGGCTTCAATTTCAAAGCTCAAAAAGACATAACTCGCTTTGGCCAGAATAAAACAGATTACAAGCGCTGCCAGATTCACTAAAAATTGGATGAAAGGTACGTAATTCTGGGAAACCAATCTGGTGAGGACATCCACATTAATGTGTTTTTCCTCGCGGGTAGCCAGGGATGCACCAACAAATCCCACCCATAAAACCAAGTGACGTAAAAGGATATCTCCCCAGAGAAGACCCGTATCAAAAAAATTCCTCAGGACAACCTGCAAAAACGAAAGGATTACCATACTCCCCAGGGTGAGCAGAATAATAAAATTTTCAACCTGGAACAACCCCGAGTCCAGCTTTTGAAGGAATTTATTCATTGATTAGCATCTTGATAATTGACAACCGCCTGTATGAATGAGAACAA
>CP070707.1:1949087-1951980 GCA_020350205.1 bacterium
GAAATAGATATTTTACAAAAAATGCAGGAAAGCAACGATCAACCTGAACAAAAAGAGATTAAAAAAAATATGATTACCATTGATGATTTTAAGAAGATCGAATTAAAAACGGCTAAAGTCCTCGTCGCCGAAAAAATTGAAGGGGCGGACAAATTACTAAAGTTGCAGATCGAAGTGGGTGAAGAAAAACGGCAACTTGTCGCCGGAATTGCGCAGCATTATTCACCGGAAGAATTACCGGGAAAAACCATCATTATTGTCGCTAACCTACAACCGGTAAAAATCCGTGGGGTTGAATCCCAGGGTATGCTATTAGCTGTGTCCGATCAAAACACACTGTCTTTGTTGACACCGGATCAAAAAGTTGGCTCCGGCAAAGATATCCGATAAACAAACAGAATTATCCCCTATTGTATTATACTGATTGGCCTTACTCTGGATATCAGGACTGGGAATCACAAAAATACCAGATTTCCAGCATCATAATTCATCATTCATACAGTGGATAATTGATTCTGACATCCACTTTCAATTCCGAACGGGTTTGAATTTCCAGGGCTTTAAAATAATAATTATCAACACTGCCATGAATGGCACCCCCGACTAAACCAGCGACACCTCCAATAATACCAAATCCTAAGCCCAGGGCAGCAGCCTTTTCCCCAGCTGTCATACTGAACCATCCCGGGGGATCATCACCTTCAGCATAACCCACCACTGCTCCTAAAATTCCTCCCGTTAATATCCCTGTAAAAAAACCTTCTACCACTCCTTTTCCGGTCCGTTTAAATTTTAATTCCTTTATATCCTCAATAGAGATTGTAATAGTCTCATTTAGACTCCCCGCTATAAAGGATATAGTATCACCTTCTACATGGACTTTATTAACTTTCAACACTTTCCCATCATTCAATGTGATGATCCCGGTATGTTTTATTCCAGTCTTATTTATAGCGGGCCTAATCTGGTTAGAATTTTTGGAAGTAACCCACACGTGCTGACTACATCCTGACATTGAAAGTGCTGCTCCAAGCAGTAGGGTAGGAAAAATCTTCATATTCTGAATTCCTGAATAATATAATCTGAAATGATCTCACTGAGTGTATTACAAAAATGAAGCCAATTTAAGACTTAATCCCAACTTACTAATAGACAGTCACTTATAGATTATATCTTGGGGTTGGAAATATATATCAAAGTATACTATCGTCTAGAAAATATGACAGACAAGAAGAGATATCTTTTAAAATTACCGGGTACTTATTGAGCGGTACAACATTCAAAATGCACTATTTATGATTAATTATACCTTTGGGATTCAACTGGCAAAAACAGGAATTTTGGAAGCGGCCTAGCAGGTGCCACTGCAGCATATGCTTTAGTGATACGGGAAATTGGATACCAGATATTCTGATTGATATCAATAAAAAAGGCGCAGGCAGGACGCGGGTGACAGCCGGTATTCAGTTCTTCTTGGAAATCCTCTGATAGATCTGGGCCTGTTATGGTGGCGGAATGGATCAAGTTGCCGGAAATTTAAGTAAAAAAGGCTTTAGGATCTGGGATACAGGATTTAGTGACAAAACTCTCAAATGATAAATCCCAGATCTGTAACCTGCTATTTATTCCCGCCGCACAATCTTATATATTTTAATGGAGGGGTTCAAAGTTGGTGAAATCCGCATGATGAATGACAATAGCTTCATTGCTGCGCCATTTGCCATCCCCTTCCCCGGCATGTACCGCAATCATATGCAGAATTTCATCTGGAACCCCTTCATCAAATGCCAGTCCCACCCCGGAAAAGGGATGCCGCAGATATTTTCCCTCAGTGGATTTAACAAATTCCCCGTCTTTCTCGATATATTCCAGAATTTTGCCCACATCATGCAGCAGGGCACCCGCCAGCAGGTATTCCATATTGAGGGGGATTTTTTCGCCATAGACTTTTTGCAGCGCCTGCGCCGCCGCGTAGGCCACCTGCACCACCCCCCGGGTATGCTCTATAAAATTCGCCGGACAGGGTTTGATGAGCAAGGTAAAGGGCATCCGCAGCATATCTTCCGGCTGCATATTGCGAATTTTGAGGGCCTTTTCCCATACCCGAACTACTTTATCCTTCAGCTCTTTATTCTGTATTAGGTTAAATTCAGGGATGAGTTCACTGAGCTTTTGTTTCATAAAATAATTTCCTCCGTTTATTCAAAAATAGAATCAGTTTGTCAATATTTTCTAAGTTAAGTAACTCGAAGACAAAGAAACAGACTTTGACTTCATTAAATTGAAATTCTAAGTAACTGTCATCTTGAGCGACTGAGCACCCAACATGACACATCCTACAATACAATACCATATAAATTGGGTGCTGTGTCAGTCGAGAAGACAAGATGTTTTTATCATTAAAATAGGTAACAGATAAAAATATGGAATAAATCCAATAATAGGTTTTTAAATCACCTTATGTTTTTTACCGACTTTTTCAAAAGCGGTCAGCGCCTGATCGATCTGCTCCTTAGTATGGGCAGCAGAGATCTGAACCCGGATGCGGGCCTGTCCCTTAGGTACTACCGGAAAAGAAAAACCGATCACATAGATCCCTTCGTGGTACAGATCGTGGGCCATTCTCTGGGCCAGCTGGGCATCATCATCAAATTTCCGGAAGAGTACCGGTGTAATGGGATGCACTCCGGGAACAATATCGAATCCCAGGTCGGTCATTGCTTTGCGGAAGTAAGTGGTATTTTTCATCAGATTCTTGCGCAATTTATCGCTCCCCTCCAGTAAATCGAATGCGGCAATGGATGCAGCGGTAATAACCGGTGACAAGGTGTTGGAGAACAGATACGGTCGGGACTTTTGACGCAACATTTCGATGATCTCTTTTTTGCCGGTG
>CP070707.1:1952080-1975867 GCA_020350205.1 bacterium
AGCAAAGATGGCCGAACGTGCACCCAGTACAACCGGATACTCCCCGTTTTTGATTTTATACAGGATTTCACGCTTTTCTCCGGCAGAGAGGCGACTGTGAAGAACCCCGACTTTATCATTGAAATAAAACTGAAAGCGGGCCAGCGTCTGGGGTGTCAGAATTATTTCCGGTATCAATACAATGGCGGTACGGTTTTTCTCAAGCACTTTTTTAATTATTTCAATATAGATCTGCGTTTTTCCACTTCCGGTAATTCCGTGCAGGAGAAAAGTCCTGAATTCAGATTTGTTCAGCGTGGGCAGGATATTCTGAATAATCTCCTTTTGTTCGGCAGTCAATACATTATCTTCAATTTTTTCCTGATACCCCGAGGTAACTTTTCGCTCAATTTTTTCAATTCGCTTAACAAGCAGTCCTCTCCGGACCAAATTTTCCAACATTGTAGTAGTAAATCCTGCAGCGTTCAAATCCGTTTTCAGAGTCCATTCTCCCTTGTTTAGATACTGATAGGCCAGCCAGCTTTTGGATTGCCTTTTTTCAATTCCGACTATATATTTTCGCTGAGCATCTGAAAGTTCTGCGTCATTTCCCTCCCGCTTATAATATTCCCGGCTTAAGAATATCTGCTTTTTTTTCAAAGCGCTGAATTCTTTTCTAACCCAGCCTTTTTTTTCCCATTGATTAATGAAGGTATATATGTTTTTCTTTTTAAATTTTTTCTGAATGGTTTTAAAGGATATGGTGCGATTGAAGGGAATAGTAGAGAGCATCTCAGACTGTTCTTTCGGCACCTTCGGTGGTAAGGTTTCTATCAATCGGGTTAATTGCAAGCTTGATTTACCAACATTCAGCTGCGACTGAATCAGACGGAAGGCCTCCCCCAAATAACAAACATAATAGTCTGAGATCCATTTCAACAGTTCCATAAGTTCGCGGGAGACCAGGGGTTCGGGATCCAGCAGGTCTCGAATTTCTTTGATTTCTGTAGTTTTGAGTCTGGCGGGTGGTTTATCGGATATGGTGATCACAATGCCGGAAACGAAACGCCTGGAAAACGGCACACTCACCTGCATTCCAGGCTGAATGACCTCAGCCAGTTCGGAGGGAATTCGATAGGTAAATCCCTCCTCAGTAGGAATTGTCAAGATGACATTCGCAAATTTGGGCATGACCCAAAATAATACATTCCGAAAAAAGAAGTAAGTATTTTGGAAAAAATTTTTCCAGCATCAGGTTAATGGAAATTGGACACTGGATGCCGCATACTTTTATATGTAAACTAAAGGGGGATCTCCAGGATTCAGGACACAGAATATCGGATTCAGGATCTGGTTAATAAAAAAGAATCGTTCCGAATTCCTCATCCCTGAATCATGGTTTCTGGATTATGGATAAAAAAAATCCGCCTCGCAGCGGATTTTTTTTGTGAGCCAGGAAGGAATCGAACCTTCGACCAACGGCTTAAAAGGCCGCTGCTCTACCGGCTGAGCTACTGGCCCCTTTAAAAGCACGGCCAATATAGAAAAAATTGTCAGGTCTGTCAAGCGAAAAAACAGGTAATCCAAAGCCTAACTTCAATGATTCCAATAAATACCGGGTGTCTTTCGGAATCTACCACAAATATAAATGCTTCCGTCTATTCAGAGAATTTAGCTGGGAGTCTGCAAAAATATTTTTACGATGTTTTCATGGCAGGTGTGATTAAACAAAAAAGGCCGGTTGCCCGGCCTTTTTAAACTTCTTTATTCCTTTACGACCCAGACCTTTATCTTCACTTCAATTTCAGGATGCAGCTTGATGGGAACGGAATAGATTCCCAGTGCCTTAATGGGCTCCTCCAGTTCAATCTTTTTGCGATCGATTTCAAACTCCTGCTTTGCGAGCGCATCAGCAATATCCTGATTGGTGATGGAGCCAAACATTTTATCTCCCTCGCCCACACTCACTGCCAAGGTGACGGATACAGCCTCCAATTTTTTGGCAATCACCTCTGATTGTTTTTTCTGCTTATTCACCTGTACCTGTTTCTGCCGCTGCTCTTCCTGGATCATACGGACATAATTGGGCTTTGCCGGATAAGCGATTTTCTTCGGGATCAGGTAATTCATCCCAAATCCCCGCTTCACCACTACTGTTTCGCCTACTTTACCCAGATTTTCATAATCCTGTCGAAGTATAACCTTCATATTTAAATCCTCTTTTTTATCGTGGAATATCCGAAACGAACGGTATAAGAGCCAAATGCCGGGCACGTTTGAGTGCTTTGGCCAATTGCCGCTGATGTTGGTTGCAATTTCCGGAGGTCCTTCTGGGGACAATTTTACCCAGTTCGGTTAAGAACCGGACCAAGCGTTTTTCATCCCGGAAATCTATGAATACATCTCCCCCTTCACAAAAACGACATACACGTTTTTTCCTCTGCAGCATTGTATTTCTTCTCTCACGCATTTGTCTCATGATTCCCTCTTTTCTGAATCCTCTTCATCCGAACCGGACTCATTTTCAGATTCTTTAGGCTGGACAGATTCCTGCTCTTCAGCTGGTTCTGATTCCATAACCGGTTCAGATTCATTATCGGAAACGGTTTCTTTTTTCTCTGATTTTTTGGTTTCTTCCTCAGTAACTTCTTCCGGCTCAGGTAGAACTTCGGTATCCTCGGTCTTTTCAACTTCTTCAACCGGAGATTCAGGAACTTCTTTCTCTTCTGGAGACGGGGGTGTCACTGCTAATTTAGGTTCCTTGGATTCCTCTGAACTTTCAGGTTTTTCTGCTTCCTGATCTTTCTTAAATTTGCCGGCATTTTTCTCCCGCTGGACCAGTTCCTTCTTATCCACAATGTAAGTTAAATGCCGCAATACCCGATCGTTTATGCGATATTCGGCTTCCAGGATTTTGGGAATGTTCAGCCGGCTGCTGGCAGAAAATTCAATCTCTACATAGAAACCATGTGATTTCTTCTGGACTGAATACGCCAGTCTCTTTTTTCCCCAGCGATTGATTTTTTTGATGATACCACCATGGTCTTCAACCAATTGCTGGATTCGACTGGAAACAGTCTCGCTTTCATCGGGATTTTGGGAGATATCAACAATGAAGATAGTGCAATACAAGTTTTCCACAATTCCTCCTTTGGTCTAATGATCCCGCCTTTTTACAACTGACGGAATAGGATTAATGTTTATACCCCATTGGGGCGAAAAATATAATAATATCTGGTTCTGAAATCTATGAATAAATTAAATTTTTCAAATTAATTAACTTTATACATTCTGATCCGAAAAAGGCACCCGGATGAATTCAGTTCGACCTTTTCTTGCTTAATCCAAGCACTCCAATCTTAAATTCCGATGACTCTTATACTGCATCGGATATTGGTATACTCAGTAGACTTTATATACCCACAAAAACATCTCAACCTGAAAACTTCACTGTTTTCACCTTTTTCTTTGCACAAACCATCCCTTATCCCATTAAGGGGGCGATGACCAGTGAAATCACTGACATCAGTTTGATTAAAATATTCAAAGATGGTCCTGCGGTATCTTTAAAGGGATCTCCCACGGTGTCCCCGACCACCGCCGCTTTATGAGGTGCCGAGCCTTTCCCCCCAAAAGCACCACTTTCAATATGTTTCTTGGCATTATCCCACGCTCCTCCGGAGTTTGCCATAAAAATGGCCAGCAAGACTCCCGATACAGTGGTTCCTGCCAAAACCCCACCCAGCATTTCAGGATTTTTTAAGATCAGACCAAAAAAGACCGGGGTAAACACTGCCAGCAGTCCGGGAATCACCATCCGTTTGATGGCCGCTGCGGTGGCGATATCCACACAGCGTGCATAATCTGCTTTTGCTTTGCCTTCCAGCAATCCCGGAATTTCACGGAACTGACGCCGAACCTCCCCGATCATATCAAATGCGGCGCGTCCAACAGCCCGAAGTGCCAGTGAAGAAAATATGAAGGGCAATACACCTCCGATCAGCAATCCCGCCATAATCATGGGATCGTTGATATTCAGAACCAGTTCACCTCTGCCTAAAGTTTTGGAGACAGTTTCCCGGTATGCAGCAAATAAGGCCAGAGCGGTTAATGCAGCAGAGCCAATCGCAAAACCTTTTCCAATGGCGGCGGTGGTATTACCCACCGCGTCCAGTTTATCGGTTCGATTACGGACTTCTGCCGGAAGTTCGGCCATTTCAGCACACCCGCCTGCATTATCAGCAATCGGGCCATAAGCATCTACTGCCAGCTGAATTCCGGTGGTTGATAACATTCCCAGTGCAGCTATTGCTATTCCGTATAGACCTGAAAAATAATACGATACCACAATGGCAATGGCAATGGTGATAACCGGTAAACCGGTTGAAAACATCCCGTTTGCTAATCCTTCAATAATATTGGTGGCAGTACCGGTTTCGCTGGCTTTAGCAATCTCCCGGGCAGGTTTCCGGGATTCAGAGGTATAATATTCGGTTAGTAATCCTACCAGCAGACCTGAGAGAAGTCCTGTTACCGTTGACATAAAAATATCCCAGCTGCTCACCTCTTTTCCATCCCACATCACCACCTCAGGTAAATACTGCTTTATGACAAAATAACTGACAACGAGCATGGCAAATCCCGCCACTCCCGTTCCCATATTAAGAGCTGTCTGAGGATTCCCGCCTTCCCGGGTGCGAACGAAAAAGGTACCCAGAATGGATACCATGATACCGAATCCAGCAAGAACCAGCGGCAACATCACCAGATTTCCAAAACCGGCCGTGGCTGCCAAAACCATGGCACCCACAATTGACCCGACATAGGATTCAAATAGATCAGCCCCCATACCTGCAACATCACCTACATTATCCCCCACATTGTCGGCAATGGTGGCCGGATTACGCGGGTCATCTTCCGGGATTCCCGCTTCAACTTTTCCTACCAAATCTGCCCCCACATCGGCTGCCTTCGTATAAATCCCGCCCCCTACCCGGGCAAACAGCGCAATTGAAGATGCTCCCATGGCAAACCCAGAAAGCAGAGTAACCACCCGCTGAAGATCTGCTCCTTCCTGCAAACCCCCATAGAAATAAAACAAAATAAACAAGCCCAACACACCCAGACCAACGACACTCATTCCCATGACGGATCCACCGCTGAAGGCAACTCGTAATGCAGCATTAAGACTTCCCCGGGCAGCCTGAGTGGTTCGATTATTGGCAGCTGTGGCCACCCGCATACCAAAAAAACCTGCCAGTCCGCTACAAATTGCTCCCACCACAAATGACAGTGCAACCAAACTGGTATTTTGACCGGCATTACCAATTGCCAAAAGTATGGCAACGGCTACTACAAATATTGCTAAAACCCGGTATTCCCGGGAAAGAAAAGCCATTGCTCCTTCCCTGACGGCTCTGCCAATCTCCTGCATTTTCTCATTTCCCGGATCCTGTTTATTAATCCAGCGAGATTTCCACAACGCATAGAATAAGGCTGAAACTGATCCTATTAAGCTGATCCAAATGAGCTCTGTAGTTTGCACCCGTAGTCCTCCTGATTAAGGTTCGAGATAGTTTTTGTTGAATTGACTCATGGTATCTTCAATACCTTCGCTAATAAAATTTTCAAGTGCCTGAACTGCCATTTCCAATAGCAGGGGAAGTTCTTTTTTTTCAGCTTTATTAAAGGGGGATAAGACAAATTTTACTGCATCACGGTAACCGAAGCCCAGCCCTAAACGCAGGCGCGGAAATTCATCGGTTCCGAGGCGTTCAATGATCGATTGCAGGCCCTTCTGGCCCCCCGAACTACCGCTGCGCCGAATTCGAATACTACCGAAAGGCAGATTTAGATCGTCGCTCACAACTAGCAGTTTAGAAAAATCAGACAGGTGGTTTTTATCAACTATCCTTTTAACCGCATTTCCACTCAAATTCATAAATGTTAAAGGACGGACCAATAGCACTTTGTCTTTAAAATTTCTGCAATATGCCACTTGTGAGGGACCCACATCCCGTGTGTATTTTAGACCAAGTTTCTTTTGCCATAAATCCAGGACCATAAACCCTACATTATGACGAGTATCTTTATAAGATATCCCTGGATTCCCTAAACCAACGATGACATACAAATGATAATCCGATTAAGTGACTCTTGGAGAGACAGTACAGAGAAACCCTGAATGAAGGTTGCTCTCAAAATATATTTCTAATTATTCCTTTTCTTCTTCGTCTTCCTCTTTTCTGCGAGCGGTAATCACTTCCGGTTCCTGTGCCTCTTCTTCGCCTGCCAGTTCCTCTACCTCTTCTGCAGCTTCTAGTTCCTGGGCAATCTTTGGATGTTCAATCAGTAAAATAGTCTCCTCAGGATCATCCAGAATCCGAACATTCTCAGAAACCAGGTCCTTTACCCGCACCGTATCACCAATCTGTAAATTGGTAATATCGATATTCAATGAATCCGGGATATCTTTAGGCAAACACTCAACCTCAACTTCACGGATAATGAATTCCATGATACCACCCGCCTTTACCCCAGCAGCAGTTCCGCTAATGTGAATCGGTACCATGATATTAAGTTTTTCACCTGATTTGACTCCCTGAAAATCTGCATGAAGTACTTTTCCCAGAACCGGTTCCGTTTGTATTTCCTTTATGATGCATTGAAAATCCTCGTCCTTTCCATCTACTTTAAGACTAAAAAGGCCATGTCCATGACTCAAAATATTTTCAAATTCACTACTATTTAACAGAAGATGCATATTCTCTTCATGGGATGAATAAAATTCAGCGGGAATCCAACCATCTACCCGATATTTTCGGGTTGCACTTTTACCCATTTTATCCCGCAATAAAGCTTTTAATTTGGTGTCAGACATATCTACTCCTATTATGAAAATCTAATTTTTGATATTTTTTGTGCTGGGGTGGGAGGATTCGAACCCCCGAATGCCGGGACCAAAACCCGGTGCCTTACCGCTTGGCGACACCCCAAACAAAGCCTACCGTTTTAATGATTACCTTACCTCCCCATCAACGCATATCGAAGGTGATCTAAATCTTTAAAATCTCTTGAATTATATAAAACAAAACGGCATCTCTAAAAAATACGGCCTAAAATTTAACATTCAGCTATAGTACAGTCAAGTTTATTTCCAAAATATTAGCAAGGGAATGTTCCCTCGCCTATAATAAGCGGAAATTGAAGCCTCTGCTCTGACACAACTTAATGAAATCAGGCAGTGCTTCTACAACAGCATGACGGCTTTGGTGGTTATCATGGAACACAATGATATCCCCCCCAGTGACTGATCGTGACAAATGTGCCATCACCTTATCCGCGTTCCACTTAAAATCAAATGCCATAAGGGACCACAATACCATCCGTTTATGAAAATTTTTCAGCTCCTGTGTTATTGCCGGTCCCCATATCCCGTATGGTGGACGAAAGTAAGCCGTTTTCTGCATGAATTCACTCTGAATCAAACGGTCTGTTTGTTGTATGTCATCATGCATTTTAATTCGAGGGCTTAATATGAGGGGATAATGAGAATATCCATGATTGCCAATTTTATGCCCCTGATAATTGATCTGCTTTAAGTTATTTTTATACAGTTCCAGTTTCTCCCCCAGCAGAAAAAATACTGCCGGCACCCGATACCTTTTTAAAATTTGTAGAATTCGGGGTGTTATATCCGGGTCCGGGCCATCATCAAAGGTCAGATAGAGATTTTTAGGATCTCCCGATTTTTTCCAGATTATCTCCGGGAAAGCCGGTAATACGATTCTCGCCAGTAACTTATAAAGCATGACGGTCAATATCCTTCCAGTTGAATTTTTTGAAAAATCCAAGAAAGCCAACGATCAAAACATATATAATTTGAAGTGGTTGAGCGACTACAAAATACTTTCCTAATTGAGACCGCTGCAGGACAGATAAGGCGCGGGAAATGATCAAAGCTTCAGGGACCATTTTTAAGAGCAGTCCCGATATATAAACTTTCCAGGAGAATAAACCAAAAACTGCTGCAGGGAGCAAAAGGATCAGAGATGCATAATACAAATATATCGCCAGCAAGACTAAAAATAACCACCATTTGGGGTAGTGAATCGACTTCGAAGCCCACCTGGCCCGCTGATTTATAAAATCAGAAAAACCGGCAAGGGGCAAGGTATAATTGATGGTATCAGGATCAAGGGAATATTTGATTTTCCAGGCTGTTTTATTATGAATATTCTGCAACAGAAGGTCATCATCACCCGAAGGGAGAAATTCATTACCGCGATACCCCCCTGCTTCTTTAAAGGTTTGAAGACGATATGACAGATTGCTACCATTGCAAATTAACGGATTATTATGTCCCGCCGCCCCTACCCCGCAGAATACAATTCCCGCAAATTCAAGTGTTTGAAGTTTCTGGAAAGCTCCCCATTCACCTTCATGTAAAAATGTGACCAGACCGGCTACCATACCGGTATTAGAATCATAATATGCCACCATTTTTTCAATCCAGTTGGGTAAGGCAACAGAATCCGCATCGATGGTCATCACGATATCACTATCCACCTTCTCCAGCGCAAAATTTAGAGCTTCTTTCTTAAAGGTGGATCTGACCGGATCCTTTTTATGCCGCAACAATTCGAAATTTGCCTTATTTCTGATACAGGTCTCAACCAATTCAGCCGTCTTATCGGTGGAGTGATCATCGATCACAATCACATTATAGCGATTGCGGGGATAGCTCTGTTGCCACAAACTTTCCAGACAACGAATGATATTCTTTTCTTCATTACGGGCAGGGACCAGTACCGTCACAGTTAATGAGGAAGACGTTGAGGCGGGTCTCTCCGCGGGAATCCGAAATATTCCTGTAAAGAAATATAGGATAATAATAAAATAAAATGTAGCCAGCAGGAGAAAGAATAGCGTCACGACAATTAGAGTTGTTTATTTTAAATGCTTATTTTTAGAATTCGATTCCCAGCGCAACTTGAATACAAAATAACTCCCGGCAAAGGCGGGAATCATAAAATTAATTAAGAAGATAAACATCGATGCATTAAATGCAGCTGTTTTTTTAACTCCCAGCAGGGAATAATAAAATACAGCCGCCCCCTCCCGGATCCCGAGATCTCCCACAGATATGGGAAGTACAATTTTCGTAAACAAAGTTGCACTAACTGCCCAGAACGATTGCAGATAAGAGACTTCTGTGAACGCCAGAATAAGAACATGATATTGAAGAACGATTACCACAAACCAGATTATATTGAACCATACTAGTTTCAAAATGGAAGAGTGATTCAGATAATTCAGCGAAGAGAGTAATTCTGATATATTTTTTCGCCAGCCTGATTTTCCCTCTCGGGATTGAAATATGCGCTGCAGCATTCGGGGATTCAACGCCAGAATCCAGATACAGCAAAGAAGTACAAAATCAAACATGATCAGGGCGGCATTCATCATCGTTGACCAGCCGGAGTTTAGATAAATCAGCCAATTCATTGCCAGTAAACCGAACGTGATAAAAATGAGCATACCAGCTAATTTATCAATAATGTTCAGGCCAGTAATGAGGAGTCGTGAGTGACCTTTGAAGTAAAGGCTCCGGGCTAATTCGCCCAGATTGCCAGGAGTTATGAAGCCCAGAGTTGACCCAAAAAGTAATGATCGCAAAACCAGAGAGTCGGGAATATCTTTCAAAGCCTGTCGCAGAATATATCTCCATTTTATGAACTGTATAAAATAGTTAGGGATAAGGAGTATTAATCCAAGCACTACATTCAGCCAGGCGGCGTCAGCGAAGGCACTGAAGAATCTTTCATGCTGATACACATTGCGATAGATGAACACCAGTAGAATGATCCCGACTATCAACTTCAATACCCAGAGAATTTTTTTCTTCATAGGTTTTTCGAACACGCTGACACCCTGAACAGTTTGGGGAGAGATATAAAAATATGGCTATAGCTAAAATAAAAGATTACTGGATGATTAAAATTCAAAAAAATCCCGGTCTGGAATCTGTAATGGAATTGCTTAATGCCAAACAATTTTGAAAAATTCTTTATTGAAAGCCGAACCTGACAATTTCCGTCCGCTTTAGCGTTTTTTGGGCCGATATATATGAGTACTCTGGCCAAAGAATACCTCTGCACTCTCCATCACGGTTTCTGACAGGGTAGGATGGGGATGGATACTGAGTTTCACATCCGTAGCAACTGCGGCCATCTCTATCGCCAGTGTTCCCTCAGCAATCAATTCCCCTGCTCCGGCCCCGACGATTCCCATACCTAATATCCTTTCGGTTTCGGGATCAATTAGAAGTTTGGTCAATCCATCCGTACGATCCATGGTCAAAGCCCTGCCGGAGGCGGCCCAGGGAAAACGCACAACTTCGTATGACTTATTCTGTTCCTTGGCTTCTGATTCCGTCAATCCACACCAGGCAAGTTCGGGATCGGTGAATACCACTGCCGGTATGGCACGAGGCTCAAAAATCACTTTGTAACCTGCGATTACTTCCACCGCCGTCCTCCCTTCATGAGAGGCCTTATGGGCTAACATGGGTTCCCCGGCTACATCGCCGATGGCAAAAATTGCCGGTTCAGCAGTTCTCCGCTGTTCATCTACCTGAATGAAGCCCCGCTTATCTAATCCGATCCCGGTATTTTCCAGACCCAGATTTTCAGAATTGGGTTTTCTGCCGACCGAGACCAGTACATGGTCAAATTTTTGTTCACTCTGTTCTCCATCCGGCGATTCAAACCGTACTTTGATGCCATCTTTCAATTCTTTCATCTCAACCACCCGGGTATTCAGCAGAATCCTAGAAAATCTTTTTTCCAAACCTTTCTGCAGAATATTGACCAGATCACGATCCGCTCCGGGCAACAAGCCGGGCATCATTTCTACCACCGATACCTGGCTTCCCAGAGCAGCATAAACGTTCCCCATCTCCAGGCCGATGTACCCTCCGCCAATTACCAGTAATTTTTTCGGAATACGGTTCAGTTCCAATGCGTGTGTAGAGTTCCAGACTCGTTTGCTATCGACACCAATTCCCGGAATCATTGCCGGTCTGGAACCGCTGGCGATGATGACATATTCAAAAGATAACTCCTGATTTTTTCCATTTACCAGCGCTATATCCAACGAGCGGTTATTTTTAAAAAAAGCCCGTCCCTGCAGATATTTGATTTTTCTCTGTTTGCTTAACTGCCCCAGTCCGCCGGTAAGTTTTTTAACAACCCCGTCTTTCCAATAGCGGAGCTGATCAAGGTCGATTTCCGGTTCTTTGAATTTCACACCCCAATTGTATGACTCCTTCGTTTCATTGAGCAGTTTTGCCACATGCAATAATGCTTTGGAGGGGATACATCCCCGGAACAGGCATACGCCACCCGGATCGGGTTCGGGATCCACCAATGTGACATCCATACCCAGATCGGCTGCCAGAAAAGCAGCGGCATAGCCTCCCGGTCCTGCACCGATCACCACCAGCCGGATAGATTCTTTATGATCTGAGGACAAAATCAGACTCCTTTGTTTTGCAGAGCTCTATGTTTTTAAACTTATCCTTCGAGTAAAATTTTAAAAGGATTTTCGATAGCTTCGGCCACCCATCTCAGAAAACGAGCCGCATCTGCGCCATCAATAATCCGATGGTCATATGACAGAGAGAGTGGTAACATCAGGCAGGACACGAATTCTCCGTCCTTATATATCTGTTGCATTTCACCCCGTGAAATTCCCAGGATGGCCACCTCGGGTGAATTAACTACCGGCGTAAAAGCCGTCCCTCCAATACCCCCCAGATTGGAAATGCTGAAATTCCCTCCCTGCATTTCCTCGAGTGAAAGCTTTTTGTCACGAGCTTTCTGGGCCAGCTCCGATATTTCAATCGACAATTGTATTATATTTTTCCGATCCACATCACGCACCACCGGTACCAAAAGTCCCCGGTCTGTATCGACTGCAATGCCCACATTGACATATTTTTTGAATATGATTTCCGATTTTTCCATATCCACACTGGCATTGAACTGGGGAAATTTCTTAAGAGAAGTCCCCACAATTTTAAGAATGATAGCGGTAACCGTCAGTTTTCCTCCAACAATCTCCACCTGTTTGGAAAATTGTTTTCGAACTTTTTCCAGCTGAGTGATATCCGCTTTATCAAACTGGGTAACGTGCGGAATTGTAGCCCAGGCATAGGAAAGATGCCGGGCAGTCTTTTGTCTGACTTTGCTCATCGGTTGACGTTCAATTTCACCCCACCTGGTAAAGTCCGGTAAAGCTTCTGCCTCGATACCTTCTAATGGTTGACTTACCCCCCTTTTTTGTTGATTGAGGGTACGGGCATAATTTTTAACATCATCAACGGATATTCTTCCGCCCGGCCCGGTTCCCGGAACATGGCCGATGGTGATCCCAATTTCGCGGGCGAATCGTCTCACCGAAGGAGCTGCCGGCACCACTTCCAGTTTTTCAGGGGATATGCTGAACTTGGTTTGTTCCAGTTGGGCAGGCATTTCTAATTCAGATTTCTCAGTCTCCTTCAGCGTTGCTTTTTGAGCAACTTCCTGAGCCTCTTTCAGGGGAGGGATTTCTTCCCGAACCTGCTGCTCTCCACCAACAGACACTTCCAGAATTTTGTCTCCGACTTTGATTTCGGTTCCTTCTTTGACAAAAATGTTCTTTACCGTCCCTGCCATACTGGCGGGTATTTCAACCACTGCCTTTTCTGTTTCCAGTTCCAGAACATTTTGATTCTCTTCTATCCGATCTCCCTCCGATACCAAGAGTTTGGTAATCGTACCAGATTCAACATTTTCACCCAGATCTGGAAGGAAATATACTTTGGTTCCTGTTTTGCCTGCAGGCACTTTTGGGTCAGCAGACTTTTGCGGTTCCTTTGGCACGCTACCCTCCATCTGGGATATATCAGATTTCGAAGGCGGGACCGGCGGCGCAGACTCCTTTATCTCTTTTTGTGCCTTTTGGGGCGAATCTGCAGCTGCCACCTTTTCTCCAAAAAGAATTATTTTCTGGCCTACATTAATTTCATCTCCTTCACTCACCAGAATTTGCTGAACGATACCGGCCTGGTCGGAAGGAACTTCTATGACGGCTTTGTCAGTCTCCAGTTCAATCAGGGGCTGATCTTTTTGTACGGAGTCCCCCCGAGAAACCAGCAGCCGGGTGAGGGTTCCCGAATGTATATTTTCTCCTAATTCGGGTAACTTAAATTCATTTGCCATTTCAAATCCTTAAACATATTTATTTTAAAAACCTCATATATTCTTTTGCGATGATGCCAATAGTTTTCCACAACCTGTGCAGATTACCCATTCAATAAGAATCATTTTTTAAAGTGGCTATAATACATGCCAGATAATTTCGTCATTCAGTGATAACTGCCTCCACTGTTTACAAGAGAGTTCAAGTCTTTCTATTCCGTCAATATTTTACCAAAGTAAAATAGATTTTTCAGCTCAACAGGGGATTTGCTTTCTCTGGATCAATATCCAAATCTTTTATGGCATTTTTAACATCGGTTGCCTTCAATTTACCTTCCCGAAATAATCCATACAATGTGGCCAGAGTAATGTAGCGGGCATCGACTTCAAAAAAGTCCCGCAGGTGCCGCCTGCCATCACTTCTACCGAAACCATCGGTTCCCAGTGAAATAAGGCGCCCCGGTATCCACTTTGAAATCGATTCCGGTAATGCTTTCACATAATCGGAAGCCGCCACAAAGACACCAGAACTTCCCGATAGGGCCTGGGAGATGAATGGTACTTGTGGTTTTTTATCCGGGTGCAGCATATTCCAGCGATCTGCCATGATTGCATCGTAATGCAATTCTTTGTAACTGGTAACACTCCAGATATCTGCCGCCACATGGTATTTTTCTTCCAGAATCTTTTGTGCTTCAATTACCTTGTTCAGAATTGCTCCGCTACCGAACAAATGGGCAGATAACTTTGCCTTTTTAGAAGAAGCAGACTGAAATTTGTAAATTCCCCTGATAATCCCCTCTTTCACACCCCGCGGCATTGCCGGTTGATGATATAACTCATTCATAATGGTGATGTAGTATAAAATACTTTCCTGGTCTACATACATTCTTTTGATCCCATCCTGTATAATTACCGCCAACTCGTAGGCGAAAGCGGGATCATAGGCTTTCACGGTCGGGAAGGGGTAGGCAATCAGATGACTATGCCCATCCTGGTGCTGCAAACCCTCTCCGGCCAGAGTAGTTCTCCCGGAGGTACCTCCCATTAAAAATCCCCTGGCCCGCATATCCGACGCTGCCCATATAAGATCACCAATCCTCTGAAAACCAAACATGGAATAATAAACAAAAAACGGAATAGTATTGACAGCATGGACAGAATAGGCCGTACCGGCAGCCACAAACGAAGACATGGCACCGGCTTCGGTAATTCCTTCTTCCAGAATTTGTCCGTCTTTTGCTTCCTTATAATAAAGGAGACTTTCTCTGTCAACCGGCTCGTAAAGTTGTCCGGCGTGGGAGTAAATACCGACCTGCCGGAACAAAGATTCCATTCCAAAAGTCCGGGCTTCATCGGGGATAATAGGGACAATAAATTTACCCATATCCTTATCCCGTAAAAGCTTTGCCAGAATCCGGCCAAAAACCATGGTGGTAGCAGCCTCCCGGTCATCCGCTCCCTGATAAAATTCTTTAAACAGGTCTTCAGAGGGTGGTTTGATGGAGGTGCTCTTTTCGCGCCGGGCAGGAACATAGCCACCCAGGGCTTTACGTCTTTCCTGGAGATATTTCATTTCAGGGCTGTCATCAGCCGGTTTGAAAAAAGGGATTGTATCCACTTCTTCATCTGAAATAGGTATTCCAAAGCGGGAACGAAATTCCCGTAATTCCTGTTCATTCAATTTTTTTTGCTGATGCGTTACATTTTTGCCCTCTCCGGCTTCCCCGAGTCCGTATCCTTTAACGGTTCTGGCCAGAATAACAGTCGGAGATCCGGTATGATCGAAGGCTGATTTGTAGGCCGCATACACCTTTTGCGGATCATGTCCGCCCAGTCGTAATTTTGCCAGCTGATCATCGGAAAGATGTTCGACCAGTTTTAACAGGCGCGGATCTTTACCGAAGAAATGTTCCCGAATATATGCCCCACCTCTAACAATATAGTTTTGATACTCACCATCCACCACCTCGCCCATTCGTTTGATAAGCAAACCGTCTTTATCCCGGGCCAATAGATCATCCCAGTCAGTGCCCCAGATAACTTTAATCACATTCCAGCCTGCCCCGCGAAAAACTGTTTCCAGTTCCTGTATAATTTTCCCGTTTCCGCGAACCGGACCGTCCAGTCGCTGTAAATTACAATTGATTACAAAAATAAGATTGTTGAGTTTTTCCCGGGCAGCCAGGGATATAGCTCCCAGCGCTTCGGGCTCATCGGTTTCCCCATCTCCCAGAAAGGCCCAGACTTTCGCATCGTCTCTGGATTTTAGACCGCGATCTTCCAGGTAATGATTGAATCGTGCCTGGTAAATGGCCATAATGGGTCCGAGGCCCATGGAAACTGTAGCCACCTGCCAGAAGTTCGGTAAAAGCCAGGGATGTGGATAGGAAGGTAAGCCCCCCTCAGGGTGTACCTCGTGGCGAAAATTTTTCAGCTGCTCCACTGAAATTCGACCCTCAAGAAATGCCCGGGCATAGTTTCCCGGTGAAGCATGTCCCTGAAAGAATACCAGATCCCCGCTAAACCCGGATGCAGGTGCCCGAAAAAAATGATTAAATCCCACTTCGTATAAGGTGGCTATTGAAGCATAGGTAGAGATATGACCTCCGATACCATTTTCCACCCGGTTTGCCCGTACCACCATGGCCATGGCATTCCAGCGAATAATGCTCTTAATGCGACGTTCAATTTCCCTGCTCCCGGGATATTTTGCCTGATCTTCAGCCGGTATGCTGTTGATATATGGCGTGTTTGCCGTAAATGGTAACCGAATGCCCTCCTGGTGAATTCGCATTTGCAATTCCTGCATCAGGCGGTTTACCCGCTCCCGGCCTCCTGCCTTAATCACATAATCAAGGGATTCCAGCCACTCTTGTAGTTCTATTTCCTCCTCAGTGAGTGAACTGACTCTGGGTCTGGCATTTTCATTAGTCATGAAAATTGTTCCTTTTATATTTAATGATAAAATCTAATCTTTTTTATAGAATGATTGTATTGATCTGAAAACTCAATCTGTTTATGAAGAGTGCTCAGTCATTTCAATTATTTTATAATTACAGTTTAAACATCTGAAAAATTGATAAAGTATACATCACCTGTTATGCTAATTAAAGTATACCAAATAAAATGAGTATATTATAAAATAGACTATGGATATTTCTGTCACCCTGAATTCATTTCAGGGTCTCTTTTTTTAAAACGAGAGGCTGAGCTAAATTCAGCATGACATCTAATTTAAAAAATGACATATCTTTCTTTTTTCACACGACGCAACTTCTTTAAAAAACTCGATTTCCAGCTTTGTTCCCCCCTTCTCAAGATTGTACTTAGTCTTCCCTAAATATGGATTGCTTCTTTATTTGCATCCCCTGCTGCTTCCATCACCGCCTCACTCAGAGTGGGATGGGCATGCATGGTATGCTGTAATTCATATATGGTGGTTTCCAAAGTTTTGGCAATACCCAGCTCTGCAATCAACTCGGTCGCTTCACTGCCTAAGATGTGTGCGCCAAGCAGTTCACCGTATTTCGCATCGAAGATCAGTTTAACCAGTCCATCCGTCTCCCCAATAGCTCGAGCTTTTCCACTGGCGCGAAAAGGAAAACGACCGATTTTAAGTTCAAATCCCCGTTCCTTGGCTTTTTCCTCGGTTAAGCCCAGACTGGCCACCTGTGGCTGACAATAGGTGCATCCGGGAACTGCTCCATAATCCAGAGGATGGGGGTTTACACCGCGCAGATGATCTACCGCGATAATACCCTCATGGGAAGCCACATGCGCCAACCAGGGAGCGCCAATCACATCTCCGATGGCGTAAATATTCGGAATTTTAGTCTGATAAAATTCATTTACCTGAATGGCACTCTTTTCAATCTCAATCCCTAATTTCTCCAGACCAATATTTTCCACATTTCCTTGCACACCAACGGCAACCAGCGCCACATCACCTTCCAGTTCGGTCTTTTTATCTCCTGATTGAACGCTCAGTTTCACTCCTTTAGAAGTTTTTTGGAGCTTTTCGACCTTGCTGGACGTGTACAATTTGATTCCCTGTTTCTTAAATGATCTTTCTAACTGACCGGCAATTTCGGCGTCTTCAATAGGCAGAATATGGGACATCATTTCAATCAGATGCACCTCACTTCCGAAGGCATTATAAAAATAGGCGAATTCTACGCCAATTGCCCCGGCGCCAATAATAATCAATTTTTTGGGTTGGCTTGGGAGAGACATGCCTTCTTTATAGGTAATAATTTTTTTACCGTCAAATTCCACACCCGGAAACGCGCGAGCCCGGCCACCAGTAGCAATTATAATTTTGTCCGCAGTTACTTTCTTCTTGCCTTTTCCATCCTTTTCCAACACTTCAACCGTGTGTTCATCGAATAAGACACCACTGCCTTCAACAATTGAAATTTTATTTTTTTTAAAAAGATAATCTACACCCTTCGAATTTATCTCGGCTACTTCCCGGCTTCGCTGAATAATTTTTTTAAAGTCAAATGTCAGGCCGTTCAGCTTGAACCCGAATTCCTCAGCGCGCTGAAATTCATGCATTAATGTGGCATTTTTCAGGAGTGCTTTGGAGGGAATACATCCCCAGTTGAGGCAGATACCCCCCAGAGCATCGCGTTCAACCACACCGGTTTTCAAACCTTTCTGACTCGCCCGAATAGCCGCGACATACCCGCCGGGTCCGGAACCAATCACCAGCACATCGTAATCGTATGATGTTGATTTCATGATCATTTTTCCTTTTACAGTTTCTCACTATAACCGAATTTTTAATAGTATTTTTGTAAAGAATATTTATTTATCAACCACTCTCTATTTCTCTCTTCCAGATAACGAGGGAATGTACAGAGGTGTTTCCCTTTCTTACCTAAATCTCATCCAACGGCTTTCTTCCCGAATAACCCGATTCCAGCGAATGCCAGAAGTGAATACTCTCCTCCCCCAGTTGATAGCAGAGATAAACCTCTTCACCATTAGCCCTCACATGAGGGAAATCTACCAGTCCGTGCTCAATTCCCTTCACAATTATACCTGCCTCCCCAAGTTTAACCAGAACCTGGATAAGCAGCTCATATTCGCGTGGATATGTACCATTTTCCTTGACTGCACTATCCACATCAAAATTTCCGGGGCGAAAATCAAATCCAAGCCGGTCAAGGGTTTTGGCTAAATACTGCATTTTTTCGATCAGTGAATGATTTATATAAAGAGTTTGCAGGGCTTCCGCCACCGAAAAGTGTTTCTCGTGCAAATAATCCGATTTCATTTAAAAAAGGTATCCAGCAGTTTGAGAAGTTCTTCCGCCTGGTTGCTTTTTTCCGGTTTTTCCATATATGAGGAATAGACCAATTGAATGTTTCGCATCATGCGGGCAACAATTTCATAATTTGTACAACCTCCCAGAATCTCATCCTTGTTCTTGATTTTTGCCTGTTCCAAATAATTCACGCACTCTTCTCTGCTGTAAAGCTTACCTTCATAGAAAGGATCAAAAAATATCTCATCCTCACCATTATCATATTTAAGGATAAAATGGGCAGGCATGGGAATACCAACCATCGGCAGGCCAATTCGCTGTGCCAGCAGAATACATAATACCGAAAGGCTTATCGGGATGCCTTTTCTGGTATCCAGCACCCGATCAATAAAACTATTCTCAGGATTATAGTAATCTTCAGAATTCCCTTTAAATCCCCAATCTGTAAAAAGAATCTCATTCATAATGTCAATAAATGACAGCGGGTGTCCGCTGAGAGGCAACTGTTTGCGAATGTCAGCGGCCATTTCATCCAGATTGGTCACAATTTCCTGAATATTGATTTCCGGATTATTCCAGTAAGCCAGTAACAATACCGCCTTCTCCAGATCGATATCTTCAAGCTGAGCTTTACAGAGTTGCATCATAGCCCGGGTAACCATATCGAAATGAATCTCTTCCAGAGTACTGGATAAATGATGCTGTGATTCTTCTGAGAGATTATATTTATGAATCTTGCTATCCAGAATAATATCTGCACTGTTATCCAGCAGGATTGTCCGGACAATTTTCTGAATCTGCGGACTTTCGTCATCCAACAGTTTAAGAATGTGTTCGAACTGGGTTCCGGCTTCGATCAATATTCCTCCAATCGGTAAAGTCATTAAAATTAATACATAAATCATGGTGTATCAACAGCTAAATACCTCCTGACAGGTATTCAAGTGAAATTAAGAGTTCACCAAGAGGCTTTCTAAATCAAAAATTTTGTTAAAAATTTGGACAAATGCCGTTCTTAAACAGGATAAGAAAACCGGCTGCCAGACCGCGATCCGGCAACCGGTTTATTGGAGGGGCTAATCGATTTGTTTCCTGAGAAAAGCGGGTATATCGAGATCGTCCAGGGGCAGTTTCATCTCGCTCTCCTTCTGAATTTCCTCTTTCTGTTCCGGCAGCTTGAGGGGAGTATGGATCTTTTCCTTCTCCTCATTTTTCCTCAAAAAGGTAGGGAAATCGCGATTTACAGCCTGTTCAGCTCCTGGCGCCTGGTCGATATTATTTTTTATCCGAGCATCTACATCAAAACCGGTCGCGATGACAGTAACAAACAGAGAGTCCTGCAAATCCTCATCGATTACCGCTCCGAAGATAATATTGGCCTTATCCCCGGCCTCTTCGTAAATAATGGTGGTGGCTTCACTGATTTCATGCAACGTCATTTGTGAACCACCGGTAATGTTGACCAGCACCCCCTGTGCACCGCGGATAGACACACCTTCCAGTAAGGGACTGCTGATGGCCTGCTGGGCAGCCTGTACCGCCTTCCCTTCTCCGCTGGCAAAACCGGTGCCCATGAGCGCATGTCCCATTTCCGCCATAACCGTACGAACATCGGCAAAATCCAGATTAATCAGGCCCGGAATTGCAATCAAATCCGATATTCCCTTTGTCGCATGTAATAATACTTCATCAGCAATTTTAAAGGCAGCCAGAAGCGGTGTTGCCTTATCCACCACTGCAAATAGTCTTTGATTAGGAATGACAATCAGAGTATCCACGCTGCGCCGCAATTCTTCAATGCCTTGTTCGGCCCGCTGCATCCGTTTAATGCCTTCAAAGTGAAAAGGCTTGGTCACAATTCCTACTGTGAGGGCTCCATAATCTTTGGCAATTTCGGCTACAATAGGAGCCGCACCGGTTCCGGTTCCTCCGCCCATCCCCGCAGTCACGAACACCATATCCGCACCTTTAAGTACTTCCATTACTTCTTCATGATCTTCCTCCATGGCTCGGCGCCCGATTTCCGGATTTGCGCCCGCACCCAAACCCTGGGTTAACTTTTTCCCTATCTGGACTTTGGTGGTGGCTTTATTCTGTTCCAGCGCTTGTGCATCGGTATTCACAGCAATAAAATCCACCCCGTGCATACCGGTCTCAACCATGGTGTTAAGGGCATTTCCGCCTGCACCCCCCACACCGATCACTTTCATCTTGGCGCTATTTTCAAGCTTTTCATCCAGCATGATACTGAGACTTCTTAATTCTTCCATACTGTCCTCCTCATTTAGTCAAAATTTGTTATTATCAGTTTTATAGTTAGAAAAAATTTTCAAAAAATTTCTTTATTCTCTCCCTTACTTCTTCCCATAGATTATCCGGCCGTCGCTTGAATGTGTTTCCTGTGCTATAATTCTGACCATAGAATGTCAAACCAACTGCCGTGCTGTACATGGGATTACGAACGGTTTCTGTTAAACCTCCCAGAGATTTTGGCAGACCAAGTTTTACAGGGATTCCCCACATTTTTTCTGCCAGGTCAATAGTCCCCTTTAACATGGCGCCTCCGCCGGTGATGACCGCACCCGTCGCCATGAGATTGAGCAGGTCTGACTTTTCCATTTCCTGATAAATCAGGCCCAGAATTTCTTCCATGCGCGGTTGAATAATATCGGTCAGGACTGTCCGCGAAATTACCCGGGGGATTCTTCCTCCCACGCCCGCCACGGTGAGTGTTTCATTATTCTTTACCATATCACCCACTGCGCAACCGTGCTCAATTTTAATCATTTCGGCCTGCTCAGGTGGTGTCCGCAAACCGATGGCAATGTCATTGGTAACATGCTGTCCGCCCAGTGCCACTACCGAGGTGTGCCGGATGTGTCCTTCAAAGAACATGGCAATATCGGATGTTCCACCTCCCAGATCGATTAACGCCACCCCCAGATTCCGTTCATCATCGTCCAGCACTGCCAGACTACTGGCCAGCGGTTCCAGTACGATCTCTTCCACATCATACCCGGCACGTTGAACACTTTTCACAATGTTTTGAGCAGAAGTGACTGCCGCTGTCACCAGATGGACCTCCACTTCCAACCTTACTCCGGATAATCCTACCGGATCTGGAATACCGTCCTGATCATCCACAATAAATTCCTGTGGAATTACATGTAATATCTCCCGGTCCATGGGCAAGGCCAGCGCTCTGGCAGCGGTTATAGCCCGTTTGACATCTTCCTCGGTAATCTCGTGGTCATCCCGTGCCACCCCCACAACTCCCTTACTGTTGAGGCTGCGGATGTGATCTCCTGCAATCCCCACAAACACACTTTCCACTTCCACCCCCGCCATATGTTCAGCCTCATTTAAAGCTTGCTGAACGGACTGAACGGTCTGTTCGATGTTTACCACGACGCCTTTGCGTAAACCGTGGGAAGGAGCACTTCCAATCCCGACGACATTCATCCTGCCTTCAGGTTCCTCTTTAACAATAACCGCACATACTTTGGTGGTGCCGATATCCAAACCGGTATAAATGTTAGCACTCATGGTTTTGCCCTACTTTTTTCGGGTTACAATAACCCGTTTGTCAAAGGTTAAGTCAATTTTTTTAAGGCTCTCCAATTGATTCAGAAAAGCCGGGGTTTTCACAAATTCACTCAAGATAAAAATTCGTTCAGGTAGCCTTTCCAGTCCGATTTCCACCCTGGCTCCTCCCCTTACCATATAGAGCTGGGGTGGATTTTTGTTATCAATATGAATTTCCGAAACAAATTGCAGTAATGTCGGATCGATTTCATTCATCATCCGGATCAACTTCAAAGCATCCAATAAAGGCTGGCGGTTCCGCAGCAGACTTTGCACCGATAATCCGGTAACCAGCGGGAGATTTTTTAGGGCCATATCGGGTTTTTTCAGGAGAATAATGCCCTGCTCATCAATCATATAGATCTTCTGATCAACCAGATAGGCCACAGGTTCCCGTTCCTGCACCGAGATAATAAGTGTGGAGGGTAAAGCTCTGCTGATGCTCACACCCCGGACATAGGGATTCTTAAGCACCCGCTCACTCACCTCCTGTACCGGAATCTGAAATATTCTTTTTCCGGCGGGTAAGGAGGCTTTCTGAATAATATCACCACTTTCAATAAACTGATTTCCACTAACTTCTACTTTCTTCAAAACAAACATATCGCTGTTTTTAACAAAATGAATCGTTAGCCGGTAAATTCCCCATCCGGCCAATACGACCAGGATGATCCCCAATACAAATTTCGGATTGGGAAAAGGTGGCCTCTCGCTTATGCTCGCACTGCGCAACTGATTAAACGGGTTAGGCCGGCTGTTGTACTTTTTTTTCTTCTTCATCCGTAAATCCCACCAATTTGACTTCCAGTTCCAACCAGGTCCCAAACTTTGTAAATACAGTTTGTTGAACCCGGGTGATAAGCTGATAAATATCCTGTGCCGTGGCATTCCTGTAATTGATAATAAAATTTGCATGTTTAGGGGATACCATGGCCCCACCAATCTGCATCCCTTTACATCCGGCCTTTTCGATCAGGCTCCCTGCGTAATTACCGGGAGGACGTTTAAACACACTGCCACAGGAACCATAATCCAGGGGCTGTTTTGCGGCTCGCTGAGTCAGATATCCTTCCCTGGATTGCTGCAGGGTATTTCGCTTACCCTGATCCATGTGTAGCAGCGTCCCCAGCATGATTTTATCCTGTAAATTATCTGCCCGGCGGTATCCGAATCCTGCATTTTCACCCCTGATCTGAAACATCTCTCCCTGGTAATTCATGGCATCGATGGCAAGGACCCGATCACCGATTTCTCCAACAAAAGCACCGGCATTCATGCGTAATGCCCCCCCCACTGTTCCGGGGATACCCGACATAAAATCAAGTCCGGCCAGCTCCTGTTCTTCACAGTAGGAAACCAGCTGAGACACCAGAATTCCAGCTCCTGCATAGAGTTCAGTCCCCCGGTGATACAGTTCTGCACAACAACGCTCCAGTTTAACAACCACCTGTTCCAACCCTCGATCATGAACCAGAACATTCGATCCACTCCCCAGAATAAAGACCGGCAGATCATTTTCAGCGCAGAAGGATAACATGTCTTGCAGTTCCTCCCGCGCATGGGGAACACACAGGGCTGTTGCCGGTCCACCTACTTTGTAGGTAGTATGCTTCTTAAGCGGTTCATTTAGTAAAACCCTGTCCGGATAACGATTCCAGAGTTCCACCGCCAGTTCATGATTTTTATCTATTTTTCTCATTTTTT
>CP070707.1:1975967-2005547 GCA_020350205.1 bacterium
GGACCGGCGATTAGTATGCCCACCGATAATACAAGGGCGGTAAGGCATACAACCAAAAAGTTGTGTTTCATATTTTGCTCCTTCTTGTTATTCATGAACATCATCATTGAATTTTTCAAATTCAGGCCGAGGAGGACGACCGCCTGATGGACGTCTTCCTTCATGAAATCCCGGGCGTGATAACAATATGGCTTTGAAAAAATAACGTTGCTGCTCCGGTGTTAAAATTAGTTTTGCGTTCATCATTTTATTTAATGCGCTGCGCATCATCTGCAAACGAATATCCGAAATTTCCTCTAATTTGGGATCGATTTCTTCCATGGGTATCGGCGACTGTTCCATCAGGAGAAATAAGGCTTGTTCCAATTCCAGGAGCTGCCTTCTTAAAGGTTGAGTTTCCTGATAAAATTCCCCGAGCAGTATCCTTAATTGTTTCCGCTGGTCTTTGTCCAGACGTAAATCCGGGCGGTCTTCCGGAGGAAATGGGGGTCGATTCCGAAACTCAGAAATTCCGGAAGGTCTCTCCTGGAAAAATTGGAAGTACAGGTAACTTCCCAGGGTACCAATATTAATGGCAATTAATAAAACCAGGGCTGCGATGAGTAATTTAATTTTCATTTTACCCCTCCGTTCTCAAGATCCACCACATTTTCCAGTTGGAAATAGCTGTCTCCCGGATTAAATGCCTGATAATATTGAGTGGGCAAACTGGCATCAGTCCGGTATGTGGTACTCATGATTGAATAACCCATGACCCCCCCCAAGGTTATCCCAATGAAAAGTAGCAGGGTGACAAATGACCAGCGCAAACCATCAAGAAGGGGCATATCTGACGGTTCAGACAGCGACCGTATCTCTCCGGCTCGTATCCGGGCAGGGAGAAATGGATCTGCGGTCAGATGGGAAAATGCCGAATTATCCGGATTTTCCAAGACCGCTTGCATTTTTCTGTAATATTCCCTGCAATCGGGACACGTCCGCAGATGATCTTCCAACTCCTGCCGCTGACTATCGGACAGTTTCCCTTCCATCCAGGAGATCAGATTCTTAATAACTGTTTTGTGCTTCATGACGTTTTCTCTTTTCATCTATCATGTTAGACCGGGTTTACTAAAAATTCTTTCATATTTTATAAAAAATATCATATGACTTAAAGATGTTCAATCCAGGGTTTTAGTTTTTCCAGCAGCATTTTCTTGGCCCGGTGGAGACGAGTCTCCACTGCACTACTGCTGAGGGAAAGGGTTTCCGAAATCTCCTGATAATTCATCCCCTCATACCGTTGCAAAATTAAGGGCACCCGGTATTTGGGAGGAAGTTTGTTGATTAGATTCAGGACAATTTTCTCCCGCTCATTTTTTTCCAGCGCCCGGTCTGGGGAGGGCAAATATCCCGCAGACCAGTTGACGTCGACTGATTCTTCGGAATGGCGCTCCTCACCGGATGTTTTTTCAAGAAGTTGTGTCCAGCGCCATTTCCGCTCTTTTTTGATGTAATTAAGGAAATGATTAACTGCGATACGATAAATCCAGGTGTAAATATGCGACTGTGACCGGTAGGTATCCAGTTTCTGATAAATTTTTACGAAAACATCCTGGGTGAGATCCCGTGCAGTCTCTTCATTATGGGTAAAACGATACGCCAGGTTTAAAATCCGTTCAGCATATTTCTGATATAGCTGTTCAAAAGAGAGCGTTGTCCCGCTTTCAGTCAATTCTCAACACCTTTCATGACCCATTATGTTGTTTCAATATTAGACAAATCCCCGGGGGTATTCTTGCACAAAATATTTTTCTCCCCGTTTCACAAATTTCTGTTCCAAATCTGAAGATGTAAGCTTTCCGATGTTCAGGCAGAACTAGATTTGTAAGGTACCGAAAAGATTGGTTACCTTACATAAATTTTAATTATACAGGAGAATACAAAAAGGGAGATTCTATTACCGTAATAACCGGATTAGCTGAGCAACATGGCGGACGGATTTTTTTGAATTCAGTGCTTTTTGGGGTTGTACCTTACCCGGGACGTATGTATACTGTTTTATCGATATATTTCCATGATAAATATGCAATTTTGTTTTTTTCACGTTTCCGATCATGATAAGTAACAAGATGTTCAATTGATAGTATCATTATAATGAAAAACATACGACCACAATCTGGGCTTGATTCACATGATGCATTGGCTCTCCCGCACCTACTGCAGGATATCTTTATTGTAGCTTCACCAATTATAATATTGGGCATGGTGGGAATTTTTCTCGGTTTGCACACATTGGCGGGAGGCGCCAGCGCTAATTTAGGCTACCTTCTGGTAATTCTCTCCGGTGGACTTTTACTCAGGCGACAGGGTAGTGGTTGGTCTAAAATAGGATTGGGTAAACCCGCAAGCTGGCTGAAGACTGTTATCCTTGGGGTTGGATCCTGGATGGGAGCGCTGTTGGTTTTTGTGGGGGTCCAGGTAATAGCCCTGGGTGTAATCAATACATTAGGATTATCTCCGTCCGAAATCGATCAAAGCCGCTTCAACCAGATTGCCGGAAATTTACCCCTGTTCATTTTAATGCTGATTCTGTCCTGGACAACCATTGCTTTCGGTGAAGAACTTTTCTACCGGGCCTTTCTGATTTCTCGCCTGCTAGATCAAACTGCCCTTGGTAGGGGATGGTCTATTTTAATCAGTGGAATTGTTTTTGGACTGGTCCACTTCGCCGAAGGTCCCGTAGGGATTTTCAGCAATGGAGCATTTGGTATTTTGTTTGGATGGATATATGTACTCAGCGGTCGTAATTTGTGGATCACCATCATCGGGCACGGTTTACTGAATACCCTGCGTTTCGCGATGTTGTATACTGGCAATGTATAAGTGAAGTTCAAATTGAGGATTTTATGAAAAAAACTGGTTTATTAATTATTGATGTTCAAAAAGGCTTTGATGATCCGGTGTGGGGGAATCGAAACAATCCGGACGCCGAATCACAAATGGTGCGGCTTCTTTCCGCCTGGCGTAAATCTGGGCAACCGGTTATTCATGTCCGGCATTGCTCGGTTGAACCCAACTCCCTCCTCCGACCGGAACTTCCCGGTAATGCATTCAAAGAGGAAGTAAAACCTTTACCCGGAGAAAAACAATTTACAAAAACGGTTAACAGTGCCTTTATCGGCACCGGACTTGAGACATATCTGAAGGAACAAAATATTCTCTCTCTGGTCATCGTCGGATTAACAACCGATCACTGTGTGTCAACCTCTGTCCGCATGGCCGCAAATCTGGATTTCGAGGTTACGCTGGTTTCGGATGCTACTGCCACTTTCGATCGGTTAAGCGATGATGGCATTCATTATACGGCAGAGGAAATTCACAATATTAACCTGGTGAGTCTGAATGGAGAATTTTGCCGGGTCCGATCCACCGCAGAAGTTTTGAAATTACTGTCCTCAGTATAAACCATACTGACCGGTTGTCCGAGAGGTCAGAGCAGCGATATTTTTTTTAATTCAGTCCGGATCTGAGCTTTTCCATCCGCATCCGGTACTTCCAGCGGGCTGCGGGGTTTGCCGCCAAAAAATCCGATTTGATCCAGGGCGTACTTCAATCCCCCGATGCCAAATATATTGGTGGTCAGCTGATTCAAGCGGATGATTTTCAATTGAAGTTCCCTGGATTTCTCAATCTTCCCCTGCTGGCATAAATGGAAAATATCGAGGCATATTTGCGGCGCAATATTGGCCAGCGCCAGAATTCCGCCTGCGGCGCCTACCATCAGGCTTGGGAACAACGTGTTGGCTGTACCGGTGAGCAGCTGAAATTCCGGCAACTGTAGTGCCAGCAAGGATTGAAAATAGGTCATGTTTCCCGAACTGTCCTTCATCCCGACAATATTCGGATGACTCGCCAGCTTTTCAAGCACATTCAGGGTAAGGTTGATTCCGGTAAATTTGGGGACGTTATAAATGACAACCGGTAGTTCCGCCTTCTCTGCCACCTCGGTGTAAAAATTCAGCAGAGCCGAGTCTGTCATCTGATCTTTATAATAATGGGGTGAGACCACCAGAAAAGCATCACCACCAATTTGTCGGGCCTGTTTCATATAATTTAAAGTAAGCTTGCAGGATTCCTGACCGGCACCGATAATAATTTGCTTGTTATCGGGTATATATTTTATGGCAGTCTCTAAAACATTCAGAGACTCCGCCTCGCTCAGCATCGCATTTTCTCCATTTGACCCCAGAATAACATAGCCCGTCAATTCGTACTCATTCCACTTTTTGATATTATTACTTAACTGAGAATAGGAGACTTCCTGATCTTCAAAAGGCGTTACAATGGGAGGATATATTCCGTTTAATATCGGCATGTCTTTCTCCGGTTTTCCCCGAAAATAAAAAGCAACCGGGTCTAAAACAAACAATTTCATTTGATCATGTTTTGAAAAACCTTATTTTAACACTGAAGATAAAGAGATAAGGATTGTTTATGTCCAGAATTATCGCACTATCTATCATATTGTTTATGCTTGCGCAATCCATCCAGGCCGCTACCCGCATCGGTCCCCGGCTTCAATTTCTGATGAAAGCTCAGCAAAACGGGTATTCCGCGTTTTTTGATCTGCCCGAACTGGAAAAAATTCCGGTGACCTTGACTTTCGAAAAACCGATAACATCTGAAGTCCTGGAGATTCTGGAGACAAACAAATTTCAGCCCCACCTCATCCATGATAAACCGCTGGGATCTCAACGGGTCCTGGTGGGCTACCTGTCCCAACCTGCCGAGAATCTGAGGCGCTTTTTTCAAATCCCTTATCTGCTTGAAATTGAAACCAGCTGGCGACCACACCGCGCCTATCCTCTCACCGTCAGCCGGGAACAAATTGAAGCAAACCAGGTCTGGCATATGGCGCAACCTGGCATCACGGGTAAAAATATCCTGATTGCAGATCTGGATACCGGTATTAACCATTTTCATCCCATGTTCTTTTTTGCTGACGGAGATACTTTCGCCTGGATAGACGTTAATGCCAACAATCAATTCGATCCCGCTGCAGATGGGATCGATTATGATCAATCCGGATTTGTCGAGCCAGACGAAATCCTGAAATATCTGCAGGTTTACACATCTTCCGCAGTTACCAATCCCGGTGGTTATAATCCTTCCCTGGACTGGATCTACCTGGACCATAACCAGAATAGTGAACGGGATTATGGGCCGGGTCAGGGATTTACTGAGGCCGATCCGGCATACGGCGAACCGATTTTTATTACCCTGGACATCAACGGGAATGATCTTCTGGATGTGGGGGAACTGGTGGTTCAGCTCAAAACCAGTAAAGTACGGAAGGTCTATCAATCAAATGGTGTGATCCGGGAAAGGGGTGTGGACCTGATCGATAATGAAGGAGACTCCTACGGACACGGAACACCGGTAAGTGGCATTCTCCTGGGAGGTGTAGCAGATGTTCATCAATTGGCGGGAATCGCCCCGGAGGCCGAACTGTTGATGGGGGTTAACGTGTATATTCCCGATCCTCCGTTTATTCAGACCATGGAAGTTTTAGCTCCCTGGGCAGCCACTGAAGGTGCAGATGTAATTTTATACGAAGACGGAGAGTGGATCTGGCAGTACATGGACGGTTCTTCTGCACTGGAAACCATGATAGATGATTTTTCAAATCAGGGTATTATGCAGGTTGTTCCGGCCGGGAACCTGGCCGGTGGCGGGATGCATATTTCCGGCAATATTGGAGCAAACGACAGCAGCCAGGTCACCATGCAGGTTTATCAGGCATCCGGGCAGCAGCACATCTGGGGAAGTATCATCTGGCAGGGCGACAGTGCCAGTCTTAATTTTAAACTGTCCATTGCAGCAGGAGCTTGGAATATATTACCGGGAGACGGAAGCTTTCTTAATATCGGCAATACTCAGGTTTACAATTTTGTGAGTCGCTCCAGCCGGGGGACCAACCGCCTCGATTTTGTTATTTCGGCCACATCGGGATCTCTCACGGGCAGCTTTTCTTTCCGGCTCATTAATCAAATCGGCCAGAACTTCGCTTTTCATGGTTACAACTGGGATGATCAAAGTGGATGGAGTGGTTTGACACGGTGGGTGGGAGCCAATGATGATGGGACGGTAACCTGGCCTGCGACTGCTGATCAGGCTTTATCAGTAGCCGCCTATAACCCCCGCAATTCACAACAGCCAATTAATAGTTTTAGCGGCCGCGGGGCGCGGGTCGAGGGAATGCGGCTGGTTGATATTGCTGCTCCAGGGAGTACGGTTTATTCAACCTCTGCCAGTAATTTTAATTATGCAGGATTCTCGGCTTTCGGCGGCACCTCTTCTGCCGGTCCTCACGTGGCAGGTGCTGTTGCACTCATGATGAATCTTCTTGGAACACCCGACGTCAATCTCATCAAAGATGCCATTGCTCAATCTGCAGATATCAGTAACTTGTCTGGAACTTTTCCAAATCACACCTGGGGCTATGGTCGCATCAGAATCCTTCAAGCCGCGCAAAGGCTCTTATCCCCCATCTCGATAGCCAGACCGCCCATACCGCGGGAAATCCAGCTGCAGGTATATCCCAATCCTTTCAATGGAATTGCCCGCCTGCGATTTGTAGCCGATCAGGCAGGACCCTGGCAGATTCATATATACAATCCCCTGGGGCAACGAATTGCTTCCCATCTCATTAACACACCAACAGCGGGAATTTATGAGTATAATATCAATGCCCACTCCTGGAGTAGTGGTTTGTTACTGGTGGTTTTAGAGTTTGACGGGGAAAAACGGGCGGTTAGAAAAATATCTTATGTAAAATAGCAATCCGGAGGCCATCCACACCTCTTATTCGATTTAATCCTGCTCTTCTGAAACCGGTCCATCCAGTTGATCCGTATGAAACTTTCCCTCAGAATCCCTGCTCAGTTTTTGAACCTTCTTCTCTACCTCATTCAATTTCTTCTGACAAAAATCAATGAGCTGGATCCCCTCTTCATACAATTTAATAGACTCCTCCAAAGCAATATCACCGCTTTCCAGGGCCTCCCCGATTTCTTCCAGGCGTTTCATGGCCTTTTCAAAATTTTGACCTTTTTTCATTCACTTTCTCCCAACATTTGAACCTGTGAGATAAACTGACCTTTATGCAATTTGACCTGAACAATATCCAGGGTCTTTAAATCCTTTACGTTTTTGAGTATCTGCCCATCTTTGTAACATATACTGTATCCTCGCCGCAGAACCTCTTGGGGATTTAGAGTTCGCAATTGCAGCTTCAAATTTAGCAGGCGTTGTTTTTTTCTTTCCATGGCATAATCCATGGCGGACTGTACCACGCGCCACAGTTCATCCAGGCGCTGAATTTTCTGATACAAAATATCCTCCGGTCGACGAAAGGCATAACTTTTTTTGAAGGCGGTAATCTTGTCCCGGTAAGTGTTCAATTTTTGAATAAAGTAATTTTGATATCTTTCCCGATAATATGCCAGAACGCCCAGCAATTCAGAGCGGTCCGGGACTGCCATTTCTGCTGCTGCCGAGGGAGTGGGTGCTCTACGATCTGCCACAAAATCTGCAATGGAAAAATCAACCTCATGTCCCACTGCAGATATAACCGGAATGTGAGAGGAAAAAATTGCCCTGGCAACCGCTTCTTCATTAAATGCCCATAAATCCTCCAGAGATCCCCCGCCGCGTCCCACGATCAGAACATCCACCACGCCATAGTCATTGAAGTTTTTGATTGCTTCTGCAATTTCCACCGCTGCCCCGCTACCCTGAACTTTCACCGGGTAAAGAATAATCTCTGCAGGGGGATATCGTCGCCGGATCACACTCACGATATCCCGGATGGCTGCTCCGGTGGGTGAGGTGACCACACCAATTCTTTCGGGGTATAACGGGATTTCTTTTTTCCTTTCGGGATCAAATAATCCTTCCGCCTGTAATCGTTTTTTTAACTGTTCAAATGCCAGCTGCAGCTCGCCAATACCCGCAGGTTGTAATTGCTGAACTACAAGCTGGTAGGTACCGCTTTTCTCATACAGTTGGATATCCGCTTCCAGCAGTATTTTCAGGCCGTCTTCCAACCTGAATCGAAGCTCATCCGCCTTGAAGCGCCACATGGCGCAACGGATTTGAGCATTTTCATCTTTGAGAGTAAAGTATAGATGTCCGGAGGTATGACGTTTGTAGTTTGAAATCTCACCCTCCACCCATAGCCGTGGAAAGCTCTTTTCTAATACTTCCTTGATCTCCCGGGTTAAGGTGGAAACGGTATAAATTCTTTTTTCCATGGGATAATTTTTCGGGCAAATATAAGAACCGAATACTGACGGTCACAACCGCACAATATTCGGTTCAAATGTAATAGAGGTAATTTCTCCTCTCAAAACAAAGAGGGATAAAATTAACGTACTTTCTTTTTGTGTCGATTTTTGCGCAAACGTTTTTTCCGTTTGTGCGTTGCCATTTTATGGCGTTTTCGTTTACGACCACATGGCATATCATCACCTCCTATTCAGGTCGATTAGGGATTTCGCTACTGTTCCCGACTTGCGTCATCATTTGCTGTGCATTACGAGCTTGTTCCGATTGGGGGGCAACTTCAATGAGTTTGTTCCAGAATGTTGTCATTTCCTGCATATTCCCCAACCGGGCGGAGACAACCCCCATATTATAAAGAGCATTAATGTGTTTGCTGTTCACTGCTAACGCTTTTACAAAATAGTTTTTAGCTTCTTCAAACTGACTTAAATTAAAGAAGCTTACCCCGGCGTCCACCAGAACATCTGCATTCCGCGGATTAATCTCTAATGCCGTCTGATAATACTGCAAAGCTTCTCTAAAACGCTGATTATCAAATAAAAAGTTGGCCAAGTGGACATTTTCATCAAATCCATTGGGATTGGCAGTTACTTCCTCCAGCAGGTGCTGGTAATGTTCCTGATCAAATGCGGGAGTCTGTGCGGTCGTGGTGGCTCTGGGAACATTTGCATGGGGGTCTGAACTGTTCTCGGGAGCAACATACCGGTATCCGTAAATTCCAACCACGATAACGGATAACAGCGTAACCAGATAGATAATATTCATTCCCCAACCGGACGAATGGGAAGTAGCCTTTGGATCAGGCGAAACGGGTTTTTTTTGATTCTGTTTTCGGACTCTTTGTGCTGTGCCGCATTCCGGACAGAATTTTACAGATTCCTGAATTTCAGCTCCACACTTTGGACATTTATTCTTCATTCCTGGATAATCCACTCTTGTTTAAAAGTTTATGATTGACAGACTTTTTAAAATTTCGGGCCGGCTTAAAGACCGGAACAAATCGATGGGCAACCGAAACTACTTTGCCGGTCTTTGGATTTTTAACCAGACGCGGTTGGCGTTCCTTGGCATAGAAACTTCCAAATCCCCTGATTTCAACCCGATCTCCCGATTCCAGGGATTCAATGATGTAAGCCAGATACCCGGTAAGAAGCACCTCGCAATCGACCTTGGTCCAACCGGTCGCCTCCGCCATCCGATTTACCAGATCGCTTTTTGTAACAGTCATTTTATCCTCCGAAAAAGTCTGAAATATTACAAAAAAATACCTCCGAATGCAACCGCGATAAGAAAAAACACACTTTTGCACTTCTGGTCAGCAATATTTATAATAATTTTTCAGTATTATGAAACTCAATCCAGAACTTCAACCGGCATTCCGGCCGAAATCTGACCCTCTTCCATATGTATCAGATTCTGCCCAAAATAGACCTTCCCCTGATTTGACCGGTATCCTGCTAACGTCCGAAGGGGTTCTTTTCCTGCTTTGGCTGTTTTCGGATCAAGAGTGGTGATCACACAACGCGAACACGATTTTACAATTTTAAACCGGATTCCGCCAATCCGTATGATTTTCCAGCTATCCTCTTCATAGGATCGACAACCCTCTACAACCAGGTTGGGCCGGAATCTGGCCATCTCCAGTCGAGTGCCAATGCGAGTGTTCAAATCCGCCAATGACGCTTCCGAGATCAAAAGAAAAGGATAACCATCTGTAAAACTGATTGATTTGGGCCCCTCGGTGTATGTCGGGTCAACTCTGCGCTTGAAGTCGCCGGGCATAAAAACCAGGCGGGCGGAGTTACCTAAAAAAGAACTGAACCAATCCTGAGCTTCCTTTCCGCAATAAACCGCCGTGCATTCATCATTCCAAATCTGTACCCGAAGCCGTGGTCCCCAAAAATCCGAAAGCGGTAACAAGAAGTCGCTCATACCCGGGGCCAATAGTGTCAGAGTAGTTTCTGAAATCTGACTTTGAATTAATACCAATTTGTGTAGTTTCCGGGCACTGAGAAATCGATTGTTCTCATCAATCAGCATCCAGCAGCGGTCGTATTGTAAGCCATAATGAGACACTTTACTGTTCATCAATAATATCCCCGCCGCTGATTTAACCGGATATATGACTATCTGCTTTAAATATGCCCGTGCCATTGATAAGATAAAATTTAATGGAAATCTTCACCGTATTAAAGGATTGAATTGTAATTTCTCATTATTCCCGGAGGAATACAATGCATGACCGACACTGCTTCTACTATGCGGAACAAGAATCAAAATTAAATATCTTATTGAATGAAACTGCTTTGGCGTGGGAGATTTTCAGAACAAATTCCAAAGTTTATCGGAAATAAAAGTCACCGAGAGAGTATCTCTGGTATGCCAAAAGACATACATCTCGACTTCCTGAAAAAGGCTGAATGATCATTCGCATAAATTCCGGAAGAAGAGCGATCACTGAGGGAGTTTATTCAGGAGGAATAAACACCCAATGTGCATATTGACAGAAGCAGTCGGTATAAATTTTATAAAATTTTTTCAATACATCGTAATTAAAAAAGAGTCGAGTTACAGTTATCATTCAAAAAAAATATTCATTTTCACAGTATGACCTAAAATTAAATAGTCAAAAAATCATCTATCTTGTCTTACAAATTTATAAATATATCTCAAGCAAATCAGACAGTTGAAACACCGATCTTTTCATTATTTTGCGGGTGACAATGCATTTAGATAGGCAACCAAATCCGCAATATCTTTTCCCGAAAGTTTTGGCCATTCCAGTTTCATTTCAGTATGCCTTTTCTTCATATCTGAAGCATGATTAAACATGGCATTAACTACTATTAATGAATTGTCTAACCCGTCTACCCGAGCAAGGTCCGTGGCAATAGAACTTCCCTCTCCTTTAATACTGTGACAGGAGAGACAATCGCGATTGTAGACAATATTTTTTCCGTTTTCTTCATCTCCTGAAGCGTCCTGAAGTTTAATGCTATAAAAATATCCAATAATATCTGCCATTTCTCCTTTTTTGAAAGTAGGTATGGTAATATTTTCCCTGTTCATTAATTCCCACATTTCAGGCGCATGGTTCCACATCATTCCGGCAATCTCCGTGACAGATTTATTAAAATCCATGCTATAAAAATCTGGAGCCAAATTCCCTCCGGTCCCCCTCGAAGAATGGCATGTTATGCATCCTTTTTCCTGTAGTAGAATTTTCCCGTTCGAAGGATCGCCCAAATCATAAGAACCGGGAGGAATTCTGTTTGTAGGACTCATATAAGCTTTAATAGCAACTGCTATATCGACAATTTCATTATTTTTAAATTGTGGGCGTTTAATATCATTTTGTTCAAATATATCCATCATATCTGGTCCATGATTCCACATGGTTTCAACCAGAATTATGGGAGACAGGTACTCTAGTTCAGAGGTAATATCTGGTCCAATATCACCACCCCTTCCACCAAATTTATGGCATTTAACGCATCCCTTTGAATTTAGAAGTTTTTTACCGGCAAATTCATTTCCGGGTTCTCCCTTGTACCTAATATAGGCTAAATAGGTGATGAGTTGTTCTGTTTCCTCGGCGCTGAACTGAGGAAATGAAAGCCCTTTCTTTTCCATTTTTTCTTCCATTCTCGGGAAATGATTCCACATCATGGCCGCAAATTCGAGATACGTGCCAAAGAATTTATCCTTTCCCAAATCTGGTCCACCTTTTCCCCCTCTTCCATAAACAGCATGACACTGGATGCAACCTTTATTCTGGAAAACATCATGTCCCTTATATGCATTTTTTTGTGAAAATCCTTCCTGAGCATATAAAAAAGTATTTCTACCGGATACCAAGAATTCAAGCGCCAGTAACAGAATAATCGATGATATCCATAGGCTGAATTTAATTGACCTCATTTCATCCTCGCTCAATTATGTGAAACAATTGAATTAAACTTATTTATCTTGAAAGTAAAATTATGTTTCAACCTTTGATTCCTGTAATAGTTACAGTGGGTACTCAGAAAACCAGGTCTATAAGTTATTCATCCTCAAAATGCTTCTTTTGTTAGAAATTTAAAATGATCACTGAGGTCGGTATATGATTCGGAATTGTCGTTTCTCCTTTAATTATTCATGTTTCATAAAAACTAGCTGTTTAATCTTTTCTCTCAGTTACCTTCTTTAGTATTGTTTTTAAGAATTTGGGTGAGAAAGGCATATAAATCAATCATTTCATTCCCGGTTAATTTGGGCCATTGTAATGTTTTCTCTAGAACCCTTTCTTCCATCACCGGCGCATGATTCCACATCACCTGTGCCATATCAATACTTGTAAAAGTTGTCGAAGATTCCCGTAATCGTCCCATGAGGGTAGGACCTAGTCTGTCCTTATTATGACAACTGGTGCATCCTTTATCTGTAAATAATTTTTCTCCCTGTCCGGGATTGCCCGGCTTATCTTCAAATTTTATAAAATAAAGATATGCGATAAGATCCGCTATCTCCTTACCATCAAAAACCGGCCATTTAATATTCTTTTTTTCCATTAATTCACCCATTTCAGCACCATGGTTCCACATCAAGCCTGCAATTTCAGTTACACTGTAATCCCATTCCAAATCCCCCAGATTCGGAGCGTTACTGTTCTCACCTTCTTTAACGGAATGGCATTTTGTACAACCCTTTTCTGAAAACACTATTTTTCCCCGCTTAGGATTTCCCGGGGACATATAGACGCTCTCTTTTTCGATACCTTTGGTTGCTTCGCGAATGTATGCGCTCAGGTCAACAATCTCTTTATTTTCAAATTTCGGCCTGGTCAATCCACGTTTTCTTATCTCCCGATCCATTTCCGGTCCATGGTTCCATAATGATTGAGCAAGGTACAAGGGCGAGATGTATTTTGATAGATGATCAAATGCCGGCGCTGAATTTTCTCCTTTCCCTCCAATGGAATGACAGTTTAAACACCCTTTTTCTGTTACCAGAATTTTCCCCCGATAGAGATTGCCGGGTTCTCCTAAATACCGCAAATAGTACAAATATGAAATTAAGTTAACCATCTCCTCCTGTGAAAATTGAGGATAGGGTAGATCCAGTTCCCTCATTCTCTGCAACATTTGCGGGGTGTGATTCCACATAATACTGGCCAGTTGCAGAAAACTGCCGTAAAACTTGCTTCTTCCCAAATCAGGACCTTCGTGTCCCCCTTCTCCTTTTATGGCATGGCAGGTAATACACCCTTTCTGTTCAAACACATACCGACCTTTTAGAGGATTTTCCGGTATATCCAGACTCTGACTCCAGATATTGGTTGAGACAAAAGTTAATAGAAATAATATTCCAATCAGTAACCGGTTATTCACCGTAATCAAAGTTCTTCTTTCTTTAATCTCAGAATTTATTTTGACTGAATAAAGCGGTGAAGACATCATGGTGGTCTCTCTCATAAATGTTTCAATATTTTTATTCTTTATTTCCCAAAGTTTCATATGAATGCATCACTTTGTTTATATATAATTACTATTTTACACTTTATTTTTCTGCAACCCGACAAAAACATAGGTTAAAATACCTGCAATTGTAATAAATAGTGGAATTGCCAGTATGCCGATTGCAACTGAAGCATTGATAGCGTCGTTCAATTTTTTGGCCACGTTAAGAAGACTTAAAATCCATACATCGACCGCAATAACAAATATCCAGATATACACAATAGAGGCAATCTGTAATATGAAGATTGATTTTTTTTCCATGAAATTATCCTGCATATTTTATTTTAAAATTTTCTTTATTTCATCTTGTTCCACATCATCCGGTAAGTATGAACTTAATCGGTGGGCCACTTCACTAATACTGGTTTCCCTTCCTTCTTCAATTTCCCAAATGGAGATGAGGGGGAAATATTTAGCGAAAATTAGAAAACCCAAGATAAAAACAGCTACTCCTCCGGCAAATAAAGCCCATTCTGTTAAGGTGGGTATATAGATGCCAGTTGGGTATTCGAGTCGAGGATTCGCAAGGGAGGGGACTACTATGATTAAACGTTCCAGCCACATTCCGATAAGCACGCATACCGATGCTATAAAAATACCGGTTATATTCCGTGTCTTGCTATTGCTGAGTATGCCAACGGGAATAATAAAATTGCATATCACCATAATCCAGAAGTATGGTGAAAAATCACCCGTAAATTTGTAGAAGAACACTTTCATCTCATCGGGTTCATGGCCATAGAAGGTCGTCAGATATTCCGAAAAAGTAAAATAGAACCATATTAAAGACATAATAAGTAACAACGTGGAGAGGTATTTGAAATGAATTTCCTTTAGATATCGTTCAAGGTGATAGACTTTTCTGAAAGCTATCATAACAATAAGCAAGGCAGCAATACCGGAAAAAATGGCGCCAGCCACAAAATAGGGTCCAAAAATTGTACTGTGCCAGCCTGGTTGAATAGTCATGGCAAAGATGTAGGATATCACGGTGTGAACAGATACTGCGATAGGGATAACCATTACCATAAGAATATTGATGGCTCTTTCCAAAATCTTTTTTTGTCTCTCGGTTCCCTGCCAACCCCAGGAAAGAAATTGATAAAGCCATCTTGGTTTCGTACCTCGATCTCGGAGTATCGCGATATCAGGGATTAATGGTAAGTAAAGATAAACCGTACTTGCTGCAAAATATGCAGTAATGCTTGTAACATCCCACAAGAGCGGTGATTGTAGTCGCCCGCTTGTTACAAGGTGTAATATTCTTTCCGGTTGTCCCTGATCTATAATGGGGTGAAGACCACCAATTGCCAGAACAATGGCAGTAATCACTTCTGCCATGCGTGTAATTGGCCTCCGCCATTCTGCTTTTGACAATCGTAAAATAGCAGAGATTAATGTTCCCGCATGACTAATCCCGATAAAAAACACAAAGTTAACAATATAAAATCCCCAAGAAATTGGCTGTGCTAAACCGGTTATACCCAGACCAAATTTTATTTGAATTATGTAGGTAAATAGGGCAAAAGCAAGGATTGTCATTAACAATCCAACCATCCAATAAAAAGCGGGTCCGGTGTGTTCAATGGAGTAGAATAAATCCCGATCCTTCTCAAGCAAATCATTTTTTTGCATAACATTATCCGTTTATTTATTCGATTTCTGATAGATAATAGACTTTCGGTTCGGTCCCTAATTCCTCAAGTAATGTAAATATTCTGGGACTTCTGATTAATTCTGACACCTCACTATGAGGTGAATCCAAATCGCCAAAACTGATGGCCTGTGTCGGGCAATCTTCAGCACACGCCGGGATATATTCATTATCCTGCAATTCCCTGTTTTCAGAATCCGCCTGTTCTTTGGCTTTCTGTAAACGGTGAACACAGAAGGTACATTTTTCAACCACACCTGCGGGTCGGGCAGACACATCGGGATTCAATGCCGCGGCCATCTCTTGTGGCCAATGAGGTTCATACCAATTAAAGGATTTTACGGTATAAGGACAGGCCGCCATACAGTAACGACAGCCAATGCACTGTGGGAAAATCTGGGCAACTATTCCTTCCGGATCCAAATATGTTGCTCGTACGGGACAGACCTTGGTGCAGGGCGGATTATCACATTGTAAACAGGGTCGTGGCAAATACCGAACTTTGGTATTGGGGTACTCACCTTCATAATGGGTAAGAATATCCATCCAGAGCATGGTTCTTCCCATTTCAGATTCATCTTTTCCAACAACAGCAACATTATTTTCAACTTTGCACGCCGTAACGCATTCTGCACAACCAGTACATTTATTTAAGTCTATTACCATTCCCCATCTTGCCATGTAGTCAGTCTCCGATAATATTAAACGTTTTTATCAATATTAACTTTTTCAATTTTTATCATCGTTGATATTGAAGAGGGAATACCAGTTATAAAATCCATATCCGTATCAAAAATTTCATGAGGATTTTTACCAACCGAATTATGACCAAGTCCATAAGGCATAACCACTGTTTCAGGCATCACCGTAGGTAATATTTTAACTTTCACAACCAGCTTACCAGTCGGAGAAATTAAATTTAAGTGATCGCCCTCGTTTATCCCCAGAGAACGCGCCGTCTCTGGATTTATTTCTACCCATGAGTTCCAGTACTCACGGGAGTATATACCAAACAATTCCGAAGCCAGATTGATGTTACCCCCTGGTCCATTCGTTTTAATCAACATCTGGTATGTCAGAAGATGATATGTATAACTACCACTATCGTTGTTAAAACGTGGTGATTCGAAATGCGGTAAGAAAATCTGATCATTCCGGGCACTGATTTTCCATTGATCGCACAAATAATTTAATCGAGCTGATAATGACTCCTGTGGGAGATCCAGTTTTTCAATTTCGGATTTGAATGTGCTAGAAAAAAATTCAAATTTGCCCGATTTTGTTTTAAAGATACGATCTTTATCTGATTTTGAATAAATAGGATCCCACCAGCCACCTTTTTCAAGAAGTATATTCCAGAATTCATCAAATGTTGAATATTCAAAAGCCTGCCAGCCTCTTTTTTTCAAAAACTCAATCCAGCTGATGTCAACACTTTCTGAAATTATTGCTCCTTCACCTGAATGATAAATTGAGCTGGATTGATCTTGGATATAGTCTTTTAAACTGTTCCAGGACATTCCAGAAGCTAGATTTCCTCCAAGTCGAGTTGACAACTCTAACAGAATATCACCGAAATTCTTTGTCTTATATATTGGTTCAATTACCGGTTGTTGAACTCCAAAATGTGAAAATTCTGCTCCTGTGACACCATAGCTTCCATCCCAACTTTCCAGAAAAACTGGTTTGGGAAGTATGAGATCCGCCCATTCAGCCGTTTCATCCATAAAAGAGTTACAAGATACAATAAACGGAACATTATTAATGGCATCTTTGAAAAACTGCTGATTTGTTGCATCAAAAGCGGGATTTGTGCCATTGAAAATAAGTGTATCAACTGGATATTTTTTGTCCTGATGTAAAGAAAGAATTAGTTGCTCCAAGGAGTCTGAGGTAAAATTAAAGTTGCAGATATTTTCTGGAAAAATTTTGGGCTTGTTACTGCCAATCCGTGAAACATTTTCGAGGTTAAAATCTTGAGATTGGCTACTAAACATTTGTTTGGGGAACAAAACTCCGCCGGGAATTTCAAAATTACCCTTTAGAGCGTTCAGGCAGTAAATCGACCATAGCGTATAGAGACTATTGGTACTTGTTGCGGCTTGTCCCCCTGCAATACAGAGAGCCGGCTCAGTCAGCGCAAAATCTCTGGCGATTTCAACGATTTTACTGGCAGGAATACCCGTAATATCGGATACTTTTTCAGGATAATATTCCTCAAGCACAAGGTTCTTGAATCCGATGTGTTCTGTCCCAAGTGAATCTTTCCAATTCTCGAAACCAAATGTCTCCTTCTTGATAAATTCCTTTTTATAACTTTGATCCCGGATCATGACATTTGCAATTGATAAAGCCAGGGCAGCCATCGCTCCTGGTTTAATCGGTACCCATTCAGACGATTGGGCGGCTGTGCGAGACATATAAGAGCTCACATGTACAAGCCGGGCTCTATTCTGATCTTTCCTGTTTTTTAATTTTGCATAAAACTGATTAAATCGTACCGGGGATGGACCTTCGTCTAAAAAATCACCACCAAAATTAAGAATAAAATTACTATTCAACACATCATAAGCAGGCGGAGAGTGAAAACCGTGCGATAAGTAAACAGGTATTGAATTAGCTTGAGTTTCATCAATCTCAAAAATATTTGGAGATCCATATAGTTTCATGAACCGCGCCGCAAGATTTTTAACAACGCTGTTTGGGTGGTGATTTACCAGAACAAGTTTTTCCGGCTGATTAGAATCATGCAGAATTTTTAAGCGTTCAGTCAAGGCTTCCATAGCCTCATCCCATCCAATCTCCTCCCACTTATTTTCCCCCCGCTCTCCTTGTCTTTTCATTGGAGATCTCAAGCGATCAGGATGAAACAACATTTCAATACCTGACTCTGCCATAGGACACACCGCACCGAGGTTTATGGGATACAAGGGATTGCCTTGTACTCTAACCGGAACACCATCTATCAGTCGAACCCGAATACCACATCCTCCTGGACAAAGAGTGCATATACTGTTTTTCCAGGTTTCAATCCGTGGACCCGATAGTACCCGTTCAAAAACCTCGTCTGGTATTGAAAAAAAACTGTTGGCAGTCACTGCGCCTATGGTCGTTGCAACACCTGAAATACCAAGTAATCTTAAAAATTCTCGTCGACTGATTTCCAATTTATTTTCCTTATGTAATTTTAATTTTTAAAATTTTTAACGATGGCATGAGTTGCAATCATTTACTACCTTCGATTTTTCGTGGCAATTGATGCACCAAGACATTTCTAATTCAACAAAAGGGATTATAAATGGTCTTTCCATTTCAGATACCTCGCCATGACAAGTCTGACATTCGATTTTTGCCAGCGTGACATGACGTCGGTGTGAAAAGTAAGCATGATCCGGGACGACGTGAATTTGAATCCAGGGAATCTTTTCATTTCGAGACACATAGCTGCCAACTTTGGCTTTCTCCCGGTTTTCATCTTCTGCATCATCATGACAATCACCACATGTCTCTATATTGGGTATCAACGCCCGGCTGTGTTTTTCCACATTTGAGTGACAATCCACACAAGCAAGTCCGACTTCTTCCGTATGTAATTTGTGATTAAATGAAATGGGTTGTCGGACGTCTTGGTTTGTACCGGAGATAATCCCTGTTAAAGCAATGACCAGTATTACCGGTGTTAAATATTTAATAGTGTTTTTCATAGATTAATGATCTCCTGCTGCTCATTTACCATTTATTCCTGATATTCTCAATCTCATTCGATAATTTTGGTTTTCTCTAACATGTTTTATATTCTTTTGATCTGGTCGACATATTACTATTCAGTTTTTCTGAACTGATCTCTTCCCCGGGACTCATAGGTCGTCAAAGCCGCTGAAATAATATTTTGAAGTAATTCCTTCTGAATGGGTGGAACACAGAGATAAAAAGTGCCCTCCTCATAAACTCTACCTCCCATTTCCCGATCCACCTCATCGCTGATGATAATCAAAGGGATCTTGGGACGGGTTCTTCTTAAGACCTTAATCCAATTCAGACAATCAACCTGCATACTCTTACAATCAAATAGTACCACCTGGTAATCGTTTTCCTGCAAATCCAGCAGAAAATTGGCCAGGTCATTTCTTTTCACCATTTTCATACCAATGTCTTTGGCTGCATTCTGACATAAGGTGATCATCTCTGAATCTAGACTTTGAATAATTGCTTTTGGAATTTTCATTATACCGTACCTTACTTGTGTAAATACAATACATAAATCGTTCCAATCGATGCGCCATTATGAAATAAACATCAAATAATGATAAATATTACACCATTAAGCAATAATACGATAATTATATAACTATTTATGCAATATTTCTCATATTACAGAGACGGGAAAGACTCCGAAAAAAGTTTAGACAAAAGTCAAAAGTGGGAATTATATTTCCCACTTTATTCTAAAAAATTTTATTATGTGACTATAATTAATGAACTTAGTTACTGTGAGACATGCTGGTGATGGTGTGAAATAGATTTCTCATCTTAACTTAGAAAAATCTTATTTTATGGGAAGCAGAGATTTTTACGTTTGGATTGTTCGGGAATTTTAAGTGTTCTTTCTATCTTGTGCTGGTAGTAAAATACATGAGCCCCAAGAAAGCTTTCTATGATATTTTCAAACATTTTAAGGAAGGAGATTGACCCAAAGATGTTTCCCAAACTTTTTAAACTGGTGCCATGAAAAATTAATCAAAAAGAGAATTATCGATGCTCGTATCAAAGTTTAGATTCATAATTTTCAGCGCCAAGCCTTAGGATCCAGATTATGAATTTTAAGCAAACGATGAATGTTTCTTCGCGTCATACCTGCCTCATTTGCTATTTTGGTCACGTTTCCTTGATGTTTTTGTAATTGGAAAAGAAGGTATTTTTTCTCAAGTCTTTCGACAGCGTGTTGTTTTACCTCGGTTAAGGTTAAATCCGAAAACGACAGATTGGAATTACCATTCAATTGTAATTCCGGAGGAAGTTCGTCTACCGTTATATATTCTTCTCTTGATAATGTAACTGCGCGTTCTACGATGTTTTCTAATTCTCTCACATTCCCTGGCCAATGATATTTACTGAATATTGCAATCACCTCATCATTGAATCCCTTGATCATTTTGGGAGATGATTTTAATATTTTCTGGAGAAAATGCTCTGCCAAGAGGGGAATGTCATCTTTCCTGTCCCGCAGAGGTGGAAGATGAATATTTATGACATTTAATCTATAATAGAAATCGTCCCGGATTTGTCCATTGGAAAGTGCCTCCTGTACATTTCGATTTGTGGCTGAAATCAATCTCACGTTTATTTGTATGAGTTCATTCCCTCCAATCCGTCTTAGTTGTTTGTCCTGCAGAACTCTCAGTAACTTAGTTTGTAATGTGAGAGGAAATTCGCATACTTCATCTAAAAAAAATGTGCCCCCATCAGCAAATTCCAGCAATCCGATTTTCTGATGAATCGCACCTGTAAATGCTCCCTTCTCATATCCAAAAATTTCTGCTTCAAATAAATTTTCGGGAAATGCACCACAATTAACGGGAACAAAAGCTTTTGTTTTCCGAAGACTTCGCGCATGAATACTGCGGGCGATCAGCTCCTTCCCCGTTCCACTTTCACCGGTAATGAGTACATTACTCTCAGATTGAGCAACACTTTCTATCATTTCAAAAACGCTTCGCATCGCAGAGCTTTTTCCAACAATGTTGTCGAAGCTGAATCTGTCCTTAAGTTGGCTTAATAAGTTTTTTCTTTCGATGAAAAGATTTCTTTGGTTCAATCCCTTGGCAATGACAACTTTTAAATAGTTCACTTCAAAAGGTTTTTCAATAAAATCAAATGCTCCTTCTTTCATGGCAGAAACTGCGCGGTCAATAGTGCCATAAGCCGTGAAAATTATAACAGGAGTAGCTGGCTTATATTTTTGAGCCGATCTCAATATGTCCATACCGTCAATATCCGGCATAAGAAGATCACATAGGATCAAATCCATTTCCTCTTCCTGTAATAGACTGATGGCATCGTGACCGTTTTGGGCAAGAAGGGGATGATGGCCAAGCGCTTTTAATATTTTAGCACAACCACTCAACATCTCTTCTTCGTCATCAACCACCAGAATTCGAGAATTTTTACTCATCAGATTTTAATTCTCCTTCCTCTCTACAGGAAAAGTGATGTACACCCTGGTTCCTTTTTCCGGATCACTCTCTATACCTATTTTCCCACGATGCCGGACGATAATAGACTTAGAAATGTACAATCCCAATCCTGTACCTTCTCTGGGAAGCTTAGTACTAAAAAACGGTTTGAACAAGTTGTTTAATTCAACCGGAGGAATTCCTTCGCCATCATCAATGAATTCAATTTTAATCTCCTTTCCATTGAGACTTTCTCCCGATTTTAAATCCGTTGTAATTATTTCCGCCTTAATTTTAATTTCACCCGGCCCCTCAATCGCGTCAACCGCATTATTTAATATGTTAATGAAGACCTGCTCCATCTGATTGCGATCGAGTAAAAGTAACGGCAGTTTTGATTTATAAAACTTTTTGACGGTGATTCTTTTTGCGCGAAACCGGTGGCCAAGTAAATATACGGACTCATCCAGAAGTTCTTTCAAGTTAGTGGGAACCGGATTGAATGGAAGCCTCTTAGAATAACCCAAAAGACTTCTTGTATACTTGCTTATTCTTTGTGTTTGATTTTTTATGATATTTAACTCTTCTGTAAAAGCACTTTTTTCTTTCATTTGTAAAAGAGCAGCATCTGCCTGGGCTGTAATAATTCCAGCCGGTGTATTTATTTCATGAGCGACTGTGTCTACTAATTCTCCAATTGATGCTAATTTTGAAGCGTGATTAAGCTGTTGCTGCAATTCCTGCATTTGCTCAGATTGCTTGCGAGCTTCCTCGGCAAGTATTCTTTTCGTGTTTACTAAATACAACAGTATACCAAGTGTCGCGATAACAATTAATATGATGATTCCAAGAATAAAAAAAAGGCGGAATTTTTCTCTCAATCCGGCCGTGACTTCCGGGAGCAAAGTTGATATAACCAAAATCCACTTTTCTTTATGTAATTGAATAGGGAAATAAGCCATAATCTTGGGGGGTTCAGTACCAATTTTATATTCTCCTAAAGATGCCGGGCTGGTTAACATTTTGTTTTGGATATTGAAAGATGAGTGGCAATTTTTGCATTCCGGGGTGGTTTTTTTTATGGAATGTAACAACATTTCTTCATGTCTTGGATGATAGATTAACCGACCATTTCCATCAAGAACCCATGCAAAATCTCCGGGACCGAGTCTTAGCGGGACGATAAATCTTTGCATGAGCAAATCAAAATTAATCTGATAACCTACGAGACCCACTAAATCCTTCCGTTTATCTCTGGGAGTTTCATGGTAAATAGCAGAAACAATAGGTACCAAGATGAAGAAAGAGAGTTTCATATTGGAATGATCCCGGAAATTATATTCTGCGTCTGGCTGCACAGGCGATACCCAGTATCCTTCAAAATTTTCCATGACACCTTCCCGTACTGAAGAATTTTTGAGATCACGCAATATCCAAGCCGGAAGCTCTCCACCCTTAGCATACAAAACATTTCCATGTTTATCGGCAATAAATATTGACCTAACTGTTTCCTTTTCATAATGTCTAAAAAAATTCGTCATTATCTTGTTTAATTGAAGTGTGTCTAACTTTTGAATTTCCTCAAAAAAGGTAATTAATCGCATATCTTCCACAATATCCTCAAGATGGGTATTGATTCCCAACGAGGTTGCCTTGGCCATTTCCATTTGTTTAAGCTGGTGGCTTCTTTTCTGTTCAGATAGACTGAGGTTGTATATTTTCACTGTGGCAATAATGAATATGATTGCAGATAAAATAGTTCCGGCAACTATCAAAATTTTGTTAAAATTGACTTTATGCATATCATTTCTATTAAAATTGATTTTTTCTTAAAAATATATTTATTTTAATAATGTCTAGAAACTCCTCAAGTTTCCAAATCACAATCAATAGATCTTATAATATTTTTTTCTCGGTTTATGAAAACAACAAATTATGCATTAAGAAGAATATATGCCAGATTTTCATTGGGTCAAACATTTATCCAATAATCAAAATTCCAAATGATTAAATCTGTTTTAACACACATCAAATGAGATGATATGCTGGTAGTCAGGAACTTTCGGCACTGATCTCGCAATACTTTCTCCTACAGAAAACTATTTATTCTTTTGTTGAAGGATTGATGTAAAAATAACTTTATCCTCCTTCAAAATTATGTGATCGGGATTCAAAGTATAATTGGGATTCAAGTATTTTCCCGCCCTCATATTAATTAATACCATTGAACGACATTTCCAGGTATCAAGAAAATGATTATTCTCATCAATCAGCATCCAGCAGTGGCCGTATTATATAATCCACGGTCAAATATTTTTGAATTAATCATTACGAATCCGGCTGTTGATTTGACGGGATAAATGTATAGTTGCTTTAGGTAAACCGGTGCCATGGAGATAAAAGAATTTTACTCCAAATTTAATCGAAATCACATCCATATTAAAAGAATGAATTTCATTTCTCAAAAATGAACAGGTTTACACTCTGTAAATTGGTTTCTAAAGCATTTTTTAACAATGCCTCCCCCAAATATTGTATAATGTCGAAAATTAACCACTAAAATTTTATTTTCAGGGAAACGTTAAACCCGGAGGACTTTTTTCCATGAATAACAGGGATAAATACTTTACCCGTCGGCGAATTATCAAAACTGGCGGGGCAGTTCTGGCTGGCAGCGCCTGGAGCATGCTCCATTCTCAAACCACAGAAAGTGATAAATTGGACCAGGGATTCCTAAACAGATTTGGGTCCACGGCAAATTCCTACTACTGCCGGCACGCCTGCAGAGAGTGTATCTCCGGGTGTCCCCAGCGGGTCCCGGTTAGCACGATCATGCGATATGCCTATTACTTTCAGAATCAGCAAAGAGAAAAAGAGGCCAGGGAAAAATATGCCCGGTTGTTAGGGCGGCATGCCCCGAGCTTTGCGTATTGTGATACACCCTGCCTGAAAAAATGTCCCGATAGCCTGAATATTCAGACTTAATTGTTACAGGCCCATTCCATGTTGACCATGAACCGTACTCTAACCTAAGTTATGGATACCAGAGACCATCATGAAATCAATTCGCACGATTCTAAGTATTTCATTGACTTTCGCACTTTTTTTATCCGATCAGAGTTTTTTAAATTTGTCTGGCCGGTCTCCTCGGGGTGAGATTATCTACTTTTCCCGCGATAACCTCTGGGAACACATCAATGGCGCTGCCGACCAATATCTGGATTTGGGATTTAAGCATCTGCAAATCTTGGATTTTCAGCAAGAAGCACTTTCCTTATCAATTGAAATCAATGAGATGGTCAGTGGTCTGAACACCTTCGGTATCTTTGCCCTGGAGAGATCCGTTCCGTTTCAGTCTCTGGCAATCGGATCTCAGAGTGTTTTGAGTCTTCCGGAACAGGCTCTGCTCTTAAAAAATATTTTTTATGTTAAAATATATGCCCTTGAAGATGAATTAACCGAATCCAGCGCTACAATGCTTCTGAAAGGGATTGATGACTACCTGCCCGGGCATAACCAAGTACCCGAAGAATTCCATACCCTGCCGAAATCGGGCAGGAAAAAGAACAGCGAGTGTTTTGCGCGGGAAGCATTTCTGGGATTAAATGAACTCCAAAACTGTCTGTATGCTGTTTATGAAGACGAACCGGGTACGGAATTCAGGCTTTTCAGAATCGTGACAGATTCTCTTGCCGGAAGCGAGGCATTTTTATATAGCTTACCGGAAAATTGGACTGACTCCGATATTCAGAGTTATCCGGTTCGAATGATTACGATCCCATTCCAGGGACTAGCTGCTATTGTCCTTAAAGATCGGGGATTGTTAGGGGTTTCAGATTGCCGGAATAAGACGGAAATTATAAAAAGATTTAACTTTCTAATCAACTCACCATGATCTTAGCTGGGGGGAGAACTACTCCCATTGGAATTCACCTGCTTCAACTGATTTCAAGCAGTTGAACCTAACCACTGGATTGACATAATGGTCAAATCATCGGCCTGGGTAGAACCATTTAAAAACTTCCGTAAATCCCCCAGACAATGATCAACCAATTTTTTAGGCGTTTTAAATTCAAGGGAAGAGGCAATACTCTGAAGACGACTTCCGCCATATTCAATCGTTTTATTGGAAGCTTCCGTCAGACCGTCCGTATATAATAACAGGTTATCTCCTGGATGAAGCTGTATTCTATTTACTCCATATTTCGCATCACAGAAAAGTCCCATGGGGATTCCGGTGGACTCAATCCACTCCATTCGGTTTTTTCCAACCAGCAACGACGGCCAGTGACCTGCATTGGCGATTTCAATTGTACCATTGGGCAGGGCGCGACCGCATATCAGGGTGGTATAACTGGCTGACAAGGTACTTTCGCAGAAAAGCCGGTTCACCCTATCCATTAATTCTGCCAAATCCAGTTGAAGACTGATCAGGCTTCGAAATATGGCGTGGAGATGGGTCATCAGCATTGAAGCCGAAATACCCTTCCCGGAGACGTCTCCGAGAACAAATAAGAATTGTCCTTTATCTTCCGGAAGTTTAATAAGATCACAATAATCTCCACTCACCGGACCTGCTGGCAAATAACTATAGTAAATATCCCACTTCCCAAATTTGGATTCCTTTGGCGGCAATAATGCCCCCTGGATGCGCGAGGCCAGATAAAGATCCTGTTCCAGATCTCGCTGTTGAGATTCGGTAAGATGATCCAGACAGAAACATACTAGCGGATCTATTAGTAGGCGTTCTTCTTCAATCGGATCATGGCAGGTCTGACAGAGGCCGAAGACTCCCTTGTCCAGGCGGTCCAATGCTGCATCCACCTGTTGTAATAACTGAATAAGCTGAGACGGGTCGCTTTGTCCTTTAAGGGATTGCTCCAGACGCTCCCGCCGATTTGAAAGTTCATCCTGAAAATATTCCTGATCAACCTTTTTACCCAGTTTTAACTGTGTATTCATAATAACCATCTTTATATAAATGTGTGTACCATTCCTCAACCGCTTTATCTTACGCAGCGACCGATAATTGGTTACTATATCTTATTTTTAATTAAAAACCGTTAAATTGCCCTCCTGAAAAATTCGCGTTATCTTCAACAGCTCCCCGGGATTAACCATCAACAATAATTTTGATCAGACGATGAAGTGATTATTCCACCGCCGGTAAAATATAATTAGCGCATATTGAAAGCACCGCCCGTTCCTGCCGATCCGCAGTATCCTTGTCGCATTGATAATCCGAGGTGGTAACGACAATCAACTGCAGTTCAGGAAAAACTATAATAAATTGTCCCGCATATCCCAGGGCGATAAAACACTCATGCTCCCCAATTTCTCCCAACCACCATAAATATCCATAACCGATGTTTCGTAATTCTCCCCACCCGCCTTTTCCGCTGGTGTGGTATGTCAGCGATTCGCGCACCCACTGTAACGGAATAATTTGATCTCCTCCCACATTACCTTCCCGGAGATATAGATACCCAAAGCGCGCAATGGACCGGGGTGTAAAATGCATGCGCATACCCCCGATGTAGTTTCCCCGGGGATCTCTTTCCCACCGGTCAATTCTAATCTTTAAAGGCACAAAAAGATATTTCTGAGCAAAATCAAAGGTACTCATTCCAGTGGCCCGGGTCAAAATGGCGGAAAGTAAATGAGTTTCCGCCGTGATATAAGCAAATCGACTCCCGGGATCATAGAGGAGCGGGAGTTGGATAGCGTAACCGATCCAGTCTGTACTGCTGACCCACCGATTCCAGTTTACATCATAATCTTCAATGGAATTATCAAAGCCGGCCCGCATGGTTATCAGATGACCCAAGGTAATTTGCGACTTCCGGGGATCCAACCCCGAAGCCTGGTATTCCGGTAAAAAATCCAACATTTTTTGACCCAGACTATCGAGATAACCATGATGCAATGCCAATCCAACCAGGGAAGATATAAAACTTTTTGAAACGGACATCACATCCTGCGCATCATTGACTTCAAATCCCCTGAAATATCTCTCACTGACAAGATAACCATGACGTACAATCAGGAGGCTGTTCATGAAGCCGGTCTGTTCAGCCTGAACGAAGGCATCCTCGATCACATTTTCATCAAGATTCTGTGCAGCCGGTGTGGATACTTCCCATTCATAACTTTCAAAAGAGCGAATGGCGGTGGGATCTTTTTGACAATAAAGCTGAATTCCGGCGATGACAACCGGGAGAAGAAAAAATTTAAACAGTTTTTTTAGCGACATGGAATCTCTCGCCTGACCACAGGTGATCGTCGATACTCTGGTGGTTTTTTCCTTATATACTTTTATTTTTATCACGACCGGTCACCCCCGGCGATAGTCTTCGTATCTATCGCCGGGCACAGGAATATCGCCTACATTACTTGCAGCATTTCCTGCAGCATATGTTGTGCTTTACGCCTGACAAATGCGTATTGCATGCTGTTCAGAGTGTTATCATTTACGGCTCTTTCAAGGAAATCCGCCGCCATTTCCTCATTACCTGATTTCTGGTAAGCCAGGGACATTCGATACAGATTATACGGATTCTGCAGGTTAGACTCATCAAAATGATTGATGGCCTCTTGATAGTTTTCTTCCTCCAGGGCAATCATGCCGGCCACCTCATGTGCCAGCCATACCTGAAAAGTATTATTAACCGCTTGTGCCTGCCTCATAAATTCGGCGGCTTTATCCCGGGCAAGTTTCAGATCACCCTTCTTCAACGCAACCCGCGCCTCATTGTAGAGAAAAAATCGACGGGCATTATCTTTAACAGCTTCCGAGAGATCGGACGATTCTATTGCTTTCAGCGCGTCCTGATAGAATGTTAACGCTTTATCGTATTTCTTCATTTCAAAATGGATATTTCCCATTGAAACGAGGTCACCAGCCATGTTGGCAGGATCATCGGTCGATTTCCCCAGGTTGTATTGCCAGCCTAGTTCTTCCAGAGCTTTATCCATTTTCCCCTCATCAACATACGAGACGGTCATGGCAAAACGGGCTGCGCGTCGTTCGCCGTCATTCCGTGCGATATCAAATAACTTCTGCAGTTGTTCCCGGGCTTTCTCATGTTCGTCAAGGAAGTTATAATTGGTGGCAATCCCCAAATGCGAAGCCACAAAATTCGGATTAACCTTCAACGCTTTTTGATATTGTTCGATGGAAGCTTCAAACTTTCCCCGCTTCATCAGTAATTCTGCATAAGAATCATAGGGATTAGGATCGTCGGGAATAAGTTCGATATACTTTTGAAAGGCTTTTTCTGCCTCATCATATTTTTTCAGAAAACGATATGCATAGCCCATCTGGTTATAGGCCTGCGAAAATTCCGGATTGATCCGGATAACCTGCTCATATTCGGCAATGGCCTTTTCGTATTCCTGAGTTCCGAAATAGTTGTTACCCAGCAGGTTATGGGCACGCTCGGCCTTCGGGTATTTCATAACCAGGCTCTGATAAATTCCCCGTTGCTTCATGGGGAATCCATCCGTACCGGCTTTAACGCCCTCGATCCAGAGTCGCTCTCCTTCTGAGACCTTGTCCTTTAAAGCTACCGCCTGGTCTACTCTTTGAAAAAAGTCTTTTGCGATTGGTTGACTGAAAGAACTGAAAAGATAGGCCATGGCAAAATTCGGGTCTTTTTCCATTGCCGCATCAAAGTGTTGCAATGATTCCTGTCCTCGAAGCTTCTCAAACAGATCCCGCCCCTGTAGAAAATCCGCCAGCGCTTCCTTGGATGACGTGGTTATTGGGATTTTCCCTGAATCCTTCGTCTGGCACATCAGCAGGAAAATACAGAATAAACTTGTTATGATCATTAAAAACAATTGTTTAAATACCATCAGGGCCTCCGTCATTTTAGATGAACAATATAAATACGGAAAAATTTCTTAGATGTTACAATGTATC
>CP070707.1:2005647-2010728 GCA_020350205.1 bacterium
AATGCCGATGGCAATGGTCATGAAGATATAGACATAAGCAATGTCACCATTGGGCTCTAACTCGAAATCAAGATGGGATCTGAGATGAATATCCGTCAATGATTGAAAATAATAACGGAAATCCCCGCCCCCTTCAAGAAACTGATCCACCGAAATCCCCAGTACCTGTTGCAGAAAAGGATCAATATGAAGTTTGACGACCTCAAATAATTTTGCTTCCAGATCCCGGGGATTCGCACCCTCCCGCAGCAGAACATAAGTATAAAAATCATTAAACACCCATACCGGACTTCTGGCGTCTTCACGGCTTTCCAGGGATCGTAGAAAGTCAAACTTAAAGTGAGAGTTCCCGGGTACATCATCAATAACGGCGGTGACGAGATAGTCCTGGCGATTATCCGAATTAATGATCTTTCCAAGTGGATCCTCATCCCCAAAATATTTCTCGGCCATGGCACGGGTGAGGACAATCGCATTCGGCAGGTTCAGGGCGGTCCGGAGATTGCCCCGGATGATAGAAACTTTAAAAACATCAAAGAATGTCTGATCAACTGCAAAAACTCGCTCCTCACTAAAGACTTTATCTTTATACCTGAAAACGGGAAATCCATAATTTCTGCATTTGGTAACCGCTTCAACCTCCGGGAATTCTTCGGCCAGAACTTTTGCCAGCGGCGGTGAAGAACGAGCGGTATAATCAATTCGGTTGTTTACCACCCCATAATTCACTACCCGATAGATACGGTCCGCATTGGAATAAAATTTGTCATAACTCAATTCATCCAATACATATATCAGAATCAGAAGACAGCAAGCGATTCCGACTGCGAAACCAAGAATGTTAACAATAGAATAAACTTTGTGTTTTTTAAGATTTCTCAAGGCAATTTTGACATAGTTTTTAATCATGTCTGTTCTCCCATGGTCATTATAAATTTGAACAATATCTAAGATTGCAGCGATCCGGTTTATGGAAGAGCGGATGCTTCCCGATATTCAGGTATTGAGGCGCAGACATGGGATAAAAAAGTAGATTAGGGGAAATAATCAGTGGTTGTAAAAGTCCGAATTTATTCAGATTTTCTTCAGGCAGGAAAAATAAAATCTCCATTAACTGCTCTTCCAAATATCGCACTAGATACTCTTCTGTTCTACGGATTTTCTTCCGTCAATGTTACTTCTAAACTCTTCCATCCTTAACCGGATAAAGCTCATCTGCCGTGCATACCAAATGCGAGGTCTGTATACCTATCATTTTCAGGAGTCAAAATTTACCGGGATGCAATGGCAGGGAAATGGGAACATGGCAGGAGATATTGGAGGCACATATTTGCCTTGTGTAAAAGATAAACAACTGTTAGACCGGACATAACGATCCCGGATTTAAGAGGTTTTGTCCCGCCTGATAAGCACAATGACTCCCAGCATGAGAAAAGCAATAAGAATGATCAGGGCCGTTGTCAGTAAATCAAAATAATTACCCTTCAGGTAGTTATAGGCCTGCAAACTCAGAAACAAAACCAGGATAACCACCCACAAGCTCCGGGCTAAAACATTTTTTTGCATTGTTGCTTTCCTCCAGGTTAATTTTTGAAAAAACGCGGTTTCAGATCAATTTGCTGCCCATACATATTTATTCTAAGGCGGATAGCTTCCATATGATTTCATTCAATATTTCTAATAATTCCCCCTAACCGGGCAATCAATCACTACATATGAAGAAATTTATGGGGGTACTATGGTGATTATTAAATTGAAGGCAAAAAAAATTAGAAAGCAATTCTCAGAATATAATCATTTCCACGGGAAAGGATGGCGGTGGAATTTTTCGCTATCGTCAGCGGGACAATATAATCCACTCTGCCTGTCCCGAAATCCAGCTTGTTGGTTGGCATTTTGGATAAATTGGTCACCAGGCTTCCACAATCAGGGTCAAACGGTTTTAATTTTTCAATTTCCCTGCTGGCAATGATGGTTTCCAGGGATTCAAGAAAAGATATAAAATTCTCTCTGGTCACAGCCGGCATTGATTTCCGGATTTTAACAGCAAGCTCATGAACGCTAATATTCTCAAGATCGGTTACTTTGAAATCGATGCGGTTGAACATGATTCCGTTTCCAAAAAACTTCGGACCAAATTCACGAACAGACCGGCGTACATCAATAGGTATGGTAACATGAAAACTGGTTCCAGAATAATTCCTCTGTATCGCAAATATTTTTTTCGTTATCATCGCTGTCAACAGGTCATTGGGTGATACCTGATAATTAAATTGTAAAGCCACCTCTTTGATGCCTTGCCGGATCTCCTCCCGGGGAATTTCTTCCAACTTTATAGTTAACTGAGCGGGGATTTGAACAGGTGCCGTTTCAATTCCCCTATATTCAAATTCTTTCAGAATGTTTCTGTGATGATGGGGCTTATAAAGCCGGCGAAGCATGCTCTTTTTAAAAGGAAGCAAAGAAAATCTTGACAAAGCAGCCAGCGCTGATAGAAAGTAAAAATAACTATAGCCATCCCCAGCCAGGTGATTTTGTCTCGGGATGAGGACCGTACCATTTTTATGCTGTAATATTTTTAAAAAAAACAGGGCCGGGTGCTCCGTATTAATCGCATCTCGATATTTTTCATGAATGGAGATCGCCGGTGCGTTGGCATCAAATATCTGATTTTCAGCTGTTTCATCAAAATGATTCTCTTCATTATACGCATCAAATTGGAGAACTCCCTGATCATACTTGCCAAACATGGGCCAAAATACAGCAGAGAGTTTCCGCAATGCAGAACGGAGGTACTTCGTTTTGAGCCGGTTTCTGAAAAAAAGCAGAAATTCAATGGGATAACTTCCATTGGTGAATACCGCATCAATCTGTGAGATTTTAATTCTATTCATTAATCTGGCTCTGACTTGTTTCTAAACCAACGTTCGTATTCAATCTAGATTTACAACTAATTTTTATATATCTGCTCAGCGCTGCTTCCGATTATCAATTAACCCTGACACAGCCAGGGTTGCCCCAAATCTGGCTAGAATCCCAAAGACAAATATCTGCTAAGTATGACCTGACAAAATTGATGGTTTTAATTTTGCACCCAATAACCGGTTCTATAAACAAGGATTTGGCACGACACGTGTTATCAGATCAAATCTTCAAGACCGGAGGTTTTTCCCTGACAAATAGAACAAACAGCAAGATAGACAGGCAGGCAATGGCTGCTCCGGTCCCAAAGGCTACCGCTGCACCATATGTTTTATACAATAATCCGAAAACAATACTGGCGGGAAGGGCTGACAGGCCGATGGCGAAATTATATAATCCAAATGCGCTGCCTCGCAACTGAGGTTCAACAACATCGGCGACGAAAGCTTTCTCGGCTCCTTCAGTAAATGCATAATAGAGAGAATAAACGGCAAATAGAACAAATGGAACCATCAATTGAACCGTATCAGGGATTTTGTCAAGCAGGGCAAAGGATAAGTAGACAAAAGAATAAATAATCCAGCCAATGGTAATCACTTTTTTTCTTCCAATTTTATCGGAAAGCATCCCCAGATGTGTGGAAAATACAACTTTGATAAGGTGGAAAAATGACCAGATCAAGGGAATAAACAGTATGTCGATCAGGCCTCGCCGGGCCTCCAGATCGCCAAACCGACTTATCATATCCCCGATTACCGGGACGGCATAAATATTGGAATAAAGCGATTGACTATGATGAAGAGCCTCCTGTACCCGGAGCAATAAAAAAGCGTCCGATGAATTTCCCAAAGTGAATAAAACAATAATACCCAAATATATTTTGTAATTTTTGTCGAAATGTCTCAGGGAAAAATTAGTCTTATTGGTGGAAGAATCCGAATCGGTTTTTTCCTGAACAAAAAATATGAGCGCCAAAAACGCCAATATGCCCGGTATGATTGTCAGTAAAAATATCCAGCGAAGAACCAGGCGGGTATCCTGCATTTTGAAAACGATAATCAGCAAAATGAGAGCAGATATCGCAAGAAGCGGGCCGATAACAGCTCCTGCATGATCCATGGCGCGATGAAAACCATAGGCCTTCCCGCGACCATGATCGTCCACAGAAGCTGCAATTAGGGCATCACGGGGAGCCGACCGAACCCCCTTTCCGATGCGATCGATCATCCTGACAAATATGATCTGCCATGCCACCGAAACGGCTCCGGTGAAGGGACGTATGAAAGTCGAAATTCCGTACCCAATCACAACCAATAATTTTCGTTTTCCAATTTTATCAGATATAATCCCGCTTAACAGCTTAAGCATCGCGGCGGTTGTTTCCGCCGTACCTTCAATGATTCCCAGAATTAATGCACTTGAACCCAGTAGAGTAACAAATATGGGTACCAGCGGATAGATCATCTCGGTGGCGGCATCGGTAAAGAGACTCACCACACCGAGGATAATCACATTACGGGTTAATGGGGAACTTCTCGTATTATGGTCGGGAACTATCATAATTCGTGATAGTGAAGTACATTAAATTGCCCTGGAATTACAATCCGCTATCTCTAAATTCTTTGTCACTCAACCTCAATATATCTGCAAGATAGAATTTAAAAAATGGTTTATTTTACCCTAAATAATATTGTTAAAAAGATATTTTCTCCAAACAACTGGGTAATATCGTAAATGATTGGCCTAAAACCCAGACCGGGGGTAGTTCTATTATTTATGCAGATATTCAATAAACTCGATCGGAGCACCATCTTCAATAATGAACGCCACCACCACACCTTCGGACGGACTGTTTGGTTCAATGATCACCTGTTTATCTTGAAGAGCTTCATGAATATCATCGACTTCAAAGGCAACATGCGGAATTTTTTTAACGATCTCCGGCAAGGGACAATCCGGTTCATATCGCATCCACTGAATACCATAGGGATTTGAGGTGTGGTCTGTGCAAAAAAACTTATATTTATTTAAATAGATTTCATTCTCCTGAATTTCCTGAGTGGGAATACCGATATGATGATATTTCACCGATTCATTCTCCTCGTTTTGTGGTTCACAGAAATATTCATAAATATATTCATTAACCTGTTAAATCTCAG
>CP070707.1:2010828-2027076 GCA_020350205.1 bacterium
CTTCTGAATATTGCTTTATATTCAAGATCTGTGCCTGATTTGATGAACGCAACCAGACCGGGAATAGTCTCTCACGTTCAAATAAAGTTGGTAGTTTCTCTAATTGCACTCCCAGGGCAGATGGCTGGGTAATTCCTCCCGGTGCAAGCCATAAGCGATGAACCTGGTTGATCACAAGGGTATCATTATCAATATTACGGTAAGTTGAACCGAGAGCAGGTGTAAGATTGTACATGTTGACTGCAACCTGTGTGCTATCCAGATTATTTTCACGGTTAAAATCGGGAGTCTGCAGATTACGGTCTAAATCTGCATATATGCGATAAGTATTAACATCTAAAGAAAAAGGAAAAGCAAATTTACAGGTGATACTATCGCGCGCATCCACCGTCACAAACTGTTGAGCAAAATGATTGTTGGACCGGTAATTATCATATCCCTGATAAACTTTGACTTCAATGTTCTCTCCCTCAACGAGACCATTATTCCCAACAGTTACCGCCAGTTTTACCTGCTCTTCCCCAACTAAGCGGGCACTTTGTGCGTAAAGGAATGGATCCGGACGCGTTTCATTGACCTTGTAACTGTAATTCATGCGACTTTGCTGACCCTGGGAGTTGGTTGTATATACGAAATAATACACTGTGGCCAGGGAACGGGTTGGCGGGACTTTTTTAACGGTCTGATATTTATTCGGACCTACCTGAATGGTTTGAAGATGAATAGTGTCACCCGCAACAATTCCTTTAGGTAATATTGCAATGACTTTAACATCACTCAGACTCAGGTTATCCTTGGCAAGAAGGGTAATGCGCACACTATCTTCCGCATTAGGCTGAGCAGGCACAGTTTCTACTGAATCAAAGAGTGAATAATTGACACCAATCATCCTCACACCTGAGGCATCGGTGACATTATCACTCAGATATGCCCTGAGGTAACCTGCCCCGCGTTCAAAATTGACGGGGATAGGTATCGATAGCTCAAGTATATCCCCGGTATAAAGAATCGGATAACGGGAAACCATTTCATTTTTCCCGTTGGAAAACTCGAAGTATCCCTGCGCGGATGTAAATGGTGCTTGTACCATGGCCCGGATAGTGTCTCCCGGCAGGGGTAATTCATTGTCAACCTGAATATCAATCTCAGCCGGTGGTCTGGCGACATAAATATAAGGATCACCCATCAAATTATACTGATAAATCATATCATATTTCAGGCTGTTATGTCCCCATAATGATCCCGAAATAATAGTATCACTCAGAACATATTGGGAATTGACGAAATAATCTATTTTCCCTAAAGTAATGGCTTCACCGACCGAATTATTGGAATCACCAAAATTTTTCATCACATTCCAGAGCAAGGAGTAATCATTGGCCAGCCACCCTAAACCGGAAGATGCAAAAATACCGATCGCCCCCCTGTCGGGTGCCAGCAGAAAACGTTGTGCCAAACCGGGCGAGCCGGGATTATCGAATGCACCTGTGAAACAGGTCATACTGGTAATCACCGGATACATGCCCTTATTGTTTAATCGATCCACGTCCTGCAGATTCATCAGCTGCACATCCGCCCAAATACCGCCGCCTCCATGCCCCAGGAAGTTCACAAAACTAAGTCCATTGTCGAAATAATCAATAAGGTCTGTCGTTCCGCCAAAATTAGGGTCGAAAGGTAGGCTGTCATTACGAATGGTATTGAGTTTAAAAGCACTGTATTTTTTATCCAGCAACATATCTATCACCCGCTGATTCTGGGTACGGAAGGCGGGCTTTCGTGGAAGATAGCTGATTTGCGGAAATTCAGGAGTACTGCGGTCATTCCCACTGATGAACAAGCTCTGATTGCGCCAGGGACCGATCACCGGATTATCCTCATATTCCTTGATTTTTTCTATGATATTCGCAACCTCGCCGTTGGTAGTGACCGGAATCCGACCCACAAACAGGTCCGGGAGCAGGTCTTTTCCGGCAACCTGAGCATATGGAAGATCCGTGGCAACCGCACCAAAATCAATGGATTGATAGAAAAAAGTGGGAACATAATCTTCTCGAAGTGTTCCGGTGAGCTTATAGTTATAGTTGGCATCGCCCAGCAAAACTACATATTTTAAGCGATGATTCCGATCCCAGTTGTAAAAGACATACTCCAGAAATTCCTTGATAGCCAGGGGAGATTTTATTCCATAATTAAATTCGTCATAGATGTCTTCCACTTTTACCATTAAAGCTTTTATACCTTTATTTTGCCTAAATTCCAACAATTCTTTCGCCCGTTCATAGAATTTTTCGTGAGTGATGATCAGGTATTCAGCAGAATTGGAGGGATCCCGCAACGTCAGATTGGGATTTGATTCATCAAAAGGTAAATCCTGTAAAATCTTCTTTGGTGAAAGTTTAGCATTGCTGGCCAGGGCTATATATTCAACATTATTCGCATAAATATTATTTTGAAAAGAAATCTTATAGCGAGTGTTCGTACCGCTCCCCTCAACCTCGATGGCGTAATTCACAATTTTACTAATTCCCTTCTTGTAAATCTCAATATCGGACCGGGTAAAGTTACTCAACTCGAACTGAAATAAATTTATATTCGGATAGTAAATGACAGAAGGAGACGGTTTGGAAAATTCCAGGTAATTATTCAATGCTTTATACTGGCGGTCATAGGTAATATCCACCCAATTCAACATCACCCAATCGCTATTTCCGTTAGAGGCAAGCGAAGGGAGTTGAATCTCCAGATTGTTTGCACCATGAGCCAGATCAAGGGTGCGGATGCTTGAATTGGCATAGTTGTCTAATAAAAGTGTTCGCTGCCCATACCAGTTGTTAGTCACCTGTCCTACCAACCGTTGATTTAACCACACCATAGCCTGATGTGAGGTGGGCGATTTTCCTGCAAACGCCGCCTTGACTTTAACCGGCGTAAAAGACGAAGAGTCCGGATATATAAGATTAAGCGGATAAGTCCTTTTGCCGATGGATTGAATACCGGAATCAAAAAACCAGGCATCATGGGTATGAGTTAAACGACCGGTATTTCCCTCTCCAAAACGTTCGAAATGACCGTCACGCTCGAAATGAAAGGTATAAGGATAAAATTGTGCGAAATTATACTGAGAAGGGCTGGTACTTATGATGGCACCGCTTTCCTCGACCATCCGGATTCCCGGAGATCCTCCCCAACTGAGCCAATAGACATTATCATCGGAAAAAGGATCGCTATACAGGTCCGGAGAAACCTGTAGAAAAGTCTTCTCATTCTTTTCACCCAGGAATTCAATATAATCTCCCGGCTCGAAACTGAGATCCGCGTCGCCGGAGATAAAGAGTGCAACATCATTGTTTTTGTTGGTTAAGCGAAAAGTCTGGGGATTAATATCCTGAATTACGATCCCATTATTTAGCAGATCCTGTCCGGTAATCTGGTATATCCCTTTCCGGTCAACAATAATTTTAACTCGCTGATCAGAACTGGAATTTTGTTGTATGGGAGAGGCCGGAGTTGGAGAGGATGTAATCACAGGACTAATCTGGAAAGCACTCTGTGCATTTAGAGCAAAATTCTGAAAAATCTGACTTTCCTCAAGAGGCATGACCGCAGAGACCGCCTGAATACCGGCCTGAAAATCTATTTTTATTCTCAGATTTTGATAAAAAACCAGACCACCGGGAGTTGCCTGTATCGGAAAGATCGTCAATCCTACTAAACGATAATCTCTGAATATTCCCAGATCTTTTAATACGACAATTTGCTCCGGATAAATCCCAGAGAAGTTATCAGTTCGGACCGGGCCGTTGGATTCCCGGGAAGATTCATAAATGACCGGCAGGTTATTTGGATAATCCTGATTCTTTACGGAAAGAATTTGCCAGGATATTTTACCCTCCGGTACCACCAGAACCGTGGAATGTAGAGGAAGCAGGGGATATTTCTCGCGATAATTATGGAGTAATCCCGGAATGCTCACCAGGACTTTTTCTCCTCGGTCTGCGTTACCCTCCAGGATAGGATCAGGGAAATTGAATTGCAGGATCAACCCACGGGGATCCTGTTTTTCGATGTGATAAAACTGATCCGTTGCTGCCCACAGGAAAGAAAATTGAAGAATAAACCCGAATATGAAAGGACTAAATCTCATAGAACCCAAATATCAAATCCTGTACTGCATGATCACCATCAATTAAAACTATTATTAAAGCAAAGGGGATAAATGTTTATCCCCTCCGCGCACAAACTTCTGTTGAAAGACAACCTTATTTCATAAAGACCATCTTGCGAACCTGCTGGTATCCATAATCTTTAGCCGAAAATACCAAATAATAGATTCCATTTGCAACACTATTGCCCTGATCATCCCGGGCATTCCAAATGATATCATTATAAACACCCGGCAAATACCGTTGATTGTCAATCAAGGTTCTCATCTTTTGGCCCAGCATATTGTAGACTTCCAGGGTAATAGCGGATTCCTTGGCCACATCAAAACTGATTCTGGTACTGGGATTAAACGGATTGGGATAGTTCTGTGCTACAGCAAAGGTTGTCGGTAATGGTTTAACAAGCGCCGATGCAATTTTTCCATAATCATGGATTGTTCCGTCAAAATCCCGTGAATAGAGTTTGTAAAAATAAGTCATATTCTCCATGACTTCCACATCCACATATTCGTAATGATTAGAAGTATTACTATTCCCTCTTCCTTGAATTATCTGTTGATTAATTCTTTGGTACGTTCCGGATTCACTTTCTGAGCGGTAAATATCAAACCCGAGGTTGTTGACTTCCGAAGCAGTTTCCCATTTAAGTAGAACCTTTCCTGACGCCCCCACTGCTGTAAATATGGCCAAATCGACCGGGAGGGGATTATCAAATGACACTGATCCGAGGGTGAAATATCCCAATGCATTGGACGGTAAGGTACCCGTTATCGAACCAGCACCAGCAGAAGAACCACTTCCACCGATTGAGACATAAGCGGTGCTGCTTTGGTCGGGAGAATATGCTACTCGAAGGCTGTCTCCGAGTTGTACACCATCATCATCTCCGTAATTTAGGGTAACTGAACCACTGCTTACAGAACCTGAATTGATGTTGCCCAGCCAATACCGAACCTGGGAAATAAGCACCAACGGATCAAGCCAGTTCTGAGTTGGACGAGTATCAAAAACTTCAAATTGAACCGTTGGAGTTGATCCACTTAAATTTGTGGATACAGGACGATAAGAACTCTTGCCAATCGGGTATTCTTTTGTTCCAGTTGCAAGTGTTCTGGCCAGTGGACCATATACATAACTATTATCGTTTCCAGTAGCCGTCGCACTTCCAACCAGGGTTAATAGATTGCTGGTGGTCGTTATTAATCCGGCAGATAAGTTGAGTGAAGTATTGATCTGTACCGGAGTATTCAGGACCAAACCATTACTATTATTTAGTGATAAACTACTGAATATAGCAGGATTGGCAGCTCCACCAATATTCTGAGATCCAGAACCTGAAAATGTGACGGATCCGCCAATAGACCCACTATTCACATTAAAGTCAGTACCATTCATCGTCAATCCACCAGTAAAGGTAGCAGTTCCTTCAGTGTTTACGTAAGTTCCAGAGACAGTTACTGGAATCGAAGCCGTAAAACCTGTCACACTTTGTTTTTCAAAATTTGTACTTACCACAATGCTACCAGAAGATGAAGAAGATGCAGCGCCATTAACCAATAGATTTTGATATTCATCTGCCTGCACAATACCCGCCTGATATTCAACGGTACTTGTTCCGGAATAATTTGTACGAGCTGGATCATAAAGATTGGTATTATCCGGATCAAATTTGATCCCCTGTGAATTAATAATCCGCAGGATTGAGGCATTATTCACCGTGAGAGGTGTACCTGAGGTTTGATAGATCCGAAGGGGATTACCTGCAGTACCCCCTACAACAAGAACCGGGTTATTGGTCCCGCCCAGCGTAAGGGTTTGGGCAACGGCAGCAGTCGTAGCAGTTATATCAACTGTAACCGCCAGATCGATCGTGACATCATCGGTGGATATAGGCACGGTATTAGGATCCCAATTATTAGCGGAAGACCACAAACCATCTCCGGCACCGCCATCCCAGGTAACAGAAGTCCCCCCTGAACCAAAGACTATGAAATTACTTCCTACCGGTAGAGCGGAGAAATCCCCCGAAGTGACAGTATTATTGACTTCATCTACGCTGTTTGTTGAAGCGATTGTGTAACTTGAGGCAGTCTCAACCAGCGCACGATTACGAGATTCCAGTGGAAAATTACCATCATCGAAAGTACCCGTAAAACTATAAGTAAATGAGGAGGGGGCAGCACCCAATTCAGTCACCTGGTAGTGTCCAGAAGGATCCAATGCAGAGATACCTGGAGGTAATGGATTTGGAGAAAAAGAGGCTCTCGTATAGGCTACACGAATGACACTTGTCCCTCCGAAAGTGCCAGCAGTATAATTAAACGTGGCTGGACGGTAATAAAACGTACTGAGTTCTTCCACACCAATTGGATAGGTAAATGAGCCCGTGCCGGTATATTGCTTTCGTAAGGGTCCGAGAATGAAACGGTTTGAATTCGCACCCGAAATGGAACCGGAAGATCCAATGGTAAGCGTATTAACACCTCCACTGACCACAACATTGTTATCTGCATTAAATACCAGGTTACCATTAACCAGTATATTTCCAATAACATTTAATCCACCAGGATTACTCATCCTAAGGTTGCTGAAAGAAATACCCGTTGGGGTTTGTTCCTGAGACGTTCCGGTAAACTCGAACGTGCTGCCGGTCTCAAGATTGAAAGTACCCGCGTTGGAAACCTGTTTACCCCCAGTTCTGAATGTTCCGCCTGCCTGTATTCTAAAAACGGAAGAAGATCCGGAGAGATTAATTCCATTAGAACCGGGCCCCAGTTCGAAAATTCCATTTTGTATATTCAGGTTACCGGTAATATTCAGGATTTGTGTATTTAACCTGACAACATCGGTGGTATTCGTCTTGTTAATGGTCAGATTTGCAATTGAACCCCCTCCTGCCTCGATAAACTGGGGTTGATTCTGCCGCATGACAATTGTTCCACCTACGTAAAATCCGGAAGTAGTCAGGGTTCCTGTCACCACATTTCCACCAACAAAAATATTTTCTGTCGCACCCTGAGTGAGAATTCCCTGGGTCAATGTTAAATTTCTCTGAACCTGTTTATCACCCTCGCCGGTTAGGTCCACTCCATTTGGGTAAGATCCCACATTAATTTCCAGATTATTCACCTGAAGTAAAAATTCAGCCCCTGTCAACTGAGAACTGCTTCCGGCGAAATTTTGCCCCGCATATTTAAGAGTAGATGTTGGGCTATAAATTAATACAACAAAACCAGCGGTTGTAATTCCTAATTGATCGGGGTATCTTAACTCAAACGTGCCGTTAATCGTAAATATGACAAACGGAGCAGTCGTTGAAAAAACAACCCCGGCATTGATATTATCCGGAAAAGCCTGATCGATAGTTATATTATTAAGGGTAATGTTTATTGTTGATCTGAGTGTCTGAACTGCTCCTCCAGAGGCATTAAAACGTAATGTGCTCGTTCCCGCTGAAAAAGTCCCACCTGATATTGAAAAATCACTCCGGAGAGTCATATTTGAGGAACCACAGTTTAATGTTCCTGATCCACTTAAAGTAAGACTGTCAACAAATGTGCGAAAACCAGAACCCAGTGTTAGTAATCCTCCCGAGACGTCTGTTGTATTCAGGACTGTGAGAAAAAAAGTCGAAGCATCGAAGGTTCCATTTGAAATGGTTAACGAATCGATTGTTGCGTTCACATTGAGTGTCACCGTAAAATTATTGTCAACAATTACCCAGTCACCCGCCCCGGGAACTGAGGCACCACCGGACCCACCGGAAGTTGTACTCCAAATCGCAGTGTTATTAAAATTCCCAGTTCCAACCAGATAACGCCTGGCGGCATATGCTGACTGATCAAATACCAGCAAGAACAGGCTTACTATGACCAGAAAAATTGAAAATATTTTCTTATCAATTTTCATAATACCCTCACCCATTATAAATCAATTTTAAAAATTATCTTTCTTTATATAGATTCTATAACTTATACAATGAAAAAAACCGAGAAAGTCCACAGTGTCAACTTATACTTCTTCTCCCCAGCGCAGTAAATCGGATAATCCCCGCCGGGTTTGTATCGCTGGAGAGAATGCATCAATTAAGCGCTGTTTCAGTCCTTCTTCTGTTAAACCACCAGTTAAAACACCGTTCTCCGCCAGGGAAATCTTTCCGGTTTCTTCACTTACCGCCAAAACCAGTGCATCAGATTGCTCTGATAATCCCAGTGCTGCCCGGTGGCGCATTCCAAGTGTCGGATCCAAGCGCGGATTTTCCGTCAATGGCAGCTGACATTTGGCAGCAACCAGAATATCATTCTGTATCACCACAGCCCCGTCATGCATAGGCGAACGGGGATTAAAAATCGACAAGATTAGTGCTTTACTCAGCTGGGCCTGTAGCGGAATCCCGGTTTCAATCACACTGCGTATTCCGGTATCACGCAGAACCACAATCAGCGCCCCGAAATTTTTCCTTGATAATTCCGCCACTGCACCCACTACTTCATCTACAATTTTCTGGGCCGATACCTGCACAATTTGCCTTAAAATCGGTATTTGTCCCAGATACAACAATAACCGGCGAAACTCCGGTTGAAAAATAATCACAAATGCAATAACCCACACCGTCTTTAAATTGGCGAAAATCCAGGTACTTCCACTCATATTCAAAAGTTCGGCCACAATGGAAATCAGAATGATAAAAAGCAGGCCAATCATCATGCGGGCAGCAATACTTCCCTTTAAGAATTCATATAACTTATAGAAAATATAACTGACTAGGACGATATCCAGAACATCAATGACCGAAATTGAAAGAAACCCGATTTTAAAGAGCATAATATACCCATTAATAGAATATCATCGCCTGTATTTGAGAATACTTAAACAGTCTTACTAATTTTCTCACCAAAATCAACTTTAAAAAACGTGATAAACTATCAATTTTGATCAATTTAAATCAAAAAATTTAAAAATCAAAATAATTAATCACTCAATTCCAAAAAATCATTAAAATTTACGGCGTTTACCATACTCGAAAGCTGCTTCATTTCTGCGACATCATGCACCCGGAGAATTTGGGCACCGTTATTCAGAGCAAGGCACCCCGTTGCGGCTGTCCCCATTAACCTGTGTTCAGGATCAGCGTCCAAAATTCTTCCAATAAATGATTTTCGCGACGGTCCCACAAGAAGTGGGAATCCAAAGCCTCGAAACTCGCTCAATCTTCTAATAATCTCCAGATTATCATGTAATCTTTTCCCGAAACCTATTCCAGGATCCAGAATCAATTGAGAAATACCATGGTCCTCGGCAAATTCGACTTGCCTCTGGAAAAATTGGTGTAATTCTTCCATTAGATTATCATAATGAAGATTTTGCTGCATATCCCGGGGAGTTCCTCTGATATGCATAATAATGACAGGACAGGCAGCCCGGGAAGCTACCCTGACCATTTGAGAATCAAAAGTTAATCCGGAGATATCGTTAATAATATCGACTCCGGAATCCAGAGCCCGTTGTGCAATTTCAGATTTAAAAGTATCAATAGATATGGGTATTGAAATTTCGGATCGTAATTTGCGCAGAACAGCTTCCAGGCGACGCCATTCCTCCTTCGTATCAACCACCTCTGCTCCGGGCCTGGTAGATTCTGCTCCAACATCAATAATATCTGCTCCCGCCTGTACCATCCCTTGTGCATGCCGATATGCATCTTCTGCACGATAAAATTGGCCCCCATCCGAAAATGAATCAGGGGTCACATTTAAGATTCCCATAATCAGCGGTCGATCCACTTTCAGAATTCCGGCTGGAATACCATACTCCCACTTATCTTTGCGCATTCCGACTTTAAAATCTTGAAGAAGCTGTCTGATCCCGGGAATCTGATTATAATCGGTTCCCAAGATCTTATCAATTATAGCCCAATTATAAAAAGTGGCAATTAGATTTTTTGTCGAACTCCAGTATAAAACTGCATTTTCCGCAAGAATTCCGGATAATTGCCTTAGACAATAAAGATCAAGATTTCCAAATTTAAGGGTCAGATGAGGATTTAGATATTTGTGGATATGCCCAAAGTTAATGTGGATGCCTGAAGCAAAAAACTCGCGCTCATAATCGGTAATGTTTTCAGAATATATCCGCCGAATAAACATAGTCTATCATTCTAATCAGGTTTTTCGCCAAGGGCTTCCAGACACTCCTGGATACCCTTCATGGCCTGATAAGCATAAAAATCATCCTCACCCTGCTTGTGGGCAACCCGATACCTGAAATTTTGCAAAGCGGCTCGGTAATTTCCTTCATCTTTCAAAATTGAACCCAGATAAAGGTAAGCATCTAAATAATTATCAAATTGGATAGCATCCATGATATATTTCTTGGCCTGTTCAGGTTTCTTCCATTCATAATACAATGCACCGATATTATAACAGACCAACCCATTCTGCGGGGAAATGGAATCCGCTTTTAGGAATGCGGCCAGTGCGTCAGAACGGTGCAGCGCCTGGGCGTGAATTTTTCCCAGCATAAGCCAAGCTTTGAAGGAATGAGGATTAATCGATAAATAATCCAGCACACGTTTCTTGGCATAGGTTGGGGGCGATGTATAAGGCGGATTATCCCTCAATATGGTATCGCTCCATTGAATCAGAACAGCTTCCTGAATCGGACAGATATCCAAAATTTTCAGGTATATATCCTGCCTGTTTGCCATTCCAAATTCCCGGTATCTGGAGGGATGAATGAATGACAGGTTGATCAAAACATCAATATTAAATGGATTTTCGATATATGCTTTCTTTAAGAATATTTCAGCCGATGCAAAATCTTCCTCCCATAGATAACTTTCTGCAACGGGTAGTTCGAGCTGCATTCCTTCCCGTCCCAATCTCAGTAATCCCAGAAGGTGCTCCCTTGCCGCAACCATCTGTTTTTTCCAACCGGGTAAAGTTGTTGCGTAAGGATTTCGGGCTTGATTCTGGCGACTTTCGTTACCAGCACGCCTGATCTCTACAATTTTTTCCCAGATTGAATATTCGGGATGTGGAATTTTTTTGTAATTCGCTTTCTTCAGGGTTTTTTCCGCTTCGTCAAGGCGATTCTGATAAACCCGTATTTTTATCAATTCCAAAAGGCTATCGGGCTGTGGATTTGGCTCCCTGCTCTTTTTGGATCGAAACGGGAGTTCATCTCCAAAGTGGGTCCTGACCCAATGTAAATATTCTTGAATGTTATAGATATTAAACTCCGCCTGAGCCACTTTAATTATCTTATGTCCCGGGAATTGAAGAAATTCGTATTTCACCTGGAATTTCATACCCTCTCTTTTTATCTGTCCTACTAAAACCCTGTGAATAGGGATGGTTTCGAAAGCATGCATTCTGAATTTCCTGCTGAGGGCAGAATCCGAAGGAGTAATATTATAGAACCATCGATCCATGAATAGAAATTCCCGCTGCGAAAAATATGGCTCCACATTTTGCTCGGTAATATCGGTTAAATATTTCGCGAACCACTGATCATGCGGATCTTCACCTGAGATAAAAACACCATATCGTTTATAAACCTGCGAGGGAGGATTATTGAACCATAACAAAAGATAGATAATGCTGTAAAAAATAAAAGATACGATAAACCAGCGCAGCAGGTGTTTTCGCAGGAATAATTCATTCACCCGATACATAAAGAAGAGAATAAAAAAAGTGACGATTAACAGAAACCCATAAAGGAAAATACCTCCGGGTACATTTCCAGACAAATATTCCAACCACTGCATCATAATTTAATCTACCTTTTAAAACCAAAATAAATTAATGGAATAGAGATCTGATATAAAACAGTATTTCAAATATTTATAAGTTGGCAGGAAAGTTAAAATGGCTAAAAGTCCGTAGGTCGTTTACCCCATTATTTGCAGACACTCAGATGATATTTCTCCATGCACAGATTTCGTTTTAGTTCGCACAGAATCTTTTTTATTCCCGCGCATACTCACACACAACTGCTGTGCTTCAATCATGACTAACACTCCTTTCGGATTGAGTGATTTTTTAATAGCATCAGCAATATTGCGGGTTAACCGTTCCTGAATCTGCAGGCGTTGGGCGAATACATCCACCAGGCGGGTAATTGCAGAAAAACCGGCAACTTTATTGGATTTCGGCACATACGCAATATGGACCTTTCCAAAAAATGGTAACAAATGGTGTTCGCATATCGAGTAAAAAGGAATATCACGAATCACAATCAGATCATCTGTCACCTCTTCTGAAAAACCAGCTTCCAATGTAGGCTCCTGATTAATGCCCTGCAAAATTTCCCGGTACATTTCAGCAACCCTGCTGGGGGTATTTCTCAGACCTTCCCGAGAAACATCTTCTCCAATTCCTTCCAGCACCAATTGAATACCTTTAGTGATTTTCTGTAAGTCCATCACACCCTCCAGATATTAAAAAAGCCAGGCGTGTTGACCTGGCTTTCCATTTCCGAATTTATTAATTCAAATTTTCCTTCTTTGAATCTGAAGATTCCAGCGCTTCCTCTTTAGGAGGCTTTGATGTTTTTGCGGGCTGAATTTTACCACGTGGTTTTTTGCCGTCTGATTTATCCGGAGGCAATTCTTGCCTGTCTTTCGCACGCGGTACATCGGATTCTCGCTTTTTTACCACTTTTTTCTGCTTCGCCGTTTTGGATTTTAAGGATTTTTTGGGCAGTTTTTTCCCGGAAAGGATCAGATCAATTTCGTCACCGTCCAATATTTCCCTTTCCAGCAGTGCATCGGCCAGTTTATGCAGTTGTTCAATATTATCGGAAAGTAAGTCCTGAACTCTTTTTTCGGATTTTGAAATAATTTTACGTACCTCTTTATCAATTTCCTGGGCGGTGTTTTCACTAAAATCACGATGTTGCGCAATTTCCCGTCCCAGGAAAATCTCTTCCTCCTTTTTACCGAAGGTAATTGGTCCTAATTTTTCGCTCATTCCCCATTCGCACACCATCTTTCGAGCCAGATCCGTCGCCCGCTCAATGTCATTCCCTGCTCCGGTAGTCAATTGATTCATGACCAGTTTTTCAGCACCTCGGCCGCCCAGCAAATGACACAAAAGAATCTCAAGATATTCTTTGGAATAATTATGACGTTCATCTATTGGTAAGTAAGAGGTAACTCCAAGTGCCCTGCCCCTGGGGATTATTGTCACTTTGTGAACAGGATCTGACCCGGGAATTAGTTTAGCTACCAAGACATGACCGCTTTCATGATAGGCGGTACTGCGCTTTTCCTCTTCACTGATAATCAGGCTCTTTCGCTCCATTCCCATCATGATTTTATCTTTAGCCATTTCAAAATCTTCCATGGTTACAAACTGCCGGTCCTGGCGGGCAGCCGCCAGGGCCGCTTCATTCACCAGGTTGGCCAGTTCCGCACCTGCCAAACCAGGTGTTCCTTTGGCCAGAACCGTTAGATCCACATCTTCCGAAAGAGGAATACTTTTGGTATGCACTTTCAGGATTCCTTCACGACCGCGAACATCCGGCCGGTCTACCACAATCTGTCGATCGAATCTCCCCGGACGAAGAAGGGCGGCATCCAGCACATCCGGCCGGTTTGTGGCAGCAATAATGATTACACCCTCTTTGGTATCAAAACCATCCATTTCCACCAGCAGGGCATTCAGGGTTTGTTCCCTCTCATCATGTCCACCACCCAGTCCCGCACCGCGCTGACGTCCCACGGCGTCCATTTCATCAATAAAAATAATACAGGGGGCGTTTTTCCGACCCGTTTCGAACAGATCCCGGACCCGGCTGGCGCCAACCCCCACAAACATTTCCACAAAATCCGCCCCGCTCATACTGAAAAACGGTACTCCCGCTTCTCCCGCAACCGCACGGGCCAGCAGGGTTTTCCCGGTTCCCGGAGGACCCAGTAACAAAGCCCCTTTGGGAATTTTTCCACCCAATCGGTTGAATTTGGCAGGATTCTGTAAAAATTCAATAATCTCGCGCAATTCCTCTTTTGCTTCATCACATCCGGCCACATCATCAAACGTCACCTTCGTCTCACTCTCCATCATCATCTTGGCTTTGCTTTTACCAAATGAAAAGATATTTCGCCCACCGGTTCCCCCTCCCTGCATTCGCCGCGCCAGAAATACCCAAAATCCGATAAGTAATATCCAGGGAAGCATATTACCCAGAATCAGCAACCACTCATTGGAAGGCTGGACAAACTCTATGCTGACATTTTTTTCCTGCCAGAGTGTGACCATATTTTCATCCACAAAAGGCAGGATGGTATTGAATTTGGTATATTCTATTGTCTTACCGTTCGGCAGTACATCCTGAAAAATTTTGTTCAAGGTTCCCCGAAATTCATTTTCCTTTACCACCACTTCACCTTGCGAGATCATCCCGTTTTCCAGAAAATACAGATATTTGGAGTACGGTACACTTCTATCCTGTCCGCGGCTGGTCTGAAAAATCTGAGTAAATAAAATGATTGCCATGATGATAATGACCCAGATAATAATGGTTTTAGATCCCCTTTTCCACTGGAAGTCATTGTTATCTTTCTTGGGTCCACCGGGCCGATTGTCATTCGGAAAATTTTTTCTATTTGGATTCATATGATTTTTAGGTATCCTTTTTAATATTATTTTTCAATGATTTGATAAATCGCACTTAAATTTCGCTTCTTCTGTGCAATATCGAGACCATACCCAATAACAAATTTATTTTCGATCTCAAAACCAATATAATCTACTGTCAGAGGAACAACAGCACAGTCTTTTTTCACCAATAGTGATACAAACTTAACGCTGGAGGGTTTCATACTTTCAATTCTTTTTTTCAAATAGCTGACAGACAAGCCTGAATCAACAATATCTTCAACCACAATAATATCACGGTCATGCAGATCTGCACTAAAGTCCTTAATCATGGTAATGGCACCGGAGGAAACACGCTTATCGCCATAACTGGATATTTTAATAAAGTCTATTTCACATTCAATCTGTAATTTACGAATCAAATCAGACATAAACAGGATGGCACCATTCAGTACACCAACAAAAATAGGCACTTTCCCTTTATAGTCTCTGGATATCTGATCGGCCAGTTCTGAAATCCTGCCCTGAATTTGTTCATGACTGATGAGTGGTTCGAATTCCAAATCATCAATAAGAATGTTTTGTTTTTTCATTGGTTCACTTTATCTATTTTTAAACGAAATATTTTCTTAGTTCTATCTTTTATCCGGTAATTTTCAGAAATCTGCTGTCCCAGAACGGCAACGATTTCATCTTTATTTAGAAGCACAAAGATTCTCTTTCGCTCAGGATAACCGATTTTTTTATCGGTTAAAAAATCGCTTACCTTTTTTTGAAACTTTGAACCCAATGGACGAAATAAATCGCCAGAATTCCAGGGCCTCAGTAATAGCGGAAAATTTAAATTATCACCTGCGATAAATTCAATGGCCGGATTATTTGAATAATCCAGTTCATCCCTGGATATTTCAATCAGAGACATTTTGATGTTAGTGGCCGCTAAAAGATACGATTTCCCGGCATCAATGTTAATCTCAAGAAGTTGTTCATCTTCTTTTACAGATCGAAAAACAATTCTATCTTTTCGCTTTATACAATGAAGCCGAATACCCCAAAGAAACTCACTTCCAATCCGGCCAGTTTCGATCCAGTGCTTAAAATCCTGATATTGATTGAAATTAACTTGTTTTTTTCCTGACTGGAGTTCGTTCAAGATAAATTCAATCATGGTCAGTTGTATCCAAGAAAAATATAGTTTAAAGAAAGGTAATCCAACAATTATTTCATTTTGAGATACCTTTTGAGCGTGTTTTGAGAAGAGTTCAACCACCTGGTCCGAAATATAATTATCCCACTCCTCCAGTATACCAGAAAGCCTGGCCAGATGTTGGGATACCTCCGGATTAAACTCCGATGTAAGAAGGGGTATTAATACCTGTCGAATTTTATTCCGACGAAAGGAGAGATTTTCGTTTGTTTCATCCTTCCGGTAGGAAATGTGCTTCGATTGCGCATATAATTCAATATCATTGCGATTACAG